>JBARXU010000019.1:0-147980 GCA_049647505.1 Mesorhizobium sp.
GCCCAATCGACGCCAACCATAGCGCCAACCACCCGGAACCGACCGCTGACGGAATACCCGGTTACGTACCCGGCTCCCCTACAGCGACGGGAGAAGGATAGGCGGGTTGAAAGGGAGGGGGATAGAACGGGGTGATTTTTTTGGGGTGAGCGGAGTTTTGGAGCAGGTTGAGACAACCCCACCCGGTCCGTCGCTGCGCGCCGGCCCACCCTCCCCCTGAAGGGGAGGGAACACGTCTCCGGCGAAAGGGTCGTCATTCCGGGGCGCGGAGCGAACCCGGAATGACGGAAGTGGTGATGCTTGAGCCGGGTTCGGCTTGGGCGTCTATTCGTCGGCCTTTTCCAGATGGCCGCCAAAGGCGAAGCGCATCGCCGATTGCAGCTTGTCGGCAAATTCGGCCTCGCCGCGCGAGGAGAAGCGGTCGAACAGGGCCGCGGCGAGAACTGGTGCCGGGACGCCGGTTTCTATTGCCGCGTTGAGCGTCCAGCGGCCTTCGCCCGAATCCGACACGCGGCCCGAGAATTTCTCCAGTTCGGGATCGGTGGCGAGTGCCTGCGCGGTCAGGTCGAGCAGCCAGGAGCCGACAACGGAGCCGTGACGCCAGACCTCGGCGACGGCGGGAAGGTCGATGTCGAACCGGAAATATTGCGGATTGGCGAGTGGTGTCGTCTCGGCGTCGGCGGCGTGCTTTTCATTGCCGGCCGATGCGGCCTTCAGGATGTTGAAGCCTTCGGCATAGGCGGCCATCATCCCGTATTCGATGCCGTTATGGACCATCTTGACGAAGTGGCCGGAGCCGGACGGGCCGCAATGGAGATAGCCCTTCGGCGCGGTGCCAGTGGCGGGGGCGGCCGACGCATCGCCATTTGGCGCGAGCGCGGCGAAGACCGGTTCGAGCCGCTCGACCGAGTTTTTGGGGCCGCCGATCATCAGGCAGTAGCCGCGCTCAAGGCCCCAGACGCCGCCTGACGTGCCGACATCGATGAAGTCTATGCCGGAAGGCGCAAGCTCGGCGGCGAGATCGACTGCGTCGCGATAGTTTGAATTGCCGCCGTCGATGATCGCGTCACCCGGCTGCATGAGTCCGGCCAACTTACGAACCTGCGCGCCGGTGATGGAGGCGGGCAGCATCAGCCATGCGGCACGCGGCGGACTGAGCTTTGCGGCGAACTCTTCAAGCGATGCAGCGCCGGTCGCGCCTGCTGCGACGGATGCGGCGACGGCCTCGGGGTTGATGTCGTGGACGACGCATTCATGGCCCGCGCGGATCAGCCGCTGCACCATGTTTGCGCCCATGCGGCCAAGGCCGATCATTCCGATCTGCATGTCAAAACTCCGTTCGCTGTCGGGGAGATAGGGCGTCGGCGCATTCTGCAACAGGTGGGCCGCCATCCGATAGCGCCGGATATGCGATCGGAGGCACGACCGAACCGTAACGTTCGGTTCGGTTTCGTGTTGCCGAGCGGGCGAGTTCGTATTATTGACAGGGGATGCACCGCAGCCGGATTGCCCCAGTGCAATAGAAGGGCCGGTGCCGCAGAAGGGAATGTCGATGCCTGCCTATCGTTCAAGAACCACCACTCACGGCCGCAACATGGCGGGTGCGCGCGGCCTGTGGCGCGCGACCGGCATGAAGGACGGCGATTTCGGCAAACCGATCATCGCGGTGGTCAATTCCTTCACGCAGTTCGTGCCGGGCCATGTGCATCTGAAGGACCTCGGCCAGCTCGTCGCGCGCGAGATCGAAGCGGCCGGCGGCGTCGCAAAGGAGTTCAACACGATCGCGGTCGATGACGGCATCGCGATGGGCCATGACGGAATGCTCTATTCGCTGCCGTCGCGCGAAGTGATCGCAGACGCCGTCGAATACATGGTCAATGGCCATTGCGCCGACGCGATGGTGTGCATTTCCAATTGCGACAAGATCACGCCGGGAATGCTGAACGCGGCGATGCGGCTCAACATTCCGGCGGTCTTCGTGTCGGGCGGGCCGATGGAAGCCGGCAAGGCCATGATCAAGGGCAAGCTGCAGGCGCTCGATCTGGTCGACGCGATGGTGGCGGCCGCCGACGACAAGTATACGGCCGAGGAAGTGCAGACGATCGAGGAGGCGGCATGTCCGACCTGCGGCTCGTGCTCGGGCATGTTCACGGCCAATTCGATGAACTGCCTGACCGAGGCGCTGGGGCTTTCGCTGCCGGGCAACGGCTCGACGCTGGCGACGCATTCGGACAGGAAGCGGCTGTTCGTCGAGGCCGGGCACCTCATCGTCGATCTCGCGCGGCGCTACTACGAGCAGGACGACGAGACCGCGCTGCCGCGCAACATCGCGACCAAGAAGGCGTTCGAGAATGCCATGGCGCTCGACATCGCGATGGGCGGCTCGACCAATACGGTGCTGCACATTCTCGCGGCCGCCTATGAGGGCGGCGTGGACTTCGATCTCGACGACATCAACGAGCTGTCGCTCAAGGTTCCGGTGATCTGCAAGGTCGCGCCCGCCAAGAACGACGTCCACATGGAGGACGTGCACCGCGCCGGCGGCATCATGTCGATCCTCGGCCAGCTCGACCGCGCCGGGCTGATCAATCGCGACGAGCCGACGGTTCACGCGGTGACGATAGGGGATGCGCTCGACCGCTGGGACATTTCGCGGACCAATTCGGAGAATGTGCGCCAGTTCTACATGGCCGCTCCCGGCGGCGTGCGCACCACGCAGGCCTTCTCGCAGTCCAATCGCTGGGCCGAGCTTGACCTCGACCGCAAGGAAGGCGTCATCCGCTCCGCCGACCACGCCTTCTCGAAGGATGGCGGTCTGGCGGTTCTGAAGGGCAACATCGCGCTCGACGGCTGCATCGTGAAGACGGCGGGCGTGGACGAGTCGATCCTGAAGTTCACCGGCCCGGCTGTCGTCTATGAGAGCCAGGACGCGGCGGTGAAGGGCATCCTGTCGAACGAGGTCAAGGCGGGCGACGTGGTCGTCATCCGCTATGAGGGACCGAAGGGCGGGCCGGGAATGCAGGAAATGCTCTATCCGACGAGCTATCTGAAATCGAAGGGGCTGGGCAAGGTCTGCGCGCTCCTGACCGATGGCCGCTTCTCGGGCGGAACGTCGGGTCTTTCCATCGGCCATGCCTCGCCGGAAGCGGCCCTTGGCGGCGCGATCGGGCTGGTGCGCAATGGCGACATCATCGAGATCGATATTCCGGGGCGCACGATCAACCTCAAGCTCAGCGAGAGCGAGATGGCGAGCCGTCGCGCCGAGCAGGACGAAAAGGGCTGGAAGCCGGTCGAGAAGCGCAAGCGCAACGTGACGACGGCGCTGAAGGCCTATGCGGCGTTCGCGTCAAGCGCCGACAAGGGTGCGGTGCGCATCCTTCCGGAGGAATATAACTGATGGCCGAGGACGGCTGGCGGCACATGGGAAGCGCGCCCAGGGACGGGGCGCGCATACTGGTGACGGTCGGCGCTTCCGAGCAGGGGCCGGCGCAGGTGGACGTCGCCTATTGGGCGCGGGCCGACCAGTTCGGCATCGAGGGCTGGCGCTCGGCGGATTCGCATCCCGGCCAGATATTCTCCTATGCCGACCCGGAGCTGGTCTGCTGGATGCCGATGCCGGGAGCCGGCACCGCGACGATGCCAAAACCGTTCGACGCGGCGTCGGGCGAAGAGCTGTTCGGCTCGGGCATCTGACGTCTGATATCTGACGGGGCGCATTCGCCCACCAACCCTGGGGCGACGACAGAGCGGGCATTCGCCTTATCGTCGCCATGGTTCTGCCTGATGGCAACTCATCCTTAACCCTGTTGATTCAAACTCGAATCCAGTTGGAGTGGGCCATCCAGTTCCGTCGTTCACCCAAGGCCCGTCGTTCTCCCGAGGTTGGTACGCGTTCGTGAGTGGTTCGTTCGTATTCGCGCGCAGGTCGCGCCTTTCTCCCTTTTCAGGTCTGAGGATCGCAGGTGCCGCGCTGTGCGCGCTGGCAGCGTCCGCGATTGGCGCTATTGCCGCCGATGGCGGCAGGCTGGGCGGCCCTCGCGCGCCACATGTGTCGATCGCGTCGCTGACCGCAAAGCCGCATGTCGGCGGGCGGTTCAATGCGTCGGCGCTTCATGTGCCGGGGACGCATCACGAGGCGGACGCCTGGTACCATCACCTGGCTCACTTCGACATCCGGCCCGAGCGCGTGGCTTCGCTCGAAACACGGGCGGAGGCTGGAACAAGGCTGGCGCAGGAATCTCAGAAACCTGTGCAATTGATTGAAACGACTGGCGAAACGGCCGTGGCCTCACTTTCTGATTCAAGTTCAGGAGTGGCTGATTCAACGTCAAGAGTGGTGGCGACACAGGTGTTGGCCTACGCCGATTCGTCGCCAAAGGCGGAGGGCGGGGCGCTCGCCGCCATCGAGACGATTGCGCGCGTTCCGGGCGTCGATGCCTCGGAGCAGGGGCTGGGCGCGATGTTGACTGAGGACGTGATCCTGCCGATCGCGCGGCCGAAGTTCGAGCCTGTGCCGCTGCCGAAAGAGCCGAAGGCGGCGGACGTGCGCGAGACGGCGCCGGATGTCGAGAAACCCAAGGCAGTCGCGGTCGCGCGGCCGGAAAAGCCGGTCACGGTCGAGAAGCCGGAGAAGGGCGGGTTCCTGAAGAACCTGTTCGGCTCGACGCCGCGCGCGGGCGGCAAGGTGGCCGTCTATGACATCAGCGCGGGCAAGGTCTACATGCCGGACGGCTCGGTGCTGGACGCAGCGTCGGGCATCGGCAAGATGGCGAACAACCCCAAATATGCGCATGTGAAGATGAACGGGCCGACGCCGCCGCATACCTATAATCTGCGGATGCGCGAGACGCGGTTCCACGGGGTCGAGGCGATCCGCATGCTGCCGGTGGACGGCAGGAACAAGTTTGGCCGCGACGGTTTCCTGGCGCATACGCAATTGCTGCGCGGCAGGCCCGGCCAGTCGCATGGCTGCGTCGCCTTCGAGGACTATGAAAAGTTCCTGCGCGCCTTCAAGCAGGGCAAGGTCAAGCAGATGGTCGTGGTGCCGGGCGGCGGCAGGGCGGTGTTTGCACGCGTCAGCCGGGGCGGCGACGACGCCTGATTTCTACGATTGCGCGATCTCGCCAAGGGCGGCGACCAGCAGATCGCGGTCGGCGGTCAGCCCTTTGTAATCGAGCTGGGCGGCATCGAGCTGCATAAGCTGCTGCGCAAAGGCTGGCGCGATCTGCGCCCTTTCACCGTGGCGCGCGATCCAGCCGAGCGGGTCGAGATAGATGCGGATCGTGAACAGGATGTCGCCGCTCTCCGGCAACTTGCGCAACGTCTGGCGCTCGACGCGGATGAAGGCGGCCGCCTTGACGTCGTCAATGCCGAAACGTGCGGCGCGCGCGGTTGCGCGTTCGTCGCGCCCGGCATTCGAGAGCGGATGGTAGAGCGCGCCGCCAGCCTGCACCGACCAGTTCCAGCGCATGACCGGCTGGTGCAGCCTGTCGAACATGCGATGGATGAGTTCGTGGTTGCGGGTACCGGCACCGAAGCCCGGAACGGGCGCGTGGATTTCATGCAGAGGAAGCCCGAATTTTTCGGTCAGCGTCCATGACGACGGGAAGCACAGCGAGCCTGCGGCAAGTCGCCAGCCATCCTCGCCGCGCCGCATCAGGATCAAGTCTTCCTGCACGAGCAATGATGCGCGGATAAGAGGGGCGGCGTCCGATGCGGGCGCGGCGGTCCCGAGATGGTCCTCGATCAGCGCCAGCACCTCGCTCTGGGCGGCGCTGGTATCCGGCTCCTCGACAAATACCTTGCCCGGCATTTCGGCATAGCGCCGCCGCTTCTCGGCCAATTGCAGGTCGAATGTGTCGTCGCGCTGTAGCCACTCGGCGAGATCGAGCGGCTTCAGCCCGATGGTGAAGGGAGCCGCCGATCCGTCATAGGGCGTGGGCTGGGTCGACATCGAACTCAAAGATCAGGCACCGGCGGACGTCTCAAGCTCTGCGTCGAGGGCGGCGAGTTCGTCGATCAGGTTCTCGATGACGGCGAGGCCGCGCGCCCAGAAGGTCGGGTCGGATGCGTCGAGGCCGAAGGGGGCGAGAAGCTCGGAATAATGCTTCGTGCCGCCAGCGCGCAGCATGTCGAAATACTTGGCCTGAAAACCCGATTCCGCGTTCTGGTAGACCGAGTAGAGCGAGTTCACCAGACAGTCGCCGAAGGCATAGGCGTAGACGTAGAAGGGCGAGTGTACGAAGTGCGGGATGTAGGCCCAGAAGGTCTCGTATCCGGGCTGAATCCTGATTGCGGGGCCAAGGCTCTCGCCCTGCACCGACAGCCACAATTCGCCGATGCGCTGCGATGTCAGTTCGCCGCCCTTGCGTTCAAGGTGAACCTTGCGCTCGAACTCGTAGAAGGCGATCTGGCGCACGACCGTGTTGATCATGTCCTCGACCTTCTGCGCCAGCATGGCCTTGCGCTCGCGCTTGTCGCGGGTGCGCTCCAGCAGCGAGCGGAAGGTCAGCATTTCGCCGAACACCGACGCGGTTTCGGCCAGGGTAAGCGGCGTCGAGGCCATCAGCGCGCCCTGTTCGGCGGCGAGCACCTGATGGACGCCATGGCCAAGTTCATGGGCGAGCGTCATCACATCGCGCGGCTTGCCCATGTAGTTGAGCAGAACGTATGGGTGGGCCGAAGGCACGGTCGGGTGAGCGAAGGCGCCGGGCGCCTTGCCGGGACGCACGCCCGCGTCGATCCAGTTGTGGTCGAAGAAACGCTGCGCGATGTCGGCCATTTCCGGCGCAAAGCCGCCATAGGCCGACAGGACGGTGGCCTTTGCCTCGTCCCAGCCGATGACCGATTGCGGCGTCTCGGGCAAGGGCGCGTTGCGGTCCCAGCTGTTCAATTGCTCCATGCCGAGCCATTTCGCCTTCATCGCGTAATAGCGGTGGGACAGGCGCGGATAGGCGTCGCGCACCGCCTCCGACAGTGCATCGACAACGGAGCGCTCCACGCGGTTGGAGAGGTGGCGGGCGTCGGCCACGTCCTCGAAGCCGCGCCAGCGGTCGGAAATCTCCTTGTCCTTGGACAGCGTGTTGGTGATCAGCGTGAACAGGCGGATGTTCTCGCCGAAGGTTTTGGCAAGCGCTTCCGCGGCCTTGCGGCGGCGGGCGGGATCGGCGTCCTGAAGCTGGTTGAGCGCCATCTCCAGCGCCAGTTCCTCGCCGTCGATGTTGAAGCGCAGGGCCGTCATCGTCTCATCGAAGAGGCGGTTCCACGCGGCGCGGCCCGTCACCGACTTTTCGTGGAAGAGCTGCTCGACCCGGTCTTCAAGCTGGAACGGCTTGTCCTTGCGCAGGTCGACGATCCACGGGCGATAGCGGCCGAAGGCGGGGTCCGCATCGAGCGCGCCGTCGATGATCGCGTCGTCGATCTTGTTCAGTTCAAGGGCGAAGAACAGCAGGTTTGCACCGGCATCCGTCATCTTTTCCTGAATGTCGCCGTAGAGCTTGGAGCGCGCCGGGTCCGACGTGTCGCCGGAATAGACGAGGCCGGCATAGGACAGCAGCCGCCCGATCAGTTCCTCCATCTCCTCATATTCGACGATTGCCGCCCCGAGGCCGCCCTGAGACGGGTTTTTCGCCTCGCTTTCGAGCCTGGCCTTCCAGCGCCGTTCAAACTCTGCCGCACGGTCTGCGGCGGCGGAGAGATCGCGGGCAAGCTCGGTTGAGTCCATCGACGGATAGAGGTCGCGCAGATTCCATTCGGGCAGATGGTCGAGGCCCTGTGGAGAAGCGGAGGCAGCGCCGGTCGAGGTGAAAACGGGGGAGGTGGAGGCGTGGGTCATGGCAGTGGGACTGTAGCCGAGCTTTGTCCGTTGCATAGGGTCCGATGTCGTTTCTTTACTGACTTTGTTGAATGCTTCTTTAGGAGGTTGTGCCAAAACGGTCCACCATGTTGGACCCTCAACCATCGTCGACAAGAGCGAAGGCAGCCGGCACCGTGCTGGTCGTCGATGACGACCCCGTGCAGCGGCGGCTTCTGGAAAATGCGCTTGTGCGCCACGGCTACGCGCCTCTGGTGGCGGAGGGCGGCGAGGCGGGGCTGGCCGAGCTTGAGCGCAAGCCGGGCGAAATAAGCGCGGTGGTGCTCGACCTCGTAATGCCGGGTCTTGGCGGGCTGGACGTGCTGCAAAGGATGCGCGCGCGCGGCGACGCGACGCCGGTTATCGTGCAGACCTCGCAGGGCGGCATGGAGACGGTGATTGCCGCGATGCGGGCCGGCGCGTTCGACTTCGTGGTCAAGCCGGTGTCGCCCGAACGGTTGAAGACCGCACTTTCAAACGCGCTCAGGGTGGAGGCGGTCGATGGGCTGCGCCGCCAGACCGGAGCGCCCGTTTCGGCGCTCAACCTCAAGGGACTGATTGCGTCGAGCCCGGCCATGGAGAAGGCGGTGCGGCTGGCCCGCAAGGCGTCGTCATCGGACATTCCGATCCTGATCGAAGGCGAATCGGGCTCGGGCAAGGAACTGATCGCGCGCGCAATACAGGGATCGGGCGAGCGCAAGGGCAAGCCGTTCGTCACCGTCAATTGCGGCGCAATTCCCGACAATCTGGTCGAATCGATCCTGTTCGGCCACGAGAAGGGCGCGTTTACGGGTGCTACGGAAAAACATCCGGGCAAATTCGTCGAGGCCAATGGCGGGACGCTGTTCCTCGACGAGATCGGCGACCTGCCGCTCGACGTGCAGGTCAAGCTGCTGCGCGCCGTGCAGGAAGGCGAGGTCGAGACTGTCGGCGGGCGCGGCGTGCAGAAGGTCGATATACGGCTGATTTCGGCGACGCATCGCAACCTGTTGCAGCGGGTCAAGGACGGGCTGTTTCGCGAAGACCTGTTCTACAGGCTCAATGTCTTCCCGATCAGCCTGCCGCCGCTGCGCGAGCGCAAGGACGATATCCCCCCGCTCGTGACACATTTCATCGCCCGCCTTTCGGCCCGGGAGCGTGGGCCGGTGACGGGCATTTCGCCGCAGGCTCTGGCGCTGCTCACGGCCTATGACTGGCCGGGCAATATCAGGCAGCTTGAGAACGCCATCTTCCGCGCGGTGGTGCTGGCCGACGGGGCCGTGCTAGGGCCGGACGACTTCCCTCAGATCAGGCTTGAGGTGGACGGTTTCGAGCCTGAAACGGTGGTTGTTCACGCCGCCAGCGCGACGACGGCGCTGTTGCAGACGCAAGCGGCGGAAGATCTGGAAACGGTTGAAAATCGCGGTGATTTCCGGCGATCGGACCGGTTCGGAACTGTGGCCGCGCTCGACAGCGGCGGCAATGTGCGGTCATTGGCGGAGGTCGAGCTGGACATGATCCTGCTGGCGATCGGCCATTACAAGGGGCAGATGAGCGAAGTTGCCCGCAGGCTTGGAATCGGGCGCACGACGCTCTACCGGAAATTCAGGGAATATGGCATCGATCCCGACAGCGGACGGGTGGTTGCAAAGTCGCGGTAAGTCCTTGTACACCATGGCATTGAGGGCCGCCCGCTTGCCAATGTGTCGCCATCGTGTCACCGCATTTCGCCTTCAATAAGGTGTGATTAACCATTAGGCATGATATTGGCAGGGATACGCCTGCGAGTAGACTTGCCGCGGGGACCAATAACGCAACGGCCGGCAGGCTCAGCCGACAAGGCAAGGCGAGTTGATCAGTAACGCACGATCCCACGAACCGCGGTTGGCGACAGGCATGGGCTGGCAGCGTCTGCTGGCGACCGTGATGCTGGCCGTCACGGGTATTCTCGCCACAGCGGAACTCGCCAGCGCCGAAACGCGCACGCTCAAGCTCTATTACGTCCATACGCGCGAAAAGGCCGAGATCACCTTCAAGAAGGACGGCAGGTATATTCCGTCGGGCCTGAAGCAGTTGAACCAGTTCCTGCGCGACTGGCGTCGCAACGAGCCGACCAAGATGGACCCGCGCCTGTTCGATGCCGTGTGGGAAGTCTACCGCGCCACCGGCGCCCGCGACTATATCAACGTCGTATCCGCCTACCGTTCGCCCGCCACCAATTCCATGCTGCGCAAGCGCAGCCGCGGCGTCGCCGAGAAAAGCCAGCATACGCTCGGCAAGGCAATGGACTTCTTCATTCCCGGCGTGAAGCTGCGCGACATCCGCTATGCGGGCCTGCGGGCGGGCGCCGGCGGCGTCGGCTTCTACCCGACATCGGGTTCGCCCTTCGTGCATCTCGACGTCGGCAATGTCCGTCACTGGCCGAAGATGAGCCGCGGCGAACTGGTGTCCGTCTTCCCGAAGGGGAACACGATGCATGTGCCGTCCGACGGCAAGCCGCTGCCCGGCTATGACGTCGCGCTTGCCGCCTACCAGAAGCGCAAGGGTGGCCCGATCGCGATGGCCAGCGCCGAAACCGGAAAGAAATCCGGCGGCTTCTTTGCCCGCATCTTCGGCGGCGGCGTCGACGAGGAAGAAGACAACAACAGCAGCACGGCATTCGCCGAGGCAGCGCCCGCGCGGGCGGCAAAGGCGCAGCCTCAGGCTGTCGCCGTGGCTGCCGCGCCGCGCGCGCCTGCATTGCGCGACGGTCCGGTCGACATGGCCGGCACGGGCCGTGCGGCGGTCGAGGCGCCGGCCGAGGCCGAAGCGGCGGCGGAACAGCCGGTCCAGACGATCATTGCTGCACTCCCCCTGCGTGACGTGCCGCGCCCGATGTTTGCGCCACGCCCGTCGCAGGATGTGGGTGTTCCGGCGGCGGTGGCCCCCGTAGCGGTTGCGCAGGCAGACCCCGTGCCGACCAATATTCCGTTCGAGATCAAGCCGGACGTTCCCGAGGTGGCGGCAGTTGCCGGCGGCGAGAATGTGCCGATCCCGATGCGCCGGCCAGCCTATGAAGCGCCTGTCGCCCAGATCGCACAGGCGACTGCTACCGCGCCGATCGAGAACGCCATGACGGCGCGTGGCGCCTCGTCGCGCGGTGAACAGGCGATCGAATCGATCATCGCCGCCGACAGTGCGGCGCGCGTCGCCGTCAACGGCGTGCCGATGCCGATGGCCCGTCCCGGTGCTGCGAATGCGGTGGAAGTCGCCGCGCTGACGCAGGACCAGAGCATGACCGATGCGGGCGGCACGCCCAAAACCGATCGTGTGGCGCTTGCCGGTGCCAAGCCTGCCTCGCCGCGCGATGCGCTGCGCGGCATTTCGCCCGATCCGGTGGCGATCATCAATTCAGGCCCGACCACGACGCCCAAGGCATCCAAGCCGAGCGCGGCGGATACGCGCCCTGAACGGAAGTCCATTTCAAAGCCCGTGCAGGTCGCCGCGGTCGACCGCGTGATCGCGAATGATCGCACGCTGTCGGCCCGGCCGAACGGCGAGCAGTTCGCGGTGCGCACGCTGCGCGCCACGCCGGGCGAAGTCTATACCGCCGGCTTCCAGGTCGGAGGAACCCAGCCCAAGTCGAACGGCTTCTCGGGCAAGGCCGTCACCTTCATGCCGGTCGCCAAGTTCGAGACGAACTGAGGCGAGAGGCGCAGGATCATGCGAAAAAGGCCCGCGAGATAGCGGGCCTTTATTGTTTGCGGTGGCTGGCTGGCGGCCGTGTCAGTTTCTGGCGAGACCGGATGCGGCGCGGGCCAGAGCTTCGATCTCGGCCCACTTGCCGTCATTGACGAGTTCGTCGGGCGCGACCCATGAGCCGCCCACGCACAACACGTTCTTCAGCGACAGATATGTGGCCGCATTGTCGGCGGTGATGCCGCCGGTGGGGCAGAAGCCGACGTCGGCAAAGACGGCCGAGAGCGACTTGAGATAGGCAGCGCCGCCAGCCTGTTCGGCCGGGAAGAACTTCAGCAGCGAATAGCCATGCTCTGCCGCTTTCATGATTTCGCTGGAGGTGACGGCGCCGGGCAGGAGCGGCACATCGCTGTTGCCGGCCGCAGCCAGCACCTGATCGGTCGCTCCGGGGCTGACGATGAAGCGCGCGCCCGCGCCCGCTGCCTGTTCGAACTGGCGGGCATTGAGGATGGTGCCAGCGCCGGCGACGGCTTCGGGGACTTCTTTTGCGACCGCCTTGATGGCGTCGATGGCAACCGGCGTGCGCAGGGTGATCTCGACCGCCGTCAGTCCGCCGCGTGCGAGTGCGCGGGCCAGCGGAACGGCATGTTCCAACCGCGTGATCTTCAATACGGGAATGACCGGCTGGCCGGTCATTACAGGCAGGAGGAGATCTGTCTTCTGGGTCATGTCGCGCCTATCCGTCGTTTGAATTGCGCATAGCAGAGCGATCATTCGGAGTCGACTGCTAATCGATTTAACTCGGGCCAAGCCAAGAGCGAAACCAACGCCAGATTTGCGCCAATGAGGGGAATTCGGGATTGCTCATGTCAAGTGCCGCTCGCGTGCGTGGACCGACAATTCCGTCGACTGAAAGACCGTGATCGGCCTGGAAACGGCGCACCGCGCTTGCCGTCTCAAGCCCGAAGATGCCGTCGCGGCCGACCGGATAACCGGCGGCGAGAAGTGCCGATTGCAGGTCCGCGACATCGGGGCCGCTCATGCCGCGCGCCAGCATGCGAGGGTTTTCGGGTGCTGTGGGTTGCCAGGGCGGCGCGCTCGACCCGCCGGCATGACGCCTGAATGCGGTGGCGATCTTCGTGTGGTAGCCGTGGCGGGCGTAGTCCGGTCCGTTATAACCTCTGGCAAAGGCCGCCCAGTCGTGGCTGCGCAGCGCGCCCGCCAGACCAGCCTTGTCGATGTAGCGCGCCATCAGCCTGATCTGACCGGCAACCGACTGGCGGGCCTCTGCGACGAGCTCGTCGACCGAGGCATAGCCGAGCCAGTTCCAGTGCGCGCCCATGACCTGGCCGACGCCCCATGAGACCGATTCATGAGCGGCGACGTGGTCGATCCGGGCGGCGCGGCCAAGCAGCGCCCAGCGCGCAGCCTGCGTGGAGGGATTGGCGACCGCGCCTGCCTTGGGCGAGGATAGCCCCTCGCGTCTGGCGCGTTCGAGCGCGACGCTCGTCAGCCTGCGGTCGAAATAGTGACCCTCGAAGCGGATCAGCGGCTCGCGTCTGCCCTCGACAAGGGCGAAGGCCGAACCGCCCGATTCGACTTCGGCGACCGCGAGAAGTGCTGCAAGCTCGACATTCAGCTGTTTGGCTGCGTCGGCGATTTCGTTGCGTGTCAGGTCGTCAAACATGGCTCGTTCCCGTCAGTGGAAGCCCATGATCGGTTCGCTGCAAGGCGAGGGGATAGATGGCGTCCGACACGACAGTTGAAAGGCCGGCGTCGAATGGCTAATTGCCCGGCATGGATAGAAATTCCGACGACAGCCCCGTGCATGTGGCGGCGCTCTACCGTTTCGTGGCGGTGGCTGACGCAGACGCCCTGCGCCGCGAACTGGCGGCATTCTGCTGTTCGCAGGGCCTCAAGGGCACGCTGCTGGTCGCGCCGGAAGGCGTGAACGGGACCGTGGCAGGTACGCGGGAGGCGCTGGACGGGCTGGTGCAACTGCTCGCGGCGCGCGGCGTCGACAATCTCGAACTGAAATTCAGCACGGCGGCCGAGATGCCGTTTCACCGCATGAAGGTGCGGCTGAAGCGCGAGATCGTGACCATGGGCGTCGAGGGCATCGACCGGCAACTCGCGGCAGGCTCCTATGTCGAGCCGCAGGACTGGAACGCGCTGATCGACGATCCCGATACGGTCGTCATCGATACGCGCAACGATTACGAAGTGGCGATTGGCACGTTCAATCGCGCGCTCGACCCGGAAACCCGGACATTCCGCGATTTTCCGGCCTGGGCGGACGCCAATCGCGACCAGTTGCAGGGGCGAAAGGTCGCCATGTTCTGCACCGGCGGAATACGCTGCGAAAAGGCGACTGCCTATGTGCGATCGCTCGGCCTTGACGAGGTCTATCACCTCAAGGGCGGCATTCTGAAATATCTCGAAACCGTGCCGGAGGAACAAAGCCTGTGGCAGGGGGAGTGCTTCGTGTTCGACGAGCGCGTGTCGGTCGGTCATGGGCTGCAGGAAGGTGACGCGGAACTCTGCCGCGCATGCCGCCGCCCGCTCAATGCCGCAGACCGCGCCTCGCCGCTCTATAGCGAGGGTATTTCCTGCGCCTATTGCGCAGACGCCCGCAGTCCGGAAGATCGCGAGCGCTATGCGGAACGGCACCGGCAGGTGGTGCTGGCGCACGGCAAGGGCAGGCGGCACATCGGCAGTTAGAGCGAGATGAGGCTGGATTGCCCGGTCGCGCCTGCGAATGGCGGGTGGAAATATTTCCGGCCGCTTGCAGCCAAATTCCGCAAAGCTCGTTTGGCGTCATTGCAATGTCGCAGTCGCCTACCTAACTCACGGCCAGCGGCGGTGCACACTTCAGGAGGCCAGATGTTCGACCCCAAGAAGCTTCTCGACGATTTGCTCGGATCCCAGATACCCGGCGGAAACGGAACCGTCCGCGACAAAGCGGGACAGGCCGTGCAGATGGCCAAGGACAATCCGCTGGCGACCGGCGCGATTGCAGCGGTCCTGCTTGGAACCGGCGCGGGCCGGGCCGTGACCGGCACGGCGATCAAGGTCGGCGGCTTGGCCGCGATTGCCGGTCTCGCCTACAAGGCCTACCAGAACTACCAGAACGGCGGCGAGCCGCAGCAGACCGCCAATGGCGATACGGGCCTGCTGCCCCCGCCGGAAGATACGAGTTTCCACCCGTCGCAGGCGCCGCAGGGCGAACATGAGTTTGCGCTGACGCTGGTGCGCGCGATGATCGCGGCGGCGCGGGCCGATGGCCACATCGACGACGAAGAGCGCGCCCGCATTTCCGAGCGCGTCGAACTTGCGGGAATGGGTGCGGAAGCGCGGAACTTCCTCGATGAGGAACTGAGCCGCCCAGTGGACATGGATGCGCTTGTCGCAGCCGCCCATACGGACGCGCAGAAGGTGGAATTGTATACGGCTTCGCGCCTTACCATCGAGCCGGAAACGCGCGCCGAGCGCGGCTATCTCGACCTGCTGGCGGGGCGGCTGAAGCTTCCCGATGCGCTGGTGGACCATGTCGAGGCGACGGTAGCGTCAGCCAAGGTGCCAGTGCCGGTGTAACCCCGGCTGCGCCGGAACGCGCTGAGGCATGGGATGTCGAGGGCCTGTTTTCGAGCAGGTTGCTCTCTCATTACCGGGTCTGATGTTCAGGCGTTGTGGTTCTATCTGAAACTCGACCTATAATTTCAGTGTATATCTTTGATCACATCTTGCATCGAACTTGAATTAAGTTTCGGGTAAGCTTCGCGTGATAGATTTGCATTACGGATCCGGTATCTCCTCCCAAGCAGGGTCCATCTTTAGGGCGGCCGCCAATGGCCGCCCGCTTTGTGTCAGCCTCGGCCGACCGCTTTGCGGCAGCCTCGGCGGTCCGCTTCGCGGCAGCCTTGCATGATCTGTCGCAGTCTGCTTCCGTCGATCCCGACGGGAGACGCTTCATGACGCAACGAATCGCACTAATCACCGGGGCCGGCAGCGGCACTGGCGCGGCAACAGCCAGCGCCTTCCTGCGTGATGGCTGGCATGTTGTCCTGACCGGCCGCCGGCTCGATGCGCTCGAAAACACGATAAAGCTGGCGGGTGCGACGGAGGGCCGGGCGCTTGCGGTTTCCTGCGATGTGACCAGGCCGGATGAAGTCGACCGGCTGTTCGAGCGGATCGCCTCCGAATTCGGACGGCTCGACCTTCTGTTCAACAATGCGGGCATGAGTTCAAAGGGCGCGCCGATCGACGAAATTCCCGTCGAGACATGGCTCGACGTGGTCAATGTCAATCTGACGGGCGCATTCCTGTGCGCGCGCGGCGCGTTCGGAATGATGCGCAGGCAGTCGCCGATGGGCGGGCGGATCATCAACAATGGCTCGATCTCTGCCCATGCGCCGCGCCCCGGCTCGGTGCCCTATACGGCGACGAAACACGCGATCACCGGGCTGACGAAGACGCTGGCGCTCGACGGGCGGCCGTTCGATATCGCCTGCGGCCAGATCGATATCGGCAATGCGCTGACCGAGATGGCGATGCCCATGACCAGGGGCGTGCAGCAGGCCAATGGCGAGATTGCGGTGGAGGCGACGATGGACCCCGCCGAGGTGGGGGATGCGGTGCTGCACATGGCGAACCTGCCGCTGTCGACCAATGTGCTGTTCATGACTGTGATGGCGACGAAGATGCCCTATGTCGGGCGCGGATAGAGGAATTCGATGCCAAAAGATGGATCGCAAGCAGGCGAGGTATCGATCTCGCTGGAGCCGGCGGGCAGCAAGGACGCGGGCTGGTGCCTCGCGCGCTATCAGGCCGAGCTTGCCACACGCTTCGAGACGGGTTTCGACCCGAGCAAGGGCAATTCGCTCGAACCGGCCGACGTGACGCCGCCCAAGGGCTGGTTTGTGGTGGCGCGAAAGGAAGGCCGTCCCATCGGCTGCGGCGCGCTGAAGCGGCTCGATGAGACGACGGCGGAGATCAAGCGCGTCTGGGTGGATGACAGCGCGCGCGGCCTGCGCGTGGCGAGCCGGATCATGGACAGGCTGGAGACGCTTGCAGGCGAGGCCGGATTTGCGCGCGTCGTGCTCGATACGAACCGCACGCTGGTCGAGGCCAAGGCGATGTACCAAAGGCGCGGCTACAGCGAGATCGCGCCCTATAACGACAATCCCTATGCCGACCACTGGTTCGAGAAGCGGCTCTAGTTTTATTAGAGCGTGTCGCGATCTTTCAGTTTCGCTCTGTCCGCTCTAATCTTTGTTTTGTCGCATGTCGTTGTCGCAAAAGCGCTGCACACTTTTGCGCGACATGCTTCAGCAGGCGCCGTCCTTTTCCTTGGCGGTGCCGGCGGCCTGACGCTCGCAATCATTGCCGTAGGTCTTGCCGTCGCAGCCGCAGACCGGCTGATATTGGCGCGTGCAGAACTCGGTCTTTGGCATGCACGTTCCGCTCTGGTCGCCACGGCCGCAAATGCCGACCGCATAATCGCAGAACTGGTTTGCCGGGCACTGGATGGCTGCGATGCCGCCGCACATCTTGCCGCCGTCGCCATCGGCGAATGCGTTGCCGATCCCCAGGGCGAGGCCAAGGACGGCAATACGGGCTACGGCTGTGAGCAGTGGTTTCATGTCTGCGGTTCCCTCTCAAGAAATGCGCCGATGCGCTCCAGCGCGCCGATGATGTTGTCTTCCGAATTGGCGTAGGAAAGGCGCAGATAGCCTTCGCCGTGGACGCCGAAATCCGGCCCGCCGATGAGAGCCACGCCTGCCTCTTCCAGAAGTGCCGAGGCGAGCGGCTTTGCCTTCCTGCCGGTCGCCGAGATGTTGGGGAAGGCGTAGAACGCGCCCTTGGGTGTGATGCAGGAGACTCCGGGCAGTGCATTCAGCCCGTCGACCACGATTTTGCGGCGGCGGTCGAAGGCGGCCATCATGCGTTCGACATCGTCCTGCGGGCCGTCGATCGCGGCAATGCCGGCATATTGCGATGGGGCGTTGACGCAGGACCAGCAATTGACCGCGAGCTTGCGCACCTTGTCGTAGAGATGCGCGCCCTTCTCGCCATTCGGCCAGATCGACCAGCCCATGCGCCAGCCGGTCATCGCCCATGTCTTCGACCAGCCATTGAGCACGATGAGGCGGTCGCGCAGCGCAGGGTAGGCGAGGAGCGAGGTGGCGCGCTCACCGTCATAGGTCATGACGTCGTAGATCTCGTCGGACATGACCGCGACATAGGGGTGGCGTTCGAGGCCCGAGGCGAGGCGGTCGATCTCTGCCTTGGGCGTCACGCCGCCGGTCGGGTTGGCGGGCGAATTGAGGATCAGCAGGCGCGTGGCGGGCGTGATGAGGGCCAGCGTCTCGTCGGCCGAAAAGGCAAAGCCGTTCGCCTCGCGTATCGGGACGGGAACCGGTGTCGCGCCGGTGAAGTCGATCATCGAGCGATAGATCGGAAAGCCGGGGTCGGGATACATGATCTCGACGCCGGGCCGGCCGAACATCAGGATGGCGGCAAACATGGTCGGCTTGCCGCCGGGCATGATCATCACCTCTTCGGGCGAGACCTCGACGCCGGTCGTCGCAAGCGTGCGCCGGGCGACCGCCTCGCGACAGGCAAGCAGGCCGATCGCGGGCGTGTAGCCATGATGACCGTCGCGCAGCGCCTTGATCGCGGCCTCGACGATATGGTCGGGCGTGCGGAAATCCGGCTGGCCGATGCCCAGATTGATGATGTCGCGGCCCGATTGCGCAAGTGCCGTGGCGCGCGCCAATACGGCGAAGGCGTTCTCCTCTCCGATGCGGTCGAAGCCATCGATCGTTTGGATCATTTCGTTGGTCCAGCCTGGTTTTAGCAACTGCGCATGTTTTGTGTGAACGTCCCGCCATGTCAATTCGAGGAGCTATCATGGCTGACGATCTCTCCGGCTGGACGCCGCGTCCAAGGCCCGAGCGCAAGGTGCTGGACGGGCGCTATGTCAGGCTAGAGCCGCTGAGCGCGGCGCGCCATGGCGACGATCTTTACGCTGCTGCCACCCAGGGCGATGCGGACGGGCGCTTCCGCTGGCTGTTCGAGACCACGCCGCAGGACCGTGCAAGCTTCGACGCATGGCTGCAAAAGGTCGAGGCGAGCGAAGACCCGCTGTTCTTCGTGGTCATCGACAAGGCGACTGGCGAGGCAGTCGGGCGGCAGACGCTGATGCGCATCGAACCCGCGCATGGCGTCATCGAGATCGGCAATATTCACTGGGGGCCGAAGATGCAGCGCTCGCGCATGTCGACCGAGGCGCAATATCTGTTTGCGAGCTACGTCTTCGACGAACTCGGCTACCGGCGCTATGAGTGGAAATGCAACAATCGCAACGAACCGTCGAAGCGCGCCGCAGAGCGGTTCGGCTTTTCGTTCGAGGGCATTTTCCGCCAGCATCTCGTGGTCAAGGGCGAGAACCGCGACACGGCGTGGTATTCGATGATCGACGGCG
Organism: Mesorhizobium sp.; assembly: GCA_049647505.1. Classification (GTDB taxonomy): domain Bacteria; phylum Pseudomonadota; class Alphaproteobacteria; order Rhizobiales; family Rhizobiaceae; genus Mesorhizobium_A. Next base: position 18,996 of record JBARXU010000019.1, read on the forward strand.
AGTGGCTGGCATTGAAGCGGGCCTATGAGGCGTGGCTGGATCCGTCGAATTTCGATGAGAGCGGCGCGCAGAAACGAAGGTTAGAGACAATTCGCGCAGGCGATTGAGCTTTGCCGCGCGGTCTGCCCGCGCTATGGGTGCCGCCATGAATTTCCGCCGGTCAGGCGGCAGAAAGGCAGGGCGACCGATGGACAATCAGTCTCGCAACTCGGCGGTGGCGGCAGCCATCATTCTGGTCGGCTTCGGGCTGGTCGCCTATTTCATGCCGACGATCATGATCGCGGTGGGCGAATGGTCGACGGCCGCTGCGTCGCTGATCGCGATCGCCTTTGTCGCGGCATTCTTCCTCGTGTTCTGGCTGCGCGGCCGCGCCAGGAACGGCTGAGAATTCGCCTGGGCGTCAGCCGTAGAGCGTGGCGGCCAGAAGCGTCAGGCCGATCAGCATGATGAACAGCGCGCCGCCTATTTCGATGACATTGTGAATGGTGTTGCCGGCGCGACCGTTGCCGGCAAAAGCGACGGCGACGTTCTTGGCGGTGACGGCGAGCGTGGCGAGTGCCGCAACCGTGATGCCGGTGCCGAGCGACATGGCGAAGACCGAAGCGATGCCTGCCGCCCACATGCCGTTTAGAAACGCGAAGGTGAGCACGATGAGCGCACCCGAGCAGGGCCGGATGCCGACGGCCGCAACGGCCGTCCATGCCGAGCGCCAGTCGAAATGCTCGCCGTTCAGCAATGACGGATCGGGCGCATGGGAATGGCCGCAGCTTTCGCAAACCTCGCCTGGCCCGTGGTGGTGGTGGCCGTGATCGTGGTGGTGATGGTCATGAGAGTGACCATGGGCGTGGTCGTGTGAATGATCGTGGGCGACGGCGGCCGACAGGCTGGCAGCCGGGCGACCCGACAGCCGCGCGACGAGCTTGCGGCCCGCCTTGCGCCACAGCAGCCAGGCGCCGAACAGGGTGATGAGTACGAAGGACGAGATTTCCAGGAAGCGCGTCGCATCGGCCATGGAGATGCTGGTGCCGCGCAGCAGGAGATAGACCAGTGCCATCATGACGATGGCGCTGACGCCCTGAAGGAAGGCGGAGACGAAGGACAGGACGATGCCGCGGCGCAGCGCGACCTCGTTTGCCAACATGTAGGACGAGATGACCGCCTTGCCGTGGCCGGGGCCGGCGGCATGAAACACGCCATAGGCGAACGACACGCCGGTGAGCAGCCAGAAGCCGCCGTCGCCGTCGCGCATCGATTTCATCGCGGCCGAGAGCGTGCGATAGAATTCCTGCTGCTGGACGTTGATCCAGTTGAGAAGGCTGGAGAACATTCCGGTCGAGGGCATTGCGGTTTCGCCCGCGCCGATGCCGAGCGGGTTTGCCGCGTGCGCGTGACCGAGGATGCCGGTCAGAACATAGACACCGGCGAGAACGGCAAGGGTGATGCGGACGGTTCGCTGATGCATTGGTATTCCTTGCGGCTTACCCCTGTGGCGGGCAGGTGATTTCGAGCCTCGTGGCGAAGATCTTGCCAAGATCGTTGCCGGTCGGGTCGTTGAAGAATTCCTCGGTCAGCGTCGCCTGATTCTGGGCGATGGCCTCGTCCGGGTCGGGGCGCACGACCTTGCGGCTGCATCCTGCCGGCATCTCTGAGAGGGCCATGAGATTGTCGTCGGTATAGTCGATCGCGGTGTAGAAGGTCGGGTCATAGATGCCGAACTCGACCTTGCCCGCCAGCTTGAGCGGGGTCGCGGGCTTGACCTCGAACAGGACGACGAGCTGGTTGTACTCCAGTGTGGCGATCAGCTGCGCCGGCTTTTCGATGCCGACGTCCTTGCCGTTTGCGGTGACGAACTGGAAATAATCGTATTCGGCGAGCGAGTTGTAGATCGTCTGGGAAACGTTGTGCAGCTCGGCGTCGTCCAGCTTCATGTCCTTGTTCTCGTCGAACTCGAACAGGACCGTCGACGAGAACAGGTCGTCGAAGCGCCAGAGATTGCGAAGGCCGGTGACGGTTCCGTCGGCGGCGACGACCACGTCGAGCCGGGCTTCGGCGAAGATGTGCGGGTGCGCCGACAATTGGACCGGCAGCGCCACAAGGGCGGCAGCGGCGAGGCCAAGGCCTGCCTTTGTCAGTCTGTTCAGCGGCATCAACCGGTTTCCTTCACGGGTGTGGAGAGGTGCCTGCAAATGGCGGCGAAATTGGGGGCGACGAAATCGAGCCGCGCCGCGGTCATTTGCCGTGCTGCCTGAACCATTGGGCGAGGAAATCGACCAGTGCGCGGACCTTTGCCGGAAGATATCTGCGGTGAGGATAGACGACAAAGATGCCGCCGCCCGACGGCAGGTAGCTGTCGAGGACGGGGACGAGGCTGCCATCGTCGATCGCGGGCCGGGCGATGAAGTCGGGCAAGGTGGCAAAGCCGAGGCCGGCGACTGCCGCCGAACGCGCCGCCTGCGGGCTGTTGACCTCGATGCGGCCGACGACCGGCACGCTCGTCGGTTCGCCCTGGTCGGTGACGAACGGCCAGTTGTAGAGCCAGCGGCCGTTGGTGTCGATCACGCAGGGAAGGCGCGACAGATCCTGCGGCGCTTCGGGTTTGCCGACGCGGGCTATCAGGTCCGGCGAGCCGCAGACCTTGATACCGAAGGGCGAAAGCTTCTTGGCGATGAGCGAGGAATTTTCCAGCCGGGTGATGCGGACTGCGAGGTCGAAGCCTTCCTCGACCAGATCGACGAAACGGTCGTCGAGATGGATGTCGAGGACGATGTCGGGATGGGCCTTGGCGAAGTCGATGAGTGACTGGCCGATGGGTGCGTCGGCAAAGGTGCGAGGGGCCGACAGCTTGATGCGGCCGCGCACGTCGCCCGCGGAATCGCGCACGGCGTCGGCGAGCGAATCGATGTCGCGCACGATTTCCGATGCGCGCTTGAAATAGGTGTGGCCGGCTTCGGTGAGCGAGAACTGGCGCGTGGTCCGGTTGAGCAGAAGCGCGCCGAGATCGTCTTCAAGCTCGCGCACATATTTCGACAGAAGCGCCTTGGAACGGCCGATGCGCCGGGCAGCGGCCGAAAATCCTTCGGCCTCCACAACGTCGATGAAGGCGCGCATGCGGGTAAGCGTGTCCAATCGCGTGTCCTTCGTTCACGAATCGGGAACGACGATACAGCGATCGTTGCCGATTTGCAGCAGGCGCGCCGGTCCGATGGCGCGTTGGATCGGGTAGATGAGCGAGACTACGCAACCCGGGATTGCCGGGCATCGGGGCGCATCGCCCGATGCGTTCGAGCGAACTGTCCGCATTCAGCGATAAAGTGTGTGTTTGACTGACAGATTACGCATTTTCCCGTTTGCCGGCTCGGTATTCCCCTTGCGTCAGGGATACGAATACGACGACTATAAATGTCTGCATATGTCGGAAGGGAGTGCATGGACCGCATAAATGGCCGGCTATGGCTATGCGCAGCAACGACAACGATCGCATTTCTTGCGGCGACGCCGGCCCTTGCCGCGTCGGATCTCGGGCTGATGGACCTGACCCGCCACCCGGTCGGCTATATTTCGCTCATCATCTTCTTCATCGCCTATGGATTTGTGGCGATCGAAAACGCCATCCATATGCGCAAGTCCAAGCCGGTCATGCTGGCGGCGGGGCTGATCTGGGCGCTGCTCGGCGTCGTCTACGCGATGAACGGCCAGAGTGCGGCGCTGGAAGCGGCGGCCAAGCATGTCATTCTCGACTATGGCGAACTGATGCTCTTCCTCATCGTGGCGATCACCTATGTGAACACGATGCGCGAACGGCGGGTGTTCGACGCGCTGCGCTCGACGCTGGTCGGCATGAATCTCAGCTATCGACAATTGTTCTGGCTGGTGGGCGGCCTTGCCTTCATCTTCGGGCCGATCATCGACAACCTGACGACGGCGCTGGTCATGGGCGCGGTGGTGGTTGCGGTCGGCGTCGGCAACTACCAGTTCATCGTGCTCGGCTGCATCATCATCGTCATAGCGGCAAATGCTGGCGGCGTGTTCTCGCCCTTCGGCGACATCACCTCGCTGATGGTGTGGCAGAAGGGCAAGCTCCAGTTCTTCGAATTCTTCAACCTGTTCGTGCCCTCGCTGGTCAATTTCCTTGTGCCGGCGGTGCTGATGCATTTCAAAGTGCCGAAGGGCGCGCCGGACCCGGTGACCGATGCGACGAAGATGAAGAAGGGCGGGCTGATCGTCATCGGCCTGTTCCTGACCACCATCGCAACCGCTGTCGTCTTCAAGAGCTTCATCGGCCTGCCACCCGCGCTCGGCATGATGCTGGGTCTCGGCTATCTCCAGATGTATGCCTATGTGCTGCAATCCATCGGGCGGCGGCGCGGCGACGATTCGCTCGCCTTCGATTCGTTCCGCGTCATGCGCCATGTCGAATGGGATACGCTGCTGTTCTTCTTCGGCGTGATCTTTGCCGTGGGCGGGCTTGGCGTGGCGGGCTATCTGGCACTCGTGTCAGGCCATCTCTATGGCGGGCTGGGGCCGACATGGGCCAATATCGCCATCGGCCTGCTGGGCGCGGCCTTCGACAATATTCCGCTGATGTTCGCGGTGCTGACGATGAACCCGGACATGTCGAGCGGGCAGTGGATGCTGGTCACGCTGTCGACGGGTGTCGGCGGGTCGATCATCTCGATCGGCACGGCGGCGGGCGTGGTGCTGATGGGGCTGGTGCGCAATCACTACACCTTCATGAACCACCTGCGCTGGGCCTGGGCGATCGGCCTCGGCTACATAGCGAGCGTGTGGACGCATCTGTGGTGGAACGCGGCGCTGATGTAGGCGGGGCCGCTCACGCGCCGCAATTTTTTCTGCGCGGCGCAATATTTCCCGTTGATTGTGACAGCGCGATTCACTACATCGCGGTTGCCCAAAGTCGCACGTGCCTGTGGGCGTCCCCCGAACCTCGAAATGGCGAGGAATTCGGGCAGGTAACCGGGGAGTAACGAACCCGGTCGGATCAGTGGCCAACCACAGACCCGAGGACGCCTTGAAGCAACGACGGTGCGGGCCTTTTTGGAAGCCGGTTTCCACATCCGGTCTCCTCTGAGGCACACCCTCATTGCCAGAAGTGCGGACGGGTTTCCCCATCCAATCCAAGGCAGACAAAGCGGATTTTCGGACCGGGCGGTCCGGCGATCCATCGCCGCGAGACGGCGCTGAGTGGTTCCGGGTCTCCACCGGCTGGCACCACTAGCAGTCTTCTCGCCTTTGTTTGATCCGCTGCCCGATCCCCGAGGGGACGGAGCCGCGACCTTGTTATGCGCAGCCGCACGCTGCGCGATGGAGAGACCAATGGCCGCCACCCAGCGCATCATCGATTTCCTCGCCACCCGCCGTCCGGCAGGCCCTTGCCTCGTCGTCGACCTCGACGTGGTGCGCGACAATTTCCGCGCATTCGAGAAGGCGCTGCCCCAGTCCAAGATCTACTACGCGGTGAAGGCCAACCCTGCGCCTGAAATCCTGCGCCTGCTGGCTTCGATGGGCTCGTCCTTCGACACCGCGTCGGTTGCCGAGGTCGAGATGGCGATGGATGCCGGCGCACCGGCCGAGCGCATCTCGTTTGGCAACACCATCAAGAAGGAACGCGACATCGCGCGCGCCTTTGAACTCGGCATCCGCCTGTTTGCGGTGGACTGCGTCGAAGAGGTCGAGAAGATCGCCCGCGTGGCTCCCGGCGCACAGGTGTTCTGCCGCGTGCTGACCGATGGCGAAGGTGCGGAATGGCCGCTGTCGCGCAAGTTCGGCTGCGTGCCGGCGATGGCCGTCGACGTGCTGCGCCATGCGCGCAATCTCGGCCTCGATGCCTATGGCGTGTCGTTCCATGTCGGTTCGCAGCAGTGCGACCTGGCCGCCTGGGACCGCGCGCTGGGCGACGCCAAGCAGGTGTTTGCAACGCTCGCCAATGAGGGCATCGTGCTGCGCATGGTCAACATGGGCGGCGGGTTCCCGACGCGCTACCTCAAGGACGTCCCGACGGCACGCGCCTATGGCGATGCGATCTTCGCTGCGCTGTCGAAGCACTTCGGCAACCAGATGCCGGAGACCATCATCGAGCCGGGTCGCGGCATGGTCGGCAATGCCGGCGTGCTCAAGTCGGAAGTCGTGCTGATCTCGAAGAAGTCGGACAACGACAATGTCCGCTGGGTCTATCTCGACATCGGCAAGTTCGGCGGTCTGGCCGAGACGATGGACGAGGCGATCCGCTATCCGATCGTCACGCCGCGCGACGGCGACGAAGTTGCGCCCTGCGTGCTCGCCGGCCCGACCTGCGATTCCGCCGACGTGCTCTATGAGAAGACGCCGTATCCGCTGCCGCTGTCGCTGACCATCGGCGACGAGGTGCTGATCGAAGGCACCGGCGCCTACACGACCACCTATTCGGCGGTCGCCTTCAACGGCTTCGAGCCGCTGCGTTCTTACGTCATCTAAGGGGCGCTAGCCCCTCAGATACTGCCAACGCGGGCGCGTAAGCGCCTGCGCGGGTTCGCTTGTGGTTTTTCTGCGGGTGGAAGGATTTTCGACGTGAACGCAGTGGAAAATTATGTCGGTGGCTTTGGCGCGGTGGACGCGCTGCCGGCTGGTATCGGCGTCGAGCGTGAGGCCGATATCGGCCCGCGCGAGGCCTTGCTCGACCGTGCCATGGGGCAGGGGCGCAAGCGCAAGTCTTCGGAGAAGCTGCGGCGCGGGCGCAAAGCCTCGGAAGGGTTGGCGTTTGTGGCGCGCGACGAGGCGGGGTCCGTCGTCGGCACCGTGCGGCTGTGGGACGTGGCAGCGGGCGAGCGCCGCGCGCTGTTGCTCGGGCCGCTGGCTGTCGATCCGGCGGTGAAGTCGGCCGGCATCGGTTCGGCCCTGATGCGCCATGCGATCGGCGAGGCTGCGCGGCTCGGCCATGGCGCGATCCTGCTGGTGGGCGATCCCGGCTATTACGAACGCTTCGGCTTCAGCGCGGGCAAGACCGGCGCGCTGTCGATGCCGGGACCATATGAACGGCACCGTTTCCTCGCGCTCGAACTCGTCGAAGGCGCGCTGGACGGAGCTTCCGGAACCCTGCGCGCCACGGGCCGCAGGAACGACGCGCAGGTCTCACGGCGAGCCGCCTGACGCGTTACAGCCGTTCACAGTCAGATCGAAACGGTTTTGTTTCCATCTGACTGTGAACGGCTCTGGGCCGGAGACTGCGTGCGGCAGTCTCCGGCCGACTTTTTCCAAGACGTTACGTTCTCTGGCGGCTACCCGGTGCCCGCAGTTACCCGGTGTAAGTATCTCGATGCTAGTCCTTTGGGCCTGAGGCACCTGCCGCCTGCTCTGAGGACGCCCGAAATGGCCCGGATCGAACAACTCGCATTCGCAATCGCCGCGCTGGCGCAGCGGTTTGCCGCCCCCTTCGGCGCGCTGTTTCTGGCGGTCTACATCCTTGCGGTCGGCGCCGTGTCATGGGTCGCACCGGGGTCCAACTGGGACATGATCGCCTATGCCGGGACGGTCTTCGAGCAGCGGACGAGCGATCCGGTCGAGATCCACACTCAAGCCTATGCGGCGGTGAAGGAGCGGGTCGATGCGGGCGACTATGTCGTTCTGACCAGCGACCGGCCCTATAGAATCGCGCAGGCCGAAAGCGCGTCCAATTTCAACACCATGCTCGCCTTCTATCGGGTGAAGGTCGTCTATGTGGAACTGGCGTCCTGGCTGTCGAGCTTCATGCAGCCGGTCGACGCGCTGCGTGCCATCTCGACCGTCTCATTCTTCGCCATCGGGCTGATGACGCTCATCTGGGCGGCGGACAGGCGGGTTCTCGCTTATGGCCCGATCATCGTTGCGTTGCTGGTGTTCTGCGGTCTTGGCGACACGGCGCGCATCGTCACGCCGGACCTGCTGGCGGGCCTGTTCATCATTGGGTCGATACTGCTGTTCGCGCGCGGCAATGATGCGCCAAGTGCGGTTCTGATGGTCGCCGGATGCCTGATCCGGCCGGACAATCTGGCGCTGTCGGCGACGCTGCTTCTGGCGGCAATCGTCATCCGGCGAGGCTTTGTCGCGCAGGCAATCGGCTTTGCAGTTGCGCTTATCGGCGGGGCGTGGATGGCGCAAAGTGCTGGCCATCCCGGCTGGTGGGTGCAGATGTGGTTCTCCTATGTCGAATTCGTGCCGACGCTGGCTGGTTTCGACCCGCCATTCTCAATCGTCACCTATGCACAGATCGTCGTGAAGGTGGTGGTGCAGTCGCTGACCAACGAGACCTGGCTGGCGATGGTCATATTGCAGGTCGGCGCGGCGGCGGTGATGCTGGCGCGCGGCTGGCGGCCGCAGCCGCGCGTGGCGGCGGCGCTTGTGGCGCTGTTCCTGTGCGAGCTTGGAAAACTGTTCGTCGCGCCGCAGGCCGAAACGCGCACGCATCTCGGCTATACGATTGCCGGCGGGCTGCTGCTGGTCGAGGCGATTGCCTTCTTCGCGGCGTCGCGGGCAGGCCAGATGGCGACAGACACGTCGCGGCGTTTCAATGCGGCTGTCGGCCGGGCGGCCGCCTGAGGGAGCCGTAAAGAAAATGGCCCCGCCGGCATTCGACCGGCGAGGCCATTTTCAATTCCGGATAGGCGGTAGCCTTTAGAGAATCTGGCTCAGCGCCATGGCGACCGACATGTCGCCCTCGACCTTGATCTTGCCGGTCATGAAGGCCGAGGTCGGGTTCAGGTCGCCCGAGATCAGGTCCTTGAAGTTGTCCATCGAGACCTTGATGGTGCAGTCGGCCGGGCCGTCGGTCGTCGAGATCGATGCGCCGTCGATGACGATGACGCCGTCGGCGCCCATGTCGAACTTCACCGACCGGTCGAAGCCGCTCGATGCAACCTTGTCCTTCATCTGGGCGGCAATATCCTGAACGCTCATGTCGATCTCCTCTTTGGGCGGCTGGATGCGCGCCACGTCAGACGTTGTTCCGCAATAGCTGCGGTTTCCGACAAGGACATAACAGTTGATTGACGTTTACGTCAACGTCGGATAGCGTTTCTTTTGCGGAAGGAGGAGCCGCTTGGGAGAGATCGAAAATCCAATGATGGGTGATGCGCGGCGCGTGACAGGGGCGCTGTCATGCCGTGCGGCTGGCTCGCGCGGCTGCGCTTTCGTGTCTGGCGACATGTGCCGGGATCGCGGCTGATGCCGGTCCTGCAATCGTCGCTCGATAGCCGGTCCGACGCATTCCGCACCAATGCCGAGGCGATGGCGGCCAAGCTTGCCGAGGTGCGGCGGCTGGAAGCGGCGGTGCGCGAAAATTCGGCCTCGAAGAAGGCGACCTTTGACAAGCGCGGGCAAATCCTGCCGCGCGAGCGCGTGGAACGGCTGCTCGACCGTGGCGCGCCGTTTCTCGAACTGGCGACGCTCGCCGGTTACAGGATGCATGACGATGACGGGGCGAAGAACATCATGGGTGGCGGCACGATTGCCGGCATCGGCGTGGTGGCGGGAAAGCGCGTGATCGTCTCGGCCTCCGATTCCGGCATCAAGGGCGGGACCATTCCGCCGATCGGGCTGAAGAAGGCGCTGCGGCTGCATGAAATCGCCTTCGAGAACAAATTGCCGCTGATCTATCTGGTCGAGTCCGGCGGGGCGAACCTGCTCTATCAGTCGGAGATGTTCGTCGAGGGCGGGCGCTCATTCGCCAATCAGGCGCGGCTGTCGGCTGCGGGCATCCCGCAGGTGGCAATCGTGCATGGCTCGTCGACGGCGGGCGGGGCCTATCTGCCGGGCCTATCGGACTATGTCGTGCTGGTGCGCGGGCGCTCGAAAATCTTTCTCGCCGGCCCGCCACTGGTGAAGGCGGCAATCGGCGAAGACGCCGACGACGAGGAACTGGGCGGGGCGGACGTGCATGGCCGCGTCACCGGGCTTGGCGAATATGTGGCCGAGGATGATGCGCAGGCGCTGGCCTATGGCCGCGAGATCATGCGCAATCTCAAATGGGACGAGGTGAGCGGAGCGGGCAATTTCGATGCGCCGCTTTACGATGGCGAAGAGCTTCTCGGCATCGTGCCGGCGGACGACCGCACGCCGTTCGACATGCACGAGATCATCGCGCGGCTGGTCGACGGGTCGCAGTTCCTTGAGTTCAAGCAGGACTACGGGTCGGACACGATCTGCGGCCATGCCTCGATCGAGGGGCACACGATCGGCATTCTTGCCAATAATGGCCCGATCATGCCGCAGGGGTCGACCAAGGCGGCGCAGTTCATCCAGCTTTGCGATCAGGTCGGCACGCCGCTGGTCTTCCTGCAGAACACGACCGGCTACATGGTCGGCAAGCAGGCCGAGGCCGACGGTGCGATCAAGCATGGCTCGAAGATGATCCAGGCGGTGGCGAATGCGCGCGTGCCGAAATTTACGATCATCGTCGGCGGCTCCTATGGCGCGGGCAATTACGGCATGTGCGGGCGCGGGTTCTCGCCGCGCTTCATCTTCTCGTGGCCGTCGGCGCGCACCGCTGTCATGGGCGGCGAGCAGGCCGCAAAGGTGATGGAGATCGTGGCGCGCGGCAAGGCGGCGCGTGACGGCCAACCAGTGGACGAGGCGGCGCTGGCGAAACAGAGCGCGATGATCAAGGGCGGTATCGAGGCGCAGTCGACAGCGTTGTTTGCCACGGCGCGGCTCTGGGATGACGGTATCATCGATCCGCGCGACATGCGCGCCGTGCTCGGTATGTGCCTTTCGCTGGCCGACGACGGCGAGCGCCGCACGCTTCGGCCAAACACGTTCGGGGCGGCCCGAATGTAGAGTTCAAGCCCCCCTGTCCGCCTCGCTGTGCTCGGCACCTCTCCCCCTGAACGGGGGTGAGGAAGGAGCCGGGCGAATCGAGGCGGTGAGGGGGTCGAAGGTCAGGGAGGATCACATATGCAATTCACCGCCGAGCACGAAAGCCTTCGCCGCACAGTGGCGAAATTTGTCGAGACCGAGATAAATCCTCATGCCGACGCATGGGAGGAGGCAGAGCAGTTTCCGTCGCATGAGTTGTTCAAGAAGCTCGGCGATCTCGGCCTGCTTGGGATCAAATACGATCCCGCCTATGGCGGGCTGGGGCTGGACTTCTCCTATTCGATGATCATGGCCGAGGAGCTTGGCCTGATCGCATGCGGCGGTGTGGGCATGGGCATCGGCGTGCATACCGACATGGCGACGCCCGCGCTCAACCGGTTCGGCTCGGACCACCTGAAGGAGACGTTCCTTGCGCCGTCGATTGCAGGCGATGTCGTGTGCTGCATCGGCGTGTCGGAGCCGGGTGGCGGGTCTGACGTCGCGGCGGTGAAGACCACTGCACGGCGCGACGGCGACGATCTCGTCATCAGCGGCACCAAGATGTGGATCACCAACGGCATGATGGCCGACTGGTGCTGCCTGCTCGCCAATACGTCGGACGGGCCTGCCCATCGCAACAAGTCGCTGATCTGCGTGCCGATGGACGCGAAGGGCATCAGCCGCCAGAAGATCCACAAGATCGGCATGCATTCGTCGGATACGGCGCAGCTTTTCTTCGACGAGGTGCGGGTGCCGGCGCGCAACATCATCGGGCAGGAGGGCATGGGCTTCACCTACCAGATGCTCCAGTTTCAGGAGGAGCGGCTCTATGCCGTCATCAGCGCGCTGAAGGGGTTCGACAGGGTCATCGACCTGACCATCGACTACACGCGAGAGCGGCACGCCTTCGGCAAGCCGGTGCTGGACAATCAGGTCGTGCACTACAAGCTGGCCGAATTGCGCACCGAGGTCGAGGCGCTGCGGGCGCTCGCCTGGGCTGCGGTCGAGCAATATGTCAGCGGCGCGGACGTGACGCGACTTGCCTCGATGGCGAAGCTGAAAGTGGGAAAGCTGGCGCGCGAACTGACCGATTCCTGCCTGCAATATTGGGGCGGCATGGGCTACACGGCCGACAATCCGGTGTCGCGCGCGTTTCGCGATACGCGCCTGATTTCCATCGGCGGCGGCGCGGACGAAGTTATGCTCGGCATCATCTGCAAGCTGGAGGGGACTTTGCCGGGTACAAGTAATCGCGCCAAGGCAAACTGAGCCAGATGATCCGCACCCTGCTCATCGCCAATCGCGGCGAGATCGCCTGCCGCATCATCCGCACGGCGCGGCGCATGGGCATTGTAACGGTCGCCGTCTATTCGGATGCGGACCGCGATGTGCTGCATGTGAGGCTTGCCGATGCTGCGATCAGGATCGGCGGGCCGCTGCCGTCGCAATCCTATCTCGATCAATCCGCGATACTCGATGCGGCGAGCGCTTCGGGCGCCGATGCGATCCATCCAGGCTATGGGTTCCTGTCGGAGAACGCCGATTTTGCGCGGGCCTGCGCGCAGTCCGGCATCGTCTTTGTCGGGCCGCCGGTCGATGCCATTCATGCGATGGGCGACAAGTCACGTGCGCGAAAACTGATGGCGGCGGCAGGCGTGCCGGTGGTGCCGGGTTATGACGGGGCCGACCAGTCTGCGGCGGCGTTTGCCAAGGCATCGGAGGCGATCGGCTATCCTTTGCTGGTCAAGGCCGCTGCTGGCGGCGGCGGGCGCGGAATGCGCCGCGTGGATGACGCGACGGGGCTGGGGCCGGCGCTCGAAAGCGCGGGGCGAGAAGCGCAGAACGCGTTCGGTGACGGTTCGCTGCTGCTGGAACGGCTGGTGGTCGATGCGCGTCACATAGAGTTTCAGGTCTTTGCCGACCGGCACGGCAATACGATCCATCTTGGCGAGCGCGATTGTTCGGCCCAGCGCCGGCACCAGAAGATCATCGAGGAAGCGCCGTCGCCCTTCATGACGCCCGAGCTTCGGGCGCGGATGGGCGCGGATGCGGTTCATGCCGCCAAGGCCGTGCGCTACGAGGGTGCCGGGACTGTCGAGTTCATCGTCGGCGGCGACGGCAGCTATCATTTCCTCGAAATGAACACGCGGCTACAGGTCGAGCATCCGGTGACGGAGATGATCACCGGCCTCGATCTCGTCGAATGGCAGTTGCGGATTGCTTCGGGCGAGCCGCTGCCGGTGAAGCAGGCCGAGGTGGCGCTTGACGGTCATTCGATCGAGGCGCGGCTCTATGCGGAAGATCCGCATGACGGGTTCCGACCGCAGACCGGCACGGTGCGGTATTGGCGGCCCGGCAATACGTCTGCGCGCATCGACACGGGGATCGCCGAAGGCGGCGAAGTGACGCCGAACTACGATCCGATGATCGCCAAGATCATCGTTCATGGCCCCGACCGCCCGACGGCGATTGCGCGGCTTGAGGCGGCGCTGGTCGAGCACCCGCTGTTTGGCGTTGTGACCAACAGCACCTTCCTGTCGCGGCTGGCGGGCAGTGTCGAATTTGTGGCGGGCGGCGTGACTACCGGCATGATCGACGGCTGGATCGAGCGATCGCATCAGGCGCTCGACAGGCCGACGCCCGAGGCGCTGCACTTCGGGCTTGCGGGCTGCGCGGTCGTGCTGTCGGCAGGCGGGGGCTGGTTCCGCTCGTCGGGCACAGGCCTTTGCCCGGTCACGCTCGTTTGCGGCGGTGTGCGAAGCGAGGTGGCGATAGAGATGACGCGGGGGGCGATCTCGGGCGTCACGGTCGATGGTGAAACATTGGCAGTCGATCAGGTGGCGCTTGCCGGCAATCGGCTGACATGGGTGGCCGGCGGCAGGCGCGGGACGGCCGTCGTGCTTGTCGAGGGCAGGAGCATCCACCTCGCGGCCGGGGCCGAGACATTCGTTCTTGCCGAGCCGGACCCGCTGGCGCGCAAGGTTGGCATCGCCGATCCGTCGCGCATCCTGGCTCCCGTTTCGGGACTGGTGCGAAGCGTTTCGGTCAGCCCCGGCGACAGGGTGGAGCGTGGGCAGACGGTCGCGATGATCGAGGCGATGAAGATGGAAAACGCGCTGGTGGCGCAGGCTGCCGGCATCGTCGCATCTGTCAGGATGAAGGCCGGAGATCAGGCGCGCGCGGGCGATGTTCTTGCCGAGCTTGAGCTTACGGCCGACCAGCCTCAGTGAGCCGAGGCTGGCTGCTATTGCGAGGCTGAGCCGCGTCTTGCGCCGGCGGCAGCAGCGGCGGCTGCGGGCGATACGGCGTTTCGGCGCCTCATCGCATTGGCGCGGATTTCGTCCTTGGACAGGAAATCGACCTGCTCGATCATCACGTCCTTCAACAGTTCCTCGCCGACGCGCCTGTTGACCGCATCGCGCAGATTGGTGCGGAAGGCGTTGATGTCGATCTTCTTCGCGTCGACAAAATTGATCATCGGATTGGAGTAGAGATAGGTGAACACCTCGTCGACGACGAGGGCTTCGGTCGGAACGGTCATGGCGGCGAGGCGTTTCTGGTCGGCTGCATAAACGAAGCGGCCGATGAAATAGCCCTGCACCGCGCCCTCGGCCACGACGGGAATTGAGAGGATGTCGGTCTTCACATAGTCGAGCCCGCCGAAAAATTCGGCGCTTTTCTGCGGGCTTGCAGGGTTCTCGTTCGAGGAAGAAAACGAATAATAGATCGAGCCCAGCGTGACGCCGCAAATCCAGATGGCGGCGACGACAAACCTGATCACGCGGCCTGACCCTGATGGAAGGCCGACGAGGAATAGGTGCCGTCGGTCTCGGACCGCTGGATGGCGTCCTGAATGAGCGTGGCAACCTCGTTGACGGCGGCGAGGTGGGCGCGGATCGCGGCTTCGTTGGCGACGAGCTTGGTGCGCAGGCGAATGACGCCGTCGCGATGCTCGCGGGCCAGTTCGGACGGTCCCACTCCCTTGAGCGCGCGGTTGAGCTCATAGAGATAGCGGCTCTTGCGGGCGTTCGACGCGCGGATGTCGAAGGCCGGGTCGGTGCCGATGGAATCCGTTTCCACGTCGATCGCCTCCTCGATGCGGCCGAGAATGGCCGAGATGGAGACGGCGCCGGCGACCTGATGGGGCGTCGACACGACTGCGACCTGAGAATATCCGGTGTTGGAATAGATCATGTCCGACATTGGATGCTATTTCTCCGAGAAGACACCGGTTGCGCTCTGCAAGGACATATCCTCGCTCATGCTCCGGACGACGGTGCGCTGCATTTCGTGGATGACGGCCGAGGACAGGGTGTTTTCCTGATCGAGGCGCGGCTTGTTGGGGTCATGCGACACGCCGGTCAGCGCCACCTTCTTCTCGCCTTCGAGATAGTGGTCGCCAAGAACCCGCTCCGCGATGCCGATGCCGCCGCCCCTGGCCATCTGATCGGCAATGCCCTTGGCGAGGAAGGATTTCCAGATGTCGCCCGACATGCCCGCGCCATAGACGCTTTCGGCCTCCTGCGGGAGCATCGACTGGACGAAATTCTGAAGCACCATCGCTTCGAACTTCTCGAAGGTTTCCTTCGAGCCGGGCGCCTGTGCGACGCGGCCGATGATGGCGGCGTGATTGGCGCGAACCTCGGCGGCGGTGGTCTGCGCCTGGTCGGCCGCGCCGGTTTTCGCGATTGCGTCTATGAGCGAATTGCCAGCCAAATCAGGGGCTCTCCGTTTGTTCTTGCCTGTTATGCGACAGCAAACTTGCCGCAGGCTTGAGGAGCTATCTTCCGTCCTCGACGAGCTTGCGCTCGACCGCCTCCAGCCCTGCGACTTCCTGCTCCTTGCGTTCGACGGCTTCGAGCTCTGCTCGCCATGAGCGCTCGACCATGCCGGCGCGCACGGTGGCGGCGGCGACATGGGCTGCCTCTGCGCTGGCACGGGCTTGGGCTTCGCTGCGCCGGTCGATCGTCTTTTCGACAAAGCGCGAATAGATGTCGGGGAACAGGTTGGACAGGCTGTCCTCCTGCGTCTTGCGCGACATGATCTCGGCGATGTCGCGGTCGGCGGCGGCAACTGCCGCCAGATGGCCGGCGCGCTTCATCTCATGCATCTGCCTCAGGCGTTCCTGAAGATCGAGGAGCTGTTTGAGCCTTTGAGCGCGTGTCATGGATTATCTGGCGATCGTCGTCGGAAGGAAGCCGTCCGCGAACAGGGACAGGAAGCCGGAGACGCCGAAATAGAAGAGGATGAGGCCGCCCGCGATGACGAATGGAAGCGAGATGAAGTAGACCGGAATCTGCGGCGTCAGCTTGTTTATGAAGCCGATGGCGAGGTTCACCAGCAGGCCATAGGCGATAAACGGGCTGCCCAGCCGCAGCATCACCATGAAGGATTCCGACACGGTGTCGGTGACGTCGACAAGGGCCGATTGCGGGTTGAAGAAGACGTTGAGCGGAACGACCTTGTAGGAATTGACCAACGCCTTGACGATCTCGTGGTGGAAGTTGAACAGGAACAGCACGAGCAAGGCCGAAAAGGAGAGGAGAGCCGCCAGCGCAGGCTCCGGCTCCATGCCTTCGATAGACGTGCCCATCTGGCCGTTATAGCCGATCATGGTCGCCATCGCCGTGCCGATGAATTGAAGCGCCTGGACGTAGAGGCGCGCGACCATGCCGATAAGCGCGCCGACCAGCGTTTCCGACAGTACGAGCAGGATGAGCGCGTCCGGCCGCTGGTTCACATAGGGCAGGATGTCGTCCCACAGGTGGATGAGCAGTGCGAAGGTCGCGGCGACGGCGACGAACAGCCGGACCTGCATCGGCACGCGGACGCTCGACAGGCCGGGCATGACGAGGAAACAGCCGCCGATGCGGCAGAATGCGATGAACGCCGCGATCGCCAGATCGGGCAGGGATGCGATCACGAGACGGTGCCCAGTATCCTGATCTCGACGCCCTTGGCGATCTCGACATGGCTGAGCACCGGCAGGGTCGGGAAGAGGCGTTCGATGATCATGCGCACATAGGGACGCGCATCGGGCGCGGTGACGAGCACGAAGCGCTCGCCAGAGTCGAGATGGCTGCGGATGACCTTGCTCGCCTCCTGGCCGAATTCCTCCAGCAGGCGCGGATCGATGTCGAATTCGCGGATTTCGCCCTTGGCGTCGCGCTTGAGGCTCTGGTGCAGAACCAGATCCCAGCGGTTGCCGAGCCGCAGAACCTTGAGGATACCGCCTTCCGACAGGTCGCCGCAAATCTGCTGCGACATGCGGATGCGAACATGTTCGACGATCTGCTCCGTGCGGCGCACATGAGGCGCGATCTCGGCGATCGCTTCGATGATGAGATGCAGGTTGCGGATCGAGACGCGCTCGGCCAGCAGCAGCTTGAGCACCGCCTGAAGGCCCGGATAGGAAATGTGGGTCGTGCAGATTTCTTCGGCCAGCTTGCGGTATTCCGGGTCCTGCCGGTCGAGCAGCGCCTTCATGTCCTTATAGGACAGAAGCTGCGGCAGGTTGTTGCGGATGACCTCGGACAGGTGGGTGAGCAGAACCGACATGTTGTCGGCGAATGCGAAGCCGTCGCGCTTCAAATCCTCGGCGAACATTTCGTGGACGGAATACGCCTTCATACCGAAGGCTGGCTCGCGCACCTCTTCGCCCGGCATTTCGGGAACGCCCTTTGGCCCGAGCAGAACCATCAGCTCGCCGACGCGCAGCTGGTTCTCGGCCACCACCGTTCCGTGGACCTTGATCTGGTAAGCCTTGCCGGGAATGGCGAAGTCGTCGGTCAGTTTCACTTCGGGCACGACGAAGCCATATTGCTGAGCAAATTTCTTGCGCATCTTGCCCATGCGGAACGCCAGTTCCTGATGGCCGGCGATGAGCTTGGTAGAGAGCTGCTTGCCGATGAGCATCTCGATCTCGGCGGTGCGCAGCGATTCCTTGACCGAGTTGCGCTCCTCCTCGGCGGCGGCTTCGTGCTTCCTGGTTTCGACCGCAGCCTCGGCGGCGGCCTCACGGCTCTGGCGCAGCGGGATGACGTAACCGACGACCGCCATCAGGCCCGCCAAGGTGATGAAGGGCAGCATCGGCAGGCCGGGCAGAAGCGACAGGATGGTGAGCAGAAGTGCTGCCACATAAAGCGCGCGCGGATAGGCCGAGAGCTGGCCGATGACGGCCTGGTCGGCGGAGCCGCGCGTGCCGCCCTTCGACACCAGCAGGCCCGCAGCGAGCGAGACGATCAGCGCCGGGATCTGGGTGACGAGACCGTCGCCGACCGACAACTTGACGAAGACGTCGGCGGCTTCGCCAAGGCTCATGCCATGGCGTGCGTAACCGATGATGATGCCGCCGACGACATTGACGGCGGTGATGATGAGGCCGGCGATGGCGTCGCCGCGCACGAATTTCGACGCGCCGTCCATGGAGCCGAAGAAGGAGCTTTCCTCTTCGAGTTCGCGACGGCGAAGCTGGGCTTCCTTCTCGTTGATGAGACCGGCCGAAAGGTCGGCGTCGATCGACATCTGCTTGCCGGGAATGGCGTCGAGGGTGAAGCGAGCGCCGACTTCGGCGATACGTGTCGAACCCTTGGTGATGACGATGAAATTGACGATCAGCAGGATCGAGAAGACGATGATGCCGATGACGAAGTCGCCGCTCATGACGAGGCTTGAGAAGCCGCCGATCACATAGCCGGCGGCGTTGGTGCCTTCGCTGCCGTGGGTGAGGATGACGCGGGTCGTGGCGATGTTAAGCGCAAGCCGCAGCATGGTTGCGATCAGCAGGATCGTCGGGAAGGACGAGAAGTCGAGCGGCCGCTGAATCCACAGCGCGACCATCAGGATCAGCACCGACAGCGCGATGGAGAATGCGAGGCCGATGTCGATCAGGAATGCGGGGATCGGCAGGAAGAGGATGCACAGGATCGCCACGATGCCGATGGCGAAAAAGACGTCACGGCCGTTACGCCGCGCCGTGGCGATCTTGGGAAGCGATTCGACAAGCGCCAAGGACAGACCCTCTGAACAATGTCGGGAAGGTTAACGTCTCAAACTTGTGCGAACGTGGCGCGCGTGACCGCGCGCGGCTTGTGCGAACGTGGCGCGCGTCAAGGCGCGCCGGAGTCAGAAACCGGTTTCGATGCGCTCGAAAACGACTGTGGAGAAAGCCGAAATCTGGGCGCCGACGAACGGTCCCGTCAGCACCATCGCCAGAAGGATGGCGACGATCTTGGGAACGAATGTCAGGGTGATTTCCTGGATCTGGGTGAGCGCCTGAATGAGCGCGATACCGATGCCGATGAACATCGCGGCTGCAACCGCGGGCGCCGACGCGACGATGACCGCCCAGATGGCCGCCTGGACGATTTCGAGTGCGTCTGCCTCGTTCATCTGATGCGTCTTTCTAGCTTATCTTGACGCCCGGCAGCATCGGGATTTCCTTGCCGCCTTCAAGTACTGCAATGACGCCGTCGCTGTAAAGGCGCACTTCGGAGACGATGCCCGAGATCTCGCCGTCGGCAGAGGTGACCGTGCGGCCGATGATCGAGCCTGCCTGTGCAAGCTGGGACGCCTGAAGAAGCTGCTCAAGCTTGGTATTGGTCTGAACCGTCTGTTCGACCTGCGAGAAGGTCGCCAGCTGCGCGACGAAATCCGTCGAGTCCATCGGGGCCGTGGGGTCCTGGTTCTTCATCTGCGCCACGAGCAGCTTGAGGAACGACTGGTAGTCGACGCTCGACTTCGAGCTGTTCCAGGCCGACTGGGTGTTTGTTGTCGTCGCGCCGACGCCGGGGATCGCCATCAGGCCGCTCCCAACTGTGCGACGGGATAGTCGGCGATGCCGGAACTCGACGCTTCGAGAACTTCGGCTTCGAGCGGATAAAGCGCGCGAATGGCCTTGAGCGCGGCGTAGACATCGCCCTCGCTGACGAGCCGGTCGATGTCCTTGAGCGACCTGCAGATGTGATCGTCGGCGAAGGCGGCGAGAAGGGCCGGCAAAGTGCGCCGGAACAGCGCCCGCGCCTCGGCGGCGTCACCCGGCGTCATCAGCATGATCTGCACCATGAAATAGAGCTGGCGCAGCGGCGTCGATGCCTGGTCGGCCTGCATGACATGGTTTTCGAGCAGGAACTGCACGTCGTTGAGCAGTTCGATCGAGACCTTGCGGTCGACCTTCACGACAGCGCCGTTGATGTAGATCTTCTCGTTGGGCTTGAGCGAAATTCTCAGGCTGTTCTTCATTGAATCCCGTCCCTGATAATCTGCGAGACCTCGATCAGGCCGTCGAAATTGTCGGACTCTCCCTGACGCACGGATTCGGCTTCGCGCAGGAGCCACAGCCCAATGGAAATGAGGTTGGCGCGCAATTCCTTCGGCAGTTCGTTTTCCGGGCTGCCGAGGTCTTCGATGAACGTGGTCCAGACGCGGTTCATGAAGTGGATCGCCTCGACGGATTGCTGCGAACGGGCACCGGCCGTGCGAGCTGCGATCAGGAGATCGATCGAGCGATCGAGCAGCTGACGTTCACGATCCTTTGCATCCGCAATCGAGTCGGTCTGAATGTCGGCATATGAAAATTGATACATCACAATCTGCTCTGCTCTATCGGTCAAATGAATTTCAACAGGCTCAATTGCTGGAGCCTGGAGGTGAGGGAGTATGCAGTCTCGATCTGGGTGACGAGTGCGGAGACGCGGGTCGACGCCTCGTAAGGATCGACGCCTTCAAGCCCCTGGACGCTGCGCTCGAACAGATCGACCTGCATCTCGATGCGGGCCGTGGCGTTCTTCACGCGTGTTTCGTTTATGCCGGTGACGGTGCGCACGTCGTTGATTTCGGCGACGCCTTCGGCGACCGTGCCGAGCGCGCGCTCGACGACCGCCGACACCGCCCCGTCGTTGAGGTAGCCGCTGGAAAGAAGGCTGCTGGAAATTGCGGCGGCAAGCGCCAGCTTGCGAACGCCCGTGATGTTGGCGCTGACGGATGTCTCGGCCGTTTCGTTGAGCGCGATGCGGGAGACGATCGGCTGATCGGATGCGCTCGACCAGTCCGACCAGTCGGACCCCATGAAGAGCGAGGTGACGTCATTGTCGATGAAGTCTTCCATCTCCGCCTTGGTGATGGTGGCGGCCTGCGGATCGTCCTGCGAGAAGCCGAAGCGCGCCATGAACGCGTTGTCGAAGGCGACGCGATTGGGCGAGGCGGGATCGCGGAAATCGGCGAAAGGCTGAACGTCGGTATTGATGCCGCCGAACAGGTAGGCGCCGTTATAGGAGGTGTTGAGCATCGAGGTCATGGCCTCGATCATGTTGACCGCGTCCTGCTGGACGATGCCGGGCTGGGAATCGCCCGACAGCGCGGCCGCGAGGGTCGAGCGCAGTTCTTCGCCGCGTTCGGCAAGCTGTCCGAGGATCGACTGTGTCGAGGACAGGCGCGACGAGGCAAGCGCGTTCGAATCGACGACGCTGTTGAGACGGGAGATATCCCGGCCGAGCGAGACGGACTGTCCAGTGCGGTTGCCGAGCGCCAGACCCACATCGGCAACGCGAAGGGTCGCCATTTCCGTCTGACCCTTGGTCAGGTCGGATTGCAGCCGGACCATCGAATAGCGGAGGGCCTGGTTGATCGCGCTTGTGGAAACGAAGCTTGTTTTCATCTCCGTCAGCTCACCGCAGCCAGGAGCGAAGCCAGCATGTCGTCGGCCGCCTTGAGCAGCCGTGCCGAGGCTCCGTAGGAATGTTCCAGTTCGATGAGCAGCGCCAGTTCCTCGTCGACATTGACGCCGGTCGCGTTCGACAGCGCCTCGGCGGTGCGCACGACGAGCGCCTGTTTGGTCTGGGCCGCGTTGTCGGCTGTCTGGCGCACGCCTTGCAGCCAGCTGATCGAACTCGTCGAATAGTCCATGATCGAGCCCGAGGCGCCGGCCCCTGCCATGGGGTCGAAGGCCATCGGCTGGTCCATCTTCGCCTGTATCGCGAGGAGATGGGCGGAAAACGACGCCGCCCCGCTGGTGTTTGCCAGATAGGCGCCGCCGTTGACGCCGCCGTCGCGCAAGGCAAAGGCATTTCCGCCGGCGGTCGAATCCATCGCCGCGTTGATCGAAATGCTTGCCGCCAGACCGGTCGTAGTCATGCCGCCGGGGGGCAGGGCCGGGCCGCCGCTCCAGGTGAAGAGTCCGGCGAGGGAAGGAGCGCCGCCGCCGGTCTGGTCGGTCTCGGCAAAGGTCGAGATCAGGCCGCGCGCGATCTCGTCAAGCTGCGCCTGCATCTTTGGAGCGATGTCGTCGCGCATCTGAAGATTGGCGGCGATGCGGCCAGACGCGTCCGTGTTGGCGCCGCTGCCGGGCACCAGCGGCACGCCGTCGATCATGACCGCGTTGCCTGCCGTGTTGGGGCCGTAGACCAGCGTCGGCTGGAACGTCACCTCGCGCGGGACGGTCTCGAACAGGATCGCGCCAGACGCGGTGGTGATGACGATATCGTTGTTGTCGCGGGTGATGGTCGAGACCGGCACAAGTGCCGCGATCTGCTTGAGAAGGCCGTCGCGCTTGTCGAGCGCGTCATTGACGTCGCGGCCCACGGCCGTGCCGCCGACGATCGCATCGTTCGTCTTCTTGAAGTCGGCGAGCAACTGGTTGAGGTCGGCGACCGACTGGGCAATGTTGCGATCGGCTTCGGCGCGTGCGGCATTGACGGAGGCCGTGCCATTGTTCAGCGTCCGGACAACCTCGCGCGCGGCGTCGATGGCGCTTTCGGCGACGGACGCGTTGGCCGGGTTGGACGCATAGAACTGAAGGGATTCGTAGAGGGAACCGATGGCCTTTGCCGGTGATGAGCCATGCTCGATGCCGTTGATGCCCTGCGTCATGCTCTCGATGGCGGCGCGCAGCGTATACTGGCCCTCATAAGAGGCCGTGGCGGACAGGTTTGAGCGAAACAGCGCGGCGTCGGTTGCGCGCTGGATCGACATGACCTGGATGCCGGGCACCTGGCTCGAAAGCGAAGCGGCGCGGCGATTGTAGTCCGGGTCGCTTGCGCTGGTAATGTTGCGCGAGACCGTGGCGGTCTGGCGCGCGTTCGACTGGAGGGCCGACTGCGCAATATTGAGGGCTGTCGACAGCGACATGACCTATGCACCCTCGGCCCGCGCCATCCGACTAACGCTTCAGGTTGACCAGGACGTCCATAAGCTCGGACCCTGTCTGGAAGACTTTGGAATTGGCGGTGTAGCTGCGCTGCGACTCGATCATCAGCGTCAGTTCCTCGGCCGTGTCCGCGTTGGATTCCTCCAGCGCGCCCGACTGGAGAATGCCCATGTCGCCCTCGTTCGGGAAGCCGAGGCGGATGCCGCCGGACTCTGCGCTCTCCGCGTAGACGTTGCCGCTGCGAACGCTGAGCATGTCGTTGGAACGGGCGGTCGCCAGCGGGATGTCGTAGAGCGCCCTGATCGTGCCGTTCGAATACTGGGCCGACAGCGTGCCGTTCTGGCTGATCATGATCTTGTCGATGGTGGCCGGCGGGCTGCCGTTGGCATCGGCGTCGAGGACAACGAAGTCGCCGCTGAGCTGCGTCATGCCGGAAATGTCGATTTCCATCGGCTGGCCGCCGGGGATGGTGACCGACAGCACGTCGCTGCTGGTCAGCGAGCCGTTGGTCGGGTCGAACGTCATGGTCGAGGTGTGGATGGCGGCGGAGCCGTAGGGGAACGGGTTGGCTCCCGGCGTGGCGTCGGCCTTGTTGTAGACCGCGACTTCCCATGAATTGGCGGAGGTCTTGGTGAAATAGACGTCGAGCAGGACTTCGTTGCCCAGATTGTCATAGGTGACGAGCGAGGTCTTCGACGTGAAGCTTGCCGCAACGGTGTTGCCGGACGGAGGCGCGCCGGTCACGATTTCTGCCGCGGCGTTCAGATTGGCGGTGAGCAGGCCGGTGGTGGTCGGATCGGCCGTGAGCGTGTCCTGGCTGATGCGGATCTGTTCGAGGCCGGCAAAGCCGTTGGCGACCGCCGCACGTCCTTCACCCGTCGCAGGATATCCCATCAGGTAGAAGCCGGCAGCGTTGACGAGGCGACCCTGTCCGTCCGGCACGAACGCGCCCGAGCGGGTGAGGTATGAATTGCCGTCATTTCCCTGAACGACGAACATGCCGTTGCCGTTGACGGCAAGGTCGGTCACCGAGGTCGTATACTGGAGCGAACCCTGCTGCGAGATCGCGTAACGGACCGACGTGTTGACGCCGCCGGACGAATAGGAACCGGAGATCGAGGGGACGACCATGGTCGAGAACTGCGTGTCGGCGCGCTTGTAGCCGGCCGTGCCAGAATTGGCGATGTTGTCGGCAACGGTCGAAAGGCGGTTGGCCTGGGCGTTCATGCCGGACACACCCGTCCGCATCATCCCGTAAAGGCTCATATTGGTCGCTCCTGGGTCAAGGTCCTGCTGACTGCCAGATTAGCACTCCGGACTTGCGTGAAGCTGTTGTCCGGGAGACTGCGATCAAGCGGCGAGGCGATAACCGAGGAAGCGCTTCGATTCGATCGGGTCGAAACCCATCTTCTCGCGCAACTTCTTGCGCAGTTTGGAGATGTGGCTTTCGACGACGTTCTCCTCGACCGTGTCGTCGAAGACGCCGTAGATGGCGTTGAAGACCTGGGCCTTGGTGACGCGGCGGCCGCTGTTGGACGCCAGATATTCAAGGATGCGGCGCTCGCGGCGCGGCAGCGGCAGTGGCTGGCCATCGATCTCGGGATCGCGGCCGTCCATGAAGATGCGCATCGGCCCGACTTCGACGAACTGCGCGTCTTCGACGCCGCGACGGCGAATGGCCGTGACACGGGCGAGGATCTCACGGATGTGGACCGGCTTGCGGATGACGTCGTCGACGCCGGCCTCGAACAGGCGCAGCGTGTTTTCAAGGGAGTGCTGGTCGGCGAGCGCGATGACCGGTGCGCTGGTGCGGTCACGGATGCGGCGTGGCGACATCTGGTAGTCGCCGCATTGGCCGATCAGAACGGCTGCAACCGATTTCAGATCGTCGCCGCCGGCGCTGTCGACCCACTCGTCGAACTCGCCTGGCGCAAAGCCCGTACTGGCGATGCCCTCACGGTTGAACAGTGAATTGAATCCACCCTTTACGAGCTCTCGCTCGTCTACAACTATGATCATTGTCGCCCCCGAATCAAACGCCCGCCGCGTTAAGAAAGGGGTAACCTTGTTGGGTTGGCGCCAACAACCGCGAATTCTTGTGAATCATTTCTTGGGGTTTGCGTTCCGTCGGCAAATCACGTCGCAAATCGAGGTGATTTTCCGTACTCGGCGCGGATCGATAAAGCTTCCATATGTGGTGTAGATAGCTGGATTGAAGGCTATATGTAGCGGCCCTCGTCCTGGCGCGAGGTGGCGCGCTCAGGCCGGCGCTCCTGTCCGCCGCCATCATGGCGCGACTGCTGGTGCGGGACGCCGCGCCCCTGTCCATCACGATTGCCGCCCGGACCTGCCTCGCCGGCGAAGCCGCGCTGGGGCTGGCCATCGCTCCGGTCGGTCGACGGGGCCGGATTCTCGGCAAGCCTGACCGTAACCTGGTCGACTTCGATGCCGACGGCGCGCAGCGATTTGACGATCTGGTCGGAGTCCATGCTGAGGTGATCGCGAGCCTGCAGGGTCTGCGCCTCGATCTCGACCGAGATGCTGTCGCCCTGGTTGATGAGGTTGGCGGTGACGACGCCGAGCTCGACCGGCTTCAACTGGATCTGAAGCGACTTGATCTCCTTGGGAGCAGACGGAACGTCGCGGAAATAGGTGCTCCAGACAGGGTCCGCGCCAAGCGCGGTGGAGACCGTCTGGGCGGGAGACTGGCGCGATTGCCCGATCTCGATCTGGGCGGCTACCGGCTGGCCGGCCTGATGCTGACGCTCAGGCGTGGCGGTGGGAGTGTCAGATCGTGCCGTGGCGCTGCTGCGAAGGTTGTCCGCACGCCTGACGTCGCGGGCATCCGTCTGGACTGGCGGTTCGTCGGCGGCGACTGCCTGCGCCTGCCCGTCTGCCTGTGGTCGGGCATCGATTGCGGCGGGTTGTGCGGCATTGGCCGAACGGTTCGGTTTCGACGGCTGTTCGGTTCGTGCGTCCCTGTTGCCGGCGCGCTGCGGGGGCGTGTCGACAGGTCGCGGTGCGACCGGCACTTCGGCATCTGCTTTCGCGGAGACGGGTGATGCTGGCGTGGATGTCGGAGCAATTTTGTCATCGGAGGACAGCACGGGGTCGGCGGCAGGCCGTTGCGGGTCGGCTGGCCGTGATGCGGAATGAGTGGAGCCTGTAGGGGGAGGCTGGACAGAATTATCGGAACGGTTGATCGGACGCGCTGCCGGATCCTCGGATTTCGATTGGGTGGGCGGCTCGTCGAAGAGGCTGGTCGGCCTGAGGGGTGCCGCGTCGTTCTTCGTGTCCTGCGCCTGCTCCTCGACCAGTGCGTATTCGTCGGCCGCGGCTGTTTCGATCTCGATTTCGGGCGTTGCCTTCGTCTCGCCTTCGACGTTGCCGGCCGTCTGCTCATTGGCGGAGGTTGCGGCGGTGCGCGCTTGTGCCTGTGGCTTCAGGCCGACCAAAGCCAGCAATTGCGCCACGTCGTCGGATTCGTCCGTCTGGTCGTCACCGGCGGGACGGTCCGGCGCGTCGCTGTTGCTCGCAGCTTCGGCCTCGATGCTATTATCAGGTGCGGCCGCATCGCGCGCGAATGCGCCTTCGACGGCGCTGGTCTTGTCGTCGGCGTCAGGCGGCGGAGCGGTCGAAGCCTCGCCGGTGTCCATCAGATCGTTCGCGATTGCCTGCTTGTCCGCAGCTTCGCTACCGTGGCCAAGCGCGCGGTGTCCGAGATCATGGCCGAGCCGGATGCTTGCGAACCTGTCTTCAAGAGCGACAGGCTTTTCGTCCAGTCCGTCCTCAGCACGCTGACCGCGATGAAGCGCGAACATGTCGAGCTTTGCTGCCGACCGCATTGACTTCGTGCCAGGTCCATTGGCATCGCGCATCGTCGCGGGCTGACGGTCAAGAGCATCGGCAAAGCCCGATTGCGCCTTGCCGCCGTCCTTCGGCGAGCGGGCCTTTGGCTCGATCGTCAGTGCGGCCGTGGGAAAAATCCTGGCGTTCATTTTGAGTTGGTCAGCAATTTGTCGATCTCATCAAGCTTCCGACGCGCCTCGGAGACGATCGCCAGCGGTTCGTCGATTGGCACTTCCTCGCCGCTTGCCATTGTGTTGGCATTCTCGACCATCGTCGGGACGGGCGCAGATACGGGCGTGGGTGCGGGGACCGACGCCGGCGAAACGGGGCGCGCGGCAGGGTCGGGCGGAGGCGGGCCGGGCATGACGACGCGGGTCTGCGCGGCGTGACTGATGGCTGGCGGCGCGTCCGCTGCGGGCATTGCGACGGCAGGTTCCTTGACGGCCTTCGGCGCGGGCAGGCTTGTCGAGGGGGGCGCGACGACGCCGGACGCGACCGCAATCGCCGCGTCGAGCAACTGCCGATCCTTGGCGGTCAGTTTCTCGCGGTCGATGGCCTTGAGGTCGCGCAGCGTATCGGCGGCCTCGTCCGTGGTGACGCGTTGCAGGCCCGCATAGAGCCTTGCGGTGTCGCTGCCGTCGCTCTCCTCGCTGCCATATTCGGCGGCCTTGGCGGAGGCGAAATCCGACAGGGCCTTCAGCCCCTCGATGGCGCTGACGCGCGCCAGCCGAAGATAGACCACCTTCTGATGGGCGGGGCTCATTTCGGAGATGGTCGCCTCGATCTGGGCCAGGTCGAGCGAGGCGTTGAGGGCGACGATGCCCTTGACCAGCTCGTCCGCAAACTGGGTGGCGTAGGGCGAGCGGATAAAGCGGCGCGCATACTGGCTTGAGGCGCGCAGGAAGCGGTCGGCCTGGCCTAGCCTGGCGGTGGCGGCAAGCGACCGGCGCAGCGCGGCTTCCTCCACCAGCGTTCCGGGCGATTGAAGACGGGCAAAGTCGAAAAGATCGGCGGCCAGATCCGGCCTGTCCGCAACCATGACCGAGCCTTTGACCAGCGCGATGAAGGGGCCCGATTCAAGAGGATAGGTCGTTGGGTCTATCTCCTTGAGTGCATTGATCGAATTGCCGACATCGCCGCGCAGGTAGAAGCCGATGGCGCGCGCCAGCGCCGCGTCCTGCTGCGTTCCCGGCCCCAGCCGGCTCAGCACGACATCGAGCGTGGTCGGGTTGCCGCCGCTCATCGCGTAGACGAAGAGCGCCTCCAGATTGCGCCGGTCCTCGAATTCGGATGGCTCGGCATCGCGCAGCCTGCGGTCGATCATGCCGAGCAGGCGATGCTGCATCGGCATCGCCGCATGGTCGCCATTGGCGACGCGATCCTGGATGAGCTGCATCGACCGGACCATCTGATAGGGTTCGAGCGCGTGAGAAGGCGACGTGACGCCGACGGCGGCGCCCAGAGCAAGTGTCGAGATGCGCCAGACGGGCCGCATCAGCCGCCGATCTCCAGCAGGATGTCGATACGCCGGTTGGACGCCGCCAGCGGGTCCGACGGAACCTTGGGCTTGCGGTCGGCAAAGCCTGCGACCTCGACGATGCGCGGCTCGTCCAGCCCGCCGCGAACCAGCATGTAATAGGCGGAATGGGCGCGGGCGGTCGACAGGCGCCAGTTGTCGTAGTTCTGGCCCGAATAGGGACGCGCGTCGGTGTGGCCGTTGATGTGAACGACGCCCTTATGGCCGTCGAGCACCTTGCCGATCTGCTCCATGGCAAGAACCATGTCACGGCGCGGAACGGCGGAGCCGATCTCGAACATGCCGAAATTGAGCTGGTCGGTCACCGATATGGTGACTCCGTCCTTGCCGGCTTCGACGCTGATGCCTTCGAGAAGTTTGGAGTCCTGCGGCAGGGCGGCGAGCAGTTGCTTCCTGATCTCGGCGGCCTTCTGCTCGATTTCGGCAGTGGCGGGCTGCTCCGGCGCGGCGGTGGGCTTCGGCGGGACGCGCTCGGCCTTGCCGGTCTCGCCGTCGGGCGCGGTTTCGGCCGCCGCAGAACCTTTGGGTCTGGCAGCGACAACGCCGTCCTGCTGTTCTTCGCTGTCCTCGCCGCTCTGCGGGTCCTGCATCTGGAGGCTGGGGGTGATCTCCTGCGACCAGAAATCGGGAGCGAACGGGTCGCGGTAGGATTCGCCGCCCGATGCGCCGGTTGCCGGACCTGCATCCTGCGCACCGCCATCGCCCTTGGACGAGATGTTCTGCATGGAGCCGGTGTCGGCAACGATCTCGGCCAGAACCGCATAGGGATTTGTGAAGAGATGCTGGTCGGTCAGCTTCTTGGAGTCACCCGTTTCGGTCTTGCTCTGCTTTTCGGAGGCGATCTGCGCCGGGCCGGAGCTTTTCGATTCGCTGCGTTCATTCGACGGCTCGTCGATCTCGACGGGGCCTTCGCCGACTTCGTCCAGCCCCTTGCGGCTGGCATTTCGGTCGGTGAGCTTGATCGGGTTGAAATAGCTGGCAACCGCAGCCTTGGTCTCTTCATTGGCGGCATTGATGAGCCACATGACCAGGAAGAAGCACATCATGGCCGTCATGAAGTCGGCGAAGGCGATCTTCCATGCGCCGCCATGATGGTCGTCGTGATCGCCGTGACCACCGCGCCGGATGATCAGGATTTCGGGCTTGTGTTCGGCTGTGTCGATCGAGCTCATCGAATGACGTCCGACAGGGCCGCCGACCATTCCGCCATGCGCGTGGTGAACATGGTCTCATCGACCGTCACCGTCAGGTCGGTCGACTGGTCCTCGGAAAATTCGAGATGGTGCGCCTTGTCGCCCATCGCCGCGGCAAGCGGCATGAACAGGGCCTGCGGACCCCTGACGCGAACCTTGACCGTGTCGGCATCCGCCATCGCGTCACGGATGCACGCGGCGAGCGCGGTGACCGAGCGGGTGGCGATGGTCTGCGTCACCACCTGACCGAGAATGCGGGCGGCAACCGAGGTTGCGGCATCGATGGCGGCAGCCTCGAAGGTCGCGAGCTGCTCCATCAGCCGCCCGCCAAGTTCGACGCCCGCGTCCGCGCGTGCCCTGTCGAGTTCGCTGCGGTGGCGCTCCTCCTGTTCGGCGAGCCGGGCGTCCATCTCTTCCTGAAAGCGTGCGGCAACGGCTGCTTCGGCAGCTGCAACCGCTTCGGCAACGATGCTGTCGACGTCGGGTGGCGCAGGGCCGGGATCGGGTGGCGGGGACGCGTGGTCCGGAACGACCGCGAGAAGGGCAGGAGGAGGCGCCGCCGCCGTGCGCGGGCGCGGGTCGAAGTCGACCAGAAAATCGGCCAGGGCGAGTGCGCCCATCAGGCAGCTCCCTGATGCGCCCACTTGCGCAGGATCTGCGCCGTGCGTTCTTCGTTCAGCTCAAGCATCCTTGCCAGCCGGTCCTGAGGCGCGGGTTTCAGCTTGTTGCGCAACTCATCGATCGGATTGACCGTCGGCGAGCCGATCGACAGGCCGCCCATGCCGTCCTGAGCGCCGTTGGCGATCTGCAGGCCTTCGCCGGCAGATGGCAGAGCGCGCTGCGACGGGTCGTTGCCTGCCAGTTCGGCGGCTGCGTTTGCGCCGCCCTGAAGTGCGGCGGTCATCGGCCGCAAGCCGAACCAGACGACAAGGAAGACCACCAGAATGAACGCACCGGCATTGATCATCGTGCCGACATGGCGGCCCGCCATCTCCATGACGGTTGCACCGCCTCCGGCATCGGCCTCCATCGTGTCGATGAACTCGACCGCGTTGACGGTGATGACATCGCCGCGCGTTTCGGTGAACCCGGCAGACGACGCCACCATCTCGCGGATCGAGGCGATGCGTTCGGCGATCTGCTCGGCCGTCGCGTCCGCTCCGATGACGGCCTTGAGGCGCGCCTGATTGACCACCACCGCGATCGACAGCTTGGTGACCGAATAGCCGTTGGAGACGGTCGCGACGCGGCGCTGGTTGATTTCGTAGTTGGTCGTTTCCTCGCGACGGTCGCGCTCCTCGCTGGAGCGGGCATTGTCGCCGGCGGGCGAAGCTTCTTCGGGAAGGTTCTGATCGACGGATGCGGGCGTGGAGGCCTGATTCTGTGCGTTCTTGCCGGATTCGCGGACGACCTGGACCGAACGCTCGGTGCGTGATTCAGGATCGAAGATCGTCTCCTCGATCTGCCTGGTGTCGGTGTTGACGTCGGCACTGACGCTGGTGCGGAAGTTCTCGTTGCCGAGATAGGGCGCGAGCGCGCGGTGGATATTGTCCTGGATCTGGCTCTCGACGGTGCGCTCGACGCCGATCGAGCGGTTGGCGGAATTGTTGGCGGGGTCGTCGCCGGCGGCAAGGAGCTGGCCGGTCGAATCGAGGATGGTCACCTTTTCGGCGGCAAGGCCCGGAACCGCCGCGGCGACCATGTGGCGGATGGCATTGGCGCTGCGGCCGGTGTCGAAGCCGGAGGTGCGAATGACGACGGATGCCGATGGCGACTGCTCCTGCTGGCGGAAGCTGCCGCGCTCGGCCATGACGATATGGACGCGGGCCGCCTTGACGCCTGCGATGGACTGGATGGTGCGGGCGATCTCGCCTTCGAGCGCGCGAACCTTCGTCACCTGCTGCATGAAGGAGGTGAGGCCGAGCGAGCCGACATTGTCGAACAGCTCGTAGCCTGCATTGGTGCTGGTCGGCAGGCCCTTTTCAGCCAGCAGCATGCGTGCCTGCCCGGTCATGCCTACGGGCACGAGGACGGAGGTTCCATCGGCCGCGACGTCGAAGGAGATGCCCGATTCGGCGAGCACGATGCCCATCTGGTTCACATCTGATCGTTCCAGCCCGACATAGAGCGTCTCGTAGGTCGGCCGGTTCAGGTAGATCGAGCCGACGATGATGACCGACAGGATCATGAGGCCGCTTGCCGCGAGAATAGCGAGCCGGCGGCCGCCCATGGCCTGTAGATTGTCGAGAATGCGCTGCAGTTGTTCTGGCACGGAATCGCTGCTCCTGGCAGGGGACCGGACAACCCTAGCGGCTGAAGCTTGTGCGAAAATTGAAGCGGGCCGCAGGTGTTTCGCCTGCGGCCCGCTTCAAGGTATGGTCAGGGCCGCTACTTGAAGAGCGACAGCACGTTCTGGGCGCTGGAATTGGCGATGGAGAGCGCCTGGATGCCGAGTTGCTGCTGGACCTGCAACGCCTGGAGGCGGGTCGATTCCTTGTTCATGTCGGCATCGACGAGCTGGCCGACGCCGCGCTCGATGGCGTCCATCATGTTCTGCACGAAATCCTGCTGGAGGCTGACGCGCTTCTTCGCCGCGCCGAGATCGGAGGCGGCATTCGTCAGGCGGCTGAGCGCATCGTCGACACCCAGAATGTAGGCGTCGAGCGTGGCCGTGTCTGCCGCGCTGCCGGTGAGGGCTCCAATGTCGAGCGTGTCCACGCTGAAGACGGTCGCGCCGGTCGCCGACTGGTCGTCAAGACGGGTGCCTGCCGCGATTTCGGGCGGGCCGGCGATGAGCACGGAGGTGTATTTCGCGTCGAGAATGCCGACGCCGGAGCCTGGAATGTCGGCGGTCGGAGCGGCAAGGTCCGCGCCGGCATCATAAAGTTGGATGGACTGGATATCTATGCCGATCGTGCCGACGGTGACGGTGCCGGTGGACGAGCGGGTGAAGGAGGAAACGATGGTCTTGCTGGCGCTGTAGCCCGCATCGTCCGAATTCACCGAAAGCCAATTCTCGCCGGAGAACGAGGCGTTGCCGGCATTGTTGCGAAGCTGAGCCTGCAACTGCTTGATTTCCGCCTGGATCTTGGTGCGGTCGACACCGGCTTCGCGGGCTGCGACCAGCCTCGACTTGATTTCGTCGACGACGTCGATTGCCGAATTCAGGCCCGTATAGGCCGTGTCGACTTTCGCCGCGCCGAGGCCCAGTGCGTCCTGAACCGTCGAAAGCGCCTTGTTGTCCGACCGCATCGTGGTTGCGATCGACCAGTAGGCCGCGTTGTCGGAAGCCTCTGCGACGCGCAGGCCCGTGGAGATACGGTTCTGGGTTGTCTGGAGCGACTTGTTTGTAGCTGTCAGCGTCTGGAGCGCGGTCATCGCCGACGCATTGGTCATGATGCTAGTCACTATACGACTCCGTTGCCCTTTGACTTAACCGTCAACCCCCTGGACATCGCCGTGACCGGCCGGCCGTAGCCTGGCTGATGAGAACGATACCCCATGTGGTTAATGATGTTTGAGGGAATATGGTTAAGGAAAGTTAAAGGCCGCCGGACCGCGTCATATTAATTAACGAAAAATGGCCGCGCCACTCGCGTGGCACGGCCATTCTGGGGTGTCTGGGACGAAGATCAGCCGCGGAAGAGCGACAGGATCGACTGCGAGGCGCCGTTGGCGATGGACAGGGCCTGGATGCCGAGCTGCTGCTGGACCTGCAGCGCCTGGAGGCGGGTCGATTCCTTGTTCATGTCGGCGTCGACCAGCTGGCCGATGCCGCGTTCGATGGCGTCCATCATGGAGCTTACGAATTCCTGCTGCAGGCCGACGCGCTTCTTGGCGGCGCCAAGATCGGAGGCGGCCGTGGTCATCCGCATCAATGCGTCGTCGACGCCGCTGATGAAGGCATCGATGATGGCGATGTCTGCCGAGCTGCCGGTCAGTGAACCGATGTTGAGGCCGACAACCGTGAACACGGTGGCGCTGGTCGCCGTCGACTGGTCGGTGTGCAGGTCGCCGGCGGTTTCGGTGCCCGCGGTCACTGCGGAATATTTGGCGTCGAGAATGCCCGTGCCGGCGGCGGCAGCGTCGGTCGCCGCGTCGAAGAGCTTGACCGAGGCGGTGTCGATGCCGATCGTGCCGACCGAGACCGAGCCGTCGGATGCACGAGTGAAGGAGCCGACGATCGTCTTCGTCGAGCTGTATCCGGAAGACGAGGAATCGACCGCGAGCCAGTTTTCACCGGAGAAGGTGGCCGCTTCGGCGTTCGCCTTGAGCTGTCCCTGCAACTGAGTGATTTCGGCCTGGATCTTGGTGCGGTCGACGCCGGCCTCGCGTGCTGCGACCAGCCTCGACTTGATTTCGTCCACCACGTCGATGGCGGCGTTCATGCCGGTGTATGCGGTGTCGACCTTGGCGGCGCCGAGACCCAGCGCATCCTTGACTGTCGAGAGCGCCTTGTTGTCGGAGCGCATGGTGGTTGCAATCGACCAGTAGGCGGCGTTGTCCGAGGCGTCGGCAACGCGCAGGCCGGTGGCGATGCGGCTCTGGGTCGTTTCGAGGGAATTGTTGGTCTGACGGAGGGTTTTCAGCGCCGTCATCGCCGATGCATTGGTCAATAGACTCGTCATGGATACGCACCCCTACAGGTAGACAAACTACTACACGCCCACTGCAGGCAAGGTGCTCAAGATCAGTTCCGGTCGCTGGAACCGGTCGCACCTGCAATTCAACCCAGTTGGGCAACACGACGATTATGGTAAATGGACATGGTTTATTTTGTCTGAACGCGTTTGGCGTCCGGCCGAGGCCCAAAAGGAAAAGGGCCGCACCGTTGCCGGTGCGGCCCTTTAGTTTGGTTTTGCAGTGGTTTAGCGGAACAGCGACAGGACGGACTGCGAGTTGCCGTTGGCGATCGACAGCGCCTGGATGCCGAGCTGCTGCTGGACCTGCAGCGCCTGGAGGCGGGTCGATTCCTTGTTCATGTCGGCATCGACCAGCGTGCCGACGCCACGGTCGATCGTGTCCATCAGGTTGGTGACGAAGGTCGACTGGATCTCGATGCGCTTCTTGGCGGCACCGAGGTCGGACGCAGCAGTCGTCATTTCGCTGAGGGCCGCATCGACGCCCTTGATGTAGTTATCAAGCGTCGCCAGATCGGCCGTGCTGTTGGTCAGCGCGCTGATCGACAGGCCCGAAACCGAGAAGCCGGCCGCGGTCTGGTCGGCGAGACGGGCGCCGGTGGTTGCGCTGCGTGCCGCGTCGAGAATGCCGGTGCCGCCGCCGCCGACCGTTGCGCCACCCGTTGCCAGATTGGCGCCGCTGTCGAACAGCTTGGTCGAAGCAGTGTCCACCGAAATCGTGCCGACCGAGACGGAGCCGTCAGCGGCGCGGGTGAACGAGCCGACGATGGACTTGGTCGCGTTGTAGCCGGTCGCGTCCGACTTCACCGACAGCCAGTTCTCGCCCGAGAAGGAGGCAGCGCTGGCGTTCGCGGTGAGCTGGCCCTGCAGCTGGGTGATTTCGGCCTGAATCTTGGCGCGGTCAACGCCCGGCTCACGCGCCGCGACGAGCTTCGACTTGATTTCGTCGACGACTTCGATGGCGGCGTTCATGCCGGTGTATGCGGTGTCGACCTTGGCAGCGCCGAGGCCGAGAGCGTCCTTGACCGTCGAAAGCGCCTTGTTGTCCGAGCGCATGGTCGTTGCGATCGACCAGTAGGCTGCATTGTCGGAGGCGTCTGCGACGCGCATGCCGGTGGCGATGCGGCTCTGGGTGGTTTCGAGCGCCTTGTTGGTGGCGTTCAGCGTCTTGAGTGCCGTCATGGCCGACGCGTTGGTATTGATACTCGACATGGGGGTGCGTTCCCTAAAATTACTCTGAACAGGAACATCCGGGCTCTCACCGGGGGGAGGGGCGGCGTCATGCCAATCGGATGATTGTCATCCGATCCGTCCCGCTTGGAAGGCGTCGATCCCGGACCTGACGTCCGGGATCAAACTTCGAGATGTGCTTAGCGGAACAGCGACAGGACGGACTGCGAGTTGCCGTTGGCGATCGACAGCGCCTGGATGCCGAGCTGCTGCTGAACCTGCAGCGCCTGGAGGCGGGTCGATTCCTTGTTCATGTCGGCATCGACCAGCGTGCCGACGCCACGGTCGATCGTGTCCATCAGGTTGGTAACGAAGGTCGACTGGATCTCGATGCGCTTCTTGGCGGCGCCGAGGTCGGACGCGGCGGTCGTCATGGACTTCAGCGCCGTGTCGACGAAGGAGATCATCTGGTCGAGGTCTTCCAGATCGTCGTCCGAATTCGTCAGCGTCGAGATGTCGAGGGTCGAGACTGCGAAATCGACGCTGCCATTGGTGGTCGTCGCTTCCGTGTCGAGGATGCCCGACTGGTCGTTGGCATCGAAGAGCTTGGTCGACGACGTGTCGACCGAGATCGTGCCGACCGAGACGGAGCCGTCAGCAGCGCGGGTGAACGAGCCGACGATCGACTTGGTGGCGTTGTAGCCGGATGCCGAAGAGTCGACCGACAGCCAGTTCTCGCCCGAGAAGGAGGCAGCGCTGGCGTTGGAGCTGAGCTGGCCCTGCAACTGCTTGATTTCGGCCTGGATCTTGGCGCGGTCAACGCCCGGCTCACGTGCAGCGACGAGCTTCGACTTGATTTCATCGACGACTTCGATGGCGGCGTTCATGCCGGTGTAAGCGGTGTCGACCTTGGCGGCGCCGAGGCCGAGAGCGTCCTTGACGGTCGACAGGGCCTTGTTGTCCGAGCGCATGGTCGTTGCGATCGACCAGTAGGCTGCATTGTCCGAGGCGTCTGCGACGCGCATGCCGGTGGCGATGCGGCTCTGGGTGGTTTCGAGCGCCTTGTTGGTGGCGTTAAGCGTCTTCAGCGCGGTCATTGCTGACGCGTTCGTATTGATACTCGACATGGGGTGCGTTCCCTACACGTACTCAAACACAGGAACATCCGGGCTTTACCGGTAGGACAGTGTCGGCATCATGCCTGTGGTTGCCTGAGACAAGGAACCAGACCGCCTGCTGAACGGGACAGTGGGGCGGCAAATGCTACCAAAGCCATAACTTCGCCGGGGCGCAGCCGGCCGTGAGCCGACTGCCCGAAGTTATGGTTAGCAAATGGTTCAGGCCCGCCCATTGGCGGTTGTGGCATCTAGGAAAATGATCGCACGAGGCTGCCGACGAGCAGGTTCCAGCCGTCTATGAGGACAAAGAACAATATCTTGAACGGCAGCGACACCACGGTGGGCGGCAGCATCATCATGCCCATCGACATGGTGATGGTGGCCACGATCAGGTCGATGACGAGAAACGGCAGGACGATGAGGAAGCCGATCTCGAAACCGCGCCTGATCTCGGAGATCATGAAGGCCGGGACGAGAATGCGGAGGTCCACGGCTTCGCCTTCGACCACGTTCTGCCCGCGCTCGCGCGCAAGATCGGCGAACAGGTCGAAATCCTTCTCGCGCACATGGGCAAGCATGAAGGCGCGAAACGGCTCTGCGATCCGCTGGGCCGCCACCTGTTCGGTGATCTCGTTGTTCATGAGCGGACGAACGCCTTCGCCCCATGCCCGGTCGAAGGTCGGCGCCATGACATAGAAGGTCATGAACAGCGACAGGCTGATGAGGATGAAGTTGGCCGGCGTCGTCTGCAGGCCGATGCCGGCGCGCAGGATGGAGAAAGCGATGACGAAGCGGGTGAAGCTCGTCACCATGATGAGCAGGCCCGGCGCGATCGACAGGATGGTCAAGAGGCCGAAGAGCTGAATGATCGTGCCGACCGTCTGGCCGTCGGCACCGCGTGTCAGCGGGCCGAGATCGATGGTCTGGGCGCTCGCGGCTGAAACGAGTGCTGCCAGCGTCAGGATTGCGAGAGCGACCTTTGTCATTCGATCAGGATCGTGCGCACGAGCAGATGCCTGACCTTGCCGCCGCTGCGCATGGCGGCGCGCTCGTCGATGTCTTCCTTCAGGTGCCGCAGGCCGCTTGCCCCTTCGATCTGGTGCAGCTTCATCGTGCGGATGAAGGCGATCACGTCCTGCTGGATCGCGTCGGCCAGAGGCATGTCCGGCTCGCCTTCGAAGACGGCGGAAAGTTCGAGCCTGATCCAGGTATCGGCCGGTGCTGCGAGGTTCGTCATGATCGGCGCGAGGCGGACGATGCCGCGCTTGCGCTCGCCCTCGGCCGGATTTGCCATCGGGTCGTCCTTGCCGACCGAGTTGGTCTCGCCGTGGGCGCCTGCCGCTTCCGCGTGCGCGGACGCAGCCGGGGCGGCCGGGCCGGGATCGAGCAACCGACCGGTGAACAGTCCTGCGCCTGCGGCGACGCCGGACAGGACCAGCAGGACGGCGATCTGGACAACGAGCGAAGGCCCGGTCTTGCCGGCTGGTGCGTTATCGGTTGTGGCGGCGGGGGCGGCCATTCAGCGTGACGCTCTGTTCTGGGGGTGGGTGACCAGCATCGCCTCGCCCTAGAACGGAAG
Source organism: Mesorhizobium sp. (assembly GCA_049647505.1). Classification (GTDB taxonomy): domain Bacteria; phylum Pseudomonadota; class Alphaproteobacteria; order Rhizobiales; family Rhizobiaceae; genus Mesorhizobium_A. The sequence goes on from JBARXU010000019.1 coordinate 57,045, forward strand.
GATCTTGTCGAGGATCTGCTGCCCGTAGGGAGGCTGCTGCACCTCGGTCAGGCGACCGCGCCCGCCATAGGAGACACGTGCTTCCGCGATCCGCTCGTAAGAGATCGTATTGTCGGCGCCGATGTCCTGCGGCCGCACGATGCCCGAGATCGTCAGCACGCGCAGCTCCGCATTGACCTGCACCTCCTGCGTGCCGGTGATGATGAGATTGCCGTTGGGCAGAACCTCGGTGACGATCGCCGCCACCGACAGGCGCAGGTTTTCGGAGCGCTCGGTCTGGCCCGTCCCTTTATGACGCGTGCCCGACCCGATGTCGAAGCCGGCATCGGCATCGCCGCCGACGCCTTTGACGGCGTATTGTCCGCCGATCGAGAAATCGCGGGTGGCCGTGCGCAGGCGTTCGGATTCGTTGGAGAATTTCGCCCGGTCGTTTATCGAGATCATGACCGTCATCACGTCGCCGACCGACAGCGCGCGGGCATCAGTGAAGAGATGGCTCTGGCGGTCGTTCCACAGCGACGTGCGTTCGAGCGGCGGCGAAGGCTTCGTCGGATAGCCGGCCTGCGACGTGCCGACGAGACCGCTGCCGACGGGCGAGAGGGCCGGAACCTTGTTCACCTCGCGCAATTCGCGCGACATGCCGCAGCCGGTGAGGGCGAGGGCGAGCGAGACTGTAACGATTGCTGCTTTCACGACGGGTCTTCCTTGCGGGACGCGCTCGCCATGATGCCCGTCAGCTTTGCGGCGGCCTCCACCTGCATCTCGTTCATGATCAGGCCGGACTGCTTGACGTTGAGCTTCATCAGGATGGCTGCGGCGAGGTCCGACTTGAGCGAGGTCAACCGTTCGGCGGCGGCGTCGGGCTTCATGCGGCCATAGACCTGAACCACCTGCTCGGAGGCCTTGTCGATGAAGTCCTGGCGCAGCTTCATCCACTTTTCGTATTCGACCTTCTTGGCTTCGAGCTGGACGATGCGGGCGTCGATGTCGGCCTTGAGGGTCGCCAGTTCGCGGGCCTGATTGGCGTAGCGGCGCTCGCGGGCGGCGTCGGCCACGTTGCCGCAGAAGCGTTCGATTTCGTCGGGAGTTGTCGCCGTTTCTTCGACATTCATGCCCTCGGCCGCTGCCAGCCGCTGCATGCCTGCAAGGGTCAGGAGTGCGCAAAGGCCGGTTGCGGCAGCGAGGCCGATGCCAACGCGCCACATTCTGTCGGCCGTCATCTGGGCGATCGTCATTTTCATTGCAGCACCAGATCGGCTTGCAGCGCGCCGGCCGACTTGATCCCCTGCAGGATGGCTATGATGCCGTCTGGCTTCACGCCGATGCGGTTGAGGCCGGCAACGAGCTGTTCGAGATTGGGGCCGTCGAGGGTGGCGACCTGATCGCCTTCCTGCTCGGCGGTGATGGCGGTGGACGGTTCGATCGCGGTTTCGCCGCGCGAGAACGCCTCGGGCTGCACCACGGTCGGCATTTCAGTGATCCTGACGGTGAGCGCGCCGTGGCTGATCGCCACCTTCGAGATGCGGACATCCTGGCCGATGACGATGGTGCCGGTGCGCTCGTCGATGACGACGCGAGCGGGGGCGTCGGTCTCGATGCGCAGGTTTTCGAGTTCCGCGACGAAGCGCGCGGTCGTCACATTGTCGGGCCGCTTGACGACGAGGGTTCGCGCATCCTGCTCGCTCGCCAGCTTCTTGCCGAAACGCGTGCTGGTATATGCGTTGATGGCGTCGGTGACGCGAATGATGGTGGAGAAATCGGGATTGCGCAGTTGCATGGTGACGAGTTCGACGTCGCTGAACCGCGCCGGCACCTCGCGTTCGACAATCGCGCCATTGGGCAGGCGGCCGGATGTCGGAACGCCGCGCGTCACGGTTTCGGCCGCACCCTGGGCGGTGAAGCCGGAGACGACGATCTGGCCTTGAGCGACAGCGTAGATCTCGCCGTCGGGCGCGCGCAGCGGGGTCATGACCAGCGTGCCGCCCGAAAGGGAGGTCGCGTCGCCAAGCGACGAGACCGTCACGTCGATGCGCGAGCCGGACTGGACGAATGGCGGCAGATTGGCGGTGACGATGACTGCGGCGACGTTCTTGACGCGCGCGCGGCCGCCTTCGGTCGCGATGCCGAGGTTCTGCAGCATGGCGCGCACCGACTGCTCGGTGAAGGGCGCGCTGCGCAGATTGTCGCCGGTACCCTGAAGGCCGATGACGAGGCCGTAGCCGATCAGCTGGTTGTCGCGCGCGGCCTGCACGGAGGCGATGTCCTTGATGCGCGAGATCGGGCCGGACGGGACGGGAAGCTGCGAGGGGCCGCCGATCTGCAACCTGACAGGGACGCGGTCGGCATATGTCTGGTGGGGCGGCGGCGAACGGTGCGCGCCTTCGTCGTCATAATAGCCGCCATTGATCGGTGCGCCCGATGTAGGGTCGGCAGCGTGCAGAGGCGACGCCGCCAGCGCGGCGGCGATGATGCCGACGAGTGCCCGCAGCGCCTTCATCCGCTGACCCTCACGGTGCCATCGGCCATGATGACGCCGGAGAAGACCTTGCCGCTGTCGATGTTGCGCAGCTTGACGGCTGCGCCGATAGAACCGGATTCGAGCGGCACGGCGCGCATCGATATGGTCAGGCCGCCATGTTCGAAAACGACGTTCACCAGCTTGCCGCTCTCGACGAGAAAGGCCTCGCGCAGCGACGATACGGCGATCAACCGGCCGGGCAGAAGCGTGCGGCGCGCGACCTTTCCCTGCACGGCGGTAAAGTCCTGCGCGATCGGGGCCGCCGGCATTGTGGTCCGCCTCAGCGGCACCATTTCGATGGCGTCGGGGCCGATCGTCTCGCCGGGATAGACAACCCTTGTCGACACCACCGCCATGTCCTGCGCGATGGCCGGCATTGCCGCAAGCGCGGGAATGGCCAGAGCAGCGACGGCAGCGAGAATGGCGGTGAGGGTGCGGGTCATCGACGTCAGCGCATCTGCGATGTCACGGCCGCCATTTCGTCGGCTGCCTTGATGACCTTGGAGTTCATCTCATAGGCGCGCTGCGCCGAGATCATGTCAGCGATCTCCTTCACCGGATCGACGTTGGAGGCTTCGAGATATCCCTGCTCGATGACGCCGAAGCCCGCTTCACCCGCGACGCCGGTAATGGCGGCACCCGAGGCTTCCGTCTCGCGGAAGAGATTGTCGCCCATGGGCGCAAGTCCCGCCTCGTTGGAGAAGGTGGCGAGCGTGAGCTGGCCGAGATCCTGCAACTGGACCTGGCCGTCGATGCGCGCGAAGACCTGGCCGGACTTGTTGACGATCACTTCAAGCGCGTTTTCCGGAATGGTGATGCCGGGAACGACGGTGTAGCCGTCGACGGTAACCAGCTGGCCCGTGGCATTGGTGTTGAAGGCGCCGGCGCGGGTGTAGACCACCGTGTCTTCCGGTCCGTCGACCTGGAACATTCCGGGGCCGGAGATCGCAAGATCGAACTTGTTGCCCGTCTGCTGGAACGAGCCCTGAACGTGCAGGTTGCGCACGGCCGAGGTCTTTACGCCGAGACCGATATGCGCGCCTTCCGGCACGATCGCCTGATTGCCGCGGTTCGGCACGCCCTGCGCGCGGTCGACCTGGTAGAGCAGGTCGGAGAATTCCGCGCGGGCGCGCTTGAAACCCGTGGTGTTGATGTTGGCGATGTTGTTGGCGATGACCTCAAGATTGGTCTGTTGCGCGTTCATGCCGGTTGCGGCGATTGCCAGTGCTCTCATCTCACGGTCCTCAGATCGGCATACGGCTGATTTCGAGATAGGCATTGACGATCTTGTCGCGGATCGCGATCGAAGTCTGCAATGCCTGCTCGGCGCTCATCACGGCATCCACCACCTCGCGGGGCGAGACGTCCTCGCCCTTCAGCGCCTGCACCGAAAGGCGGTCGGCGCTCTGGAGGGAGGACACGGTCGAATTGGCGGCGTTGCCGAGCATGTCCGCAAATGTCTGGCCGACATCGGTGCCAGCCGTCCTGGCGGCCTGGCCGAAGGGGCTGGCGTCCTGAACGCCGCTCGGCGACAGTTTGCTTAAGAGCGAAATCTGGCTGATCATTACTGGCTCCTCAGCATGTCGATGGTCATCGAGATCAGTTCGCGCGCCTGACGGATGACCTGCAGGTTCGCCTCATAGGACCGGTTGGCCTCGCGCATGTCGGCCATTTCGATCAGCATGTTGACGTTGGGCATCTTGACGTAGCCATTGGCGTCGGCCGCCTGATGGCCCGGCATATATTCGGTCGGATATTCGCTGGGGTCGGTCGAGATCGACGTCGTGTTGACGTATGCGACGCCGGTTGCGCGATCGAGCTGCGCCGAAAAATTGATCGTCTTGCGGGTATAGGGATCTTCGGCAGCCGTATTGCCGGTCGACTGCGCATTGGCGAGGTTTTCGGCGACCACGCGCAGGCGCTCGGACTGTGCGCCGAGGCCCGTGGCGGCAACTCTCATCGTGGCTGTCAGCGGGTCCATGGCGATCAGGCCCTCACGGTCGACATCATCATGCGGTGAAAGGCCTTGACGATGGCCGTGTTCAGCTCGAAGGCGCGGCGCACTTCGCCGGACTTCATCAGTTCCTGTTCGAGCTGAACGGAATTCTCGGACGGCAGCACCGACGATGATTCAACCGCATGCAGGCCGTAGGCATGGCCGCCGCCGCCAAGCGGGATATGGCTGGTCGCGGTGGTGCTCAGCTGAGCGGTGGCGTTTTCGAGCACCTGCTTGAAGGGTGCTACGTCGACGCTGCGGTAGCCGGGAGTGTTGACGTTTGCGATGTTGCCGGCGACCGCTGCCTGACGGGCGGCGAGCCAGCGCGACTGCTGCGTCGCAAGTTCAAATAGCTGGACGGATTGTACCATTCGATCGACGGTTCCCGGGCGTTGGAACCGACGATAGGTGACCTGACTTGCGCGGACCTTGCGGGCTGGTCCAGTTCCGGGATGCGTCAGCCGCCCGGCGCGAGAACGTCGCCATTGGTGGTCACGACAACCCAGCCTTCGCTGCGCTGCTCGATGGAGGAGACGCGCGAACTGTCGGGAAGGATCGACCCGCGCTGCACGACAAAGATGCCGCCGTCGTCCTCGACCATCGCACGGCCATTGGCGATGTGGATGACGCTGTATTTCACGACGGGGGCGGGGAAGGGCTGTTCGCCCGCGCCCGAAAGGTCTCTGGCGCGATCCAGTTCATTGACCGTCGCGGTCGAGATCATGTCCAATTCGTCGCGGCCGGGATTGCCGTTCGCCGTTTCGGCGGCATCGCCGACACGGCTGGCGGGAATTGCGCCCGAGGGCGGCGTCCCGCGCGAAGGAATGTCGCTCAGCTTTACGGCGCGTATGCCGAACTGGTCCTGATTGTTGAAGACATACCATGGGAAGAAGGCGCACATCGCCGACAGCGCGATGCCGCCGGCAAAGAGCATCTGGTCGGCGCGCGTGTAGCTCTCCGAGAAGAAGCGATATCGGCGGCCCGGCTTCTTTCCGGTGGTCTCTGAGCCGGTCTCAGCCATCGTTCGTCTCCCGCGCCTTGAGGTGGCGCGCCAGATCGCCGAACGGGTCCATGGTGCGCCCGTCGGCGGGCTTCTGGCCCAGAGCCTCGTAGATCATCGGCACCTGTCGCACCGACAGGTCGAGTTCGGGATCGGCGCCGGGCTGATATGCGCCAAGCAGGCGAATGTCGCGCGTGTCCTCGAATTTCGAGATCATGGCGCGCAGCCTGTTGACCAGCTCCTGCTCCTCCTTCGTCCATGCCTTGGGCGCAAGGCGCGAGATCGAGGCAAGCGGATTGACCGGCGGGTAGCGGCCCTGTTCGGCGATGGAGCGGTCGAGCACGATATGCCCGTCGAGAATGCCGCGAACGCTGTCGGCCACCGGGTCGTTGTGGTCGTCGCCGTCGATCAGGACCGACACGATGGCCGTGATCGAGCCTGTCTCGCCTGCCTTGCCGGGACCCGCGCGCTCCAGAAGCTTCGGCATTTCGGTGAAGACCGAGGCCGGATAGCCACGCGCCACGGGCGGCTCGCCGGCGGCGGTCGCCACCTCGCGCAGGGCGTGGGCGAAACGCGTCACCGAATCGACGATCATCAGCACGCGGTGGCCCTGATCGCGGAAATATTCGGCGACGCTCATGGCGGTCTGCGGCGCGCGGCGGCGCATCATGGCGCTTTCGTCGCTGGTCGAGACGACGGCGATGGTCTTGGCCATGTTCTTCGGACCGACCGTATCCTCGATGAACTCGCGCACCTCGCGGCCACGCTCGCCGACGAGAGAGATTACGGCGGTATCGAAGGCATCGGCGGAGGCGAGCATGGCAAGCAGCGTCGATTTGCCGACGCCGGACCCAGCGAAGATGCCGAGGCGCTGGCCGAAACACATGGGAGTGAAGATGTCGACGACGCGCACGCCCGTCTTGAAGGCCGAATCGACACGCTGACGCGCCATTGCGCTTGGCCTGCGGTCCTGCGAGGCCAGCCCGCTGCCGAGCGGCGGGCCGTCGTCGATCGGCCGGCCCAGCGCATCGATCACGCGGCCGCGCCAGCTCGCATCCGGATTGGCGGCGACCGGGCCGCGATTGAAGGCTGCAGTGCCGACGGCCAGATCGGCGGTCGATTCAAAAGGCGAGACCAGAACGTCGTCGGGCGTGATGCGCACGATCTCGCCGCAGCGCAGGCCATGAACGGTCCGATGCTCGACCACATCGCCGATGCAGGCATGGCGCGACAGGCCGCGCACGCGATACTGCGTTGCCGACACCTCGACCACATGGCCGCCGGCGCGGACGAGCTCAGTTGGCCTGGAGTAACCGGTCATTAACCGTTCCAGCGACTGGAGCGCGTTTTCGGATACCTGCTGGCGGGCTTCCAGTGTCATCCGGCTGGCGCTTAGCTTCTGCCGCCGAGCGTGCGGACAGCTTCGCCAAATGTGGATTCGGTCTGCTTGATGGCCGAGGAGGCGGCCTCGAAGGCGCGCTGGACCATGATTAGGCGTGTCATTTCCTGAACGGGATTGACGTTGGAGTCCTCGACATATCCCTGATGAACGCCTGCAATCGACGCGTCGACGAGCGGTTCGGGCGGGCGCTCGGCGACGATGCCGGAATTGCCATAGCGGCGGAATTCCGTGCCCGTCTGATAGGAGAACAGGCCGAGCGCGCCGACCTGCTGGCCGCGCTGGCGGATGAAGCCGTCGGGACTGACCGTGATCGGCCCTGCGGCCGCGTCGATCTGTATCGGGGTGCCGCCGGGGTCGAGCACCGGATAGCCCTCGACCGAGACCAGCGCACCTTCGGTGGTGAGCGTGAAGCGCCCGTCCTTGGTGACGACCTGGCCGGAAGGTGTTTCGAGCGAGAACCAGGCATCGCCGCGAATGGCGAAGTCGTAGGCGCTGCCGGTCTGGCGGAATGCGCCCTTGGCTTCGGACAGATAGGTGCCGCCCGTCCGGACGAAGGCGACAGGGTTCGACGCCATCCCGCTCAGCACGTCATCGAACTTGATCTGCGTGGCGCGGAAGCCGACCGTGCTCGAATTGGCGACATTGTCTGCGATGGTGGTCAGGCGGCGCTCAAGGGCGACCTGTGCGGAGAGGGTGACGTAAAGGGAATCCTGCATCTCAGAACTTCATCCCCTGCAGCGCCATCAGCGTGTTCATCGAAACGCCCATTTCGGTGGGCTGCGCAAAGAGAAGCGCGACATTGGGTGTGGAAGACGAACCATTGTCGATCTCCCAGAGCGCGGTGAACCGCTGCATGAACTTGTTGAAGCCCTTCTCGGTCGACAGTTCCTCGAAGTCGATCTTGCTCTCGAGGAATGCCGCCTGCTTGTCGATGTCTGCGGAGGCAAACGAGGCCGGCAGGCCAAGCGCGGTGAAGGCGACCTTGCTCAGCGCCGGGTCTGCGAGCAACTGATAGGCGTTCTTGATCGTCGAAGCCTTGCGCTCGAAATAGAGTGCGAGCCGCACGCCCTCGTTCTGGACGCCTGCGTCTTCTTCCAGCTTCTGCCGGTTGAACTTGTCGATCGTGCCTTCGATGGCGGTGCGCCAGGTCGTCGCCTTCTCGCCCAGCTCGGCGAAATTGAAGGCAGCGACGAACTGGGCGAATGCCTTGTTCTCATTCTTGTTGGCGATGCTGTTGGGGTCGGCAACCCCGTCTTCCAACATGTCGCGCATCATGGCCTTGTCATTGAGATGAGCACCAAGGCCGAACGCCTTCATGGCGTAGCTGTAGACGGCGTCGTTGGCGAGGAATTCGGAGACCGACTTCACCTTGCCGACTTCCGCGAGGTAGGCCTTGTTCTGCGCGACCAGCACGGGATTGTCGAGCATCACGCCTGCCTTGAAGGCCTCGATGATGTAGCGGTCGACGACACCCTTCTGCGCCGGCGCATAGGTCGTGGTCGCGTCGCTTCGGGCAGCAAAATTGAAGCTGGCGACGAATTCGGCGTAACGCTTGTCGGTCAGCTTGTTGGCGAAGCTGTCGGAATCCGAGATGCCGCCTTCGAGCGCCTTGCGCATGAACGCCTTGGCATAGGCCATGTCTTCAAGGCCGTGGGCCTTCATGGCAAAGCGGTACAGGCGGTCATTGTCGAGGAACTCGCCAATCGACTTAACGTTGACGATGTTCTTGGCGAAATACTCCGACTCGCGCTGCACGGTCGGCTGTTTCGACACCTGAAGAAGCGACTTGTCGATGTCGCGGGCTATCAGATTGTAGCCGACAAAAGTGTTGATCACGCCAGGTGCCCTGTTCGTCCTTCACTGTCTTTAAGCCAAAATCCTTGCGCGAAGCTTTCTGATGCCGCTCGGCCTTTCGGCAGGCATCCGCCAAACGGCTCCCTTGAGCGCGGCGGCGGTCAAGCTTCACACAAGCAAGCCCCGCTACGCATGCAGGTGCAGAACTCTGTATGGGCATCAAAAATGGGCATCATCATCGGAATGGTCGTGACGCTGGGCTGCGTGCTCGGCGGCTTCATGGCGATGGGCGGCCATCTGGACGTGCTCTGGCAGCCGTGGGAAGTGGTCATCATCTGCGGCGCCGCCTTCGGCACGTTCCTCGTCGCCAACCCGATGAAGACGGTGAAGGACACCGGCAAGGGCATCATGGAGGCGTTCAAGCAGTCCGTGCCAAAGGAGGTGCAGTATCTCGAGACGCTTGGCGTCCTGCACAGCCTGATGCGCGAACTGAAGACAAAATCGCGCAACGAGGTCGAAGCCCATATCGACAACCCCGAAGAATCGGCGATCTTCCAGGCCTATCCGACGATCCTCAAGGACAAGAGCCTGATGTATTTCATCTGCGACTATTGTCGCCTGATCATCATCGGCAATGCCAAGAGCTATGAGATCGAGGCGCTGATGGACGAGGAAATCGACACCATCAAGCACGACAAGCTCAAGGCCTATCAGGCGCTGACGCAGATCAGCGACGCGTTCCCGGCCATCGGCATCTGCGCGGCGGTTTTGGGCGTCGTCAAGGCGATGGGCGCGCTCGACCAGTCACCTGAAATCCTGGGCGGCCTGATTGGTGCTGCGCTCGTCGGCACCTTCCTCGGCATCTTCATGTCCTACTGCGTCGCCGGGCCGATCGCGACCAAGATCAAGATGGTGCGCGAAAAGAACCTGCGCCTCTACATCATCATCAAGCAGACGCTGATCGCCTACATGAACGGTTCGCTGCCGCAGGTCGCCATCGAGTTCGGCCGCAAGACGATCTCGACCTATGACCGTCCATCGATCGACGCGGTCGAGCAGAGCACGCTTAACGGCGGCGACGCCAAGAAGGCGGCCTGATCGTGTCGTTCACGGTTCAACCCAGCGAAGACCGGACCGCGGAGCGCAACGCGCTCATCGAGCGGCTGGTCGGAGAAACGGCTGAACCGCAGAAGGTCATCGCAGCGGCGCGCGCACTTGGCGAGCGCGCCTTGCCGCCGATCGCACGCAACTTGCTGGAACTGGTCAACGGTCCCATCCAGCTCGATTTTCAGGATGTTCAGCTCGGCCGCATCTCGGAGGTCTTCGCGCAAGGCGGCGACAGCGAGCCGCTGACGGTCGCGGCATCCGCCAATTCGCCCGACGCGCTGATGATAGCGATGGACGCGAACGCGATGTCTCTGGTGACGGCTTTGCTGTTCGGGGCATCGGCCGAAGCGCCGGTTGCAGCCATCGACCGGCCGCTGTCTTCGACCGAACGCCAGATCTGCGCCAAGGTTTTCCAGGCGATCGCGGAGGCGCTGAACGGCTCCGGCCAGCGCGCCATGAATGTCCGCTTCCCGCTGCCGGCGCCGATCTTCGGCGACGACCGCCGCAAGCAGGTTCACCGCGACGGGCCTTCGGCGCGGCTGGTTTTCAGGATTGCCACCGCAGGCGGCAGCGGCGAGATCAGCGTGACGATGCCCCAGCGCGTCGTGCTCGCACCGCGCGGCGAAGACGCAAAGGCGGGCAGCGACTGGAAATCCCGCTTCGGCGGCGAGATCATGCGTTCGATGGTCAAGCTTGACGCGACCATCCCCGGGGGGCGATTGACGTTGTCGGATATTTCCGGTCTGCGAGTCGGTCAGGTTCTCGAACTGCCCAAAGACGCTGCCGGTGAGACAAAGCTTGCGGCGAAGGGCAAGACGCTCTTCGTCTGCGAGTTCGGAAAACTTGGGCAGAACTATACGGTGCGGGTGAAGGAACCATTCGACCCCGACGCCGATCTGATGGATGGTTTGCTGGCGAGATAGATGATGGCCATTACACCGGAACAGGCAAACGCTGCCGCAACCCTCGCCGAGGGCGACGACGAGGCCGAACTCAACAAGGCCATCGCGGAATTGCGCGGCGTGCTGAAGGACGAACCCGCCGTTTCCGGCGGATCGTCGACCGCAGCCTCGGGCGCGATGTCGGGCGGCGGCAACAGCAGCGTCATCATGAACATTCCCGTCGAAGTCCAGATCATGCTGGGCGGCGCCGAAATGCCGGTGTCGGACCTGATGGCCCTGCAGAAGGGCTCCACGGTTGCGCTCAACCGGCGCATCGGCGAACCGGTCGACGTGATGGTCAATGGCCGCAAGATCGCGCGCGGCGAAATCACCGTGCTGGAGAACGACCCGTCGCGCTTCGGCGTCAAGCTGACCGAGATCATCAGCGGGGCAAAGCGCTAGTCCATGCAGAAGGAGGGCGTGTCCGGAACGGTGACCTTGTCGCGCTCGCAGAAAGCGGCGGCGATACTGGTCGCCTTCGGCAAGCCGACCGCCGGCCGCCTGCTGAAATTCTTCAAGCAGGACGAATTGCGCGCGCTGATGGAGGCCGCCAAGGAGCTGCGCACCATCCCGCAGAACGAGCTTGAACGCATCGTCGCCGAATTCGAGGGCGAGTTCGCGGAAGGGGCGGGCCTGCTCGATTCCGCCGCCACCATGGGCACCATCCTCAGTGAGACGCTGACGCCCGAAGAGATGACGGCGCTGATGGGCGACGCTCCGCCACCGCCTCCCGACAACGTCCTCAAGCCTGTCTGGCCGCTGGTCGAGGCGCTCGAAGCAGAGCGCGTCGCGATCTTCCTGATGAACGAGCATCCGCAGGTCGCCGCCTATGCGCTGACCCGGCTTGCGCCCTCCTTTGCGGCGAAGGTGCTGCTGTCCTTTACCAAGCAGGCGCGGGGCGAGATCGTCAAGCGGATGCTGGGCGTCGGCCTTGTCGCGCCCGAGACGTCGCTGATGTTCGAGGCCGAAGTGCGCGCCGCCCTTGTCGAGGACAAGAGCGCGGAGGCGTCGTCGGGCGGCCAGATGCGCGTCGCCAGCGTCCTCAACGAACTCGACAAATCGCAGCTCGACGAGGTGATGGACGATCTCGCGGAGGCAGGCGCCGGAAATCTCGACGCGATCCGCTCGCAGCTCTTCGCCTTCGAGGACATCGAGCATCTCGACCAGAGGCAGCGCGTCATGCTGTTCGACGACATTGGCGCGGATGTGGTCACGCTGGCGCTGCGCGATGCGGAGCCTGGCCTGACCGAGAGCGTCCTGTCGGCGCTTGGCGCGCGCGCGCGCCGCATGATCGAGGCGGAACTGAAGGCCGATCCGGGCAATCTGTCGGCCACCGACGTCAATCGCGCGCGCAAGGCCATCGCTTCGACCGCGATCCGTCTTGCCTCGCAGGGGACGATCGTATTGCGTCCGACGCAGGAAGCGGCCTGACAGGTCAGCTGACGCACGATGTCAGAAAATTCCGATAAGGAAAGCAAAACAGAAGAAGCCACGGAGAAGAAAATCCGTGACTCCGTCGAGAAGGGCCAGACCCCTTTCTCAAAGGAAATCCCGCTTTTCGGCTCCTTCGTCGCCGTCCTCATCTTCTGCTTCTTCTTCTCCTATGACACCGCGATGCGGCTCGGCTCGTTTCTGGCGATCTTTCTGGAGCGGCCCGACGAATGGACGCTCGGCAACAGTGCCGATGCGATCGGCCTTTATGAACTCGTGTCGATCGAGATCGGGCGGGCGCTGATGGTGGTGCTGGCGCTGATGATGGCCTTCGGGCTTGCAGGCGGCATCTTCCAGAACCCGCCTGCCTTCGTTGCAGATCGCATCGCGCCGAAGATGTCGCGCATCTCGCTTATCAAGGGCTGGGAGCGCATGTTCGGCGCGAAGGGCATCGTCGAGTTTCTGAAGTCCGTCGCCAAGGTGGTCTTCGCAACGGCCTTCGTGGTCTTTGCGCTGCGCGACACGCCTGCGCAGCTGCTTGCCGGAATGCTGACCAACCCGACCGCGTTCGGCCCGGTCATGCTCAGCATACTCGTCCAGATGCTGATTACGATCACGCTGGTGATGTTGCTCATCGCTGCCGCCGACCTTTTGTGGACGCGCTTCAACTGGCGCACCGACCTGCGCATGACGCGCCAGGAGGTGAAGGACGAGATGAAGCAGACCGACGGCGATCCGCTGGTCAAGTCGCGCATCCGTTCGCTGCAACGCGACCGGGCGCGCAGCCGCATGATGGCCAATGTGCCGACGGCGACGCTGATCATCGCCAACCCGACCCACTTCTCGATTGCGTTGCGCTATGAGCGGGACCGGGACAGCGCGCCGGTCGTCGTCGCCAAGGGCCAGGACCTCGTCGCGCTCAAGATCCGCGAGATCGCGGCCGAGCACGGAATCCCGGTGTTCGAAGACGTGGCGCTCGCCCGATCCATGTACAAACAAGTTTCGGTCGATAGTGTGATCCCGTCGCAATTCTACCAGGCGGTCGCGGAGCTTATCCGGGTCATCTACGCGAATGCGGCGAAGAAGAGCCCTGGCCCAAGGACAGCATGATCCGGCAAGAACATTCGGTCGAGCGCGAGGCGGTGGTCGCAAATGCGATCCGTGAATTCGTCAGCGAATTGCGCCTCGTGGAGATAGCCGACTACATCGCCTTCATTCGCATGGAGCGGTTCGGCAACATCGCCGATCTCGTAGACTCGGCCGCCGAACTTTATTTCATGCCCGGCACGGTCACGCTCGGCCATGGCGGGGAGGCTCATGTCGGCTGGACCGGCGAGCCGCGCATCGTGCTCGACATCGAGTTGAAGCCGGCCGGCGTCGATGTCTATTTCGCCCTGACAATGACCGCCAATCATGCCTGCGTGGAGGTGAACTACATCACCTTCGACACGCCTGACGGAGACCCGGCGGCCAATACGCGGTTCCTCGAAACCGCGCTGCTTCAATCGCGCATCGTCAAGACGCCGCCGGTCGAGGGTATGCGTCCAAGCGTCTGAAATCCTGGATTTTTAGTCGATGACGCCGAGGCGTATCGCCTTGGCGACGGCCTGCATGCGGTTGACCGCATCGAGCTTTGCGCCTGCCGAGGTCAGATACTGGTTGGCGGTGTGGACCGACAGGCCGAGGATGCGGGCGATGTCGTCGCTGGTGCGGCCGGCGGCGGCCAGCTTCAGGCATTCGATTTCGCGATTTGTCACGGCGCTGGCGCTCGATGTGCTGCCGGTGCGCAACGCCGCCACCGAGGCGAAGATTTCATGGCAGGCCAGATGCAGCGCCATCGTCGCGCGCGACGTGATGTCAATATCCGGGCCTGTGAAGACAAACAGGCCTGTCTGGCCGTTGTCGGCCGACACAGGCAGCGCGATGCCGGGCTGGGGCGTCAGCCGTTTTGTCATCGAGCTTGCGTATAGAGAGATCGGCTCGGACAGCGCGTCCACGCTCCAGATGGCAGGCACGGCCCAATGTGTGGCGTGGCGGCTGAGTTCCTCGCTGCCGGATGCCATGATCGACGCGGTGACCTGCGAGGTGCCGGGAAAGGCTTCGTCGAACGAGGCGACGAGGCGGTCCGATCCGACGTCGCGGCCGGTGAAGAAAAGGGCGAAGCTCGTCGCGCCATGCTGCATGGCGGCGCGGCGGCAGCGGCGGATGGCGTCGGGAATGACGCCTGCGGTTGCCAGTCGGGCGAGGCGCGAAACTTCGGCCAGCGCACGAATTCCGGCATCGGCATGTTCGTCTGCCTGCGTCCGGCGGTCGGCCATCAGATGACCCCGGCGCGAATGGCAACTGCGATCGCCATGGCGCGGTTTTCAGCGCCAAACTTATGGATCGCGGAAACGATATATTTGTTCACCGTATTGGCAGACACGCTAATGATCACCGCGATCTCTTCGGTCGTCTTGCCTTCAGACACCCAGTAGAGGCATTCGCGCTCGCGCTCCGACAGCGGGTCGTTGGCCTCGCTCGCCAGCGTCTCGAAATAGCGCGACGTCAGATAGGTGACGATCATATGCGCCTGCGAAAGGCGTTCGCACATGATCTTTCCGCGCGGGCCGGACAGGATGCACACGCCGCGGCGCGGGCCTGCCCTCAGCTTCAGGAGATAGATCTCGTGATGGCCGAATTCGATAAGGTGCGCGGCCGTGCGAACATCGACCGGGCGCGGGCCGTCCGCTCGCGTGGTCGGGTGATAGGGGGTGTGTGGCTGGCCAGGCAATACCGCCTGCCGCGCCTGGATCAGGGTTTCGATCGTCGCGGTGCCGATGATCTCGATGGCGTCGAAGCTCCAGTTCGACGACAGGACCTGCGGCGGCTGTTCGGCGTGGCTGCGCGACAGGTCGGCAAGGCAGAATTGTTCCGCGCCGACGGCCGCGCCGATCTCGCGCATGGCGCGCCCCAACGTCTCGCGGGTCAGCGCGCCGGAGAGGCCGTCGACATAAGGCGTCGACCATTCGTCTTGTCCCAAAATTGGGAGGTGGGCCATCTGAGCCGGGGAACGCTCCACGCGCCCCCTCAAGATCATAGTCATC
This sequence comes from Mesorhizobium sp., assembly GCA_049647505.1. Classification (GTDB taxonomy): domain Bacteria; phylum Pseudomonadota; class Alphaproteobacteria; order Rhizobiales; family Rhizobiaceae; genus Mesorhizobium_A. The sequence continues at coordinate 72,320 of JBARXU010000019.1, forward strand.
CCTGTTCGGCCATTCTAGGCGCTCCCGACCGTTCGCCGGGCATTGGGAACCGCCGCGCCGCCCGCACGACCGCTCCCGCGCTCGGGTTGCCCCGCGCGTTGTTCACTCTACCTACGCTACGCTATGTCCGCCCGAAGCAGTCAGGCTGGCGCAAGGGAATCAGAACCGCCGACTCGCGTCAAGAGTCGGGCGGGGATTTCTGACGCAACAACGTATTCAGGCTACGAGTTTCAACCCGATGATGCCCGACACGATGAGCGCGATGCAGAGCAGGCGCAGGACTGTTGCCGGATCTCCGAAAAGCCAGATGCCGAGCAATGCGGTGCCGACCGTTCCGATGCCGGTCCATATCGCGTAGGCGGTGCCGATCGGGAGGTCCTTCAGTGCAAGCCCGAGCATCCACAGGCTGATCGCCATGGCGCCGACGGTGAGAACGGTCGGAAGGGGCTTTGAAAATCCGTCAGTATATTTGAGGCCGACGGCCCAGCCGATTTCGAAGACGCCGGCGATCACGAGATAGAACCATGCCATTGCAAGACTCCCATTTTCTCGGGCCGTCCCGCCTTGGTTCGCATGATGCGTGGGGTCGTCCCCTGCCGGCATCACATGTCTGAATTGGCCGGTGCGGCTTGATATAGATCATTGCGCGATGCAAGAAAACGGTCACCGGGGCATGGCAGCCATGCCGACCGGCCAAGGCTGGAGAATTGCGCACATGACACCTTTTGTCTTCAACACCACAGCGTCGATCGTTTTCGAGGCGGGTGCGGCGCGTCGGCTCGGCCAGATCGCGGGCAAGAGGCTCGGCGAGCGCGTGCTGTTCGTCACCGATCCCGGCCTGCGCAAGCTCGGCCTCGGCGATGGCGCAGTCGCCTCGCTTGAAGCATCCGGCATCGCTGTCACCATCTTCGACAGCGTCGAGGCCGACCCGTCGCGCGCCACGCTCGAAAAGGCGATCGAGGCTGGCCGTGCCGCTGGCGTGACCGGTGTTGTCGGTTTCGGCGGCGGCTCCTCGCTCGATGTCGCAAAGCTGGTCGCCCTGTTGCTGGGCTCAGGTGAGGATCTTGATGGCGCATGGGGCGTGGCGCAGGCCAAGGGACCGCGCCTGCCGCTGGTGCTGGTGCCGACGACGGCTGGCACCGGCTCGGAAGTGACGCCGGTTTCGATCATCACGGTCGGCGAGGAAGAAAAGCGCGGCGTGTCGTCGGCGATCATCCTGCCCGATATCGCCGTGCTCGACGCCGAACTGACGCTTGGCCTGCCGGCCTCGATCACGGCTGCGACCGGCGTCGATGCGATGGTCCACGCAATTGAGGCCTATGCCTCGAAGAACGCCAACAACAACCCGCTGTCGCAGATGCTGGCGCGACAGGCGCTGCGCCTGCTCGGTGCCAACATCGAGACGGTGGTGCGCGATCCGGGCAATGTCGAGGCGCGCGGCGCGATGCTGCTCGGCTCGATGCTGGCGGGGCAGGCATTCGCCAATTCGCCGGTCGCCGCCGTCCACGCGCTGGCCTATCCCATCGGCGGCACCTTCCATGTGCCGCATGGCCTGTCGAATGCGCTCGTCCTGCCGCATGTGCTGCGCTTCAATGCGCCGGACGCCGCGCATCTTTATGCGGAAATCGCCGCCGACGCCTTCCCGCGTCTGACGGGCGAAGAAGGCGCGCAGGGCAAGTGCGCCGCCTTCATCGCCGAGCTTGAGAGCCTGGCGAAGCGGCTCGGCATGCAGACGCGCCTGCGCGAGGTCGGAATTGGCGAAGAGCATCTGGCCAAGATGGCGTCTGACGCGATGAAGCAGCAGCGCCTGCTCGTCAACAATCCGCGCGACGTGTCGGAAGCCGACGCGCTCGGCATCTACCGGGCGGCATGGTGAGGTCCATGCGCGAGGCAGCTTCGACACGCGCCGACTACAAGACCTTCCGGTCGATCCAGACCCGATGGATGGACAATGACGTCTACGGCCACATGAACAATGTGGTGCATTACTCGCTGTTCGACACCGCCGTGAACGGCTGGCTGGTTGAACAGGGGGTGCTCGACTTCCATTCCGGCGACCAGGTCGGGCTGGTGGTCGAGACGGGCTGCAAATATTTCGCCGAACTCGCTTTTCCCGACCTCGTCACGGCTGGATTGCGGGTGACGAAGCTTGGGTCGTCGTCGGTTCGCTACGAGATCGGCCTGTTCCGCAACGATGCCGATGTTGCCGCCGCGCAAGGCTTTTTCGTGCATGTCTATGTCGACCGCATCACGCGCCGCCCGAAGCCATTGGGCGAAAAATTGCGCTCGGTGCTTGAGACGATCGCCGTCTAGAACGAGGCCGGCGTGTTGATCCAGATCAGCACGGTCTCGCTCTCCGACGCATTGCGCCATGAGTGCGGGCGGCGGCTCTCGAAATAGAAGCTGTCGCCGGCGTGCAGGCGGAAGAAGCGGTCGCCGTCGAGCACGATCTCGATTTCGCCCTTCAGCACATGCATGAACTCCTCGCCCTCATGTTCGTAGGAACCTTCGCTCGACGCGCCGGGAGCCAGCACGAAGCGATGGCACTCCATCTGGTTGCGGCCTTCTGCCAGCGACTGCACGGTGACGCCCGACGAGCTTGGCGGCCATGATCTCCATTGGCCGTCGCGGATCAGCGATTCGGCGCCAAGCGCATCCTGCTCGCCGTTGAGGGCCGTGACCGTCGTGCCGAAATGGCGCGCGACCGTATGCAGCATGGGCAGTGACAGGCCCTGCGAGGTGCGCTCGAAGGTCGACAGATGCGACACCGAAACCCCGGTCGCCTGCGCCACCGTTTCAAGCGTCTGGCCGGTATCGCGGCGCAGATGCCTCAGCCGCTGGCCGATGGATGCGTCGGCGGGTGCGTCGCCGTCCTCCGACTGATCCTCGTCGCTCGACGTCTCGGCGGGCATCTGTCCCGCCAGTTTCTGGCGAATTGCAGCCGGGTTCAGCCCTTCCTCATTGCGCAGCCAGACGATCGTCTTCAGCCGCTCGACTGTTGTCCGCGCATACAGACGCTGGCCGGATGGCGTGCGCAAAGGCTCAACCAGTCCCTGCGTTTCCCAAAGCCGAAGCGTCGAGGGCGACACGCCAGCCATGCGCGCCGCCTCGGCGATCTTGAACAGGGGTTCGTCCACTCTCGTTCCAGTCGTTCGGCCAGCATGGCCACACTCTTGCACTCTACAGAAAAAATGTAGATAGTTTTCCTATTGTCAACCGTCCTGGCGACGTTTTGCGGAGAACACAATGTCCAATACGGAAATTGCAGCACGTCGCTCGGACGCGATTTCGCGCGGCGTCGGCGTCACCACGCAGGTCTATGCCGAGCGCGCGGAGAACGCCGAATTGTGGGATGTGGAGGGCCGCCGCTACATCGATTTCGCCGCCGGCATCGCCGTCGTCAACACCGGCCACCGCCACCCCAAGGTGATCGCAGCGGTGAAGGACCAATTGGATCATTTCACCCACACCTGCCATCAGGTCGTGCCTTATGAGAACTATGTCGTGCTGGCCGAGCGGCTGAACAAGGCGGTTCCCGGCGACTTCAAGAAGAAGACGATTTTCGTCACCACGGGTGCGGAAGCGGTCGAGAATGCGGTCAAAATTGCGCGGGCGGCGACCAATCGTTCCGCCGTCATCGCGTTCACCGGGGCTTTCCATGGCCGCACCTTCATGGGCATGACGCTGACCGGCAAGGTCGTTCCCTACAAGACCGGCTTCGGCGCGATGATGCCAGACGTGTTCCATGTGCCGTTCCCGGTCGAACTACATGGCACAACCGTAGAGGACACGCTCGGTGTGCTCGACAAGCTGTTCAAGGCCGATGTCGATCCGGCGCGCGTCGCCGCCTTCATCGTCGAGCCGGTACAGGGGGAGGGCGGCTTCTATGAGGTGCCGAAGGCCTTCATGATCAAGCTGCGCGAGTTGGCCGACAAGCACGGCATCCTGCTGATTGCTGATGAGGTGCAGACCGGCTTTGCCCGCACCGGCAAGTTGTTTGCCATGGAGCATTACGGCGTCGTCGCCGACATCACGACCATGGCCAAGGGTCTCGGCGGCGGCTTCCCGATCGCAGCCGTGACCGGCCGCGCCGACATCATGGATGCGCCCGGCCCCGGGGGCCTTGGCGGTACCTATGGCGGCAACCCGATCGGCGTGGCGGCAGGCAATGCCGTGCTCGACGTGATCGAGGAGGAAGACCTTTGCGCCCGCGCCGACCGGCTCGGCGCGCGTCTCAAGCAGCGGCTTCAGTCGCTGGCAGGTTCGGTGCCGCAGATCGCGGACGTGCGCGGTCCGGGCTTCATGAATGCGGTCGAGTTCAACATTCCCGGCGGCAAGTCGCCCAATCCGGACTTCGCCAACAAAGTGCGCGAAAAGGCGCTTGAGAAGGGCCTGATCCTGCTCACCTGCGGCGTCTACGGCAATGTCATCCGCTTCCTTGCGCCGATCACCATTCAGGACGAGGTGTTTTCGGAAGCGCTCGACATTCTCGAAGACACGCTGCGCGAGGCTGCCCGCGAAGGCTGACGGGCCGGATGGAGTTTGGGCGGTTTGCCTCCTTTGGAGGAGAGCGGGTCGCCCGAATTTTCTCCGGGCCGGATGTCGGGTCCGCTGTCAGAGCGAGGCGAGGCTGTCCCGGGTGATCGGCGAGATATCCACCGTGTCCTGACCGCGATTGAAGGCGATTGCCAGCCGGAAGGAGTGGGCGACGCGCAGCGCCCGGTCCATGAACAGGCCAGCCACATCCGGCGGGCAAAGCTGCGACACAGTCGCATCGAAAAGCGTCAGCCAGCGGCGGAAGTGCTCTTCCTGAAGCTGCGGCATGGCAAGGTGCGGCGCCAGCGGCCGCCCGTCATAGCGTCCGGTTCGCAGCAGGGTCGATGACCAGAAATCGCACATCTTGGCGAGATGGACCGGCCAGTCGTCGTCAGCGATCTCCTTCGTAAAGATCGGTCCGATCAGGTCGTCCTTGCGGATCTGGTCGTAAAAGCCGTGCACGACGTCGCGAATCATCGCCTCGTCGAGAATCTCCGGCAGCGGCCTGCCGTCGATGACGGGCGTTCTTTCAGGCGCGGGGCGGCCTTTCATGGCAACACTCCTTGGGGCCGGGCCGTTTGGCCGGCCTGCCGGCGCATTTCAGGCCCGATGGCCGCCTTGTGCAACGCGGCAAAGTTGCGCATGGAGGAGGAACACGCGCGGGCGGCCGAAGCCGATACTGATCTATGCAGACAGATATTTTGCAGGAAGAAGTGGTAGCGGGAGGGCGTAGCGGCGATTGTAGCCAAAATCCAAGTGTTTGTTTTGCTTATGTTTTCGCACCACTTCGAAAGACAGCATGGGTCGCGAACCTGCCGAGGCAGGATCGCGGTGCGATATTGCGGTAAGCGCGAAGGAGCGCTAGATTAAGTCAACCGCTCCGTGCGGCCTGATGGACGTTCAACTCGAACCGTTAGGCTGCATATGTCGGAAACCCCATTTCTCTCTCTTTTTCTGTCGCCGGCCGAAGCTGCAAAGCTTCTTGGCCTGTCGATTGGCACAATCCGCAATCGAGTTCGTGACGGTCAGATTAGGTCGGTTCTGTTGGGTCGCCGTCGCCTGATCCCACGCTCCGAGCTTGAGCGGCTAGCCGCCGTGGCAGCGATGGGGAAGCGTTGATGAGCGCGGCCGGAAGGAAGGCCCGGCCTGCGGCGGTCTACGAGGAGCGCGATCCGCGCGCCGGGCAATCGGCGCGTGCTGTCCCGGAAGGCGCGAACATCCGGCGCGTCGGTAGCTTTGTGCTCGGTTACGACTACGATCCGCAGGCATATCGTCGGGCTGGACGCAGGACCGCCAGCGCGTCGCGGAGATCGAGCGAGTGATCCGCCGCCGGCATGGCGGCCCGGTCGATACGGACGACGGGTCGATCTATCTGCAACTGATCTTTCCGCATCTGCCTGCCGGCTCGGCTCGCGCCTGGGCAGTCGCGATGACGCCATTACTGACCGATGAAGAATTCATCGAAGTCGCCTCGACCGAGCCGAAGCGGCTCGATGCGACCGAGGCAGGCAAGCGGCTCGCGCTGACGATCGAAGAGCGGGAAGCGCTCGACATCAGGACCATCCGCGCAATCGGTCAGACGGATGAGAGCATGAAAATGGAGCGGCGCAAGCGCGATACCGCTGCGGCCCGCGCAAAGCGGGCCGCGCTGCCGAAGAAAGCGAAGCTCAAGGAGAGCCGTCCTTGGGAGGCGGAGCGGATCAGCTACCGCACATGGCGGCGACGCCGAGCCGAGGAACGTGGCCAAAAAATCGTCGGCAATAAGTATGTAGAACCTACTATTGCCGACGCAAAAATGGCCACGCCGAAGAGCGGCGCGCGGCCCGCAGGCCGCGCAGCGAAGCGGCCCATGCTGTCGGCGGAAACGACCCGCAAGCTATATGAGATCGGCCGGCTTGCGGCAGAGGCGAACGAGCGCGCCAGCGACGCTGCAATCGCGCTCGCGCACGTCTTGCAGCTTCATCATCTGGGACAGAACGCTACTCGCTTCACGGCAAGCTTGAAGCCCGCCGGCTCGATCGACGGACAGGTCCAGCAGAGCCAGCCGATCATTTCGATCAAAGACGAGAAATGTGGGAGAGCGGCATGAGCCAGCCTCGTATTTCGTGGGGACTGTGGGCCGCACGCCGCGCAGCGGCGGCGTGCGACATGAAGGGAGACGACGCCGAACGCTTCGCGCGCTCGCTTGCGCCAAGGATCGCCGACATCGCACGCGAGATCATCCGCACCGAGCAGCGGCGCGGACCTCGCGAAATTGCGCTCTTCATGCTTCGCAATGTCGCCGGCCGACACGCTGAGGAAGTCCTCGGCTCGATCGTCCACGATGATGTCGATGTCGCAGCACAGAAGATGCTCGATTGGGCGACTGAGGGCTTGCAGCTTGCCGTCGATAATCCACGGCCGTTCTTCACCCCCCGGCCTGCAATGGTTGTGACCGTCTTCCATCCCAATGGGGCACGCACACGTTGGGAGCAGGTGCCGAACGAGCCTGATGTCGGTAGCGGTGGCGGTCGTTCGGGCGGCGCGGCATGACCCGCGCCGCGCTCCTGCCATCGCTCGCGCCTGCCTGCGCTGACACCCCCGCCGGCCCCGATAGGCCCCCGCCGGGCAAAGGATTTTTGCCTATCCCCCGCCTCCTGCGGGCGACACGGCCGCATGTTTCGAACGTATTTCCGCTTTTCAAAATCCCATTTCGTTTCGCTGATGAGGCCCGCAAATGACCAGTGAAAAGGCCCCCGCGAAGACCGGCCCGGCCACGATCTCGGCGGCCAAGCTGGCCGCACTGCTGATGATTTCTCCGCGCCGTGTCCAGCAGCTTGCGCAGGCCGGCGTCATCCCGAAGACCGGCCGCGATGCCTATCCGCTCGTTGGCGCGATCCAAGGCTATTTGCGCTGGCTCGATGACGAGAGCCGCCGCGCTGCACAAGCAGCGTCGGCGATCAAAGTCGCCGAGGCCCGCGCCACGGAGATCGAACAGCGCATCGCGGCGAAGATGAAGACTTTGATCCCGATTGAGGACCATCGCGGCGTGGTCGCCGGGCTTGTTCGTGTTGTGCGCCGGGAGGTCGAAAAGGTGCCAGCCAATTTGCCAGCGCATGTCCGCGAGCGGGCGCGCATCGAGATCAATCGCTCGCTTGCTGTCATCAACAAGACCGCAGCGGATGCGGCGAAGAAGGCCGAACCCGGCGAGCAAATATTCTGATGCGGGTCGATCGCATTGATCCGAAGAAGCAATGTACAAAATCCAACGCGCGCGTTGGAAAAAGCAAAAAGGAAGATTTCCAACTCACACAAAATAAGAAAATAAAAAATCAAAGCGTGCGTGAGACAAAATAATGCACGCGAATACGAATTCGTCTTGACGTTAACAATATATACGCCGAGCGTAATTGCATCCTGTTCGCATGATTTTGCGTGGGGGTCTTCCAGAGCTGGTGATGAGCCATATGGAGATCACGATTGCGTCGCTGCCGACAGGAATATTTTAATTTCCGACCGGCGAGACGATGCCCGACCTTTCCATTTCCGACTTCACGCTTTCCGGCTTCCTTGCCGGCGATCCAACCCCGTTTGAGGTCGCCGTCCACGAAGCAGCGCACGCCGTCGCCGGTTTCGCTTTTGGTGCCTCGCCTGCGATGGCATGGCTCGATCCGCCCTGTGTGAAGTACGCCCCGCGCGGCAATGTCTTCGGCCATCGGCTGGCGCTTCTCGCCGGCCCCGCTGCTGAACGTTGGTCACGCGGCCGGCAAATCTATCGGCCCCACGATCACGAGCTTCGGTTCTGGCTGGAAGTTGCCGATGGCGATCTGCCGCCCAATTCGCCCGACTGCGCGCAGTTCTTTTCGGTGGGCCTTTCGGAGCACCCCGGCCTTTCGCCGGAAGAGCACATCAGTTGTTACCGCATGATCGACGCAGAAGCGGTCGCATTCGTCACCAGCGGCCCCGCCTGGAACGCCATCCGCGCGGTTGCGACCAGCCTTGAAGGCAAGGGCGCATTGACCGGCGATGAAATCCGCGCGCTCGCTTCGCCCTTCATCGCCCTTCATCGCCCTGCCGACCGGAGGCATGCAATGAACGCACCCGTCACTATCGACTTGCCGGCACAGCGGCGCAGCGCGTCCGTTCGCGCTGCGAGCTTTGACGAGGCGACGAACACCATCGAGATCGTGTTCACGTCCGGCGCATCGGTGCGTCGGCATAGCTGGATCGACGGCCCGTATATAGAAGAGCTTGTTGTCACCGCCCAGGCAGTGAAGCTCGACCGGCTCAATCTTGGTGCGCCCTTTCTCGATACTCACGACAGTTACGACTTGAGCCGCGTTCTCGGCTCCGTCGTGCCGGGTAGCGCTCGCATCGAGAGGGGCAAAGGCATCTGCCGCGTACTGCTCTCTGATGCCGAAGACGTTGCGTCGTCCGTGCAGAAAATTCGCGAGGGCACGGTCAAAAATATCAGCGTCGGATACAAGATCATCAAGGTCGAAAAGACCGAAGCCGCAGCCGGCGAAATCCCCGTTCACCGTGTAGTCGAATGGGAACCCCTAGAGGTTTCCGCCGTGCCGATCCCTGCCGATCCGAATGCACAGGTCCGCGCCGAAGGCCGGCAGACATACCAAGCAACCATCATCAATCGTTCTACCAAGGAGGCCCCGATGCCCACGAAGAACACCGCCCTGGCATCGGATGATGCCGCTACCGCCGAACTTGAACGCGCTCGCTGCGGCGCTATTGCCGATCTCGGCCAGCGCTTCGGTGTCGCCGATCTCGCCGCTGACGCGATCCGCGAAGGGACCAATCTCGCTGACTTCCGCCGCCAGTTGATCGACCGGATGGCCGATGACGAGCGCCGCGCGCACCCGGGCGGACCCGGCCATCAGACCGGCGCTCCGATGTATGCCACTGTCGGCGATAATTCCCGGGAAGGCGCTCGGGCCGCCGGGGTGCAGGCTGCGATCTTGCATCGGATCAGCCCCGAAGAATTTCCCCTGGCCGCAGGCGGTGAGGCGTTCATGGCTCTGCCGATGTTGGAACTCGCTCGTCAGAGCCTCGAAGTGCGCGGTGTTCGCACCGCCGGCATGTCGAAAATGCAGATTGCGGGCGAGGCGCTGGCGCAGCGTTCCGGCCTGCACTCGACTGCCGACTTCCCGCATATCCTCGCGAACGTAGCCGGGAAGGTTCTTAGGCAGGCGTATGAGGCCGCTCCTGCGACGTGGCGGCCATTGGCTCGCGTCACGACTGTGCCTGATTTTAAGGAGCAGTCCCGCGTTTCTATCGGCGAAGCACCTGCCTTTGAGAAGGTGAACGAGGCGGGCGAGTTCAAGCGTGGGACGATGGGTGAAAGCAACGAGAAATACGCCATCGCGACCTACGGCCGGGTGGTTTCGCTGACGCGTCAGGCTATCATCAACGATGACCTCAACGCCTTTTCGGTGCTGCCCCGCGCCTTCGGAATTCAGGCGGCGCAGCTTGAGAGTGACGTGGTGTGGGCGCAAATTCTGTCCAACCCGACGATGGGCGACGGCAAGACGCTCTTCCATGCCGACCACAAAAATCTTGGCACGGACCTCGCCATTGGCAAGGCCGCCGTTTCCGAAGCCCGCCTCAAGATGGGCCTCCAAACCGGCCTCGACGGCAAGACCGTGCTCAATTTGAGCCCTAGCTTCATCATCGTCCCGAAAGCGCTCCAAACTGACGCCGAAGAGTTCTTGGCGGCGATCTACCCGACGAAAAGCAGCGATGCCGTGCCGCTGGCGCTCAAGGCGTTGACGCCGATCGCCGAGCCGCGTCTTGATGCCGGCATCCTCCGCTTCGGCATCGCAGGCGATGCGAATGCATTCTACTTCGCGGCGAGCACCGCAACCGTCGATCTGATCGAGGTCGCCTATCTCGAAGGTGCACAGGGCGTATACATCGAAACCCGCCAAGGCTTCGATGTGGATGGCGTTGAAGTGAAATGCCGCCTCGATGTCGGCGCTAAGGCGATCGACTGGCGCGGCTTCGTGAAGACGCCCTACGACGGTCCGAGCGGCGGCTGATAGTTCGCGGCGGGTTTTCCTTTGCCCCGCCGCCATTCGCGCCCGCCTGATGCCCCTTCCGGGCGGGCGCGCTTTCTAATCGGTGGCGGTTTTCTCCCTGTTTGCCGCCGCCGTATGCGCCCACCCCGCCGCTCGGGGTGGGCACTCTCTCACCGGCCGCCACCGATTTGTTGCCGGCGCGCATCGCGTGTATCGTAGGTATGGCTGAATTCCTCGTCTGACGCCGCGTCGCTGTCATCTTCGTAGGACGTTGTTTACGAAGATCGGGGCACTTTGCGCGATCTATCAGGATGGCAAATCATGGCCGACACTTCGATCGAATGGACCGACGCGACGTGGAACCCCGTTGCCGGATGCACGGTGCTGACGGCCGGGTGCGCGAACTGCTACGCCATGCGCATGGCCGCCAGGCTTGAGGCGATGGGGGTCGCAAAATACGCCGGCCTGACGCGCAAGAGCGGCGGGCGGGCGAAGTGGACGGGCAAGATCACGCTGGACCGCGCCTCGCTCGAAGCCCCGATGAACTGGAAGAAGCCCCGCCGAGTATTCGTCAATTCGATGTCGGACCTCTTCCACGCAAGGGTGCCGGAAGAGTTCATTCGCCGTGTCTGGGCTGTCATGGAGGCAACCCCTCACCACACCTATCAAATCTTGACGAAGCGGCCGGATCGCATGGCGACTGTGCTTACGTCGCCGGGTTTCGATGTTCTTCCGAACGTTTGGCTCGGGACAAGCGTAGAGGACGGCCGTGTTCTTCATCGGATAGATGAGCTTCGGGCGGTTCCAGCCGCTATCAGGTTCATATCCTTCGAGCCGCTGATCGGCTCGGTCGCTCGCGGCAACTTGGCGGGAATACATTGGGCGATCGTCGGCGGCGAAAGCGGACCGCAGGCCCGGCCGATGGACCCGCGTTGGATCGATGAAATCTACGACCTTTGCACGGATGCCGATGCAGCGTTCTTCTTCAAGCAATGGGGTGGCAAGAACAAGAAGGCCAGCGGCCGAACCTATCGCGGTCGCCTGTGGGATGACCTGCCCGAATTGAGAATATGAGACGCAATCTCGGTCGCCAGCTTGACGGCGGCTGCGCTTGGGTTTGAGATGGCAAAAAAGAGCGATGCGAGCGGTGCGCCATTGCGATGATGCAGGCGCACCGGATCGAGGACGCCGCCCTTGAACACGCTTTCCAGGCGTTCTTTCACGTAGGCTTCAATCGCATCAACGTCAGTCCGACGAACTGCCTGTGCCTGCGTTTCGAGCAAATCCTTCGGCAGGATTTGGTGTTCATACCAGCGCTCTCGCCAATCGGCCGAGCCAAGCACGCGGTCCAAGCTTGCCTGCTTCCCTCTATCAAGCTTCGCAGGATCGTGCGGTGCGTTTCGATATAGACCGGACAGAGGGAAGAAATACCAGCAGTCTAGCGCTTCAGTCTCCGCAATCGCCTCGACAGTCTGCCACGAAACCTCCATTCCATAAGGGTCGAGGAATATCACGCCTCGAATGCCTCGCCTGCCGGGCTTCCGCTCTCGCCAAGCGGTGTTGGCGCAAAGCCTTTGAACGTATTCGTTCGCGTCCCCCTGCCGAACGATAATCCCACGGTTGGGGTGGTCGGCCGCTAAGCGTTCGAGTTCTGCAAACCGAGATGCATCTTCCTCGATCAGGACGATCGAATGCAGTGCTGGGTCTATATCGATCGCGATCCGAGCGCTGCCGGGCGTGGTTATCTCCTGCGGTTCGGCAAACTCTTCACCGAATAGCGGCAGAGCCGGCGTGACCTCCGTGCGAGTGCCTGATCCGGCAAATGCGTCAATATAGATGCAGGCAAATTCCTGATTTCGGAGAGCGATCGAGAATGCCTGCAAATATTCCTGCAAGCACCGTAGCTTCTTTTGTGTGTCGGGTCCGCCGAATACGTGCTTAGCCATAACTATCCCCCCGTGCTTATGAAACCGCGAAATGCTCCTCACGTCCAGAATAAGAAGAAATGCAGAGAAGGCCCGCGATCGCGCCGTTATCGAAGGCAGCAATGTCGTCGCGCTGCCCGCCCACAGCCTCACATAGCTCCGCGAGCGATTGCCATGCCCCCTTATAGCTGTCCCACCGCAATCGCCACCGCAGCCAGCCTAACGGGTCAGAACTGGAGCCGAGCTCATCAAATTGCTGCAAGGTCCTAGGGGCGGCCGGCGGCTTCCTCGCACAAGCCTCGATCTCGCGCTTGCAGCACCTTGTCCTGAGCCAATCGAAGCCACCATCGGAACGAGGCGGGCGGCTGTAAGGCCGCCCGCTTCCTTTCTTCAAGAAAGTGCTAGCGCGGAAAATCTCTATCAGATAATAATTCAACGATCATTGAGACGTTGAAATGAACGAAGCCCAAGCCATTCAAGCCTTCGCAGCACTGTCGCAGGAAACGCGCCTTCAAATCGTTCGTCTACTTGTGCAAGCAGGGCCGGGCGGGATGCCGGCGGGGGCGATTGGCGAGGCCGTTGCGGCATCCTCCTCCCGCGTGTCCTTTCATCTTAGCCACCTTGAACGCGCGGGGCTGATCCAGTCGCGCCGAGATGCGCGCTCCATCATCTACAGCGTGACCTTCAACGCGCTGTCCGGTCTAGTCCGCTTCCTCATGGACGACTGCTGCCAAGGCAGGCCGGAAATCTGTCAGCCGATCATCAACGCCGCCATATGCGACTGTTAGGGAAAAACGATGTCTGATCGCATCTACAATGTGCTGTTCCTGTGCACAGGAAATTCAGCCCGTTCGATCTTGGCCGAAAGCATCCTGCAAAAGGACGGGGCGGGACGCTTTCAATCCTTCTCGGCGGGAAGCCAACCCAAGGGACAGGTGAACCCGTTCGCCCTGAAAGTGCTGGCCGCGATGGATTATCCTACCGAAGGCTTCCGCTCGAAAGCATGGGATGAATTTGCGGTTCCCGGCGCTCCCGTCATGGATTTCGTGTTCACCGTTTGCGACAGCGCCGCTGGTGAAGCTTGCCCGATTTGGCCCGGACAGCCGATGACCGCGCATTGGGGTATCGAAGACCCGGCTGCAATCGAGGGAAGCGACATCGAAAAGGAGCGGGCATTCAGTCAGGCGGCCCGCTACATGAAAAGCCGCATCGGGGCTTTCCTATCCCTTCCGCTCGCCTCAATCGACCGCATGGCGCTTGGCACGAAGCTGCACAGCATCGGCCAGATGGAAGGGTCCACGGCCACGACGCCGAAGGCCGGTTGATGCCTTTCGACCTCTCTCGCCGTCTTGTTGCCGAAGCCCTTGGAACCGCCCTCTTAGTGGGGGCGGTTGTGGGTTCCGGCATCATGGGGACGAACCTGACCGGCGACGTTGCCTTGGCCTTGCTGGCGAACACCATCGCCACCGGGGCCATCCTTGCCGTGCTGATCACGATCCTTGGGCCGATTTCCGGGGCGCACTTCAATCCCGCCGTGTCGCTGGTCTTCGCGTTGCAAGGCTCGCTGCCGGCGCGGGAAGCCGCTGGTTATGTCGCTGCGCAGATCGCCCGGGGCATCCTCGGAACCATCGTGGCGCACATGATGTTCGCGCTGCCCCTGATTGAACTGTCCCTGAAAGTCCGCAGCGGGGGACCGCAATGGTTTGCGGAAGGGGTTGCCGCCTTCGGACTTGTGTCGACCATCCTTGCCGGGGTCCGCTTCGACACCAAGGCCGTGGCGTGGCTTGTCGGTCTCTACATCACCGCAGCCTACTGGTTCACGGCTTCCACGTCCTTCGCCAATCCTGCCGTGGCCATCGCCCGCGCCCTGACAAATACCTTTGCGGGCATCCGGCCTATCGACCTTCCTGGCTTCATCGTCGCGGAACTGCTTGGCGCTCTAGCTGCCTTGGCCCTCATGTCGTGGCTGTTGCGCGATACTTCCCGTGTTGCCGCGAAGGGGTGACTACGCGATTGGTGCTTCCACCTTAGTGTCTGCGCACAGGCCATCGCCCGCCATGTTGTCGTCAAAGGCCGACCCCGAAGACCTTGTCCAGCCCCGCAGGCGGATAGCTACCGCTTAGCGGCGGTGAGAGCCGGTGGCACGGACAGGTGCGAAATTACTTTGAAATTCCTCTTGACTTTTGAAAGCCCAAAATAGGTAGGGTTAGCCAAGGTCCGCGATCGGCGACCCCTGAATGATTTCGTGAAAAATGTATCTCGAAGCTTTCGGGTTGGCCGTGGACGATCGCATTCGCATCAATACAGGAGATGGAACGCCGCAGCGCAAAAAGCGCTATGTAGTTCTTTCCTCTGAAAGCTCCATCGATCCGGATATTTCTGGATTAATACAGGCGCTGGCACGTTTGAGTGCACGCAGAGATCACTCTATACTAACCGAGCCAGAGAAGAAGGATCGGTTGAATGATGAACCCGCAGACGAAACGGCGCGCGGTCGCATACGCGCGATACTCCACCGAACTCCAAAGTGATCGGTCGATCGAGGATCAGATCACGCTTTGTCGTGACTTCGCCGCGCGTAGCGGTTTTGATGTCATGCAGACGTATTATGATCGCGCCAAAAGCGGAGCCTCGCTGGTCGAGCGCGACGGCCTCCTGCGGCTCTTGGCCGATGCCAAGACCGGCGGTTTCGAAGCCGTAATCGTGGAGGCGATCGATCGCGTCAGCCGCGATCAGGAAGACCTCGCAGCGATCTACAAGCGGCTCAAATTCCTCGGCATCGAAATCATCGCCGTCCACGACGGCAAGGCTGACACGATCCAGATCGGTATCCGGGGCCTGATTGGCGCGATGTATATCGAAGACCTCAAGCACAAGGTCAGGCGCGGCATGGCAGGACGCGCCCGCGACGGCATGTCAGCCGGCGGCAAAGCCTACGGCTACAGCCCGGTGCCGGGCAAGCCGGGCGAGCTTGAGATCAACGAGGCCGAGGCCGAGATCGTCCGGCGCATCTATCGCGAATATGCGGCTGGCGCATCGCCCCGAGAAATCGTCACGCGGCTCAACAAAGACGGCATAGCCCCGCCGCGCGGGGCTTGCTGGCACACGTCGGCGCTAAAAGGATCGCACACGCGGAGCTACGGCTTGCTCCGAAACGCGATCTACAGCGGCAAGCTGGTCTGGAACCGGGTCCGCATGGTGCGTGACCCTGAAACAGGTAAGCGGGTGAGCCGCCAGAACTCCGAGAGCGAATGGCAACACGCCGACGTTCCGCACCTGCGGATCATCGATCAGGAAATGGTGGATGCTGTGGCCGCCCGTCTGGCGAGCCAGCACGATAGATACCAGGCGCATGAGTACACGCCACGCCGACCGCGCATGTTGTCCGGCTTGCTCCGCTGCGGCTCCTGCGGCGGCGGGATGACGCTCGACGGGCAATCGCAAGGACGCCCGCGCATCCGCTGTGTCCGCGCGCGAGATGCTGGCGTCTGCGATCACAGGCGCAAGTATCCTCTCGACGTGATCGAGCGTGCTGTCGTTGATGGACTGCGCGATCAGATGGGCAACCCCGCTGCGCTGGCGCTCTATGTGGAGACATATTTGACTGAACGTCGTCGGCTGGCGCGTGAGGCCGCGAGCAATCGCGGCCGGATCGAGAGGGAGCTTGCGCGGAAGAAGGGTGAGATCGAGCGAATGATCGATCTTGTGATCAAGGGCGTCTTGTCGAGTGACCGATTGATCGAGCGAAAGGGACCGCTGGATGCCGATATTGCCCGGCTTGAGGCAGAGTTGGTAATTGCACCGCCGATCGATGCCGTTGAGCTTCATCCGGCTGCGCTGGCCGCCTACACCGCCGATCTGAATGTCTTGAGCGGTAGGCTCGCGGAAGCACAGGGCGATCCGTCTTCAAAGTTAATCGAGCCGCTACGTCGGCTTGTCGATGCGATCGTGATCCGCCCGTCTGATGGGTATCAGCCGATCGAGATCGAAATCAAAGGCAAGCTTGGAATTTTGTTGGGCGAGAACGTCGCTCTGCCCCCTGCCAAAAAGTTGGCTAGAAAAGTGGTAGCGGGAGAGGGATTTGAACCCCCGACCTAAGGATTATGATTCCTCCGCTCTAACCAACTGAGCTACCCCGCCACGGAGAGGCACACGAAGCGCCTAAGGACGGGCGGGATATAGAGGGGGGCATCTCGGTCTGTCAAGCAATATGGCGCATCGTGTCACAACGTGTTTCGGCTACCGACCCGCCGCGCTTGAGTTCGGCGTTGTCGCTGTTTATGTGTCGGCTCAGATCATGCCTGAAAATCCTCAACTTCTCCCGCGTATCGCTGTCCTCGGCTGTGGCTATTGGGGGTCGAACCATATCCGAACGCTCAAGCCCCTGGGTGCGCTGGCGGCCGTGTCGGATGCAAATGCGGCGCGCGCGGAAGGTTTTGCGGCCGAACATGAAGTGCCGGCGATCGAGCCTGCCGCGCTGATGACCAATCCGGACATCGATGCGCTGGTCATCGCGCTGCCCCCGCAGTTTCACGCCGAGATGGCCATTGCCGCGGTCAATGCTGGCAAGGACGTGCTTGTGGAAAAGCCGATCGCGCTTTCGGTGCCCGATGCCGAACGCGCGGTTGCGGCGGCAAAGGCTGCGGGTCGCGTCTTCATGACGGGCCATGTGCTGCGCTTCCACCCCGGCTTCGAGACGCTGAAGGACCTGATCGACAAAGGCGATCTGGGCGAGATCAAATACATTCACTCGCATCGGCTGGGGCTGGGTAAGTTCCATACGGAAAACGATGCGCTTTGGGATCTGGCGCCGCACGACCTGTCGATGATTCTCGCGATCACCGGGGCGGCGCCTGTCGAGGTTCGGGGCGAGGGGGCAGCACTCCTCGACCGCCTGTCGGATTTTGCGCATCTTCACATGCGGTTTCCCAACGGCCTGCGCAGCCATCTGTTTGCGTCGCGGCTGAATCCCTATCGGGAGCGGCGGCTGACCGTCGTCGGCACCAAGGCGATGGCGGTGTTCGACGATGTCGAGCCCTGGGAGCGCAAGCTGGCGGTCTACCGCCATGAAGTCTGGCAGGACAGCGGGCAATGGGCCTTTACCGCGACCGAGCCGACCTATGTGCCGGTCGACGCTGGAATGCCGCTGACGCGTGAACTTCAGCACTTCATCGATTGCATCCGCACCCGCGCCGAGCCGCGAACCAATGGCGAGGAAGCGATCGACGTGTTGCGCATCCTGACCGCAGGAACCGTTATCGACGGTTGATGCGGGGCTACGGGCCTATTCGATGGGAATGAGGTCCGCCTGGCCGGATTGCCATTCGTCGCGCAGGATTTCGTAGCGCGAACCGGGGCCGAGCGGAAATTCTATGGTGCCAACACGCCGCAGTCCGCAGCGCACAAGGGCGGCCTCGGAGCGGGTATTTGCGCCGTCGACGCCTCCCCAAATCTTTTCGAAGCCGTTTGAGAAGCCTTTGTCCATCGCGGTCATGGCCATGCGGAAGGCATGTCCACGGCCCCACAGTGTCGGGTGCAGCGCAAAGGCAAGTTCGGCACCGTCGTCGCCGGGCGCGAGGCTGACGAAGCTGCCGTCGCTGCCGCCGTCAATGTCGAGAAACCACATGCCGACGCCATGGCGTGCGAAGAAGCCGTCGCTTTGCGCCAGCCAGTCGCGCGCCACTTCCACTGGCACGGGATGGCCGTCGCCAAGAAATTCATAGACCTGCGGTTGGGCCATCAGCCCGGCTAGCCTGTCGGCGTCGGCCATTGTGCCGCGCCGCAGCCGCAAAGAGGGGAGTGGGCTCGTCTCGCCCATGTCAAACCGCGATTGCGCGCAGCATGGCCTCGGCCTGTGCGCTTTTCTGGGAACGGGAAATGAAGCCGCCGCCGAAGACGCGCGCGCCGTCGCCGTCACCGTCATAAAGCACGCAGGCCTGACCGGCAGCGACGCCCTGTTCGCCCGCGCCAAGCTCGACTTCCGGCTGGCCGCCGACATTGCGCAGCACGGCGGGCATGGGCTGGCGGGTCGAGCGCACCTTGGCGAAAAGCTCGATTCCGTCTGCAGGCAAGTCGTCGAATGCGCGATCGCCCAGCCAGTTGAGGTCGCGAAGCGTCACCTTGCGGGTTTCGAGCGCCTCGCGCGGGCCGACGACGACACGCGCACGCGCAGCGTCGATATGCACCACGAACAGCGGCTCGCCAGTTGCCACGCCGATGCCGCGACGCTGGCCGATGGTGTAATGCAGAATGCCGTCATGGTGGCCGAGCACGCGCCCGTCGAGATGCACGATTTCGCCCTTGGTCATGGCTTCGGGCCGCAGCTTGGCGATGATGTCGGAATATTTGCCCTGCGGCACGAAGCAGATGTCCTGGCTGTCCTGCTTGGTCGCGACCGACAGTCCCATGCGCGCCGCCGCCTCGCGCACGGCGAGCTTGGGCAGGTGGCCGAGGGGAAAGCGCAGATAGTCGACCTGCTCCTGCGTGGTCGCAAACAGGAAATAGCTCTGGTCGCGGTCGGCATCGACGGGGCGATGCAGCGTCCGGTGCGCGCCGTTGCCGGCATGGCTGCGGATATAATGGCCGGTGGCCAGCGCATCGGCCCCGAGATCGCGCGCGGTGGCGAGAAGATCTGCGAATTTGACGGTCTGGTTGCAGGAAATGCAGGGAACCGGCGTTTCGCCCGCCGCATAGCTTGCGGCAAACGGGTCTATCACCGCTTCGCGGAAACGCTGCTCGTAATTCAGCACGTAGTGGGGAATGCCGATGGTCTCGGCCACGCGGCGCGCATCGTCAATGTCGCGTCCCGCGCAGCAGGAGCCGGCGCGGTGAACGGCAGCACCATGATCGTAGAGCTGGAGCGTGACGCCGATGACGTCATAGCCTTCTTCCTTGAGCAGGCCGGCGACGACAGACGAATCCACGCCGCCCGACATGGCAACGACCACGCGGGTATCTTCCGGGCGTCCCGGCAGATCGAGGCTGTTCAGTTCGCTCTTCATCACTCGCTCACCGCAGGCTTCCTTCCAATCCGCTGCATGTAGGTCAAGCGGGCGCAAATCGCTACCCGGCAATGCATTTGCGACGTCCAATCGATGCGTCCTGACGCATCTGAAACACGATTTGTGACGTGTCCGCCACGCTTAGCCCTTTTTTAAGTCTGTGTCCGTAATGTGGCTCACATTGAGTATCGTATGCGTTGTGTAGAGTGTTAGATGACCGATCTCGTCAGACCGCGCGTCAAGTATGTTATTGGACCCGATGGAAGCCCGCTTACCATTGCGGATTTGCCACCGTCCAATACGCGCCGCTGGGTTATCCGCCGCAAGGCGGAAGTTGTTGCCGCCGTTCGCGGCGGGCTGCTCAGCCTTGAAGAAGCGTGCCAGCGCTACAAGCTGACGACCGAGGAATTCCTATCCTGGCAGGCCTCCATCGATGAATATGGGCTGGCCGGCCTGCGCACCACGCGCATCCAGCAATACCGCCACTGATCCCGGGATCAGCGTAAGCGCCGTCGCCGGCCAGATGCCGTGGCGGCGGCTTTTTGCTGTCGGGTTGTATTGAGCAGCCGCTGACGCGGGGCGGGCGACGATGTCCGCGAGGTCGGGGCCTGTGAAATCGCGCCGCGGCGCGATCGGACAACGGTTAATCTCTCAGGATTGGCCGATAAGGTAGCGAAACCGCGAAAGCCGTGTCTTTGAACGGCTTTCGGGCTTTTGCGCGCCGATGGCGGCCGCGATCCATGGCGCATGGAGCCGCCGAACCGATCAACGGGCCGCCGCGTTCTTCAGATTCTGAAGCGTGAAGATGCGAGGCAAAGTGCGGCGGGGGCCTGCGCGGCGCAATCAGTTTGCCGGAAGGGCAGGGGCAGATGGACCGGAAGGGCGGGGGCAGCCGGAAAAGGTGCTGCCCGCCCGCATACCGGCAGATCAGAACGAAGCGCTGCGCGCCGTTTCGGTATCGCGGGCGCGACCGTCCCGGTTTTCCAGCATTTCGGCCTTGGCGAGGTCGGCCTCGGCCTCGGCCAGGGCGGCTTCCGCGCCTTCACGCTGGGCCAGAAGGTCGGATTTCGACACTTTGAGATTGTCGCGGCGCAGGCGAGCCGCCTTGGCGAAGGTCGGATATGCAAAATGATTGATGTCGGTGATCCCGGCCTTGCGTTCCTCAGAGAGGATCTGGGCATCAAGCTCATTTGCCATGCGGTCGAAATCGGCGACCATCATGTCGAGCTGGGCAAGCTGGCGACGCTTCTCACCGACCTGAAATTTCTTCAGGCGCACGAGATTCTCGCGTGACTTCATGACTCGCTACTCCAAACACGTACTCGACACTACCTACACACATCGCCCGCCCACTGGCCGGGCGATGGCGCGCACTCACAGTTAGACGCCAAAATGGCAAACAAAAACCTAACCGCGACCAGGTTTGGTAACCTTTCCTTTACGCGCATTGTTAATCATAGCGTCTAGGATTTAAGGCCGGGTAAAAATCGGCCTTGCCACCAAGAGAAACGGAAGTAGCGAGTCCACAGAGTCACTTACGGCGGTTTCCTCGGGTTAAAAGCCGAAAAATGGTTGAAAAGATTCATGTGTGGATTCAAGAGGGTGCTTAAGAAAGTTCAAACAAGCTGAATTCGCTTGTCAGGCGGAATCAGATTTTGTTAACCATTCTGAGGCAACCTCTGATTCAGGCAATCTGTGTCCTGGGCGTTAATGCTGATCAGCGGCCCGGCGGCGGAGAAGGGGAATTAGATGCGCGTCCTGCTGATTGAAGACGACAGTGCAACCGCTCAGAGCATCGAGCTGATGCTCAAATCCGAGAGCTTCAACGTCTATACGACGGACCTCGGTGAAGAGGGCGTCGATCTTGGCAAGCTCTATGACTACGACATCATCCTGCTTGACCTGAACCTGCCCGACATGTCGGGATATGAGGTGCTGCGCACGCTGCGTCTCTCCAAGGTCAAGACGCCGATCCTCATCCTCTCCGGCATGGCCGGCATCGAGGACAAGGTTCGCGGCCTCGGCTTCGGCGCCGACGACTACATGACAAAGCCTTTCCACAAGGACGAGCTGGTTGCCCGCATCCACGCCATCGTTCGCCGCTCCAAGGGTCACGCCCAGTCGGTCATCGCGACAGGCGACCTGATCGTCAATCTCGACGCCAAGACAGTCGAAGTCGGCGGCCAGCGCGTGCATCTGACGGGCAAGGAATACCAGATGCTGGAGCTGCTCTCGCTGCGCAAGGGCACGACCCTCACCAAGGAAATGTTCCTGAACCACCTCTATGGCGGCATGGACGAACCCGAATTGAAGATCATCGACGTCTTCATCTGCAAGCTGCGCAAGAAGCTCGACGCAGCTTCCGGCGGCCAGAACTTCATCGAAACCGTCTGGGGCCGCGGCTATGTGCTGCGCGAGCCCGAAGACATGCGCGCTAGCGCCTGACATATTTCCGGTTCCAAGAAAAAACCCCGCGCCATGACGCGGGGTTTTTTCATTTCAGGAGTGGGCGGATGTCAGTGGGTGGATGTCAGGCCGCCGCGACGGTCGAAGTCGTTTCGGCGCGAAAGCGCTCGATGAGTTGCGGGCGGTTGAAAGGCTTCATCACATAGCCGACTGCGCCCGCGCGCTTGGCGCGCATGATTGCGCCTACATCAAGCTGGATGACGCAGATGAGGATCTGCGGACGAATCGGCGAGGGCACGGCCAGGGCGGCGCGGATGAAATCGACGACATTCATGTCTTCCAGGCCGCCATCGACAACGATGTAGTCCGGCATTTCAGCGCCGCACATTTCAAGGGCCTGAGCGGCGGTTCCAGCCTCGATGACGAGCATTTCGGCGCTCGACAGGATTCGCTTGGCGACCTTCCGGATGACGCTCGAGTCATCGACAATCATACAGCGCTTCATGATCGGCCCCTAACGAAACTCTTGTTAGGGAGAGCGATACATGCCGCTGGGTAAGAAACCGTCAAATTTGATGACTAATTTTCGGTTGCCCGATTGTCGAAAATTGCGGGCAATCTGCCGGCCGAAGAGATTCAGCGCGCCGTGAAGGTCACGTCCTCGGCGGTTGCGCGGATCGAAATCTCCATGCCTGCCTCCCTTGCGAGAAGCATGGTGTAGTAGGGCTGGACCGCGTGGGCGTCGATCGCTTCGGCAGGCTTCTGGCCGGAGTGAAGTTCAAGGAACTTCGGCGGAACGCGAACCATCGGGCCGGTGGAGGTGATGGTGAAGACCGGCGTGGTCTCAAGCGTTTCCAGCATGACCTTGATCTGGCCGCCGCGTGGGATCGCTCCGATGGAGATCAGCAGCAGGTTGAGCAGCAGCTTGACCTTGTTCTTGGGCAGAAGGGCGCGGCCGCCGACCCATTCCATGTCGGGCTTTTCGTTGCGAATGTAAGCCTTGGCGACCGCTTCGGCGTCGCCGGTGTCGATCTGCATGCCGGCAGAGCCGGCCGCGCCGAAGGCGATGCGCGCAAACTGCAGCCGGGCAGACGCGTTGCGGGCGCTGGTCCGGATCAGGTTCATCGCGTCTTCGTCGGCGCCGCCTTCGTCGAGAAGCTCCAGGCCGTTATTGATCGCGCCGACCGGAGAGATGATGTCGTGGCACACACGGCTGCACAGCAGGGCCGCCAGTTCAGGCGCTGTCAGCGTGAGCAAATCCGCCATGAAATCAGTCTCCTCGGATGAAATGTCTGTTCGTCGTGATTGGTCGAATCACGACACAATTGCGTCGTAGTGGATATACCCGCCGACTTTGACCGACAACAAACCGGATCAAATGGCGGTGCGGGTCATAGAGTGCTCCAGACGTAGTGAACCGAGCGTTAATGGTTGAGGAAGAATTAGCGCCTAGGCTCGCATTTTAGTGAGCGGGGTGTGTCACTGGTCAAACCGGCCATGCGCCGATCTGTCCAAAGAGGAGTTCGTGATCCATGTCGACATTCTTCAGCCGCGCGATACGCGCGTTTGCAGTCATGGCCATCGCAATTGGAGCCGCCGGTATCGCCGTTCAGGGCGCGCGGGCAAATGAAAGCTATACGGCGCAGGAAGTGGTCGATTCCGGTCATCGCTTCTTCGGCGCGACCTCCGGCGGGCTTGGCTCCGTCGTCGAGAAGATCTTTGCGACCTACGGCCTGCCCAACGGCTATGTGCTGGGCGAGGAAGGGTCGGGTGCCATCATCGGCGGCCTGACCTACGGCGAAGGCACGCTTTATACAAAGAACGCAGGCGACCATAAGGTGTTCTGGCAGGGGCCGTCGATCGGCTGGGATTATGGCGGGCAGGGCTCGCGCACGATGATCCTCGTCTACAATCTCGACTCCGTCGATGCGCTCTACAAGCGCTTCGGCGGCGTTGCAGGCTCCGCCTATGTCGTCGCCGGCCTCGGCTTCAACGTGCTGAAGAACGGCCGTGTCCTGCTCGTGCCCGTGCGCACAGGCGTCGGTGCGCGCCTTGGCGTCAATGTCGGCTATTTGAAGGTCACCGACCGGCCGACCTGGAACCCCTTCTGATCGGGCCGCGTCCGGCTCGATCCCGTTTGATCGATGCCGGGGCTGGTCCTTCCGGCTCCTGCATGGCACATACGCGGATCGTGCCTGCCCAGAGGGAGCGGCGGGCCATGATTTCGGGCCGGGCGTCGTGATCCAATATATCCTCCTATTTGCGCTGGGATTCCTGTCGGCGCTGTTTCTGGCGCTGCTCGTCGCTCCTGCGATCTGGCGGCGTGCGGAGGCGCTGACGCGCAAGCGCATCGAGGCGTCGGTTCCCATGACCATGAACGAGATTCAGGCCGACAAGGACAGGATGCGGGCGGACTTTGCCATGTCGAGCCGCCGCCTTGAGATGAGCGCGGCCTCCTCCAGGGAAAAGGCGACCGTACAGACCATCGAACTCAGCCGGGTTCAGGATGAGGTGCGGCGGCTGGAGCGTGAAGCCGGTGAGGGCGATGCGGCTCGGTCTGCGCTCGACGCGACGATTGCCGGACTGCGGGACGATCTGAAGAAGCGCGACGAGATGCTGGCGCAGGCCGGTGAGCGGCAAGGCCAGCTGGACCGTGTGATCGACGATCTCAATGGCGAGATTGAAAAGCTTGGCCGGATGTATGACGAGGCGACGCTGACAGCCAGCAGCCGCCAGATCGAACTGGTGGCGCGCGAGACGGAGATGGAGCGCCTGTCGCATGATGCGGGCGTTCTTCGCGGCCAAAAAAAGGATGCGGAGAGCCGTGCAAATTCTGTCGTGGTCGAGGCGCGGGCTGCTGAGGACGTGTTGCGCGAGGAGCGCAAGCGAGCGGCGGGACTGGAGCGCAAGGTGGAACGATTGACGGCATCGCTTGCCGATCTTGAGGCGAAGCTGGACCTGCAAGGCGGTGGCAAGACCGAGGCGCGCAACGGCAAGGCGCGCGGGCCGGAAGCCGGTGCCGAGGCATCAGACCAGAACGCCGTGCTTCGCGAGCAGATACAGCAACTGGCGGCGCAGGTCGTCAACATGACGGCGGCGCTCGACGGCCCGTCGTCAACCATCGACAAGCTTCTGGCCGAAAGAGCCACGGGAACCGTGCCTGACGGGCAATTGCCGCTCAGCCTCGCCGACCGTATCCGCGCGCTGCGCCAGGCGGCGTCGGAGCGCGGCTGATCAGGCCGAGAGGCTAATCCAGTCCGCTCAGGTGATGCAGGGCGATTGCCGAGGCCGCCGCGACGTTGAGGCTGTCAAAATCGCTGACGATCGGGATGCGCACAGAACGCAGGCGCGCCAGCACGGCATGGGGCAGGCCATGGCCTTCGCTGCCGAGCAATATGGCGCGGCGGGGGCCGAGCTTCACCTCGCCGAGCGTCTCTTCGCCTTGAGGTGAAAGGGCGATCAGCTCGAAGCCGTTGTCGACGAGCGCTGTGACCATGTTCTCAAGGCTCTGAGCGAAGGCATAGGGCGTCTTGAGCGTCGAGCCGACGGATACGCGGATCGCCTTGCGGTAGAGCGGGTCGCAGCAGGTCGGGTCGAGCAGGGCAGCGCCTGCGCCGAAAGCCGCGGCATTGCGAAAGATCGCGCCCATATTGTCGTGGTTCGAGATACCGGACAGGGCGACCACGAGGGATTTTTGGGGCAGGGAGCCAAGCAGGTCCGCGGCGGTCTCGTCGTCGCGCCTGCGCCCGATCGCCAGAATGCCTCGATGCATATGGAAGCCGGCAAGCGCGTCCATGACGGTCTGGCTGACTACGTATACGGGGACGCTCGCGGGGATGCGGGCGATGAGATCGGCGCTGCCCTCCACCCGGTTTTCCAGAAACAGGACAGATTCCGCCTCGAAACGCGCGGCGTCGAACAGCACGTTCAGCACGACGCGCCCTTCGGCAACGAAGCGCCCCTGCCGACCGACGAGGTCGCGCTCGCGAATGTCGCGGTAGGCTGCGAGGCGCAGGTCGGCGGCGTCGTCGATCCTGATGAGAGAGGTCATGCCGGGCCTTTAGAACGTGTCGCGATCTTTCAGATTCGATCCGTCCGCTCTAAACCTTTGTTTTGTCGCATGTCGTTGCCGCAAAAGCGCTGCACACTTTTGCGCGACATGCTTTAGACCGGCCCGGCAAAGCCATCAATGCTTGTGTGCGGTGTTGACGACCGCCCGGTCGCCAAGCGCGAGGCGGGCTTCCTTCGCCATCGTCACCAGACGCATATGGGCGTCACGCGGGACGGCAAGCGGCTCGGGATAGAAGATGCGCAACACGCGGTCGCCGTCGGCGAGGTCGAACCCGTCCGCGTCGATGCCGGTCAGCAGCCATTTGCCGCCTGTTTCGCCGGCATAGTGGGCGGCGTAGTTCGCCACGGCGTCCCAGTGGTCCTCGTTCATATGGTCGACGGCTGACTGTTCCGAGGCAGCAAATTCGCCGATTGCGCCGACCGATGTCAGGTCCGCCGCAGTCAGCGCATAGGCCTTGCCGAAGCCGCCATTGAGGCTGGCCTTCTCGACTTCAAGCCGGAAGAAAGAGAAATCGCCCAGGCCGACATAGAGCTTTGCCTTGGGATTGTGATTGAGGTAGCGGCGCTCGGCGCGCGCCCAGTCGTCCGAACCGCGCTCGAACTTCACCGCGCGGCATGCAATGGAGATGCGCGGATGGGCGAGCGGGTCGCCCTTGCCGGTTTCGCCAAGCAGCAGCGAACAGCGCGGATCGGCCATGATCGCGCCTGTATGGGCGGCAAGCGTCGAGACGAGGATGAGCGGCGCACCGTCGGTGTCGCTGGCAACACCGACGCGGCTGGCCAGCGGCGCGCCGGTGTCCTTGTCGATAACGGCAATCGCGCCGTAGCGCGACGACCGCATCAACGTCTTGGCGAGGCGGATTGCCTCGGCGTCGGTGGGCCTCAACACATCCTTGGGCTTGTCGTCCATGACCGCTCTCTATTCTTGATAAAAGCAGTCTTCTTATCGTCGGAGGTTCGTCGGGATGCAAGTCCCCAAAGAGGCTTACTTCGGGGCCATGCGGATCGCGCCGTCGAGGCGGATCGTTTCGCCGTTCAACATCTGGTTTTCAACGATATGGGTGGCCAGCGCGCCATATTCCGCCGGGTTGCCAAGGCGCGGCGGGAAGGGAACCTGCGCGCCGAGCGAAACCTGCGCTTCCTCGGGCAGGCTTGCCAGAAGCGGCGTCTTGAAGAGGCCCGGAGCAATCGTGCAGACACGAATGCCGGCCCGCGAGAGGTCGCGCGCGACGGGAAGCGTCATGCCGACGATGCCGCCCTTGGAGGCGGAATATGCTGCCTGGCCGATCTGGCCATCATAGGCGGCAACCGACGCCGTGTTGACGATGACGCCGCGTTCGCCGCCTTCGAGCGGGTCGAGCTTCTCGGTGCGCACCGCCATCAGGCGGATCATGTTGAAGCTGCCGACCAGATTGACGTTGATGATCTTCTGGAAGACGTCGAGCGGATGCGCGCCTTCCTTGCCGGTGGTCTTGAGGGCAAGGCCGATGCCGGCGCAATTGATGAGGATGCGCGGCGTGCCGAGCTTCGTCTCGACTTCGGCGAATGCGGCTTCACCGGCTTCGGCGTTCGAAACGTCAACCTTGACGGCGATGCCGCCGATTTCGGCCGCGACCTTCTCGGCCTTTTCAATGCCGACGTCGAAGATTGCGACCTTTGCGCCCTTGGCTGCGAGCGCGCGGGCGGTTGCCTCGCCCAGCCCCGAACCGCCGCCTGTCACAACGGCAACCTGACCTGATGGGTTCATCGAATTCCTCCCTGATGAGTTCCCGGTAGTTCGGCAGGGCGCTCAAGCAATGTCAATGGCAGGCACGATCAGAACCAGTCCGGCGTGACGGATGCGGTAAAGCGCGTGACCATTGCGCGCGCGCGCTGTGCAGCACTTGCAATCGTGCCGGCAGTCTCGCTGACCGAGACATAGCCGTCGATCGTCTTGAAGATGGTCGAGATGCGCCCGGCCGGATCGACAGTGCGGCTTGCAGAAGCCGACATTGCGGCATCGGCCAATTGCCTGACCTCGTCGCTCTTGGCGCTGGCCATCAGCGGCGCCTCGTCCTTCGGACGGCAGACGGCGATGACGAGCGGGAAATTCTCGTGCTGCTGGACAATGCGCGACCTGAGGCCGGCCTCGCAGTCGGATACCGACGACCATTCGCTCGCGCCGGTCTCGATGAACTCGCACATCTTGGCGTCGCAGTCGCAACCGACCAGCGCCATTGCGATCAGACCTTCCTTGACCATTGCATCTGCCCCTTGCTTTGACGCTGGATCGCGCGGCAAGGCGGCGGTATTTCGGTGCGATCAAGGAAAAATCGCGGCGATTGACTTCTCGCGTCGTCAGCCGTTCTTTGCTTCCGCCTTCTTGCGGATCTTCTTCAGCTTGCGCTTTTCGGCACGAGCAGCACCGGGCGCGCCTTGAGAAGATTTTTCGAATTTGCCGGGCTTCTCGAACTTGCCGGGCTTGTCGAACGCCTTCTTCTTCGGGCGCGGGCTGTCTGACGGCTGTTCGCTGCGCGCGCGGGGTTCCCGGTCGCCGCGGGTTTCACGGTTCTCGTAGGATTTTCGGGGGCCGCGCGGCGGCAGCGGCGCGTCACCGTCGATCTCCCTGATCGAAATGCCCTGTTCGACCTTGCCGCCACGCTTGGCGATGGCGCGGGTAAACGCGTCCGACTGGTCTGCGGCGATCTCGAAGCGTGTCTCGGTGTCGAGGATGCGGATCGAACCGACAGCCGATTTCGTCACGCCGCCTGCCTTGCAGATGAGCGGCAGCAACCAACGCGGTTCGGCGCGCTGGTCGCGGCCAACCGATACGGCAAACCAAGCGCCCGACTGGAAACTGTCCCTTGCACTTGGCGCAAACGGCTCACGCGCGCCGGAAACCGGCAGATCGCGCATTCGCGGAGCGGGGCCGTCCGACACCTCCTCGGGGGAGGGCTGGGAAGCAAGCTGCTGGCGAAGATAGGCTGCGGCGATCTTTTCCGCGCCGTGGGCGGCCAGAAGCTCGGCGGCAAATGCCTGCTCGTCCTCGGGCAGGTCTTCAGTGAGGGCGGCGTCTGCAATGATGCGTTCATGCAGCTTCTGGCGGATGGCCGCGGCCTGCGGCGGCTGCATCTGTTCGGCGCGCAGCTTGGCGCGTTGCAACAGGCGGGAAGCAGCGCCACGGCGCGAGAAGGGGACGATGAGCGCGCAGACACCCTTGCGCCCGGCGCGGCCGGTGCGGCCCGACCGGTGCAGAAGCGTCTCGGGATTGGTCGGCAGGTCGGCATGAATGACCAGATCGAGGTTCGGCAGGTCGATGCCGCGCGCCGCCACGTCGGTTGCGACGCAGATGCGGGCGCGGCCGTCGCGCATCGCCTGAAGCGCGTTGGTGCGCTCGGCCTGCGAGAGTTCGCCCGACAGGGAGACGACGCGGAAGCCGCGATTGGCGAGACGGCTGGTCAGCCGCTTCACCGCTTCGCGCGTGGCGCAGAAGACGATGGTGTTGGTGGCGTCGAAATAGAGCAGCGTGTTGATGACGGCGGCGTCGCGCTCGACCGGCGAGACGAGTACGGTGCGATAGTCGATGTCGTCGTGCTGGTCGCCCGACGTCGCAACTTCGATGCGCTCGGCCTTGCGCTGGAACTGACGGGCGAGCTGTTCGATTGCCGCGGGGACTGTTGCCGAGAACATCAGCGTGCGGCGGTCGTCGGGCGCCTGCGACAGGATGAATTCGAGATCTTCGCGGAAACCGAGGTCGAGCATCTCATCTGCTTCGTCGAGCACGACGGCGGAGAGGCCCGACATGTCGAGCGCGCCACGGGTGATGTGGTCGCGCAGGCGGCCCGGCGTGCCGACGACGATATGTGCGCCCTGTTCGAGCGCGCGGCGCTCCGTGCGCATGTCCATGCCGCCGACACATGACGCGATGCGCGCGCCGGCCTGTGCATAAAGCCATTCGAGTTCGCGGCGGACCTGAAGCGCAAGCTCGCGCGTCGGCGCGATGACGAGGCCGAGAGGCGCGCCGGCGGGCGCAAGTGTGCCTTCGGGCAGGAGTTCGGGTGCTACCGCAATACCGAAGGCGACCGTCTTGCCGGAGCCGGTCTGGGCGGAAACGAGAAGGTCGCGGCCCATGGCGCGCGGCTCCAGCATGGCTGCCTGCACCGGGGTCAGCGTGTCATAACCACGCGACGCGAGCGCGGCGGCGAGCGCCGGGGCGATGGTTTCGGAAATGGACATAAGATAGCTTTCGATTGCCGGCGCGCATAAAGCGATGTGCCGCGATTTTGGCGACTGCTACAGGGAGAGGGCGTCCAGAGCAAGCCGTGAGGCAAATTCACGGGACAGGGTGCGCGGGGAGGCGTTGTGCGTTTCGTCAGTTACAACATCCAGTACGGCTTCGGCCGCGACGGGACATACGATCTCGCGCGGGCGATTTCAGCGGTCGCAGATGCCGATGTGATCGCGCTGCAGGAGGTGGAGCGGCACTGGGCGCGGACCGGGTTCGACGACCAGCCGGAGATGATATCGCGCCTGCTGCCCGACCATTACTGGGTCTATGGCCCGGCCTTCGACATGGATGCGAGCTTTCGCGACGGCACGGGCCGGCTCGTCAATCGCAGGCGGCAATTCGGCACGATGCTTTTGTCCCGGACGCCGATCCGGTGGTCGCGGTTGCATCTGTTGCCGATGCGCAAGGTCGTCTCGCCGCTCAATACGCAGAACCCAGCACTTGAGGGGCTGATCGAGACAAAGGCAGGGCCGGTGCGCGTTTTTTCGCTGCATCTGGCGCATATCGGGGCCGACGAACGGCTTGAGCAGATCGATTTCCTGATGGCGCGGCACAGGCGCGTCCACATCGAGGGCGGGCCGTGGAGCGGCACGGACGACGAGCCGGCGCGCAAGTGGTCGAGCGGGGAGGGCGAGCCTGCCGCGCCGCAAGCGGCGATCTGGATGGGGGATTTCAACAGCGAGCCGGGCAGCGCGGAATATCGCAGAATCGTCGGCGAAACGCCGTACCATCAGGGTGCCGTCTACGCCGACGGGTTTGTCGATGCCGGACTTGCCGCCGGAACGCCGCCTGAAGACCTCATCACCCATGAGCGCATGTTCAGGGGTGCGGAGCAGCGGCGGCGGCTCGATTATTGTTTCGTGTCGGGCGAACTGGCGGCCAAGGTCAGGTCATCGCATGTCGATCTGCTGGCTGCCGGGTCCGACCACCAGCCCGTCTGGACAGAGATCGACCTCTGAGCGTCACATCTTCGCGCCGGGATCTGGAATGAGCGGCGTCTGCATCATCTGAAGGTGCAACTGGTCGCCGTCATAGGGATGCGCGTCGCAGACGTCCTCGTTCAGTTCGACGCCGAGGCCCGGTTCCTTCGACGGGATGACGTGGCCGTCCTGCCATTCGATCTTTCGATTGAGAAGCGTTGCGTGGAAGCCGTCCCACTGTTTCAGCGATTCCAGAATGAGGAAATTGGGAAGCGTCGCGGCAACCTGAACGTTGGCGGCGCCGACGATCGGACCGCAATAGCAATGCGGCGCGATCTGGATGTGATGGGCCTCGGCCATGGCCGCAATCTTCTTTGTCTCCAGAATGCCGCCCGAGCGGCCGACATTGGGCTGGAGGATCGCCGCCGCGCGGTTTTCGATGACGCGGGCAAATTCGAATTTGGTGGTGAGCCGTTCGCCGGTGGCAATGGGAATCGATGTGCCGCGCGCCACCTGCGCCATGACTTCGGGCATGTCAGGCGGCACCGGCTCCTCGAACCAGAGTGGGTCGTAGGGCTCCAGGGCCTTTGCCATGCGCAGCGCGCCGGACGCGGTGAACTGGCCGTGGGTGCCGAACAGGATGTCGGCGCGTGTGCCGACCGCCTCGCGCACTGCCTTGACCATGCGCGCCGAGATGTCGATGTCGACCAGACGCGGCTGGTGGCCGTCAAAGGCGGTGTAGGGGCCTGCGGGGTCGAATTTCACCGCATTGAAGCCCTGCTCGACATAATCGACCGCGCATTCGGCAGCCATGTCGGGGTCGTTATAGACATTGCGCCCGGCGGGGGCGTCTTCGGAATGAACAGAGCCCTTGGTCGGGTAGAGATAGGTGTAGGAACGCAGGCGCTCATGCACCTGCCCGCCGAGCAGCTTGTAGATAGGCTTGC
Organism: Mesorhizobium sp.; assembly: GCA_049647505.1. Lineage (GTDB taxonomy): Bacteria > Pseudomonadota > Alphaproteobacteria > Rhizobiales > Rhizobiaceae > Mesorhizobium_A. The sequence goes on from JBARXU010000019.1 coordinate 104,404, forward strand.
CGGCTTCCTTGCCGATAATGTCCCAGCAGGCGATTTCCAGCGCCGAGAAGCACCCCATGGCGACAAGGTCGGGCCGCTGGGTGAAGCCGGACGAATAGCAGCGGCGGAAGAACAGTTCGATGTCGTGCGGGTCCTGGCCGATGAAATATCGCTCGGCCATGTCCTCGATCATGCGCGCGGTAATGTGTGCGGAGAAGGTGGCGTTATAGGCTTCGCCATAACCCTTGACGCCGCTGTCTGTGGTCAGCCTGACGAAGATGAAATATTTGCCGCCGATGCCCGGCGGTGGGTTGCCGACAACCCAGGTCTTGACGTCGGTGATCTTCATCGGTTCCCCCGGATTTGCCTAAGTGTGATCCTGCGCGACCATCTCGCCGCCGCGCCAGCCTGTCATGATTGCCGCCGCATTGGTATTGCCCGCGACATTGCCCGGAAAGATCGACGCGTCGATGACGCGCAGATTGGCTATGCCGTGGACGCGCAGGCGCGCATCGACGACCGCGCTGGCCGGGTCCGGTCCCATGCGGCAGGTCGAGACGGGATGATAGACCGTGCCGGACCGGCGTCGGAAATCGTCGATCAGCGCCTCGTCGGAAGTGATCGAGGGACCAGGCAGGACTTCCTCGGCGATGACTTCTGCCATCGCGGGCTGCGCCGCGATGGTGCGCAGGAATTTGACCGCATCGAGCATTTCCGCGACGTCTTCGGCGGTCGAGAATGCGTTGGGCCGGATGACCGGCTGCGCGATCGGGTCCGACGAACGGATATGGATCGAGCCACGGCTGGTCGGGCGGCAATTGGACAGGCCGATGGAGAAGCCCGGCCAAGGATCTGGCGACAGGATGGGCCGCTCCCCGTTTCGCGGAATGACCGTCGAGAAGGCCTGAAAATAGAGCTGCATGTTGGGCCGCGTGCGCGTCGCGTCGGTGCGGAAGAAGCCGCCGCCGTGATTGATGCTCATCGACAGCGGGCCGTCGCGCAGCAGGAGATAGTGCGCGCCGACCAGCGCCTTGCCCCACCATGGCCGCAGGAGTTGGTTCAAGGTCGGCTGCTTCGCCTTGAAGGTATAGTTGATGCCGACATGGTCCTGCAGGTGCTGGCCCACATTGGGCTGGGCATGGAGGGTTTGAATTCCCGCCGCGCCAAGCACTGCCGGGTCGCCGACGCCAGACAGTTCGAGCAGTTGCGGCGAGGCGACCGAACCGGCCGACAGGATGACTTCGCGGCCCGCGCGGACCTGATGGACCGCACCGCGCTGGCGGTATTCGACGCCGACGGCGCGGATACCTTCAAACAGGATGCGGGTGACGAGCGCGCCCGTCTCGACGCGGACATTTGGCCGCTTCATCGCAGGATGCAGGAAAGCGCGCGCCGCCGACATGCGCCAGCCACCCTTGGTGGTGATCTGGTAGATGCCGACGCCTTCCTGCGACGCGCCGTTGAAATCGGGATTAAAGGGCAGGCCGGCCTGACCGGCGGCCTCGATATATCGGCGGGTCAGCGGATGAACCTTTGCGCTCATGTCCGAGACATGAAGCGGGCCGCCGACGCCGCGCCATTCATCCGCACCGGCCTCAGTGTCCTCGATCGCCTTGTAGGCGGCGAGAACGTCGTCGAAACCCCAGCCGGGATTTCCGGCGTCGCGCCACTCGTCATAATCCTCGCGCGCTCCGCGCACCCAGACCATCGCGTTGATCGAGCTTGAACCGCCCAGAACCTTGCCGCGCGGCCAGTGGTCGGCGTTGCCAGCCAGACCGGCGTCTGGTTCGGCGCGGTAGTTCCAGTTTACCGCAGGATCAAAGAAGGTCTTGCCATAGCCGAGCGGCATCTGGACGTAGAAACGACGGTCGGTGCCGCCAGCTTCGAGCACGAGCACGGAGAAGCGGCCGGAGGCCGACAGGCGCTCGGCCGCGGCCGAGCCTGCCGAACCAGACCCGACAATGACGAAATCATAGGCTTGCAAGACGAAGGCACCTCTTGGCGCTCAGACTATGCTGCGAGTGCGCCCGAGGCCTTGAAACGATCCGGCATGGCCTGTGAAAATTGCGACGGCCCGTCAGGCGCCGATGGCAAGCAAGCCGTCTTCCAGCCATTCGCCGAGCATCGGCCTGTCGAGAAGGTAACGCGCGGGCTTGATGTCGGACCGGCCTTTTGCTTCCGCGACGGCCTCGTCAAACTGTCCGGCGTCGAAGTCTCCGCGACCGACCCACATCAATGCAATGAGCTCGGCGGTCTCGTCCTCGTTCAGATCGCGGATCATTCCCCGCAGTTCGCGCCATGTCAGATCGCCGGTCTCTTCCTCCGCCAGCCCCTCATGATGGTGGGCCTGCCTGCCTCTCGCGTCGATCTCGACCTCGTTTTCGGCCCCGTCTTCATAGTCGGAATTGATGGAGGCGGCGACCGCGCGCGCCTTGAGCACGATGTCGCGCACGGTTTCAGGCGAAATTGTCAGGTCCCACTCCTTGTCGCGAATGCGGCGCATGATATTCCTCCGTTTCGGGATCATACCTATTTCTGTGCTGCCGCAAAGGCGCGCCGGAACTGCTTGAAATCCGCCTTTCGTTCACCCCTTTCCGGAAACTCGCCATGGCAACGCTGCTGTCGCCTAAAGTCCTGCCGATCCTCATGCTGCTGGCCTCCAACGTCTTCATGACGTTTGCCTGGTACGGCCATCTGAAATTCAAGACGTCGCCGCTCTGGATCGCGGTCATGGCGTCGTGGGGCATCGCCTTCTTCGAATACTGGCTGGCCGTGCCCGCCAACAGGATCGGCAGTGGCGTCTATTCGGCGGCCGAACTGAAAACCATGCAGGAGGTGATCACGCTTCTGGTCTTTGCCGGTTTCTCGGTGCTCTACCTCAAGGAGGCGATCACCTGGAACCACCTGATCGGCTTCGCGCTGATCGCGGCGGGTGCGACATTTATCTTCAAAGCCTGACGGTGGCGTTTCCATCCGGCTGGCTTTGTTGTAAATACACGCCATGGCCAGCCGCAGAGCCGAAACAGCAGTCGAGCGCCCAGTCCAGCCGGAACTGGTGTGTCTAGGTGCTGCGCTCAGGCGCACGGCCAATCTGGTGACACGGGTCTACAACGCCTATCTCGCGCCGGCGGGACTTGAGGTCACGCAATATTCGATCCTGCGCAAGATCGAGATTGGCAGTGCCGGCTCGGCGTCGGAACTGGCCGACATCGTCGGCGTCGAACGCTCCACGCTTGCGCGCAATCTTGAACGGCTGGAAAAGCTCGGGCTGGTGTCGGCCCAGGCAGGGCAGGGGCGCAGGCTGGTCTATGTGCTGACGCCGCGGGGCCAGGAGCGCGTCGACCTCGCGAAACCCTATTGGCAGCAGGCTCAGGCGGCGCTGGTCGACGGCCTGCCGGACGGCCATGCAGGCAATGTCCATGAAGAACTGGCGCTGCTCAGGCGCGCGGCGAAATCAGCTCCTGCCGCCCAGCAAGGCCGGTGAGGCAGCCGACCGGGCGACTGTCTCCGCCGATCAATTGCCTCTGCTCAGCCGAATTATTCGGCCGTCGGCCTCGTCTGTCAGCAGCAGGATCGACCCGTCGGGTGCGAGATTGACGTCGCGGATGCGCCCGAACTCGCCATCGAGGAACCGCTCCTCCTTGCCGATCTTGCCGTCTTCGGTGCGGTCAAGGCGGGCGATCTGGCCGAATTTCAACGAGCCTGTGATCAGGTCGCTCTTCCATTCGGGGAACATCTCGCCCTCATAGACGATCAACCCGGAGGGCGCGATCGACGGATCCCAATAGAACAGCGGCTGTTCGAGCCCCGGAGCTTGCGTGCCCTCTCCGATCTTGGTGCCGATGTAATTCACCCCGTAGCTGATCGTCGGCCAGCCGTAATTCTTGCCGGCCTCGGGCGAATTAACTTCGTCGCCGCCGCGCGCGCCGTGTTCGACGGTCCAAAGCCTGCCGGTGGCATCCACCGTGAAGCCCTGCGGATTGCGGTGGCCCTTCGACCATATCTGAGGCAGCGCGCCGTTCTGGCCGGCCGCATAAGGATTGTCGGCCGGCACCGAACCGTCGCGATTGATGCGCAGGATCGCGCCTGCTGCATCGCCCATGTCCTGCGCACGCGGGCCGTCGCCACGGTCCCCGGTCGAAAACAGGATCGTGCCATCGGGATGCTGGACGATGCGCGAGCCGAAATGCTGGCCGCGCCCGGTCTTCTTCTCCATCGAGAACAGAACCTTCACGTCGTCGATGCGCGGCTCCCCGCCATCCGCCTTCAGGATTGCCGAGGCGATCGCGGTGCCGGCGCCGCCTTGGCCGGGTTCCGAGAAAGTAAAAAAGATCAGCCCCGAGGTCGCGAAATCCTTCGCGACCGCGACGTCGAGGAGGCCGCCTTGTCCGGAGGCTGCAATCTCCGGCAGACCGGCAAGCGGTGCGGAAAGCTTTCCGGCCGTGTCGACCAGCCTCATGCGGCCGGGGCGCTCCGTGACGATCATGCGTCCGTCAGGCAGCAGGTCGAGGCCCCAAGGATTTTCGAGACCGTCCGAAACCGTCTGGGCCGAGAGCGGCACCAGTTCCGTGCTGAAGGTCTGCTGGGCCGAGGATATGCTTGTGGACGCAAGAAGTGAGGCGAGGATCGTTGCGGCAGGTCGAAATAGAGTCATGAGTTCCACGGGGCTGAATCTGGGTCGGCAGCTTCGATAACGGGGGATCAATATGACGGTCTTGCGCCCGGCCTGGACAATTTCTTCTATATTGCCATCACAAGCGGGTGATCGTGATTCGCCACATGCGCATGGACAATGACAATACCGGGCTGGCAGGCGGGCGATTGTTCAAGCCGTCCATGGTTGCTCTCCTTGTACCTGCTGCCGTTTTTGCCCTGATATATCTCGTGGCGCTTGCCGGTCTGGTGCTTGCAGGACAGTGGAACAGCCCCGTTGCAGCGTTGCTGTTCGTTTCGCTCAGCGCCACGTCGCTGATGGTCGCCTATGCGATCCTGCGACGTGTCACGACACAGGTGGCGGTGCTTCCACACGCAATCCATGTCGAGCCGGGTTTTCCGCGCGGCGACTCGCTCGAAGTCCCCTATGACCTTGTCCGCTCGCTCGTGGTGAAGCGCGGGCTGGGCGGATATCTCGTCGGCAGCGGCACGCTTGTGATCGAGATGGTCAACGGAATGGCGATTGCCGTTTGCGACCTGCCCGATGCCGAGGCAGCGGCAAATTCGATCCGGTCCCAGAAGATCGACCGGCAAGAGGCGGCAACCCGTGTCGATCGGTGGCGTGCGGGCGGCAACAGCCGGGCGCTGGCGGGGTAGGATTGCTTGCAGGCAATTTTTTTCGTGAAAAAAGCGACCTCGTTCTCTATATTGACGCACAACGATCTGTTTGGGCGGTCGCGTCGGATTTGACTGACGGGCCGTTTTTCTTTTGTCGGGCGGCCCCATGGCTCGGCTGAAGATGGACTGGAAAGGGAAGGGCTATGAACAAGGTTCCCATGACTTTGGGCGGTTACGATACGCTCAAGGAAGAACTCCGCTGGCGTCAGCAGGAGGAGCGCCATCGCATCATCGATGCGATTTCGGAGGCGCGCGGTCATGGCGATCTGTCTGAAAATGCCGAATATCACGCCGCCAAGGAAGCGCAGAGCCTGAACGAAGGCCGCGTTGCGGAGCTTGAGGACCTGATTGCGCGCGCCGAAGTCATCGACGTGACGAAGCTGTCGGGCGACAAGATCAAGTTCGGCGCGACCGTGGTCGTGGTCGACGAAGACACCGAGGAGAAGAAGACCTACCAGATCGTCGGTGATCAGGAAGCCGACGTGAAGGCCGGCCGCATCTCCATTTCGTCGCCGATCGCCCGCGCGCTGATCGGCAAGGAAGTCGGGGACGCGATCGAGGTGAACGCGCCCGGCGGCGCGCGAGGTTACGAGATCGTCGAACTGAGATTCGGCTGAGCCGTTGAAATTATTCGGCATACTGCCAGGCGGGAGCCGGCTTTTTCTCGACAGGGAGAGCCAGACGGCAGTTGTGCTCAACCCCAAGGTCGGCTCGACCTTCCTGCGCGACGCGCTGACGCGCGCGCTGCGCGAGCACAAGGGCAAGTCCGACCCTTCCGACGGACGCTACCGATTTCTCTCCATGGCGCGCCGCTTCCCCATGGCGCCTTTCGGCGTCTACTGGGAGGGGCTGCGCCACCCCGAGCGATATGAATTCCACGCGCTTGTGCGCAATCCGTATGCGCGGCTGAAATCGGCATGGAAGGACAAGTTCTACAACGGCCATGCCAAGGGCTATGCGCGCTCGATGCGCGACGGCGAACTGGCGAAGATGCGCGCCTTTGCCGCCGCCAATGGACTGCCGGGCGCGCGCGATGGCGAACTGGTGCCGTTCGATACGTTTCTCGAAAGCGCGCTGACGCTGCCGCTCGGACGGATGAACCATCACTGGGACGCGCAGTCCGAAGTCCTGATGATGGAGCGATTCGCCTATGCGCGGCTGTTTCACATCGAGACCGAGCGTGACGCGGCACTCGACGTCATCGGCGCGCGGCTGGGCCTGCCGCGAGGCTGGGCGGCCGACGGCAGGCGCAATGCCTCGTCGACCGACGATCTCCAGGTGTTCAACGAGGCAAATGCTGCGCGGGTGGCAAGCCGTTTCGCCCGCGATTTCGAAGCACTCGGCTATGACCTGGATAGCTGGCGGGGCCTGTAGCTGCGGGCTGGCAGCTTGCGCCGCTACCAGGCTGGGCGAGGCCGGGCAAAATCGATCATGCCCTCTTCCTTCACCTGACGGATCGTGAGCGCTGTGCGCACCGTGTCGACATTGGGCGTCGATGTCAGGACTTCGATGACGAAGGTCTGGAACGAACTCAGGTCGGACGCCACGCAGTGGAGCATGAAGTCGGATTCTCCCGAAACCATCCATGCCTGCCGCACGATCGGCCACTGGCGCGTCAACTCCGAGAACTGGCGCAGTTCGGCGTCCGACTGGTGATTGAGGCCGATCAGGCAGAAGGCCACCAGATCCATGCCGATGGCAGGCGCATTGATGAGCGCGCGATAGCGGCGGATGATGCCGGCATCTTCCAGCTTCTTGACGCGGCGCAGGCAGGGCGGCGCTGAAATCCCGACGCGGCGGGACAATTCCACATTGGTCATGCGGCCGTCATCCTGAAGCTCCTTCAGGATTTTCCAGTCGATCGCGTCGAGGTCGGCTTTAAGCGCCATTCAGGTGTTCCGTACGAATCTTGCGTCAGTGCGAAATGATATTGCGCCCTAGATCGCACATGGAGAACTTTTGCGAAACCATAGAGGTGGAGCAAGCTGTGAGGAAGCGCCGCCGCGCACTTGCGCAATGAACCCTGCATTTCCTACATCTTTGGTATGTGTTCGGCGCAAGGTTTTGCCGACATGCGCTACCAGCAACGGGATTTTCAACCATGACACAGCGCCATGCACCGGTCGCCATCATCGGGTCTGGTCCGGCAGGCTACACGGCTGCCATCTATGCCGCGCGCGCTATGCTCAAGCCGATGCTGATCGCCGGCCCGCAGCAGGGCGGCCAGCTGATGATCACGACGGACGTCGAGAACTATCCAGGCTTCGCCGATCCGATCCAGGGGCCGTGGCTGATGGAGGAAATGCGCAAGCAGGCCGAGCATGTCGGCACCGACATGGTCTCCGACATCATCGTCGATGTCGACATTTCGCGCCGTCCATTCGTTCTCACCGGAGATTCGGGGACGCAATACACCTGCGATGCGCTGATCGTGGCGACGGGCGCGCAAGCCAAGTGGCTCGGCATTCCAAGCGAGGAGACCTTCAAGGGTTTTGGCGTCTCCGCTTGCGCGACCTGCGACGGCTTTTTCTATCGCGGCAAGGATGTCGTGGTGATCGGCGGCGGCAACTCCGCCGTGGAGGAGGCGCTCTACCTGTCGAACCTCGCAAAGACGGTGACGGTCATTCACCGCCGCAACGAGTTCAAGGCCGAGCGCATCCTGCAGGAGCGCCTGTTCCGCAAGGAGAACATCCGCGTCCTGTGGGACAGCGCGATCGACGAAATCACCGGCATCGAGGCGAAGAAGCCGATGCCGCCGTCCGTCACCGGCATCAGGGTGCGCGACACGAAATCCGGCGCGGTCACAGAAATGCCAATCGATGGCGTATTCGTCGCCATCGGCCACGCGCCGGCGGTGGAGCTGTTTGCCGGAAAGCTGAAGCACAAGCCAAACGGCTATCTCTGGACCGCGCCGGATTCGACGCGGACGGACGTGCCTGGCGTGTTTGCGGCAGGCGACGTGACCGACGACATCTATCGGCAGGCGGTGACTGCGGCCGGGATGGGGTGCATGGCGGCGCTCGAATCCGAGCGTTACCTGGCCGAGATGGATGCGCACCGAGAGGCTGCGGAGTAGCGAAGAAGGCCCGGCCGGGGGCAGAGAATAACCGGCGACGAGGGGACGACCGAATATGACACTCGACTGGGACAAACTGCGCGTCTTTCACGCAGCCGCCGAAGCCGGGTCGTTCACGCACGCAGCCGAGAAACTGCGGCTGTCGCAATCGGCCATCTCGCGCCAGGTCAGCGCGCTCGAATATGATGTCGGCGTGCCACTGTTTCATCGCCACGCGCGCGGGCTCGTGCTGACCGAACAGGGTGAAATCCTGTTTCGCACCGCCCATGACGTGCTGATGAAGCTCGAATCGGTCAAGTCGCGTCTCACCGAGACGAAGGATCGGCCGTCCGGCCTTTTGAGGGTGACGACGACGGTCGGGCTGGGCGCCGGCTGGCTGACTGAGCGGATTCCGGAATTCCTCGAACTCTATCCCGACATCCAGTTGCAGCTGATCCTCGCCAATGAGGAACTCGACCTGACCATGCGTCAGGCCGACTGCGCGATACGCCTGCGCCAGCCGCAGCAGCCGGACCTGATCCAGCGCCGCATCTTCACGGTGCATTTCCACATCGTCGCCTCGCCGGCCTACATCTCCAGGCATGGGAGGCCGTCGTCGCTGGCCGATCTCGATAACCATCGTCTTGTGACGTTCGGCGAGCCGATCCCGTTGCATATCAGCGACGTCAACTGGCTGGAGACGGCGGCGCGTCCAGACGGCAGCAGGCGCACCAATGTGCTGCAGATCAACGATATCCTGTCGATCAAGCGCGCGGTGCAGCGCGGGGCGGGCATCGCCATGCTGCCGGACTATCTAGTCGACAAGGAATCCGGGCTGACGCAATTGCTGCCGGAAACCGAGGTGCCGTCGTTCGACACTTATTTCTGCTATCCGGATGCGATGAAGCAGCAGGTGAAGCTGCAGGTCTTCCGCGACTTCGTAATCTCCAAGGCACGGACCTGGAACTACTGACCGAAATACCGGCCTGCGGCAGGCAGGCGCTGCCCGAAATTAGGCACACCGCTGCACGCTCCTTGGGCCACAGCGCCAAAATTACCAGCAATTGCACCATCTATGCAAAACTGCATGGCTGAATTGCGCGCAGTATGCTTGTGTATCGGGCAGGTAAAGCCCATATGCAGATCATCTCCTGAGCGCGTTCTCCTCCCATTAGCGCTCACGAGTGTTCCCCTCTGGAGGTTCAGCCGGAAACGGCACTTCCAATCGACTAGGCCGGGTCATCGATCCGGCCTTTTTTCGTTTTCCGGCTAATTTTTGCATCCGCGAACGTCTCCGGCGGCGCGGATTGCCCACGCCGCCCGTTGGGCGACATGCCCTATGCGGCGCGGCCGTGCGCGTTCATGACTTCGTCGGCCATCCGTCCCGTCAGTTCCGCCATGTGGTCGAAGCGTGCGATGTAGGACGCGACGCCTGACGAGACCGAACGCAGTTCGACGATCAGGCTGCCGAGTTCGGACTGGGGCATCAGGGCCTCGACCAGGTCCCATCCGTCCCAGCCAGCGCGCGCGTCATAACCGAGGATCTGGCCGCGCCGCTGCGGGATCAGGGCGGTGACGCGCGCGGTTGCCTCCGACGGCGTTGCGATCTCGACCTTCATGACGGGTTCTAGCAGGACAGGCGAGCAGGCCGGCATGCCTTCCTTCATGGCGAGCCGGGCTGCCATCTGGAACGCCATGTCGGAACTGTCGACCGCGTGGTAGGAGCCGTCGGACAGGTTGACGGCGACGTCGACCACCGGGAAGCCGAAGGGGCCTGTCTTCAGATAGTCGCGAATGCCCGTCTCGACCGACTGGATATAGGTCTTGGGCACCACGCCGCCGGTGATCGTGTCGGTGAACTGAAAACCTTCGCCGCGCGCCAGCGGCTTGATCTCGACCAGCACATCGCCGAACTGGCCATGGCCGCCGGACTGCTTCTTGTGACGGCCGCGCTGCTGGACGCCCTTCCTGATCGTCTCGCGGTACGGCACGCTCGGCTGGTGCGCCTCGATTGGGATCTGGTAGCGCCCTTCGAGCCGCTCGATTGCAACGCGCAGATGCATCTCGCCATGGCCCGCGATCATCGTCTCGCCGGTATCCTGGTTCTGGCCGACGGCAAGCGAGGGGTCTTCCTCGGCCAGCCGCTGAAGCGAGGCGGACAGTTTCACGTCATCCTTGCGCTCTTTGGCGCGCAGGGCCATCGAGAAGACGGCCTCCGCCATGCCAGGCAATTTACCCGCCGTAGGCGCAGCCTTGCCGACAGCGATCATGTCGCCTGTCGCGATGTCGTCGAGGCGGCCAAGCGCAACCACGTCGCCCTCCTGTGCGGCCGTGAGCTTTGCCTGATCCTTGCCGGTCAGCCGATGCATGCCCGCCACCTTGCCGGTGCGGCCATGCGGGCCGGCGATCTCCGCGCCGTCGGCTATCGTGCCGGCGAGCACGCGGGCGACCGACAATTTGCCGCCATGCGAGGTGTGGATCGTCTTCATGACCCGCAGGGCAGAGCCGCCATCTGCGAGGCCGAGGCGCGTGCGCGTGTCGGACACGTCCGGTCCGTCATGGCGAATGGTCTTGAGGAGGCGCAGGATGCCGTTGCCATGCTCGGCAGAGCCGATGAGCACCGGGATGACCGCGCCGGACCGCAGGTCGGCGGTAAGGTCGTCAAAGACCGCATCGCGTTGGGGCGGCCTGTCTTCGAGCAATTGCTCCATCAGGTCGTCGTCGTGATCTGCCAGCCGTTCGAGCATCGAGAAGCGCGCTTCCAGTTCGCGGGCGCGCTCGTCGTTCGGGATGTCGGTGACCTCGCTCTCGGCCTGCTCGCGCCAGACATAGGCGCGCTCCAGCGCAAGGTCGATCGCGCCGATCGTCTGGTCGCCCTTGCGCAGCGGAATCTGCCGCAGCAGGAGCGGGGTGGTCGATGCCGGTTGCAGGAGCTTCAGCGTGTCACGCACGCCGGCGGCGATGCGGTCGACCTTGTTGAGGAAAAGGATGCGCGGCAGGCCGATTTCGTCGAGCTGGCGCATGATGAGCTGGAGGGCAGGGATCTTCTTCTCGTCGGCCTCGGCGACGACGATTGCCGCATCGCATGCCGCCAGCACCGGAACTGCCTCATAGCCGAACTCGATGGAGCCGGGGCAATCGACGAAGCTGATCGTCTCGCCCATGAAGCTGACCGTGGCGAACGACGCCTCGACGCTCATCTGGTGGGCGCGGGCTTCGGGTGAATTGTCGCCGACCGTGTTGCGGGCCGCGACCGTGCCTTGTTTGGAAATGACGCCCGTTCGGGCGAGAATGGCCTCAAAAAGCGATGTCTTGCCGCTTGCGAAGGGACCGATGATGGCGATGCATTTCGGTCCCTTGCGCCTGTCTCCGGCGCGCTTGCCCATGCTGTCCTCCTCTCACTCGTTTCCTCATGAGCGGCGGCCGCCACTAGCCAGCGTTTCCAACCGGCCTCCGGCCGTCGCATGGCCGTTCCGGCTTCAGGGCCGGCAAGGGCCATGTCGATATCGAAACACGAGAAGCAGGCGACGGCAAGCGGGATCGCCTCATCTCGCTCTAAAACGAAACGGCCGCCCGAAGGCGGCCGTGGAATTTCAGATCAGGTCGGGCAGGGGGGCTGCTCCGGACCGCCGCACTGCCCCGGGTCCACGGGAGGCGGGCCGCCGGGCGCCACCCGACCCAGCGCTTCGTCGAGGTCGAAATAGTCGAACAGACGGGTCGACGGATCGTCTTCGCGATGGCGGGCCATGAGCGACTTGCCGCCTTCGCCGAAGTAGAACCGCAGACCGGCGCGCACCGTCGTCGCGTCGTCATTGAACGTGCCCAGAGCATAGAGTGACATCCGGTGGTCGGCGACAGGCAGCAGAGCCTCTGCGCCGACGCGCAGGGACGTCGTGTCGAACTGATGGTTGATGCCGACGTCGACGCGGTAATTGTCCATGAAATAGTAGGCCGCGCGAAGCTCGGCGTTCAGCTCCGAATTGCTGCCGCCCGGACCGTCGAGCGTGTCGCCGCCGATGAAGGCCTCGATGCTGACCGGGCCGAGATAGGCTTCAGCCTCAACGCCATAACGCCATGCGTCGACGTCGAAAGCGCCGACGTCGATATTGGCGTAGTGCGCATATGCGCCGATGAGGCCCTTGGCCGGATCGCGCCAGAACAGGTGAGCAGCCACGCCCTTCAGGTCGGCACTGCCTCCGCCGGGATTGGCGTTGACCGAGCCGAAGCCGCCGTCGATCTGGAGGCCGAAAGAGTGCATGACCGGAATGGAGACCGAGCCGATGGCGTAGCCGCCGTCGAGGTCAACGGGAGTGCCGTCAAAGCTCTGGTGGAAGTAGCCGAGGTCGAGCTTGCCGTTGAGCGCGGAGACCGCGGGCTTGGCGCCCTCGAACTTCTCCTCGAAACTGGCGGGGTCGGCCGCGTATAGCGGTCCAGACAAAAACAGGACGACCGCGGTTGCAGTCGAATAGCGACGAAACTGAAGATTCATGATACGCCCCTGAAAGCTGGCTCAGAGTGGCATGGCCGGATGTTTCGTCAAGCGTTTACGTATGGGAATTCCCGCCGCCCATAGCGCCGTTGAAATCGTTCATAGGCCCTGTTGCGTCGGGGCAACATTTTTCAATCAGAAGATGCATCATTTTTCTCCAGCTATATCTTTGATTGAGGCGTGATGGCAGACAACGCCATATCCGCATTTGCTCGAATTCTCGGCGAAACCCAATGGGCTGAGCCCGAGCGGCTGACGCAGCTTCAGGACCGCCTGATCGAGCGCCTTGTCGGTCACGCGGCGACCCGGACCGACGCCTATCCGTCCAGACTGAAGCCGGTGCTCGACAGGTCAGGGCAGTTCGATCGGCGGCGCTGGACCGAGATCGAGGTCATGGACCGCACAAGCCTGCAGCGGGACAGGAGCGCCTTCGTCGCGAAATCCGTCCCGCCAGGCGCCGGCGTGATCTTCGACACATCCACATCCGGTTCGACCGGCCGCTCGATGGAGTTTCCGACCAACTCGGCTCTGGTGAATGTCTCGGCCGCAGCCGTCGAACGTCTGCACGACTGGGTCGGAGCGGATCGCGACGCATCCTATGTCACGATCTCGGTGCCGCAAGGGAGCGATCCTTTTCCGATCGAGGGGGCGATGCGCAGCCAGTGGTCGTGGATGGGTGGCGAGGGCCTGCATGGCGTCATGTCCATCGAGGCGACGCTGTCCGCGCAGCTCGATTTCCTCGATCGCGTGCGCCCCGCTTATCTGAGGACTTACCCGACAAATGCGGCCGCGCTCGCAAAGGCTGGGCAGGGCAGGCCATGGGCGCAGGCGATCAGGCATGTCATCGTCATCGGGGAAACGGTCGAGCCCGACCAGGTCGAGACGATCCGAAATGCCGTCGGCGCGGGCACGTCGGCATTTTACGGGACCGCGGAAGCCGGCCACCTGGCGTCGCAATGCCCGGTCTCGGGAGACTATCACATCTCCTCGGAACTTGGCCTTGTCGAGGTCCTGCGGGAGGACGGGACGCCGTGCGGGCCCGGCGAGGCGGGCCGTGTCGTCGTCACGCCGTTTTACGCATATGCCATGCCGCTGATCCGCTACGATCAGGGCGACATCGCCGAAGCTGGGGCCGGACCATGCCGGTGCGGGCGCAATCTGCCGACGATAAGACGAATCCTCGGACGCAGCCGCGACATGTTCGTCCTGCCGAACGGCGAACGCATCTGGCCGCGCCTGTCGGATTCACTGATGCTGAAGCATCTGCCGGCGGTGCAGCGCCAGATCGTCCAGCATGCGCCTGACCGGATCGAGTTGCGCTATGTTCACGACGGCAGCGACCGCACGGCGGACGAAGCCGCGCTGAGGGCCTTGTTCAAGGAAAAATATGCGCCGGAAATCGAACTGGCGGTGACGCGTTGCGACGAGATCCCGCGCACGGCAGGCGGGAAATATCGCGAGTTCATCTGCCTCGCCGAATGAAAGACTCTAGCCGGAACGGGGCGTCAGGTCTCGGGCTCGGTCGTGAAGAGAAGCGGATAGCCGGCCGCCTTGCCGGCGTCGGTGGCGCGGGTGGCTTTGGTTTCCGCCACATCCTGTGGAAAGACCGCGACGACGCATACGCCCTTCTGATGCGCTGTTATCATCACCCGGTGGGCCTGATCCTCGCTGAGCCGGAATTCGGCTTTCAGAATTCGCACGACGAATTCGCGCGGGGTGAAATCGTCATTGACGAGGATCACCTTGTGCAATTTCGGCCGCTCGACCTTGGCTGTCGCCCTGGTGCGCGGCTTTAGATCGCTGTCAGGCATGGCGGCCAGCCTTCCTGTGGCTTTTGGCAATTGAGTGGCCGGGTATCATGCCCGGCCACATATTGGCTCAGCGTTGCAGGACGTTGACGATTTCCGTCATGTTGGTGCGAACGCGCAGAATATATGAATCCATCGTCGACAGATGTGTGGCAAACAGGCCGTCTTCCGAGCTGTTGGCGATGATCCAGGGTTGCGTCTTCAGGGACGACTTGAAGTTGCCTTCCATCTGGTTCCAGAGCTGGTCGAGATTGCGCTCGCGGATCACGTCCTCGAAATCGGCATGTGCCCCGGCGGTAAGGCCGTAATAGGCGTAGAGCTGGCCATAGGCGAACCAGAAACGATCGTCTGCGCGGGGGTCGAAGAAGCCGTAATTGTAGTTGTCGGCGCGCTCGCGCAGGATCGCTGACGTGCCGCCGAGCGCGCTGGCGATGCGGTCGAGATACTGGATCAGGTTGTCGGCGCGGGCGTCGAAGACGGCGTTGCACTTTTCCAGATCGGCATTGAAGGCGCGCAGGCTGTTGATGACGCGGCGATAGTAGGAGGGCGTCGGGGTCTTGGGACCGGGCGGGTTGAGGCCCAGATACCAGGTATATTCGTCGAACTGCGCATTGCCGCGCGCGTCCTGAAGGTTGGCGTCGATGCGCGAGGTGCCGCGCAGGCGGCCCATATTGTCGGCCAGCTCGATCGTGGTGCGGCGGATCGCTTCATGGATGCCGCGCTGGAACGAAGCCTTGTTGTCCATCCATGGCGTATTGTCCCACGAATAGCCGAACAGGCCGAGCTTGTAGACCAGCATGGACGAGATCCAGCGGTTCTGGTTGACGTTGAAATCCGTCAGGTCGGCGGCCGCGGTAGCGATGAGCGACGTGCCGCAGGACCGCTGCTCGACCTGCCGGGGCGGCTGGGCCGGCGGCGTGCCGGTTGTCTGCGCCGTCGCCGTAGCGGGCGCGGCGGGAACCGTGACCATCGACACCTTCACCTCGCCGGCGGAACGCTGGCGGTTCTCGTGGTTGTAGGCGTCGACATAGTCCGGGTTGAAGTTCGTCCAGACCTGCGTCGTGTAGAGGAAAAACAGATACATCGCGGCGATGACCGCAACGACGGCGCCGACGCCGAGCTTTATCGTCCAGCCCTTCTGGGCATACCACCGGCCGAACCACAGGAACGGCCACATCAGCAGGGCGATGATCCAGCCTATGCCGCGACCGATCCACTGGAATATCGTGACCACGAACGCAATGATCGGATCGAGCATAACCACTCCCTAATCTGTCAGTCCGTAGAGACGCGCGCGCAGAGCGGGCTTGTCCTTCAGATATGTGGTTTTCAGCGTCTCTACAACATTGTCGCGCCAACGCGGTTCCCACGTCTCATACTGTTTGTAGAAAGTCTGCTTGTTGAAGATGTAGAGCGACAGGAAATCTGCCGACACGAATTCGGAGATGAGCCGATTGGTCAGCCATGCGTCAGGGTGATCGGGCTTGGCGCGAACCACGAGGAACCGCTTCTGCGGGTCGATATCGTCCAGCCGCAGCCGGCCGGTCTGGGCGATCTCGCGCTTGACCGCATTCAGGTAGGGAAAGTCTCCGTCCCTTGCGATCAGGTCGGCATTCTGGTGGATCCAAGTCTGGAGCCAGACGCGATCGACCTTGGAGAAATCGAGGTCGGACTGCTGCTTGTGGATGAGGTTGCGGATGGTCATCTCGGCGCGGTGTTCGAGATAGCCGGAGGTCTCCAGCCAGGAGGCGCGGGGCAGGTCGAGACGCCCGGTCTCGGCGAGGAAGCGGAATACGCGGTCGGCGTCGCGGATACCGAGATATGACACCTGCCAGGGGCGCGAGCGGCGGAAGCCGGGTGCAGCCGGATCGGAGACGACGGTCGTCATGTCCTTGTCGATGAAGACGTAGATGCCGCCGAAATGCTTCGTCCAGAACGTGTCGTGGCGGAAGATGACCTGATCGGGAACGAGATTGTTCTCGCGGATGTCGCCGGTCGTCTTGGCGAGTTCGACCATGCGTTCCAGCATGTCGTTGTCACGCCAGGCGTCCGGCTCCAGCTTCAGCCGGTCGACCAGGGTGCCGAGTTCGGCCGCCTTGCCGAGCGTGTCTTCGGCCGACAGAACGCGGAATTCGACCTGATTGATCGACAGTAGATCTTCGATGTCGTCGACCTTGGAGACCGAGTCTTCGATCTCCCCATAGATCACATCCTTGATCGTCAGCGCGTCGATTGCCCGGCGGTTTGCCTGGAAGAACTCGTACATGAGCTGCGACGTGTTGGAAAAGGCGGTGTGGACGACAGGCAGTTCGGCCTGAGCGGGCGTCAGGATGATGAAGCGGCGGTTGATCTCGTTCGGATCGAGATAGAGCGGATCATTCAGTTCCTTGGCGATCTGGGGCGAAAAGCCGGTGCGGTCGATCTCGAAGGATTTCAGCTTTGTCGGCTTGAAGCCGAAGCCCTTCAGCGCCTTGTTATAACGCTCGATCAGATGCGGCTCGTCGACCGTCAGGAGACGGCCAAAGATGAGCTCGTTGTCGCGCAGAAGGTCCATGCTCTAGCCTCACCCTCCCCTTGAGGGGGAGGGTCGTCGCAAAGCGACGGGGTGGGGTGAAAATGGTTGAGAAAGTGGAGCCGCACCCCACCCCGGACCCGAGGTCCGACCCTCCCCCTCAAGGGGAGGGTAGAGTCGCACGTCAGCCATCCCACAACCCCTTGGCCTTCAGCCCGTCGATCTCCTTGATCGCGCGTTCGCGGATGCGGGCATCGCGGATCATGCGGGTGACGGCTGCGTCGTCGGCGCGGTCCGAATAGCGGAACTCGGAATCGGCGTAGCGGTTCACTTCCTGCATGACCATCGACATGTCGAAGGGGCCGCGCAGTTCCTCGACCATCGCTTTCTTGTCGTCGTAGGACTTGTGCATGAACGTGGCGGCGTCGGTGAACCAATCATCCGGCAGCTCGATATCCATGGCGCGCATCTTGATCGCGTCGGTGACGTTCTTGATGGCGCGGCCGGTAAAGCGTGGCTCTGCCTCCTTGATGCGGTGCAGATAGTCGCCAATGTCGGCCATCGATTTCGGCTGGCCCTTTTCCTTCATGAAGCGGTCATAGACGCCCATCAGCTTGTCTTCATGCGGCTTGTTGTGGCTCTCATAGGCCGTATCGACGGCGCGCTTGATCTCCTGCGCGGCAAAGAGATTGTGCTCGCCGAGCGGGATTTTATGATTCTTTCCAGCAAGTAACACGAAGATGTCGATGTAATCGTCGAGCGTCTGCGGCCCATCGACCAGCCAGCGCGCGCCGGCACGCTGACGCAGCGCGTCGTCGACGTTTTCCGGATAGTTGGAGAACATGCCGAAGGTGCAGTTGCCTCGAACGACCGTGTTGGTGCCGGAGAAGGCGTTCATCAGGACGCCGGTGATTTCATGCTGGCCGGCGGATGCACGGTCGTCGGACCGCTTTGCCGCGACCTGATCGATATCGTCGATCGTGCCGAAGCCGATGACCTTCGGGTTCAGCACATTGTCGATGAACTGCTTGCAGTTCTGGCCCGACTTGCCCTGATAGGAGGAGATCTGGTCGACGCCGAAATTCTCATAGTGGAACGGATAGCCGGCGATCTGGCAGTAGTCGTTGACGAGGCCGGCGATCATCTGGATCAGCGTCGTCTTGCCGGTGCCGGGCGCGCCGTCGCCGATGAAGGTGAAGAGGAAGCCGCCAAGCTCGACGAAGGGGTTCTTCTGGGCGGCGAAGTCGTAGGCCATCATCATCTTGGCGAGCTTCACCGACTGGTATTTGGCGATGTGGTTGCCGACGACCTCTTCGGGCTTCTTGAAGCTCATAACCAGCGGCTTCGACTTCTGGCCGGGCGCGACGTCGAAGCCGTCCAGCGTAAAATCATCGGCCTCGATGCGGATATGCGCGTCCTCGAATGTGCCCAGCCCGTCGAAGCGGCCCTTGCGCTCAAGCAGGCCCTCGATTGCCGCGCGGGCAAAGGCGCGGGCGCGCGCCATCATCTCCTTGTCGTCCTTCGACCCGGCAAGGGCAGCATCGAGACCCGCGACCAGCGCCTTGACCGCATCCTGCGGCGTGTCGAACAGGTAGTCCGGTTCAGAGACGTCGTTGGGCGCTTCGCCGTCGGCCTCGATCGATTGCGCGAGATAGGAGGCGAGCGAGAAGGCCGCGACATAGGCGGACGCATTGATCAGTTTGCGGAAGCGGTCGGCGTCGGCACCTTCCAGCGGCGCACGCGCGTTCTTGCCCTGCAGGGCTTCAAGCTCGTTGCCACGGGCGAACACGTCGGAGACGGCGAGCGCGACCGCAATGCCGCGCCGGGCGCGGTAGAGCAGGGTGTGCTGAAGGATCGACAGCATCTGGTCGTCGGGACGCACAGACGCGACCGTCTTGGCCAGTTCGACTTCCTTCGTGCGCTGCACGCCGCTGGTGGAGACGGTCGAGACGAAGCGGCGGCCCGTGCCTGCCAGCGCCGTGTTCGACTTGCCGGTCGAAGCTTCCATTACGATCACACGCGTCACGAATGACTGCGCGGTCGGCAGATGCTTGGCGATGTCCTTCTCTTCGATCGTCGTCAGGCCGGTGTCCATGTCATCTCCCTGAGTTTGCTCGACGATTTTGAAAGCACCCCCTCACCGGCCCTTCGGGCCACCTCTCCCCCTGCCCGGGGGAGAGGAAACGCGGCGGGAACGCCGGCGCTTGTCCAGCTTGGGTTCCTCTCCCCCGGGCAGGGGGAGAGGTGGCCCGAAGGGCCGGTGAGGGGGTGGTCGGTCTGGACTTCAAACATCACTTATCACCCGGTCCTTGGACAGGATGTGAACCTTGTAACCCGCGAAGATCTTCTGCGCCTCGCCTGCCGCATAGAGAGCCTGATAGGCTTCATGCGGCACCAGCGCGTGTTTCTCGTAGGACGAGACGCCCATGCGCGCGGCTTCGAGATCGTCGGTGTTGATGAAAAATTCCTGCGTCGCCTTCTCCGACGAGAACAACCCTTTGCGGCCGGGGCGCTCGTTCTTTGAAAAGACCTCCTGGATGGTCCAGGTCAGGAGCCAGGCGTTCTCGGCGCGGCGCACTTTTTCCAGCACCTGCTGGACGGTCGAGTTGTTTTCGGTGATGCCCGCCGAATAGAAGGGACCGAGCACGAAGCGGCGCAACTGCTTGGGGTGCAGCGTCTCGAAATCCTTGTCGAGATTGCCGGCAATGGTGGCGGGTGAAAGGGAAAAGGCGGAGTTCTTCTCTGCGAAATCGTCGAAGCGATGGGCAAGCTCGGGGTTGAGCAGGCCCTCGACGGGCAGCGGAATGTCGACCCTGCCGTTCAGCTTGCCTTCACGCGTCACGAGCGTGTCGATCATTTTTGGCGAAGAGTCCTCAAGCGCCACCATGTAGACGAGCGGCAGGTTCGACAGGCCGTCGAATGCGCCCCACTGCACGAAATAATACGGCCGCATCGTCTTGTCGTTGACCGCGACCTTGACGGTCTTGGGCAGCACGAATGGCGAGAAGGTTTCGCCCTTGGAGACGCTTTCGAGATAGAGCCGCTCGGCCATAGAGCGCTGCAGGTCGGTCGGCATCGCCTTGCGGCGAAGGATGAAGTCGGCCATGTCGGCGCGAAGCTGATCGGGCGCGGGGATCGCGGCGAGGCGCTTGTCGGCCGTCTTGCGGTCATTTTCGAGTTCGAGCACGTTCTGGAACACCGGAAAGCCGCTCTCGGCCCGGTTGATCTTGAACGTCTCCATGAAGCCGAGACGATTGCGCCAGGCGGCAAATGAGTTTTCGAGCCTGCCGACATATTCGGACACGGCCTGCGCGATGATGCCGTGCTTGTAGAGCGGCGAGGAATCGTCGCGCAGGAAGATGTCGAGCCCCGCAAGCGCCGCGGCGATGGCGTCGAAATAGCGGGCGGCAGGATTGTCCGGGGTGGTCATGTGGTTGGGCTCGCATTGCACGTCGCCCGCTTCGCGGCCCCGGAATGACGGCAAGAGGGGTGACGGCCCGAAAGGCCGGAGAAGGAGAGGTTCATCGGCCGGTCACCCGATGCGCGACGCCTTATGCCCGGACATAATCCGCCGAATTGTGCTTGCGCATGACCTCGTCGAAGCGGCGGGCGAAAGCCTCGTCGGCCAGCTTCTTGCGGCGCTGGATGTCGGCGGTGGTGACCATGTTCTTCTCGTGCAGTTCGAGAAGGTCGCCAATGTGCTTCTGCGCGGCGGCGCCGATGCCGGCCATCGTTTCCTCGGCGGTGTTGTCCACCTGCGAGCCAAGCGTGTTGATCTTGTGGGCGACGTCCTGCTGGGCGGCGGTCTTCAACGAATCCTCAAGCGCCTTGTAGAGGACGATGCGCTGTTCGGTGTCGATGGTCAGCTTGTTGATGAGCGTCGACTGCGCCGCGATCTGGTTGTTCAGTGAGTCGACGAAGGTCTGGAACATGGACGTGTAGCGCTCCAGCGTCTGGCTTTCGGCCAGAAGCTCCTGCTCGCGGGCCTGCGCCTGATTGTATTCGGTGGCGAGCTTCGAGCGCGAGCCTTCAAGCTCGGTGCGCTCCTTCTGGCTTGTCGAAGCGGCGATCTTGTTCTCGACGTCGAGCAGCATCGGGTTCAGTTCCTCGATGCGCTTCTGGGTTGCCGTCAGCGTCTCCATCGTCGCCTTGCGGCGCTCGATCACCTGACCGAGGCTGGCTTCCGAGGTCGCGTAGCGCTGGTCGAGCACGGCCTTCTGCGCTTTGAGGATGCCGACGATCGTGTCGGACTTGGCCAGCAACTCCTGAAGATTGCCGGAGAGCGACATGTTGCGCACGCGCTCGGTCCTCATGCGCTGCTTGCGCTGCTGGGAGAAGATGCCGACGAAGCTCTCCCAGCCGGTATAGCTTTTCATGCTCTCGAATTCAGTGCCGAAGACATTGGTCGCGTCTTCAAGACCGATGATGAGATCGGCAATATTGCCTTCCATCGTCTTCTGCTGCTTCAGCACATCCTCGATGCGGGCGTTCTCGATGTCGAAATCGGCCTGGCCGATCTTGGCGTCGGTGCGGGCAAGCTTGTCGAGCACCTGGCCGGACTGCTCGATCTTGGTGCGCATGTCCTCGACGACGCGCTTGGTCTTTTCGATTTCAGTATCGAAGTTCTGCAGCGTCGCCATGGATGGCCTCCGGTTGGATTCAGTTCGGTCGCGGGAATATATGTAGCCATTGTTTCAATGGAAAGTCGGCAGGCCAGAGGTTTTTCGCATTGGCCGCCAATAAATGAGGGCCCGCCGTTGCCGGCAGGCCCTCTTCCATCGAACTTCAGACGTGTCAGCTATAAGGCGAATTGCAGACCCTGCGGTAGCCGTCTCGCGCGATGTAGGTGTTGTCCCGCTCGCGGTAGCGGCTGCCGTAGCGGTCGTAGCACCAGTCGACGTGGTCCTCCCAGTCCGGGCCTGCGCGGTTGAGTTCGCGCAGCATCATGCCGAGCGCGAATGCGGCCGGCGGGAACCAGAAGCCTTCATAGTAGCGGTAGCCACGGCGCTTTTCGCGGTAGCCGCGATGGCCGTTGAAATAGGTGTTGCCGTCACGCCTGCGCTCGAAACGCGGCGGACCGCGCCGGTCATCGCCACGGCGCTCGACATGCTGCGGGGGACCGCGGCGATCATCTCCACGGCGGAATTCACGATTTCCGTCACCGCGCCGCTCGACGCGCTGCGGAGGGCCGCGCCGGTCATCCTCGCGGCGGCGGGTCTCGCGATTGCCATCGCCACGCTGCTCGACGCGCCGCTGCGGAGCGGCTTCGCCTTGCTGCCGGGGGCGGGCCTCGCCGCGCTGTTCGCCACGCTGGCGCTGTTCGCCTCGTTGTCCGCCTCTCTCACCTTGCCGGCGCACGTTGCCGTTTTCGTCGATGACGCGGCGATTGGTGTCGAACTGCACCGCTTGCGGCAATAGTTGCGATGCATCGGGCCGTTCCGGCAAAAGGAGCGGTGCGGCCAACGTCGGCGTGATCGATGTGGCCGCCATTGCGACCGCGAGCGCGCTGCAAATCAAACGGGAAGCTGTCATGTTTTGGACCTCGCCAGTTCAAGTCGGCCGGAAACATGGCGAACGCGCCGGCCCCGGATCAGACCGTTAAGCGTAGTCTCCAGCAGCGCGGCAATTTTGTGACGGATATGCGCGTTTGTCAGCCCGATGCGAAGCCGATCATGTCCTCCGGCGCGATGCGGCCGATCTCTTCTTCCCAGTGGCGGCGGCAGAGCGAAACATAGACGTCCTTGCCGATGGCGACCTGTTCGCCCTGTCTGGCGACCTTGCCGTCGGGCCCGAGCCTGACGACCATGGTCGCCTTGCGGCCGCAGCGGCAGATGGTGCGCACTTCGCGCAGCTCGTCTGCGAGGGCCAGCAGGGCCTGCGAGCCGCTGAACAGATTGCCCTGAAAATCGGTGCGCAGGCCGTAGCACATGACAGGGATGCCAAGCCTGTCGGCTACTCGGGCCAACTGCCAGACCTGGGCTTCCTCAAGGAACTGGGCTTCGTCGACGAAGACGCAGTGGACCGTGTGGTGGTCGTGCTGCTCGCGGACGAGTTCCAGGAGGTCGTCGCCGTCGCGAAACATCGACGCGCCGGCTTCCAGACCGATCCGTGAGGAAATGTAGCCGCCATCGGCATTGCGGTAGTGACCGGCGACCAGCATCATCGTGTTCATGCCGCGTTCGCGGTAATTGTAGGACGCCTGAAGCAGCATAGTCGATTTGCCGGCATTCATCGTCGCATAATGGAAATAGAGCTTGGCCATCGGGTTCTGATAGCGCGCAAGGCGGCGTCTGGGGAGTGGCGAGGGTGTCCGAAGCGGGGGAAAACGCATGCTGGCTAGGCGGCGATGTTCCGTCTGCGACAATCTTGGGCCTTGGCTGAATGGTGCTTGCGCTTGAAACGCAGCCAGAATGATGTTTGGCTCAATAAAAGAACGGGTAGTAACGGACCCGCCGAAAATGCCGGCAATGGGAGAGTAATCAATGTTCAAGAGACAAATCGCGCTCGCGCTGAGCTTCAGTGCGCTGGCATTGGGCCAGGCTGCGGCCGCCGATCCTGCAAGCTGCAAGGCTGTGCGTTTCGCCGACGTCGGCTGGACGGACATCGCCGCGACGACCGCGACGGCCTCGCTGGTGCTCAAGGCGCTCGGCTATGAGCCGACGACGCAGGTTCTGTCGGTCCCGGTCACCTACACGTCGCTGGCCAACAAGGACATCGACATCTTCCTCGGCAACTGGATGCCGACCATGGAAGCGGACATCAAGCCCTATCTCGAAAACAAGACGGTCGAGACGGTGCGCACCAACCTGGAAGGCGCGAAATATACGCTTGCCGTGCCGAAATTCACCTATGAGGCTGGTCTCAAGAGCTTTGCCGATATCGCCAAGTTCAAGGACAAGCTCGGCAACAAGATCTATGGCATCGAGGCCGGCAATGACGGCAACCGCCTGATCCAGGGCATGATCGATGAGGACAAGTTCGGCCTCAAGGGTTTCGAACTGGTCGAATCCTCCGAAGCCGGCATGCTGGCGGCGGTTCAGAAGGCGGCCGGCTCCAAGCAGGACGTCGTCTTCCTCGGCTGGGAGCCGCACCCGATGAACGCCAATGTCGACATGGCCTATCTTGAAGGCGGTGACGATGTGTTCGGCCCCAATTACGGCGGCGCGATCGTGGCGACCAATGTGCGTGCCGGCTACACCGCCGACTGCCCGAACGTCGGTGCATTCCTGACCAATCTCTCCTTCTCGCTGAAGATGGAGAACGAGATCATGGGCGCCATTCTCAATGACGGGAAGTCGGCCGATGACGCCGCAAAGGAGTGGCTCAAGGCCAATCCCGATACCGTGACCCCATGGCTGGCAGGCGTGACCACGCTTGACGGCGGGGACGCAGCCGCTGCGGTCAAGGCGGCTCTCTGACCAGACGAAATCGGCCCTTTCCCGCTGATCGCGGGGAGGGACATCTGCCCTTCAACGGCCCAGCCAGGTGACAATGGACCCATTCAGCGAGTGGATAGCGAGTGACAAGATCCCGGTCGGGCGTTGGGGCAAGTCGTTTTTCGACTTCCTGACGGTCAACTTCGAATGGTTCTTCGATTCGCTTGCCGACGGTCTTGCATGGGCCCTCAACAGCCTGATCTCCATTCTGCTCTGGTTCCCGCCGATCGTGGTGATCGTCGCCATCGTCGCGCTTGCATGGTTCCTGCAAAGGTCTTGGAAGCTGGCGCTGTTTGTGCTGCTGGGCCTGCTCTTCATTCTCAACCAGAACCTCTGGAAAGAGACGGTCGAGACGCTGGTGCTCGTCGTCGGCGCGGCAGCCGTTTCCATGGCCATCGGCATTCCGATCGGCATCTGGGCCGCGCATAAGCCGCGGGTCTGGTCTTGGCTGAACCCTGTGCTCGACCTGATGCAGACCATGCCGACCTTCGTCTATCTGATCCCGGTGCTGATCCTGTTTGGCCTTGGCGTTGCTCCGGGGTTGCTGGTCACGGTGATCTTCGCTTCGCCCGCGCCCATCCGCATGACCTATCTCGGTATTACAACCGTGCCCAAACCTATGCTTGAGGCCGGCTCTGCTTTCGGCGCGACCAGGCGGCAGCTTCTCTACAAGGTCGAGCTTCCCGCCGCGATGCCGACCATCATGGCGGGCCTGACGCAATGCATCATGCTGTGCCTGTCCATGGTGGTCATTGCCGCGCTGATCGGGGCAAACGGCCTGGGCAAGCCGGTGGTGCGCGCGCTGAACACCGTCAACATCCCGCTCGGGCTTGAGGCGGGGCTGGCCATCGTCATCCTTGCAATCGTGCTCGACAGGATGAGCCGCGTTCGCGTAGGGGGCGGCAAATGAGCGTCGCAGTCGATTTCAGGAATGTCGACATCATGTTCGGGGACAACCCGAAGCAGGCGCTCGCCATGCTCGACGCGGGCGCGGACCGTGCGGAGATCCTCGAAAAGACCGGCCATGTGCTTGGCGCGGCAGGTGCGAGCCTCGTCGTGGAGGAGGGGGAAATCTCTGTCCTGATGGGGCTGTCGGGATCGGGAAAATCCACCCTTCTGCGCGCGGTCAACCGGCTGAACACGGTCTCGCGCGGGCAGGTCATGGTCAAGGACGGCGACCGCATGGTCGACATGAGCTCGTGCGATGAGAACACGCTGCGCCACATGCGCCAGAAGAACGTCGCCATGGTTTTCCAGCAGTTCGCGCTGCTGCCCTGGCGCACTGTCGCAGAAAATGTCGGCTTCGGTCTCGAACTGGCGGGCGTTCCCGATGCGGAGCGCAAGGAGCGCGTCGCGCGTCAGCTGCAACTGGTCAATCTCGACCAGTGGGCCGGCAAATATGCGCATGAGCTTTCGGGTGGCATGCAGCAGCGCGTCGGGCTGGCGCGCGCATTTGCTACCGAAGCGCCGATCCTTCTGATGGACGAGCCGTTCTCGGCGCTCGACCCGCTGATCCGCACGAAGTTGCAGGACGAATTGCTCCAGCTTCAGCAGCGACTGAAGAAGACGATCATCTTCGTCAGCCACGATCTGGAAGAAGCCCTCAAGATCGGCAATCGCATCACGATCATGGAGGGCGGGCGCATCGTCCAGTCGGGCACGCCCGAGGACATCGTGCTCAAGCCGGCAAACGCCTATGTCCGCGAGTTCATCGCCAATGTGAATCCACTCTCGGTGCTGACGGCATGGAACGTCATGCGCACCAAGCACGATCTGGAGGCGGGCGGGCGCGGCTGGCTGTGGCTCGACCGGCGCAAGACGACGCGATTCAAGCTGGACAAGGACGGCTTTGTCATCGCCGCCGAGCGAGACGGCAAGCCGGCCGTCTGGGTGTCTTGCGACGATATCGAGGCGCTGCCGGACGACGCGCCGCATGTGTTCTGGGCGCGGCCGGGAACCAGTCTCAAGACCGTGATGCTGGCGATCCATCGCTCGCAGGCCGCGCCCGTCGCGCTGTTTGACGACCAGTCGCGGTTCGTCGGCGCCATCGGCGTGCGCGACGTGCTGAGCGCCGTTCTCAGGCGTTAAGAACCGCGCCGTCGGTCAAAGCTGGCTCTCGATGGGAAGCCAGCGGACGATGCGCGCGAGAAGCCGGCGGCCAATGCTGGCTTTCGGCTCGCGCCCGGTCCGGACGATGCGCTCTCCCTCGGCCCGATGCCAGTGGATGAGATTGTGGCGCAGCGACAGGCGATAGCTGATCTCGGGGTCGCGTTCCGCCGCGAGGTGTTCCTGTAACTGGCGGACAAGGGAGGGGCTTTCGAACAGGACGCCCATTTCCGCGTTGAGCGAGACGGAGCGCGGATCGAAATTCATCGAACCGATGAAGCCGAGTCGATCGTCGACGATGAAGGATTTGGTGTGGAGGCTCGCACCCTTGGAGCCGAAGACCGACATTTTCTTCTGGCGGCCCGATGGCTGGAATTCATACAGTTCGACGCCGGCGCGCAGCAGCTTCTTGCGATAGTTCGCATAGGCGCCGTGAACGGCGGCGACGTCGGTGGTCGCCAGGGAATTGGTCAGGATGACAACCGTCGCGCCGCGCTCGACGATGCGCGTAAGCGTCGTCGTACCCTTGCGGCCGGGGATGAAATAGGGCGAGACGATTTCCAGCCTTTGAAGCGCTCCCGAAATTTCCGGCATCAGTTCGCGCATCATCCAGCTTCTGCCGGCCTTGCCTTTCACCTTGTCGGGCGGGTCCGAAAGCAGTCTGGCGTTGTCGCACCAGGACAGGCCGGCGCGCGCGGCGATGAATTCGTCGAGGCTCTGCGCACCGTCCGCCAGGGCCTGCACGTCGTCGTCGGCAAGCAAAGCGAGCGCTGGCGGCGTCGTGGTCGCGCCGGGATTGAGTTCGCGCACCGGGCGCGATGCGGAATGATTCCAGAACAGGTCGAACGCCGCGCAGGCGTCGTCGACCGACCGGCCCATCATGAGCACGTCGAGGTCGCGAAAATTCGTCGTGCTTGCGCCGAAATATTCGTTGCCGACATTGCGCCCGCCGACGATGGCAATGCGACGGTCGGCTATCCATGCCTTGGCGTGCATTCGGCGCGTCATGGCGAAGACGCGCAGCACCATTTCCACCCAGCGGAACAGGCTGCCATTGCGCAGGCCGCTGGGATTGAACAACTTGAGTTCGATGTTGGGATGGCTGTCGAGCGAGAGGTAATGCGCATCGCTCGACTGCGGATTGATGTCGTCGATGAGCATCCGGATCTTGACGCCTCTGTCGGCGGCCACGACCACCTCGCGCGCCAGCAGCCGGCCGCACTGGTCGTCGCGCCAGATGTAATACATCAGGTCCAGACTGCCGGTGGCGGCGCGCGTGGCGTGGATGCGCGCGGCCAACGCGTCGGCATTATCTGCGATCAGCATCAGGCCGCTTCTGCCGGCCCCGATGTCGTCGTCAGTCGTTGATCGTGGTGCAGTTTTCATCGGGGACAGAGTGATTTTCACGCCGCGTCAGTACGGGCCTCGCGAACATTGTCGAGCCGCAGGCGCGCCTTGATCGGAAGGTGATCGGAGGCGACGCGGGCAAGAGTGGATTGATGAACCTCGATCGAGGAAATCATGTTCGCAGGGCTGGCGAGAATTCGGTCGAGAGCAAGCACCGGCAGACGTGATGGGAAGCTTGGCAGAACCGCATTGATCGGGCCGAAATGCTGCATGAGGCCCAGCAGCGACGATCGGTTCTTCACGCGCCATTCGTTGAGGTCGCCGAGAAGGACGGTCGGGCGCACCACGCTCTGCGCCGCTTCGAGCAGGACGTTGGCCTGGTGCGAGCGGGACCGGCGCAGCAGGCCGAAATGGGCGGCGATGATGCGCAAGGGCACGCCCTTGATCTGCAGATCGACGATGACGGCACCGCGCGGTTCGAGGCCAGGCAGCCTGATTGCCGTGACTTCCTCGACCACGCCCGTGCGGGCGAGGATGAGATTGCCGTGCCAGCCGTGGCTTCGGGAGTTCGGCCAGGTGTGAACCGGCGTCAGGTCGGTTGCGTCGGCCAGGGCTTTGAGGTCGAGCAGGCCGATGCGTTCACCGAGCCTTTGGTCGGCCTCCTGGAGGGCCACGATATCCGCATCGAGTTCGGCAAGGACTGCGGCGGTGCGGCCAGGGTCGAACTTGCCGTCGGTGCCGACACATTTGTGGACATTGTAGGAGGCGATGGTCGTGCAGGCTTCGCCGTGATCGGTGCTGAAGACACTCGGGGCCTTTCGGCGCAGCGCCGCAGCGACCGAACGGTGGAGCGTCTGTCGAGGGTCCAGCATGAGTTCACGAGGCCTTGCGGAACGTTGGTTTGGTGGCGGTTTTGTCGAGTCTTTCCAGATATTTGCCCAAGCCGGCTAAGTCGCCGCCAGAATTCCCGAAGCCATGCGTTCCATGATCGCTTTTGCCTCGTCCACCGTCAGGTGCTGGTCCTTGCGAAGCCTGCGCCACATGTCGATGCTGAGCGCCGCAAACAGCGCATGCCAGATTTCGCCGCAGGCGACGTCCGCAGGAAGAATGGCCCGCAGCTTCTCGGCCTCGATCTGGACCTTGCAGCGATGGGCTTCGCGCAGGCATTCGGACTGGAGCAGACGCGCATCGACCTGTTCCTTGAAGGGCATGACCCATTCGAAGACCTGCGCACGGCGTTCGATCATTTCGCTGAGCCGGCCGCGCCAGTGTTCGGAGCAGAAGGGCTGGTTCACGATCGGTCCGATCTCGGCCTCGATCTGCTCGCTGACCGCCCGGTAGAGCGAGTCCATGTCGTCGAAGTGTCGGAAGACGGTGCGAAGGCCGACATTTGCCTCTGCCGAGACGCGCTCGGCGCTCGGCATGGTCTCGCCTTCGCGCACGAGGCGGATCAACGCATCGGCAATCGCCTTGCGGCTGCGCTCGGAGCGCTGCCTGCGGCCGTCGTCGGAGAAATCGGGTGAAATCACCTGACCCTGACCTTCGGCTGGAGATGTCGTCTGCGTGGTCATCGGTTGCTCGCTTCTTCCCCGTATCTCTCTCTCGTGATTGTAGGGCACGTCTCCTCTCCTAACGTAGTGGGTTTGCTGCATATGTCCATCATCGGCATAAGCAAAAGGGCGGTCGCCACAACAGCGGACCGCCCCTTAAAAGTCACCGGATCACCCGATGATTACCTGCCGGAGTAGTCCTGCGACTGGTTGATCTGGAAGCCGTTCTGGCTGCCCTGGACCGTCTGCGACTTGCTGGCGGTCGAGTTGACGCGGAACTGGTCGAGCGTCGTGGTGGCCGGAGCGTTGGTCGAGATGTTCTGGTTGGTCAGGTAGTCGGGAGCTTCCTGAGCGGCGGCGACGCCAGCCATACCGAGAACGAGAGCGGCGGAGATGATGAGCTTGTTCATTGTCTTATTCCTTCATGTGGGGTTCGGCGGTGGCTCTTTGGCCTGCCCGGAGCGAACCTGTTTGCTTGATTGAAAATTCCGAGCCGAAGATCAGCGGCCCGAACGGTCCAGCTGCTGGGCATTGGTGTAGCCGCCCAGTGCGTCGATCGACACGGAACCGGTGTGGCCCTTGCTGGCGATGGAGTTGACGCGCAGCTGATCGACCGGAGAAACGACCTGTGCGTTGGTCGAGATGTTCTGGTTGGTCAGGTAGTCGGGAGCCTCCTGAGCGACGGCTGCGCCAGCCACGCCGAAAACCAGAGCTGCGGAAATGATGAACTTATTCATAGTCTTAACCTTTCATTCCAGGCCAGTCGGGGCGCCTTTTGGCGTCGTCTCCGTCTGCCTGACGATGAAATAGGCATTATCAGTGCCAATTTCAATTGGCATAATGCGTGTCAAAATAACAAGAGTGTGAACGGGATGTGACAGAGCTTGAAATGGACCCTGTCAGGGACGCACTCCCGAGTTGGCGGGGAGGAGGCTGCCGATGTGGAGAAGCGCAATGCGGCTGCGTCGCGTTTCGAAGATTTTGCGCCTGTTTTGAGACGTCACGCGTGCGGGCACTTGCGCATTATCGGCAAAAAATCGACCGTAATGAAATTGGCGGCGAACAGGGGAGGACCGGATGAGCGAGTACAAGAGCGACATCGAAATCGCGCGTGCTGCAAAGAAGCAGCCGATCATGAAGGTGGGCGCAAGACTCGGCATCCCTGAAGAGCATCTCCTGCCCTATGGCCACGACAAGGCGAAGATATCCGCCGACTTCATCGCGTCGAAGAAGAAGGAGAAGAACGGCAAGCTCATTCTCGTCACCGCCATCAACCCGACTCCTGCGGGCGAGGGCAAGACGACGACGACGGTCGGGCTGGGTGATGGGCTGAACCGCATCGGCAAACGCGCGATCACCTGCATTCGCGAGGCGTCGCTGGGGCCGAATTTTGGCGTCAAGGGCGGTGCTGCCGGCGGCGGCTATGCCCAGATCGTGCCGATGGAGGACATGAACCTCCACTTCACCGGCGACTTCCACGCAATCACCACGGCGCACAACCTGCTCTCGGCGCTGATCGACAATCACATCTATTGGG
Source organism: Mesorhizobium sp. (assembly GCA_049647505.1). Classification (GTDB taxonomy): domain Bacteria; phylum Pseudomonadota; class Alphaproteobacteria; order Rhizobiales; family Rhizobiaceae; genus Mesorhizobium_A. The sequence continues at coordinate 135,554 of JBARXU010000019.1, forward strand.
GCAACGAGCTTGGCATCGACACGCGCCGCGTGGCGTGGCGGCGCGTCATGGACATGAACGACCGGGCGCTGCGCGAGATCATCTGTTCGCTGGGCGGGGTGGCGAACGGCTATCCGCGCGAAGCGGGCTTCGACATCACCGTTGCGTCGGAGGTCATGGCGATCCTGTGCCTCGCGACCGACCTGAAGGATTTGCAGAAGCGTATCGGAGACATCATCGTCGCCTATCGCCGAGACAAGACACCGGTGTTTGCGCGGGACCTCAAGGCCGACGGTGCGATGACCGTGCTGCTCAAGGATGCGATGCAGCCAAATCTCGTGCAGACGCTGGAGAACAACCCGGCCTTCGTGCATGGCGGGCCGTTTGCCAATATCGCCCATGGCTGCAATTCCGTCGTCGCCACGACGACCGCGCTGAAACTGGCCGACTATGTGGTCACCGAAGCCGGGTTCGGGGCGGACCTCGGAGCGGAAAAATTCTTCGACATCAAATGCCGCAAGGCCGGGCTGAAGCCGTCGGTCGCCGTGATCGTCGCGACAGTGCGCGCGATGAAGATGAATGGCGGCGTGAAGAAGGAAGACCTGGGCGGCGAGAATGTCGACGCGGTAAAGAAGGGCTGCGCAAATCTCGGCCGTCATATCGAGAACGTCAAACAGTTCGGTGTGCCGGTCGTCGTTGCGATGAACCACTTCACCTCGGACACCGACGCAGAAATCGCAGCGATGCAGGAATTCGTCGCCAGCCAGGGATCGGAAGCGATCCTGTGCAAGCATTGGGCGCATGGGTCCGCCGGCATCGAGGAACTGGCGCACAAGGTCGTGCAACTCGCCGATAGCGGTGCGTCGCAGTTCTCGCCGCTCTATCCAGACGACATGAAGCTGTTCGACAAGATCGACACGATCGTGAAGCGCATCTATCGCGGTTCGGGCGCGATCGCCGACAAGTCGATCCGCGACCAGCTTCATCAGTGGGAGGCGGCGGGCTACGGCAATCTGCCGATCTGCATCGCCAAGACGCAATATTCCTTCTCGACCGATCCGAACCTGCGCGGCGCGCCGACCGGACATGCGGTGCCAGTGCGCGAGGTGCGCCTGTCGGCGGGTGCGGGCTTCGTCGTGGCGATCTGCGGAGAAATCATGACCATGCCCGGCCTGCCGAGGAACCCGTCAAGCGAAAAGATATTCCTCAACGATATGGGTTATATCGAGGGGCTGTTTTAATCTTCTGCGCTTTCGGGGGAGGCCGGGCTGCACCTCGCAGTTGGGTTGCGGCCACAGGAACAAGAAAAATGCACAAGACCATCGAGCGGATCGAAGGCGATACGGCCGGCACCAGCTATGAGCTTGCGGTCTATCGCTTCGATGGGTCGGATAAGTCAGCGCCGCGAACCTATATTCAGGCGGCGCTGCATGGCGACGAGTTTCCGGGCGTCGCCGCCATCGACGCGCTGATGCCGATGCTGAGACAAGCGGACGGCGAGGGGCGCATTCTTGGCGACATAACGGTCGTGCCATGGGCGAACCCGATTGGACGCGGACAATATGTCTATGGCGCGCAGCAGGGCCGCTTTCATCTCGGCACGCGCACCAATTTCAACCGCGACTTTCCGCTGGTCGACCGGCCCGACCCGGACTTGTTGGGAGAGCGCGCGGATACGGCGGATGGCGAGTTGAAGCAGTTGCTGCTGCGGCTGTCCTTCGGACACGAGATTCTGCTCGACCTCCACTGCGACGACGAAAGCGCGCTCTATCTCTATGTGCCAAAGGAATTGTGGCCGGCGATGAGCGACTGCGCGGCGGCGATGAATGTCGAGGCGGTGGTGTTGTGGGACGGGCCGAGCGGGTCGTCCTTCGACGAGGCCTCGGTGACGCCATATCTGCGGGCGGGCATGGACCTGTCGCGCGTCGTCGTCATGACGGCTGAATATCGCGGGCAGGCGGATGTCGATGCCGAAACCGCGCAACATGATGCGGCGGGCCTCTACCGGCTACTGGTCGCGCGCGGCGCCATTGCCGACACGTCGTTGCCGCCGATCGGCCCTTATGAGGGAATTGCCGCGCCGATCGAGAATGTCGAGATGGTCCCGGCACCTTGCGCGGGAATGATCCTCTATGACGTTGCGCCGGGGGAACGCCTCAGCGCCGGGCAGCGGATCGCGCGCATCGTGCACACGCCGGGTGAAGAGAATGGGTCGGTCGAGGTGTTTGCGCCGCAGTCCGGTTTCCTTCTGACGCGGCTTTCGGGGCGTTCGGCAAGGCGCGGCGACGATATAGCGAAGATCGTCGGCGATGCGCGCAGCACGGACGCCCGCTCGGGCGTGCTGGAGGCATAGGCCGCGTCCCCCAATTCTCCGCTTGCCGATGTCCGGCAAGGCAGCTATGGGTTTTGCGATGACAATGCGCTCGAACAACGCGAACTGGTGGTGGCCCGCTTAACAGCGGCTGTCTACGCGCGTGCGTATGAACAAAATGGCCGCAACGGGACTCCGGGCGGCCTTTTTTCTTGTCTGCTCCGGATTTCCCAAGGCCGGAGAACGGAGAAGAGGGAACGATGAGCACCGAATTGCTGGCCGACGGCGCGGAGCGTTATGTCACCGAAGGCGGGGTCGCCATCACAAGGCGGCGCACCGCCACACCCTATGAGGGGGCGATCGAGACTTACATCGACGCGCTGAATTCGCGGCGCGGCGCGGTCTTCTCCTCCAATTACGAATATCCGGGCCGCTATACGCGCTGGGATACGGCCATCATCGACCCACCGATCGCGATCACCGCAATCGGCCGGCAGATGCGCATCGAGGCGCTGAATTCACGCGGCAAGGTGCTGCTGCCGATGATCGAGGCGACCGTCTCGGGCCTGACGTCGGTCAAGGTGGCGCGCAAGGGCGACGACCTGCTGCGGCTCGATATCGCCCAGCCGGGCCGCGTCTTCTCCGAGGAGGAGCGCAGCCGGGTGCCGTCGGTTTTCACGGTGCTGCGCGCCATCGTCGCGCGTTTCAAGTCTGGCGAGGATTCGAACATCGGCCTTTATGGCGCGTTCGGATACGATCTCGCCTTCCAGTTCGATCCTGTCGAAATGAAGCTCGACCGCTCGCGCGGGCAGCGCGATCTCGTGCTTTTCCTGCCCGATGAAATCCTCGTCGTCGATCACTATTCGGCGCAGGCCTGGCACGACCGCTACGATTTCGCGGCAGGTGGCGCGACGACGGAGGGCCTGCCGCGCGACCAGGTGGTGGAACCGTTCAAGACCGCCGACCGCATCCCGCCGCGTGGCGATCATACGCCGGGCGAATATGCGCAGCTTGTCGATCGGGCGAAGGAGAGTTTTCGGCGCGGTGACCTGTTCGAGGTCGTTCCGGGCCAGATGTTCTTCGAGCGGTGCGAGACGGCCCCGTCCGAAATCTGCCGCAGGCTTAAGGCGATCAACCCGTCGCCCTATTCGTTCTTCATCAATCTGGGTGACAACGAATATCTGATCGGGGCCTCGCCTGAGATGTTCGTGCGCGTCAACGGCAGGCGTGTCGAAACCTGCCCGATTTCCGGCACGATCCGACGCGGCGACGATGCGATTTCGGATTCGGAGCAGATCATCAAGCTGCTCAACTCCAAGAAGGACGAATCCGAGCTGACCATGTGCTCCGACGTCGACCGCAACGACAAGTCGCGCGTCTGCGATCCGGGTTCGGTGAAGGTGATCGGCCGCCGCCAGATCGAGATGTATTCGCGCCTGATCCACACGGTCGACCACATCGAAGGGCGATTGCGCGAGGGCATGGATGCGTTCGACGCCTTCCTGTCCCATGCCTGGGCGGTGACGGTGACCGGTGCGCCGAAACTCTGGGCGATGCGCTTCATCGAACAGAACGAAAAGTCGCAGCGCGCCTGGTATGGCGGGGCGGTCGGCATGGTCCATTTCAACGGCGACATGAACACCGGGCTGACCCTGCGCACCATCCGCATCAAGGACGGCATCGCAGAGGTGCGGGCGGGGGCGACGCTGCTTTATGATTCGGACCCGGCGGAAGAAGAGGCCGAGACCGAGTTGAAGGCGTCGGCCATGCTGTCTGCCATCCGCGAGGCGAAATCGGGCAATGCGGCCCAGTCGCAACGCGAACCGGCGCTGGTCGGCGAGGGCGTGTCGATCCTCCTGGTCGACCATGAGGACAGTTTCGTCCACACGCTCGCCAACTATTTCCGCCAGACCGGCGCGAAGGTGACGACCGTGCGCTCGCCGGTTCCGGAAGAGGCGTTCGACAACTTCAAGCCGGATCTCGTCGTGCTGTCGCCGGGGCCGGGAATGCCGTCCGATTTCGATTGCAAGGCGACTATCAGGAACGCGCGGGCGCGCGATCTGCCGATCTTCGGCGTCTGCCTCGGGCTGCAGGCGCTGGCCGAAGCCTATGGCGGGGAGTTGCGGCAGCTTCATGTGCCGATGCACGGCAAGCCGTCGCGCATTCGTGTCGCCAAGAAGGGCGGCGTGATCTTCTCCGGCCTGCCGAAGGAGGTGACGGTCGGGCGCTATCACTCGATCTTTGCCGATCCCGTGCGCCTGCCGGACGATTTTATCGTGACTGCCGAAACCGAGGACGGCGTCATCATGGCGTTTGAACATGCCAAGGAGCCGATAGCGGCCGTCCAGTTCCATCCGGAATCGATCATGACGCTGGGCCAGAATGCCGGCATGCGTATGATCGAGAATGTCGTGGCGCATCTGCCCCGCCGGGCTAAGGTGAAGGCGGCGTGAGGGCCGCCTAGCTCCTCACAGTGTGAGCACCGGCACGCCGGTCTGTTCCAGCTTGCGCTCCGGCTCGACGTGGATCGTCACGTTGAGGCCGGGGATTGCCGTCTTCAGGGCGTGCTCTATCCGGTCGCAGATGTCATGCGCGTCCTCGGTGGTCATCGCGCCGGGGACGACCAGATGGAAATCGACAAATGTGATGCGGCCGGCATGGCGTGAGCGCAGGGCGTGAGCCTCAAGCGCACCCGTCGCATTCTCCGAGATGATCTTCTGGATGAGTTCGCGCTCGGCGGGCGGGGCGGCCTCGTCGATCAGGCTGCTCGTGCTCTCCTTGATGACGCGCCAGCCGCTCCACAGGACGTTGAGGGCCACGAGGGCGGCAATGATGGCGTCGAGTTGAAGAATGCCGGTCATCACCACGGCGATGACGCCGATGATGACGCCGAAGGACGTCACGACATCGGCGAACAGGTGCTTGCCGTCGGCCACAAGGGCCACTGACTTGTTCTGCCGGCCCTGGCGCATCAGGTAGAAACTCCACAGCATGTTGAGCGTCGTTGCGACGCCGCTGACGACGAGCCCCTGAAGAGGGGCTTCGATAGGCGTCGGGGCGAAATAGGCGGCGTAGGCTTCGCGCAGGATGGCGATTGCCGCGACGATGATCATCGCGCCGACGACGACTGCCGCCAGATATTCGGCCTTTGAGTGGCCATAGGGGTGGTCGGCATCCGGCGGGGTGGCGGCTATCCTGATGGCGATGATCGCGCCGGCCGCCGTGGCAACATTGACGACGCTCTCAAGCGCGTCGGAGTAGAGCGCGACGCTGCCGGTCAGAAGGTAGGCAGCGTATTTGATGCCAAGAACCAGAACGCTCACGACGAGGCTGACGATGGCGATCTTCAACGTCTGCTCGATCGGCGCGACGCCGCGCGTGCTCGATCCCGCGCCTTCGTGTGTTTTCTGGTCGCTCACGGCAAACCCCGGATTTGCAAATATGCCGCCGAGATAGGTTCGCTCTGGAAAATTGTCAATTAAAAACAAATAGTTAGATGTATTTAAGAAGCATTTGCAACTGGCGAAACATTCTCAATCGCGGGCGCGCGGAACCGGAGCGGACGGCTTAACGTCCTCTCCTGCCTGCGGTTTTTGCCGTCTGTGCGATGGTTGTGGAGCACCGCGAGATGACGTGGGGGCGGCTGCTGCGGCTCAACTGTCGGTCGATTTTTCGGACAGGCCGGCCCGCTGGCGCGGCACGCCAAGGCCGGTGTCCGGCGGCTCACCCGCGGCAGGCCGCTGGCCGATCATGCGCATGGAGCGCCAATTGCCGAAGCGGTAATAGCAAACCGCCAATATGAGCGAGACGACCGAGCCGACGGGGAAGCTCCACCACAGCGCGTCCTGGCCGAGCGTGTCATACATGCCGTAGGCAAAGGTGGTGCGGAAGAACAGGACCGAGATGATGAGGATGATCAGCGGGGCCATGACTGCGCCCGTCGCGCGAACGGTCGCGAAGATGACGATGGTGATGCCGAACAGCACGAACGACCAAGATGCGATGTTGTTGACGCGCATCGCGACTTCGATCGCGGCCTCATTGTCGCTCATGAACAGGCCAAGCACATGGCGGTCGAACAGATAGAGCAGGACCACAAGCAGGCTCGTCATGGCGACATTGACGCCGATGCCTGACGCCGCGATGCGGCCGACGCGGTCCCATCGGCCCGCGCCGATATTCTGACCGACCATGGTCGATACGCCCGCGCCGATCGCCAGCGCCGGCATCTGGACATAGGTCCACAATTGCGCGGCGATGCCGTAAGCGGCGGCGACCTGCGAGCCGGACTGGTTGACCAGCCCCATGATGGTGAGGGCCGAGACCGAGATGACGATCATCTGGAGGCCCATCGGAATGCCCTTGGTGATGACCAGGCGCAGCAGCGCCGGGTCGGGCCGCAGCAAAGCGAGGTCGCTGCCTGCGAGACGGAGCGGATCCTTGCGGCGATAGACGACGATCAGCAGAGCGACTGCGGCGATTGCCTGCCCGATCAGGCTGGCCCAGGCCGAACCTGCAATGCCGAGCGCCGGGACTGGTCCATAGCCCGCGATCAGTATGGGGTTGAGGCCGGCATCGATCAGGGCTGCCAGACCCATGAACAGGAAAGGCGTGCGCGAATCACCCGATCCGCGCAGCACCGTCATCATGAAGCTGAGCAGGTTGATGACGGGCACTGCCAGGAACACCACCCGCAGGTAGGCTCGGGCCAGAGGCACTGCGTCGGCAGGCGTTTGCAGCAATGCGAGAATTTCGTCGACGAGCAGCCAGCCGGCGATGGCGACGATGATCGAGATGGCGAAAAAGAACGTCGCACTGGTGCCGACGACGCGGCGGGCCTGCGCGAAATCTTTCGCGCCGACCGCCTGCGCCACGATAATGGTCGCGGCCATGCCAATGCCGAACAGCGTGCCGACGATCAGGAACAGAACGAGGTTGGCGTTCGACGTCGCCGCAAGCGCCTCGGCACCGAGAAGCCGCCCGACCCAGATCGCGTTGATCGAGCCGTTGATGGATTGCAGCACGTTCGCGCCAAGCACCGGCAGGGCGAAGACCAGCAGCGTCGACGCGATGGGACCGGTCGTCAGATCACGGCGCGCGCCAGTTGCTGAACTCATTGCGTATTCTCCTGGAGCATTCAGGCTGCGAGGCGCGCTGCCGGTTGTGATAGGCTCTTGAATTATTTTCTTGCATTATCGGCCGCTGGCAAAGTGTCGGCAACAGGCAGCGAGCGTTATGGCGGGGACGAGTTTCAAGACGGTTGACGACTATCTGGCGCAGCAGCCCGAACACTCAAGGCCGTTGCTCGATGAATTGCGCGCGATCATCCGCGCCGAACTGCCGGAAGCGCAGGAATGTATTTCCTACCAGATACCCGCCTACAAGCGCGACGGCGTGACGGTGATTTTCTTCGCCGGCTGGAAGGCGCATGTCTCGCTCTATCCGGTGGGCGAGAGGGTCGTGTTGGAGTTCCCCGAGGCGGCCGCCTATCCGATCAAAAAGGGCACGATCCGCTTTCCGCTCGACGCCGCTCTGCCGGTCGAGCTTGTGCGCAAGATCATCGGCTATCGGGCAAAGCAGGCGAGCGAGGAAGCGCGCAAGAAGAAGAGGCAGACAAAGCAAGGGCGATAGATTGTTTAGCCCATGGTGCTCGAATACGGTGTGGCGTCTTTTGCGGGGGCAGGCCATGAGTGATGCGGTGGGGCACGACACATTGGGGGCGGAGGGTGCCGAGGCCATGCGCCTCATCCGGCGCGTCGCACTCATTGCCTTGCTGTCGATCGGCCTCGGCTTCGTGATCCAGGGCCTCATACTGACGGCAAAGCTTTGGGGCGGTGTTTTTCCCGCCAGCACGACCGTCGTCTCGGACCTGACCCACGGTATTACGTGGTCGCTGCTGATCTGCGTCGGCGTCGGCATGATCACAGCTTTGTCCAAGGCGCGCCCCGCCATCGCAGGCGCATTGTCGCTGCTGGCGGCGCCGCTAGCGGTTGCTATCGCAAAGGCCAGCCAGAAAATGATGGCAGGGCTGATCGATGCTGCGGATCAGCAGGCGGCCCTGTCGCTCAGCGCAGTCGCCGGTCTGCGCGCGATCGAATATGGCGTTCTTGGCTGGCTGCTGGCCGCACTGGTGCAGAAGAGCGAGACGCGGGCGTCGCGCTATTTCGGAGTAGGCGGCGCGGTAGGCGTGGTCTTTGGCGGCGCGATCGCCTGGTTCGCTTATCACGCGGCATTGACCAAGGGACTGAACCCCGGAACCGTGCAGATTGTCTCCAGCATCATCAACGAGGTTGTCTTTCCGTTGGGTTGCGCCGGGATCATCTATGCGGCGCAGTTTGTCAGCCGCAGCGCCAGCCTTGTCGAGAAGGCGAGAGCCGCTACATCCTGACCTCCGGTCGAGGTGCTTGCGCTTGGCCCGTGGCTCTTGTATCAACCTGCCATGAACTCGACCCGCGCAACCTCCAGCCGTTCGACCGCCTTTGCGGTCGAGACCGTGCGCGCGCTTGCGTCGACCCTGCTTCTTCTCGGCCTTATCGGCGATCGCCGGGCTCGTTGAAGGAGCGCCCGGCGGTCGAACACCGCCGAGGCAATCATTCCCCGGCCTGCTCCTCAAGTCAGAAATTTTGCCTGTTGGATCGTCCTTTGCATGCCGAAGGAGGCGTGTGGCGATCTAATCCGATTGACTTCGATTGATGGCGCTGCTTGTTGCCCGGCATGACCCGGCCAGGCCGCCGGGAGACGACAGATGAACATGATGCAGACAAAGACCGCGGAGGCCGAGATGACATCCAGACAGATGGCCGCTCACAAGGGAATGCCGGTCGCGGCGCGCAAGTATGAGGCCTATCCCACCGTTGGCCTGACCGACCGCACCTGGCCCAACAGGACGATCACCAAGGCGCCGATCTGGTGCTCGGTCGATCTGCGCGACGGCAACCAGGCGCTGGTCGATCCGATGGGCCATGACCGCAAGTTCCGCATGTTCCAGCTCTTGATCGACATGGGCTTCCCCGAAATCGAGATCGGCTTTCCTTCTGCCTCGCAGACCGATTTCGATTTTGCGCGCTGGTGCATCGAAGAAGGCAACATCCCTGACACGGTCGACCTGCAGGTGCTGGTCCAGTGCCGTCCGGAACTGATCAGCCGCACATTCGAGTCATTGGAAGGCGCCAAAACGCCGATCGTGCACTTCTATAATTCGACCAGCGAGTTGCAGCGACGGGTCGTGTTCCAGAAGGACGTCAAGGGCATCAAGGAGATCGCCACCGACGCGGCTAAGATGATAACCGACATGGCGGCCAAGGCCGGCGGTGGCTATCGCTTCCAGTATTCGCCGGAAAGCTTCACCGGCACGGAACTCGAAGTGGCCTTGGAAATCTGCAATGCGGTGACCGAGATCGTGAAGCCGACGGCCGAAAACAAGCTGATCATCAACCTGCCGTCCACCGTCGAGATGTCGACGCCGAACATCTATGCCGACCGCATCGAATGGATGTGCCGCCAGCTGGACAATCGCGAGAACCTGATCATTTCACTGCATCCGCATAACGATCGCGGCACCGGCATAGCCTCGACCGAACTCGGCCTGATGGCTGGTGCCGACCGGGTCGAGGGAACGCTGTTCGGCAATGGCGAGCGCACCGGCAATGTCGACGTGGTGACGCTGGCGCTCAACATGTTCACGCAGGGCGTCGATCCTGAACTCGACTGCTCCGACATCGAGCGGATGAAGCAGGTCTACGAATATTCGAACCAGCTCAAGATCCCAGAGCGTCACCCCTATGTCGGCGAACTGGTCTACACGGCATTTTCCGGCTCGCATCAGGACGCGATCAACAAGGGAATGAAGGCGATCCAGACCGCAAACAAGGAATTGTGGGAGGTGCCTTACCTGCCGATCGACCCGCAGGATGTGGGCCGCTCCTATGAGGCGATCATCCGCATCAATTCGCAGTCGGGCAAGGGCGGCATCGCCTATGTCCTGCAGGCGGACTACGGCATCAACCTGCCGCGCAGCCTGCAGGTGGAATTCTCCAAGGAAATCCAGCAGATCACCGATGACGAGGGCAAAGAGGTTCCGGCCAAGCGCATCCATGAGGAGTTCCTCAAGACCTATGTCGATCAGCCGGACGGCCGCCTGAAATTCGTCGACCACTCGACGGCGTCCGACCCTGTTCATCGCGGCCGCCGCATTGTCGAGGCAGTCATCACCGATGGCGGCAAGGAATTGACGATCCAGGGGAGTGGCACCGGACCGATCGACGGTTTCGTAGACGCCTTGTCGAAGCACATCGGCATCGACCTGTCGGTCCTCGACTATTCCGAGCACTCGCTGCAGCGCGGCTCGAATGCCGCGGCGATCTCCTATGTCGAGATGGAGCATCCGGGCGGACGACTGTTCGGCGCGGGCATTTCGGCCAATATTGTTGCCGCTTCGCTTGAGGCGGTCGTTTCCGCCACCAATCGGATCCTGGCTGCGAAGAAATGACCGAGGAGCTTTACGCGCGCCAGAAGGGGGCCGGGAAAACCGTCATCGTGCTGCTGCACGGTTTCGGCGGCTCCAACATGGACTGGAACGATATCCAGCCCGATCTGGCGCGCGACGGGCTTGTCCTCGCCTATGACCTGCCGGGACACGGCAGGTCGCTCGCCCACACTGCCGCCGGCAATGCGTCGGCGATGGCCAAGGCCATACTCGCCGATCTTGAGGCGCGCGGCATAGACAGGGCGCATGTCGTCGGTTTCTCGATGGGCGGGGCCGTCGCCACACTGATGGGGATGCGCGGGCCTGCGAAGGTGGCCTCGCTGACCTTGCTGGCACCGGGCGGGTTCGGCCCGGAAATCAGTGAACCACTGCTCAAATCCATCGCCAATCCGGCAACGGCGGGCGAACTGCGCGCTGGCCTGAGCGGCATGGGCGCGCCCGGTTTCGACATGCCGACCAAGAATGTCGCGGTTGCTGCTGCCATGCGGTCGCTGCCGGGTCAGGGCGAAAAGCTGGCCGAGATCGCTGCGAAAATCTCGAAAGACGGCAAGCAGGGTGAAATTCCGCGCGAGGCGATGGCGGCGCTTGCCATGCCGGTGACGGTTGTCTGGGGTGATCTCGATCCGGTCCTGCCCTATGCGCACAGCCGGGGCCTGCCGCCGCAATTCGTTCTGATTACGGTTCCAAGCGTCGGCCATATGCTGCCGGAGGAAGCGCGCAAGACCGTCATTCAGGCGATCCGCCAGACGATGCGCCGCTAGCCAAGCCTGTGTGATTTGCGGGTCGTGCCGCCACAAAAAGTGTCAATTCCAGCATTCGTATGATAAACGAATGGTGAACGCGGGTTGCGTGGAGTGAGTTCGATGACAGACAACGGCCCGATAAGACACCCGGCTTCGACGCTGTCGCAGGCGATCCGCGATGTGAAGAACGCCGCCGCCGACCGTGACGACGTGGTCGTCGAATTGCGCGAGGCCAGCCGCACGCGGCTGGAACTTCTGGCGCAGGAACTCGCCGACGTCGCCGCCGATGTGCCGGAAGACGACCCGCAGTTCGATTTCGCCATTTCGTCCGGGCTTCAACCGCGCCTGTGGATCGACGCCACCGCCCATGTCGCCATGGGGCGCGACAAGCGCGTCTATCGTTTCGTTCGCGATACTCGGCTCGGTCGCGTCGTGCTGGCGGAATCCACCGATATCAAACCGGTCGCCGACCAGGTGACGCGCTATGTCGCCGAACGCATCATCGAGCGTCAGCGGATGATGGACGGCTATACCGAGCCGATGCCCAAGCCCGCCGACCCGGTCGAGACGCTGAAGGTGGCGGCTGCGGTCGCAAACGATCCGAAGACCGGATGGGGCGCGTTCTTCGGCGGCATGACGCTGGTGCTGATCGGCGCTGCGGCCGGTGCCGCAGCCGTTCTTGGCTGGCTGTGGGAGAGCTTCCCGCCCGGCACATTTAGCCCCTAGAGCGAGATGAGGCTGGATTGAATCATTCTGTTTCTCGTTTGGAGAGACGATCCACGAGGAAGGACGCGCAGGGCGATGTGGTGCATCGTCCGAGCGGCCTGACGACGTGGGCGTCCTCCAAACGGAAACCCGAAGGGCTGGGCCGGTTTGGGCCAAATCCGTCGGGCTTCGGACTTGGCCGGG
>JBARXU010000020.1:0-179317 GCA_049647505.1 Mesorhizobium sp.
AACACCGACGGTTGTGCTGTAACAAGGTTCAGGAGCAGATCATGACCAAGCTTTTCGCACGTTTCGCCAAGAATGAGTCCGGCGCGACCGCAATCGAATACGGCCTCATCGCCGCGCTGATCGCAGTTGCGATCATGGCTGGCGCTGGCATGGTGGGCAATGCCCTCGACGCGAAGTTCACGACCATCGCTTCGAAGATCAACGAAGCCCCGTAATGGGCTAACCCTTCCGGGTTCCGGTCCGACGCCCATGCGGTGGACCAGACGGGATGGCCGCGCCCCCTGGTGCGGCCATTTCGTTTGATGCGTCAGGCGAGGCCGCGCCTTCACCAAGGTTTAAGCGCGCGCTGCTAGCCTGCGATAATCTGGAGAACGCCAATGCTGATCGCCGCCATTTTCGTCATCTTCCCCTTCTGCATGCTGTTTGCGGCCGTGTCTGATCTTCTGTCGATGACGATCGCCAACCGCGTTTCGCTGCTGCTGGTCGGCGCATTTCTGGTCATCGCACCACTGACGGGCATGGAGTGGCAGGCATTCGGCTGGCATGTCGCGGCCGGGCTTGCGGTCCTGACGGTGACGTTCACGCTCTTCGCCCTCAACGCCATGGGCGGCGGTGACGCGAAGCTGCTTGCAGCGACCGCGCTGTGGATGGGCATGGGTCTGCACCTGGTCGAATATCTGGTCTTCTCAGGGCTCGTCGGCGGCATGCTCACGCTCGCCATCCTGATGTATCGCGGTTCGCCGCTGGCCCTCTATACGGGCAACAATGTTCTGTTGCGCAATCTGGCAAACAAGGAAGTCGGCGTGCCATACGGCATAGCGCTGGGCATAGGCGGGCTTCTTGTCTATCCCGAGACGAGCCTGATGACCTGGGCGCTGGCGCAGCTCGCCGGCAACTGATCCCGGACCGCCGGAATACTCCAGATCGAGGCCCGCTTCCGAACCCCGGCGGCGGGCTTTTCTGCATGAGCCTTGAAAATTCTCATAAAGGTTAAATTAATCACGATCGTAAGGACTGCGTTAACCTTGTTTTGACGATTGCCAAGCCATTGTTCCGCTACGTCGCAATGGATCGACGTGGACGAGGTTTGGTCATGGTTGCATCCCGAATGATCATTGCAGGCGTCGCGGTGATGGCCGCCGGCGGCGCTGGCTATATTGCAAAGAACATGTCGGCACCGCCTCCAGCCGTGATCGTCGACAACGGACCGGTCCAGCCTGCGATCGCCACCAAGGAAGTTCTCGTGCTCGGCGGAGACCTGCCCATGGGTTCCGCCATCGGCAGCCAGCTGCAGTGGCAGGAGTGGCCTGCCGACACCGTCAACGAGCACTTCGTGACGAAGGACGCCGAGCCGGAAGCGCTCGAAAAGCTCAAGGGTTCCGTCGCACGCGTCGCCATGTATGAGGGTGAGCCGCTGCGAAAGTCGAAGCTGATCGGCGAAGGCCAGAGCTTCATGTCCTCGATCCTGCCGTCGGGCAAGCGCGCCGTGGCGACCCAGATCGCAGCCGACACCTCGGCCGGCGGCTTCATCCTGCCGAACGACTATGTCGACGTCATCATGACGCGCCGCGCCGCCGAAAATCAGGGAACCACCGGCTTCAACACCGAGACGATCCTCAAGAACATCCGTGTCCTGGCCATCGACCAGGCCATTCAGGAGGATGAAGAGGGCCGCCGCGTCAAGGTCGGCACCACCGCCACGCTCGAACTGACGCCGAGCCAGGCCGAAATCATCACCGTCGCCCAGCAGATGGCGGACCGGCTGACGCTGGCGCTGCGCTCGGTCGTCGACACCCAGGAAGTGGTTACGGACGAAGCCGACTACCTCGTCGGCGGCAATGGCCGCCGCGGCACGGTGAGGCTCATCAAGAGTGGCGTCGTTTCGGAAGAGGGAGCACGCAAGTGAACATGGCGAAGGCAAACTCAAGGGCATCCATCCGCATGGTCTCTCGCTTCCAGACATCAACGCTCGCCTTGACGATGGCCGCGTCGGCGGTCTTTGGCGGCACGTTTCTCGCGCCCAGCGCGGTGTCGGTCGCCGAGGCGAATGACGGCGTCAAGGTGCGCTCTATCTCCAACTCGGCAGGCAAGCGCCTCAAGCTCGGCCTGAACAAGTCGGTGGTGATCGACCTGCCGGCCGACGCCTACGACATTCTCGTCGCCAATCCGTCCGTCGCCGACGCCGTGACCCGCACCGCGCGCCGCATCTACCTGTTCGGCAAGTCCGTCGGCGAAACCAACGTCTACGTCTTCGGCCCCAATGGCGAGCAGATCACCAGCCTCGACATCGCCGTCGAGCGCGACGTTGCAGGCCTTGAAGATTACCTGAAGCGCTTCATTCCCAATTCCGCCATCAAGGTTGAGCTTCTCAACGACAACGTCGTGCTGACCGGCACGGTCGAGACGCCGCTCGACGCAACGCGCGCCGCGCGCCTTGCCGAAGTGTTCGTCACCGGCGGTGAAGCGACGACCGGCCAGTATTCGCAGACGGCAGCAGGCGGCAACGCGGCCGGCGGCGTCGCGATCAACAATCCGGATGCTTCGCGCCGGTCGAGCCAGATCGTCAATCTGATCCAGACCATCGGCGAGGACCAGGTGACGCTGAAGGTCACGGTCGCCGAAGTCAGCCGCAACGTCATGAAGCAGCTCGGCGTCGGCCTGTTGGCCAGCGGCTCGTCCAACGGCATCGAATGGGGTGCCGTGTCCAATTCGATCATGGGTCTTGGCAAGCCGTTGTCCGGCAATGGCATGACCTTGTCCAAGGGAGCGCTCGACGGTTATCTGAACAGCATGGAGCAGGCCGGCGTGATGAAAACGCTTGCCGAGCCGACGTTGACGGCGGTTTCCGGCGAGCAGGCCACGTTCAAGGTCGGCGGCGAGTTCAACCTTGTCAACGGTCAGAGCGTTTCGCCGCCTAGCCCGGCGCTGGACACCAATGGCGACGGCGTCATCGACCAGCCGGCGACTTATGGCGGCGTCACCTACGAATTGCAGAAGGTCGAATACGGCATCAGCCTCGACTTCAAGCCTGTCGTCCTTTCCGCCGGCCGCATAAGCTTGAAGGTTCGCACCTCGGTCTCCGAGCCGACGAGTGAAGGATCTGCGGGATTGTCCGCAACGCCTCTCAAACTCTCGGGCTCCAACATCATCTCGATCCGCAAGCGTCTGGCCGACACAACCATCGAACTTCCGTCAGGCGGCTCCATGATGATCGCGGGCCTTGTCCGCGACGACGTGCGCCAGGCCGTCAACGGAATGCCCGGACTGTCGAAGATCCCGGTTCTGGGAACGCTCTTCCGCAGCCGCGACTTCGTGCGCAACGAGACCGAACTGGTCATCATCGTGACGCCTTATCTGACACGCCCGGTGGCGCGCGCCGAACTGTCGAAACCCGACGACAACTTCAACCCGGCAAGCGACGGCGCAGGCAATTTCCTCGGCCGCGTCAACCGCGTCTACGGAACCATGAAAACCAGCAAGCCCGCCGGCCGTTATCACGGCGTGGTCGGCTACATCTACAAGTGAGCGGGGCAGGGGTTATGACCACCGAAACTTCGACTTCCTATGCTGCGCCGGGCCGCCGCCTGGTCGTGCCGCTCGTTGCCGCGCTTGGCGTCGCGCTGCTCTCCGGCTGCGCGATGAAGCGCGATAGCGTCATCGTCGGTTCCGTGCCTGACGATTACCGCACCAACCATCCGATCGTCGTTGGCGAAACGCAGGAGAAGGTGGACGTCGCCGTCGCCAGCGACGGTTACCGCCTGACCCGCTCGCAGCGCGACCTCGTCGACGGCCTGCTCTATCGCTATGACAGATCGTCGGGTGCTACCGTGATGATCCAGACACCGGGCGGTTCGGCCAACAGCGCGGCTGCCGCCAGCGTGTCGGGCGAGATCGCCGAATTCGTTCGCAAGAGCGGCATCCGCAACGTCCAGATCAACCAGTACAGCGTGCCGTCGGCAGACGTCAGCGCGCCGGTCCGCGTCAGCTTCTTCGCCATCCGCGCGACGACGAACAAATGCGGCCGCTGGCCCGACGACCTGACTGAGACGACCGACAACAAGCACTACGCCAATTTCGGCTGCTCCTATCAGCAGAACCTCGCGGCGCAGGTGGCCAATCCAAACGACCTCGTCGGCCCGCGCCGGCCGGGCGCGATCGATGCTGAACGCCGCAGCGTGACCATCGGCGACTACCAGCAGGCAGCGTCGGGCTGGTCGCCTGAAACCGAATATGACTGGTGAGGACGTAAAATGAGCAATCTCGCCTTGGATACTCCGGGTGGCGACGAGCCGGCCGACGAGACGTTCTCCGGCGCGGTCGACACGATCCGTCCGCTGCCGCGTATCACCATCCAGGCCTTCTGCGAGACGGAAGGCGTGGCGCGGCCGATCGAGCGCGCCGCCGAAGACCGTCGCATGGCCAAGACCCACCTCAAGGTCAGCATGGGCGGCATCGACGCTGCGGTGGAACACTTCCAGACGTCGCCGACGCCGAACCTGATCATCCTCGAGTCGCGCTCGGAGCCGCGCCGGATGCTCGACAGCCTTCGCCGGCTCGCCGAGGTCTGCGATCCGACGACCAAGGTCATCATCGTCGGCCACTACAACGACATCTGGCTCTATCGCGAGCTGACCCGTTCGGGCATTTCGGAATATGTGGTCGCGCCGATCGCGCTCGCCGACATTCTGGCCGTCATTTCGAGCATCTTCGTCAATCCCGAAGCCTCGCCGCTCGGCAAGTCGCTGGCTTTCATCGGCGCAAAGGGCGGCGTCGGCTCGTCGACCGTCGCCCACAACGTGGCATGGAGCATTTCCAAGCTCTTCAATTCGGAAGTCGTCGTGGCCGATCTCGATCTGGCTTTCGGCACCGCCAACATCAACTTCGACCAGGATCCGACCCAGGGCATCGCAGAGGCGGTGTTTGCGCCCGAGCGCATCGACGAGACCTATCTCGACCGACTGCTGGCGCAGTGTGCCGAGAGGCTGTCGCTTCTTGCCGCGCCCTCGACGCTCGACCGCACCTATGATTTCGAGCCGGACGCCTTCTCGCAGGTCATCGACATCGCCCAGCGCAGCGCGCCGGTCGTCGTCCTCGATATTCCCCATATCTGGAATGGCTGGACGCGTTCGACACTGTTGCAGGCCGACGAGATCATCATCACCGCCACGCCGGAACTCGCCAATCTTCGCAATACGAAGAACCTGGTCGACATGCTGCGCAAGATGCGTCCCAATGACGCCCCGCCCAAGCTCGTCGTCAATCAGGTCGGCGTTCCCAAGCGTCCGGAAATCCTGCTCAGCGATTTTGCCGAGCCGCTGGGTCTGACCCCGATGGCCGTCATCCCCTTCGATCCCCAGGCTTTCGGCAATGCCGCCAACAATGGCCGGATGCTGGGCGAGATGGATGCAAAAAGCCCGGTCGTCGCCACCATGTCGGAGATGGCGCACATCCTGACGGGTCGCGCCGAAATCAAGACGGCGAAGAAGAAGCCAAGTCTGGACAGCCTGCTTGGCCGCCTGAAGTTCGGCAAGAAGAAGTAACTGACGGGCAACACGACGGAATCTGCTGATGTTCGGAAAACGCGGAAGTGACGGTGGATTTGGCGGCGACCTGCGCCCGGCCGCCCCTGTGGCGCCCGCCGTTTCGGCGCCGGCTCCTTCGCCTGCCCAGCCGGCCGCGACGCCGGTGCCGGCCAAGCGGATGGAAACGGCTTCCACGACGAGTGCCGCCGCACAGGCGCGAAAGTCGGCCCCGCGCGAGCGTGGCGAAGCCTATTACGACACCAAGAGCCAGGTCTTTTCGGCGCTCATCGACACGATAGACCTGTCGCAGCTGTCGAAGCTCGCGCCCGAAAACGCGCGTGAGGAAATCCGCGATATCGTCAACGACATCATCGCGATCAAGAACTTCGCCATGTCGATCGCCGAGCAGGAAGACCTGCTCGAGGATATCTGCAACGACGTGCTGGGTTACGGTCCGCTGGAACCGCTTCTGGCGCGCGACGACATCGCCGACATCATGGTCAACGGCGCCAAGCAGGTGTTCATCGAAGTCAACGGCAAGGTCGAGCAGACGTCCGTGCGCTTCCGGGACAATCAGCAGCTTCTCAACATCTGCCAGCGCATCGTCTCGCAGGTCGGCCGGCGCGTCGACGAATCGTCTCCGATCTGCGACGCGCGTCTGCCCGACGGCTCGCGCGTCAACGTCATTGCCCCGCCGCTGTCGATCGACGGCACCGCGCTCACCATCCGCAAGTTCAAGAAGGACAAGCTGACGCTCGACCAGCTCGTCAGGTTCGGCGCAATCTCTCCGGACGGGGCCGAGATCCTCAAGATCATCGGCCGAGTCCGCTGCAACATCGTCATTTCGGGCGGCACGGGCTCGGGTAAGACGACGCTTCTCAACTGCCTGACCAACTATATCGACCGCGAAGAACGCGTCATCACCTGCGAAGACTCCGCCGAACTTCAGCTTCAGCAGCCGCATGTGGTGCGTCTCGAAACCCGCCCGCCGAACCTTGAAGGCGAAGGCGAGATCACAATGCGCGATCTGGTCAAGAACTGCCTGCGCATGCGCCCGGAACGTATCATCGTCGGCGAAGTGCGCGGACCCGAAGTGTTCGACCTTCTGCAGGCCATGAACACGGGTCACGACGGCTCGATGGGCACGATCCACTCCAACAGCCCGCGCGAGTGCCTCAACCGTATCGAATCCATGATCGCCATGGGCGGCTTCTCGCTGCCGCAGAAGACGGTGCGCGAAATCATCGTCGGCTCGGTCGACGTTATCATCCAGGCCGCGCGCCTTCGCGACGGTTCCCGCCGCATCACCCATGTCACCGAGGTCATCGGCATGGAAGGCGACGTGATCATCACGCAGGACGTGGTGCTCTACAACATCAAGGGCGAGGACCAGAACGGCCGCCTGATCGGCCAGCACGTGTCGACCGGCATCGGCCGGCCGAAATTCTGGGAACGCGCCAAATATTATAACGAGGAGCAGCGGCTCGCCAAGGCGCTCGAAGCCATGGAAGTTCGCCAGGAGTAAGCGATGTTCGGCATAGATTCGACGGTCCTTGCCTTCATCGTGCTCGCCGGCCTGAGCGCGGGTGCGCTCGCCTATGCGCTCCTGTTTTCGCGAATCCAGAACGAAGAAACCTCGGGCCGCCGGCTCGAAACCGTCAAGCGGTCGGACACCGACCGCATGGCGGCCATGGCGACGCGCGACAAGGCGGCCGAAGCCGCCAAGCGCCGCAAGTCGGTTCAGGACACGCTCAAGGACCTCGACGAAAAGCAGAAGAAGCGCGACCAGAACACCAAGCGCCCGCCGCTGAAGGTGCAGATCCGGCAGGCCGGCATGACGGTTTCGCTCGAACGTTTCTATGTGATCTCCGCGATTGTCGGCCTCGTGCTGGCCGTCGGCACCTTCTTCGCAGGCGCGCCGCTCTGGGCGGTTCCCGGTGCTGCGGTCGTCGGCGGTCTCGGCCTGCCGCGCTGGTTCGTCTCGTTCAAACGCGCGCGCCGCGTCAAGGCGTTTCTCGAAGAATTTCCCAATGCGCTCGACGTCATCGTGCGCGCCGTCAAATCGGGTCTTCCGCTCAATGACGGCATTCGCCTGATCGCTTCCGAAGCGCAGGAGCCGGTGCGCAGCGAGTTCCGCCGCATCGTCGAGGCCCAGCAGGTCGGCATGTCGATCCCGGACGCTGCCATGCGCATGCCCGAAACCATGCCGTGCTCGGAAGCCAGCTTCTTCGGCATCGTCATCCAGATCCAGCAACAGGCCGGCGGCAATCTGTCGGAAGCGCTCGGCAACCTGTCGCGCGTGCTGCGCGATCGCAAGAAGATGAAGGCCAAGGTCCAGGCCCTGTCCATGGAAGCCAAGGCGTCGGCCGCGATCATCGGCGCGCTGCCGTTCATCGTCGCATTTCTCGTCTACCTGACATCGCCGAACTACATCATGCCGCTGTTCACGACCTCGTCGGGCCACATGATCCTGGCGTTCTCGGGCGTGTGGATGGGCATGGGCATCTTCGTGATGCGCCGCATGATGAATTTCGAGGTGTAGCCATGATCAGCCAGTTCGCAAAATCGCTGTCGGATCCTGCTTTCCTCGTCGCGCTGTTCGTCGGCATCGCGGTCTTTGCGACCCTGTTCACTCTGATGCCGTCATTTGGCGGCGTGAACCTGAAAAGCCGCATGAAATCGGTTGCGCTGGAGCGCGACGAACTGCGCGCCAAGCAGCGCGCGCGCCTCGCCGCCGAATCCGAAAATCGCCGCCGCGGCCTGCGCGAGACCGAATCGCACGGTATGCGCAACATCGTCGAGCGGCTCGATCTCAGGCGCGCGCTTGCCGACGAAAAGACCGTGGCGCAGTTGCGCATGGCGGGCTTTCGCGGCAACAACCCGCTGACCCAGTTCCTGTTCTTCCGGCTGGTCCTGCCCTTCGTCGGCCTGGCGCTGTCCGGCGCCTATGTGTTCCTGCTGGGCGGCCTGCCCGACAAGTCGAACATGATGAAGATCTTCGTCTGCATCATCGTCGGCTATGCCGGCTTCTATGCGCCTGTCCTCTACGTTTCCAACAAGGCGACGAAGCGCAAGCAATCGATCCAGAAGGCCTGGCCCGATGCGCTCGACCTGATGCTCATCTGCGTGGAATCGGGCATGAGCACCGAGGCCGCGATGCGCAAGGTCGCCGACGAGATCGGCGCGCAGTCGGCCGACCTCGCCGAGGAATTCGTGCTGACCAATGCCGAGTTGGCATTCCTGCCCGATCGCCGTCAGGCCTATGAAAACCTCGCCATGCGCACCGGCCTCGATGCGGTCAAGAGCGTGACGCAGGCGCTGATCCAGGCCGAGCGCTACGGCACGCCGGTGGCGCATGCGCTGCGCGTTCTGGCGGCCGAAAGCCGCGACCAGCGCATGAACGAGGCCGAGAAGAAGGCGGCTGCACTGCCGCCCAAGCTCACCGTGCCGATGATCCTGTTCTTCCTGCCCGTTCTGTTCTGCGTCATTCTGGGGCCGGCCGGCATCCAGATCAGCGAGCGCGGCCTGTTCGGCGACGGCGGAACGCCGGGCAACGAGCAGGCTGCCCGCGACTGATCACGGACAGCAATAATTGAGGGCGCGGCTCTAGACGAAGCCGCGCCTTTTCAGTTCTTCCGACACATCGGCCCAGTTTGCGCAGATCGCATCTGCGCCTGCCTTGGCAAGCGTGCCGCCGTGTCCGGGCCATGTGTGGCCGCCGCCGGTGTAGCCGATGGCCGTCATGCCTGCCGCAACCGCGCCCTCGACGCCAAATCGCGAATCCTCGATGACGACGCATCTGTCCGGCGCGTAGCCCATCTTCTCGGCCGCCAGCAGGAACAGGTCGGGTGCGGGCTTGCCGCGGGCGACCATCTGCGAGGAGAAGATCGCCTCGCCGAACTGGCCGGCAAGGCCGGTCACGCCGAGGCTGTGATGGATGCGTTCGAGCGATGACGACGACGCGACGCAGCGTGCCGATTGCAGCGCATCGAGAAAGGCTGGCAGGCCGGGCGTTGGTGTGAGCTGTTCGGTGAAGAGAGCTTTCGTTTCGAGCCACAGGTCAGGTGTCGCGTCGTCGGGCAGATATTGCCCGGTTATGTCCCCGATCTTGGCGATGATGTCGGCCTGTTTCAGTCCCACGCCCTCCGCGACCACGGCGGCCTCGATGCTCAATCCGTGTTTGCGATAGGTGCGAACATAGGCTTGCGCCGCCAGAGGTTCGCTATCGACGAGCACGCCGTCGCAGTCGAAGATCACAAGTCTTTCGGTCGGCAAGCCGCCCTCCCGTTGATGCAGGTTTGAAGATTGTCGAAGGCCGGTTCAGGCCCGTTCGATGGGCGTGGGGCTGGCCGCTCGCGACAGGGCTGCGCGCATCGCCTTGCGCATTTCCGGCTGGTCCGGCGCGACCCATGTGGGTTCGGCCCCGAGGAAACTGTCGAGATAGGCCACCGCGTATGACGGCATCTCGGTGACATTTTCGCGGTAGGACCACCATGTCCTCAGGTCGTCGGCGCTCGCCGACAGTTCCGGCGCTTCGCCGAACTCCTGCTCGAACATGGCCGAAATCGCACAGACGCAGAAATTGGTGTAGACGAAGCCCTCCGGCCAGAAGCGCACGACATCCGGCATTGCCGGCTCGATCGCATCGGGATGCGAGGACGACTGGCGCGCGCGAACCGGGTTGTGGCGGATCAGTTCGGTGAGCGCGAGGCCGCTGGCATAGATGATGAAATCGCGCCGGTCGACGCCGGCATAGACCTTGCGGTCGTTCACGGTCTCGACCCAGTCGAAGAAGATCGCCGCCAGTCTTTCGTCATCGACGTCGAACGCGATGCCGTAGCGCTCGGTCACCGCGCGCACGCTGTTGCGGAACGTCATGCGAAACCAGCGCAGGTGGCGCAGCCGGTGGTGAAGATCGGGGACGAGCGAAAGCTCGTTCTTGAATGTCAGGTCCATCGGCGCTTTGCTCCCGTCACGACCTTAGAGCGTTTTCCTGTTGATCGGAAGCTCTCCGCGGTCGCGCGCACATTTATACATATTGACATTTGCAAAGACAAATGTGCAAACATTAACGCATTAGGGCCGGGCATTCCGTGAAGGTGGAACACCGGCCAGGGAGGAACTGGCCTGATGGCTATCTGGCAATGGGGATTGCTGGCGCTTGCCGGCGTCTGGGCGCTTCAGTCGCTCGGCGTGTGGCTTCAGATGCGCCACTATTCGGATGTCTTCAAGGGCATCACCAATCAGTTCAAGGACGGTTACGTCGGAGCCGGCAATACGCGCGGCCGCCTCGGCAAGGGCACGATCGCGCTTGTCGTGGTGACGCCCGACCTCGTCGTGCGCCGCGTGATGACGATGACCGGGCGCTCGGTCTTTGCGAAATTTCAGAGACATCAAGAATTCGAGGGCCAGTCCCTCAGCGAACTCCGGTCCAATCCCGCGATCCTGGGAGAGGGGGAGGCCGGCGTGACGAATGCCGTGACCAAGGCGGTCGAGCAGGTCGACAAGGCGCGGCAGGAACCGAAGGGGCCGGGTCTCTCCGGCCTCAAGGCGCAAGGTGCATAGGGGTCCCGGCACGGCGTGAAGGCCTGACGGGGGAAACAAGGAGGACAAATGTCAATCGTATCGATGTTGGCGCAGCACGCCGACATGGCGATCCAGAACCTGCATGTCGCGGGCCAGGTCGCCACCGATGCTGCCCTGCACGGCAAGATGGCCGTGAAGGACAGCGCACATGATCTTGTCGTGCTCGCGCAGGCGGCGGGCGACAACATCACCGTCGACCAGTTCAGGGAAAAGCTGAACACGGTCCAGCAAGAAGAGCAACTCGGATGGCTGACCGCCATCGGCAAATATTTTATCGGCATCTTCCAGAAGGGCGGCGAGGTTTTCGCCGGCTTCGTCACCGGCATCATCCCGACGCTCGTCGTCCTGATGACGGCATTCTACGCCTTGACCGAACTGATCGGCGAGGAACGCGTCCATGGCATCGCACGTGGCGCGGGCCGCATCGCGCTGACCCGTTACACGGTCCTGCCGCTGATCGCGGTCTTCTTCCTGACCAACCCGATGGCCTACACCTTCGGCTCGTTCCTGGAGGAAAAGCACAAGCCTGCGTTCTACGACGCGGCCGTGTCTTACGTTCACCCGCCGCTCGGCCTGTTCCCGCACATCAATCCCGGCGAATATTTCGTCTGGGGCGGCATTCTCGTCGCGCTGCTGGAGCTTGAGCGCAAGGGCGCGGTCCCCGGCGGTTACCACATCCAGGTCGCCATCTGGTACGCCATCGTCGGCCTCGTCGTGATCCTTCTCAAGGGCATGCTGACAGAGCGCATCACCGCAATCATGGCGCGCCGCCAGGGCGTCGAGCTTTGATCGGGGGGATGTGAGATGGTCAAGTCATACAAGGCAGTAAAGATCTCCCGCGGCAAGTCCGGCTGGGGCGGTCCTCTGGTCATCCAGCCGACGAACGAGCGCAACAAGGTTGTCTCGGTCACCGGCGGCGGCATCCATCCGGTTGCCCAGCGCATCGCTGAACTGACCGGAGCAGAGGCCGTCGACGGCTTCAAGGCTCCGCCGGTCGAGGGCGAAATGGCGGTGGTCGTGGTCGACTGCGGCGGCACCGCGCGTTGCGGCGTCTACCCGCGCAAGCGCATTCCGACCGTCAATCTTACCCCGGTGGGGCAGGCGGGTCCGCTCGCCCAGTTCATCACCGAGGATATCTACGTGTCGGGCGTCAAGGAGGGGGATATTGTTATGGCCGACGGTTCCGAGGCGGTGACTTCAGCGGGCGCCGCATCCGCATCAGCGGCGGGCGCATCGTTCTCCTCGCCAGCTCCGGCAGCGTCGAGCGGCGGCTTCGTCGGCTTCGTCGCGTCCATCGGCCGCGTCATGGGCCGCGTGGTTGGCATCTTCTTCAATGCCGGTCGCCGCACCATCGACCAGGTTGTCCGCAACGTCCTGCCGTTCATGGCATTCGTGACGATGCTAATCGGCCTGATCCTCTATACCGGCATCGGCGACGTGCTTGCACAGCCGCTCGGTCCGCTGGCCAACAACATCGTCGGCCTGCTGATCATCTCGGCCATCTGCGGCCTGCCGTTCCTGTCCCCGGTTCTCGGGCCGGGCGCGGTCATCGCGCAGGTGATCGGCGTGGCGATCATCGGACCGCAGATCGCCAATGGCACGATCTCGCCCGCAATGGCCCTGCCGGCGCTGTTTGCCTACAACACCCAGGTCGGCTGCGACTTCGTGCCGGTAGGTCTGGCGCTCGGCGAAGCCAAGCCGAAGACGATCGAAATAGGCGTTCCGGCGGTGCTCATCAGCCGCCAGATCATGGGCCCGGTCTCGGTGCTCATCGCCTGGGCGGTCAGCCTGGTCGTATTCTAAAACTTCGGACCCGGCGGCGGCGCTTGCCGTCGCCGCCGGAGCCAGCCAGCAAAGTGGAATTTTCAATGGCGCTTCATCTCAAGACGAAGATCACAAAGGTCGGCCCCGAAGTCGCGGAACTCGCGGAAGGCGGCGTCCTGATCCTGTTCGCGGATGGCGCTCCGGCGGAACTCGCGGAAGTCTCGGTGCTTCATCTGGCCGAGAGCGGCCCGAGCGAGCAAGAACCTGCGGCAGGAACGGCCGTTCGCATCGGTGACCTGCAAGCCACCATCACGGCCGTCGGCGACAAGGCATGGGCCAAGGTGCGCGACATCGGCCATGTGGTCATTTCGTTCAACGGTGCCGGCGAAGCGGAACGCCCCGGCGAGATTTGCGCTTCCGAAGTGGGTGGCGACGCGCTTGCCGCCGCACTCGTGCCAGGCGCTCAAATTACCATCGGCTAAAACCGGGAAGACAAGACAATGGAACGCTCGACGATCGTGCGCGTCACCGACGGGCTGCATGCGCGCCCCGCCACGCGCTTCGTCAAGCTCGCCAAGAGCTTTGAAAGCGAAGTCGAGATCGCCAAGGGTGGCAAGTCGGCCAGCGCAAAGAGTTCGGTCAAGCTGATGCTGCTCGGCATCAAGGAGAACGACGAGGTCACGCTGCGCACCAGCGGCGCCGACGAGATCGAGGCCATCGAGGCGCTGATCGGCTATCTGGAAAACCCGAAGTCGGGCATGGCCGAGGAAGACCCGCAGGCCGAGGAGAAGGCGCTGGAAGCTGCCGTCGCAAAGGCTACGCCCGACGCGGTGCAGGACAGCGCAGAGGATGCCGACGAGGAGCCGGACGCCTTGCGCGGTGTCGCCGCCAGCGAAGGTTATGCGCTCGGCCCCGCATTTGCGCATTTCCCCGCCGAGATCAAACCGAGCGGCAGGAAGCTCTCGCCCGGTGAGGTCGACGCCGAAGTCGCGCGCTTTGCCGTGGCGGTGGCGACAGTCCAGTCGCGCATGACGCAATCGCTCAAGGCTGCCGACATGTCGGCAAACGATCGCGGCATCGTCGCAGCCCTTGCCGACATCGCCGCCGACGATGATCTGCGCGACAAGGTGATCGCTGCCATTCGCGGCGGTGCGGACGCGGTCACCGCAACGCTTGGCGCGTCTGCCCAGCTCGCGGGCGAATTTTCCGAGGTCGACGATCCCTATCTCAACGCCCGCGCCGACGATGTGAAGGCGGTCGCCCGCCAGATCTGCCTTGCCATTCTGGGCGAGGCGGATGCTTCGCTCGACGATCTGCCGCAGGGCGCGATCCTGATCGCCGAGGATATCGGCGCATGGGATCTGGCGCGCGCACCGCTGAAACGTCTTGGCGGCATTGCCTGCGGGGCGGGCGGGGCGACATCGCATGTGGCGATCATCGCCCGCGCCCATGGCATCCCGGCTGTGCTTGGCCTTGGCGGCGAGGTTCACAAGTTGAAATCGGCCCAGTCGCTGGCGCTCGACGGTCATCGCGGGCGCGTCACCGGCGATCCGGGCGAAGCGATTCGCCGCCTCTACGAGACAAGGCTGGCAGCCGCTGCCGCCGAGCGCGAGGCGCTGAAGGCGTTCAAGGATGCCACGCCGCGCCGCGCCGACGGCAAGGTCATCGAGATTGCCGCAAATCTCGGCTCGCTTGAGGAAATCGACGCCGCGAAGGATGCGGGCGCCATGGGCGTTGGCCTGTTCCGCACCGAGCTTCTGTTCATGCGCCACATGCACCTGCCGTCCGAAGACATGCAGGCCGAGACCTATCTGGCGCTGGCAAACGCGTTTGCGCCTTACCCGGTGATCGTGCGGACGCTCGACATTGGCGGCGACAAGCCGATTTCCGGCATCGAATTTCCCGACGAGGAAAATCCGTTCCTCGGCTGGCGCGGCATCCGCATGTGCCTCGACCGGCCTGATATCTTCAAGCCGCAGCTTCGCGCCCTCCTGCGCGCCGCCGTCGCCGGCAATGTGAAGGTTATGCTGCCCATGGTCGCCGACCTGTCTGAGGTGCGCCGGACGCGCGCCTTGATCGACACCTGCAAGGCGGAACTCAAGGCGGAGGGCGTCGCCTTCGGCGAGTTCGATCTTGGCGTGATGATCGAGACGCCTGCAGCGGTGCTGATCGCGCCTGCACTGGCAAGGGAAGTCGCCTTCTTCTCCATCGGCACCAACGACCTGACGCAATATGTCATGGCCGCCGACCGTCTGAACCCGACGGTGGCAAAGCTCAACGACGTCGCCAATCCGGCTGTCATCGCGGCAATCGAAATGACGGCGCGCGCCGGTGTCGAGGCTGGCATCATGGTCGGCATGTGCGGCGAGGCTGCCGGAAAGCCGGAGCTGATTGCCGGTTTCATCCGCATGGGCCTCACCGAACTGTCGATGAGTCCGGCGTCGATCCAACGCGCCAAGAAGATCGTGTCGGAACTCAGCTAGAATCGGTCAGGGCAGGACTGCCAGAAGCGGCCTGAACACGGCGGCAAGCTCGCCAGCCTGATCGTGTGCGGCCCACGCTGCCGTGATGCGATCCTGCCTCGACTTGGCTGCAAGCGCCGACGATTCGAGCAGTTCGCGGTCGCTGACCTCACGATGGTTGAAGGTGGCAAGGCCGATAGCCAGAGCAACCGTCGCAAGCTGGCGCATGTCCCGGCCGTCATGGTCCGACAAGGTGACAGCACCCGACTTTACCAGTTGAACGGCAGACGCGGCTGCGATGTTGGCGATGGCCGCCAGCCGCGTCTCGGGCGTGTCTGTCGAAAGCGATGCGATTGAAGCTGCCGCTGCCTGCCCCACCTCCTTGTGGGCAATGGCAAGGCGCGCTTCCGCGATCGGGCGCGGGTTCGGGTTGCCGGCGCTGTTGAGCGCCTTGAACACGGCGTAGAGGTCGTGGCGAAACGCGCGCTCGCCCTCGTCGGTCGAGAAATAGACGTCATAGCCGTGAAGCTGCGCGCCGCGCCGGTGCCTCAGCGGCAGCACGGACTGCGACACGGTCTCGGCCATCGTCAGCGTGTCGTCGATGACGCTCGCTGCCCGCGACATCAGCCGTTCGATTTCGGGCGTCGGCGCGCGCGGCAGCGATGCGGCGCCGGGATCGCTGCGATCATGGCGGCCCGACCGGATCATGTGGCGCACCTCGCGCAACTGGTCCTTGAGGCCGACAGCGACATCCCTCGGCAGATTTCTCAACATGGCAGGTCTCGATCTTCGACACTTGAGGCAGGCGTCATTGCAGCACTGTTTAGGAACGGTGGCAATCGACTTCAACCGCTTGACGCTGACCCATTTCCTTGAAAACTGGACACATGGGTGAGGGTGGCTGATGAGCAAGGGCGCACGGACTTCAGGCAAGCGCGGCCGCACAAGTGGCGCGCCGGCGGACGAATCGCATGGCGGCACACGGTCGGACCGGCTGCGCGTGCGGGCGGCCTGGATGTATTTCATCGAGCAGATGACCCAGAACGAGATTGCGGAGGCGCTCGGCATCGGCCGCGTGACCGTCGTGCGCATGCTGGCCGATG
Source organism: Mesorhizobium sp. (assembly GCA_049647505.1). GTDB lineage: Bacteria > Pseudomonadota > Alphaproteobacteria > Rhizobiales > Rhizobiaceae > Mesorhizobium_A. Next base: position 16,438 of record JBARXU010000020.1, read on the forward strand.
CGCGCGCCCGCAACGAGGTGATGATAACCATCGGCGGCGAGCTTGCCGACACGATCCGTATCGAGCGCGAGCTGGAAAAGAAATTCGACCTCGAACGCGCTGTCGTCGCCCCGCTGGCGAGCCCGACCACCGATCCCATCCCGGCGATCGGTGCGGCAACGGGCGCTTACTTGAGCGAATCCATGCGCTCCGGCATGTCTGTCGGCGTCGGCTGGGGCCGCACACTTCAGGCTGCACTGCCCTTCATCGACGGCAAGGCGCTGTCCGATTTTCGCGTGATCTCGATCCTTGGCGGCGTCGGCGTCGCCCGCCGTTCCAACCCGGCCGAATTTGCCTGGCGTTTCGCGCAGGCATTTCAGGGCGACGGCTACCTCATACCGGCCCCGGCGGTGGTCGACAGTCCCGAGACCAAGCGCATCCTGATCGAAAAATGCGGCCTGTCGGAGATTTTTACGCTCGCCGACAGTCTCGACGCGGTGCTCGTCAGCGTCGGCGACATCGGCTCGGTGACGACCTTTTATCGCGGCGGTTATCTGGCCGATGTCGACCATCAGGCTCTCTTGAAGCGCGGCGCGGTTGGCGACCTCCTGTTCCACTTCTTCGACCGGGCCGGCGAGTTGATCGACGATCCGATCAACGACCGTGTCATGTCGATCGACATCGACCGCATCCGGCGCACCCCATTGCGCATCCTAACCTCGGGCGGACGCGAGAAGGCAGACGCCATGATCGGTGCGATGAAGCTGGTCTGCCCGAATGTGCTCATCACCGACGAGCACAGCGCACGGCGCCTGCTCGCCGAGGATTGATTACTCGGATTCCGCCCAGGCGCGGATGAGCGTGTGCGCGATCGCCATGCGCGGCGGCGCGGTGATGCCCAACTGCGAACGACCGTTGATGATGTCGAGCGTCTCGGCGCGCGTGAACCAGCGCACGTCCTCCAGCTCGGTCTTGTCGGCGACGATATCCTCGTTCAGCGCCTCGCCGAAACAGCCGATCATCAGCGTGTGTGGGAAGGGCCATGGCTGGCTGGCGTGATAGGTGACGCGGCCGAGCCGGATGCCGGCTTCCTCGAAGGTTTCGCGCCTCACCGCGTTTTCGATTGTTTCGCCGGGCTCAATGAAGCCGGCGAGGCAGGAATACATGTTTGGTGCAAAATGCGGGCTGCGGCCCATCAGGCAGTGGTCCTGCGTCACCGTCAGCATGATCGCGACCGGATCGGTGCGCGGGAAATGCTCTGCCTTGCAGCCGGTGCAGACACGCTTGTAGCCGCCTGCGCGCATCTCGGTCTTTGCGCCGCAGCGCCCGCAGAAGCGGTGCGTGCCGTGCCACGTCAGAAGGGCGGCGGCCTGCGCCAGCGCGCCGAGATCGCTGTCGGGCAGCAGGCCCTGCACATAGACGGAGCGGTGTTCGATCGCCTTCATGCCGGGCGGCAGCTCTTCCGGCTCCACGCCGGCGGGTGCGGCAAGACGCGGCGCGCCGTCCTGCCAGCCGAGCAGGATCGCCTGATCGAGCCGCGCGCCGAAGGCCTGTGCATGGAACGGCTTCATCCAGCCGTCGAACAGCTCGCCGTCCTGACGCAGATAGATGCGCCCGCCCTTGGACAGCATGATGCGAGCTTGCGGATCGGCCAGCGCCTGTTCGGTCGCATCGTCGCCGCGCTTTTCGGAAAGTCTTTCGATGGTGCTGCCGGCAAAGCCGATAAACTGGCTCGGCTCGCGTTGGGGCGCGTCAAACAGGCTGAAACTCATATGAAAATTCCTGTCAGAGCGCGGCTTTGATGCGCTCGGCAAATTGATGTCTGTCTTCGGGGCGGTAGGGCTCGCGCATACCGTAGCCCCAGACGGGGCCGGGCCAGCCTGCGTCGCCCTCATTGCGGGCGACGACATGGACGTGAAGCTGGCGCACGATATTGCCGAGCGCGCCGGAATTGATCTTGGTGCAGCGCGTGACGGATTTCAGCGCCTGAGCGACCATATTGGTCTCGAACACCAGCATGGTCTGGTCGAGCGGGGTGAGGTCGTGGACTTCTTCTATGCCCGGCCGCTGCGGCACGAGGATGAGCCAGGGCCAGCGGCGGTCGTCCATGACGCGCAATTCGCACAGGCTCAGCCACATCAGCGGCGTTGAGTCGGCATTCAGCTGTCGGTTCAGCTCAAACCCGCCTGTACTACCCATCAGCATCAAATTCTCCCTCGCTGCCAAGCTATGGCGAGCTTCGACGGGCCGCAAGGGGATCGTGCAGGCGCGCGCCCAGGTTTTCCGACTTGCAATTCATCCGCCGATTGCCGATATGAAGGTTGGGAGGTTGGTGGTGGACGAACCACTCGCCAACCGGGTCAGATCCGGAAGGAAGCAGCCCTAACGAGCCAGGAACGGGTCATTGTTCCAGCCTCCCGCCTCTCCGTCATCGATGCGCCCGAAATGCCAGCCTGCCCGGCATTGACGGCGGCCTGTCGAGGCGGCGACACTTGTCGCTGATCAGAAGGAATCGATCCGGGCATGAGCCAGGCCGGACAGGACCCAAGAGGCGGATACCGCGTTCTGGCGCGAAAATACCGCCCGCGAGATTTCTCCGCCCTCATCGGCCAGGAGCCGATGGTTCGTACGCTGACAAACGCGTTCGCCTCGGGCCGCATCGCGCAGGCCTGGATGCTGACCGGCGTGCGCGGCGTCGGCAAGACGACGACGGCGCGCATTCTGGCGCGCGCTCTCAATTACAAGACGGCGACCATAGATCGCCCCACCGTCGACATGACCGAGCTTGGCGAGCATTGCCAGCCGATCATGGAAGGCCGCCATGTCGACGTGATCGAGATGGACGCCGCCTCCCACACCGGCATCGACGACATTCGCGAGATCATCGAGCAGGTGCGCTATGCGCCGGTTTCGGCGCGCTATAAGGTCTACATCATCGACGAGGTTCACATGCTGTCGACGCAGGCCTTCAACGGCCTGCTGAAGACGCTGGAAGAGCCGCCGCCGCATGTGAAGTTCATTTTCGCCACGACCGAAATCCGCAAGGTGCCGATCACGGTCCTGTCGCGCTGCCAGCGTTTCGACCTGCGCCGCATCGATGCGGCCCTGATCAAGGCCGATCTCGCCCGCATCGGCGGCCTTGAAGAGATCGAGTCCGAAGACGACGCGCTCGCCATGATCGCGCGCGCCGCCGAAGGCTCGATGCGCGATGCGCAGTCGATCTTCGATCAGGCGATTGCCCATGGCGGCGAGCGCGTGACCGCAGAGGCGGTGCGGGCAATGCTCGGCCTGTCGGACCGCAACCGCGTCATCGACCTGTTCGAGAAGCTGATGAGCGGCGACGTGGCGGCGGCGCTCGCCGAATATCGCGCCCAATATGATACCGGCGCGGACCCGGCCGTCGTGCTGACCGACCTTGCCGAGTTCAATCATCTGGTCACGCGCCTGCGCTTCGTGCCGGAAGCCGCCTCCGACGCATCTCTCACCGAAGACGAACGTCGGCGCGGCGTCGACTTTGCCGACAAGCTGTCGGTCAAGGTGCTGTCGCGCACCTGGCAGATGTTGCTGAAGGCGATCCCCGAGGTGCAGGCCGCTGCGCGACCGGTCTCGGCCGGTGAAATGGCGCTGATCCGCATCGCCCATGCCGCGACCCTGCCGACGCTGGACGAAGCCTTGCGCATGCTCGACGACGACCCCGGCGGGCCAACGCCCGGCGCGCGTATGTCCGGCGGTGGTGCGCCACAGGGCGGCGGCGGTGTTTCCGCTGTCTCGCAGGCGCGCATCGGCAACGGCTCTGGCGGCGGGGCGACCATGTGGCTCGTCGAGCGCGCCGAACCTGCCGTGAAGTTCGAGCCGTCTCCCGCGCCCGCCGAAGACAGCGTGCCGGTCAATTCGATCTCCGACATTGCAGCACTTGCGACCGAACATCGCGACATGGCGTTCAAGGCGCTGGTTAAGCATTATGTCCGGCCGGTGCGCATCGATCCGGGCAGACTGGAGATATCGGTCGCGGGCGACGCACCGCGCGATCTCTCGGGCCAGATGATGGACCGGCTGAAGCGCTGGACCGGACGGCACTGGGTCGTCATCATCTCGCGCGAGCAGGGTGGGCCGACATTGGCCGAACAGGAGAACGAACGCCGCGACAGCGCGCTCTCCGATGCCAGGGCCGACCCGACGGTCGCCGCGATCCTGGCAAAGTTTCCCGGCGCGAAGATCATCGACATCCGTATTCCCGATCAGGCCGACCAGCCTGACGACACGGTGCCGTCTGCCACCAGCGGCCCGGTCGCGCCTGTCGAAGAAGACGACGACGGCGAATTGTAACGAAAGGACCCGCCATGAAAGATCTGCTCAACATCATGGGCAAGGCCAAGGAAATGCAGGCCAAGTTCCAGGCCATGCAGGAGGAGATGACCCAGATCGAGGCGACCGGCCAGTCCGGCGGCGGTCTCGTATCAGTGACTTTGAGCGGCAAGGGCGAGTTGAAGTCGCTCAAGATCGACCCTTCGCTCTTGAAGGCGGACGAAGGCGAAATCCTCGAAGACCTGATCGTAGCGGCGCATAACGACGCCAAGCTCAAGGTCGAAACCGTGATGCAGGAAAAGACCCGCGAACTGACGGCCGGCCTGCCCATCCCGCCCGGCATGAAATTGCCGTTTTAGAACGCGATGCCGCATCTGCGTCTACCGCTTCGGCGCGGCAGCGGCTAAATCCCTATCATGTCATCGAAGCGAATCGCAGGCCCTGAGATCGAGCGGCTCATCCAGCTTCTGGCCAAGGTGCCGGGGCTGGGGCCGCGTTCGGCGCGCCGCGCAGCGCTCCATCTCATCAAGAAGCGCGACCAGCTTCTGTCGCCGCTGGCAGCCGCCATGGGCGAGGCCGCCGACAAGGTGCGCGTCTGCTCCAATTGCGGCAATGTCGATACATCCGATCCCTGCCTGATCTGCACCGATCCGCGCCGCGAGGACACGACGCTGGTCGTGGTCGAAGACGTGTCCGACCTCTGGGCGCTGGAGCGCGCAGGCGTCGGCAATGCGCGGTTTCATGTGCTTGGCGGCACGCTGTCGCCGCTAGACGGGATCGGGCCTGACGAACTCACCATCGGCAAGCTTGTCGACCGCATCGCGTCAGGCGGCGTGTCGGAGGTGATTTTGGCCGTCAATGCGACGATCGAGGGCCAGACGACTGCCCACTATATCACCGACCAGTTGTCGGGTTTCGACATCAAGGTGACGCGCCTTGCCCATGGCGTGCCGGTCGGCGGCGAACTCGATTATCTCGACGAGGGCACGCTGTCGGCGGCGCTGAAATCGCGGACAGCATTTTGACATGAACGGATGGCAGCAGAAGGCATGATCCGCGCTTTCGCAGTCCTCGCCTCCCTGCTCTCCTTCGCCGCGCCCGCTGCCGCGCAATCCGTCAACGACCAGTTCCGCACCTGGCTTGAACGCGACCTCTGGCCCGAGGCGAAGAAGCAGGGCGTGTCGCGCGGCACGTTCGATGCCGCCTTCAACGGCGTGCAGCCGAACCTGAAGCTGCCAGATCTCGTCCTGCCGGGGCAGAAGCCCAAGACGCCTGCGATGCAGCATCAGGCCGAATTCGGCTCGCCTGCAAACTATTTTGCCGAGAAGACCATCGGCGCGGTGTCGTCCGGAGGCCGGTCGCGCACGGGCGCAAATGCGCGCACTCTGGACGCGATCGAGAAGCGATATGGCGTGCCGCGCGGCGTATTGCTCGCGATCTGGGGACGCGAGTCCGGCTTCGGCGCGGCGAAGATCCCCTATGATGCGTTCGAGGTGCTCGGCACCAAGGCATTCCTCGCCACGCGCAAGGACATGTTCCGCAAGGAGGTGCTGGCCGCGCTTCAAATAGTCGAAAAGGGACTGGCGCGGCGCGGCGACATGAAAACGTCCTGGGCGGGCGCAATGGGCCAGCCGCAATTCCTGCCGACCTCCTATCTCGACCATGCGGTCGATTTCGACGGCGACGGCCTGCGCAATATCTGGACCTCGACGCCCGACACGCTTGCCTCCATCGCTAATTACCTGAAGCACTATGGCTGGCAGGCAGGGCGCGACTGGGGTTTCGAGGTGACTGTGCCGGAGGCCGTGTCCTGCGCGCTTGAAGGGCCGGATCAGGGCAAGAAGTTTTCGGAATGGGCCTCGCTCGGCGTTGAGCGTGTCAGTGGCAAACCTTTTCCGAAGGGCGAGCTTGGCCGTGAAGGCTTTCTGCTGATGCCGGCTGGTCGCTCGGGGCCAGCCTTCATCGTCACTCCAAATTTCTACGTGCTGAAGAAATACAATGAGAGCGACCTCTACGCGCTCTTTGTCGGCAATGGCGCGGACCGCATCGCTGGCGGCGGTGCGTTTGCCGGCAGTTGGCGCAAGGTCGGCACGATGCTGCGCTCCGACATCGCCTCGATGCAGAAGCGGCTGGAGGGCAGGGGCTATGATGTCGGCGGAGCCGACGGCCTGCCGGGCTTCAAGACGCGCCGTTCGATCGGCGACTGGCAGGCGAAGAACGGCATGGAGCCGACCTGCTTCCCCAGCCCGGCGCTGATCAAGGCTGTGAAGTAAGGCGGCTCAGCCCCTTATCTCAGCCCGCCTGCATCATTTCGGGATAAGTCTGCGCGAGAATCTCGAACGACCGCTTGCGCTTCTCATGGTCGAAGATCTGCGCCGTCACCATCAGTTCGTCCGCGCCGGTGCGGGCAATGAAGGCGGCGACGCCGTCGCGGACCTTTTGCGGACCGCCGACAACCGCGACAGAAAATGTCTGGTCGAGCATGGCCTGCGCGGCAGGGTCGAGCGTTTCGTAATAGTTCTCGACCGGCGGCTTCAGCTTGCCGCGCTGGTTGGTGCGGATGGCGACGAATGCCTGCTGAAGGGATGAGAACAGAAAGCGCGCCTCCTCGTCGGTCGGGGCGGCGGCGATGTTTATGCCCATCATCAGATAGGGCTTGTCGAGGAACTGCGACGGCTGGAACTGGCTGCGATAGACCTCGATTGCGCGGTCCATTTCGGTTGGTGCGAAGTGGGACGCAAAGGCATAGGGCAGGCCGAGAATGGCGGCGAGTTGTGCCCCGTAAAGGCTGGACCCGAGAACCCAGACGGGCACGTTCTGCCCTTCGCCGGGGATGGCGTGGACACGCTGATCGGGCGTGGCGGGCGCGAAATAGTTGATGAGTTCGACCACGTCGTTGGGGAAATGATCGACGCCGGCATCGAGATTGCGGCGCAAGGCGCGGGCCGTCAGCATGTCTGTGCCCGGCGCGCGTCCAAGCCCCAGGTCGATGCGTCCGGGGAAGAGGGCGGCCAGCGTGCCGAACTGTTCGGCGATGATGAGCGGCGAATGGTTCGGCAGCATGATGCCGCCTGCGCCCACCCTGATCTTCGACGTTCCGCCCGCGACATGGCCGATGACGACCGACGTCGCCGCGCTTGCGATGCCTGCCATGTTGTGGTGCTCGGCAAGCCAGAAGCGGCGATAGCCCAGCGCCTCTGCGTGTCGGGCAAGATCGAGGCTGTTGGCCAGCGACTGGCTGGCGTTTGAGCCTTCGACGATCGGTGCAAGGTCGAGAACGGAAAGTGTTGTCATGGCGCCGATATAGGGGCAGCGGACTGAAATTTGAATGGCTGGTCCAATGCCCATGCCTGCTCAGGCGCACTTAACCGATTCAACGGCTTAAGCGCGTCAATTTGGGCCACTAAATCTGTGGCAAAATGTGCGTTTTGGGGTTGATCTCTGGCGTTTCCTGCGTATGTAAACCTCGCGGAAACTCTGCAAGAGAGACTGAACTACGTGGCAATCTATAGAGAGAAAGACTTCAGCGAGCGCAGAAATGCGGCCGGTGAGGCGAAGAAGGCATTGCTGGCACGCTTCAAGGCGCGTCCGGCTGCCGATGACCCGGCGGTAATCGCCCGTCAGGAAGAGCGTAAGAAGGTTCTGGAGGCTCGCGAGATTCGCGAAGCCCAGAAGGAACAGCTCCGTCAGGAGCGTATGGCACGCGAAGCGGCCGAGCGCGCGGAGCGCGAACGTCTGGCTGATATCGCGCGCAAGGAAGCCGAGGAAAAGGCACGGCTCGAGGCCGAGGCAAAAGAAGCCTCAGATCGTGAACGCGCCGCGAGGCAGCTTGCAAACGAGGCGGAGGCCAAGGCCAAGCGCGATGCTCGTTACGCTGCCCGCAAGGCTCGCACCGGCGGACATCGCCGCACGGCCTGATCTGCCCGACAAGATATCGTGTGCGCCACCCACGTGGCGCTCAATGATGATGTTTCAGGCCGCCCTGCATTCGGGCGGCCTTTTACATTTCAGGGCGTATACGGTCACGGAGCATAGGCTCGGCCGCGCCCCTACTTTTCCTTCTTGGGCTTGCCGGCCCGCAGTGGCTCGACCAGCGGCTCCGAAGTCTTGGCCACCTTGGTCTTTGCATCTTTCTTGGGCTTGCGGGTTTCCTTGTTGGGCCGCATCGCGCCTTTTGCCATGATCGCATCTCCTGTCGCTGTCTGGCGCAATCAAATCGCAAATTGGTACGGTTTCAAGTCGGCTGACGCGGCCTTCCCGTAAATTTGCAAAAGCACGGTCAGGCGCGACCTATTCGTCGTCGACGACCCGCAGCTTCAACTGGCCGGTGCGCGACTGGACGGCGCGGTCGGGCTCGGCGGCGGGCGAGGGGACTTCGCCGAATTCGAGCGCCTCGATCTTCTGGCCGCGCTTCGTCACCTTCTCAGTGGACGTGACGATCTGCTCTATGTCGCGCGCCGTCATCGCAAAATGTCCCTGCAGCTTGCGCACCCGCTCGTCGAGGCGGCCGACATCCTCCATCAGGCGCAGAACCTCGCCCTGGATCAGATGGGCCTGCTCGCGCATGCGGGCATCCTTCAGCACCGACTGGATCACCTGGATGGACAGCATCAGCAGCGATGGCGAGACGATGACGATGCGCGACCGGTGCGCGCGCTGCACGAGGTTTTCGAAATTCTCGTGGATCTCTGCGAAGATCGATTCCGAAGGCACGAACATGAAGGCCGAGTCCTGCGTCTCGCCCGCGATGAAGTATTTCTCCGAGATCGCCTTGATGTGAACCTCGATATCGCGCCGGAACGCCTGCGCCGCGATTTTGGCCGCGTCCGGCCCTGAGGTTTCGGCCGCCTTGATCGCGTTCCATGCTTCGAGAGGGAATTTCGCGTCGATGACCAGAGGCGGCGTCCCGTTCGGCATGTTCACCACGCAGTCCGGCCGGTTGCCGTTCGACAGCTGCTTCTGGAATTCATAGGCGCCCATCGGCAGGCCGTCGGCGATGATCGCCTCCATGCGCGACTGGCCGAACGCGCCGCGCGTCTGCTTGTTGGACAGGATCGCCTGCAACTGCACCACCTGTCCGGCAAGCGACTGGATATTGGACTGGGCCGTGTCGATGACCGCCAGGCGCTCCTGCAGCTTCGTCAGGCTCTCCTGAGTGGTCTTGGTCTGGTCGGTCATGGTCTGGCCGATGCGCCCGGTCATGGCATCCAGCCTCTGGCCGATGGTCTGGTTAAGCTCGGCCTGCCGCGCGCCGAACAGGTCCGCCATCGCGCCCATGCGCCCCTGCATCTCGGCCTGGGCGCGGGTGATGTCGGCCATTCGCGCCTCGGCCTCCCGCGCCAGTCGTGCGGCCTCCGCCGCTGCCTCGGCACGCGCCTTGCCGGCCCGCCACAGGGCAAGCCCAAGCCCGAACATAAGAACGACGGCGGCAAGGGCGGCGATCGCCAGCGCCTGACCAAGGCTGATACTGGTCGCGCCCAGCTGAAGGAAGGGCTGATCCATGATCGGCTGGAGATCGTTCATCGCGGCAGTCTAGTCGATTCGCCATGGCGCGCCAGATCAAAACGTGAACGTTCCTGCATGTTCCCGTTGACGTGTTGCCGGGTAGCTCTTAGGTGAGCGCCATGTCCATCAAGCCTCTCATCATTTTGCCCGACCCGCTGCTGCGCCTGAAGTCCGCGCCGGTGGAGCGCATCGACGCGCCGCTGCTGAAATTTGCCGACGACATGCTCGACACCATGTATGACGCGCCCGGCATCGGTCTGGCCGCCATCCAGGTTGGCGAACCGGTTCGCCTTGTCGTCATCGACCTCGCCAAGGAAGGCGAGCCGCCCGCGCCGATGACCTTCATCAATCCGGAGATCGTCGCGTTCGGCGACGACGACAACATCCACGAGGAAGGTTGTCTTTCGATCCCCGATTATTACGCCGACGTGCAGCGCCCCGCGACCGTCACGGTTCGTTATCTCGACAGGGACGGCAAGCAGCAGGAACTGGTCGCCGAAGGGCTGCTGGCGACGTGTCTCCAGCATGAGATCGACCATCTGGACGGCAAGCTGTTCATCGACCACATCTCCAAGCTCAAGCGCGACATGGTCGTGAAGAAATTCAGGAAGCTGGCCCGGGCCTGATCCGGCCTGCCATGCTCCGGCGAGCCTCCCGTTCGCCAATAAAAAAGCCCCGCGCGAGCGGGGCTTTTTGCTGTCTGTCGCCGCCTATTCCGCCGGCTTCGGCTTTCGCTTGAACATGCCGATGAGATTGTCCCAAAGCTCGATCTTGGCGCCCTGGCGCTTCATGATCACGCCCTGCTGGACGATCGACAGGAAGTTGTTCCAGGCCCAGTAGATGACGAGGCCGGCCGGGAAAGACGCCAGCATGAAGGTGAAGATCACCGGCATCCAGGTGAAGATCATCGCCTGCGTCGGGTCGGGCGGGGTCGGGTTCATGCGCATCTGCAGGAACATGGTCACACCCATGATCAGCGGCCAGACGCCGATCATCAGCATGTGCGGAACTGCAAAAGGCAGCAGGCCGAACAGGTTGAAGATCGAAGTCGGGTCGGGTGCGGCCAGATCGTGGATCCAGCCGTAGAACGGCGCGTGGCGCATTTCGATGGTGACGTAGAGCACTTTGTAGAGCGCGAAGAAGACCGGGATCTGGACGAGGACCGGCCAGCAGCCCGCAAGCGGATTGATCTTCTCCGTCTTGTAGAGCTCCATCATCGCCTGCTGCTGCTTCATCTTGTCGTCTGCGTATTTGTCGCGGATTTCCATCATCTTCGGCTGCATCACCTTCATCTTCGCCATCGACCGGTAGGACATGTTGGCGAGCGGGAAGAAGATGGTCTTGACGACGACGGTGGTCGCCAGGATCGCCAGGCCGAAATTGCCGAGGAAGCGGTAGAGCCAGTCGATCAGGTGGAACATCGGCTTGGTGATGAAGTAGAACCAGCCCCAGTCGATCAGCAGGTCGAACTGGCGGATGCTGAGATCGCTCTCATAGGCCTGGATCTTCTGGACTTCCTTGGCGCCGGCAAAAACCAGCGTCTCGACCGTTTCAGAAGCGCCGGGCGCGATCTGGATAGGGTCTGCCGAGAAGTCGGCCTGATAGGACGGGCGCGGGCCGTCGAACCATGCATAGCGCGGCTCGAAGGGCTGCTTGCCCGACGGCACCAGCGCCACGGCCCAATATTTGTCGGTGATGCCGAGCCAGCCGTCGGTCGACTTGCCGGGCTTGATCTCCTTGCCTTCCTCGACTTCCGAATAGTCGACCTCAAGCAGGCCCTTTTCGCCGGTGACGCCGATCAGGCCCTCATGCAGCACGTAGACGGAGGGCGTTGACGGCTTGTCGAACCGGGCGACGCGGCCGTAATTCTGCAAGGTGACGGCGGCGGAACCTGAATTGGTCACCGTGTCGTTGACCTTGAACATGTAGTTCTCGTCGACCGAGATGGTGCGCTTGAAGGCAAGCCCCTTGTCGTTGACGAAATTGAGCGTGACAGGCGTTGTCGCGGTCAGCGTATTGTTGCCCTCGATGGTCCAGACGGTGTCCGGGCCGGGCGTAGCACCAGCATCAGGGCCGCCGACAAAGCCGATTTCGGCAAACTGGCCGTGCGGCAGCGTGCCGGGGTTCAGGAGTTCGATCTCGGGCGAATCCTTGTCGACCGTCAGGTGGTAGTCGCGCAGCTTGATGTCGTCGATGCGCGCGCCGGTCAGGTTGATCGAACCCATGAGGCTGGGCGTGTCGATCTTGACGCGCGGCGTGGCGGCAATCGCGGCATCGCGATTGGCCTCGGCCTGCGCCGTTGACTGGCCGGGAATACCGCCTTGCGGTGCCGTCGCGCCCGGCGCAGGCGTCACGCCCGGTGCCGGTGCCTGCTGGCCGGACTGTGCGGCGACACGCTCCTGCTCGATGCGGGTTGCCTCGCGCTGCGCTTCGATGCGCGGCGAAACGAACAGGAACTGCCAGGCTGTCAGGATGACAACTGACAGGGCGATTGTGATCAGCAGGTTGCGGTTGTTGTCGTTCATCGAGATTAGGCCCGTTATTGTCCGCGAAATCGCCGTGAAAGCTCGGCCTTCAGCGCATTGAAGGGAGCGCTGAGCACCTCGCGCCGCGCCACGACCACATAGTCAGTCGAAGCGGCCATGTCATTAGCGGCATGTAAACGCACCGCTTCCTTCAGGCGGCGGCGCACCCTGTTGCGCACGGCGGCATTGCCGACCTTGCGCGTCACCGTGATGCCGAGGCGCGGCTCGCCGCCGTCGCCCCGGTCACGCGCTTCAAGCAGGAATAGCCGCCCGCGCCGCTTTTCACCGGCCCGGACGGCTAGAAATTCCGCGCGTTTGCGCAGTTTTTTTGGCGGCCGGTTGTTCACCGGCTCCGGCTCAGGCCGACAGCCGCTTGCGGCCGCGGTTGCGGCGAGCAGCGACAACGCCGCGGCCACCCTTGGTGGCCATGCGCGCACGGAAACCGTGGCGGCGCTTGCGGACAAGCTTGGATGGTTGATAGGTACGCTTCATTTATTTGATACCGCGGTGTGCGGCCCTTCTTGGTTCTGTCTTACGAACAGGAGCGATGCCCGGTCCTCGCTGCGCAACAAGAATTGCGCCGGAGTGCAAAGCCGAGCGTGGCGGGCTTCTAGTCGACAGACCCCTTGGAGTCAACCTTTCGGGCGGTTTGAGACGATTTGTGAACGGCCTCCAGCCAGCCGGCTTCAACGCAGGAAAGGCGGCATCCAGGCAGGCGTCTTCTGCCGGGTTTTCCTCGTCCCCTTGGCCTTGGTGGATTTTGCCGGCTTTGCAGCCTTTGGCCTTGTCGAGGTCTTCTTCTTCGAGGTGGCGGGCCGGGTCTTCTTGACCGCAGTCGTGGCCGGCTTGTCGACCATGGCGACGCGCGGTGCGGGCATGGGCGCGGGCACGACGCCGGGGTCGAACGGGTCTTCGGCAGGCGTGGCGGCCCCGTCTGCCTGAGCTTCTTTCACATCAATTTGAGGCGCATCATCGGGCGAAGCTGCTGCGACCTCGCCGTTTGCTGCCGCTTTGGTGTCTGCTTCGGCTGTGGCAGGCCCGGCCTGCTCAGGCCCCTGCTTTTGATCAGCCTCTTTCTCGGGCTCCGGCTTTTGCTCCGGCGCTGGTGGCGCTGCGGCCACCACGGCAGGCACGAAAGCGGCGGGCGGGTTATAATCGTAGTGCCATGGCTCATCCGGGTCTTTCAGCGGCCCGTCGAATGGCATGGTGGAAAGCTTCACCGCCTCTTGCAGGCGCGCGCTCCATCCGCCGTCGCGCCACTGGCCCGAAATCGAGCCGGAATCGGCTCCGGCCACCACCTTGCCGTCCTTCAGCACCTGAAAGTCGAATGCCTCGCCGCGCCCATGGGCGGTCAACCCCGGCGCTGCCAGCATGACGGTCGTGCCAGGCTGCCAGCCTTTCAGGAAAGCGCCAAGCGCCTCTGCATTGGCTTTAGGGTTGCCGGCGATCCACGTCTTGTATGCTCCGTCGAGCGCCGCGCCCGCTGCCGAAACCGATCCGTTGGAGTTCCACTTGCCGATCTGCTCGTCGAGGCTGCGAATGTCGGTGTTGACGCGCAGCGTATGACCGGGGTTCTTCACCTCGAATGCCTTGATGACCGCCGCAACCGCCGCCATCGCCGTGACATATGGATCGGACTTCAGATAGGCGTCGATCTCGGCCTGCGTCCAGCTCCAGCGTTTGTTGATCGATCCATGGCTGCGCAGATAGCTTCTGAGAGCCAGCAGCTTGCGGCCATTGTCGGGAATCTGCGTCAGCACCTCGCGCGCCCTTGGCGCGATGTCGGCCGACAGCGCCTCGACCGGTGTCTCGGCCTGGGCGGATGACGCGATCATCGCAAGCAGGAATGCGGCGGCGCAGGGCTGTCGTAAGGTCAAATTCATCCTCCGGTCGGGCAGGTGAAACGCTCCCGCCGCCCGCCGGTTCCTGCGAAGGCGCGCGCGGGTCGGGCGCAATGCCGCGCCTCTCAACAGACGGTGATGTTGCGCGTGATGCCTTGCGGGCGTTGCGGGGAAGGTTCATGTCAGGCCCCGGGCGGCATTGAACGGCGTTAAAAGGGGCATGGTCTCGCAACAGGACGAAGGCACGAAACGCAAGGATAGTTGGTGGCGGTTTGCGCCGCTGGCGCTTGTCCTGTGCGGTCTGGTCGCTGCCTATGCGCTTGGCTGGCACCGCTATGTCTCGCTGATGTATCTGGCCGACAGCCAGGACAGACTGCAGGCGCTGGTCGCCGAGCACTATGCGAAGTCGCTTGCCGGTTTCGGACTGCTCTATGCGCTGGCCGTCGCCTTTTCGCTGCCCGCCGCATCGGTGCTGACGGTGTTTGCAGGTTTCCTGTTTGGCTGCGTTGTCGGCGGCAGCGTGGTCGCCATCGCCGCGACGCTTGGCGCGACGGCGGTATTCCTTGCCGCACGCAGCGCATTCGGCGAGGTCCTGGAGCGCAAGATCGGCGGCAAGGCGGCAAGGCTGGCGCAGGGCTTTGAGGAAAACGCGTTCGGCTACCTGCTGTTCCTGCGGCTTGCGCCGATCTTTCCGTTCTTCGTCGTCAATATCGCAGCCGGCCTCTTTCGCATCCCGTTGCGCACCTATGTCATCGCAACGCTTATCGGCATCCTGCCGGGAACCTTCGTCTTCGCCTATCTGGGTGAGGGTATCGGCGGTGTGCTCGATATCGCCCAGCAATCGGGCGCCGCGCCTTCGCTCAAGCTTCTGCTGACGCCGAAGATCAAGCTCGGTCTCGCGCTGCTTGCCTTGTTGGCGCTCGCTCCGGTTGTGCTACGTTACGTTCGCAACAGACGTTCGCGACTTAAATAGACGGTTTCCGTGTCAAAAATCCTGACCCCCGACATATGCGTGATCGGAGCCGGTTCCGGTGGGCTGACGGTTGCCGCCGCTGCCGCGATGTTCGGCGTATCGGTCGTTCTGATCGAGCGCGGGCGCATGGGCGGCGACTGCCTCAATGTCGGCTGCGTGCCGTCGAAATCGCTGATCGCAGCGGCCGCTCGCGCGCATCAGATGCGCAACGCCTCGCAGTTCGGCATATCGGATGTCGAACCGGAGATCGATTTCGAGGCGGTGAACGCCCATGTCCGCTCGGTCATCGAGGCAATCGCGCCCAATGATTCCGTAGCACGTTTCACCGCGCTTGGCGTCCACGTCATCACGGACGAGGCGGCGTTCGTCGACAGGCGCACGGTGAAGGCCGGCGACGTTCTGGTGCGCGCGCGCCGCTTCGTCATCGCCACAGGTTCCTCGCCTGCCGTTCCCGACATTCCCGGCCTGACCGACGTTCCCTACCTCACCAATGAAACCGTCTTTGAGCTGAAGCGTCGCCCGGCCCATCTAGCGGTCATCGGCGGCGGGGCGGCCGGCATCGAGCTGGCGCAGGCATTCCGGCGGCTGGGTTCGCGCGTCACGGTCATCGAGCGTGGGCAGATTCTGTCGCGCGAAGACCCCGAGGCGGTGCGCATCGTGCGAGACAGGCTCGTCAGCGAAGGTGTCGAACTTGTCGAGGCTTCCGAGGTTGCGCAGGTCATGAGGCACGGCAAGACCGGCATCCGCATCGAGACGGTGTGCGGCGGCGTGGCGCGCACAATAGATGCGACCTATCTGCTCGTCGCTGCCGGACGCACGCCCAATGTAGCCGCGCTCGACCTTGGCCGCGCCCGTGTTGCCTTTGGCGAAACCGGCATCAAGGTCGGTCCGACGCTGCGCACGACGAACCGGCGCGTCTACGCGATTGGCGATGTTGCAGGCGGACCACAATTCACTCATGTTGCCAATCATCATGCGGGCCTCGTGCTGCGCTCCATCCTGTTCAGGCTGCCTGCGAGGACCGGCAGGACAGCGCTGCCGCGCGTCACCTTCACCAGCCCGGAACTGGCCCATGTCGGCATGAGCGAGGCCGAGGCGCTGGCAAAGGTGCGCGGCGCTCAGATCCTGCGCTGGCCCTATGCCGAGAATGACCGGGCGCAGGCCGAACGGGCGACAGGCGGCTTCATCAAGCTTGTGATTGACCGGCGTGGCACGCTTCTCGGCGCGACGATCGTCGGCGCGGGCGCGGGCGAAATGATCAATCTCTACAGCCTTGCGCTCACAAAAAGACTTGGCGTGCGTGATCTGGCCGCATTTGTCTCGCCATATCCGACCATGACCGAAATTGGCAAACGCGCGGCGATCTCCTATCTTGCACCCGCAGCGCGCAAGCCGTCGGTGCGTCGCCTGGTGCGTTTCCTGCGCATTTTTGGCTGACGACGTGCGTTTGGGGCCGCTGTCGGGGAAACATGCCGAAGGACGACGCATCTACGGGCGATCCGCCCAATGTGCTGACGCAGGACTTGTCCGCGCAGGTGCCGTTCATGCAGCGCCTGTCGACCAAGCTGCTGGTCCTGACGATCATCTCCGTCCTCATCGCCGAAGTCCTGATCTTCATTCCCTCGGTCGCCAACTTCAAGCTGCGCTGGCTTGAAGAACGATTGAACACGGCGGCCGCCGCGACCGTGATCCTCCTCGGGACCGAACAGGGCGAACTGCCGCGCAATGTCCAGGACGATGTTCTGCTGGCGCTTGGCGCGACCGCTGTCGCGGTCCGCTCCGGCGGCGATTCGCGCCTGCTTGCGGTGGCTGAAATGCCGCCGGCGGTCGACGAGCATATCGCGCTTGCCAAGGTCGGCCCGTTCGAGGCCATCACGGGTGCGCTCGACACGATGCTCTACGGCGGCAAGCGCATCCTGCGGGTCTATGGGCCGGTCGGCGACAGCGACAAGGAATTCGAGCTTCTGATGCCCGACAAGCATCTGCGCACCGCGATGCTTGTCTATGCGCGCAATGTCGCCATCCTGTCGCTGCTGATCTCTCTGATAACGGCGGGGCTTGTCTTCTGGGCCATCCATCGCCTGATGATCCGGCCGATCCGCCAGCTTCGCTCGGCCATGATCTCATTTGCCGAAGCGCCTGAAGATCCCGGCCGCATCATGCAGCTTGCCCCGCGCAGCGACGAACTTGGCGTGGCCGAGCGCGAACTTGCGGCCATGCAGGGCCAGCTTCAGCGAACGCTGGCCGAGCAGAAACATCTGGCCAATCTTGGCCTGGCCGTGTCGAAGATCAATCACGACCTGCGCAACATGCTGGCCTCCGCCCAATTGATGTCGGACCGCCTGCGCATGGCCAAGGACCCTTCGGTCCAGACATTCGCGCCCAAGCTCGTGCGCACGCTCGACCGGGCAGTCGGCTACACCGAAAGCGTGCTGGCCTATGGCCGCGCGCAGGAGGCGCCGCCCTCGCGCCGCAAGCTGAGGCTGCGCCAGCTTGTCGACGAAGTGGAAGGTATGCTCGGCATCGAGCCGGGCGCGGTCGAATTCGTCAACGAGATCGACCACGCCTTCGAGATCGATGCCGATGTCGACCAGATGTTCCGGGTTCTCACCAATCTGTGCCGCAACTCTATCCAGGCAATGAGCGCCGACGCGGGCGACGCCGTGGTTCGCCGCCTGACGATTGCGGCGCTCCGTCAGGGCACGGTCGCGCGTATCACAGTCATCGACACCGGCCCCGGCCTGCCGCCAAAGGCGCGCGAAAACCTGTTTGCGGCGTTTCGCGGCTCGGCGCGCAGCGGCGGCACCGGCCTCGGGCTGGCGATTGCCCATGAACTCGTTCGCGCCCATGGCGGCGTGATCGAACTCACCGAAAGCATCGGTGGCCGCACCGTCTTCACCATCACAGTTCCCGACCAGCCGGTCCGCCTCGACGAGGCGCGCTCGGCACTGAGAAGGCCGGCTTAGGCTGGGAAATTGAGATCAATGCACCGCCGCGAACATGATCTTCTCGTCGGTCGCCTCTTCGGGTGAGAATTCCTCGACCACGCGGCCGGACCGGCAAACCAGAATGCGGTCCGAGATGTTGAGAATCTCCGGCAGGTAGGACGAGATCACCACCACCGCCATGCCTTCGTCGGCAAGCCGATTGATCAACTGGTGGATTTCGGCAATCGCGCCGACATCGACGCCGCGCGTCGGCTCGTCGAAGATCACGACCTGCGGCTTCTGGATCAGTGCTTTGGCAATGACGACCTTCTGCTGGTTGCCGCCCGAAAGCTCGATGACGCGTGCGTTGGAATCGATCGCCCGGATGCCGAGCGTCTTCGTCCATTCGGCCGCCAGATCGCGCATCTGCGACATCGAGACCACCGTGCCCGTGTCCTGGCCGGAGGCGAGCTTGCCCATGTAGAGGTTCTCTGCAATCGACATGGTCTCGAAGAAGCCTTCGATCTTGCGATCCTCGGTGACGTAGACGACGCCATCCTTCACCGCCTGTCGCGGCACGCGGTAGCGCACTGATCGCTCGCGCAGCCGTACCTCGCCGCCATTGAAGAAATTGCGCTTGTGGACACCCGCGACGATCTTGGCCGTCTCCGTGCGACCTGAGCCGATCAGCCCGAACATGCCGGTGATCTGCCCGGCATAGATCGAGAACGAGGTGTTCTTCACGATGCTTCCCATCGACAGGTTCTGCACCGACAGAACCCGGTCGCCGGTCGGGCGCGCGCCTGCGCCCGAATGCTTTCTGTAAAGCGAATTGGACAGCGAGCGCCCCACCATCGCGCGGATGATCTTGTCGCGGTCGAACTCCGACGTGCGGTCGCTCACCACCAGTTCGCCGTCGCGTAGCACGGTGATGTGATCGGCGATCTGCAACGCCTCTTCCAGATTGTGCGTGATGAAGATGATCGACACGCCGCGCTGTTTCAGCCGCTCGATCAGCGCGAAGAAATGGCGCTTCTCTTCCGGCGTCAGCGAAGCGGTCGGTTCGTCGAAGATGATGACGCGCACATTCTTGCGCACCGCGCGCGCGATCTCGACCATCTGCTTGTGCGCCGCGCCAAGGCTCGACACGATTGCGGTCGGATTGACGTTGAAGTTCAGCGACTGGAGGAAGGTCTGCGCGGCGATGTTGAGGCCGCGAATGCGGTTGAAGAGGTTCTCGTCGCCCAGATACAGGTTCTGCGCCACCGTCATGGACGGCACAAGGCTCGTCTCCTGGAACACCATCGCGACGCCGTTCGCCAGCGCCTCCGACGGCGTGGAAAAACTCACCGCGCGCCCGTCCAGCAGCATTTCGCCGCTGGTCAGCTGGGTGACGCCCGCCATCGATTTTGTCAGCGTCGACTTGCCTGCGCCGTTCTCGCCCAGAAGCGCATGGACCTCGCCCTTGTTCAGCGTGAAATTGACGCCGGTGACGGCAGGCACGCCGCGATATTCCTTGGTCGCATTGCGCATTTCAATGAGGGTTTCGCTCATCGGTCCTGACCCTCCAGCTCGATTGCGACGACCGCATCGCCGCCCTTGCTCGCCACGATCAGCCGCCCGTCATGCTCCATTGCGCTGGTGATGCCGTGGCGCGTGCCGTCGGCGCGGCTATGGAAGCTGAGCGTTGGGTGGAACTTTGCGTCGATATGCACCACCAGCCCGTAGGATCGCGTCGGCGCCCATGGCTTCAACATGCCGAGGTGCTTCTGCGCGCCGCCCTGCAAGGGTTCGAGGAATGTGCTCGACGCCTTGAGTGACGGAGCGGCCCAATAGTCAGGCGCGATATCGGCCATCATGCGCCTGCGGAACTCGGTTTCGCGCAGAATGAATTCGGTCAATTGTCCGCGTGGCGCAAACACCGAAAGCCACATGCCGCCCGACGGTGATGGCGACAGCCGCGCGGGATAGCCCGGCAGGTCGGCAAGGACCGTTCGCGCAGCACCGCCTGCCTTGGGCAGCAATATGACACGATGCGCCCAGCTTTCGGTGACGGCGATGTCACCTTGCGGTGTCAGCGCGATGCCATAGGGCCAGGCCAGCCGGTCGGCGAGCAAGGCGGCCTTGCCGCTTGCAAGATCGACGGACCAGACCGAGCCGGAAACATTTCGCTCCATCAGGTCGTGCTTCCATTCGTCAGCCGGCCGCGTGGCGGAACCGTTGGCGACAAGCAATTCATTCGCCGACGCGAAGGCAAGCGCGGTCACGCAGTTGAGCCGCCGCCCGTCCGCCGTTTCGATCTGTTTGCCGTCATGCGCGCCACCGACGATCCGGAGGCCGCCGCCCGCCAGCCCGACAGCAAGCGCGCCGTCGCCGGAGCAGGCGAGCGCGGTCACGTCCGAGGCAAATGCCTCAAGCGCCTTGTCCTTGCGCCGGCCCTTGCCGAGTTCGATCACGGTAGCGCCGGTCGAGAACAGGATGCGGTCTCCGACCAAAGCGAGATTGTCGGGAGCGGCCGCCGAAGCCAGCAGCTCGCCATCCTCGACCGCGCGATTGGGGCGCAGCGCCCCGTCCATCGGCGGCACGGTGACGGCCGCTTCACCGGCGCCGCGGAAATTGTCCCAGAACGAGCGGATCGCGCCGATCATTTCGCTGGCCCCCAATAGGCGTCGAACGAGGTCCAGTTCGGGTCGGCCCCCGGTATCTTGTACCGGCCGACGCGGTTGTTGTAGATGCCGCCGAGATAGAGATAGCCCTTGTGCTCGCGGATCGACGTGATCATCGGATGGGCCTCGCCGCCGAGATCCCACAACACGTCGAGCACATTGCCCTGCGCATCGAACTTGATGACGCAGCCGGTGTTCATGTTCGGGTAGAGCCAGTCGTCGCGGCCTACCTTCTGCACCATGCGCTTGCGGAAGGCCGGCATCCTGAGCGCCAGATCGAAGACCGGCGAGCGCATCCCGCACAGCGCGCACCAGAACGTGCCGTCGGACGCGCGGTTGATGTTGTCCGGATAGCCCGGCAGGTTGTCGATGACGACTTCGCTCTTTCCCTTGTTCGGCCCGTCGAAATACCAGCGCGTGATGCGGCAGCCCCAGGTTTCGGCATAGAGCAGCGACTGGCCGGAGGGCTCGACGCAGATGCCGTTCGGCAGTTGCAGCTTGGGCAGCACGGTCCGCGACGAGCCGTCTTTCGGGTCGTAGCAGATGATGCGGCCATTGCCGCGCCCTTCGAGCGCGTCGACCATCCAGTCATACATTTCGTAGCGCACGGTTGCTTCGGAGAAGAACACGCGTCCGTCCGGCGCGATGTCCAGATCGTCGGCAAGGCGAAGGCGTGAATCATCGACGATCGACAGCAGCGTGCGGTTGGTTTCGTCCGACAGCTTGACGACTTTGCGTTCAGGGTCGGGCGTGATCATGAACAGGCCCATGCCGCCGACGCAGGTGTAGAGATTGCCCTTGGCGTCGAAGGCGAACCCGAGCGGGTGGCCGCCGATATGGACATAGATTTCCCACTTCTTGTAGTCGGGTCCGAAGAAACGGATGACGTCGCCGTGGCGGCTTCCGCAATACATGTTCTCCTCGCGGTCGAAGATCATGTCCTCCGGCCCGTCGAGATCGCCAAGGCCGATTGCGTCGACGCCGCGCAGCCTGTCGTTCAGTGCGTATTTCGAGCCTGAATCGGCCGCCGTCTCCGGCAGTTCCGGCAAGCGGAAATAGGTCGGCGACACATAGGAGCGCGCCAGCACCTTGTGCCGGTTCTTCAGCCAGCGCACGTCGATTGCGACCGCCAGCAGCAATATGCCGCCAAGGATCAGCGAGGTCGTGCCGCTCTGGAAGCCCATCCGGATCAGCGTGTTCTGGACGAGCAGGATGATGACAGCGCCGAGCATCGCCTTGACGATGGAGCCGCGCCCGCCGCCGAGCGAAATGCCGCCCAGCACGGCAGCTGTCAGCATCGTCACTTCCAGCCCCTTGCCGACATCGGTACCCGCGCTCGACAGGCGCGCGGCGTAGAAGGTGGCGGCAAGGCCGGCAAGCACGCCCGACAGGACATAGGTCGCGCAAATGGTGCGCTTGACCTTGATGCCCGCATTGTAGGCCGAGCGGCGCGAGCCGCCGACCGCCATGACGTGCCAGCCGAATTTCATGCGCGTCAGGACGATGTGGGCGATGATGGCGATGACGATCGCGGCCAGCAGGCTGGCGGGTATGCCGAACACCTTGCCGATCGCCATGAATTCCCAGGTGGCCGACGCGTTGAAGCCCCGCATGATCTGCGCGCCGTAGTCTAGCAGCGCCTGATCGACGATGGCGCGAACGATGATGAGCATGACAAGCGTCGTCAGGAATGCGCGCATTCCCAGATAGCCGATCAGCACCCCGTTGATGAGGCCAATCGCGCCGCCCAGCAGCATGATGGCGGGAATGCCGATGGCGAGGTTGACCTCCATCGCGTTGATGAGCAGCAGTGCCGCCAGATTGCACAGCGCGAAGATGGAGCCAACGGTCAGGTCGATGCCGCCGGCCATCATGACGAAGGTGATGCCGACGATGATGATGAGATATTCGCCGTAGATCTGGCTCAGGTCGAACAGGTTGGACCCGCCCAGAAAGCCGGGCATCGCGTAGCTGAAGAAGCCGAGCACGAGGGCCAGGAACACGACCGGGATGAGCGTGTCGATCCAGTTCTTGGCGAGGATCTCGCCGACGATCTGGTCCGGGACATATTTGTAGCGCAAGCGCGTCCAGGTTTCGGATACGGCCATTGGTTCGTCCTGTCTCGCAGTTGAAAATGGCCGGCGCGAACTGTCCGCGCCGGCCTGTCTTCAGACCGGCCCGGTCAGCCGCCGAATGCCTTGAGTTCGTCCAGCGTCCAGCAGGACGACGGCGTCAGCGTATCCTTGGTCAGCACCTTCAGCGGCGTATAGAGCGCAAAAGGCGCGCTGCCGGGTTTGGGCTTGTTCTGGAGCAGGATCTTCACGGCCGCGTTGAGGTCGCGCGCCTGGCCGGGAACGTCATAGCTGACATAGGCGTCGAACAGGCCCGCTTCGATGTTGTCGCAGGCTGCGGCCTTGGAACCGCCGCCCGACGACACGAAGAACACCTGATCCTGCATGTTGGCGTCGCGCAGGGCGGCAGCCGTGCCCGAATCCTGGCCGTCCCACACGCCGAGCAGGCCGCACAGGTCCGGGTTCTGCTTGAGGATCGTCGAGGTGATGGCCTGCGCCTTGGCCGGGTCGAAATCGGCCGACTGTTTCGCGACGACCTGGATTTCCGGGTTCTGTGCAAACACGTCTTCGAAGGCCTGGTTGCCGATGACGATGGTCGGCGTGGCGGCCTGTCCGGTCACGATGGCGATCTTGCCGTTCTTGCCGGAGTCCTTGCCGCAGGCCTTCACGATCAGCTCCGCCTGCTTGTAGCCGAGATCGTACCAGTCAGCGCCGACAAATGCGTCGCCATTGGTCACGGACTTCATGTTGACCTGAATGACGTTGATGCCCTCGCTCAGCGCACGGGGCACGACGCGATTGTAGGCCTGCTGGTCCAGTGGGTGCAGGATCAGGACATCCGGCTTGTCGGAGATGAAGCCGTTCGCGGCCTGCACGCCGGCCTCGACGTTCCAGTTCGGGTCGCGCACATCGACGGTATAGCCCAGCGACTTGGCCTGGTTCTGCAGGCCGGCATTCCAGCCTTCGGTCAGGTCGAAGCCCATCGACAGCGGCACGAAGGCGACCTTCTTGCCCTTGAGCGTTTCGTAATAGGTCTTGGACTGGCCGTCGTCATATGGCTCGGAGACGGCAAGGCTGGTCGCCGCGGCAAGCGTCGCGGTTGCGAGAATCGTTCTCAGAATGCTCATGCGTTTCATGTGTTTCCTCCACTTGAACTTGGTTGTGTCTTGTTCCTGCGGTGCCTGTGCCCCGTTCTAGATGTCGCCATGCTGGGCGGTCTGCTCGTCGCGCGGGTTCAGCAGCGTGTCGACCACGATCGCGGCAAGCAGGATGACGCTCTTCAGGATGCTCTGGACCGTGTAGGTCAGGTTCATGATCGTCATGCCGTTGAGCAGGATGCCGATCAGCAGCGTGCCGACGATGACGTTGCGGATGCCGCCCTTGCCGCCGGACAGGCCGATGCCGCCGAGCACGACGACGAGGATGACGTCATAGACCATGGTCGACAGCGCCAGCCGCGTATTGATCGACTGGAGCATGGTCATCATGACGATGCCGGCAACCAGCGCGATGATCGAGATCAGCACATATTGCAGGACGATCATCGGCCGGACGGGAATGCCGGTGACGCGCGCGGCGAGCGGGTTGTCGCCCATGCCATAGATGAAGCGGCCGGGCTTCAGATAGCGCAGGAAGAGATAGGCCAGCAGTGCAACGAGCGCGAAGACGATGACTGGCGTCGGCACGCCGGCCACGCGGCTCGACCCGATATTGTAGAGCCACGATCCGTCGTTGACGATGTAGACGGCCTCGATCGGCGCCATGAAGGAACGGCCAAAACCATAGACGACGATGCCCATTGCGAGCGTGGCGAAGATCGCCGGAACCTCGACATAGGCGATCAGCACTCCGTTGATCATGCCGACCAGCATGACGAAGCCGAGCGCGCAGACGAGCGCGAGCCAGAGCGGCATTCCGCCATTGGCCAGATTGAGCATCCAGGCGACCGAAACCGGCATGGTCGACAGGATCGACAGGTCGATGCCGCGGCCGATGATGGCCAGCGCCATGCCGACCGCCAGTATGCCGAGGATAGACACGTTCTGGACGAGCGACAGCAGGTTTGACGGCGCGATGAACCCCTGAAGGGCGATCGAGAACAGGGCGAACAGGACGACTGCGATCAGCAGCACGATCCGTTCCTGATTGAGCTGTCCCAGCATCAGAAGCGTTCCTCCCGCACCTCGTCTTCGTAGGCGCTGCGTAACTCCGGGTGAGCTACTAAATGAATAGTGTTCATCACAATCTTCCTTTGTCAACACGGGTATTCGTATGAAATCGGCTAATTTCCCTTGCTATTCCGTGTGAGAATAGGAGAGGCTCAAAAAATAAATGAAATTTACTCACTAGTCGTTCCGGCTGTGCTGCCAGATCAGGTGTTGTGTCTGCGCAAAGAAAAACTGCTGCGGGAAACGCGTCGCTTTGACGGCCGCAATAAATGCCTGTCAGCAGGCTCGGGCGATGCGGGCAGGGCGGCGCTCAGGTCGCGCCGCCCGCCTTTGTGGATCGCCTCAAATAGTTGTCACAGCGGGTAGCCGACGATGTCTCCGTCTTCGATCCGCTCGATATATTCGGTCATCCCGTAGCCGGTCTGTTCGCCCCAGGTGAAGCGGGTGAAACCTTCCGCGACGCGGCTGACCAGAGTGCCTTCCTCGGTCTTGCGGCGGTTGCGCAGCGGCGCGAGTTTCAGGATCTTGCCATCGATGCGCACCTTGCGTTTCGCCGTCATGATGCCGAGGCGCACGAATTGCGGGTCTTTCTCCTCGGTCCAGTCGGTCTGGACTTCGAGATCGAGAACCTCCTCATACTGGCCATCGACCAGCAGCACGCCCTGGCGGCGAACATTGCCCCCCTTGTCGGTGATCTTCAGCAGCATGAAGCCGTCGCCATTCGGGAAATTGGCGATGAACAGGCGGTAGAAATAGATCGCCTGCCAATAGCGCGGCCCCCATGAATGGTCGCGCCAGCCATGGCCGTCGAGCTGCCAGCTTTCGTCGCCGACCGTAATGACGCCTTTGGCGCTGCCGTGCTGGTTGAAATGTCCGAGCGAGAAGTCGCGCCCGTACATGGTCTGGACGTTGTCATCGACAGGCTCGCCGCCATGAACGGGCGAGGCGGCGTCGAAGGTCCACGACACGTGGCCGGCAAGGCGCGGTCCTCTGGCGAACAGCTCCTGCGGGTTGCGCAGATCGTCGGGATTGTCGACGATGATCAACTCGCCGTCATAGCTCATCGTCACGCTCTTCAGCGCCTCGTTGACGGTGTAGCGTATTCCGCCGGCCTCGTGCCTGTCGTTCGAGGTGATCGGCGGCCGCTGGAACTGGCAGGCGATGCGCCCGTCCGGCAGATAGAGGCAGACCGACAGTTCGGCATAGCCCTCATTGACGCGATTGCCGAGCCGCATCCAGCCGCCAAAGCCGAGCGTATGGTCGAAGGCGTTGGTGTAGACGCTCTCGTTGAAGTTTGGGGAGGCGTCCGGTGTGTGGCTGAATTCGTGCTCCGGCCGCATGATGTATTTGTCGCTCATGGTCACGCCTCCTTTCCGTCGTCGAGCCGCACGATGACCTTGAGCTTTCCGCGCTGGATCACCTCATCGTTCTGGTTCAGGACATCGAACGCATAGGTCGCCAGCCCGCGTCCGGGCTTGGATGTGGGCCGCACGGTCTCGATCGTTACCCGCGAGCGGACTGTGTCGCCGATCTTCACCGCACCGGCGAAATCCCAGTTGAGATTGACGAGCCCGATGACGCGCTCGCCGAACAGGCCGGTATGCGTCGCCATGCCGATGGCGGTCGCCATCGAGTGGGGGCCATGCGCGATGCGCGTTCCATGCGGCGTGGTCTTGGCAAAGCTCTCATCGATATGGATGGGCGTGAAATCCCCCACCAGCCCGGCAAACAGGGTGATGTCGCCTTCGCCGATCGTTCGCCCCGCGCTTTCCACGGTCTCTCCAACGACAAGTGGTCTCATCTCATGTCCTCTCAATTCGATCTGCCGAGTTCGACGCGCGCCAGCGCCTCGCGGTGAACCTCGTCCGGGCCGTCGCCGATGCGCAGGAAGCGCGTTTCGGCGAATGCTTCGGCAAGGAAGAAATCCTGCGAGAGGCCGGCACCACCATGAACCTGGATCGCCCGGTCGATCACCTTGCCGGCCGTTTCCGGCACGACGATCTTGGCGATCGCGATCTCGTTGCGCGCAGCCTTGTTGCCGACCTTGTCCATCATCCACGCCGCATTGAGCGTCACCAGACGCGCCTGCTCGATATCGCAGCGCGACTGGCCGATGGCCTGGCGCACAGCGCCCATCTCGGCCAGCGTCGAACCGAAGGCGCTGCGGCTGGCGGCGCGTTTGCACATGATTTCGAGCGCGCGTTCCGCCAGGCCGATGAACCTCATGCAGTGGTGGATGCGGCCCGGTCCCAGCCGCCCCTGCGCGATCTCGAAGCCGCGTCCTTCGCCCAACAGCATGTTCTCGGCCGGCACGCGCACATCCTTGAAGACAAGCTCGCCATGGCCGAGCGGCGCGTGCTCATAGCCATAGACGCTGAGCGCGCGTTCCACCGTCAGGCCCGGCGCATCCATCGGCACGAGGATCATCGACTGCTGCTTGTGCTTCGGCGCTGACCTGTCGCTCTTGCCCATGACGATTGCGACCTTGCAGCGCTGCGAGTTGGCGCCGGTCGTCCACCATTTGCGGCCGTTGACGACATAGTGGTCGCCGTCGCGCAGGATCGAGGTCTCGATATTGGTCGCGTCCGATGAAGCTACCGCCGGCTCCGTCATGGCGAAGCAGGAGCGTATCTCGCCTGCCAGCAGCGGCTTCAGCCAGCGTTCCTTCTGCGCGTCGGTGCCATAGGTGGAGAGGATCTCCATATTGCCGACATCGGGCGCGTTGCAGTTGAAGATTTCAGGTGCCGCGAGCGAACGGCCGAGCACTTCGCACAGCTGCGAATATTCGAAGTTGGAGAGACCCTGTCCCTCGGGTCCGTGATTGTAGAACAGGTTCCAGAGGCCCTGCGCGCTCGCCTTTTCCATCAGCGACAAAGCGAGTGGGCGCGGCGCCCACTTGTCCGCCTCGCGCGGCGGCTTCAGCAGCTCATGCTCGTTTGGATAGATGTGCTCGTCCATGAAGGCTGCGAGCCTGTCGCGAAGCTCTGCGGCGTGCGGAGAAAGTTCTGCAAGCATGTTTCGTCCTCAGGCCTTCTGGCCGATCTTTTCGCGCTTC
Organism: Mesorhizobium sp.; assembly: GCA_049647505.1. Lineage (GTDB taxonomy): Bacteria > Pseudomonadota > Alphaproteobacteria > Rhizobiales > Rhizobiaceae > Mesorhizobium_A. Next base: position 44,454 of record JBARXU010000020.1, read on the forward strand.
ACGGCAATGCCCGCGGCGTCGCGGTCCCATGTGTCCTCGGTGATGCCCTGTTCGCGCAGCTTCACCTTCTCGATCTTGGCGGTCGGCGTGCGCGGCAGCCCGTCTACCACACGCACGTAGCGGGGGATCATGAAGTGGGCCATGCGCGGCCGCAGGAACTCGATCAGTTCGGCCGGGTCGAACGCCTCGCCTTCCTTCAGTGCGACGATCGCCAGCACCTCGTCCTCGGCGATCTCGCTCTTGACGGCGACAGCCGCCGCCTCGCGCACGGCAGGGTGCGCCAGCACTTCGGATTCGACCTCGAAGGAGGAGATGTTCTCGCCGCGGCGGCGGATTGCGTCCTTCAGCCGGTCGACGAAATAGAAATTGTTGTCGGCGTCGCGGCGAAATCCGTCACCGGTGTGGAACCAGCCATTCCGCCACGCGGCAGCGGTTGCTTCCGGATTGCCCGCATAGCCGTGGTTCATCGCCCAGGGGCAATCGGTGCGCACCACCATTTCGCCCACCGTGTCCACCGGCACCTCGCAGTCGTTCTCGTCCACGAGGCGAACCTCGACGCCGGCTCTCGGCTTGCCTGCGCTGCCCAGCGCCGACGGGTTCGGGTCCGAAACGATCGGCATCGAGATTTCGGTCATGTTGAAATGAGTGTGAACTTCCGTTCCGAAGCGGTCGTGGAACTGCGGCGCGGTGTCGTTCAGCGGCACATAGGTGCAGGTTCGCAGTGGATGCGTCTTGTCGTCGGACGAGGGTGGCCGCTTCAACAGGAAGCCGCCCATGACGCCCAGAAGGATGACGGTGGTGATGCCGCGCTCGCGCACGGTCGACCAGAACGAATTTGTGTCGAAGGCGTCGACCATGACGATCGAGCCGCCATGGATCAGCATGGCGGTGACGGGCATGACGCCGCCCGAATGGAACATCGGCAGGTTCACCATGTAGCGGTCGTCGGAGCGCAGGAAGGGCGCGGCCTTGGCCATCGAATAGAGATGGACATAGGACGACATGACGCCCTTCGACGGGCCTGTCGTGCCCGAGGTGAAAATGATCGACTGAAGATCCCACGGCGCGATCGGGCGTTCAAGCTCGGGCGGGGTGTGGTCGGATGAGTGGAATGCGTCTGACTGGCGCACCGTCAGGCCCGCAATCTCCTCGCCATCGCCGCCAAGCACGACGATTTCCCTAAGCGCGCCCGGATCGATTTCGCCGAGCCGCTGGTGCAGGTCGGCGTGGATCAGACCGAGCCTGGCCTCCGACAGATTGACCGCGTGGCGCAGCAGATTGCCGCGATAGGCGAGGTTGATCGGCACGAAGGCGGCGCCCAGAAAATTGAGGCCGAACCATGCGCGCAGGCAGTCGGCGCTGTTGGGCAGCCATACCAGCACGCGCTCGCCCTGCCTGACGCCGAGCGCGCGCAGCGCATTAGCCGCAGAAATCGCCTCGCGCAGCGTCTGCTCATAGGTCCAGCTTTCGCCGTCCTGAAAGACCGCAAACACCTTGTCGGGCTGCATTGCCGCCCACTTCTCCAGCATCAGCCGCTGGATGCAGTCTTCAGGCTTCGGCATGCGCGGGTCGAGATGGTAGCTCATCTTGCGTCCTTACCGTTCGTTCAGCTTCTGGCGCCGTCGCCGCCGCTTGCGATCTCGGCAAAGAGCGGCTTGCGCGTCGTTTTCAGTTCGGTGGCCATTTCGTCGTGCAGATGTGTCTTGATGAGGTCGAGCGCGGTTGCGATTTCCGGCTCGGCGCGCAGTGGCCAAAGCAGCGTGATCGCATCGCCGATTGCCGCGTCGAGCCGTCCCTTGAGTTCGATCAACCCCTCGGCGGTGGCGGGCAAACGCCCGTCGTCCGGTTCGCGTGCGCTGGCGGGCAACAGTCGTTCGACCTGTGCCAGCAGCGCGCGCTTCTGTTCGATGCGCGCGGCAAGGGGAGCCTGCGCCCACTCGACGCGCGGCGCGATATTGTTCAACAGGTCGATGACGCCGACAGCCTGCCCGCGCGCGAACTGGTCGGTCACATTGGGAATGACCTCGCTGCGCATTGTCGCGATGATGCCGTCGATCAACCTTTGCAGCGGTATGTTCACGATGCGCGCTCCATCGCCGATTCCAGTTGCAGCAGCATACGCGGGATCTGCGCGCCCATGCCTGCCATGCGCAGATCGTTGAAGCCGCGCCGTGCGAAGCAGTCGGTCGCGCCGAAATGCATGACGGCGAGCTTGAATGTGCCGAACGCTTCCCAATAGGCCATGTCGGCCAGCGCGACGTCGTGTCCCGTCTCGGTAGCGTAACTATCCCGCAATTCCTCGCGTTCGAAGAAGTGGCACATGAAAGGCGAGCGCCCGCGCCAGGCTTGCAGGCACACCCAGCCGAGATCCTCGACCGGGTCGCCCAGCCGCACCAGTTCCCAGTCGAGAATGGCGGTGATGCGCCCGTTCGCCTCAAGGAAATTGCCGATGCGATAATCGCCATGCGTGATTGTTATACGCGAGGTGACAGGCGCGTTTTCATGCAGCCATGCGGCGGCCAGCTCCAGTATCGGCACGCGCTCGGTCGACCAGCGGCCGAGATGGCCCATCCAGCTGTCGATCTGCTCATGGGCCGCTCGGCGCGGATCGTGCGTGCCGTCGATGCCGGCGACGGGCGTGTCCTGCCAGCGGAAATTGTGAAGCGCGCCAAGCGCCTGAACGAACTGCGTACCGAGCTTCACCCGGCGCTCGTCGTCAAAGGCCGGACCGCCGTCATGCGTCCACGGGATCGGCGCTTCGCCGGCAACGAGGTCGCATACGAAAAATGGCGCGCCCAGGAGAGACAGGTCGTCGCTGTGCCAATAGACGCGGGGCACCGGCACACCGCTCACCGCAAGCGCCCGCAGGGTCACGAATTCGGGGAAGGCGCGGTAGGGACCGAAAATCCCTTTGGGCGGGCCGGCGCGCAAAATCAGGTCGCGCTCATGCGTGCCGCTTTCGTCGGTCCATTTGCAGGCGAAGCCGAACGTCACCCACGAGAACCCGACCGTGAAGCGCCTCAGCGCTCCGATCTCGGCAGGCGCGCCGGTCTGCTGTTCGATGAACGCTGCGAGGACGCGCCGGATGGTCTCCGTGTCCGCAGGATCGAATGCGGCAGCGCCGGCCGAAGCCGCTGTCATGCTGGCATGCGTGCTCATACCGCCGAGCTTCCCGGATTGGCAGGCGCCGCGATTTCGTCCACGGGGTCGAGACCCATGACCTGGCGTACGTCGCGATAGAGCAGCCTGAACATTTCGAGGATCATCAGCCCGAATGCCAGCGGCATCATGATGAGGATCGGCCACAGCGGCAGGAACGACGTGCCGATCTGCATGGTGCGGTTGGTCTGGATGCTCGTCGAGACGAAGCGCCAGATGTACCAGAAGAACGTCAGGTAGATCGCCAGCTCGACCAGCATCACAATCGTGGCGATCAGCGCGCGGCGGCGCGGCGGCTGCGCGTCGGCGAACATTTCAAGCCGCGGGAACATGCCCTCGCGATGCGCGATAGGCAGCGCCCAGAACACAAGCAGCGGGAAGATGATGCGCTCGACGATGTTATAGGCGCCGGGGATCAGGTCCATGTGGAGGAAATATCGGCCGGCCACGCTGATCACCGTCATCATCATCATGATGAACAGCATCGAGCCTGCGCCGATGGCCGCCAGCCCCCATTCGAATGCCCAGACCGCTTTCCAGAATTTCATGGCAGCCTCCTCAGTTCAGATGGCTCGGAAGCCAGGTGGCGATGCCCGGAAAGAGCATCATCGCGCCCACCACGACAAATGCCGCGATGGAGGAGAAGATCATGCAGGGCCGGAAGACCGGCCCGACCGGTGTTTTTGCCGCTGTCGCAGCAGAGAAAGCGACGAGGCCGACCGGCGGGGTCAGAAGGCCGAGCGAGATGACGAAGCAGGCCATGACGCCGAACCAGATCACGTCGATGCCCGCACTCGCCACCATCGGGATGATGATGGGGATGGCGAGCACGATCGTCGTCACTTCCTCCAGGAACATTCCGGCGGCAAACAGCCCCGCCATCAGCACCAGCACCAGCACGGTCGGGTTGGCGACGAGCGGCTCGGCCATGTGCAGGAGTTCGGTCGGCAGGCGCGAGAACGACATGAAGCGGGAGAAGATCTGGGCCGCGATCAGCAGCATCAGCAGCATGGCCGAAACCTTGACCGAATCCACCAGCGCAGCGGCGATGTCCTTCGGGCCGACGCGTCCCATGGCGATCATGCCGACGAAGGCGGCAAACGCACCGAGCGCACCCGCTTCGCCGACAGTCACCACGCCGCCATAGATGCCGCCGAAGACGACGAACATCAGCACGGCCACGAAGATGAATGCGCTCATCGAACGGCGCGCTTCTCTGGGATCTTCGGCGACTTCGCCGCGCACCCCGTCGACCGCGTCCTTTTCCACCCCGCCGAAGACATAGAGGCAGCCGACATAGACGATGATGCACAGGATGCCCGGCCCGATCGAACCCATGAACAGATGGCCGATGGGAACCTCCGTCAGCGAGCCGTAGATCATGATCAGCAGGCTCGGAGGGATGATGACCGACAGCGAGCCGGAGATGGCGGCCAGCGCCACCGAGAAGCTGCGCGTATAGCCGACGCGCTGCAGTTCAGGCGCGGCGAGCGTGGCGAGTGCCGCGGCGCTCGCCGTGCCCGAACCGGAGACCGCGCCCAGCATCCCGCCCGTGATGAGCGTGGCGACGCCGAGCGGAAAGCGCCTGTAGCCCGCGATTCGGTGTCCGACCCGGAACAGGTCGAGGATGACGCCGCCCTTCAACAGCATCTGTGCCATCAGGAGATAGAGCGGGATGATAGACAGCGTGTAGGCTGAAGCTGTGTAGAATGTGTCCTGCCCGATGATGCCGTTCAGAACGCCAGGCCCCATCCACAGCATGACCCCGAGCATTCCCGCGCCAAGCAGGCAGGTCGCAACCGCCTGGCCTGCGCACATGAAGACGATGATCCACAAGGTCACCGCCCAGATGATCCATTCCTTACCCATTCGACCGTCCCGTCCCGGATTGGCTGGAGCGGCTCCGCAGATCGCGGAGCCGCGGCTCGTCCTAGTTTGCGAGGTATTCGGCGACGCCCGACGGCAGCTTGCCGCCTTCGGCCACGATCAGATCGGCATAGATCTTGGCTGTCGCCTTGGCCGGATGGCCTGCGGCTTCCGTCTTTTCGATCCACGCGACCCAGCTGTCATGGGCGGCCTTGTCGATATGGGCCTTCATCTCGGGCGACAGGTCGTTGACCGATACGAACGAACCGCCATCATCCTTGATCGAGGCGTCGCGGACAGTGCCGACGCGCGCTTCCCATTCGGCGGCATTGGTCAGGGCGACTTCGCGCGCCGTCTTGTCGAACAGTGCTTTCTGCTCGTCGCTGAGTTGGCCCCAACTGTCATTGTTGATCGCCAGATAGCTCTCCCAGTGCCCGATCGACACGTCGACGATGGAGTGGCGCAGCAATTGCTGGAGCGAATAGGACGGCCAGTCGGAAATCGCGATGATGATGCCTTCGATCGTGCCGCGCGATGCGGCCTCGAACGCCTGCGATCCCGGTAGTGTGACAGGCGTCGCACCGAGCTTCTCCAGGACAATGGTGTGCAGCGCCGAACCGGCCCGCAGCGGCACGCCCTTGAAGTCGGCTGGCTCCTTCAGCACTTTCCTGACGGTCGAGATGGAATAGGGGGCCGTGGCGCCGAGCGCCCAGACGCGGATGCCCTTGTCCTCGATCTCATACTGGTAGAACGACTTGCCGTCCTTTACCGCTTCATCTGAGTCGAGCAGCTTCTGGAAAGCGCGCGTCACCATAGGCGAATCCGTGCCGTAGGCCGGAAGCTGGGTAACGTCGGACAGCGGGAAGCGGCCTTCGTGATAAGGCGCCAGCAGCGGTGCCGCGACCTGGATGGTTCCGCTGTTGAGGCTGTCCAGCTCGCGGCCAACCGTCGACAGTTCGCCGGCATAGAAGCGGGTGAACTTGATCTCGCCATTGCTCGCCTTTTCGATGGCGTCTGCGAATGGGTCCATATGCGCGCCGACCCAAGGGTGCGGCTTGCCAAGACCGGTTGAAATGATGAGGTCGGCAGCTCCTGCCATGGTCGTCAAAGCCGCTCCGAAAATGGCGGTGGCGGCAAGCAATCTGCGGGTATACGAAAGCATGAATTCCTCCCGAAAAGACAGCAGTTCCCGATTCGAGCATCGCTGCTCGATTGAAACGTCGCAGTGTCTGAAACAGCCGGCCTCCACCGGCTCGATGCGCGCCATGCCCGAAGGCGATTTCCTCTAGACGCGCCGGTCATGTTAGCCGGAATTTCGTGCTTGTAAACAAAAATGAACGACGAGTCATAGTTCATGTGCGTTTGACACAGCCGATGTGCGCGGCTAGTTCTCTTCAGGACATGGCAACAGATCGATCGACGACAGCACCGGCGCAAACGCTCCCCCGCAACGCGCGCAAACCTCGCCTTACCAGAGCAGAGAAAGCCGAGGCGACGAGGTCTGCCCTGTTTGAGGCGGCGATCGAAATTGTCGGTGAAAACGGCTATGCCGGTGCGTCGGTTGCGCTCATCACGGCCCGTGCAAATGTGGCGCAAGGCACGTTCTACAACTACTTCGAGTCCCGCCAGGATCTTCTCGACCAGTTGCTGCCGTCGATCAGCCAGAGACTGCACGAGGTGATCCGGCAGATGGTGATCGAGGCGCCGGACGACCCGATCGAGCGTGAACGTGCGCGCCTCAGCGGCTTCTTCAAGTTCCTTGAAAAGGAGCCGCACCTGTTCAAGATCCTGAGCGAGGGATCGATACAGGCGCCGCGCGGCTTTCGCAGCCATCTGGAGACGCAGTCCGCGAGCTATCGGCGCGCGCTCGAATATGAGCGCCGGCGCGGCAATCTGCTGATCGACGACCCGCAGGAAATCGACATCCTGATGCAGATGCTGATCTCGACCCGCGAATATCTCGCCGGCCGCTTTTGTTATGAGGACGGCCAGTTTGTCAGGCCCGATGCCGGTGTCGTCGACACCTACATCAAGCTGCTGCGCGGCAAGGTGTTCAAATGACAAAGTCGGGTTCGACCAGTCGTGGCGATGTCACGTCGTTCTTCCATATCAACGTCAACTGCACCGATTTCGACCGCTCGCTTGCCTTCTACCGGATGATCGGCTTCGAGACGGTCAATGATTTTGCCGGCGACGCTTCCTTCGGTGAGGTCGGGCTGGGACCGGTGCTGCGGCTGCCGGACGATTGTGCCGGCCGCGCCGCCCTGATGATGCTCGCTGGCGATATCCATGGCATGCGCCTCGACCTGATCGAATGGACCTCGCCGAGAAGCGCAGCCCGCCAGCAACGATCGATGGCAGATCCGGGTGTAGGCCGCATATGCCTGCGCACGACGGATGCGGACGCGGTTCACAAGCGGCTGAGCGATGCCGGGCACGAATGCTACACGCCGCCTGCGCGCATCGATCTTGGCGGTTCGGTCATCAAGGTCTTCTGCGTCGATGACCCTGATGGAACCGCAATCGAATTCATGCAGTTCATGGGCCGCGCGTCGAAGGCATAAATCAGCTTTCGGCTGGCTCCTTGAAATAGTCCGGCTTGCCGGTCGTCCAGGTCTCGCCCCAGAGTTGGCCGCCGCCGTCGACTGTGAGAAGTTCCCCGGTCACGAAGCGGCCGGTCGGACCGCCCAGATAGACGACTGCTTCGGCAATGTCCCATGCAGTTCCAGCTCGCATCATCGGGTTGGTGCGCCGATAGGTGGAGCGAACGTCGGGCGCATAGACCTTCCAGCCCTCCGTCTCGATCGAGCCGGGCGCGATGCAGTTGATGCGTATGCCGAGCGGCGCCCATTCCACGGCAACGGAGCGCGACAGTCCGATGACGCCCGCGCGCGCCGCGACCGTGTGGGCGACGCCATAGAGGCCGTGCGTCGTGACGACGACGATGTTGACGATCGACCCGCCGGTACCGGCATCGCGCCAGCGCTTCGCTGCCGCCTGCATCATGAACCAGGTGCCGTTGAGATTGGTGTTGACGACGGCGTTCCAGCCTTTCGGGGCGAAGTCGATCGCCGCCTGGGGGAACTGGCCGCCTGCGCTGTTGACGAGCACGTCGAGCCTGCCATGCGTGGCCCAGACCTGATCCATGAGAGCCGAAACCGCCTCCGGCTCGCGAATGTCGACGGCGATGTGCGAGGCCGAAAAACCCTTGGCCGTGATCGCCTCGGTGACGCCGGCAAGCTTCTCCTCGCTGCGGCCTGCGATGACCACATGTGCTCCGAGCCGCGCGAAAAGCCAGGCGGTCGCCTTGCCGATGCCGCCTGCGCCGCCCGAGATCAGGACGACCTGATCCTTGAACGCGTCGGCCGCATAGATCGTCGGCTCAGCCGACAGCGCCTCGTCGTCGAGGCCGAATGTCTCGACCTCAGCCACGTTTCATGTCCTTCAGAAGCTCGCCCGAAATGATCATCTTGCGCACCTCCGTCGTGCCCGCGCCGATCTCCATCAGCTTGATGGAGCGGTAGAGCCGGTTGATTTCCGATTCCCAGATATAGCCCGAACCGCCATGCACCTGCATCGCCTTGTCCAGCATTTCGTGGCACGAATTTGCAGCATACATGACCGACGCGGCGGTGAGCATGTGAATATTGCCGCGTCCGCCCGCGCCATGTTCGAGCGGGGCAGCTTCCGCGAGCGTGCGGTAGGTGAAAGTGCGCGTCGTCTCCAGCAGCACATACATGTCCGCCAGCATCGACTGCACCATCTGGAAGGAGCCGATCGGCTTGCCGAACTGCTGGCGCGTCTGGGCATAATCGACGGAAAGGTCCAGCGCGCGCTCCATGATGCCGAGGCAAAGCGGGGAGATCATGGCGCGTTCGAGGTCGAGCCCGCTCATGACGACGGCGACGCCGCGGTTTTCGCCGCCGACGAGGTTTTCCGCAGGCACCCGGCAGTCCTCGAAGACCAACTCGGCCGTCTGGCTGCCGCGATAACCCATCTTGGTCAGCTTCTGCGCGACCTTGAAGCCGGGATAGTCCTTCTCGACGATGAAGGCGGAAATGCCGTGCGCGCCCTTGCCCTTGTCGGTCTTGGCATAGACCAGAAGGACGTCGGCAACGGGACCGTTGGTGATATAAATCTTCGAGCCGTTGAGCACATAGTAGTCGCCGTCGCGCGTGGCTGTCGTGCGCATGGAGCCGAGAGCATCCGAGCCTGCGCCGGGTTCGGTCAGGCCGAGCGCGCCGATCGTCTTGCCGGAGCAGAGATCGGGCAGATATTTGCGGCGCTGCCGCTCGTCGCCGTTGCGGTAGATGTTGTTGGCGCACAGATTGTCGTGGGCGACGACCGCGAGCGCCATGGCATGGTTCCAGCGCGCCAAGCCCTGCAGGACAAGCCCCGCCGACACCAGATCGAGGCCGACGCCGCCATATTCTTCCGGTACCGTAATGCCGAGAAAGCCGTTTTCGCCGATCTTGGGAAAGGCGTCCGTCGGCCACCATTCCTCATTGTCCATGCGCTCAGACAGGCCGTAAAGCTCATTGCGTGCAAAGCGGTCCGCCTGGTCGAGAATGGCGTTCTGGTCATCGTCAAGGTCGAACATGCGTTGCCTGTTGCCGCCGATCTGTCCGCTCATCTTGCCCTGATCCTCCTCGGCGCCGCTTTCATCGGGAATGCGGCGATCTCGTAATGAACCAATTTCATCAACTGAACGGCGGATGCTGTCAATTACATTTTTGCGGCAGCCGCGAGATTCACTGCATGCCTTCAGAAGAATCATGAATTTTCGCAAATGGAGAGTGATTTGCTGAAGAAGCCGTATTGACAGGCTTGCTGAATTCAAATCATTTATTTCCGAAGCGCACTGTGACAGGGATCGGTGCAGCGTTCGGGAGAGAGCGTGGAAAATTCAGTCAGACATGAGCGCAGAGGCTCCGCCTTGTGGATCGTCATCGATCGCGAGGAACGTCGCAACGCAATGAACGAACAGGTCGCTGCCGGCATAGCCGCCGGTCTGGACGCAGCCGAGGCGGATCGCTCGATCAGGGCGGTCGTGCTGACGGGGGCGGGCGACAAGGCGTTCTGCGCCGGCGGCGATCTTCAACTCCGCGCCGACGGAACGCCGTTCACGATCGACGAGGCCGACCCACGGCATTTCGTGGCGCGGCTGTTGCGGCGCATGGATGCATGCCGCCTGCCGCTGATCGCCCGCGTCAACGGCCATGCGCTGGCCGGCGGGCTGGGGCTGGTCTGTGCCTGCGACGTGGTGGTGGCGCGCGACGATGCGCTGCTCGGCGTCACGGAGGTCAAGGTCGGCATCTTCCCGATGATGATCCTGCCCTATCTCCTGCGCTGCATCCCCTATCGCACGATGATGGAAATGTGCCTGACGGGCGAACCGGCGCCGGCGCGTGACTTCGTGACGGATCGGCTGGTGAACTATGCGGTTCCCGCAGATGAACTCGATGCAAAGACCGACTGGCTTGTCGAGCGCATCGTTACCAAGTCGCCGACGGGCATTCGTCTCGGCAAGCAGGCGCTCGCAAAGATCCGCGAAATGTCGACCGACAATGCGCTTGAATATGCGCAGTTCATGCTCGCCAACATGTCCCGCACCAAGGATGCGCTCGAAGGCTTCCGTGCCTTCAACGAGAAGCGCTCGCCTAACTGGACGGCGGAGTAAGGCGATGGCGAAACCGGTTCGAATCGGCTGCGGCGCGGGGTTCTGGGGCGATACGCCCGAAGGACCGGCACAGCTCATCAGGCATGGCCAGATCGACTATCTGGTGCTCGACTATCTCGCCGAAATCACCATGTCGATCCTGACGCGGATGAAGGCCAAGAATCCCGATCTCGGCTACGCAACCGACTTTGTCGGCATGGTCATGAAGCCGCTGGCGAAGGAGATCGCCGACAAGCGCATTCGTGTCGTTGCCAATGCCGGCGGCGTCAATCCGGACGCATGTCGCGCCGCGCTTGAGGCGGTGTTCAAGGAGCAGGGCGTCGAACTCAAGATTGCAGTCGTCCATGGCGACGACCTGTCGGCGCGGGCCGAGCAGTATCGTGAGCGCGGCGTGACCGAGATGTTTTCCGGGGCGGCGCTTCCGGAAAAGCTTGCAAGCGTCAACGCCTATCTCGGCGCCTTTCCGATCGCCCAGGCGCTGGCCGCAGGCGCCGACATCGTCATTACCGGCCGCTGCGTCGACTCGGCACTGGTGCTTGGCCCCCTGATCCATGAATTCGGCTGGTCGGCGACCGACTACGATCTCCTGTCGGCGGGCAGTCTGGCGGGTCATGTGCTCGAATGCGGCGCTCAGGTCACAGGCGGCATCTTCACCGACTGGCAGCTTGCGGCGCGCGGCTGGGACAATATGGGTTTCCCGATTGCCGAATGCCGCCCGGACGGCACGTTCGACATGACGAAGCCAGTCGGGACCGGCGGCCTCGTGACGCCGGCGACCGTCGGCGAACAAATCGTCTACGAGGTTGGCGACCCGACCTCGTACATCCTCCCGGACGTGACCTGCGACTGGTCCGACGTCAACCTCCGTCAGGTTGGCAAGGACCGGGTGCGGGTAACAGGCGCGAAGGGTCGCGCGCCGACTGCATCCTACAAGGTCAGCGCAACCTATGCCGATGGGTACCGTTCCTCGGTCACGATGATGATCGCCGGGCGCGAGGCTGCCGCCAAGGCGGAAGCCGTGGCGAAAGCGATCCTGTCGCGCTCCTCGCGACTGATGACGGAGGCGGGATTTCCGCCCTATATGGAGACCTCCTTCGAGGTGCTTGGCGCGGAATCAAGCTATGGCCGGTCGAGCCGGGCGGCTGCTTCGCGCGAGGTCGTCCTCAAGATCGGCGTGCGCCACCAGTCGCGTGACGCGCTGCAATTCTTCGCCCGCGAAATCTACCCGGCCGCGACCGCGATGGCGCAGGGCCTGACCGGATTTGCCGGCGGCAGGCCCGACGCCCAGCCGGTCATCCGGCTGTTTTCCTTCCTTGCCGACAAGTCGGACATTCCGGTCAGCGTCTCGGTTGGCGGCAGCGGAACCGAGGTGCCGGTCCATCTGCCGAACGAAGCGCAGGCCGCGCCGCGCAAACGGCTGGCAAAGGACGAACCGCTCGGTCGCGGTAAGAAGGTCCATGTGCCACTCATCGCACTTGCCCATGGTCGCAGCGGCGACAAGGGCGATATCGGCAATATCGGCGTGCTCGCGCGGCGCGCGGAGTTTCTGCCTGCGATCCGCCTCAGCCTGACTGAAAAGGCGGTGAAGGCCTATTTCAGGCATTACGCCAAGGGCAAGGTCGCGCGCTACGACTGGCCCGGCCTGAACGGCATGAATTTCATGCTGCATCAGGGGCTGGGCGGTGGTGGCATCGCCTCGTTGCGTCACGACCCACAGGGCAAGGCGCTGGCGCAGATCATGATGGATTTTCCGGTGGAGGTGCCTGCCGCGTGGCTCAGGGCCGAGGGCTATCTGGCCGGCTGGACAGAGACGCTTGATGCCGAAGGGCATCCTGCGAAGGGGCGGGCATGAACAGTCGAACCGATCCGAAACGCGCGCCAGACGCGGCACCCGTGCCGTTTGGCAAGGTACTCATCGCCAATCGCGGCGAGATTGCCTGCCGCGTGATGCGGACCCTTCGCGAGATGGGCATCAGGTCGGTGGCGATCCACCATCGTGTCGAGGCCAAAGCGAAACATGTGCGCATGGCCGACGAGGCGGTCGAGATCACCGGCGATACGCCCGTGGCCGCCCATCTCGACATCGCCCAGATCATTGAAGCGGCGAAGGCGGCCGGGGCGGACGCGATCCATCCGGGCTACGGCTTCCTGTCGGAAAACGCACGGTTTGCGAAGGCCGTGGCCGATGCTGGCATTGTCTTCATCGGTCCTGACGCCGCGACGATCGAACTGATGGGCGACAAGATTTCGGCCCGCAATTTTGCCGAGGCGCATGGCGTGCCGGTCGCGCCGTCCGTCATGCCGACGGGGGACCTCCAGGCATTTGCGGCTGCTGCCAGCAAGATCGGTTTTCCGCTGCTCATCAAGGCTGCGGCAGGCGGCGGCGGCAAGGGCATGTCGATCGTGCGCAATGCCGGCGATGTTGCCGAGGCAGCGCGCATCGCGTCGAGCGAGGCGCAGCGCTATTTCGGCGACGGCCGCGTCTACGCCGAGGTCTATGTCGAGCGCCCGCGCCATATCGAGGTGCAGGTTCTGGGTGACGGCGAGGGCGGTGCGGTCCATCTTTATGAGCGCGAATGCTCCGTGCAGCGCCGCTTCCAGAAGATCATCGAGGAAGCGCCCGCCGCCAATCTGCCCGAGAGCCTGAGAGACGCGATCTGCGCCTCTGCAGCCGATCTTGCGCGGGCGGCGAAATACAAGAATGCCGGCACCGTCGAGTTCATTCTTGGTGCGGACGGCCGCTACTTCTTCCTGGAGATGAACACGCGGCTTCAGGTCGAGCATCCGGTGACCGAGATGATCACCGGGCTTGATCTCGTGAAGGCGCAGATCGACATCGCTGCCGGGCGCGGCCTGCCGGTCTCGCAGGCAGGCGTCGTCATCGACGGACACGCAATCGAATGCCGTATCTGCGCCGAAGACCCGGAGCGTGATTTCATGCCGGAGACCGGCGCGCTTCGCTATCTCGGCATTCCGGAAGCGCCCTGGCTGCGCTTCGAGAATGCGCTCGATCCCGGCCAGAAAATTACCGCCGACTTCGACCCGATGCTGGCAAAGCTGGTCGTCCATGGGCGCGACCGGCAAGAGGCGACAAGCCGATCGGTCGAGGCGCTGCATGAACTGGCGCTGCTCGGCTGCAAGACCAACACCGACTATCTGGCGCGCGTGCTCGACCACGCTGCATTTCGCGCCGGTGAATTGCATACGGGTTTCCTCTCGCAGCACGCGTCGGACCTTGCTGCACCCGAACCCGACGCCGCCACACTCGATGCGGTCCTCATCGCGACGGCACTCGGCTTCCGCGAGTTCCACGATCTCGCTTTTGGCGTACCCGAACCGCACGCATCGATCGGCGGCTGGAGAAACTGACAATGTCGTTCAGGCTGAGCATCGATGGCGTCGCCCATGACGTCGAGATTGTGCGCCGCCGGCCGCATCTGGTCGTGCGCATCGATGGGCGCGAGCACGAAATCTCCGATCCGGGCAGCTTCGACGAAGGGCGGCAATCGATCGAGATCGGCGGCGCGCCGCTGCACTTTGCGCGCGCCCATTCCGGCGACCATCTTCTGGTGCGTGCGGGTGGACGCACCTTCGAGGCGGCGCTGGTCGATCCGCGTGCCGAGGCCGACGCCGCCGGAGGCGGGCTCGATGTCGTCAAGGCTCCGATGCCGGGTGCCGTCGTGTCGACGCACAAACAGGCGGGTGACGAGGTGAAGCGCGGCGAAACGCTCGTCACCATCGAGAGCATGAAATTGCAGACCGCGCTTGTCGCTCCGCGTGACGGGCTGATTGCAGAAATGATGCGGCTCGAAGGCCAGACCTTCGAGAAGGACGAGGTGCTCGTGCGCCTTGAGCCGGCAGGAGAGGCATAGGCGCGATGCGCAAGATACAGTCCATGATCTCGACGTCTGGCGCGGATTTCCGCCGCCACGATGCACATAATCGCGCCATCGTCGCCGCTTTTCGCGAAAAGCAGGAGGCGGCGCGTAGCAAGCGTCCGCAGCGCGATCTCGACCGCCTGTCGAAGCAGGGCAAGATGCGCCCGCGCGAGCGCATCGAGAAATTGCTCGACCCCGGCACGCCCTTCCTCGAAATCTCGTCGCTCGCCGCCAACATGGCCTATGACGGAGACTCGCCCTCCGCCAGCTCGATCGTCGGCATCGGCGTCGTATCGGGCCGCGAGGTCGTCATTCGAGCCGACGACCCGACGGTGAAGGGCGGCGCATGGTATCCGCTGACCGCCAAGAAGATCGTCCGCGCGCTCGATATAGCCATGGAGAACCGCCTGCCGGTCGTCCATCTGTGCGATTCAGCCGGCGGATTTCTCCAGCTTCAGTCTGAGGTCTTCCCGGACAAATATATGGCCGGCCGCATCTTCCGAAACCAGTCGATCCTGTCGAAGATGGGCGTCAAGCAGCTGTCTCTGGTCTTCGGCCACTGCACGGCGGGCGGCGCGTATATTCCGGGCCTCTCGGACTACAGCGTGATCGTGCGCAACACCGGCGCCATCTTCCTCGGCGGCCCGCCTCTGGTGAAGGCGGCGACGGGCGAAGAGGTGACGGTCGAGGAGCTTGGCGGTGCCGACATGCACACGTCGGTCTCCGGCACAGCCGACTATCCGGCAAATGACGAGAACGAGGCGATCCACATCGGCCGCGAGATCGTCGCCCAGTGGGACCGGCCGAAGAAATGGGAGGCCCAGCGCGACACGCCTGAAGACCCGGCCTACGATCCCCAGGAAATCTACGGCATCGTTCCCGATGACATCAAGAAGGCCTTCGACATGCGCGAGATCATCGCCCGCATCGTCGACGGCAGCCGCTTCCACGAATACCAGCCGAACTATGGCACGACGCTGATCTGCGGCTTTGCCAATATCTGGGGCTACAAGGTCGGCATCCTCGCCAACAATGGGGTGCTCTTCAACGACTCGTCGCTGAAGGGCGGTCACTTCATCGAACTGTGCAATCAGAACAACACGCCGCTCGTCTTCCTGCAGAACATCACCGGCTACATGATCGGCCGCGAATATGAGCGGCGCGGCATCACCAAGGACGGCGCAAAGATGATCATGGCGCAGTCCTGCTCGCACGTTCCGAAATTCACCGTCATGTGCAACGGTTCGTTCGGCGCGGGGAATTACGGCATGTGCGGCCGCGCCTTCGATGGCCGCTTCCTGTTCACCTGGCCGAACCACCAGATCGGCGTCATGGGCGGCGATCAGGCTGCCAACACGCTGGCCGAGGTGAAGCTCAACCAGATGAAGCGTGCCGGACATGTCGATCAGGGCGAGGTCGACCGCGTGTGGGAAGACACGCGCAAGGCCTATCAGGAGCAGCTCTCGGCCTATTACTCGACATCGGAGCTTTGGGACGACGGCATCATCGATCCGGTCGATACGCGCAATGCGCTGGGCATCGCAATTTCGGCCTCGCTCAACGCACCGCTTGGCGACCCCGGCTACGGCGTATTCAGGTTCTGACGATGACAGACAAGCCCGCGGCCGGCCCGATCCTGTTCTATTTCGACTTCGCCTCGCCCTACGCCTATTTCGCGCTCGATGAGATCGAGCGCATCGGCGCGGCACATGGCAGGAGGATCGAGTGGCGGCCGGTTCTGGTCTGGGCGATCCTGAAGGCGCAGTCGATTTCACCGCCGATGGAATCGCCTGCGCGGCGCAGCTACATCGTTGGCGACATGGTGCGGTCGGCGGCCTTCCATGGCTTGCCCTACAAGCACCCTTCAAAGCTGCCGCTGTCGGCGCATCGCGCCTTGCGGCTCTATTACGAGATTGCAGAGAAGGACATCGATCTGGCGCATCGTTTCGGCCGGGAAGTCTTCGCTGCGTTCTTTACGCGCGACGAGGACATCTCCGCCGAAGAGACCGTCACGGCGATCGCGGCGCGTGTCGGCATCGATGAGGCGCAGGCAATTGCCGGCATGTTGAGCGAGAGCGCCAAGGCCAGACTCGCAGCCATGGTCGATGAGGCGGTCGCCGCTGGCGTGGTCGGTTCACCCTTCGTGGTGGTGGACGGCGAAGGCTTTTTCGGTGCAGATCGGTTGCCGCAGATCGAATGGCGGCTGTCGGGAGGGGCGTGATGACGACATATGAGGATATCGACTACAGCGTGGTCGATGGTGTCGCGCGCCTCGTCGTCAACCGCCCGCACAAGCTCAACGCCTATCGCAACCAGACCGCTGACGAATTGAACGATGCCGTCAAGCGCGCGGGACGCGACGAGAGCGTCCGGGCCGTGCTGATGACGGGCGAGGGCAGGGCGTTCGGCGCGGGCTACGATCTCGCCACCGTCGATCCCGACGAGACGCCGGCGCTCGATGACGTGTTGCAGCGCCATTTCAATCCGCTCGTGGTGTCGATGCGCCAGTCGCGCCTGCCCATCGTCGCGGCGGTCAACGGCCCGTGCGCGGGCGCGGCGGTCGGTATCGCGCTTGCCGCCGATATCGTCATCGCCGCGCGCTCGACCTATTTCTACGAGCCTTTTGTCGGCATAGCGCTGGTGCCGGACGCCGGCAATACGCTGTTCCTGTCGCGCATGCTCGGCCGCGTCCGCGCATCGGGCATGATGCTGCTGGGCGATCGCATTTCTGCCGAGAAGGCGCTCGCCTGGGGCCTGTTGTGGGACGTGGTCGACGATCCGGAACTCGTGCCCGCAGCGGACAGCATCTGCGCCCGTCTGGCAAAGCTCGACGGGGCGGCCCTTGCCTCGACTAAGAGGCTGATCGCCCAGGCCGCCGATTTCGACATGGAGAACCAACTCGCGCTCGAACGCGACCTGCAGGGCGATGCAGGCCGCACGCCGGCGATGAAGGCGCAGATCGCCGCCTTTTTTGCCAAGACGAAAGCCTGAAGGATGACGGAGCCCGTAGCCGACGAGCCGGCCCTCATCGCCGATGGCTGGAAGCGTATGCGCCCCGGTGCATTCATCAATCTGGTCGGGCCGTTCTATTTTCGCGAAGTCGAAGGCAGGATGCAGTTCTGCTATCGCGTCGCTCCCAAGCACGACAACACCACCGGTCGTCCGCACGGCGGCATGACGATGACGTTTCTGGATGAAGCCTTCGGCTGGACGGCGCATCAGGGTCGCTCCGGCCAAACCTTCTTCACTGTCGGGTTCGACTGCCAGTTTATCGGAGGAAGCGTGGCCGGAGATCTTGTGGTCACCGAAACTGAAGTCGTCAGCTCGACGCGCTCGATGGTCTTCGTTCGCGGCACGGCCAAGGTCGGAGACCGGGTCATCGCCTCGGCCACCGGCATCTGGAAGGCGGTTAGAGCGAGATGAGGCTGGATTGAATCATTCTGTTTCTCGTTTGGGGAGACGATCCACTAGGAAGGACGCGCAGGGCGATGTGGTGCATCGTCCGAGCGGCCTGACGACGTGGGCGTCCTCCAAACGGAAACCCGAAGGGCTGGGCCGGTTTGGGCCAAATCGATCGGGCTTCGGACTTGGCCGGGCCGCCAGCCCGTCCGCGCCGAACCCCTCGACCTTGCCCCAAACCTTCACCAGCAGAATGTTTCAAGCCAACCTCATCTCGCTCTAAGGGCAAGCCCGCCGGGTAGTTTCAACCCGCCTTGCGCGCCGCGCGACGCTCGCGCAACTCATCGAGCTCGCGCAACATGCGCGGGTAGGCGCGACGCATCTCGGTCGAGAATTCCTCGAAAGGCATGTCGTCGAATTCTCCGATGAAGCGCACATATTCCATGTGCTTGCGCCCGGTCTCGTCGAACTCGTGGAAAATCGAATCGTCGCGCCCGTTGAAGACGAGCGGCTTGACCCCGTGACGCTGGCACAGCGTCATGTCGAACGCCGGTGTCGCCTTCACCCATTTGCCTCCGACAAACAGGGATGTGTAAGCGTGCCAGCGGAACGTGTCGTCACCTTCCATCATCTCGTCGATGCGTGGATTGGTCAGGTGGTTCTTCACGTCGGCAAAGCCGATGCGCGCCGGAATCCCGGCAGCGCGGGCGACGGCGGCGAGCGCGACCGCCTTGGGCACGCAGAAGGCCGACGATGCGTCGAGCACGTTCGATGCGATGAAATCCTTCTCATCGAGGCCGAACGACCACATGTCGTAGGCGACCGCGTCGCGCACCGCATGGGTCAGCCTGACAGCCCGTTCTTCCTCGCTGCCGCCTCCTGCATGTTCTTCGACAAAGGCGCGAATGCGCGGATGATCCGTGTCGATGAAGTGCGTGGATTGAAGGGTCGGGTCGCTCATCATGGTCAGGCCTTTGTCAGTCGCCCATCTGGCGCGAAATCTCGGCTTCCCGCAAGTCCTTCAAGCAATGCGGTGGGAGCGGCCCCTGCAGCCTTGCGATAGTCATCGACCATCTGCGCGATGAGGTCACCTGCGCCCGGCATGTCGTCGATCGCGCCGACGCCCTGTCCGGCGGCCCACAGGTCGCGCCAGGCCTTGATATCGCCCGACGCCGTGCCGAAGTTCAGTTGCCCCGGCGGGGTGAGGTCGTCCGGGTCCTTGCCCGCAGCGGCCAGGCTGGCGCGCAGGAAGTTGCCGTTGATGCCGCTGACGGCGGGTGTGTAGACGATATCGGCGGCGCGCGCTTCGAGGATGAACTGCCGCTGCCGTTCGACCGCCATGCTTTCAGCAGTCGCCATGAAGCGCGTGCCGACATAGGCCATGTCCGCGCCCATCATGCGCGCGGCGGCAAATTGCTGCCCCGTCGACATCACGCCGCCCAGCAGCAGCGTTCCGTCAAACATGCGGCGCATCTCATGCATGGCCGCAAACGGGCTGATCTGGCCGGCATGGCCGCCCGCGCCGTAGGTGACTGCAATCAGCCCGTCGACGCCGGCATCGGCGGCCTTCTCGGCAAATTTCAGGCTGGTCACGTCATGAAAGACAAGCCCGCCATAGCCGTGGATTTCGGCGATCAGGTCGCGGTTCAGACCAAGCGAGGTTATGACCAGCGGAACCTTGTGACGGATGGTTATGGCAAGGTCTGTTTCAAGTCGGGGATTTGACCGGTGGACCACCAGGTTGACGCCGAAGGGCGCGGCATCGGGCGCATCGGACAGTCGTTCCGCGATTTCGGAGAGCCAGGCGTCATAGCCTTCGCTCGTGCGCTGGTTGAGCGCCGGGAACGTCCCGACGACGCCGGAGCGGCAGCAGGCGACGACGAGGTCGGGGCCGGAAATGAGAAACATCGGAGCTGCCACAACCGGCAATTTGAGACGCCCGTTCCAGGCGGCGGGTATCGCCATGTCGATCAAGCTCCGGTGGCAGGAAAAGACCCGCCGGTCGTGCCGGCGGGTCTGGCATTGTTGACGATCAGTACTGGGTGAAGTCGCTCAGCGTCTTGAACGTCTTTGCAGTGTGGTCGAGCTGGTAAATCTTGAACTGCGTTCCCGACAGCTGCTTGTCATTGTCGAAGCTGATCGGCGCCGCGACACCCTGTGCGTCGAAGTCCTTCAGGCCGCGCAACTGTTCGATCGTGCAGGCGCGGGTCAGTTCCTTGCCGCAGCGCTTCATGCCCTCCGCCAGTGCGTGAAGGCTGACATAGGTGATGTAGGTATAGCGGTTGATCGCCGCGACTTCGTCGGCGCTCGCATACTTCTTCGCCTTCTCCAGGAAAGCGTCGATTGCCGGGCCGTCGAGCGCCACATAGTCGGCGACCAGATAGTCATACTGGGCCGGGGACGACAGGTTGACCGAAGGCGGCATGTCTTCCGACCAGACGCTTGCGATCTGAAGGTCCATGCCGAGCTTGCGCGCTTCGGAGAGAATATTGGCCGCGCCTGCGATGATGCCGCCGTTTGCGAGCACGTTCACGCCGGCCGCCTTCATCTGCGCCAGTTCGGCGGCGTAGTTCTGCGTGCCCTTCTTGAAGCGGATGCGGATGCCATCCTTGACGCCGAATTCCTTGATCGCGCGCTCATAGCCATGCTCGATCGAACCGCCGAAATCGTCGTCCTGACGGATCAGGCCGTAGACGGGGTTCTCGATCTTGGAGTTCTCGTGGATGTATTTGAGCTGGCCATAGAAGGCGTCCGAATAGGAGCCGCCAACGGTGAAGACCGACGGGCGCACCGGCTCATAGACCAGCTCGTTCGGCGCGGTCGAGACGATGGTCGGCAGGTTGTTCTCCTCGATCAGCGGCATCATCGCCAGAACGTTTGCAGTGCCGGACGTGCCGTTCAATGCGAAGATGTTGTCGACCTCGATCAGCTTGGTCAGGGCCTGGAACGAGCGGGCCGGGACGTATCCGTCGTCCTCGGTGACGATGGTGATCTTGCGGCCGTTGACGCCGCCCCCTTCGTTGATTTCGGCGGCCGCGATCTTCGAGCCGACGGACACCGCCTTGCCGATGAACGAGGCTGGTCCCGTCATGATGTTGACGTCGCCGATCTTGATCTCGGTGTCCGAGACACCGGGATCCTGCGCGTAGGCTGCGGTCGACGCAAGAAGTGCTGCGGCGCATGCCAGGATTATCTTCTTCATGCCATTTCCTCCCATTCGGCCCTCGTCAGTAGGCGAGCGGCCAGTTGCTCCAGTATTTGCGGACATCGCGCCACAGCCCGATCAGTCCCTCCGGCTTGAGCCGCAGGAAGAGAACGATGACGATGCCGTAGACGATGCCGCGGATTTCAAAGACGTAAGTCGTGTAGAAGCTCGAATTCGGATCGGCGAAAAGCTGGAAGAACAGCCGGATCACCTCGGGCAGGAACGACAGGAATATCGCTCCCATGATGGCTCCCGCGATCGATCCCATGCCGCCGAGAATGATGATCGCCAGCGCCTCGATGGACAGGATCAGTGCAAACACGTCGATGTTGACGAAGCGGATCTGGATCGAGATCAGCGCACCCGCAATACCGACGATGAAGGACGAGATCATGAATGCGAGCAGCTTGTAGCGCACGAGATCGACGCCCATGACGCGCGCGGCGATGTCGTGATCGCGGATCGCCATCCATGCACGGCCGATGCGGCTGCGCTGGATGTTGAGCGCGCCGAAGACGATCAGCACGGTTATCCCGAGCGCAAGATAGTAGAGAGCCTTGCCGCGCTGGAAGTCGACGCCGAGCACCTTGGCGCCCGACACGAAGATGCCGTTCGGCCCATGCGTGAGCCATTCGGTGTAGAGGATGACGTGGTTGATGATGAATGAGAATGCGAGCGTCGTGATCGCCAGATAAAGGCCCTTGAGCCGGAGCGAAGGCACGCCGACGAATATCGAGATGATGGCCGAGACGATGCCTGCGGCAGGCAACGACAGGAATATCGGCCAGCCATGGTCGGTCATCAATATGGCGTTGGTGTAGGCGCCGACGGCGAGGAAGCCGGCCTGGCCGAGCGAGATCAGGCCGGTGGTGCCGGTCAGCATGTTCAGCCCGACCGCGCCGATGATGGCGATCAGCGCCGAGACCATGAGCGTCAGCTGGTAGTTGCCGACGAGATAGGGTGCGGCGACCATGGCCACCAGCAGCAGCGCCGTCCATGACCAGACGACCTTGCTGTCGGTCAATGCGACGAGCTGGCCGGGGGTTTCCTTGAAGTTTCCGGTTCTCATCAGACGCGCTCGATATCCTTGGACCCGAACAGACCGTAGGGACGGACCATCAGGACGATGATGATGACGATGAAGCCGGAAATCTCGCGCAGTCCCTGGCCGACATAGCCCTGGAACATGTTCTCGATGATCCCGATGACGATGCCGGCGGCAGCCGAGCCGATGACGGAATCGAGGCCGCCGAGAATGACCGCCGGGAAGGATTTCAGCCCCTGGAACCAAAGGTCCGGCGCCAGCTTGAAATTGGCTGCGAACAGCACGCCTGCGACCGAGGCGATGGCCGCCGAGAACATCCACGCCATGGCGTGGACGCGGCTGACCGATATGCCGACCAGAAGCGCCGCCGTCTCGTTTGCCGCGACCGCGCGCATGGCGATGCCCATCCGGGTGAAGCGCAGGAACAGCCATGCGGCCAGCGTCATCACGACAAGCGCTGCGATCAGGTAGAGCTGTGCCGGATAGAACGGCACGCTGCCGATGAAGACGACCTGCGTCGAGATGCCTGCGGGGAAATTGAACGGGTCCGGACCCCAGATCATGATGGTGACGCCGCGCAAGATGACGGCGAGGCCGACCGTAACCATGACGATGGCGAAGATCGGCTCGCCCAGCATCGGCCGGATGAAGATGCGTTCCAGCGCGAGGCCGAGCAGCATCGAGATCGGGATCGTCAGCATCATCAACGGGAAAAAGGAAAGCTCGAAGGTCGTCGACAGCGTGTAGGAAATGTATGCTGTCAGCATGACCATCTCGCCCTGGGCGAAGTTCACCACGCCGGTCGATTTGTAGATGAGCGCAAAGCCCATCGCGATCAGGCCATAGGCGGCGCCTGATACGAGGCCGGTGGCAAGAAGCAGCAGGAAAAAGTCCATCGCCTTACGCCGCCTTTCCGTAGATTTCGCCGATCTCGTCGGCAAACTTCTTCTCGATGATGCGCCGGCGCACCTTCATCGTCGCGGTCAGTTCGCCGTCGTCATGGTCGAGTTCTTTCTGGAGAATGACGAACTTGCGCACATTCTCGACGCGGGCGAACTGGTCGTTGACCTTGTTGACTTCGGCCGCGATGAGTTCGCGCACCTTTTCGTTCGTCGCGAGCGTCCGGTAGGTCGTGTACTGGATGTTCTGCGACTGCGCCCACTTGCCGGTCGTTTCCAGATCGATCTGGATCAGCGCCGAAAGGAATTTGCGGCCGTCTCCCAGCAGGATCGCCTCGCGGATGTAGGGCGAGTCCTTCAGGGCGTTTTCGATCAGCGACGGCGTGATGTTCTTTCCGCCCGACGTGATGAGGATGTCCTTCTTGCGGTCGAGGACGCGCGCCTCGCCCGTCGGCAAAAGCTCGACGATATCGCCGGTATGCAGCCAGCCATCGGTGAAGGCGCGTTCGGTCGCCGCATCGTCGAAGAGGTAGCCCTTGAACACGCTTTCGCCCTTCAGGAGAAGTTCGCCGTCGGCGTCGATCTTCTGTTCGAGGCCGTCGATGAGAAGGCCCGAACAGCCAAGCGTGGTGGCGTTGGGCTGCTGGGCGTGGGAGACGCCCGCGCATTCGGTCATGCCGTAGATCTGGTAGACCGGAACGCCGAGGATCCAGAAGAACAGCAGCACCTCGGGCGACACTGTGGCCCCGCCGCAGAAGGCAGCGCGCACGCGGTCAATGCCGAGGAACTTCTGCAATGGCCGGAAGCAGATCAGCCGCAGAATCTCAAATTTCAAACGGTCTGACGTCGAGGCGAACCTGCCGCCATTGGCAAGCCGCCGTTCGGCGATCGGTCGGCCGAGCGCCATGCACCGCTCGTAGACCGAACGCTGGAAGGGCGTCGTATCCTTCACGCGGTAGAGCACGCTCTGCTGCATCTTTTCCCAGATGCGCGGCACGCCCAGGAAGCCGAGCGGCGCGATCTCGCGCAGGTTGACGACGACCGTGTCGACCGATTCCGCGAATGACACGGTGCAGCCGGTGACGAGCTGCATCACGGTCGAGAAGCTGCGTTCGGCAACATGGCAGAGCGGCAGGTAGCAGAGGACAGAATAGGTCTCGCGCGACAGGCCGTGGATGCGCACGACCTCGGCAGCCGAATGCAGCATGTTGCGGTGGCTCAGCATCGCGCCCTTCGGCATGCCGGTCGTGCCGGACGTGTAGACGATGATCGCTACATCGTCGGCCCTGCCTTCGGCAATCGCCCGGTCGACAAGAGCGCCGAACTCGGTCTCCTTGGCCCTGCCCAGTTCGAGCATCGCCTCGAAAGAGGACAGCCCCGCCTGTTCGTAATGGCGCATTCCCTTCATGTCGCAGGTGACAATGGTTTCGAGATCGGGCAGGCCATCGCCATTGTTGCGCGCATCGAGCACTTTGTCGGTCTGCTCCTGATCGCCGCAGACGACGATGCGCGCCTTTGAATGGCTCAATATGTATTGCAGTTCCGGCCATGGGTTGGTCGGATAGATGCCGAGGCACGCGCCGCCGAGCATCTGCGCGCCGAGATCGGCGAACAGCCATTCCGGACTGTCGTCGCCTGCAACCGCGATGCGGTCGCCCTTGCGGAAGCCCTGAGCGTGGAGCGCGATGGCGAACAGCCGCGCATTGTCGAAATAGTCCTGCCAGCTATAGCGAACCCACAGGCCGCGCACCTTGTCGCGCAGCGCAAGTTCGCCGCCAAGCGTATCGGCATTGCGCTTCAACACCTGGGGCATGGTGAGATCGGTCACGGTCGCCGTTGCTGCGATCTGTCCGCTCATGCCGCGCTCCGACGGGTTCCGAGATAGGCGTCCACGACGGCCGGGTTTGCTGCCACTTCGGCAGGCGTTCCCTCGGCGATCTTGCGGCCATGATTGACCACGCAGACATGGTCGGAAATGTCCATGACGATGCCCATGTCGTGCTCGACCATGAAAACGGTCATGCCCAGTTCATCCTTCAGATCGAGAATGAAGCGCGCAATGTCCTCGCGCTCCTCCTGGTTCATGCCCGAAACCATCTCGTCGAGCAGAAGCAGCCGTGGCTGGACGGCAAGCGCGCGGCCGAGTTCGACCCGCTTCTGCTGGCCGTAGGACAGGGTGCCGACCGGATGGTCGCGAATGTCCTCGATCTCCAGAAAATCGATGATCTCCTCGACCCGTTCGCGCGCCGCGATTTCTTCCCTGCGCGTCCGCCCCCAGAAGAAGGCGGCGGAGAGTGGATCGGTCTTGAGATGGGTGTGCATCCCGACGAGCAGGTTGTTCACCACCGTTTCATGCTTGAACACGGCGAGGTTCTGGAACGTGCGCGCAATGCCGAGCCTGGCCAGCGCATAGGTCGGCAGCTTCGTCAGGTCATGCCCGTCAAACAGGATGGCGCCGGAGGTCGGACGAAACACTGCGCTGATCAGATTGAAGACGGTCGTCTTTCCCGCGCCGTTAGGTCCGATCAGGCTGTAGATCTGGCCCTGTTTCACCTTGAGGCTGACATCGTTGACGGCGGTGAGGCCGCCGAATTTCTTCGTCACGCCCTGGAGTTCGAGCAGCGTCGTCATGACAGCCACCTCTTGCGGCGCTTGTAGTGTTTGACATCGCGCATCGACTTGCGCTCGCCTCCCGAGAAGCCGAGGTAGAATTCCTGCACATCGTCATTTGCGCGCAGCTTTTCGGCCGCGCCGTCGAGCACGATGCGGCCGTTTTCCATGATGTATCCGTAGGACGCGACCTGAAGCGCCAGTTGTGCGTTCTGCTCCACCAGAAGAACGGTCAGGCCCTCGTCGCGGTTGAGCGCGATGACCGTGTCGAAGATGGAATCGACGATCTGCGGCGCCAGTCCAAGGGACGGTTCATCGAGCATCAAAAGGCGCGGCCTGCCCATCAGCGCGCGCCCGATCGCGACCATCTGCTGCTCGCCGCCGGAGAGATAGCCGGCAATCTGCGTGCGCCGTTCCTTGACGCGCGGAAACAGCGCATAGATGCGCTCCAGCCCCTCGACGCTCTCCGTGCGGCTGCGCGTGATGCCGCCCATCATGAGGTTTTCCTCTACCGTCAGCGTGGCGAACAGCGCGCGGCCTTCCGGAACCTGCAACACACCCCGGCCGACGATCATGCGCGGGCTGTCAGACGAGATGGACTTGTCTTCGAGATAGATGCCGCCCGAAACGATCTCCCCGTCTTCCTGATGGAGAACGCCTGAAATCGCCTTGAGGATCGTCGATTTTCCCGCGCCGTTCGAGCCGAGCAGCGCGACGATGCGGCCTGCTGGCACGTCCAGGGAGACGTCCCTGACGGCCTCGATGGCGCGGTCGTACAGAACCTGAACATTCTTGAGCGAAAGCATCAGGCCGATCTCGCCCGGAGGGTTGAGGTCAATTGATGAATAGAGTTTTTTTCATGCCACGACAGCAGAGCAAAGCCAGCGACATGCCACTGCCTGCAGGGCGTAGGATTTACCATATGTCGGCGTGAAAACATCACGCGATCAGCAGAAATCAACTGTAAACCTCCCCTTCATCGGGTCTCTTCAGTTTTCCGCGCTGCTCTAACTCGGCGCTTGCGAAAGCTGAAGGAATGATGAATTATCTTCATTAGCAATCAGGAGATGAGATTTGTCAACGGCATTTTGGCAATGGTTTTTTGCACAGCAGGTAGCCTCGTGAACGACGCTCCGGTGATCCTCATTCAGCGTCCGCTGCCCGGCGTGGTCCGTCTCGTTATGAACCGTGGCGAGGAGTTGAATACGCTGACCTATGAATTCCTGGCGGCGCTTGACGCGGCGCTGGAGGAGGCCAGGGCGGAGAAGGCCCGGGTCGTCATCCTGACAGGATCGGGACGCGCCTTCTGTTCGGGTGCGCATGTCAGATATTTCACCGACGAGACATCGCCGATCTATCGCAATGCCGAGGCGATCGTGGAGGACTATGTGCGGCCGCTCGTCGCGACTTTCCGTAAGCTGCGCCACATGCCCTTCGCCACGATTGCCGCGATCAATGGCTTCGCTCTGGGGGGCGGCTGCGAACTCGCCATTTCGTGCGACATGCGCATCATGGCCGACGGTGCGCGCATCGGCCTGCCTGAGGCGAGGCTTGGCGCGGTGCCGGGCGCAGGCGGCATACAGGTTCTCTCCAGGCTGATCGGCCGCGCCAAGGCAATCGAGGCGATCATGCTCGGCGACCAGTATTCGGCACGCGAAGCACTGGAGCTTGGGCTCGTATCTTCTGTATGTGACGCAGAGGATCTTGAGGATAAATCGATTGAGCTGGCTAAAAGGCTGCTTCTATGTAGCCCTGCAACCATTGCGCTATCCAAGAAGGCGCTCTATCGGAGCGAAACTGCAAATCAGGATGAGGCGGACGAGATCGCGCTCGATGCGGTCCGGATAGGTGCGGCGGGCGCTGAATGGTCCGAAGGCATGGAGGCCTTCACCCAGCGGCGCAAGCCCTCCTTTGCCGCAGACGGTTTCTCGGACAGGGATGTGCGGCGCAAATGAGCACGGCAACGGGTAACAAGAGACAGGTCTTCCGCCTATCGCGCGAGAGGCGGGTCGCCGACATCATGGCGGCCGCGCGCGACGTGTTCCGGGAAAAGGGCTACGAGGATGCGCTGATCTCCGACATTGCCGAGCGCGCCAATGTCGTCGAGGGCTCGATCTATCGGTTCTTCGAGAACAAGCGCGACCTGTTGGTCAAGGTCATCGAAGACTGGTACGAGGCGATGCTGTCGGATTATGACGGCCAGCTCGGCGGCATCGCAGGCACGCGCAATCGCCTGCGCTTCATGGTCTGGCGTCACCTCAAGACCATTCACGAGGAGCCGGCGCTGTGCCAGCTCATGTTCCAGTTTCTGCGCAATGGCGAGGATTACAGCGCCACCGGCGTCTACAATCTCAACCGGGAATATACGCGCCGCACGATCGAGATCCTGCGCGAGGGCATTCGCAACGCGGAATTGCGCGCTGACACGCCGCTCGGCCTCGTGCGCGACATGATTTATGGTTGCATCGAGCACCGGACATGGGCCTATCTGCGCGGCGAGGGCGATTTCGACCCGAACGGCACCGCCGACCAGATCGTCGATCTGGTGCTTGGCGGCCTGCTGGTTCAAACTGGCGGGCAGGACGAAACCTCGCATGTCGTCCAGAGGCTCGAGGCTGTTGCGGCCCGGCTGGAGAAGATCAGCCCCGCCTAGCGCTACAGCCATCAGGTTTTGCCATACGAATGGGAGGAGTCCGGCCATGGCGTTTTCAGGCATAGATGCCGCGGGCCGGCTGACGGTCTACGGTCTGTTCGCGTCTCAGGTGAAGAAGGACGCTGCGGCGATTGCCATCGAGCAGGGCGAGCGGCGCTGGACCTATGGCGAACTCGACGAGCGGGTTCGCCGGCTGGCAAAAGCCCTTGCCGCACGCGGCGTCGCCCGCGGCGAGCGCATCGCGCTTGTGTCGGAGAACCGGCACGAATTCATCGAGATCGAGATGGCCGCCGCGCTTCTCGGCGCGATTGTCGCCTGCCAGAACTGGCGGCTGGCGTCGGCCGAAATCAGGCACTGCATCGAACTCGTCTCTCCGGCAATCGTCATCGTTTCGCGTCGTTTCGAAGCTCTGGTGCGCGGCCTGGCGCTTGCCGATACCCCCATTGCGGTCATCGAGGACGAGCATGAGACGATGATCGCCGCGACGCGCGAGCCGTTGGAGGCGCCTGCGGTCGACCCGGAAGACGGGCTGGTGATCCTCTACACCTCCGGAACGACGGGTCTGCCCAAGGGCGCGCTGATCAGCCACCGGGCCGAAATCGCGCGAATGGCTGCGCTGCGCATGGACCTGCGCGCAACGGAGGAGGACGGGTTCGTCGCCTGGGCGCCGATGTTTCACATGGGATCGACCGACCAGTTGCTCGGCGCATTGATGTCGGGCGCGACTGTCCATGTCGTCGACGGGTTCAATGCCGAGGCGATCGTTTCGATCATGGAGCGCGCAAAGATCGGCTGGATGCTCCTGATGCCGGGGTCGATCGAACCCGTGGTGGAACTGATGCAGGCGACCGGACGGCGGCCGCGCAGCATCCGCGCAATCGGCGCGATGGCGGACCTCGTGCCGACAACCCTGATCGCCGAACTGACGGCGCTTGCCGGCGCTCCTTATCTAAACAGCTTCGGCTCGACCGAAACCGGCCTGCCGCCCGCCTCATCGGTTCTGATTGCACCCGGCGTCATCCCCACCAGCCTGTCGAAGCGCAGAAGCTCGATGTGCGACCTGCGTCTCGTAGATCCGGACGGCAACGAGGTGCCGGATGGGCAGCCCGGCGAAGCGGCCGTGCGCGGACCGACGATCTTTTCCGGATACTGGAACGCCGACGAGGTCAACGCGCGCGACTTCAAGGATGGCTGGTTCCGCATGGGCGACCTGTTCCGCCGCAATGCCGATGGCAGCTACGATTTCGTCGACCGCGCCAAATACATGATCAAATCGGGCGGCGAGAACATCTATCCGGCGGAGATCGAGCGCGTCCTTCTGGCCGATCCGCGCGTCAGCGACGCCGCGGTCGTGCGCCGCAAGGACGATTGCTGGGGCGAGGTGCCGGTGGCCTTCGTCTCGCGCAAGGACGATAGCCTGTCGGAAGCCGACATCGAGGCGATCTGCCGTGCGGAGCTTGCCGGCTACAAGCGCCCCAAGCAGGTCATCTTCGTCGCCTTCGAGGACTTTCCGCGCTCGACCACCGGAAAGATCCAGCGGCACGAGCTTGAGGCGCGGATTCCGGGTTAGCTGGTCCTAATGCTCGCCGTCGCAAAGCTCGTGATTGGCAAGCGCGCGGATGACATAGCAGTCGCGGATGGCGTGTTCGCCGTCGCAATGGCCGGCAATGCGCTCCAGCTCATGTTCCAGCCGCTTCAGCTTGGCGATCTTTTCGCGGACTGAGACGAGTTGTTCGGTGGCGATGCGGTCTGCCTGCGCGCAGGGCTGGTCGGGATGTGACGACAGTTCGATCAGTTCGCGGATCGAATCGAGCGTCAGGCCGAGATCGCGGCCATGCTTGATGAATGAGAGACGCTCGCGCTCGGCCTTGCCATAACGGCGCTGATTGCCGTCCGAGCGTTCGGCCGCCGTCAGCAGACCCATCTGCTCGTAATAGCGGATGGTCGGCACCTTGACGCCGGTGCGCTGCGACAGGTCTCCGATGGTCAGCATGCCTCAAACTCCATAGCTCTAGTCTCTATAGATAGTTTGCGGTGCTGCGCTGGCAATGCCGGCGCAAGATAATGGCGCTAAATGACCTTATTTCCGCCATTCGCCAGAAACTTGCCATTAATCATGATCATGGAACATGGACAGGTAGCGTCTCGCACGTCGTATGCCGCCAGTTTCTCCGAAAGACCGAGTTTGTCCAAGCGCCCACTGACCATTGCCCTGTTCGCCGCCCTCGCCATGTCCGTGGCCGGCTGCACGACGAGCGTGCTCGATGTCGACACGCGCGGCTCGCAGCCGATACCCGCAAAGCTTGTCGGCGAGATGAGCAAGAAGTCGATGAGCCCGAAAGCGCCTGTGCTCGTCCGCATCTTCAAGCAGGAGAGCGAGCTGGAACTGTGGAAGCAGGACAAGAGCGGCCGCTATGCGCTGCTCAAGACCTATCCGATCTGCCGCTGGTCGGGGCAGCTTGGCCCGAAGAAGAAGATCGGCGACCGCCACACGCCGGAGGGCTTCTATCACGTCAATGCGGGCATGCTTAACCCGCAGTCGCAATACTACCTGTCGTTCAATCTGGGCTTCCCCAACCGGCTCGAAAAGGCGCACGGCTATACGGGTGAGGCGCTGATGGTCCATGGCGCGTGCTCGTCGTCGGGCTGCTATGCGATGACGGACGAGGGCGTGGCCGAGATTTATGCCACCGTGCGCGAGGCGCTGAAGGGCGGGCAGCAGGCATTTCAGGTGCAGGCCTATCCGTTCCGCATGACCGCGGCCAAGATGGCCGCGTTCCGCAACGACCCGAATTATGCGTTCTGGAGCGATTTGAAGCGCGGCTATGACGCCTTCGAGACCACGCGCATCGAGCCGAAGGTCTCCTATTGCGACGGACGCTATCAGTTCAATCGCGCCGACGGCGGCCAGACCGATCCGCTGGCGGCCTGCGCCCCCGAGGCCGGTTCGCCTGCAATTGCGATGAGCACGCCGGCAGACGCCCAGATTGTCGGATCGGTCACGACGTCTGCCCCGGTCAGCGCCTATATGGACGGCGGAATGCACACGTCGTTCCGCGCTCTCCTGAAGCGCGGCGGCGAAAAGGAACTCGCCCGCCGCACCTCGCTGAAGAAGGTTCCGATCAGCCGGCCGGCCGCCGCGCTGGCTGATCCATTCAACGAGAAGACCCCTTCCACCCCAGCAGACGCATCGCATTCGCAGTAACCAGAACGGTTGCGCCCGTATCTGCCAGGATCGCCGGCCATAGCCCGGTGACGCCAATGACGGTGGTGACGAGGAAGACCCCCTTCAGGCCAAGCGACAGCGCGATGTTCTGCCAGATATTGGCCATCGTCGCGCGCGACAGGCGCACCATGTTGGCAACGTCCATTACCCGGCCATGCAAGGCGGCTGCGTCCGCTGTCTCCAGTGCCACATCTGTGCCGCCGCCCATGGCGATGCCGACATTGGCCGCCGCGAGTGCCGGCGCATCATTGATGCCGTCGCCGACCTTGCCGACCATCTCGCCCGAATTGCGAAGCTCGGTGACGATGCGCTGCTTGTCCTCGGGCATCAGCTCGGCGCGCGGTTCAAGCCCGAGCTGGCCGGCAATGGCGCGCGCCGTGCGTTCATTGTCGCCGGTCAGCATGAGCGACTGAATGCCCAGTTCCGTCAGCGCGTCGATGCCTGCCTTGGCGTCTTCGCGCGGTTCGTCGCGCATTGCGACCAGCCCCGCGATCTCGCCACCTGCAAGCAGGATCGAGACGGTCTTGCCGTCGTCATTGAGGGTGGCGATGCGCTGGCCAAGCGTCGCTTCGATCGGCACGCGCTTCTCGACGGCCTTGGGCGAGCCGAGGAAAAGCTCGACACCATCGGCTGTCCCCACGACACCTTCGCCGCCGATTGCCTTCAGGCCGGATGCAGCCGCCGGCGTGATGCCGCGCGTCTCAGCCTCATTGAGGATCGCAAGCGCCAGCGGATGGCTGGAGCCGACCTCAAGCCGGGCCGCCAGTTCGATGGTTTCTGCCTCGCTGCGGCCGACGCCGACGACGTCCGTGACCTTGGGCTTGCCTTCGGTCAGCGTGCCGGTCTTGTCGAAGGCGATGCGGGTGAGGCGGCCAAGCGTCTCAAGTGCGGCCCCGCCTTTCATCAGCAGACCGCGCCGCGCGCCGGCAGACAGTGCGGCAGCAATTGCCGCTGGCGTCGAGATGACGAGCGCGCAGGGGCAGCCGATCAGCAGCACGGCGAGGCCCTTGTAGATCCATTCGTTCCAGTCGCCCCCTGCGACCAGCGGCGGCAGTATGGCGATCAGCGCTGCCACGACCATCACGCCCGGCGTATAGTAGCGCGAGAAGCGGTCGATGAAGCGCTCGGTCGGGGCCTTGGATTCCTGCGCTTCCTCGACCAGCGTGATGATGCGCGCGATGGTGTTGTCACTGGCCTCGGCAGTGACCTTGACCTGGATCGCGCCCTCGGCATTGACCGTGCCTGCAAAGACGGTGTCGTCGACACCCTTGGCGCGCGGCACGGACTCGCCGTTGACGGGGGATTCGTCGATTGACGTCTCGCCTTCAACGATGATGCCGTCGGCGGGGATGCGGTCGCCCGGTCGAACGAGGATCGTGTCGCCGACCGCCAGTTCTTCGGCTGCGACATCGACCGTCTGGCCGGATCGCATCAGAAGTGCGCGCTTTGGCACCAGCGTCGCCAGCGCCTGAATGGAGGCGCGCGCCCGGCTGGTGGCTATACCCTCCAGCAGTTCACCAACTAGGAAGAGGAAGACGACGACCGCCGCTTCCTCGCTGGCGTTGATGACGACCGCGCCGACGGCGGCAACCGTCATCAAAGTCTCGATGGTGAAGGGCATGCCGTTGATCGCGGCCATGAAGGCACGGCGCGCAATGGGGATCAGGCCGACCGCGCCTGCGATGATGTAGACCCACGGTTCGGTCCACGGCGCAAGATGCGCCAGCACGAATGCCGCGCCGAGCGCGACGCCGCAGATGATGGTCAGCCGCGCCTTTGCGGTCGCCCACCACGGCCCGTCGGTCGGGCCGTGATCGTGGCCATGAAGCCCCAGCTTCTCGCCGACATCCTCCGCGGGCTTGTCATGCGTAGAATGATCGTGGCCAGAATGGTCATGGTCGTTATCATGTGCGTGCGGCACACTTGCCGGTGGCGTTTCGACGATTGCACTACGCGCGGCCAATGGCGCTGCCGAATAGCCGAGGCTCCTGACCTTGCCGGCAACCGCGTCGAGGTCCGCATCGGCGGCGTGTTTCACGGACATCGTGCCGGCTGTCACAAATACCTCGACATCGTCGACGCCTTCGAGGCGCCGCACGGCCTTGTCGATCTTGGCTGCGCAGCTTGCGCAGTCCATGCCCTCGACACGGAAACGGGTCGTCTGGATTGTCATGGCCTTGCCTCGCAAATTCTCATGACACCTTCCTTAATTCCTCTAGTCACTAGAGGGGCAAGAGGGAAAATCCATGTCGGGCGATTTTTCCATGCGCTTGACAATTCGTCCTGCGGCGCGGATTGGCAAGGAACGAAACAGGCGGCGAAATATCGTGACAGGCAAGGACAGGGCGCAGATCGCGGGAGGGCAGGGGCTGTTTGCACGGTCATGGGTCTTCATTCGCGGTGTGCCGTCGATGAAGTTCCTGCCGCCGGAAGGCCCGGCCGAGATCGCATTTGCCGGACGATCCAATGTCGGCAAGTCCTCGCTGATCAATTCGCTGCTCGGCCAGAAGGGTTTGGCCCGCACCTCGAATACGCCGGGTCGCACGCAGGAGCTGAACTTCTTCGTGCCGGATGGACATTCGGGCGAGGGCGCTGACCTGCCGCCCATGGCCGTGGTCGACATGCCCGGCTACGGCTTTGCGCAGGCACCGAAGGAGCAGGTCGAGGCCTGGACGAAACTCGTCTTCGATTATCTGAAAGGTCGCGTCACGCTCAAGCGCGTCTATGTGCTGATCGACGCGCGCCACGGCATCAAGGCCGTTGACGAGGAGGCGCTGGCGCTGCTCGACAAGGCTGCGGTGTCCTATCAGATCGTGCTGACCAAGACCGACAAGATCAAGCCGCCGGCGGTCGCCAGACTGCTTGAGGAAACCGCTCAGAAGATCCGCAAGCGCCCGGCCGCCTTCCCGGTCATCCTTGCCACATCGTCGGAAAAAGGCGATGGCATGGTCGAACTGCGCGATGCCATCGCGGTCGCCGTTTCCGGAGCTTAAGCCTCCGCTGGCTTGAATGTCAGTGCCAGCCCGTTGAGGCAGTGGCGCAGGCCTGTCGGCTGCGGACCGTCTTCGAAGATGTGGCCGAAGTGACCGCCGCAGCGGCGGCAATGGCATTCCACGCGCGTCATGAAGAGCGATGAATCGTCCTTGCGGCCGATCGCGTCGGGCAGCGAATCCCAGAAAGACGGCCAACCCGTGCCGGACTCGTATTTCTGTTCCGAGCTGTAGACCGGTAGGTCGCAGCCGGCGCAGTGGAATATGCCCTTGCGCTTCTCGTCATTGAGCGGACTCGATCCGGCGCGCTCGGTCGCCTCCATTCGCAGAACCTGATAGCGATCCTCGCCAAGCTGGGCCTTCCATTCGGCGAGCGTCTTCGTCACCTCGAATGTCCCGCCTTCGCCTGCGGCGACCGCCGGCCTGCGCCAGACTGAAAATCCGGCCGCGAGCGCCGCCGCGCCTGCGCCGGCCAAAAGGAAATTGCGTCTTTTCATGACCGTTTCTCCTGTTGCCGCATCAAATAGCCTGATGCGGCCTGCCTGCAAATCAACTCGCCTTGAAGGCGTCTGGCCGCGGCCAACCCGGAGCCGAACGACACTCAGGGCATGAGGCGAAACCCACTCCGCTCCACCTCAAGCCCCGAATGCCGTCCGACCCCGAGCGCCCGCCCAACTGAAGGTTGTTACATTTTCGGCAGCAGGACCTTGTCGATGACGTGGATGACGCCGTTGGACTGCTTGACGTCGGCGATGGTGACATTTGCCGTGCCGCCCGTCTCGTCGGTCAGCGTGATCTTGTCGCCGTCCATCTTGGCCTGAAGCGTGCAGCCTCCGACGGTCTTGACGGCGTGGGTGCCGCCATCGTCCTTGATCATCTTGCCGATGGCATCCGACATCGCGTCGGCCGCCACGACATGGCAGGTCAGCACCTTGGTCAGCATCTCCTTGTTTTCGGGCTTGAGCAGGGTGTCGACCGTGCCGGCCGGCAGCGCATCGAATGCCGCATTGACCGGTGCGAAGACCGTGAACGGACCTGCGCCCTGGAGCGTCTCGACGAGGCCCGCTGCCTTGACGGCGGCGACAAGCGTCGTGTGATCCTTCGAGTTCATGGCGTTCTCGACGATGTTCTTGTCGGCATACATCGCCGCTCCGCCGACCATGGGGTTCTCGGCATGGGCTGCCGTGGCGGCAATGCCCAGTGAGGCGACGATGAGGGCTGTCTTGAGAATACGCATGGCAAACTTCTCCGTTGGATTTCCATCCCTCGTCTCGCGGGGATGTAGGAGATACGGAGCGGTTGCGGCAGGAGTTTCAGAAAGCGCAAAAATAAATTGGCATTTGGGGGCGGCGTCAAATCGACCGGAGGTCGCCTGCCGCCACGACCGGCCCGGTCGGCGCGCCGGTGGTCGATCCGCCCGTCGGTTCCAGGCTGATCGCCAGCACGACCGGCGAGTTCATCATGTCGCGCATGGAAGGATCGACCGTGATGCGGACGCTTTGGCCGACCGGGATGACGCCGAGCGACCTCGGAGCCTTGCTGCCTTCGATCACCCAAAGCTCGAAGTCGCGTCCGGCATCGCGGTCACCGGTGAGGTGCGACAGGCCGAGCTGGCCCGTGCTTGCCTCATACATGGCCATGTATTGCACGTCGCTCTGCTGTGGCATGAGCGTGGCCACCATCGGCTGCGTCGTCTGATCGGCGGGCCGCATGATGGGAACCGCAATCGCGATAACCGTCGCCATCACGCCGGCAAGCGCCAGCCCACGCCAGAATGCCAGGCTCGTCCAGACGCCTGATGGCCGTGTCGTATCCGGCGTAGCGTCAAAGATGCGGCGGTCGATTGCCTGCTTGATCGTGTCAGGCGCTTCAACCTCGTCGAACTGCTCTGCCATCGGCGCGAGCGTGACCTCCCAATGGTCGACCAGCCGGGCAAAAGCGGGGTCGGTCTCGACACGCCGAGCCGCGGCCAGCCGCGCCTCCGCGTCGAGCACGCCAAGGACGTATTCGGCGGCGAGCGCGTCGTCGCCTCCAAGTCCCCTGCCGTTGTCGTCCGTCTCGCTCATCTTTCGAGGCATTCCCTCAGTTTCATGAGGCTGCGCCGCAGCCAGGTTCGCATCGTGTTCAGCGGAACGCCGTATCTTTCGGCGAGCTCCGCATAGCTGTCACCATCCAGATATGCGCCCCGGACCGCTGCCGCCCGATCCGTTTCAAGCTCGTCGAGGCAGGTGAATATCCGTTCCCGTTCTCCGTCCGCCACCGCCAGCATTTCAGGCCCGGGGGCCGGGTCCGCGATGTCGAGAGCCTCGTCGAGATCGGTCGCGGGTTTGCGCCTCTGCCTTATGCGGTCGATCGCGTGATTTCGGGCCACCGCCACCAGCCATGAGATCGGGCTGAGATCCGATACCGCAAAACGGTCTGCCTTGGTCCATATCTTGACGTAGACGTCCTGCAGAGCCTCCTCGGCATCGGTCCTGTTGTCCAAGACACGCAGGCAGACACCAAAGAGTTTCGCACTGGTCTGGCGATAAAGCAGGTCGAACGCCGCCCTGTCCTTGAGCGAGGTGCGGACGATCAGCTTTGAGATGTCCTGCGGCGTCATGTGAAAGGCAACCTAAGTCATTGCGGCAGCATTTCAACTGGCATCATCGATGCCGGTTCGTTTGCCGCCGGGAAGGAATTTGCGATCAAAGATGCGGCGGATGGCTTTGAACCCGTCGCGAAGTTGCGCTATGACGCGCCGAATGCCAGCCAGGACCCCAAGATGACGTCTGAATCAGCCAAGACCGCCGAAGTTCAGGCCGCGCTTCTCTCCCGCGCGCTCCCCTATATGCAGCGATATGAGGACAAGACTGTCGTCGTGAAATATGGCGGCCACGCCATGGGCGATCTGGAGCTTGGCAAGGCGTTTGCCCGCGACATCGCCTTGTTGAAGCAGTGTGACGTGAACCCGATCGTTGTGCATGGCGGCGGGCCGCAGATCGCGGCCATGCTGGCCAAGATGGGCATCGAATCGCGCTTCGAGGGCGGCCTGCGCGTCACCGACGCCAAAACAGTCGAAATCGTCGAGATGGTTCTGGCCGGGTCGATCAACAAGGAAATCGTCGCGCTCATCAATGCCGAGGGTGAATGGGCGATCGGCCTGTGCGGCAAGGACGGCAACATGGTCTTCGCCGAAAAGGCGCGCAAGACCATGATCGACCCGGATTCCAACATCGAGAAGGTGCTTGATCTCGGTTTCGTCGGCGAGCCGGTCGAGGTCGACCGCACATTGCTCGATCTGCTCGCTCGCTCGGAAATGATCCCCGTCATTGCACCCGTTGCGCCGGGTCGCGACGGCCACACCTACAACATCAATGCCGACACATTTGCCGGCGCGATCGCCGGTGCGCTGAACGCGACGCGCCTGCTGTTCCTGACCGACGTGCCGGGCGTCATGGACAAGAACAAGAAGGTCATCGAGGAACTTACCGTTGCAGAAGCCAAGGCGCTGATCCGCGACGGCACGATTTCGGGCGGCATGATCCCCAAGGTCGAGACCTGCATCGAGGCGATCGAGCGCGGCGTCGAAGGCGTCGTGATCCTCAATGGCAAGACGCCCCATGCCGTGCTGCTGGAACTCTTCACCGAGCACGGCGCCGGCACGCTGATCGTTCCGTAAGGAACGGATCGCCTGATATCGTTGATCAAGCCAGCGCCGCGTTGAAAGACGCGGCGCTTTTTGTTGCAGTCTCAGGCCGCCAGCCGATGCACCAGGTGGTCGCTCAGTCTCAGCGCCAGCGCGGTGATGGTCGTCGTCGGATTGCACTGGCCCGATGTCGCAAAGACCGACGAACCGCCGACATAGAGATTGTCCATGCCGTGAACCTTGCAGTTCGCGTCGACGACGCTCTTTGCCACGTCGGTGCCCATGCGCGTTCCGCCCATGTGATGATGGCCGGCAAGCTCGTCGTCGGTCGGGTAGTCCTCGCCCTTGGCCAGCCAGTCCGCGAGGCGCACGCGGCCGACATTGGTCGCAACGCAGGTCTCGCCGAACAGGCGCGTGCCTTCAAGCGCGGTGCGCCGCTCGATCTCGCCCTTCTTCCAGTGAAGGTCGAGGCGCGGCACGCCTGCGGCGTCGCGCTGGTCGGGCATCAGGGTGATGCGGTTCGAGGCGACCGGCGCCTGCTCCCATGCCAGATAGAGTTGCGCCGCGCAGCGCAGGCGCTGTGCAACCTGATCTGACGCCCATTCAGCAACCGAAGGTGCTGTGCAGGCGAGGTCCGCGATCAGCGCCTTCACGCCCTCATAGGGTTGCTCGATGAAACGAACGCCGAAATTGAGGATGCCCAGCCGCTCCATTGCTTCCGGTGAGGGCGAAAAGAAGGATTCGTGGCTGGAATCGAATTCGACATTCGGCTGATGCGTCATCACCACATCGCCGACCTTGAACTGCGGGTGCTCCATCCAGTAACGGCCAAGCGCATCGGCATGAGGAACGACGCCGCCATTCGACTGCTCGTTCGACCACAGCAGCAGCCGCGAATTCTCGATGCCGCCGGTGCAGGGGATGTAGATTTCCGCTTCCAGCGTGCCGGCGTCCTTACCAGCCGACCAGATTTGCGCGCCGGTGATCCGCTGGCCATCGCCTTTCAGTTCGGTCGCATAGGTGTTGAGCACCAGCGCGATGTTCTTCGATGCGGCGATCTCGGCGCTGTATTTCTCGCCGAAGCGCACGGCATTGCTCTTGATGAGTTGGACCCAGCGAATGTCGTCGGTGAGCGGAACATTGGGCTTCAGCTGCGGCAGTTCAAGAATGTCTCGCACTCCGTCGATGTAAGGGTCGAGATCGGCGCGCGTGATAGGCCACCCGGTATCGGGCACCCACGGTTTCGCCTCGAAATCGTGCGCGTCGAGAATGCGGCACCATCCTGCCCAGTGATTGGAGCAACCTCCAAGTTCTCGCAGCCTGGTGATGGTCAGATCGAAATAGGGGTCGCCCTCGGTCTTGCCCTGATAGAATTCCTGCGACTCGTCGGTGTATTCGGCGTCGCCTGCTTCCAGGATGACGACGGGAATGCCTTTGGCCGCAATCGTGCGGGCAATCGTGATGCCCGCCGGGCCTGAGCCCATGATGGCGACGCGCGGCCGGAAACCGGCGGCCTTGTAGGCGTCGTAGCTATTGAAGATCATGCGAGGTCGCTCCGCTTCACGATCCAGCCATTCACCTCGACGATGTCCTCTGACGGGGTCGGGCCGAAACGCCTGACGAATGGGATGGCGAACAGAACGGCAAGCGCCTGCGCGAAGGCGCGGCGGGTCAGGCTTTTTTTAATCCCTGTCATTGGCGAATTCCCGGTCATGTGATGCGTGGCTGATTTTACGCAATGGATCGATACGACGAATTAAGAGGCGATTCCTGTGCCAAGTGTGATGGAGACCGGCACTTCGGGTGCCGATCGAGCGCCTATTTCGCAGGCGTGGTAAATGAACTGTTTCAATTCGTGCGCGCCGATCGGGATCGCCGCGTCAGATGCAGCTTGTGTTTGCTGAAGATATTTTGAGCGCGCATTTGGTGTAGGCAGCGTCGGCGCGGAACTTACACGATGCGTCCCGTTCCGGCACATCGGCGGACTATCTCAGATGGCCGAGCGGCACATGTCCCGGACCCTTGATGTTGCGCAGGACAAGCTGGGTGTGGACGTCGCGCACGCCCTTGAGCTTCATCAGCCGGTTCATGACGAATTCGTTGAGGTCGTCCACCGACGGCACCATGACATGCAGAAGGAAATCGTAATCGCCCGTCATCGTCCAGCAGGACGAAACCTCGTCCATGCGGTCGACGGCGGCGATGAACAGGTCGGGAGAATCGTCGCTGTGGCTGACGAGTCGCACCTGCACGAAGACCTCGACCATCAGCCCGACCTTGCGGCGCGAGACGATCGCCTGAAAGCCCTTGATGACGCCGGTGTCGCGCAGCGCGTCGAAGCGGCGGGCGCAAGGCGTGGTGGAAAGGCCGATCTCCTGCGCCAGTTCGGAGATGGGAATGCGCCCGTCTTCTTGCAGGCGTTGCAGCATCCTGATCTCGAACGGATCGAACTGAGGCATGTTCGCTCTCCTGCATAGGGTTTTGAGTGACATTACCTCAATCGGGACTGAATTGCGACGTAATGAGGCAAATCCTTCGCAGCGGCGCGGTTACGATCCTCAACTGAGATCAGACCGGGAGGAAGCCATGACGATCAGTGTTGCTGACTATGCGCGCGAATGCGCCGAACAGGGCCTGCGCGGAGACTATGCCGTGTGCCGCCCGGACTTCACCGTCGATCAGGCCTATGACTATTCACCCGCCGAACAGGAGGTCTGGCGCACGCTGTGCGACCGGCAGACGAAGCTGACCGAGCGGCTCGCGCACAGGACCTATCTCGACGGCGTCGCCACCCTCGGACTGCTTGAGCGCATTCCCGATTTTGCAGAAGTGAGCGAGCGGCTGAAGGAGCTGACCGGCTGGACCATCGTCGCGGTGCCGGGGCTGATCCCCGCCGAACCCTTCTTCGATCATCTCGCCAATCGTCGCTTCCCGGTGACGAACTGGCTGCGCACGAAGGATGAACTCGACTACATCGTCGAGCCGGACATGTTCCACGATTTCTTCGGCCATGTGCCCGCGCTGACCCAGCCTGACTTCGCCGATTTCATGCAGATGTATGGCCAGACCGCCGAGAAGCTGATCGCGGCTGGCGGCGGCGACATGATCACGCGGCTCTATTGGTACACGGCTGAATACGGGCTGATGCAGGGGCGCGGCGAACCGGTCAAGGCGTTCGGCGCGGGGCTGATGTCGTCCTTCACCGAACTTCAGTTCGCGGTCGAGGGCGCTGGCGCGAACCATGTGCCGTTCGACATCGCAACCATCATGCGCACCGGCTACGAGATCGACAAGTTCCAGCGCGCCTACTTCGTATTGCCGTCCTTCGAGGCGCTGAAAGACGCCTTTGCGACGTCCGATATGGAAGGCATCGTTGCACGCTACCGGGATGACCCGCCGCTCGACCCGTCGACGGTATCGGTCAGTGCATCAAGAGCAGCGTGAGAATGCCCGAGACGATCAGCAGGCAGCCGATCACCTCCATGGCGTTGATCTTTTCCTTGAACAGGAAGATCGACGCCGCGAAGGTGAAGATCAGTTCGATCTGGCCAAGCGAACGCACATAGGCGACCTGTTGCAGCGCCATTGCCGTGAACCAGCAGGCCGAGCCGACGACGCTGGTGACGCCGATAACGGCGGAGGATTTCCAAGCCTTTGCCACACGGCCGAATTCGCTCATATCCTTCCAGCTGATCCAGATCACCATGACGATGGTCTGGAAGACGGTGGCGAAGGCAAGCGCCATCGCCGCGCGCACGATGGGGTCCGGCGTGTCGAGCGCCAGCCCGGCCGCACGGAATGCGACCGCCGATATGCCGAACAGCGTGCCCGACAGGACGCCGATTGCGGCGCTGCGGCTGACGAGCGCCTCGCCGATGCCACGCCACGTCATCGGCGCGCGGGCAATCGAGATCATCATGACGCCGATGACACCGACCATGATCGCGAAGACCGCGCCGCGCGTCAGTGTTTCGCCGAGAATGATGAGGCCGAACAGCGCCGCCTGCACCGGCTCCGTCTTTGAATAGGCCGTGCCGACGGCGAAGTTGCGCAGCGTGAACATGTGGACGAGCAGGATCGTCGCACTGATCTGCGCCAGGCCGCCAATGACGCACCACAGCGTGAACATCCAGGTCGGCGGCGGAAGCGGCCGTGCGTCGAGATAGTGAAGTGCGGCGAGATAGGCCAGCGCCAGCGGGAAGCCGAAGCCGAAGCGCACGAAGCTGGCGCCGGTCGTGCCGAGCGAGCCTTGCAGCTTCTTTTGCGCGGCCGTGCGCAGGTTCTGCAGGAAGGCGGCGGCAATCGTTATCGGTATCCAGAGTTCCACGGATCAGGGTTCCGTTGGGCGGGACCGCTGAATAGGACGATCGGGCGCGAACCTCAACGTCTGCGACTGCGCCAGTTCTGACGGTCTATGCCGCCAGCGGAACCTCGTCGGGCAGGATGACGCGGTTGCGGCCGGCATTTTTGGCGGCGTAGAGGCGGGCGTCCGCCTCGGTCATCAGGTCGGTTAGGCTGGCGCGATGACGGGAGACTGCGCCGCCGATGCTGACCGTCAGCCTGTGCCGGAGGTCGGCACGGGGCCTGAAGTCCAGCTTCTCGACCTCGCTGCGCAGCCGCTCGGAAATTTCTGCTGCATCGGACAGGCTCGCACCTCTCAGATAGACGGCGAACTCTTCCCCGCCGATCCGCCCGATCTGGTCGCAATCGCGCACGGCAAGGCGGATGGCCTCGGTGATCAGCAGGAGAGCCTTGTCGCCTTTCAGGTGCCCGTATTGATCGTTGATCCGCTTGAAGTTGTCGGCATCGATGATGAGGAGGACGCCGCGATCGCTGGTGCGCCTCGTCTGGTCGAGCGCTGCAAAGAAGGCCTCGCGATTGAGGA
The DNA here is from genome assembly GCA_049647505.1 of Mesorhizobium sp. Classification (GTDB taxonomy): domain Bacteria; phylum Pseudomonadota; class Alphaproteobacteria; order Rhizobiales; family Rhizobiaceae; genus Mesorhizobium_A. The sequence goes on from JBARXU010000020.1 coordinate 87,577, forward strand.
AGCCTGTCATCGCATCGCGGCTGGCCTTCTGGGCAAGCGCGGCATGGGCGATTTCGAGCGATGCGTTCGCCTGTGCGAGTTGCCGGTTGAGGCGGCGCAGTCGGGCGTTCTGGTAGAAGGTGAGTGTGCTGGCCGGCCATGCGCACGCTGCGGTGCAGATGATCGGCAGCCAAAGGGAGGCGCCGGATATCTCGATGCCGAGCGCCGCTATGACGCCGAGCGATACGAAGATGCAGGCAATGGTGGTGGCTGTGGAATGGAGAAGAATGCGACGCATGAGGCATCTAAACCCGATGCCGTGAAATGGCGGTTCACCGGGTAGTTACAGTTTTAGCGATCGTGACGTTTTCCGGCTTCGCCATTGCGGTAGCGCGCAGCGGGCCAAGCGGCCATAATTGGCGTCATGACTCAGATTCTCGCGCCAGACAGCTTCTCCCACATCACCGACTGGGTCTTTGACCTCGACAATACGCTCTATCCTCACAAGTCGAACCTGTTCTCGCAGATCGACGTCAAGATGACGGCCTATGTCGCCGAACTTCTGAAACTGTCGCGCGAAGATGCGCGCAAGCTGCAGAAACAGCTCTATCTCGAACACGGCACGACGCTGAACGGGCTGATGGAGCTCCACAATATCGACCCGGACGATTTCCTGCAGAAGGTGCATGACATCGACTATTCGTGGGTCGATCCGAACCCGGCACTGGGCGCTGCGATTAAGGCGCTGCCGGGGCGCAAGTTTATCTTCACCAATGGCGACCGCGGCCATGCCGAACGCACAGCGCGCCAGCTTGGCGTGCTCGACCATTTCGACGATATTTTCGATATTATCGCTGCTGATCTGATGCCCAAGCCCGCGCGCAAACCCTATGAGAGCTTCGTGGCCCTGCACAAGGTTGCCGGACCGAATGCGGCGATGTTCGAGGATCTGTCGCGCAATCTCGTCGTGCCGAAAGCGCTCGGCATGACCACCGTGCTGGTCGTGCCGAACAATTTCGAACCGACATTCGCCGAAATCTGGGAGCGCGATCCGGCCCATGACGACGATGTGGATTTTGTGACCGACGACCTGACAGGCTTCCTGTCGGCGATCGTTGGCGAGGCCGCCGTTTGAGCCGTTTCACGACGGTCGAGGCCAAGATCGATGCGGCCGCGCACCGGGTGCTCGACCGACTGCCGGTCGGGGGCGTATCAGGCGCGCTTATCGAGTTCCTCGTGTTTGGTCTCAAGCAGGCCTGGGCCTGCCTGTTCGGTGGAGCCCTGCTCGTCCTGATCGTTTCGACGCGCTACCTTTGGCCGGAAGATGCGACGCTGACGCGTTACGATTTCCTGTTCCTTGCGGCACTGGGGATCCAGGCCGCGTTGCTCGCATTGCGACTGGAGACGTGGAGGGAGGCATCCGTCATCCTCATTTTCCATGCCGTCGGAACCGCGATGGAACTGTTCAAGACCGATGTCGGTTCATGGACCTACCCCGAGGAAAACCTGTTCCGCATTGCCGGCGTGCCGCTGTTCTCGGGCTTCATGTATGCTGCTGTAGGCTCCTACCTTGCGCGCATCACCCGCATCTTCGACATGCGTTATTCCAACTACCCACCGCTATGGGCAACGCTTCTGCTTGCGGCGGCGATCTACGTGAATTTCTTCGCCCACCATTTTGTCATCGACATGAGATGGGCGCTCTTCGCGGTCACCGCGGCGCTCTACTGGCGGTGCTGGGTCCACTATCGCGTCTTTCGCTTCCGTCACCGCATGCCGCTGCTGATAGGTTTCTTTCTTGTGGCGCTTTTCATCTGGTTTGCGGAGAACATCGCGACATGGTCGCGCGCCTGGGTCTATCCAGGTCAGGCCGACGAATGGCACATGGTTTCTCTGGCCAAGCTCGGGGCCTGGTACCTGCTGATGATCATCTCATTCGTTCTGGTGACGCTCGTCCACCGGCCGAAGCAGGTGGACGAGCCATAGTTCGATTTGACTAGTGCTTGTGCTCGTCGGCGGCACCAGCCTTGAGGCTCTTGACCGGCAGTTCGATCTCGACCGAACCGGCCTTTTCGAACTGGAGCGTGACCGGAACGGTCGCGCCCGTGGCGAAAGGCTGGCTCACCTGCATGAACATCAGGTGAAGGCCTCCGGAGGCCAGCTTGACGGTCGCGCCGGGAGCGATCTCCAGCCCGCCCTCGACCGGGCGCATCGTCATGATGCCGTTGTCGACCTTCATGTCATGCACTTCGGACTTGCCCGCAGCCGACGAGGAGACGCCGATCAGCCTGTCGGCTTGCGTGCCGCCATTGGTGATCGTCAGATAGGCCGCGCCCGCGGGCTGGCCCGGAAGCATGGCGCGCGCCCAGGCTTCGCTGATCGCGATGTCGCCGGCCTTGGCCGAGGCGAATTCGCCGTCGGCGGGTGACGCGGCTGCGCCGTGGCCCGCATGCGCGTCGTGGCCGCCAGCGTCTGCTGCCGCAATCGTGACGAACGGGGCCGGGCTCTTCAGCGAATGCGAGTTCTGCCCTTCGGCCGCGATCTCGTCCCATTTCACTTCGCCCGAGGCGCAGGTCTGGGTGACGATGAAGGGCAGGTTTGCGCCTTCATCGGCCGAAAGTGCGCCGGAAAGGACAAACTCGTCATATTGATCGTCCGGCAGTTCGCCGCCGCTCCATGTCACGACCTTGAGGCCGTTCGTGATGTCGCGACCATGCAGCTTGTAGGCTTTGGCATAGTCGCCCTTTTCGAGCGCCAGCGTCCAGCCGGCCTTGGGCATGGGCTTTGCGTCGATGAAACCCTCCGGCAGCACCACATTGACGGCGTTGGTTGCCTGGCCGTCGCAGCCATGGGGAATACGGATGACGGCCTTGTAGGAGCCCTTGGGGGCGCTGTCGCGCTCAAGCGTGGAATGCGCCTGCGCGATTGCAGCAAGCGATACGGCAAGGCCAAAGGCCGCCGCTGCGGAAAACAGATTGCGATACATTTCGATACCTATCTCGGATGACAGTCTGGATTGCGCGGCTGCCCGCGCGGTTCAACAGGTCAGGCCGGGAAGGGTGGCGCGCGTATGCCCGGTGGCAGGGCAGGCGGGGATGGATCGGGTGTCGTCTGGTTGGCTGCAAGGACAGGCGCGGAAGCCTGCCGGTCAGGTGTCGCCCAGGCGAATTCGCCCGGCAGCACAGCCACTTCCGCAAGCGCCAGTCGGCAGGCGCCTGCAACGCATCGCGCGCAGCTTTCGTGATTGAGTGGAGATTTGCCCGGTTCCTGATCGGCCGACATGGCCGTGCAGATGACCGGCATTCCACCGGCCGCAACCAGGCTTGAAGCCGCGAGCGGCTGGAGCGCCTGGATCAGGATCGCGATAAGCGCCAGAACGGCGAACGCGCCCCGGTCCCGCCGGAGCGCCGCAAACCAGATATTGGATCGCCTCATCGCCATGACATTCTGATACCGCCTTGCGGGCCGGTTCGCCAATGCGGCAATTCGGCAGCGTCGTCAGGCGATCGCGTAGAACTTGCGGATGATCGCCCAGGCATCGTCCGCCGTGTCGGCATAGTCGATGATGTCCTGATCGCCGGGCGAGATGGTGCCCTGTTCGGCCAGATAGTCGAGGTCGAGCGCCTTGTGCCAGAACTCCGAGCCGAACAGGATCACCGGCACGCGCTCCATGCGCCCGGTCTGGATCAGCGTCAGCGTCTCGAAGAATTCGTCCATCGTGCCGAACCCGCCGGGAAACACGGCGACAGCCTTGGCGCGCATGATGAAATGCATCTTGCGGATCGCGAAATAGTGGAAGTTGAAGCAGAGGTCCGGCGTCACATAGAGGTTCGGCGCCTGTTCGTGCGGCAATACGATGTTGAGGCCGATGGATGGTGCGCCGACATCGGTCGCCCCGCGATTGCCCGCTTCCATGACGCCGGGGCCACCGCCCGTCACCACCACGAATTCGCGGTAATAGGTCGAGGCGGAATATTCCGAGCACATCCGCGCAAACTTGCGTGCTTCCTCATAATAGCGGCTGTTGGCCTTGAGGTTCTTTTCCTGCGTCTCGTTCTTTGCCGCCCACGCCTCGCCGCCGGGTTCCGGGATGCGCGCTCCGCCGAACAGCACCACCGTCGAGCGAATGCCGCGTTCGGTCAGCGTCAGCTCCGGCTTCATGATTTCAAGCTGAAGACGAACAGCGCGCGTTTCGCGCCGCGTCAGGAAATCCTCGTCGTTCCAGGCAAGGCGATAGGTCGGGGCGCGCGTCTGCGGCGTATCCGGCACGGCCTTGGCGCGCTCCAGATCCTCGTCGGAGTGGGAGAGCGGCGTCCAGCCATGTTGTTCCATCGGATTCATGCGTGTCCTCGACTGCTGGTGAGGGAAGATGTCTCATACCGGCACGAACCGGCGGTCGCGCGATTGACCCTCTTATGTCCATGACATAGGTTCCGCCCGCTTTTCCCAGCCTAGATGCCAGCCATTAACGGAACGTTTTCCATGTCGAAGCATGACCTCGCCGCCCTCGAAAAGTCGATCGAAGCCGCTTTCGAGGCGCGCGACGGCGTCAATACCAGCACGAAAGGCGAGGTGCGCGACGCCGTGCAGACCACGCTCGACCTGCTTGATTCGGGCGTGATCCGTGTCGCCGAGCGTCAGGCCGACGGCCAGTGGAACGTCAACCAGTGGATGAAGAAGGCTGTTCTTCTCTCCTTCCGCCTCAACGCGATGGAAATCATCAAGGGCGGCCCCGGCGATTCCGCCTGGTGGGACAAGGTGCCGTCGAAGTTTGACGGCTGGGGCGCGGTCGACTTCGAGAAGGCCGGCTTCCGCGCCGTGCCAAACTGCGTCGTGCGGCGCTCGGCCTATATTGCGCCGGGCGCAATCCTGATGCCGTCCTTCGTCAATCTGGGCGCCTATGTCGACACCGGCACCATGGTCGATACCTGGGTGACGGTCGGCTCCTGTGCGCAGATCGGCAAAAACGTCCATCTCTCGGGCGGTGTGGGCATCGGCGGCGTTCTGGAGCCGATGCAGGCAGGCCCGACCATCATCGAGGACAATTGCTTCATCGGCGCGCGCTCCGAGGTCGTCGAAGGCTGCATCGTGCGCGAAGGCTCGGTGCTTGGCATGGGCGTGTTCATTGGCAAGTCGACCAAGATCGTCGACCGCGCCACCGGCGGGGTGATGTATGGCGAAGTGCCGCCCTATTCGGTGGTTGTCGCCGGCACGATGCCGGGCAATGACCTGCCCAACGGCAAGCCCGGTCCGAGCCTTTATTGCGCGGTCATCGTCAAGCGCGTCGACGAAAAGACCCGCTCCAAGACCTCCATCAACGAACTGCTCCGGGATTAGAGGGAGCCGTGGGCAATGACGTTCGCATGATGGCGTGGTTGTTCTTCGGGCTTTCGGGCCGGCTGTCGCGCGTGCCTTATTTCCTCGGCTTTCTGTTCTTCAATGTGGTGCTGGCTTTCGTCGTCTACCGCATCATTCTGGTGCCGGAACAAAGCCCGGAAGCGCAGTTCTGGTCGAGCGTCTTCGTCTTTGCCGGCGTGGTGTCGATGTGGTGGCTCACCGCCATGACGATCAAGCGGCTGCACGACATCAACAGGCCGGGATTGCTGGCGCTGCTGCTGTTCGTGCCGGTCGTGTCGATTGCCGCTTTTCTTTATCTCTGCATCGTGCCGGGAGACGCGGGGCCGAACCAGTATGGACGCGTGACCAACGCGCCGGCCTGAGCATTTCCAGCAAAAGTGGGCCGCACTTTTGCGTCCGGAAAATGCCTCTAAAACAGAGAGATAGAGCGTCTCTATCTGCGCAGCATCGCCCTTGCGGCCGGCATGGCCATCCCGTGGAAGGCGAGCGCAAACAGCCGTCCGCGCGCCGTAAACGGATAGACTCGGCTTTCGATCTTGGTGACGCCGTCCGCGTGATGCATCTTGTAGGCGTCGGCAGGTGCCAGAAGATCGAACACTTCTGCGCCAGCGCCCGCAGCGCGCGCGAAGACATGATGCACCAGAAGGTTGCCTGCGCCGTCTTTCTGGAAAGCAGGTTCTATCGCCAGCACATGGCCGAAGGCCACGCCCTTGCACAGGAATGACAGGTCGATCGCGATGGGTTTTCCGTCGAGGTCGATGGTCGAGACGATCAGGCCGCTTTGCGGATCGGCCGCAGCCTTGCGGAAAAAGGCTTCGAAGCCGCGAGCCTTGACCACAGGAGACAGGATGCGCGCCTTGGAGAGCGAGCGCCGTTTGATGTCCACGGCGAGAGCGGCCAGCGCCACCGTGTCGGCTGCCGGATCGATATTCAATGTCAGCCTGCCGCGCTCTTCCAGCCTGCGCTGGCGGCGGCGCAGATTGGAGCGGTCCCGCCCCGAATAGGCCGGTCCCGGCTGGTCGCCGGACACACGTTGCGCCAGCCGCGCAAAAGGCGCTTCCATGCGCTCGATGACGATGCCGCCCTCGGCAAAGCGCCACATCGCGGAATCGGCGCGCACGCGCCGCGCCTCCATGACGTCCGCGCCGATAGCGGCGACGTGCGCCCACACGGCATCCGCCGTGCCTGCGCTGCAATGCGGATCGACCAGCATGTCTCCAAACTGCGCGATCGGCATGCCCATGAATTGCAGCCGCTTTATGCCCATGGTCTGGCGCATGGTCAGCGGCAGGACGGCGACGAGTGCGGAATGTTCGCGCGCCGTGACGACGATCATCTCCTGGTCCTGATCGTAACTTTGCGCCCAGGCGCTGAGCAGGCGATGCGACTGGAAAAGCTGGTGCGGCAGGGCGGCGCGGGCAAAGAGCCGGTCCCATTCGGGTTGCAATTGCTCGAAAGCGGCGCGACCGCGCAGGACGGAAATCGCCGCGCCCGCGCGCGTCGATTGATCCGGGTCTATCGCCGCATAGACATTCATGCCTGGCGCCAGAAGGCCCATAGGCGGCGCAGGCCCGCGAGGCGGAACTTGATCAGGAACGGCACCATCAGCAGCGGGTGACGCGCGGCAAAGGGAGCGTCCTGCTCGACCAGATGGCGGATGGCGAGCACAGGCATGGGCGCGCGCAGGGGCCGGAAATCGGGATTCCAGAGACCCGGCGCGTCATTTTTGGCGAACATGTAGCCGATCATGCGGAAGCGCGAGAGCGAATAGAACTTGTGCCGCTTCTGGACGCGCGCCAGCATCGCCATGCCGTCATCGGTCGCACATTCGGGAAAGCCGACAATGATGGTGCGGAAATGCTCCATGCCCGGCTTGCATGGGATCTCGTTCAGTTCTGCGAACGAGCGGCGGATGAGCTTGAACGCCTCGTCCTCGTCGTCGGGCGCGGCGCGCGAAATGGCAAGGCGAACGGCATCTATTTTGGCGGATTGCTTGGTGAAGGGGCACACCGCCCCGGTGCGGCCGAGGTCGGGGTGGCTGCGCATCAGGTAGCTCTCCACCCATCCGCGCAGCGTCGTCATGGCCTCGTCGCCGGCCCATGCACCTGTCCGCGACTGCTCGATCGTCAGACGTGGCGCGCCCGAAAGGGCGTCTGTGGTCGCTGTCCTGTCAAGCATGGGAATACACCTTCCGCGAGCATACTCAGCTACAGGAGCGGGCTTTAGGAAGGGTTTACGCAGGCGCGAAATCTGTGCCTATGAGCGGGAAAGCTCGGCGGGATCGAGCGATGGCGGACCCGATCCTTCGGCTTCCGCGCGCCTGATGGCAGCGATGATGCGCCCGGTCAGCGGGGCAGGCGTTCCGGCCTTTGCCGCGAGCCGAGCTATCGCGCCCTGAAACTCGTCGATCTCGGTTGGACGGCCAAGCGTCAGGTCGTCCCATGTCGAGGATCGGGCCAGAGGGTCGATTGCCAGCATCTTGCGGGCGATCCGTGTAAACAGCCAGTCGGGCAGGCGCAATATATGCGGCAGCAGCGTGGGCGCAACACCGGCGAGCTTCGCCGGTCTGATCCTGTTTGCCGCCATGGCAGCCAGCGCCTCGTCCATCTGGGTGGCGAGCAGACGACGCCAGCGGCGGTCCGCCAGTTCGGCCGCCAGCGGCAGGCCCGAGAGCGCGTTGAGTGCGTTGTTCAGGTTGAGCAGGAGTTTGCCCCACAAAACCGCGTCCATATCGCTGCGTGTCTCGACCGACAGCCCCTCGCAGCGCAGCAGGTCTGCGATGTCGCCGACCTTCTCGTCGATGACAAGCCCGCCTTCGGTGCCGCGATGGATCGACGGCGGATCGAGATCGAGCGCGATGTTGAACGGCACCATGCCGGCATGGACCGGCCGGCCACCCGCCAATTCCTCGATGCGAGCGACATTCCCGGTCCCGTTTTGCAGGCTGACAATGACGCAGTCTGCCGGTGCGTGGCGGGCGACAAGCTGCGCCATCTCCCCGGTCGCGCCGCTCTTGACGCAGATCAGTGCGACTTTGGCGCCTGAGAGAGCGGTCGCGGCATCGTCGGTGGCGTTGACACTGGCCAGATGGCGGTTGCGACCTTCCAGATCGGTGACGCGCAGGCCGTCGCGCCGAAGTGCTGCTGCCATTGCGGGCCGCGCCAGAAAACGCACGTCGCGACCTGCCAGCGCCAGACAGCCGCCGACATAGGAGCCGACCGAGCCGGTGCCGGCAATCGCGATGGTGCGCGGTTCGTTCGCCATGGCTGCGAGCCTATCGGGATTCGCCGCGTTGTCGATTGACTAAAAATGCGTCTGTGCCAGCCTTCCGCAAGCCGTGACAGTTCATCTGCTTTGAATTATCCATGCGGCCATGAGCATGCCGACAGACCCCGCCCGCAACCTTGCCGAACTCATCAGATGCCCGTCCGTGACGCCGGCGGAAGGGGGCGCATTGACGGCCTTGCAGGCCATGTTGAAGCCGATGGGCTTTGCGGTCGACCGACCGGTCTTCTCAGATGCCGGCACGCCGGACGTCGAGAACCTCTATGCGCGCCTGTCGGGCAACGGGCCGCACCTGATGTTTGCCGGCCATACCGACGTCGTGCCGGTGGGGGACGAGGCGGCATGGACGCATCCGCCTTTTGCGGCCGAGATCGCCAATGGCGAGATGTATGGCCGCGGTGCGGTCGACATGAAGGGCGGCATCGCCTGTTTTATCGCCGCCCTTGCGCGCCACGTCGAGGCGCATGGCAATCCGAAAGGTTCGGTCTCGCTGGTCATTACCGGGGATGAGGAAGGCCCTTCGATCAACGGCACCGACAAGCTCCTGCAATGGGCCGCCGCCAAGGGCGAAAGCTGGGATGCGGCGATTGTCGGCGAGCCGACCAATCCCGACCGTCTGGGCGACATGATCAAGATCGGCCGGCGCGGCTCCATGTCCGGCCAGGTCACGGTGCATGGCGTGCAGGGCCATGCCGCCTATCCGCATCTGGCCGACAATCCGGTGCGCTCCATCGTGCAACTGGTCGACGCGCTCCTTCGCCCCGCGCTCGACAAGGGCAGCGCCGACTTCCAGCCGACAAGTCTGGAAGTCGTTTCGATCGATACCGGCAACAGCGCCACCAACGTCATCCCGGCAAAGGCGACCGCGCTGTTCAATGTGCGCTTCAACGATCACTGGACCGCCGAGACCTTGCAGAGCGAAATCCACAATCGGCTGGACAAGGCCGCGCGCTCGCGCCGCCTGCGGCCCGGCAAGCGCCCGCCGGTCGATTTCGAGCTGGTCTGGCGCGACCGTCCGAGCCATGTCTTCCTGACGCGCGACGACCGTCTGGTCGAAACCCTGTCGGCGTCGATCAAGGCCGAGACGGGGCGAAAACCAACTCTGTCGACGACAGGCGGTACGTCCGATGCCCGCTTCATCAAGGATTATTGCCCGGTGGTCGAATTCGGACTTGTCGGCAAGACCATGCACATGGTCGACGAGCGCGTTCCGCTGGCCGAACTCGAACAGCTGACCCGCATCTATCAGCGTTTCATCGCAGACTGGTTTGAGGGTTAGGGTCAGGACCTGTTGATGTGATCGAAATGGCGCTCGAAACGGCTAAGAAATGCAAGGAGATGGTTGAAGATCGGGCTAGTCGCCCGGTCGAGACCGTCGACGTGGCAGTTCGACGCCGGTTCAGCGTCCTTCGGATGTGGCCCGATTGCTCGGCAACGTCGTCGCGAATGACTTGAAAATGATGAACATTTCCATCGTCATCGCTCCTAGTATCCGGCCAATCGGCCTCACACCATTTCGACCAGATCAATAGGCCCTGACCCTAAATGCCCTCCGCCGAGCAGATCCAGATCTATGTCGCCGCAGCCTGGCATCTGATCCTCGGGCGGCGCGGCGCGATCAAGCAGTTCGATCTCTCGGCAGACGGGTTCTGGAACTCGTTCTACGCGATGATCGTCGTGCTGCCGATGATGCTGGTGACATGGGTGACGATCGCCAACGGCTTTGGTGACATGGCAGGCGAGTTCGGCGGCAGGCTGTCGATCGTGCTGCGCCTTGCCTTCATCGATCTTCTGGCCTGGGTAGCGCCGATCGTCGTGCTGGCATTCTCGGCGCGCGCGCTCGGAATCGCAGACCGGTTCGTGCCCTATGTCGTCGCCAGCAACTGGGGCTCGGTGATTACTTCAGCCATCATGCTGCCGGTCTCGCTGATAGAACTGGTCTTCCCCGGATCTGTCGAGGCGCTGGATGCCCTGTCGCTGGTCGTCTTCATCGTGGCGATGGTGGTCAACTGGCGGCTGGCAAACGCCTCCATCGACCGTGGCACTGGAGTAGCGGCTGGCGCATTCGGGGTGGTGGTCGTGGTGTCCATCGCCGTGGTCATCGGAATGCAGAGCGTGATGGGCCTCGTCGCTCAGCCCGGATAATCGACCTTCACCAGATAAAGCCCGTCGGCAGGCGCGACCGCTCCACAACGGGTGCGGTCGGCGGCGTCGAGCGCGGCGCGAACATCTGCCGCCGTCCACGCGCCGTCGCCGACACGTTTCAGCGTGCCGACCATCGACCGCACCTGATTGTGCAGGAACGAGCGGGCCGACGCCCTGATCTCGATGGTCTCGCCATTGCGGCTGACATCGAGCACGTCGAGCGTGCGCACCGGGCTTTTCGCCTGGCAATGGATCGAGCGGAACGTGGTGAAGTCGTGCCGGCCAAGCAGCCCTTTGGCGGCTTCGGCCATCGCTTCATGGTCGAGGCGCTTGGGCACCCACCATGCGCGCTTTGCGTCGAGCGCCAGCCGGGCGCGGCGATTGGCGATGCGATAGATGTAGTGGCGGGCAACTGCGCTGAAGCGCGCATCGAACTCCTCCGTCACCTCGCTCGCGGCCAAAATCGAGACAGTAGCGCTCGCCATGCCGAGATGCGCATTGATCGCATCGCGCACCGTGTCGGCCGGCCAGTCTTTTGACAGGTCTACATGGGCCACCTGACCAAGCCCATGTACGCCGGCATCGGTGCGGCCGGCACCGCGGATCGAGACCTTTTCGCCGCAAAAGCCCGCAATTGCGGTCTCGATTGCTTCCTGCACCGAAGGCTGGTCCGCCTGCCGCTGCCAGCCGGCATAGGCCGAACCGTCATATTCGATGTCGAGGCGAAAGCGCGGCATGATCAGCGGGCTTCGGGGCCGAAAGCGGGCGCGTAGATCAGGCGGCCCTTTTCAGGCGCATCGCCCCAGGACAGAGCCTGCAGCGCCTCGCACTGGAAAACGCTGGCAAAGCCCGCCGCACGCTCATGCGAATAATGGAAGCGGCCGTAATAGTCCGGTTCGCCCAATACGACCGAAAGCAGTTCGCCTGCAGCTTTCAGGCGAACATGGGCCTCGCGCACCAGCGCGCTGCCAATGCCGCTGCTCTGAAAGTCCGGATCGACCGCAAGCGGAGCCAGCGACACGGCGTTGGACGTCCTGCCATCCTGATCGACGATCAGGCGCGAAAACAGGATGTGCCCGACAACCGAGCCGTCTATTTCGGCGACGAGTTCGAGCACGGTGTCGCCATCCGAGACGATCGCATCGACGAGATCGGCCTCGCCCTTTTGCCCGAAGGCCCGCTCTTCCACGACGCGGATGGCGGCGCGGTCAGCTTGCGTTGCGGCTCTGATCGACAGCGTGCTCATGACAGCTTCATCCCGACTTGAATATGTGCGCCGCGCGCGAAGTCTGCGGCGGGCATCGGCCGTCCGCCCGCGCGCTGCACCTCGACCAGTTCGATCGCGCCGCTGCCGCAGGCGATGGTCAGGCCCGGCCCCTCGATCACGTCGCCCGGCGCTCCCGACCCGGAGGCCGTCCGGCTGCGCAGCAGCTTCAGGCGCTCGGGCGCAGCACCCACTGTCACCTCGCACCATGCGCCGGGAAAGGGTGACAGGCCGCGAATGAGGCTGTCGACCTTTTGCGCGGACTGGCTCCAGTCGATGCGCGATTCCGCCTTGTCGATCTTGCTGGCATAGACCACGCCCTCTGCGGGCTGTTCGGTCAGGGTCAGTCTGCCCGCCTCGATCTCCGCCATCGCTTCGACCATTGCGGATGCGGTCAGCGCGCTCAGCCGGTCATGCAGGTCGCCCGATGTCATGTCCGGTCCGATCGTCATGCGCTTCGTCAGCGCCACCGGCCCGGTGTCAAGGCCGACATCCATCTTCATCACCATGACGCCGGTCTCGGCGTCGCCTGCCATGATCGCACGCTGGATGGGGGCAGCACCCCGCCAGCGAGGCAACAGGGACGCATGGCCGTTGAAGCAGCCGAGGCGCGGCGCATCGAGGATGGCGCGCGGCAGCAGCAGACCATAGGCGACGACGACTGCGGCGTCGGCCTCAAGTGCGGCAAATTCCGCTTGCGCCTCCGGCGATTTGAGCGACAGCGGCGTGCGCACCTCAAAGCGTCGTTCCTCCGCCGCGCGGTGAACGGGCGACGGCGTCAGTTCAAGCCCGCGCCGGCCGGCGGGGCGGGGGGGTTGCGAATAGACGGCGGCGATCTCATGGCCGGCATCCGCCAGCGCCACAAGCGTCGGCGCTGCGTAATCGGGCGTTCCCATGAAGATGAGGCGAAGCGGCATTGTCGATCCGGTCACAAGCGCCGACTCGTGCCGGCCCCGGTTTGAAACGGGATAGGAGCGGCCCGGTCAAGCGAAATGCTGTGGCAAGCCCCGGTCAGCCCCGCACGGCGGCGACATGGCGGGCGAAATCGGCGGTTTCCATCAATGCCTTGCAGCGGGCGAAGCGGCCGTCGGCATAGGCGCGGAAATCGTCGGCCGGATTGTCATTGGCAAGCTGGATCAGCCCCCAAAGTGTCCAGAGGAGGTCGCACATCGCCTTGTAGATGACCATGCGGCCGCGGTCCTGCGGCGACGGTTCGCCGTCAAAATACGCCCGCAGCAGTTCCTCGTCCTGCTCGGCACCAAATCCGGCCTCGACCGAGAGATCGCCGAGATCCCACATCGGGTCGTTCATGCCCGAATATTCCCAGTCGACGATCCACATGCGGTTGCCCGTGTCGAGGAAGTTTTCGCACAGAGGGTCGCAATGGCATGGAGTGAGCGGCACCGGGTGGGCGGCAAGCGCCGCGCGAACGCTGTCCGCTTCACGCACGACATCATGATAGCCCTCGGGCAGCGCGACATCCTTGGTCGACAGGATCTTGAGGTAGTCGTCGATCATCGCGAAAAGTTCGAAGCGGAACGGAAACACCGCGCCGGACGTGTGCAGCTTGCGAAACGCCTGAGCGGCGCGCGCCGGGCTGCCCTCACGTTCGCGAAACAATGCGGGCGACATGGTGACGGTGCGGTCGATGAAGCGCGTGACCATGACGCCGGTTTGCGGATCGGCCATGATCACGCCCGGCGATACTCCGGCCTTTGCCGCCTCGCGTGCCGCAACCGCTTCGTTGGCGCGGTCGATATATTCTTCAGTTCCCTTGCCCGGCAGCCGCAGGCAGGCGTCGCCGACGCGAAAGACCCTGTTCGTCAGGCCGCCCAGACGCTCGACCGTGCCGGAATAGCCTGCGAGTTCCGGGATCAGGGCCAGAGCGGCGCGGGCGTCGGCGATGTCGTCTGTCATATGTTCCCCTTCTATTTCGCCTGATCTTACCCCCACCACTACCCCTCCCCACAAGGGGGAGGGAGGTGCCAAAGTTGCAACCAGGACTGATGGCTGGATAGTTCTGCCGCTTCGCATTGCGATAGTTGGCGAAATCTCCGTCTCCCTCCCCCTTGTGGGGAGGGGTAGGGGTGGGGGTAAGATCGCTCCGGGATCGAATGGCAATACAGGCGGACAAGATGGCCTCCAATCACGACGGCGCGCTCGGACAGGTCTACGACGCAAAATCGCCCGACGAAGTGGCGAAGCTCTATGACGGCTGGGCAGACACGTATGATGCCGAGATGTCGATGGCCGGTTACCGCCACCCGACCATCTGCCTCGCACTTCTGACGCGGCATCTGCCGCGCGGGACCGCGCCGTTGCTCGACGCTGGCGTCGGCACCGGCATCATCGGGGAATGGCTCGCCATCATGGGTTATCCGCATGTCGATGGCCTCGACATTTCGCGAGGCATGCTCGCCCGCGCCTCGGCCAAGCGAACCTATCGCGACCTGCACTGTCTGGCACTCGGCGCTCAACTGCCTTTCGATGACGGCCATTTCGCGGGCATCGTCTCGTCTGGTGTGTTCACCACCGGCCATGTCGGCGTCGAAGGGCTGGACGAACTCATCCGCATCTGCCGTCCCGGCGGCGTCATCGTGCTGACGATCAAGAACACGCTGTGGGACGGCGGTTTTGCCGCGCGCATCGCCGAGCTTGAAAAGGCGGGTGTGTGGACGCTGGTCGAAGAGACCGCGCCCTATGTGTCGATGCCGGGGGAAACCGGCACCGTGCCAAGCCGTGCAGTGGCGCTGCGGCGCAATTAGCCTTTCACCCGCGCGTTTGACGGGTCGTAGAGCGCCTCCATATGCAGCGTCGCCTTGACTGTCTCCATGGCGACGACGAGCTCGTAGGTTCCGGTCGTCAGATAGTCGTCGGTGACGCCGTCGCCATTGCGCACATAGCCATAGCCGATGGGCTTGCCGACCGTGTAGCCGTAGCCGCCTGACGTGAGATACCCGACCGGCTGGCCGTCGCGCAGGATCGTCTCGCGCCCGACGAGCACCACTGACGGATCGTCTGTCGTGAAGCAGGCGAGGCGTTTGGCGAGCGGCTTCCCCCCTGTCGCCTCGATTGCCTTGCGGCCGAGGAAGTCGGTGTTCTTGCGCAGCTTCACGGCCCAGCCCAGACCGGCATCGAACGGCGTGTCGTTTGGCGTTATGTCCGAACCCCAGGCCCGATAGCCTTTTTCGAGCCGCAGCGATTCTATCGCGCGATAGCCGGTCGGACGTATGCCGAACGGCGCGCCCGCCGCCATCAGTGCATCGAACACATCGCCTGTCGCTCCAATCGGCACATGCAGTTCCCAGCCGAGTTCGCCGACATAGGTGATGCGCAGCGCGCGGACAGCATGTCCCGCAATCGTCACCTCGCGCACATGGCCGAAGGGGAAAGCGGCGTTCGAGACATCAGCATCGATCAGCTTGGCGAGAACGTCGCGCGCGCGCGGTCCCATCAGCGACAGCGTGCCGAAATCCTCGGTCACGTCGGTCAGGGTCAAATTCATATCGCTTCCGATATGATCCTTGATCCAGCCGAAGTCATGGGTGCGGAAGCCGGTCCCGGTGACAATGTAGAACCGGTCTTCCGCCAGCCGCGCCACGGTCAGGTCCGCCTCGATGCCGCCGCGCGAATTGAGCAATTGAGTATAGGTCAGACGACCTGCGGGTTTCGACACGTCATTGGCACAGATCCAGTCGAGCGCCTTGCCCGCATCGGGGCCGGACAGTTCGAACTTTGCGAAGGACGACTGGTCGAAAATGCCGACGCTTTCGCGCACCAGCCGATGTTCGTCGCCGACCGCACCGAACCAGTTCTGCCGCCCCATCGAGTAGACATCGTGCGGCTCGCTGCCGCTTGGAGCGAACCAGTTCGGCCGCTCCCAGCCGAGCTTCGAGCCGAACACGGCCCGGTGCGACTTCAGCCGCTCATAAAGTGGCGAGACGATGCGCGGCCGCCCGCTGTCATATTCCTCATGCGGGAAGGCGACCGTGTAGTGCTTGCCATAGGCTTCGAGCGTGCGGTCGCGCACCCAGTCGCGATCATGATGCAGGCCGGAAAAACGGCGGATATCGACGACCCAGAGGTCGAGCGGCGCCTCGCCCTTCACTGCCCATTCCGCCAGCACCCAGCCGGCGCCGCCGCCCGACGCGATGCCGAATGCGTTGAAGCCCGCGCCGATGAACATGTTCGCGCAACCGGGTGCAACACCGAGGATGAAATTGCCGTCGGGCGTGAAGCTCTCCGGTCCGTTGATCATCTGCTTGACGCCGACCTCGGCCAACGCGGGAATGCGCTCGATCGCCTGCGCCATGTGCTGTTCGAAATGGTCGTAATCGTCGTCGAACAGGCGGAACTGCCAGTCGTTCGGAACGTCGCCGTGGGGGAGGTTCGTCATCCATGCTTGCGGGTTCGGCTCATAGCCGCCGAAGACCAGCCCGCCCACCTCTTCCTTGAAATAGGTGCGCCGGTCGGGGTCTCGGATCGTCGGCGCGTCCGTCGACAGGCCGGGGATGCGCTCGGTCACGACATACTGATGCTTGACCGGCTGCAGCGGCACATTGATGCCTGCCATCGCGCCCACTTGCCGCGCCCACTGGCCGGCGCAGTTGATGACCTTGTCGCAGGCGATATCGCCCTTGTCGGTCCTGACCTTGACGATGCGCTCGCCGTCCATCTCGAAGCCGGTGACGCGGACATTCTCGACCAACTTCGCGCCATGCATCCGCGCGCCTCTGGCGAGCGATTGCGTGATGTCGGAGGGGCTTGCCTGTCCGTCGGTCGGCAGCCATGACGCGCCGACGAGATCGGATACGTCCAGTTGCGGGAACATCGCCTTGGTCTCGTCGGGCGAGATGAGGAACATGTCCATGCCGAAGCTTTTCGCCGTCGTCGCCGTGCGCTTGAACTCCGTCCAGCGGTCCTCATTGGTGGCGAGCCGCAGGCAGCCCGACATTTTCCAGCCGGTCGCGAGGCCCGTCTCCGCCTCCAGCCCCTTGTAGAGTTCGACCGAATATTTGAGCACGCGGGTGATCGACGCCGACGAGCGCAATTGCCCGACGAGGCCCGCCGCGTGCCACGTCGAACCGGATGTGATCTGCCCCATTTCGAGAAGAACCACATCGGCCTTGTGGTCGCGCGCCAGATGATAGGCAGTGGAGCAGCCGATGATGCCGCCGCCAATGACGACATATTGCGCGTGCGTGGGAAGCGTCATGATGCGGTTCCAAATCGGTTTCGGTAATTGTCGAGCGCGGCATCGAGCCGGGCAAGATTGTCGGCAGTATAGGCGGCATAGTCGACGCCGGGCGCATCGAGATGCAGTTCCGACACCAGCGACCACATGGTCTCGCGCAGCAGCGAAGCGACGCTCATCGCCGCGTGTGCGCGGGTGAGATCGGGGGCGGGCGGCGCGCCGAAATAGGCTTCGAGCAGTTCTGCCGAATGATCGGCCGAAAATTCGGCATTTGACGAGATGCCGGCAAGGTCGAACATGGCGGTCGAGAAACCGGCATATTCGAAGTCGATCAGCCAGAGCCGCTTGCCGTCGTCGAGGAAATTTGCCGGCAAAAGATCGTTGTGGCCGAAGATGATCGGTAGCGGCGTCTGCTCGGCTTCCATCTCGTCGGCAAGCGACAGGAAGTCCGGAAGGCGGTCCGCCATCCGGCTTTTGCCTGCGTCGAGCGTCAGCGCATAGTCGCGGATGACATGGAACACCCAGAACATGAAACCGGGACCGGACACATGGCGCGCGATGTGCTCGTGAAACTGGTGGATGAATTGCGCGATGCGGATGCGGTTTTCACGAATATCGGCGGGGCCATATGTCGTCGCGCCGAGAAACTCCGTCACCAGAACGCCTGGCGCTCCATAGTGAACGGCAGGGGCAAAGCCCGCCGCGTGCGCGGCGCGGGCGGTCATCGCTTCACGGGCGCGCTCGACATGATGGAAGGGATAGTCCCTGCCGAAGCGCACGACATGGCGGCCACCCGCGTGCTTCACCAGAAAGTTGGCGTTGGACAGGCCCCCCGACAGCGGCTCGATCTCGACCTTGCCCGACCAGCAGGGCAGGGCGCGGATGCGGTCTTCAGTGGTGGTCATCCACGACCTCCAAAGATCCACCCCATCCAGCACCCCTCATCCGACCTCGCTCTGCTCGGCCACCGCCCGGGGTGCTTCGCACCCGTCCTTCGGACCCCACAAGGGGAGAAGGCTGGGCACCTTTCCTTCTCCCCTTGTGGGAGAAGGTGTCGAGGGCAACGCCCGAGACGGATGAGGGGTGGTGAGTGGCGCAGGTGTAAATGATCACAGGCCGAGCCTTTCCTTCGCGCGCCTTGCGCTGGCCGAAATCAGCCGGTCGGCGATGATGGCGATGAAGGCGACCGCAAAGCCCGCGACCAGCCCGCGTCCGGTGTCGGCCTTGGTCAGCGCGATATAGACCTCCTGTCCGAGATCGCGCGTGCCGACGAGCGCGGTGATGACCAGCATGGACAGCGCGAACATGATGGTCTGGTTGATGCCGAGCAGGATTTCCGGCGTGGCGAGCTTCAGCCTGATGCGGGCGAGCGACTGCCAGCGCGTCGCGCCCATTGCGCGTCCGGCCTCGACGATGCGCGGGTCGACGCGCGACAGGCCGAGAACCGTGTAGCGGATGGCGGGCGCGATGGAGTAGGCGACAACCGCAATCATGGCCGTGAAGTCGCCGACGCGAAACAGCATGACTGCGGGCATGAGATAGACGAAGGAAGGCAGGGTCTGCAGCGTGTCGATGATCGCGCCGACCACCTTCCAGACGCGCGGGCGGTCGGCGGCGAAGATGCCGATGGGAATGCCGATCAGCGCGGCAAAGGCGACCGATACGCCGCACAGATAAACCGTGACGGTCGCCTTGTCCCACTGGCCCGTTGCGGCGATCAGCGTCGACAGGGCAGCAACCGTAAGTGCCAGCCGGAGGCCGCCCAGCCGCCAGCCGGCAAGCGCCAGCAGCCCGGTGACACCAAGCCATGGCAGACCGGCGACAAGGCGCTTGAAAGGCACGAGGATGTTGAGCAGGACCGCGTTCTTGACCCCCTCTATCGTGTCGAAGAAGTTGACGTTGATCCATTTGACGATCTCGGCCCAGAAGCTGCCGGTCGAGACCTCCATCGCCTCGGGATAGGTGCGGATTGCCGGCAGCAGGAACCCCGCCGCATAGGTGATGGCGATGAGCGCGATAACCGCAACTGTGTAGGGATGGCGGGCGCGCCACGAACCGTCAGGCAGCGCGGACGATCCATTGGCGCGCGCCGCAAGCGCCTGGCTCAGCCGGTCGAGCGCGATTGCAAGCGCGACGATTGCCAGCCCCGCTTCCAGTCCCGCGCCGATGTCGAGGCGGCGCAAGGCGGAGAGGACATCGAAGCCAAGCCCGCCCGCGCCGATCATCGAGGCTATGATGACCATGTTCAGCGACAGCATGATCACCTGATTGACGCCGACCATAAGGCTTTCCGACGCCGACGGCACCAGAACGCGCCAGGTCATCTGGCGGCGCGTCGTGCCGACCATGCGGCCAAGCTCGCGGATTTCGGGCGCGACCTGCGCCAGCGCCAGTGCGGTGATGCGAGTCATCGGCGGCATGGCATAGATCAGCGTCGCGACGATCGCCGCCGTCGGGCCGAAGCCGAACAGGAAGAGGATCGGCACCAGATAGGCGAAGACGGGAATCGTCTGCATCAGGTCGAGCAGCGGCGTCAGCGCCTTTTCAAAGCGCGGCCAGCGATGGGCGGCGATGCCGAGCAGGAGGCCGCCGACAACGCCGATCGGAACGGCAACGACGATCGAGGCAAGCGTCACCATCGAGCTTTGCCATTGGCCGAACAGCAGGATGAAGCCGAAGCAAAGCGCCATCAGGCCCGCCAGTCTCGGGCCCCCGGCAAAATGGCCGGCAAGTGCCGCCGTGCCGAGCACCGCGACCCATGACAGCGGCGGGGCGACCTGAACGGCGCTCGACCCCTGCCCGGAGAGGAAGCCGGTCGCCAGCAGGCTGAGCGCCAGTCGATAGGGCAGGTCGATGACGGCGGCGAGAAAACGCGTCAGCTCGGTGAATGTGAAGAGGCCGAATGTGGCGTCGTTGACCAGCCATTTCATGAATGCGCTGATCCATGCAGCGGCGGGCAATTGCCATGCTTTCGGATAGGCGCCCATCCAGTCGGGTGCCGGACCAAGCCAAAGGAATGCGAAGACCGCGAGCGCGATCAGCCAGATGAACGCGCCATTCGACAGGCGAAAGGCCGGGGCAGCAGGCGCGACGTGCGGGACCGCCGCCATCAGCCGGCCATCATCATGTCGGCGACATCGGCGCGCTCCAGCCGGCCGATGACAGCGCCGCTCTGATCGGTCACGGCAAGCGCCACATCGCCATCAAACATGGGCGCGGCGTCCGCCACCTTCATGCGCGCCGCGACGTTGACCTTCGGCGTCAGGCCTTTGACCGGCTTCATCAGCGATGAAACCGCGACCACCTTGGCGCGCGATACGCTGCGCGTGAATTCGGCGACGTAAGGCGTTGCCGGGGCGAGCACGAGTTCTTCGGGCGTGCCGATCTGCTCGATCCGTCCGTCCTTCATGATGGCGATGCGGTCGGCCAGCCTGATCGCCTCGTCGAAATCATGGGTGATGAAGACGATCGTCTTTTTCAGGACCGATTGAAGGCGCAGGAACTCGTCCTGCATCTCACGCCTTATCAGCGGATCGAGCGCCGAGAAGGGTTCGTCCAGAAACCACAGTTCCGGTTCGACCGCGAGCGAGCGGGCGATGCCGACGCGCTGCTGCTGGCCGCCTGACAACTGTCGGGGATAAAAGGCTTCGCGACCCTTGAGGCCGACAAGCTCGATCATCTGGCGCGCACGCTCCTCGCGCCGCGCGCGGTCCAGGCCCTGTATCGAGAGCGGGAAGGCAACGTTGTCGATGACGGAGAGATGCGGCAACAGCGCGAAGTGCTGGAACACCATGCCCATCTGCCGGCGGCGGATGTCGATCATGCGCTTTTCGTCGGCGGCGAGCAGGTTTTCGCCGTTGAACAGGATTTCGCCTGCCGTAGGCTCGATCAGCCGCGACAGGCAGCGCACCAGCGTCGATTTGCCGGAACCAGACAGGCCCATGATGACGAAACATTCGCCCTCATGGACGTCGAGATTGACGGCGCGCACCGCGCCGACAAGGCTTGCACCGGTTAGCGCCGCGTCGTCAGGCGCGGTGTTGGCTGCGAGGAAAGCTTGGGCATTGGCGCCAAACAGCTTCCAGACATCGCGGCAGATGAGTTTTGGCGCGGCAGGCACGAGCCGGTTCCGTGCACCCAACCCTATTTCTTGATCCACTCCGACCAGCGGGCCTCGTTGTCGGTCATCCATTGTGCAACCACGTCGGGGATCTTCTTGCCGTTGAGATCGACCTCGGTGATCATCTTACCCATCTCGTCATTGTCGATGGTGAAGGCCTGGATCGCCTTGTAGGCCCCCGGCCATTTGTCCTTCACGCCCGACCAGGCGACCTTCCAGATTTCGCCGAAAGGCTTGCCGCAGTCATAGAGCGCGTCGGGGTTCGAGCCCCATTTCGGGTCGGTGTAGCATTCCTTCGTATACTCGGGAAAATCGACCCACTCGCCTTCATATTTGGCGGTCGCCCAATGCGGCGCATAGATCCAGAGCAGGATCGGAGCCTTGCGCTGATAGGCGCTTTCGAGCTCGGCAAAGAGCGCGGCGTCCGTGCCGGCATGGATCACTTCATAAGGAAGGTCGAGTGCCTCGACGCGCTCGTCGTCAAAGCCGCCCCAGGTGACCGGACCGCCGAGATAACGCCCCTTGGGTGCGGTCTCGGGCGTCGAGAAGGCTTCGACGCATGACGGCTCCTTCAGCGCCTCCCAGTTCGGCAGGCCGGGGCATTTTTCCTTCATGTAGGAGGGGTACCACCACTCCTCCTTGGCCTTCATGCCGGTCGGGCCGACATTCTCCACCTTTCCGGTGGCGGTCGCGACGTCCATCGCGTCGCGGCCGGTCGTCTCCCACATTTCCATGGCAACCGACAGGTCGCCGGTTTCAAGCCCGGCAAACTGGGCCAGATAGTCGGCCTGCACATATTCGACGCTGTAGCCCGCCTTCTTCAGCACTTCGCCCATCATCTCGGTGGTGATGAGCTGACCGGTCCAATCGTGCAGGGTGAGCTTGATCGGATCAGTCGAGTCCTGTGCCGAGGCCGTGCCGAGCGATGCGGCAAGGGCGATGGCGGCGCAAGCATGGAAGAGGCGGCTGTGGCGCATGACGTTCTCCTGTCTGACGAGTTCCCTTGCCCCGGTTGTCCGGGGACATTGGCAACAATGTCACGCAGCCGCGTCTGCCTTGTCAACGCGGCTGGAGAACTTCAATGCCCGATTGAGTGCGCGATCAGCTTCCCTTGGCCGCGCCGACGATGGTCTGCATGTTGGCCCGCATCATCTCGATATAGCTGGGTGCCGCGCCATCCGGCCCGGTCAGGGCGTCGGAATAGAGCGTGCCGCCGATGGTCAGGCCGGTCTCGCGAGCGATCTGTTCGGCCAGACGCGGGTCGGAAATGTTTTCGAGAAAGATGGCCGATGCCTTTTGCGCGCGCGCCTGCCGGACGAGATCGGCGACATTTGCGGCGGACGGCTGGGCCTCGGTCGAAAGCCCTTCGGCAGCGAGGAAGGTGAAATTGTAGGCCTTGGCGAAATAGCCAAACGCATCATGCGAGGTGATGATGGTGCGCCGCTCGGCAGGAACACTTGCGGCGAGCGCGGTCAGTTCTGTCTGGAGCGCCTGCAATTCGTCGAGATAGGGTTTTGCGTTGGCCGTGTAGGTATCGCAGCCTTCGGCATCCGCCGCACACAGAGCGTCGGCGATGTTCTGGACATAGATCGCGGCGTTCGCAGCCGACTGGAACGCATGAGGGTCGTTCGGCCCGTGGTCGTGGCCGTCGTGCGCGTCATGATTTGCGTGATCTTCATGGCTGTCATGATCATGGCCAGCCTCGGCATGGTCCTCATGCTCATGCGCCGTTTCGATCAGCGCCACGCCCTTGATAAGCTCGACAATGGGAGCTTTCGATCCGCTGGTCTCGACCAGACGCGGCAAAAAACTCTCGAAATTTGCGCCGTTTGCGAGAATGACATCGGCCTTTGAGAGCGCCGCAGCATCCTGCGGGCGCGGCTCATAGGCGTGGGCATCCCCGTCGGGGCCGACGATCGTGGTCAGTTCGATGCGGTCGCCGCCGACATGGCGAGCGAAGTCGGCGATGATGGAGAATGAGGCGACGACATTGAGCCGGTCGGCTGCCGATGCGCCGGTGGCACACATTAGCGACAGCGCGGTCGCGGAGACTGCGCCAAACAGATATTTCGTCATGGTGGAACTCCTCAAGCTGTGCGGTGCCGGTGGGGACGGACGCGCGAAACCAGCACGCCGCGCGGCGCGGCCGCGAGTGAAACGAGATAGAGGCCGCCTGCCGCCAGCACGATCGACGGGCCAGAAGGCAGGGCGGCGTGGTAGGACATCAAAAGGCCCGCAACGCCCGACGCCACGCCGATCAGCATCGAGATCGCGATCATTGCGGGAAGACGGTTCGTCCAGAAGCGGGCGGCGGCGGCCGGCAGGATCATCAGGCCGACCGAGAGCAGCGTTCCCAGCGCCTGAAAGCCGCCGACGAGGTTGAGCACGACGAGGCCGAGAAAGACGAAATGCGCCACCGGGCCGATGCGGCTCACCGAGCGCAGGAAGGACGGATCGAGGCATTCGGCAATCAGCGCGCGCCAGAAGACGACGAGCAGGATGGCGGTGGCAGCGAGGTTGATGGAGAGCAATGTCAGCGCCTGATCGTTAAGCGACAGGACTGAGCCGAGCAGGACGTGCATGAGGTCGATCGGCGAGCCGCGCAGCGAAACGATCAGCACCCCGAATGCGAGCGATATGAGATAAAACGCCGCCATCGAGGCGTCCTCGCGCTGCGAGGTGAAGCGCGAGACGGCACCTGCGCCCGCCGCGACGACCGCCCCTGCAACGAGGCCGCCGATCGTCATCGGCACGATTTCAAGGCCGAACACGAGGAAGCCGACGGCAACGCCGGGAAGGATGGCGTGGGCCATCGCATCGCCCGCAAGGCTCATGCGGCGAAGCATCAGGAACGCGCCGATGGGGCAGGCCGAGAGCGACAGCAGCACCACGCCGGCAAGCGCGCGCTGCATGAAGCCGAATTCCGCGAATGGCGCGATGAGAAGATCGTAGGGGTTCACGCGCTTTCCCCCTGACGATGGGCGTGTCCATGGGAATGCGCATGTTCGTGGCCATGAGCATGATCGTGACCATGGTCATGGTCATGGCCGGCTTCGCCCGGCTCGCACCAGGGCGCGTCGTCGCGCCACGCTTCGCTGAAATGCTGCGCCTCGCGCAAATTTGCCTCCGTCAGCACCCGCGCCGTCGGGCCGAATGCCACCGCGCGCCGCGCCAGAAGCAGAGCCTGCGGGAAAACCGCGCGCACCAGCTCCAGATCGTGCATCACCGCGACCACGGTGCGGCCCTCGCGGCTCCAGTTGCGGATGAGGCCGAGAAGATCGGCCACCGTGCGCGTGTCGAGCGCGTTGAACGGTTCGTCGAGCAGGATCAACCGCGCATCCTGCACGATGACGCGCGCAAACAGCGCGCGCTGCAACTGGCCTCCCGACAGCGTGTCGAGGTCGCGGCCCTCAAACCCGTCCAGCCCGACTGTGGCAATCGCGCCCGCAACGCGCTCGCGGTCGGCGCTGCTGGTGCGGCCGAGAAGACCGCGCCTGCGCCACAGGCCCATTTCGACCAGATCGCGTACCTGCGCGGGGAAATGCATGTCGATTTCGGCGCGCTGCGCCAGATATGCCGGCGGGCCGTCGGCGCTTGCGTCGACATGGCCGCTCATCGGCTTCAAAAGCGAGGCGATGCCCTTGAGCAGGGTCGACTTGCCTGACCCGTTCGCACCGACGATTGCCGTCAGCGAGCCGCGTTCGAGCGAACCCGTCAGATGATGAACCGCCGCATGGCTGCCATAGCCAAGCGTCAGGTCGGAAAATGTCACGCAGTCGTTGGCCATCGATCCCTCGTCAGGTGGAGGGATCGATATGTTATGTTATTACGTTCGTCAACCGGTAAGGCGCGACCTTACGCTCACACTTTCACGCCGATCTCGGTAAAACCTTCGGAGCCGAAGATATCGAGATAGCGCTTGATCTCTTTTTTGTCGCCGGTGGCTTTCAGCGGATTGTCGGAGAGTTTGACGGCCGGCCGGCCGTTGGCCTCGACGACCTTGCACACCAGCGATATCGCGTTCAGGCCCGGAATGTCGGTCGGCGCGCAATCCTCGAAGTCGTTGGTCAGGTTGGTGCCCCAGCCGAACGTCATGCGCACCTTGCCGTTGAAATGGTGATAGGCCGAAATGATCGTGTCGACATCGAGACCGTCGGAGAAGATCAGCAGTTTCTCCAGCGGGTCGCGGCCGCGCTCCTTCCACCATTTGATGATGCGTTCGCCGCCTTCGATGGCAGGCGCACTGTCGGGGCGGAAGCCCGTCCAGTCGGCCACCCAGTCGGGTGCATCGCGCAGGAATGCGGCGGTGCCGAACGCGTCGGGCAGGACGATCTGCAAGTTGCCGCCGTAATATTTCTGCCAGTCCTGAAGCACCTGATAAGGCGCCTTCTTCAGCTCCTCGTCGGAATTGGCGAGAGCGGCGAGGACCATTGGCAGCTCATGCGCATTGGTGCCGAGCGCTTCGAGGTCTGCATCCATGGCGAGCTTGACATTGCTCGAGCCGGTGAAGCTGACGCCAAGCCCTTCCTTCAATGCCTCGACGCACCAGCGCTGCCACAGGAATGAGTGCCGCCGCCGCGTGCCGAAATCGGAAATGCGCAGGTCCGGGAGTTGCTTGAGGCGCTCGACCTTGTCCCACAGCTTGGCCTTGGCGCGGGCATAGAGAACGTCGAGCGAGAAGGGGCCGAGCCCCTTCATGGCGGCGCGCGAGCGCAACTCGTTGATGATGGTCAGCGCCGGGATTTCCCACATCGACGTCTCGACCCATCTGCCGTGGAAGGTCAGCTCGAACTGGCCGTCCTTGCGCGACAGCTCATATTCCGGAAGCTGGAAATCCTTCAGCCAGTCGAGGAATTCCGGCGAGAAGATCTGCTTGCGGCCATAGAAGGTGTTACCCGCCAGCCAGATCATCTCCTTCTTGGAGAAGCGCACGGTGCGCGCATGGTCGAGCTGGACGCGCAGTTCCTCGATGTCGATCTCTTCGGCCAGCCTGTAGCGCGTGGCGCGGTTGATGAGCTGGAAGGTCGCATCGACCTTGGGATAGACGCCCCAGATCATCTGCAACATCAGCAATTTGTAGAAATCGGTGTCGAGCAGGGAGCGCACGATCGGGTCGAGCTTCCAGGTGTGGTCATAGACACGCTGGGCGATATCAGTTCTCGGCATGCTGGCGGAAGCTCCTGTCTCGCGCCTTTCTAGAAGAAATGCCAGCGGATCGGAAGCGTTGCAGAGCCAATTGTCTTTGCGCCAGCAAAGCTCTTGCGTCTCGTCGCGCACACGGCTCTATCTGCCGTGATGTGGATCGAAAACCGGCGCTTTGTCCTGCCTGTCGGCGCTGCCTGCCTGCTATGGCCGGCCGAGGCGCTGGCGCATGCGTCGGACCGCGGTTTCGTGCTTCTCCTTCCGACTGGCCACTACATTGTCGGTGGCGCGATAGCTGTCGCGGCAAGTTTCCTCGCTCTGGTCCTCTCACCGCCTTCGCTGGGACAGGTCTGGCGCGCGCGACTGACATTGTTTGCCCTGCCGGTCGATCTGCGGGTCGCAACCAGCCTGCTGTCGCTGGCCTTGCTCGCAGTGCTGGTCATCGCCGGCATTACAGGCAGCCGCGATCCTCTTTCAAATCCGCTGCCGCTGGTGGTGTGGACGCTGTTCTGGGTCGGGCTGACCCTTCTCATCGGTGTCTTCGGCAATGTTTTTCGCTGGCTCGATCCCTGGTATGGCCTGTGCGCGCTTTTCGGACGTGCCGGCGAAGGCGAGCCTCGCTCCACATCCCGCGATTGGTCGTTCCTGCCGGCAATCGTCCAGTTCGGCGCATTTGCATGGTTCGAGCTGGTCTATCCCGCGCCCGACGATCCTTACTGGCTCGCTGTGGCGGCCTCGGTCTATTGGCTGGTCAATCTCGTCGCCGGGCTTGTCGTCGGCCATCGTCGCTGGTCGCGCACGGGCGAATGTTTCTCGGTCTTCTTCCGCATCGTCTCGCGACTTTCAGTGATCGATTTGCGCAAGGACGGCCGCCTGACCCTTTGCTTGCCGGGCACAAAGCTGCTCGACGCATCGCCGCTGCCGGTGTCCGGCGTCATCTTCCTGCTTCTGGTTCTTGGCTCGGTGTCATTCGACGGCCTGATGCGCACCTTTGCCTGGCTTGGCGCAATCGGCGTCAATCCGCTCGAATTTCCCGGCCGCTCCGCCGTCATGCTGCCCAATACGCTCGGGCTGTTCTTCGCTGCCGGACTGCTCGCAGCCGCCTTCTTTCTCTGTGTCTGGCTTGGCGAGCGCATGTGCGGTGAGCCAGCGGGCTTGCGCCGCGCCGCAGGCCTTCTCGTCTGGTCGATAGCGCCGATCGCACTCGCCTATCACTTCGCGCATTATCTGATTTCGCTGCTCGTCAACGGCCAGTATGCGCTGGTCGCCATCTCCGACCCGTTTTCGCTTGGCTGGAACCTGTTCGGCACTGCCGACAACTACGTCTCGGCGGGGCTGGTCATGGGGTTGCAATCTGCCTGGGTGCTCTGGAACCTTCAGGCATTCGCCATCGTTGCCGGCCATGTGTTGGCCGTGCTCGTGGCTCACATCCTTGCGCTGAGACTTCATACCGACCCGACCAGAGCCGCGCGCAGCCACATTCCGCTGACCGTTCTGATGGTCTGCTACACGGTTTTGGGCCTTTGGCTGCTGTCAACCCCGACTGGTGCGTGATCTCTCCTTGCGTGACGGCGCAAAAGCCTTAGTTTCGCTCGCCTGCACCGCGCTCAAAGGGGACACCGGCATGTCAGACAATTCAGGGACCGTCAGCTTCCTCCGCAATTCCATCAGCCGCCGAACGGCGCTGAAAGGTCTTGCTGCAACCTCGGCGGTCATGGCCGGTCCCGGCTTCGTCCGTTATTCGCAGGCGCAGTCGTCCGCGCCGATCAAGATCGGCTTCCAGGCGCACCGCACCGGCATCGGCGCATCCTATGGGCGCTGGTATGAGCGCACCACGGCCGCCGCCACCAAGGCGATCAACGCGGCTGGCGGCATCAATGGCCGTCAGGTCGAGATCATCACCGAAGATGACGGCACAGACGCCAAGCGCGGCCCGGAAGTGGTGGAAAAATTCGCCAACCAGCACAAGACCGACATCGTCTACGGCACGCTGTTCAGCCATGTGGTGGCGGCATCCGCGCCGATCGCCGGCGAGTTGAAGATCCCCTATTACGTGGTTTCCGAAGGCCACCACGTCGCCTCGACCAAGCTCAACCGCTATGTCTTCCAGCCGGGCATCACCGATGTGAAGAGCCAGATCCAGTCGGTCGCACCGTGGATTTCGGCCAATGCCGGCAAGAAGGTGACGCAGATCTTCCCGGACTACGCCTTCGGCTACGATCATCGCGACTACCTGCCGCCGGCCCTGAAGGCGCAGGGCGCGGAAGTCATCAAGCAGATCGCCATTCCGCCGACGGAAACCTCCTTCACCAAATATTTTCCGCAGATCCCCGCCGACACGGACGTCATCTACCACGTGATGATCGGCCCGGCCGTCCTGACCTTCGTCAAGGAACTGGGTGAGTTCTTCGGCACCAGCGGGCCGAAGCTGTTCGGCTTCATCGATTCGCTCGAAGCGGTCGACATCAACTCGCCGGGTCTCGAATTCCTCGATGGCAGCCATTTCTGGGAAGGCGCGCCGCGTTATGCACAGGCCGACGACACAGAAGCGATGAAGGCCTATCGCGCCGCCGTCGGCATCGACGACAATGGTGCATCGGTTTCCGACGCCAAGGACGTCTCGACCGCCGCCCACATGTTCGGCTGCTGGGAGACGCTCTACATCATCAAGCGGGCGATGGAGGCGGCCGGCTATCAAGGCCCGCAGGATCGCGCCAAGCTGGTGGAAGCGACCGAGGCCATGACCGAATTTGCCGAAGGTCCGGAGCACCCGCAGGGCCGCAAGACCTTCAACGGCAAGATCCACCAGTGCTTCGGCTCGCAGAACATTTCCAAGCTCGAAGGCGGCAAGCTGACAGTCATCCACAAGACCTCGATCGAGGACGGAATGTACGAGCCGGAAGGCGACTACACCACGCAGCCGCTGTGACAATCGCAGATTAGGACTTGCGCCGGGGCGGTGTCCCCGGCGAAGTATTTGCGATGTCGTTTGGTCCCCATCTTCTTCTGGCTTCGCTCGAAGGCCTCGTCATGGCGGCGGTGCTGGCGCTGATGGCGCTTGGCCTGTCGCTGGTGTTCGGCGTCATGCGCATCGTCAACGTCGCCCATGGCGAGTTCTACATGCTGGGCGCGGTCATCGCATGGTTCGTGTCGACGCTGGCGACCGGCCACCCGGCTATCGGCTTCCTGCTGGCGCTGGTGATCAGCCCTCTCATTGTCGGGGCAGTCGCATTCGCTTCCGAGCGCCTCGTGCTGCGACGGCTCGATTACAATCCGGAAGCGACCATCGTCGCCACCATCGGCCTGCTCTACATTCTCCAGCAGGCGGCGCTGACCTTTTTCGGACCGGATGCGCGCCCGGTGCCGCCGCCGTTCAACTATCGCGTGCTTCTGCCGTGGTTCGGCTATTCCGGCTACAAGCTTTTCGTCATCGCCGCTTCGGTTGCGCTGCTGACCGCGACCTGGCTCGTGCTGACCCGCACGCGCATCGGCCTCGTCATGCGCGCCACCCAGTTCGACCGCGAGACGGCGCAGGCTTTCGGCATTCCGGTCGACCGCGTCTATGCCGGTGTCTTCGCGCTCGGCGCCATGCTGGCGGCGGTCGCCGCCGTGCTGATCGTGCCGATCCAGCAGGCGCATTACCTGATGGGCCTCGACCCGCTGCTTCTGTCCTTCATCGTCGTCATCATCGGCGGGCTTGGCTCGCTTCGCGGCACTCTGGTCGCCGCGCTCGTCATCGGCGTGTCGGACGGCGTCATCTCGATGTTCTTCTCGCCGACGCTCGCCAAGATACTGGCGACCCTTCTGGTGGCGATGGTTCTCGTCTTCCGTCCGCAGGGTCTGTTCGGGCAGGCGTCGAGATGACGGGGACAGACCGCGCCGCATCCGTCTGGCTGCTGCACCTCGCGGTGATCGCCGCGCTGTTTGTGGCGCAATATGTGCTGCCGGACTATCACAACGGCATCCTCGCCCGCGTCATGGTGCTGGCCTGTTTCGCCATGGGCTACAACATCCTGTTCGGCTATACGGGCCTGCTGTCGCTCGGCCACGCAATGTTCTTCGCCGCCGGTCTCTACGGCGCTGGCCTGCCGATCTATCACTATGCCTGGCACGTCATTCCGGCCTTCGGCTTCGGCATCGCATGCGGGGCCGTGCTGGCGCTCGTCATCGGGGTTCTTGCGCTGCGCACGACCGGCGTTGCCTTCATGATCGTCACCCTGATGTTTGCGCAGGTCGGCTATCTGACATCGCTGTGGATGGGTGAGTGGACGCGCGGCGACGAAGGGCTGACGCTGTCGCGCTCCGAGCGCATCATCGAGAATGGCTGGCTGTTTCTCGACCTGACACAGCGCGACACGCGCTACGTGCTGGCCTGGCTGCTCCTGTCGATCGTGCTCGTCATCACGCTGTTCATCGCCCGCTCGCCCTTCGGCCGCGTACTCGTCGCGATCCGCGAGAATGAAGAGCGCACGCGGATGCTCGGCTTCAACACCTATGCCAACAAGCTGTCGGCGGTCGTCATATCGGGTGCGATCTGCGCGGCGGCGGGTGCGGCCTATGCGCTGCTGTTCGGCTATATGGGCGCGACGTTCGCCTCCATCCAGTATTCGATCCTGCCGCTGCTCTGGGTTTTGCTCGGCGGCGCGGCGACCGTGCTCGGGCCGATCCTCGGTACGATCCTGATGTTTTATCTGGCGGAAGTGTCGAACGACGCGCTGAATGCGTGGTTTCCCGGCGCGAACCTGAGCCAGATCGGCGTCGTCGGCGTGGCGCTGGTCCTGCTTGTGCTGTTCTTCCCGAAAGGCATTCTTGGAACGGTGCGCGAAAGGTGGCTGAAATGGCTGCCCTGACGCCCGTCTCGACCACGCCGATCCTGACGACGCACGGCCTCAGCCGCAGTTTCGGCGGATTGAAGGCCGTCGACAATGTCGATCTGACCGTCATGCCGGGCGAGATACGCGCCATCATCGGGCCGAACGGCGCGGGCAAGACGACGCTGGTCAGCCTGATCTGCGGGCGTATCGAGCCGAGCGCCGGCCGGATCGTGTTCGAAGGCGAGGACATCACCCGTTTGCCGGCCCACAAGCGCGTGGCGCGCGGCATCGCCTACACGTTCCAGATCACGTCGGTCTATCCGAGCCTGACCGTCTTCGACAATGTCGCCCTGCCGGTGCAGCGCACCAGCCATGCGCGGCTGTGGTCACGCGGGCTGACGACCCGGGTCATGAGCGCGCTGGAGCGTGTCGGGCTGGCGGATGAGGCCGCCAAGACCGCCGGCACGCTGGCCTATGGGCATCAGCGCCTGCTCGAACTGGCCATGGGCCTGTCGCTGGAACCTCGTCTGCTCATTCTCGACGAGCCGACGCAGGGCCTGTCCGATGGCGAGATCGAACGCTTCATCGCGCTGGTGCGCGAGATCGGTGAGCAGGCGACGGTGCTGCTGATCGAGCACAATATGGATGTGGTCATGCAACTGGCCGAACAGATCACCGTGCTGAATTTCGGCGCGGTCCTGGCGCAGGGCACGCCTGACGAAATTCGCGCCAATGCTGCCGTGCAGGCCGCCTATCTGGGAACCGGCAGCGATGAGTGACGCGCTGGCGATCTCCGGCCTCGACTGCGCCTACGGCGAGGTGCAGGTGCTGCATGGCGTCTCGCTGACGCTGCGCCGGGGCGAGGTTTTGTGCCTGCTCGGGCGAAACGGTGCCGGCAAGACGACGCTTCTGAAGGCGATCATGGGGCTTGTCCCCGCCGCCGCCGGCTCGATCACGCTTGGCGACGTGGAGCTTACCGCGCTGCCCGCGTGGCAGGTGCCGAGGCAGGGTGTTGCCTATGTCCCGCAGGGGCGCCGCCTGTTTGCGGAGATGACAGTCGCCGAAAATATCGAGATCGGCCTGATGACGCGCGGCAGGGGCGAGGAAACGCGGGCCATGGTGTTCGACATGTTCCCGGTGCTGCGCGACCGCCTGCGCCAGCGGTCCGGCACGCTGTCGGGCGGCGAACAGCAGATGCTGGCCATGGCGCGCGCGCTTTGCGTCGAGCCTCAGGTGCTGCTCCTCGACGAGCCGACCGAAGGGCTGATGCCGTCGATGATCGCGCGCATTCGCGAGGCGGTGATCGAACTGCGGCAGCGCGGCGTGTCGACCATTCTGGTCGAGCAGCGCGTCGATGCGGTCTTGCCGGTCGCCGACCGCGTCATGTTCATGGAAAACGGCCGCGCCCGCGACACGGTCGACGTCGAGGCGCTGCGCGCCGATCCACAGATGGTTAAGCGCTATGTTGGCGTCGGCTGACACTGCCAAGCCTGCCATCAGTCCAGACCACGACGAGCCCGACCGAGAGGAACAATATAGTGATCACCGCAGCATTGATGCCGGTCTGTGCCCAACCAATCTGCGTCACATTGATGAAGGGGTAGGGATAGACTCCGTCCGTGCCGCCGCGCGCCAGAGCATATGGCAGATAGGCGAGCGGGTAGATGCACCAGATGAAGGCATGGCGGCTCGACAGGCCGCCCTTGGGCGACAAGAAGGCCCAGTAGGCGACGGCCAGAACCGGTGACAGCGTGTGGAGCAACAGATTCGCCAGCGATGTCTCGCCGCCGGGGCTGAGCCCAGCAAGCAACAGGTGGTAGATGACGCCGACGAGCGCGATTGCCATTGTGACGCCCGTCACGACGCTGTTTCTTGCCAGTCGTGACAATCCCGCGGCGATGCCCCCGAATACGATCACGACGAGCAGATTGGTTAGAATGGTGAAATATCGTGCCATCTCCCAGGCCGCATCGCCAACGCTGCCATACGAGGCCGTGCTGTCGCGTAGCTGAATTACGAGACCGGCGAACGCTGCCGCCGAAACGATCCCTGCGAGAAGGCGTGACCAGTTCATGAATTGCCCCTGCTCATTAGGTGAGTTCTACGCCCGCCTGTGTCATCCGGTCGACCATGGTTGCCAGCGAGCCGTTCAGGTCGATCGCGCGGCAGGCTTCCATCCGGACAGCCACATCCAGGCCGAGCTTGCGCGCGTCGATGGCTGAATAAGCAACGCAGAAATCGGTGGCCAGCCCGACCAGCGTCACCGCGCCGATGCCGCGCTCTTTCAGGTAGCCGCCAAGGCCGGTCGGGGTCGCGCGGTCGTTCTCGTAGAACGCCGAATAGGAATCGATCGTCTTGCGAAAACCCTTGCGGATGACGATCTCGCCGCGCGTCCAGACGAGGTCGGGATGGAAAAGCGCGCCCTTCGTGCCTTGTACGCAGTGGTCGGGCCACAGCGTCTGCGGCCCGTAGGGCATGTCGAGCGTCTCGAACGCGCTGCGGCCGTCATGGCTCGACGCAAAGCTGGAATGGCCGGCCGGGTGCCAGTCCTGCGTCAGCACCACATGGGGAAACTCGGCGATCATGCGGTTGACGATCGGCACGATCTCGTCGCCGCCTGTCACGGCGAGCGCGCCGCCGGGGCAGAAATCGTTCTGAACGTCGATCACGACGAGGGCGCGGTCAGTCATCATCAAATCCTCTGACGGGTCGGGGCGACACTGGCGCGCCAGCCTGTCCGGGTCAATCTCATGCGTTCGCCTTTGACAAGACGCGGCGCTCGGATATCATTTGTATACGAATGAATTTGGCTCAAGAATTTGGCTCACCCGGAAGGCAGGCCGAGTGTCTCGTTACAGCAAGCCCGAAAGCCTTGAGGAAGCACTTTCGCTGCTCGGCAGAGCGGAATGGCGCGTGCTCTCGGGCGGGACGGATTTCTATCCGGCGCAAGGTGCGCGTCCGGTTCGCGATGATGTAATCGATATCGCCGGGATCTCCTTGCTGCGCGGCATCGAGATGCGGCCGGACGGTCTGTGGATCGGCGCGCGCACGACCTGGACCGATATCGTCCGCGCCGAGTTGCCGCCCGCCTGCGATGCGCTGAAAGAGGCGGCGCGCGAGGTCGGTTCCGTGCAGATCCAGAATGTCGGCACGGTGGCGGGAAATCTGTGCAATGCCTCGCCTGCAGCAGATGGGGTGCCGCCGCTGATGATGCTGGATGCTGAGGTCGAGCTTCGCTCCACCGAGGCGACACGGCGGCTTGCGCTGGGCGAATTCATTCTCGGCAACCGGCGCACCGCGAGGCGCAGCGACGAACTTGTGACGGCGGTTGTCATCCCAACGGGCGCGCTCGCGGGCCAAAGCGCCTTTTGCAAGCTCGGCGCGCGGCGCTATCTCGTCATTTCGATTGCCATGGCGGCGGCTCGACTGGTCATCGAAAATGGCCGTGTGAAGAAGGCGTCCGTGGCGATCGGTGCGTGTTCGGAGGTTGCGCGGCGATTGCCCGAGCTTGAACGCGATCTGGTCGGGGCGCAGGCAGATGACGGCTTGCTCGCACGCATTGGCGACAGGCATTTCGATGTGTTGAAACCGATCGACGATGTGCGTGGCAGCGCGGAATACAGGCGCGAGGCCGCGCGCGAGATCGTGGCGGAGGCGCTGAAGCGGGCGCTGTCAGGCACGCCTCCGGCAAGGGTGGCGGCATGAGCGGGCCGCGTGGCATCGAGATCAACGGCGCGATGCGCCGGGTCGACGCCGCGCCGCTCGAACGGCTTTCGAATGTGCTTCGCGACCGGCTCGGCCTGACCGGAACCAAGGTCGGCTGTGATGCGGGAGACTGCGGTGCCTGCACCGTATTGCTCGACGGCGAGCCAGTCTGCGCCTGTCTGGTGCCGGTCTCGCAGGCGGATGGGCGCAAGGTGACGACCGTCGAGGGCCTTGCCAATGGCAGGCTGACGGCCCTGCAATCATCCTTCCTGGCGAATGGCGCGGCGCAATGCGGCATCTGCACGCCCGGAATGCTGGTGGCCGCAACCGCGCTGCTGCAACGCTCGCCGCGCCCGACCGAGATCGAGACGCTTGATGCGCTTGGCGGCGTTTTGTGTCGCTGCACCGGCTATCGCAAGATCGTGCAGGCGGTGATGGATGCATGGCGCCATGCGGATGACGCAGAGCCGCATCGAGCCGAACTGCCGCCCGCCGGGAGTGCGGTCGGCGCGTCCGTCATAAGGCTGGACGGCGTCGATAAGGTGACCGGTCGCGACCTGTTCGGGGCCGACCAGACGCCCGACAATGCGCTCGGCGTCATGGTTGTCCGCTCGCCGCACTGGCACGCGTCTTTCAAGGTCGGTGATGTCGGCGGCTTCGTCGCGACGCATCCCGGCCTCGTCGCCGTCTTCACCGCGAAGGACATTCCGGGTCGCAACCGTTTCGGCGTCATCCCGGCCTTTGCCGACCAGCCGGCGCTGGCCGAAGGCGTGACGAAGTTCCGGGGCGAGGCGGTGGCGATCATCGCCGGCGAACCGGAGGCGATCGCGGCGCTTGATAGCGCCGATTTCCCGATAGAATGGACGCCATTGCCGCATATGCTGCTGCCCGGCGAGGCGAGGGCGCAAGGTGCGGCGCTTGTGCATGAGGAGCGCGCCGGCAACATTCTCATTCAGGGTTTTGTCGAGCGCGGCGATCCCGACGCGGCAATTGCCTCGGCGGAAATCCGCGTCACCGGTTCGATCGAAACGTCCTATGTCGAGCATGCCTATATCGAGCCGGAGGCCGGCAGCGCGTGGATGGATGGCGAAACGCTGGTGATCCGTGCCTGCACGCAGAGTGCCGCGATTGACCGCGATGATACGTCGGCGATCCTTGGCCTGCCGATGGAGCGGGTGCGCATCATCCCCACCTCGACGGGCGGCGGTTTCGGCTCGAAGCTCGACGTGTCGCTCCAGCCGCTGATCGGCCTTGTCGCGCTGAAGACAGGTCGCCCGGCGCGGCTGGTCTATACGCGCCAGGAATCGATGGCGTCGACCACCAAGCGCCACCCGGCGACGATGTCCGCGACCATCTCCGCCGGCAGCGACGGCCGCATTTCCGGCATGGTCTTTGACGGCGATTTCAACACCGGCGCCTATTCGAGCTGGGGACCGACGGTCGCCAACCGGGTGCCGGTTCATGCTTCGGGGCCTTACCTGACGCCAAACTATCGGGCGACGGGGCGGGCGGTCCATACGAACGGCCCGGTGTCGGGCGCGTTTCGTGGTTTCGGCGTGCCGCAGGCGACGATCATGCAGGAGACGCTCTACGACGAGCTGGCGCTCAAACTCGGCATGGATCGGCTTGAATTTCGCCGGCTGAATGCCTTGCGGCAGGGCGAGCCGACAGTGACGGGCCAACGCCCCGGAGGTGTGGGCATCGGCGAATGTCTGGAGGCGCTTCAGCCGCATTGGCAGCGCGCGCTGTCAGATGCGCAGAACGCCAATCGCTCGGGCACCCGCTTCCGGCGCGGTGTCGGCGTGGCGTCGTGCTGGTATGGCTGCGGCAACACGGCGCTGCCCAATCCGTCGACCATCCGCATCGGCATCGCCCATGACGGGGCGGTGGTGCTGCATCAGGGCGCAATCGACATCGGTCAGGGGTCGAACACCGTCATTACGCAGATCGCCGCCGACGCGCTCGGCCTGCCGATTAAGGCGTTCCGGCTAGTCGGCCCGGACACGGGCCTGACGCCGGATGCCGGCAAGACATCAGCCTCGCGCCAGACCTTCGTCACCGGCAAGGCGGCGGAAAAGGCGGCGCGCTCGCTGCGCGCGGCGATCCTGCGCGCGGCCAATGTGACGGGTGCCGCGACGCTTGCCTTCGATGGTGCGGCGCTCGTCGTCACTGAGGGATCGGCCTCGCGCCGCATCGACCTCGCATCCATACTAGTGGACCCGCTTGGCTACGCTTTTTCGGCGGAGGCGAGCTATGACCCGCCAACCTCGAAGCTCGACGAAAAGGGGCAGGGCAATCCCTATGCGGTCTATGGCTATGGCGCGCAGATCGCCGAGCTTGAGGTCGACACCGCACTCGGCACCGTGCGGCTCATAAAGATCACGGCGGCGCACGATGTCGGCCGCGCGATCAACCCGCTGCTGGTCGAAGGGCAGGTCGAAGGGGGCATCGCTCAGGGCATCGGGCTGGCGCTGATGGAGGAATATGTGCCGGGCCGCACCGAGAACCTGCACGACTATCTGATCCCGACCATCGGCGACGTGCCGCCCATCGAGACGATTATCGTCGAGGTCGCCGACCCGGAAGGGCCGTTCGGCGCGAAGGGGCTGGGCGAGCACGTGCTGATCCCCACCGCGCCGGCGATCCTCAATGCCATACGCGATGCGACGGGAGTGCTCGTCACCCGGCTTCCGGCCACGCCATCGCGTATCCTTGAAGCCATCAGGTCGAGAGGCGCGCCATGAACGAGTTGGTCGAACGTTTCGAGACGCATGACGCCGGTGAAAAGCAGGCGGCCGAGAAGATCCGCTGCGATGCCTGTCCGGTCATGTGCTACATCGCCGACGGGCGGACGGGGGCCTGCGACCGCTACGCCAATTCGGGCGGGCGCATCGTGCGCTGCGACCCGGTCCTGATCCTCGACCATGCGGTCGCTGAAGGCGAGCCGCTGATCGCCTTCGACACGGGCGAGACGTGGACGGGAAATCCGGTCAATACCGGCCAGCGCTTCGTCACCGCGATCGGCGCCGGCACCACCTATCCGGACTACAAGCCCGCACCCTTCATCGTCAGTCAGGAGGTCGAGGGCGTCGATCTGGTGACGGTCGTCACCGAGGGGATTTTCTCCTATTGTGGCGTCAAGATCAAAATCGATACGGACCGCCATATCGGCCCTGAACAGGCGGCCGTGCGCGTCTCGGGCGAGGCGATCGGCCATGTCACGACCGGCGAATATGGCTCGCAGATGCTGTCGCTCGGCGGCGTCCATCATTTGACCGGCGGCTCCAAGGCGGAGGGCCGCATCACCTGTGAGGCGCTTCTGGCGCTGTGCAACAAACAGGCGGTGGAGCTTGCCATCGACGGTGGCGAGACGCTGATCGTGCAGGCGGGCAAGCCGCCTGTCATCGGCGGCCGGACGGAGACGCGGATGCGCGTCGGCTGCGGCTCGGCAACCATCGGCATGTTCGCCTCGCAATGGCGCGGGCTGGTCGACGAGGTGGTGGTGGTCGACGATCACATCACCGGCGTCGTCTCCGAACATCAGGCCGGCAAGGTTCTGGGCTGGGAAGATACCGGCGTCAGGATAAATGGCCGGCGCTCGACGCCGGGTCGCTATTTCAAGGTTGCCGAGCCGGGCCTCGGCTGGGGCGGCACTGCGATCACCGATCCGCGCGACATCCTGGGCGACTGGAACGCGAAGAAGGGCGCTCGCCCCGGACTGTCGATCCTGATGGTTTCGACCACCGGCGAGCAGTTCGCCTATTACGAGCTGGACGAGGAACTGAAGCCGGTCGAAAAACCCTTCCCGGAACGGCTGCGCAAATCGGTCGAACTGATAGAGGACAATTGCGAGCCGGCGCTGTGCTCTGTGCTGTTTGTCGGCGGTGCTGGCGGTTCGTTGCGCGCGGGCGTGACGGAGAACCCGGTCAACCTGACGCGCTCGGTCCACCGGCTCGACACCTATGTCACCTGCGGCGGCGCGCCGGTCTATGTCTGGCCGGGCGGCGGCATCACGCTGATGGTGGATGTCACGCGCCTGCCCGACAACGCATTCGGCTATGTGCCGACGCCCGCCCTTGTCGCCCCCATCGAATTCACGCTGAGGCGCGACCATTATGAGCGGCTTGGCGGCTATACAGGCGAAATCCGCAGCGTCGAGGATGTGCTGGCGCGCGGCGGCGAATATCTGAACGAGCGCGCAAGTCAGTTTGCGCCGGCCGGCAATCCATGGCCGCCGCTGTCCCAGCTTCGCAGGGGCGGCCGATGAACGCGCCGCAGATCGTGTGGCTGCCGGATGGCCGCCGCCTGCATATGAACCACGGGCCGATAGACCTGATCGTCGAAGCCTGGGGCGAGCGCGGCGAAATCCATGCCGCCTATCGGCAGGCTGCCGCGCGCTTTCAAACCGTGCTGACCGAACTCGTTGCCGAACTTGCCGAACTGAGGACGCCGGTCAGACCCGATCATCCGCCGCGCCTGACCGGAAAGATTGCGCGCAACATGTATCGCGCGGTTGCACCCCATGGCGAAGAGTTCATTACGCCAATGGCAGCGGTGGCGGGCGCGGTTGCAGACGAGATGCTGGCGGCGCTGGTCGCCGGCCGCACGTTGTCGAAAGCCTATGTGAACAATGGCGGCGACATTGCGCTGCATCTTGGCGAGGGCGAGGAGTTTGCGCTGGCAATCGCGGGAACGGGCGGCGGCGAAAGGCTTGCCGTCAGGCATGGCGGCCCGGTGCGCGGGGTTGCCACGAGCGGCTGGCGCGGACGTTCGTTCTCGCTCGGCATAGCCGACGCAGTGACCGTGCTGGCGGCAGATGGCGCGACCGCCGATGCTGCCGCGACCATGATCGCCAACGCTGTCGACCTTCCCTGCCATGACGCCGTCACCCGCGTTGCGGCATGTCTGCTTCAGCCCGATACGGATCTGGGCGACACGCCGGTGACGCAAAATGTCGGCGCCCTTTCACCTGACGAGATAGACCGCGCTTTGGCCGCAGGCGTCAGGATCGCGCAGGACCTGATGCGCCGGAACCTGATCGAGGGGGCGGCGCTGTTCCTTGGCCGGGAGGCGCGTGCAGTCGGGCGCGCAATGCCTCCCTTACAGCAGATATACTCCAGATCGGCGCCGTCGGCGTCGGCGCACAATGCAGGAACAGAGGTCGTCCATGCCTGATTTCCCCATCCGCAAGATATCGATCCTGACGGAGGAGATCGTCCATGACGGCGGCTCTATAGCCCAGACGCCAAGGCTGCGCGGGGCAGCGATGGCGCTGGTGAAAAATCCGTTCGCTGGCAGGTTCGAGGCCGAGCTTCAGCCGGCGATGGACGATCTGAAGCCGCTCGGCGCAATGCTGACGGAGCGGCTGATCGCGGCGCTGGGAGGCCCCGAGGGAATCGATGGCTACGGCAAGGGCGCGATTGTCGGGACTGCCGGCGAGATCGAGCACGGCGCGCTGTGGCATGTGCCGGGCGGCTACGCGATGCGCGAGCGGCTGCCTGCGACAAAGGCCATCGTGCCGTCTGCCATGAAGGTCGGCGGCTTCGGGGCCTCGCTCGACGTGCCGCTCGGCCACGCCAATGCGGCCTATGTGCGCAGCCATTTCGACGCCATGACGGTGACCATGGCCGACGGCCCGCGTCCCGACGAGATCGTGTTCGTGCTGGTCATGGCCAGAGGCGGGCGCATCCACTCGCGCATGGGCGGGCTTGAGGCGTGGCAGGTCAAGGGCGAGGACGGCCTCCGATGACGGGCGAGAGCAATCTGCTGAAGCTAGTCGACGCCGACGCCCCGGCGGACGGCTATCGCCTCGACGAACAGGTCGGGTTCCTGCTGCGCCGCGCGCATCAGCGCCATGTTGCGATTTTCGCGGCCGCCATTCCTGAATTGACGCCACCGCAATTCGCCGCGCTCGCCAAGCTGGGGGAGGTTGGCGATTGCTCGCAGAACCAGCTCGGCCAACTGGTCGCCATGGACTCGGCGACGATCAAGGGCGTCATCGACCGGCTGAAGGGGAGGGGGTTGGTGTCGCTCGCGCCCGATACGGTCGACAAGCGCCGTATCGTCGTCAGCCTGACAAACGACGGCCGGGAAGTTCTGGCGAGCCTGAAGACGACCGCGGCCGACATCTCGCGCGAGACGCTTCAGCCGCTCAGCGAACGGGAGGCGGAAACCTTCGTGAAGTTGTTGGGGAAACTGGGCTAGAGCATTTCCAGCAAAAGTGTGAAGCAGTTTTGCGTCCGGAAAATGCGGCTAGAAAAACAGTTCGAGCGGTTCTGCTGATTCTGTGAAAACCAGAACCGCTCTACCAATCCCCAAACCGCTCGCGTGCCTCGTCGTCGGTGTAATAGCCCATATCGACATCGCGCCTGACCAGCACCCGGTCGCGCTGGCGCGGGTCGCCATAGCCGCCGCCGCCGGGCGTCTTGACCTGCACGCGGTCGCCCGCCGCAAGCGGTATGTCCTGCTCCTTCGACAGATGCGGCGGCACATGATCCTTGCCGCCTCGCGTCACCTTCACACGATTGACCCCGCCGTCTGCGCCGCCAAGCGCGCCGAGCGGTCCTGTGCGGCCATGATCCATCACGAATGACGCGCGCGCATCGCCGCGCAACAGCTCGATTTCATAGGCAAGCCCCATGCCGCCGCGATGCCTGCCCGCACCGCCCGAGCCTTCATGAAGGGCGTAGTGGTGGTATAGGATCGGATAGGCCTGTTCCATCACTTCGACCGGCGGAGACTTCGAGATGCCGATGGTCGAGCAGCCGTTGGAAATGCCGTCGCCGCCAAAATAGCCGCCATAACCGCCGCCCGAGATCTGGTACATGACGAAATCGCGCCCACGCGCGGGGTCGTGGCCGCCCAGCGCAAAATTGCCCGACGAGCCTGCGGGCGCTGCCGTCACCTGGTCGGGGATCGCCTGCACAAGCGCGGCAAAGACCGCTTCTGCGATGCGCTGCGAGACTTCCGCCGCGCAGCCCGAGACGGGTCTTGGATAATGCGCGTCGAGGAACGTGCCTTCCGGCCGCTTGACGATCAGCGGCTCGAAAGCCCCGGCAGACAGCGGCACGTCCGGGAAGACATGGCGCACCGCCAGATAGACCGACGACAGCGTGGTGGCGATGACGCTGTTCATCGGTCCCGCACATGGCGGACTTGAGCCGGCAAAATCGAATGTCAGCGTGTCACCCGACTTCTCGACTGACAGTGCGATCGTCAGCGACTCGTTGACCACGCCGTCGGAATCGACAAACGCCTTTGCCCGGTAGGTGCCGTCGGGGATGCCGGAAATGCGGGCGCGCATCTGGTCAGCGGAGCGGCGGCGCAGTTCGGCGATAGCGGCGGTCACCGTGTCGTCGCCGTAGCGGTCGACCAGTTCGTTCAGCCGCTGCTCGCCAACGAGAAGGGCTGCGGCCTGAGCCTTGATATCGCCGATACGCTGGTCTGCGACGCGGATATTAGACGCGATGATCGCGTGGATTTCGGGGTCCATCGCGCCCTTCTTGAAGAGCTTGACCGGCGGCAGGCGCAGGCCCTCCTGCTCGACGGCCGTCGCCGATGCCGAAAAGCCGCCCGGCACCGCGCCGCCAATGTCCGGCCAATGGCCTGTATTGGACAGCCAGCAGAATATCTCGCCTTGCCGGTAGACGGGCATGACGAAGCGCACATCCATGAGGTGCGTGCCGCCGAGATAGGGATCGTTGACGATGTAGATGTCGCCCGGTTCCGGCGGCAGCACCCGCCCGTCGGCTATCATTCCGATCAGCGTGCGCGTCGAATACTGCATAACCCCGACAAAGACCGGCAGGCCGCCAATGCCTTGCGCGATCAGCGACCCGTCGTCTGCCGAATAGATGCCGTCCGAGCGGTCATTGGCCTCTGCGATGACGGGCGAGAATGCGCTGCGCGAAAATGTCAGGTCCATCTCGTCGCAGACCTGTTGCAGCCCTGCCTGAATGACCGAGAGCGTGATTGCGTCGGGGATCATCGCGCCACCTCGACAATGAGATTTCCATCCGCATCGCTCGCCGCCACGTCGCCCGGTTCGATGACAGTCGTCGCATCCAGCTGTTCGAGGATCGCCGGCCCTTCGATGCGCGCATCTGCCGGCAGTCTCTGGCGATCATAGACCGGCGTGTCGATCCAAACGCCGTCGAACCAGACAGGCCGGGTCTCGACCAGCGCGCCGGCAAGCGATTGCGCGCGCCCTGCCGGGTCGATCAGCGTCGACAGGTCGACCGCGCGGCGCACGCCGATGACCGACGTGTTGAGATTGACGAGCAGCGCCCGGATTTCCGGCAGCTTCACCCGGAAGCGGGCGAAATAGGCATCCTCGAACAGACGCTGCAACTCCTCGCGCGACAGCTCAGGCGAGGGCAGCGGCACATTGAGAAGATGTGTCTGGCCGGTGAACTGCATGTCGGCCGAATGCACGATGCGGATCGTTTCGGGCTGCACGGCTTCCTGCGCGATCAGGTCGCGCCCCGCCTCGACCTGCCGGGCAAAGATGGCGCGCGCCTGCGTCACGTCGAGCGTTGCGACGGGCCGGTTCAGCGTGTTGACGAAATCGTGCCTGAGGTCAGCGACGACGCAGCCGAGCGCATTGGTCAGGCCCGGCCGCGCGGGAACCAGAACCTTCGGTATGCCGAGTTCGCGCGCCAGTGCAGAGGCATGGAGCGGTCCCGCGCCGCCAAAGGCAAACAGCGCAAAATCGCGCGGATCGTGACCCTTGGCGACGGACACCATGCGCACCGCGCCCGCCATCTTCAGGTTGGCCATGCGCAAGACCGCGCCCGCCGCCGCATGGGCATCGACACCGATCCGGCTGCCGATGCGTTCCTCGAAGATCGCGGCGATATCGGAGACGGAAACCGGATTGTCGACCGAAAGAAGCTTGCGTGGATTGAGCCGCCCGAGCAGCAGGTTAGCGTCGGAAATGGTCGGCTCGCGTCCGCCGCGCCCGTAGCAGATCGGTCCAGGCGTAGCGCCCGCGCTTTCCGGCCCGACCTCGACCAGACCGGCATCGGAGATGCGGGCAATCGAACCGCCGCCCGCGCCGATCGTATGCACATCCACCATCGGGACATGGATCGGCATTGCATATTCGATCTCGATCTCGTTCGACACGCCCGGCTGCGCATTGCGGATCAGCGCGACATCGGTCGAGGTGCCGCCCATGTCATAGGTGACGAGATTGGGGAAACCGGCGCGCCTGCCCGTATAGGCGGCGGCCATGACGCCCGATGCCGGCCCGCTCATCACGGTCTTGGCCGCCTCGCGGGTGACGAGGCTGGCGGAGATCATGCCGCCATTGCCGTTCATCATCAGAAAGTCGCGTGTATAGCCTCGCGATTTGAGTTCGGCGCGCAGCCGCTCGACATAGCGTTCGAGGATAGGCTGGACCGACGCGTTGACGCAGGCCGTGACGCCACGCTCGAATTCGCGCGCTTCCGACAGGAGCGAATGACCGGAGGTGACATAGCTGTTCGGCCACATCTCACGGGCGATCTCTTCGGCGCGTCGTTCATGGGC
Source organism: Mesorhizobium sp. (assembly GCA_049647505.1). Classification (GTDB taxonomy): domain Bacteria; phylum Pseudomonadota; class Alphaproteobacteria; order Rhizobiales; family Rhizobiaceae; genus Mesorhizobium_A. The sequence goes on from JBARXU010000020.1 coordinate 132,114, forward strand.
GGGATTGGTGTAGGAATGCAGGAAATGGATGACGAGCGACTCGCATCCGAGATCCAGCAATTGCCGGACGGCGGCGCGCATTTCGTCTTCGTCGAGCGCCGTCCTGACCGCGCCTGATGCCTCGATGCGCTCGGAGACCTCAAGGCGCAGGTTGCGCGGGATCAGCGGAACGAACTGGCCGCTCATGCCATAGGCGTTCGGCCGCGTGCGCCGCCCAAGCTCGATGATGTCGCGGAAGCCGCGCGTTGTGATCATGCCGGTGCGCGCCAGCCGGCGCTCCAGCACGGCGTTGGTCGTCGTTGTCGTGCCGTGGACGATCAGGTCGATCTGCGCGATGCCGAATCCGGTGGTTTCGAGCGCGGTGACGACGCCATGCGCCTGATTGTCGAGCGTCGTCGGCGTCTTGGCGACATGGACCTTGCCGCCGCCGTCGATCAGCAGGAGATCGGTGAATGTGCCGCCGACATCGACGCCCGCAACAGTGTGGGTGGCCTGCTTCAGGTTTTTCTCATTCATCTGGAAAATGCGGAACGAATGACCATCACGAACCTGCAAATTGGAATGACGGTCTTGCCGCCCAATCTTGTCCGAAATTCATTTGTATACTAATAAGTTGACCCGGCAAGGCGCGCTGTCGCGCAGCCTGCCGCCCCGGCTTTCCGCCTTTCCCAGACGAAAGCATGCTACAAGGATCGCGCCTATGCAGGACGCCTCGTTCCAGCCTGAGGACAAGATGGCCTCGCTGAAGTTCCCGATTCCCGCCAATGTCCATGCCGAGCGGGTCGTGTCGGTGACGCATTACACCGACAGTCTTTTCTCGTTCCGCATCACCCGGCCGCAGAGCTTCCGCTTCCGCTCTGGCGAGTTCGTCATGATCGGCCTGCCCAATGCAGAAAAGCCGGTGTACCGCGCCTATTCGGTGGCCAGCCCCTCTTGGGACGACGAACTCGAATTCTACTCGATCAAGGTGCAGGACGGCCCGCTGACCCAGCATCTGCAAAAGATCGAGCCGGGCGACATCGTGCTACTGCGCCCCAAGCCGACAGGCACTCTGGTCCATGACGCGCTGGTGCCGGGCAAGCGCCTGTTCCTGGTCGCGACGGGCACCGGCATTGCGCCGTTCGCCAGCCTGGTGCGCGATCCCGAGACCTATGAGAAGTTCGACGAGGTCTATCTCACCAACACCTGCCGCGATGTGGACGACCTGCGTTATGGCGACGAACTGTTCTCGGCGGCGACCGCCGATCCGCTGATCGGCGAGATCGCGGGCGGCAGGCTGGTCTATTATGCGTCGACCACCCGGCAGGAATCGCGCCGTCAGGGCCGCATCACGACGCTGATCGAGAACGGCAAGCTGTTTGCCGATCTCGGTATCCCGCCGCTCAATGCGGAGACTGACCGCGTGATGATCTGCGGTTCGATGCACATGATCCGTGACGTCAAGGAACTGATCGAGCAGGCCGGACTGAAGGAAGGGTCCAACAGCGCCCCTGCCGATTTTGTCATCGAGCGCGCCTTCGTAGGGTGAGGAGCGGTTTGCGCAGCAAACGAAAAGCCCCTGAATGGGCTTTTCGAGCGACGAACGGTCGCCCATCGGGCGAACGGAGGTCCAGTGGACCTCGCGAGGCCTGAACGCCCGAAAGGGCAGGGAGCCATAGCGGAGGGCCGGGACGCCGGTTCGCCGAAGGCGACTGATCCCGCCGGTCTATTCTTGCCGCAGCTCGAATGCGGTGGATAGGTGTTTTTGCCTCTTTTGTGGTTGCGGCGCTGCTTGCCACCTTCACGCGCCGCTTGAAATCCCGTGAATCACGCGGTCGCTCGATTGCGGGCCGGCGAAATTCTGCATAGGATTTTGTCCAACCGATCAAAAATGACCGTCGGGATAGCCGGCGGCGTCAAACCAGAGGTGGTGCAATGTCGAAACCCAGCCAGCTTGCTTTTTCACGTCGCAGATTGATCCAGGCCACGGGCGCGGGCGCAGCCCTCGCCATGCTGCCCGGCTTCTCCAGCCGCGCCTTCGCACAAGAGAAGCTCAAGGTCGCGGCCGTCTATACGGTGCCCTTCGAGCAGCAATGGGTGTCGCGCATCCACAAGGCGGCTAATGCCGCCAAGGAGCGCGGCGACATCGAATATGTCGCCACCGAAAACGTCTCCAACACCGATTACGAGCGCGTCATGCGCGAATATGCCGAGGCCGGCAACAAGCTCATTCTGGGCGAGGTCTTCGGCGTCGAGGACGCGGCGCGCACGGTAGCGGCCGACTATCCCGAAACCGCCTTCCTGATGGGGTCGTCATTCAAGCCGGACGATGCGGTGCCGAACTTCTCGCCATTCGACAACTATATTCAGGACGCGTCCTACCTGACCGGCATTATTGCGGGCGCCATGTCCAAGACGAAGAAGATCGGCATGGTCGGCGGCTTCCCGATCCCCGAGGTCAACCGCCTCATGCACGCCTTCATGGCGGGTGTGAAGGAAACCGCGCCGGATGCGACCTTCCAGGTTGCTTTCATCGGCTCGTGGTTCGATCCGCCAAAGGCCAAGGAAACCGCCTTTGCGCAGATCGATGCCGGTGCCGACATCATGTATGCCGAGCGTTTCGGCGTGTCGGACGCCGCCAAGGAAAAGGGCGTGCTGGCCATCGGCAACGTCATCGACACGCAGGCCGACTATCCCGAAACGGTCGTGGCTTCCGCGCTGTGGCACTTCGAGCCGACGCTCGACAAGGCGATTGCCGAGGTCAAGGCCGGAACGTTCAAGGCAGCAGACTATGGTGCTTATTCCTTCATGAAGGAGGGCGGCTGCTCGATCGCGCCGCTCGGAACCTTCGAGGGCAAGGTGCCGGCCGACGTCATGGCAAAGGTTGCCGAGCGGGAAAAGGCGATCAAGGACGGCAGCTTCACGGTCGAGATCAACGACGCCGAACCGAAGTCGAGCTGAGCCGCAAGCTCCCTCCCCCTTGAGGGGAGGGTGACCGACCTCTGGTCGGTCGGGTGGGGTAAGCGGCGGCAAGCCGTATACCCCACGTTATGATCGTCGCGATGGATTTGATGAAGCAGAGCCCGTCAGAGGTTACCCCACCCGGCTCGCTTCGCGAGCCACCCTCCCCCCAAGGGGGAGGGAGTGATCGCACCCCCGTCCTCCGCCTCAACTCCATCACCAAACGCTTCGGCCCGCTGACGGCCAATGACGCCATTTCGCTCGACCTTGCGCGCGGCGAGGTCGTTGCCCTGCTTGGCGAAAACGGTGCCGGCAAGACGACGCTGATGAACATATTGTTCGGCCACTATGTCGCCGACGAGGGCACGGTCGAAGCGTTCGGCAAGCCGCTGCCGGCCGGCGACCCGCGCGCCGCGCTCGATGCCGGCATCGGCATGGTCCACCAGCATTTCACGCTGGCCGAGAACATGACGGTTCTCGAAAACATCGCGCTCGGCACCGAGCCGCTGTTTGCGCCGCGTCTGAGCAAGGGCGACGCGCGCGCCCGCATCGTCAAGCTGGCGGCTGATTTCGGCCTTGCCGTCGACCCGGACCGGCAGGTCGCGTCCCTGACGGTGGGCGAACGCCAGCGCGTCGAAATCCTCAAGGCGCTCTATCGCAACGCCCGCATCCTCATTCTCGATGAACCGACGGCGGTGCTGACGCCGATCGAGACAGACGCGCTGTTTGCCACCATGCGCAAGCTGCTGGCTGACGGCATGTCGGTCATCTTCATTTCGCACAAGCTGCACGAGGTCATGGCGATCTCGGACCGTGTCGTCGTGCTGCGCGGCGGCAAGGTCGCGGGCGAACGCCGGACGCCTGATACGTCGCGCGCCGAGCTTGCCGCGCTGATGGTGGGGCAGGATGTGGAGCGCCCGTCGATCGCGCCTCCGGTCGCTGGCCCCGTCCTCATGTCGCTGCGCGGCGTGTCGACAAAAGCGCCCGACCTGCGCGCGCAACTGCGCCATGTCGATCTTGAACTGAGGGCAGGCGAGATCACCGGCATTGCGGGCGTTTCCGGCAATGGGCAGGCAGCACTTGCCGAGCTTTTGTCGGGCACCGTGACGCCGGCCGATGGCGAGTTTCGCCTTGGCGAGCGCTCCGTGTCACGCTGGTCGCCGGCAGAGGCACTATCGGGCGGCTTGGCCCGCATCCCCGAAGACCGTCATGCGGTCGGCGCCATCGCCGACATGAGCGTCATGGAAAACGTGATATCGGAACGCTACCGTTCCGGCCGATTTTCCCGTCACGGCATCATGGACTGGGGCGCGGCGCGCAAATTCGCCGAGGAGCTGATCCGCGACTATGACGTGAAATGCCCCGGTCCGGACGCGCGCATCAGGCTCCTGTCCGGCGGCAATATGCAGAAGCTGATTTTGGGCCGCGCGCTCGATCCCGAACCGTCGGTCATCCTCGCTAATCAGCCGACGCGTGGGCTTGATGTCGGCGCGATAGCCTATGTGCATGGCCGTCTCGTCGATGCGCGGGCGAGGGGGGCGGCGATCCTGCTGATCTCCGAAGACCTCGATGAAATCCTGACGCTGTCGGACCGTGTCGCCGTGATGTTCCAGGGCAGGCTCTCCGACCCCGCTGCGCGCGGGCAACTGTCGGTCCGCGAGATCGGCGAACTCATGGCCGGCAGGGAGGCAGCGTAACTCATGCGCCTCGAACCCAAACCGGCCCCGTCATTCCTCGCCGCCCTTGCCTATCCGCTCGGCGCAATCGTCTTCACCGTCATCGCCGCATCTCTTCTGGTCATGTCGGCGGGCGCAAATCCGCTCTCGGTCTTCGGCCTCGTGCTGAAGGGTGCTGCCGGGTCGCAATTCGCCATGTTCGAGACGCTGACGCGCGCCACGCCGCTGATCTTCACCGGCCTTGCGGTTGCGGTCGCCTTCCGCGCGCGGCTCTGGAACATCGGCGCGGAAGCTCAGCTTTATTCCGGCGCCATCATGACAGTCGTGCTCGGCACCGGCGCGCTGCCGCTGCCCGCACCCATCCTGCTGCCGATGATCGCCATCGCGGCGGCGGTCACCGGCGGCGTGCTGCTGCTCGGGCCTGCGGTGCTGAAGGTGCGCTTTGGCGTCGACGAAGTGGTGACGACGCTTCTGATCAACTTCATCGTCCTGCTGTTTGTATCGATGCTGCTCGAAGGCGTGCTGAAAGACCCGATGGGGCTTGGCTGGCCGCAGTCGCAGAAGCTCATCGCCGACGCTAGGCTGCCGCGCATCATCACCGGCCGTCGCCTGCATTATGGTTTCGTGCTGGCACTCGCCTGCGCCTTCGCAGTCTGGTTCATCATGAAGAAGACGACGCTCGGTTATGAGATGCGTGCCGTCGGCCATAATTCACAGGCCGCGCGCTTTGCCGGCATGCCGGTCAATGCGGTCCTGTTCAAGACGGCGCTTCTGTCGGGCGGGCTCGCCGCCCTTGGCGGCTTCTCCGAAGTTGCCGGTCTCAAGGGCAACCTGACGCTCGATCTGTCGCCGGGCTTTGGCTACACCGGTATCGTCGTTGCCATGCTGGCACTGCTCAATCCGCTTGGCGTGGTCGTCGCAGCGATCTTCGTCGCCGGCATATTCGTCGGCGCAGATGCGATGAGCCGCAGCGCAGGCGTTCCCTCCTTCATCGCCAACGTCATGGTCGCGACCGCGCTTCTGTCGATGGTCACCGCGATCATGCTGATGCGGTTCAAGGTGAGGTGGCGGTGATGGAAGCTCTCGACATCTTCCTCCAGTCGACGTTCTGGATCGCGGTCATCCGCATCGCCTCGCCGCTGATCTTCGCCACCATGGGCGAGCTGATCTGCGAGCGCGCCGGTGTGCTCAATCTCGGCATTGAAGGCATCATGGTGGCGGGCGCATTTGCCGGCTGGTTCACGGTCTATTCGGGCGGCGATCTGTGGGCCGGCGTCATCGTTGCGGCTCTTGTCGGCGCGATGTTCGGCCTCCTCCATTCACTCCTGACCGTGCCGCTTGGCCTGTCGCAGCATGTGGTGGGCATCGGCATCACGCTGCTTGCCACCAGCCTCTCCTATTTCACCTACCGGCTGATGCTGCCGGAGGTGACGTCGCCGCCGAAGATCGAGCCGTTCCAGCCGCTGGCGATACCCCTTCTCTCCGATATTCCGCTGTTCGGCCCGGCTCTCTTCAACCAGACGCCGCTGACCTATCTTGCCTATATCGTTGTCGCGCTCGTCGCATGGACGCTCTACCGCACGCCGCTCGGCCTTGCCGTTCGCGCAGCCGGTGAAAACCCCTCGGCGGTAGAAGCGCAGGGCATTTCCGTCACAGCCATCCGCATGGGGGCCGTGATGGTCGGCAGCGCGCTCATGGCGATCGGCGGAGCGTTCCTGACAATGTCGGCCTTCAATTCGTTCTTCTTCGAGATGATCAACGGTCGCGGCTGGATCTGCATCGCGCTTGTCGTGTTCGGCTCATGGCGGCCCGGAAAAGCGCTGCTCGGCGCGATCCTGTTTGCTGCCTTCGACGCCTACCAGATCCGCCTCCAGCAGATATCCGGCGGCATCGTGCCCTATCAGGTCTTCCTGATGATGCCCTATGTGCTGTCGATTGCCGCGCTCATTCTTGTGGCGCGCCGCGCGACCTATCCCAAGGCGCTGATGATACCCTACCAGAAGGGGGAGAGATGAGCTTCGACCTGATCGTCAAGGGCGGCGTGCTGCCCGATGGAACGCGCGCCGATATCGGTATCACCGGTGAAACCATCGCCGCCATCGCGCCCGATCTCGCCGCCGAGGCCGGCAGCGTCATCGACGCGACCGAATGCCTCGTCTCGGCCCCCTTCGTCGATCCGCATTTCCATATGGACGCGACGCTCTCCTATGGCATCCCGCGCATCAATGCGTCCGGCACGCTGCTGGAAGGCATTGCGCTCTGGGGCGAGCTGAAACCGCTTCTGACGCATGAGGCGGTGAAGGAGCGTGCGCTGCGCTATTGCGACTGGGCCGTGTCGATGGGCCTGCTTGCCATCCGCACCCATGTCGACACCTGCGACGACCGCCTGCTAGCGGTCGAGGCGCTGCTTGAGGTGAAAAAGGAGATCGCGCCCTATATCGACCTGCAACTGGTCGCCTTTCCGCAGGACGGCTATTACCGCGACCCGACCGCGCGCGCCAACACGATCCGCGCGCTCGACATGGGCGTCGATGTGGTCGGCGGCATCCCGCATTTCGAGCGCACCATGGCCGACGGCACGCGCTCGGTGACCGAGCTTTGCGAGATCGCGGCCGAGCGCGGCCTGATGGTCGACATGCATTGCGACGAGACCGACGATCCGCTGTCGCGCCATATCGAGCAACTCGCCTATGAGAGCCAGCGGCTGGGCTTGCAGGGCAGGGTGGCCGGTTCGCACCTCACCTCCATGCATTCGATGGACAATTATTACGTCTCGAAACTCCTGCCGATGATCGCCGAAGGCGGCGTGTCGGCCATTCCCAATCCGCTCATCAACATCATGCTGCAAGGCCGCCACGACACCTTCCCCAAGCGCCGTGGCATGACCCGCGTCAAGGAGATGCAGGCCCTCGGCATCCGTGTCGGCTTCGGTCAGGATTGCTGCATGGACCCGTGGTATTCGCTCGGCACGGCCGACATGCTCGATGTCGCCTTCATGGGGCTGCATGTGGCGCAGATGTCCAGCCCCGCCGACATGGCCAAGTGCTTCGACATGGTGACGAACGTCAACGCGCAGATCATGGGGCTGGATCATCTCGGCCTTGAGGTTGGCAAGCGCGCTTCGCTTGTCGTGCTCGACGCCGGCAACCCGGTCGAGGCTGTGCGCCTGCGCGCCGAACGCCTTGCGGTTGTGTCGCGCGGGAAACTGGTGGCGGAGAGACCTCGCCGCGACACTACGCTGCGCCTTGATGGCCGGCCGCAAAGCGTCAATCGCAGACATCGGGCAGGCGCGTCGCACTAGGATTTTGGGGCGGCCTGCATTAATTCGGACCTGAAAGCCCGGAAGGCAACATCATGACAGTCACCAAAGATGCCGTCCTTGAGAAGCTGAAGACGATCAAGGGGCCTGATTTCGAGAGCGATATCGTCGCGCTCGGCCTCGTGTCGGAAATCTTCATCGCCGACGCCAAGGTCTTTTTCTCCATCACCGTCCCGGCGGCGCGCGCGCAGGAACTTGAGCCGCTTCGCGCAGCAGCCGAAAGAGCCGTGCGGTCTATCGACGGCGTCGCCGGCGCGGTCGTCGCGCTGACGGCCGAGAAGAAGGGCGGCGGCATGGAGGCGGCACCGCCTCGTCGCCCGGCTCCGCGTCCAGCAGCCCCTGCCGCGCCCCGCCCCGCGCCGCCGCAAGCGCCGCCTTCGACATCGAGCGGAAAGCGCGGCGTTCCCGGCATCGAGGCGATCATTGCGGTCGCGTCGGGTAAGGGCGGCGTCGGAAAATCCACCACTGCCGTCAATCTCGCGCTGGGGCTTGCCGCGCTCGGGCTGAAGGTCGGCGTGCTCGATGCCGACATATACGGCCCGTCCATGCCGCGCCTTCTTGGCATCAAGGGAAAGCCGACCACGGTTGACGGCAAGACGCTGAAGCCCATGGAGAACTTCGGGCTGAAGGTCATGTCGATGGGCTTCCTCGTCGAGGAGGAGACGCCGATGATCTGGCGCGGCCCGATGGTGATGTCGGCTCTCACCCAGATGCTGCGCGAGGTCGAATGGGGCCAACTCGACGTGCTCGTCGTCGACATGCCGCCCGGCACCGGCGACGCGCAACTGACCATGGCCCAGCAGGTGCCGCTGGCAGGCGCCGTCATTGTCTCGACGCCGCAGGATCTGGCGCTGATCGACGCCCGCAAGGGCCTGAACATGTTCAGGAAGGTCGACGTGCCGCTTCTCGGCATTGTCGAGAACATGAGCTATTTCATCGCGCCCGACACCGGCAAGCGCTACGACATTTTCGGACATGGCGGCGCGCGTGCCGAGGCCGAGCGGCTCGATGTGCCGTTCCTTGGCGAGGTGCCGATCGAAATGGTCATCCGCGAAAGGTCCGATGCAGGTGCGCCGGTCGTCGTGTCGGAGCCGGACGGTAAGGCAGCGGCTGTATATCGCGCCATCGCGGGACGCGTGCTTGAGCGCCTGCGCGAAGAGACGGCGGGCGACCGTGCCGCCGGCCCGGCAATCGTCTTCGAATAGCGCATCCGGTTTTGCAGATATCTGAAATCGACCGCTCCAGCCCTGTGCCGGATTGCGGCCGCATGCCCGCGCATGGCATTCAGCCCTGAATTGCCAGGAGGATATTGCGATGACCGATGTGGTTCTGCACGAGACGAAGGGCGGCTACGACATCGTCACCTTGAACCGGCCCGACAAGCTGAACTCCTTCAACGAGGAACTGCATCTGGGCCTGCGCGGTGCGCTCGAACGGATCGAGGGCAACGATGCCTGCCGCGCCGTCATCATAACCGGGGCAGGCCGGGGTTTTTGCGCCGGTCAGGATCTTTCGGCGCGCGCCGCGATGAAGCCGGGTGAGCGTCCCGACCTCGGCCAGTCGCTTGAGACGTGGTACAATCCCCTTATCCGGCGCATCCGCGCGCTGGAAAAGCCGGTGATCTGTGCCGTCAACGGCGTGGCGGCAGGTGCCGGCGCAAATTTCGCGCTCGCAGCCGACATCACCATCGCGGCGCGCTCGGCTCGCTTCATTCAGGCGTTCGCGAAGATCGGGCTTGTTCCGGATGCCGGCGGCACATTCTGGCTGACGCGCAGGCTTGGTGCCGCGCGCGCCATGGCTCTGGCGCTGACGGCCGAGCCGCTGGATGCCGAGAAGGCGGCCGAATGGGGCCTGATCTGGAAATGCGTCGACGACGCCGAACTCATGCCGCAGGCCGAGGCGCTGGCTGCCCAGCTCGCCGCCGGGCCGACCCATGCCTATGCGCTGACGAAGAAGGCCATTCAGGCGGCGGACGCCAACAGCCTCGACCAGCAGCTCGATCTTGAGCGCGCTTTCCAGCGCGAAGCCGGCTTCAGCGATGACTACCGCGAAGGCGTGGCAGCGTTCATGGAGAAGCGCAAGCCGGCCTTCACCGGCAAAAGGTCTGTCTGACGTCCGCAGGCGACCTCAGCGTCACGCATCGCATTTTGATAAGGGACCGCTTGAATTTGCCCGGACTTGTGGTTATCACGCGCCAGCCGACGGCATACGCCGTCTCCGGCGGCCGCTTTAGCTCAGTTGGTAGAGCACATCATTCGTAATGATGGGGTCAGGTGTTCGAGTCACCTAAGCGGCACCACTACTTTCCCCGAGATTCTGACATTCCCGGCTTTTGCGCCCTTCATCTTTCGCAAGGCTGGCGCGCTTTGTCATCGCTGCGGAACCTGCGCTCGACATCTGCGTTCATATGCTTGCATCCGCTTCATTTGAAACGGTTATGATCGAGCTGAGGATCGCCGGTGTGGCGATCAGATCGCTGCCGCGGCGATCGGATCATTGGCCTCATTTCCCCTGAATCGGCTTCGCACGGCCCATCGCGTGAGCGCAGACTTCCGTCCGCGCAGCGACTGCCGGCATGAACCAGGTGGACATCTGCCCAGCTAGCGAGGCAGCAAGATCAGGCGGTGCATATGGATAATCATCGGCCAGACAAGAAGCGCCCACGATCGAAGACATCTTCGACGGCCTCGGTTCCCCGACCGCCGCTGGATTTGCGCACCTTGCGCTATTTTCAGATCGTTGCAGACAGCGGCAGCTATTCGAGAGGCGCGGAGCTTCTGCAAATTTCGCAGCCGGCAGTCAGCCGTGCGGTCAACCTGCTGGAGGAAGAGCTTGGCCGGCCCCTGTTCAATCGTAACGGCCATGGCGTGTCGCTGACGGATTCGGGCCGAATTCTGCTCGAACGCAGCCACCAGATACTGAGGCAGGTCGAGCAGACTGTCGCCGAAATCAGGCGCGGTGAAACCGGGCCGTCGGGGACCGTGGCCATCGCGCTGCCGCCCGCCGCGGGCTTTTTCATCGCTCCCGCGCTCGCCCAGGCCGTGGCGAACCAATATCCCGGTGTCTCCCTGCGTTTTGTTGGTGGGGTAAACGGGGACGTCCATGACTGGCTGGCGCGGGGCGCGGTCGACATGGCGTGCCTCTATGATCCCGCGCCGCAGCGGGGGTTCGAGAGCCGGCCTTTGCTGCGCGAACAGGTGTTCCTCGTGCGCAGGCCGGACGCTTCCGGTGCTTTTGCGGGGGAGGTCGGGCTGGACCGCCTCATGGCGATGCCCTTGATCCTTCCGGGCGCTTCAGACCCGACCCGCCGCCTCCTCGACGCCTGGGCCATCCAGCATGGAGGTCGGCTCGATCCCAGACTGGAGTCGGACGATCAGACGATGACCCATTCGCTGATCGCGCAGGGGCTGGCCGCCGGGCTGTCGACCCGTGGGGCTTTTGCCGACGACATTGCGCGTGGCGCGCTTGAAGCGATTGCGACCTCTCCGGTCATTCACTGGACGCTGAAGATCGTCACCAATCAGCGGGCCGCCCGGTCGGAACTGACCGACATCGTTTCGAAAGTCATGGTGGATGTGATCGAGGACCTGCGCACAAGCGGGGTTTGGGAGACCGACCCCGTCTGAGCGAAGTCCGCGCTACGCCGCGCGCCGCCGCTCCGATGCAGCTTGTCGGGGCAATCGGAAAGGCTCTACCCTTGCCCGATGACATTCCGATTCATTCATTCGAGCGACCTGCATCTGGGCAAGCGGTTCGGGCAGTTCACAGGCGATCTTCCCGCCAAGCTGCGCGAGGCGCGCCATGCCGTCATCGGCAGGCTGGCAGGCCATGCGCGCGCTGAGGGCGCCCAGACCATCCTGCTCGCTGGCGATACGTTCGACACCGAGACGCCGGCTCCCGATGTGCGTCGGCAGGCGCTGGCCGAGATGCGTCACCATGCTCCTATCCACTGGGTCATCCTGCCGGGCAATCACGATTCGCTTCAGGCAGCCCAGCTCTGGCAGAGCCTGCGGGCAGATGCGCCCGACAATGTCACGCTCGCCATCGAGGCCGGGCCGGTCGATCTGGCGCCGGGCGTCGTTCTCCTGCCCGCGCCCTGCACCTTCCGCCGCCCCGGCAAGGATCTGACGCAGTGGATGGATGCGGCTGCAACCACCGACGGCACGATCCGCATCGGGCTGGCGCATGGCGCGGTTCAGAGCTTTTCCGAAGACGCAGACGCTACGGGCATCATAGCGCCGGATCGCGCCACGCGCGCAGGCCTGTCCTATCTGGCGCTTGGCGACTGGCATGGCGGCGTCGAGATCAACCAGCGCACGCGCTATTGCGGTACGCCCGAGCCGGACCGTTTCAAGCATGACCGGCCGGGAGAGGCGCTGCTCGTCGCGCTCGACGGCGCTTCGGCCTTGCCTCAGGTGACACCGCTTGAAACCGGTAGTTTTTCCTGGCGCACGCATGCTTTCGATGTGATGGACGGCATAGATCCGGCCAGTGCGATGGAGGCGCTGTTGCCCGAACCGCGCCTGCGGCGTCAGGCGCTGATCAGGCTCGTGCCGGGCGGCAGGGCGCGGCTTGAAGCCCGCACCAGCCTGGCCGCCGCCGCCGAGCGGGCGCGGCCGGATTTTGCGTTTCTCGACTATGACGACGGCTCGCTTGCCACCGAATGCGACGCCGCAGACCTCGACGCGATCGACCGGGCAGGCGCCCTGCGTGAAGCGGCCGACACTCTGCTGGTCGAGGCTGACGATGCCGCGCGTTCGGCCGACGAGCGCGAGATCGCGCGTGCGGCCCTTGCCCGGCTCTATGCCTATGCGCAGGAGATCGCGCCGTGAAGATTACCGCGCTGCGTCTTCACAACGTCAAGCGATTTGCCGGCCGGGGCGTTGCCATCGAAGGCATTGGCGATGGCGTCAACGTGCTGAGCGCGGCCAACGAATTCGGCAAGTCGACCAGTTTTGAGGCCCTTCATGCGCTGTTCTTCCAGCCGCATGGCAGTACCGGCGGCGACGTGCGCAATCTGCGTCCCTATAGCGGCGGCAATCCGCTGGTCGAGGCCGATATCGAGACGTCGACCGGCCGCTTCCGCATCACCAAGCAGTTCTACGGCAAGGGGTCGGCGCGTGTCGTCGATCTCGCCAATGGCCGGCTGGTGGCGCAGGCCGACGAGGCGGAGAGCTTCATTGCCGGTCTTGTGCGTGGCGGCACTGCCGGGCCTGCTGGCCTGCTCTGGGTCAGGCAGGGCGTGACCGGCATCGAGAAGCGCGCGAAGTCGGAGGAGGAGGGCGAGACGAAAGTGCGCGCCACCCTGCTGCAATCCGTGCAGGGCGAGGTCGAGGCCGTGACCGGCGGACGCCGCATGGCCGAAATCATGTCGGCGACGGAGGAGGCGCTGGCGCGGCTGGTCACGGCGACCGGACGCCCCAAGGCCGGTGAGCGGTACAGCGCAGCCATTGACGAGCGCGACCGCCTTCAGGTCGAGGAACAGAAATTTGCCACCGATGTCGCCTTGCTGCGCGACGCGCTCGACAGGCGAGCATCCGCCGCAAAGCGCCTTGCCGAGCTTGACCGCGACGACGAGCGAAAGTCGCGGCTGGCGGCCATCGAGGCGGCGCAGGCGGCCTTCGACACCGCAAAGACCCATGCGGAAACCTTGCGTGCCGCCGAAGCCGAATTGCAGCTCGTTGTGGGACGGCGCGACAGCGCGCATCGCGACTATGAGGCATTCCGCGAGGCGCAGGAGCGATCGACCACGCTTGGCGAAAGGCTCAGGGAGGCCGAGCGCAGGCGCACCGAAGCGCGTGATGCGCGCGATGCCGCAGCGGCCGCAGTCGCCAGGGCGCGCGCCGACAATGACAGCGCCGACACCGAGGAACAGGAGGCGCGCGCGCTTCTCGCCCGCCACGAAGCGGCTCTGAAGGCGCGCGAGGCGGCCGGGCGGCATGCAGACTTGCTGGCGAAGATCGAGGCGGCGGACGCGGCGCGCCGGAAGATCGAGGAAGGCGAGGCTTCGCTGGCCCTGCTGCGCCTTCCCGAAAAAGCCGTCGCGGAGCTTGAAAACCTCGACATCGAAATCGCGCGGCTCAACGCGATTGCAGAGGCTGGACGCTCGTCGGTCTCCATTGCCTATGAGGCGCAGGCGGCCCCCGTCCTGCTCGATGGCGTTGCCCTGACCCACGGCGAGGCGCGCAGCTATGACGGACAGGCCGAACTGGCCATTCCCGGCATCGGCCGGCTGACGCTGCGCTCGGCCGCGTCGGGCCGCTCCGACGATGTTTTGAAAAAGGCGTTGGAGCGCCGCGCGCTTCTGCTTGCGGGGATGGGCGTCGATGGACTCCCCGCCGCGCGCAAACGCCAGTCGCAAGCACAGGCGAAAGAGGCTGACCTGCGCGAGATGAAGACGCGCCTGTCTTTGCTTGCACCAGACGGAGTTGTCCGGCTTCGTGAGGAACTGGCCGCCTTGCAAGCGGTGGATGACGATGCGCTCGAACTGAAGGGTGACCCGGATCAGGCGCGCGCCGCCCATGGCGAGGCCGAGGCACGCCAGCAGGCCGCGCGGCAGTTGCGCCGGGAGAGCGAGCCGACGCAGGCGGCCGCGGCCGAGACGCTGCTGTCCGCCCAGACCGAATTTGCCACGCTCGATGCGGAATTCAGGCAGATCGAGGAGAGGCTCGGGCCAGAGGCGTCGCGCCTCGGGCGGGCGGCACAAATGGCGGAGCTGAAGGACGAATTTCAGCGCCAGCACGCCGTGCAGGATGCCGTGGTGACACGACTGCGCGCCGCCGCGGTCGACCTGACTGCCGCGCAAGCCACGGTGAAGCGCCTTCGATCTGTCTTTGACGCCGACGAAAAGGAGATCGGCCTCCTGCGCGAGGAGATCGCGGCGCTTGGCGCGCAGATCGCCGCGCGGTCGGACGTTGCGGCTGAGGAAAAGTGGCGCGAGAGCGTCGATGCATTTGCGGCCGCTTCGGTGCGCGTGGCGCATTATGAAAAGGAAGTCGCGGTCCTCCAGAGGTTGCGCGCCGCGCTTGAGGCGGCGCGAAGCCAGGCGCGCGAAACCTATCTCATGCCGGTCATGGCCGAGTTGCGGCCTTTGCTCGGCCTCCTGTTCGATGACGTGACGATCAGCTTCGACGAGAGGACGCTGCTGCCGCAGAAGATCGTGCGCAACGGGCAGGAGGAGGAGGTCGACCGCCTCAGCGGCGGCATGCGCGAGCAGCTTTCGGTGCTGACGCGCCTTGCCTTTGCGCGGCTTCTTGCGAAAGACGGGCGGCCGGCACCTGTGATCCTCGACGACGCGCTGGTCTATTCCGACGACGACCGCATCGAGAAGATGTTCGACGCCTTGCATCGTCAGGCGCGCGACCAGCAGATCATCGTTTTCTCCTGCCGTCAGCGCGCCTTCCGCGAGCTGGGCGGCAAGCCTCTCAGGATGACGGACTGGACGCCGGACGCCTGAGATCAATGCCGGCGACCGCCATGTCCCGGACACTGACCCGCTGATCGCTGATCGGAAAAAACGGGCTTGTGATGCGGGTGTCGCCTTTGGGGCTGGATATCTTGCAAAAGATCGGAGAAAGTCGTTGTCGGCCGGCGTAGGAATGCCGCTCGAACAACGAAAAATCTGCATCGCAAGCCTGACCAAACACAACGATTGGCGGCTCAGCGGTGTGACATCGGAACACTCAAGAGGAGAATGCTGTAATGATGAATCGCGTGAAGAAATCACTGCTGGCGGCTTCCGCATTGCTGGCGATGTCGTTGCCGGCCCTTGCGCTGGACAAGGTGACGGTGGCCTATTTCCTCGAATGGCCGACGCCGAACCAGGTCGCCCAGGTCGAGAAGATCTACGACAAGGAGATGGGGCTGCCGGTCGAGTGGCGCGTCTTCGGCAACGGCAACGAGATGACGCAGGCCATGGTGTCGGGCGACGTGCAGATCGCCTATTCGATCGGTTTCCCGACCTTCCTCGTCGGTGCTTCCAACGGCGCGCCGGTCAAGATGGTCGGCGTCGCCGTCACCTATGCCGAGAACGACCTGTGCATCGTTCGCGATGATGCGGGCATCACCAAGGAAAACGCCAAGGAACTCGAAGGCAAGCGCGTCGCCACCCCGATCGGCAACATCACCCACTACAAGCTGGTCGAAATCCTCAAGCATCTCGGCGTCGACGTGTCGAAGGTGCAACTCGTCCAGATGAACCCGGCTGACGCGGCGGTTGCGCTGGTGCGCGGCGACGTGCCGATGGCCTGTGCCTTCGGTGGCGCGCTCGACCGCATGAAGGAAGTCGGCAAGCCGCTGATGACCGGTGCGGAAGCGGAGGCCATCGGCATCCAGACCTTCGACGTCGTATCGGTGACCGAGAGCTTCGCCAAGGATCATCCCGATCTCGTCAAGAAGTTCATGGCCGTGACCGACAAGGCCAATGCAGACTACAAGGCCGATCCCGACAAGTATTACGAGACCATCTCGAAGGCCGCCGGCATGGACCTCGCGGCAACCAAGGCGATGATGGCCAATTTCGGCTTCCCGTCCAATGAGGAGCAGGCCGGCGCGCCATGGCTCGGCGGCGGCAATCAGGCCGCGGCGGCAGGCGCGGTCGAGGTGATGAAGTCAGCAGGCTCCATCGACAAGTCGCTCGACGATTACTCCAAGGTCATCGATCCGAGCTTCCTCAAATGAGTGACAAGATAGCGGGGGCGGCTTCAACGCCGTCCCCGACGTCTTCCGGTTCGCGCACCGCCGAGGTCGTCGTCGATCGTGTATCGATGATCTACCGAACGTCCGATGGCGGCGAGATCCACGCGCTGGCCAATGTCTCGCTCGACATTGCCAGAGGCGAGATCGTGACCGTGCTGGGGCCGTCGGGTTGCGGCAAGACGACCCTGCTCAACATCATTGCGGGCTTTCTCGCACCCTCGTCCGGTTCCGTCATCGCCCATGGCAGGCGCGTCACGGGGCCGGGGCCGGATCGCGGCATGGTCTTCCAGCAGGGCGCGCTGTTCGAATGGCTGACGGTCGAGCAGAATGTCGGTTTTGGACCGCGCATGGCCGGCAAGTCGAAATCCTTCATCGCGGACCGCTCGCGCGAACTGATCGAGACGGTCGGCCTCAAGGGTTTCGAGCACAAGCCGGTCTACCAGCTGTCGGGCGGCATGCAGCAGCGCGTTGCGCTGGCGCGCTGCCTTGCGAACGATCCAGACGTCATTCTGATGGACGAGCCGCTCGGCGCGCTCGACGCGCTGACGCGCGAGAAGATGCAGACGCTCGTCCTGCGGCTCTGGAAGGAGTTCAACAAGACGGTCATCCTCATCACCCATTCGGTCGAGGAGGCGCTGTTCCTTGGCGAACGCCTGATCGTGATGGAGCCGAGGCCCGGCCGCATCAAGAAGGAATATCGCCTTCCATTCGCCGATCGCGGCCTGACGACCGATCCGCGCATCATCAAGGGCTCGCCGGAGTTCGTGCGCACGCGCGAAGAGGTTCTGAACATGATCTGGGGCATGGAAGAGCAGATCAGCGGCTCGGTCGGCAGCGAGATTTCCGCATGAGGTTTTCATGAGCGACAAGCAACCGAGCGAGAGGCAACCAAGCCGCCTCGCGGTATGGCTCGGCCTCGCCGACAATGACTTCACGCGGCAGAAGACGGTCAAATTCGGAGACGCCTCGGCGGTCAATTCCGGCCGCTTCTATTCGCTGCTCATCATCGTCGTCCTGATCGCAGCCTGGGCGGTCGTTTCATGGCTCGGACTGATCAAGCCGATCTTCTGGCCGTCGATCGGCGGCACATGGGACCGCCTCGTCAGGCTGGTGACTGAGGGCTACCGCAATTATTCGCTGTGGGAACATATCGGCATCAGCGTCTATCGCGTCTTTTCGGGCGTCATCTATGGCGCGATCGTCGGTATCCCGCTTGGCTTCGCCATGGGCTTGTCATCGGTGGCGCGCGGCCTGTTCGACCCAATCGTCGAATTCATGCGGCCGATCCCGCCGCTGGCGCTCATCCCGCTCATCATCCTGTGGTTCGGCATCGACGAGACGGCGAAGATTTTCCTGCTGTTCCTCGCCTCGCTCTTCATCATGACGATTGCCGCGCGCGCCGGCGTGTCGAGCGTGCGCATCTCCAAGGTTCACGCCGCCTATTCGCTGGGCGCATCGAAACTCCAGGTGCTGCGCCATGTCATCCTGCCCAACGCCCTGCCGGAAATCTTCACCGGCCTGCGCACCGCCATGGGCGTCTGCTGGGGCACGGTGGTCGCGGCCGAACTGGTGGCGGCAGACCGGGGCGTCGGCTCGATGATCATGATCGCCAAGAACTTCCTGCAGACCGACACGATCGTCATCGGCATCATCGGCTATGTGATCGAGATGCTGATGCGCCAGCTCGAACAGCGGCTGATCCCGTGGAAGGGCAAGGGTTGAGCGCGCCTGCCGAAACACCTGCGCCGGTATCAATTTCGCGAAAGCAGAGCCTCTCATGTCCATGAACGGCGACGGGCAGACCGTCGTTTTCAACGCCGGGTCGTCATCGATCAAGTTTGCGGTTTTTGATGCTGCGCTGAACCGGCTGGTGTCGGGGCAGGCCGATGCGATTGGCGGCGACGGCAGGCTGACGATTGGCGAGGTCCGCTCAAGCGCGGGTTTTGCCGATCATGCCTCTGCCGTGCGCGCCATTTTCGACGCTCTGGCGCAGCAGGGGTTCAGCCTTGCAGACATGACTGCCGCAGGACATCGTGTGGTCCATGGCGGGCGCGAGGTGACAGCGCCGTCGCGCCTCACCCCTGAGGTTATTGGCACCATCGAGCAATGCGTCAGGCTCGCGCCGCTGCACAATCCGCACAATCTGACCGTCATTCGCGCATTGGCCGCAATCGCGCCCGACCTGCCGCAATTTGCCTCCTTCGACACGGCCTTCCACACGACCAATCCGGAAGTCGCGCTGCGCTATGCTGTTCCCGACGAAGAGGATGCGGCGGGGCTGCGCCGCTTCGGTTTTCACGGCATTTCTTTTTCCGGCCTCGTGCGCCGCCTGCCAGCATTGTCCGGCGCGCCGCTGCCGTCGCGCCTGCTGGCGCTGCATCTGGGAAATGGCGTCAGCCTTTGCGCCATCCGCGACGGCCGCTCGGTCGCCACGACGATGGGCTATTCGCCGCTCGACGGGCTGACCATGGGAACGCGCACGGGCGGCATTGACGGCAATGCGGTGCTGAAGCTTGCCGAACGCCACGGCATCGAAGGCGCGTTCCAGCTTCTGAACAAGAAGAGCGGCCTGCTGGCGCTTGGCGGTCACTCCGACATGCGCGCGCTGCGCGGAGCAGACACCGACCGCTCTCGTTTTGCCATCGAGCATTTCAGCTATTGGGCGCTGCGTCATTCCGGTTCGATGATCGCCGCCATGGGCGGCATCGACGCACTGGCCTTTACCGGCGGTATTGGCGAGAACGACACCGCCATGCGCGCCTCGATCATGTCGGGCCTGTCATGGACCGGGCTGGCGATGGACGATGCCGCCAACGAAGCGCGCGCAACCCGCCTTCACTGCGCAGATTCGAAAATCGCCGCGTGGATCGTTCCCGCCGACGAGGAACAGACCATCGCCGAAGATGTCAGGACGTTGATGGGCGCCGCCTACTGCATCGGCCCGAAAATGTGATTCATTTTCGGAAAGCACGATGCAGCAGATTCAAAGTGTTAGATCGTCCTTTGCGCGTCCAATTGGACGCGCGGCGATCTAAGCGACGCCCAAACCTGTCTTTAGGCAAACACGCGGGTCAGCGCATTGTCGATGGCGCCGGTGATGGCGTCGATCTCGGCAGCGGTGACGATCAGCGCGGGGCTGAGGCACAGCGTATTGTTGAAGCCTTCGAGCGAACGATTGGTCGCGCCGATGATGACGCCGTTCGCCATGCAGTCCGCAACGACCGCCTGAACGCGCTTCTCGTCCATCGGCTCCTTGGTCTTGCGGTCCTTGACCAGTTCAGCGCCGCAGAACAGGCCGACGCCGCGCACGTCGCCGATCACCTCGTGCTTGTCCATCAGCGCGCGCAGGTTTGCCATGGTGCGCTCACCCATTTTGGCGGTGTTCTCGATCAGGCCCTCGTCCTCGATGATGCGCATGTTCTCAAGCGCCGCCGCCGGTCCGGCCGTGCAGCCGCCGAAGGTCGAGATGTCGCGGAAATAGGACATCGGGTCGGACGGGTCGTCCTTGAACATGTCGAACACGGCTTCCGTGGTGACGGTGCAGGAAATGGCCGCATAGCCGGACGCCACGCCCTTGGCCATGGTCACGAAATCCGGCTTGATGCCGTAATGCTGGTAGCCGAACCATTTGCCGGTACGGCCGATGCCGCAGACCACTTCGTCGATATGGATCAGGATGTCGTGGCGGCGGCAGATGTCCTGCACGCGCTCCCAATAGCCTTTCGGCGGAGGAATGACGCCGCCGCCGGCCGTGATCGGCTCAAGGCAGATCGCGCCGATCGTGTCGGCACCTTCGCGCAGGATGACTTCCTCGATGGCGTCGGCAGCGCGCTCGCCGTAATTGTCGATATCGCCCCACTGGCTGCGATATTCCATGCAATGCGGCACGGCGACGAAGCCGGGTGCCAGCGGTCCATATTGCTCGACACGCTGCGGCTGGCCGCCCGCCGACATGGTGGCGAGCGTGCCGCCATGATAGTCGCGGTCGCGGAACAGGATCTTGGATTTCTTGCCGCCATGGTGACGGTGCGAGATCTGGCGCACCATCTTGAAGACCTTCTCGTTCGCCTCCGAACCCGAATTCGAATAGTAGACGCGGCTCATGCCGGGCATCTTCTCGATCAGCTTCTGGGCAAACAGCGAGCCGGGGATCGAGCCTGCCGAATTGGCGAAGTAGTTCAGCTTGACGAGCTGTTCGCGCACGGCATCGGCAATCGTCTCGCGGCCATAGCCGACATTGACGGTCCACACGCCGCCCGACACCGCGTCGAGATATTCCTTGCCGGTCGCGTCCCAGACCTTCATGCCGCGCCCTTCGACCATGACGCGCGGATCGACCGTTTCATACTGCTTGTGCTGGCTCAGATGATGCCAGATATGGGTGCGGTCGGCTTCGATGACGTCGCGGATATCGTTGGGGCTGAGCGGCCGGTTCATGGGTCGAGTCCTTCTGCGGGACGATGTTGAAGATGGTGCATGTCAGCAGCATCTGGACCAATTTGGCAGTGCCAGATGTTTCGCCCGCATTATGACAAGAAATGAGGCCGTTCAGCGGAGCATCGAGCGCAATTCCGATTGAGCGCCGCGCAGCGCCGGAAGATAGGCCTCGACCGCGCCATCCATCGTGGCATGCGTTGCCGGAAGGCCGACATTGAGCGCGGCGACGACGCGGCCGTGCATGTTGAGAAGCGGCACGGCGACTGAACGCAGGCCGACCTCGACCTCCTGATCGATGGTTGCGAAACCTTGCGCGCGCACCCTGTCGAGTTCCGCCAGTATGAGCGCGGCATCGGTCAGCGTGAACGACGTTCGCGCGGCAAGAGGTGCGAGACCGAGGATTTCCGCTGCGCGCTCGACGGTGAGCGCAGCCAGCATGACCCGGCCCATGGAGGTGCAATAAGCGGGCAGACGCGAACCGGGCATAAGGCCGATGGACATGACCTTGCGCTGGGCGGCGCGCGCCACATAGACGATCTCGGCCCCGTCAAGGATCGAGACGGACGTGCTTTCGCCGATCCGCTCCGACAGGGCGTCGAGAAGCGGCTGGACGATGCGGGGCAGGGGCATGGCCGCGAGGCTGCCGACGCCGAGCCGCAGCACACGCGGCGTCAGCGTGAAGAACTTGCCGTCATAGTCGGCATAACCTTCATGGGCCAGCGTCAGCAGGCATCGCCGCGCCGTGGCGCGATCTAGACCGGATGCGGCAGCGGCCTCCGCGATCGACTGGCGCGGGCGCTCCGACGTGAATGTCTCGATGACCGCCAGCCCCTTGGCGAGGCCGTTCATAATGTCGCGTTCGGCAATCGGCATGCAGGTCCATTTGTGCGATATGTCAACAAATGTCTTATATCGCCCAAACCTGATGGACTGCAATGCGCGTCATTTGTAAGTCGAACGCCAGACCACCGGGAGACAGGGGCGGGAGACGAGGGATGGACAAGACAAAGCCTGATCTGGCGGCCGCTGTCGCCGGCATCGAAGATGGAATGACCGTCATGATCGGCGGTTTCGGCGGCTCCGGCGCGCCGATCGAGCTGATCCACGCTTTGATCGACCGCTTTCTGGCGACCGGCCATCCCAGGGACCTGACAGTCGTCAACAACAATGCCGGCAACGGCCATGTCGGTCTGGCGGCCCTGATCGAGCACGGCATGGTCCGCAAGCTGATCTGCTCCTTCCCGCGCTCGGCCGACCCTGTCGTCTTCACGCAGGCTTATCTCGCCGGCCAGATCGAGCTTGAACTGGTGCCGCAGGGCACTTTGGCGGAGCGCATCCGCGCGGGCGGCGCAGGCATTCCTGCCTTCTACACCCCGACCTCGTTCGGCACCGATCTCGCCAAAGGCAAGCATGTCGAGGAGTTCGATGGCCGTTCCTATGTGCGCGAGCGCTGGCTGAAGGCCGATGTTGCGCTGGTCAAGGCGCATCTTGGCGACAGGCTCGGCAACCTGACCTACCGGATGGCGGCGCGAAACTTCAATCCGCTGATGTGCATGGCCGCCAGCCAGACCATCGTGCAGGTCAGCCGCATCGTGCCGCCCGGCGAGATCGACCCGGAGGCTGTCGTCACCCCCGGCATCTTCGTGCAGGCGGTGGTCGAAGTTGCAAACCCCGCGCAGGAAGAAGAGCTGAACCGGGCAAACGCCCGCTATCCGGAGGTCGCGTAATGTCGCAGAGGCTGACCTCGGTCCAGATGGCGTGGCGCGCCGCGCAGGACATTGAAGACGGCGCCTACGTCAATCTCGGTATCGGCATTCCCGAATTTGTCGCGCGCTTCCAGCCGCCGGGCCGTCAGGCGATCTTCCACACCGAAAACGGCATTCTCGGCTTCGGCGAAGCGCCGCCGGCGGGCGAGGAAGACTGGGACCTGATCAATGCCGGCAAGAAGGCCGTCACGATCAAGCCCGGAACCGCCTTCTTCCACCATGCCGACAGCTTCGCCATGGTGCGTGGCGGCCATCTCGATGTTGCGATCCTCGGCGCATATCAGGTTGCCGAAAGCGGCGACCTCGCCAACTGGTCGACCGGGCCGAAGGGCGTTCCTGCCGTCGGTGGCGCGATGGACCTCGTCCATGGCGCGAGGCGCGTCGCCGTCATCACCGATCACGTCACCAAAGACGGCGCGCCGAAGCTGCTGAAGCGGTGCACCCTGCCGCTGACCGGCGTCGGCTGCGTTACCCGCGTCTACACCTCGCATGCGGTTATCGACATCGAAGGCGGGCGTTTCGTCTTGCGCGAAAAGCTTCCGTCGATGAGTGTGGACGAACTGCAATCCATGACCGAGGCGGAATTGATCGTTCCTGCCGATGTCACCGACATTATCGCACCTGAGTTGAGCAAATGACCGACGCATTCATCTGTGACTACATCCGCACTCCCATCGGCCGCTTCGGCGGGTCGCTCTCGTCGGTTCGCGCCGACGATCTCGGTGCCGTTCCGCTGCGCGCGCTGATCGAGCGCAACAAGGGCGTCGACTGGCAGGCGGTGGATGACGTGGTGTTCGGCTGCGCCAATCAGGCCGGCGAGGACAATCGCAACGTCGCGCGCATGTCGGCACTTCTGGCTGGCCTGCCGGTCGAGGCGCCCGGCACGACGATCAACCGCCTTTGCGGTTCGGGCATGGACGCGATTTCTTACGCCGCCCGCTCGATCAAGTCAGGTGAAACCGAGCTGATGATCGCCGGCGGCGTCGAAAGCATGTCGCGCGCGCCCTTCGTCATGCCCAAGGCCGACACGGCCTTTTCGCGCAATGCCGAAATCTACGACACCACCATCGGCTGGCGTTTCGTCAATCCGCTGATGAAGGCGCAGTATGGCGTCGATTCCATGCCGGAGACCGGCGAGAACGTCGCCGAGGACTATAACGTCAGCCGCGAAGATCAGGACGCGTTCGCCCTGCGCTCGCAGGCCAAGGCGTCCGCCGCCCAGAAGAACGGCCGTCTGGCGCAGGAGATCGCATCGGTGTCGATCCCCCAGCGCAAGGGCGATCCGGTCGTGGTCGACCGCGACGAGCATCCGCGCGAGACCACGATGGAAGCGCTCGCCAAGCTCGGCACGCCGTTCCGCAAGGGCGGCACTGTCACCGCCGGTAACGCAAGCGGCGTCAATGACGGCGCGGCAGCGCTCATCATCGCCAGCGAAGCGGCGGCAAAGCGTTATGGCCTCACCCCCATCGCGCGCATCCTCGGTGCCGCGACCGCAGGCGTAGCGCCGCGCATCATGGGCATCGGTCCCGCGCCCGCCTCGCAGAAGCTGATGCAGCGCCTTGGACTTACTCAGTCGGATTTCGACGTGATCGAGCTGAACGAGGCCTTTGCCAGTCAGGGCATCGCGACCTTGCGCCAACTCGGCATTGCCGACGACGATGCCCGTGTGAACCGCAATGGCGGCGCGATTGCGCTCGGCCATCCGCTCGGCATGTCGGGCGCGCGCATCACCGGCACGGCGGCGCTCGAAATGAAGCTTGGCGGCGGCCGCCGCTCGCTGTCGACCATGTGCATCGGCGTCGGTCAGGGCATCGCAATCGCGCTCGAACGCGTCTGACGCATCGAGCCGCGGGGAGGGGAACGGACATGACTGATACGCCGCGCTACCGGCAGGGAATGGCGACCCGCCGCTCGGTTCTGGGCGACGCGCATGTCGACCGTGCCGAGGCGGCGAAGTCCGATTTCGACGCGCCGTTTCAGGAGATGATCACCGAGGCGGCGTGGGGACATTTGTGGTCGCGCGAGGGCCTGACGAAGCGTGAAAGGTCGATCGTGACCATCGCGCTTCTGGCCGCGCTCGGCCATGACGACGAGGTGGCGATGCATGTGCGCGCCACCGCCAACACCGGGGCCACCCGCGAAGACGTTCGCGAGGCTCTGTTGCACGTGGCGATCTATGCCGGCGTGCCGGCCGCAAATCACGCGATCAGGATCGCGAAGCGGACGTTTGAGGAAATGGACGCAAAATCATCATGAGCAAGATCGAAAAGGGCAATGAACGCCCGGAAACCGGTGCATTCTTCCCCCGCGACCGCGTATGGCAGCCTGCCGCCTACACGCCCGACTACAAGACCTCGGTGCTGCGCTCGCCGCGCCGCGCCATGCTCTCGCTCAACAACACTTTGTCCGAGATCACGGGTCCAGTCTTTGGCCATGACATCATCGGCGAGCTCGACAACGACCTGATCCACAATTTCGCAAAGCCCGGCGAAAGCGCAATTGGCCCGCGCATCATCGTCTATGGCCGCGTGCTCGACGAACGCGGCGTCGGCGTTCCGGGCGCGCTCTTGGAATTCTGGCAGGCCAATGCGGGCGGGCGCTATCGCCACAAGAAGGAAACCTATCTCGCGCCGCTCGACCCGAATTTCGGCGGCTGCGGGCGCACGATCACCGACGCCAATGGCGGCTACATGTTCCGCACGGTCCAGCCGGGGCCATATCCCTGGCCGAACGGACCGAACGACTGGCGTCCGGCGCATATCCATTTCTCGGTCTTCGGCCGCGGCTTTGCCCAGCGGCTCATCACTCAGATGTATTTCGAGGGCGATCCGATGATCTGGAATTGCCCCATCGTGCGCACCATCAACGACCGCGCCGCCATCGAGGGGCTGGTCGCCGCGCTCGACATGGCTGCGACTATCCCCATGGATGCGCGCGCCTACAAGTTCGACATCGTGCTGCGCGGGCGTCGCTCGACCATGTTCGAGAACCGGATGGAGGGCAACTGATGGTCCAGAGCCTCAACCGCCTCAAGGAAAGCGCCTCGCAGACCGCCGGCCCCTATGTCCATATCGGCCTGACGCCGAACTTCTCCGGCATTGGAGGCGTCTACCCGACCGACCTCGGCGCGACCATGACCAACGCCAAGACGAAGGGCGAGCGCATCACGGTCAGGATGCGCGTCATCGACGGCGCGCAGACGCCGCTGAAGGACGCGCTCATCGAAATCTGGCAGGCCGACGCTGACGGGCTTTATAATTCGCCGTCGGAAATGCGCGGCACCGCCGACCCGAATTTCACCGGCTGGGGCCGCAAGGCCACCGACATGACGACCGGCGAATGTGTGTTCGAGACGATCAGGCCGGGCCGCGTGCCGTTCTTCGACGGCCGCATGATGGCGCCGCACATCACGGTCTGGATCGTCGCGCGCGGCATCAATATCGGCCTGCACACGCGCATGTATTTCCCCGAGGACGACGCCGCCAATGCGGCTGACCCGATCCTGACGCGCATGGAGCACCAGAACCGCGTGCCGACGCTGATTGCCCGGCGAGACGGCGCGGACTATGTCTTCGATATCCAGCTTCAGGGCGACAACGAGACGGTCTTCTTCGACATATGATCAGCGCGTTCGAACATCCGTTCCTGTCCGGCCTTCTGGGCGATGACAAGATGTCGGGCGCGCTCGGTCTCAAAGCCGAGCTGGCGGCCATGCTGGCCTTCGAGACCGCGCTTGCGCAAGCCGAGGCCAAGGCTGGCGTGATCCCCGCAGAAGCGGCGTCCGCCATTTCCGCCGGTCTGGCTCGTTTCAAGGCCGATATTGCAGCTTTGAAGGCTGGCGTTGCCCGCGACGGCGTGGTGGTGCCTGAACTCGTGCGCCAGCTTCGCGCTGGCGTCGGCGCTCCTCATGACGCCCATGTGCATTTCGGCGCGACAAGTCAGGACGTTATCGACAGCGCGCTGATGATCCGTTTGCGTGCCGCACTCGATCTTCTTGGCGCGCGCACCGCAAGGCTTGTGTCCGCTTTCGAGGAACTGGCGGCGCGCGGCGCGTCACGCCGCATGATGGGCCACACCCGTATGCAGGCGGCAATCGAGATCGACGTCACCGATCGCATCGATACATGGATGCAGCCCCTGTCGCGCCATCTCGAAAGGCTGGAAACCATTCGCCAGACCTGCCTTGCCATCCAGTTCGGCGGAGCTGCCGGCACGCTCGAAAAGCTTGGCGACAAAGGGCCGACGGTGCGCGCCTCTTTGGCACAGCGTCTCGGGCTGGCCGATGCGCCGCAATGGCAGAGCCAGCGCGATCGCATCGCCGAAATCGGCAATTGGCTCTCCATGCTGACCGGCAGCCTCGGCAAGTTCGGGCAGGACATTGCATTGATGGCGCAGTCGGGCGGCGAGATCGAGCTGGCCGGCGGCGGTGGGTCGTCGGCCATGCCGCACAAGCAAAACCCTGTCTCAGCCGAGACGCTTGTGGCGCTGGCGCGCTTCAACGCGACGCAGGTTTCCGCCCTGCATCATTCGCTGGTCCACGAGCAGGAGCGTTCCGGCGCTGCCTGGACGCTCGAATGGATGATCCTGCCGCAGATGGCGCAGGCTGCGGGTGCCGCGACCTTGCGCGCCTCTGCGCTGACCTCCTCGATCAGATCTCTCGGACGCTGACCACGGTCTCGGGCTTGGCCTGTTCGGTCAGCCTGTCGACATCGACGAGAATTTCCTCGCCGTCCGCGTCGCGCATCTCGGCAAGCGTGCGATTGTCGAGCACATTGGCGATCGCATTGCGCACTTCCATCATCATGTGGCGGACGTGGCAGTTCTCCTCGTCGCAATCCTCGCAGCGCTCATAACGCGTGCGGCTGGCGCAGGCGAAAGGCGCCAGCGGCCCGTCGAGCACGCGCACCACATCGCCGACCCAGATTTCCTCGGCCGGCCGTGCGAGCCGGTAGCCGCCTTCCTTGCCCTTCCGGCTCTGCACGAAGCCGGCATTGCGCAACTCGACCAGAATGGCGTCGAGGAATTTCTTCGGAATTTTGTTGCGCGTCGCAACCTCGCCGACGACCGCAAGCTCGCCCGCCGGCAGCAGCGCCAGGTCCACCATCGCTTTCAGGCCGTATTTGCCTTTGCGGGTCAGCATATTGTTCGTTCGTTCCTGCAATCCGGCGCGCGGGCAGCGCGTACCCGCCCAATAGGCCCTGATACGGCACTATTCAACACGGCAAACGTTTCAAACTATGTCGCCCCGGCTCCGTTGCGACGAAACGCTCATTCATTGCGCTGCTTTTCTCCCCGCCTGCCGGCCCGAGAACAGGCAGCTGCCCAGAAATGTGCCCTCCAGCGCGTTGTAGCCGTGATAGCCGCCGCCGCCACCGCCCGCCACTTCGCCTGCGGCATAAAGGCCGGGGATCGGCTCGCCGGCCTGATCGAGCACCTGCCCGTCGAGATTGGTATGCAGCCCGCCAAGCGTCTTGCGTGTGAGAATATGCAGCCTGACCGCGATCAGAGGGCCGTTTGCCGGATCGAGAATGCGGTGAGGCTTGGTGACGCGGAAAATCTTGTCGCCGAGATAGCGCCGCGCATTGTTGATGCCCTGTATCTGCGCGTCCTTGGAATAGCTGTGGGCGACCTCGCGGTCGCGCGCCTCGATCTGGCCGCGCAGCGCGTCGACCTCGATCAGCCCGTCGCCCGTCAGCGCGTTCATCGCGGTCACGAGGTCTTCGAGATTGTCGCGCAGGATGAAATCCTCGCCCTTGTCGAGGAATGCCTTGACCGAGGGCGGAGCCTTGCCGCCGCGCCGGTTCTTCATGACGGCGCGCCAGTCCTTGCCGGTAAAGTCGAGGTTCTGCTCCGAGCCTGAAAGCACCAGTTCCTTGGCCGCCATCTTCGCCGTCATCACGAACCACGAATAGTCCTTGCCGGTCGACAGAACCCGTTTCAGCGTGCCGAGCGAATCGTAGGACGGGAAGAACGGCGCTTCGAGCCGCTTGCCGTTTGCGTCGAACCACATGGGCGACGGCGCCGACAGGATGCGGATGCCGTGGTTCGGCCAGATCGGGTCCCAGTTCCTGATGCCTTCGACATAGTGCCACATGCGGTCGACATTGATGACGTCTGCGCCTGCCTTGCGGCCGATCTCGATCATGCGTCCGTCGACATGGTGAGGCACGCCCGCGACCATCGACTTCGGCGCAGGGCCTAGCCGGTCTGTGGGCCAGACCTTGCGCACATAATCATGGTCGCCGCCGATGCCGCCCGACATGACCAGCACATGGTCGGCTGCAAACTCGAAGTCGCCAATGACCTCGCGCCCGGACTGCTGGCCGCGCTCGACATTCGTCGCCTCAAGGATTTCGCCCGCTACGCCGGTCACTGCGCGGCCCGTCCTTACCAGCCGCGATACGCGATGGCGGAATTTCAGCGTCGTCAGCCCGCGCACCACATGTTCGCGCACGCGCCGCTCGAAGGGTGCGACGACGCCCGGCCCCGTGCCCCAAGTCAGGTGAAAGCGCGGCACCGAATTACCGTGGCCATTGGCCAGCGCGCCGCCACGTTCGGCCCAGCCGACAACCGGCCACCAGCGCATGCCCATGGCATGCAGCCAGGGCCGCATTTCGCCGGCAGCGAAATCCACATAGGCCTCAGCCACCTTGCGCGGCCAGAAATCCTGCGGCCGATCGAACTGCGCCGATCCCTGCCAGTCCTGCCAGGCCAGATCGCGGCTGTCGCGAATGCCCAGCCTGCGCTGTTCCGGCGTATTGACGAGAAACAGACCGCCAAGCGACCAGTGCGCCTGCCCGCCGAGCCAGTCGCCGCCTTCCTGTTCGAGGATCAGCGTCCTGCGGCCCGCATCGCCAAGTTCCGCGGCGGCGACGAGGCCCGCAAGCCCGCCACCGATGACGATCGCGTCGAACCTCTCGGTCATCCAATCCTCCCCGATAGAACCGCCGCCAGACGATCAAGAAGGAGGACACAAGTCAATCGCGCGAACGACCCCAGCCAGGTTGACCGGGGCCGTTCGGTCTATCAGTTCGTCGGCTTGTAGATCTGGTCGAAGGTGCCGCCCGTGCCGAAGTGGTAGGGCTGCGCCTTGGCCCAGCCGCCGAAGATCGGATCGTCGATGGAGACGAGTTCGAGTTTCGGCAGGTTTGCCAGAACGTCTGCCGGCACGACATCCGGATTGGACGGGCGGTAGAAGTGCTTCGCCGCAATTCTCTGGCCTTCCTCCGAATAGAGGTAGTTCAGATAGGCCTCCGCCACCTTGCGGGTGCCCTTGGCGTCGACATTGGCATCGACGATCGTCACCGGCGGCTCGGCGAGGATGGAGGAGGGGGGTGCTACGATGTCGAACTGGTCCGTGCCGAATTCTTCGCCGGCGAGCGCCGCCTCGTTTTCCCATGCGAGCAGGACGTCGCCGAGCTGGCGCTGGGCGAATGTCGTCAGCGCCCCGCGAGCGCCCGTATCGAGCACCGGAACGCGCTTGAAGAGTTCCGCGATGTATCCCTTGATCTTCTCTTCATCGCCGTTGAACTGTTTGTTCGCCCAGGCCCATGCCGCCAGATAGTTCCAGCGCGCGCCGCCTGACGTCTTCGGGTTCGGCGTGATGATCTGGACGTCGCCCTTCACGAGGTCCGGCCAGTCGTGGATGCCCTTCGGATTGCCCTTGCGGACCAGGAAGACGATGGTCGACGTGTAGGGCGAGGAATTGTTCGGCAAGCGCTTGCGCCAGTCTTTCGGGATCTTGCCCGAATGTTCGGCGATTGCGTCGATGTCGCTTTCGAGCGCCAGCGTCACCACGTCGGCGTCGAGACCTTCGATGACGGCGCGGGCCTGCTTGCCCGAACCGCCATGCGAGGCCTGCACGTTCACGGTCTCGCCGGTGTCGGCTTTCCACTTGGCGGCAAAGGCGGCGTTGAATTCCTTGTAGAGTTCCCGCGTTGGGTCATAGGACACATTGAGCAGGGTGGTGTCGGCCCAGGCCATTCCCAGCCCGCCAAACTGGGCGGTTGCGGCGAGCGCTGCTGAAAACAGCACGATTCTGCGATTGAGGGTCATGTCGGCCTCCTTTTAAGACGATGAAAGCCTAGTGTTTTTGTAGATATTGAAGAGGCGAAATTGGTCCAAATTTGGGACTGATAGGAGAAAAACATTCTGCCAGCCTTCCCCATGGTTAGGTGCCGGGGCGTCAAATCTGCAGGCCAAATCTGCAGGAACGGCTCAAACATCCTGTCCCAAGGGAAGTGACGTCCGCACAAGCGCGCGTTGCCCGAGTGATTATGACCATGTATGAGAACGTATCAGTATGTCGCGGTGACCGGAAAAAACAGAACGGCCCGCGCCAACGAGAGGGGGAGGCGGTTTTTCTATTTTCGCAGCAAACTATCGAGCAGAATTGCCAGACGCTGCGGGAGACCCTGCTTATCCTCCGACATCACCCAATGTTGCCGGCGATGACCGGTTGGGAACCGACAAGATCAACAAACGGGAGTTACCATGCGTAAACTGACTTTGATGGCCAGCATGCTCGCGATTGCGACCATGATTGCGCCAGCCTATGCGGAAACGGTGCGATGGGCGCGCAACAGCGACGCGCTGACCCTCGATCCGCATTCGCAGAACCAGGGCGTCACCCATACTTTCGTCCACCACATCTATGAAACGCTGGTGGATCGCGACGTCGAGGGCAAGCTCATCCCGCGCCTCGCCACCGAATGGGCGATCAAGGACGGCGACCCGACCACCTGGGTGTTCAAGCTGCGTCCCGACGTGAAGTTCCACGATGGCGCCGCCTTCACCGCCGAGGACGTGGTGTTCTCGCTCGATCGCGCGCGCTCCGAGAAGTCGAACCTCAAGCAGCTTCACGCCGCCGTTGCAGGCGTGACCGCTGTCGACGACCTGACGGTCGAGGTGAAGATGACCGGCCCGTCGCCGCTCTATCCGAACAACCTGACCAACACCTTCATCATGGACAAGACCTGGACCGAGGCGAACAACGCCGTGGAGGTGCAGCAGGCCGGTTCGCAGGACGACAACTTCGCCGTCCGCAACACCAACGGCACCGGCGTCTACAAGCTGGTCTCGCGCGAAGTCGACGTGAAGTCGAACCTGACCTACAATGAGGGCCATTGGGGCGAGAAGCCTTTCGTGACCGACATCGTCTACACGGTCATCACCGAAGCCGCGACCCGCGTCTCGGCGCTCCTGTCCGGCGAAGTCGATTTCGTGCAGGACGTGCCGGTGCAGGACGTCGAGCGCCTGTCGTCGTCGGACAATGTGTCGGTCACGACCGGCCCGGAAAACCGCTTCATCTATTTCGGCTATCGCGTCACGCCGGAGCCGCTGAAGTCGTCCGACGTCAAGGACAAGAACCCGCTGAGCGACCCCAAGGTCCGTGAAGCCTTCCACCTCGCGCTCGACCGTGACGCGATCAAGCAGGTCGTCATGCGCGGCCAGTCGATCCCGACCGGCGTCATCAACCCGCCTTTCGTCAACGGCTGGACCGAAGAGTTGGACAAGTATCCGGCGCCCGACGTTGCCAAGGCAAAGGCGCTGCTGGCGGAAGCCGGCTACCCGAACGGCTTCACCATCACGCTCGACACGCCGAACAACCGCTACATCAATGACGAGGCGATCTCGACCGCCTATGTCGGCATGCTCGGCCAGATCGGCGTCAAGGCGACGCTTGCCTCGCGTCCGATTGCTCAGCATTCGCCGCTGATCCAGAACGCCGACACCGACTTCTACCTGCTCGGCTGGGGCGTTCCGACCTTCGATTCGGCCTATACGCTGAACGATCTGGTTCACACCACGACCGGTCACTACGGCGCATACAATCCGGGCCGCTATTCGAACGCGGAAGTCGACGCCAAGATCGAGTCGCTCGCGACTGAAGTCGATCTCGAAAAGCGCAATGCGACCATCGCCGAAATCTGGGCGAAGGTTCAGGAAGACCGTCCGTATCTCGC
Organism: Mesorhizobium sp.; assembly: GCA_049647505.1. GTDB lineage: Bacteria > Pseudomonadota > Alphaproteobacteria > Rhizobiales > Rhizobiaceae > Mesorhizobium_A. The sequence goes on from JBARXU010000020.1 coordinate 164,914, forward strand.
GATCCACAATCAGGTCCTGGCTTACGCCACCAAGAAGGGCCTGCAGATCGCGGTTCATCCGGAAAACCAGCCCCGCATTTACGACATCAAGCCGGCACAGTAGTCTCGGTCAGATGGTTTCGCCGCGCCCTTGGGCGCGGCGAGGCTTTCCGATGGCATTCGCAGTTCGGCGACAGCCGGGCTGCGCCTAATTGTGCGTCCGGGTCAGGTCTTCTGATGTCCGGCGTCGGGAGCGATTTCCATGGTTCAATTCATCCTTCGGCGGCTCTTGCAGTCCATCGTCGTGATGTTGTTCGTCGGCCTTATCTCATTCTTCGTGTTCCGCTATGTCGGTGATCCGGTCGCAAATCTGCTCGGCCAGGACTCGCGCTTGCAGGACCACGAAATGCTGCGCCAGCAGCTTGGCCTGAACGACCCCGTCATTGTCCAGTTCTGGCGCTTTCTCACCAGCGCCGTGCAGGGCGATTTCGGCATTTCGTATCGGTTGCAGCAGCCTGTCACCGAGTTGATCTTCTCGCGCTTGCCCGCCACCATCGAGCTGGCGGTCGCGTCTGCGCTCATTGCGCTCGTCTTCGGCGTCGGGCTTGGCGTCTACACGGCGCTGAAGCCCAACAGCCCGATCTCCAGCTTCATCATGTCGGCCTCGCTCGTCGGCGTTTCCCTGCCGACATTCCTGATCGGCATCGGCCTGATCTACATCTTCGCCGTCGAGCTTAAATGGCTGCCGTCCTTCGGGCGCGGCCAGACCGTCGACATAGGCGGGTGGCAGACCGGCCTTTTGACCGCCTCCGGGCTGAAATCGCTGATCCTGCCGGCGATCACGCTGTCGCTGTTCCAGTTGACGCTCATCATGCGCCTCGTGCGCGCCGAAATGATGGAGGTGCTGCGCGCCGACTATATCCGCTTTGCCCGCGCGCGCGGCCTGTCGGAACGCTCGATCAATTTCGGCCATGCGCTCAAGAACACGCTCGTTCCGGTCATCACCATCACCGGCCTGCAACTTGGCTCGGTGATCGCGTTCTCGATCATCACCGAAACCGTGTTCCAGTGGCCGGGCGTCGGCTCTTTGTTCGTCAATTCGGTGCAGGCCGTCGACGTGCCTGTCATGGCGGCCTATCTGGTCTTCGTGGCGCTGGTCTTCGTCATCATCAACCTGATCGTCGACATTCTCTATTTCATCGTTGACCCGCGGCTGCGGGTCGATGCGCGCGCCTCCGGGAGATGAACCGATGAGCAACTCCACTCCAACTCCCGCCGCGCCCGCTCAGTCGACCGATCCGGGCTGGTTCCGCCGCATGATGGACTCGGACGTGATGTGGTCGTTCCGCCACTCGCCGGTCGCCATCGTCGCGGCGATCCTCGCCTTCGTCATGATCATGGCCGCGCTGTTTGCGCCGCTGATCGCGCCTTACGACCCGTTCAATCCGGCGACGCTCAACCTGATGGATGGCTTCACCAAGCCGATGTCGTCGTCATTTGCCGGCAACTACTTCATCCTCGGCAGCGACAATCAGGGCCGCGACGTCTTGTCGACCATTCTCTACGGCAGCCGCGTGTCGCTCTTCGTGGGCCTGTCCGCGACGCTGTTTGCGCTTGTGCTCGGCACCGCGCTCGGCCTGACCGCCGGTTATGTCGGGGGCCGGGTGGACGCCACGATCATGCGCATCGCCGACATCCAGCTGTCCTTCCCGGCGATCCTGATGGCGCTGCTGATCTTCGGCATCGCGCGTGGCATCATCCCTGCCAACCGGCAGGAGAGCATGGCGGTGATCGTGCTGATCCTCGCCATCGGCCTGTCGAACTGGGCGCAGTTTGCGCGCACCGTGCGCGGCGCCACAATGGTCGAGCGCCAGAAGGATTACGTCGCCGCCGCCCGCATCATGGGGGTCGGCCCGTTCAAGATCCTGTTCCAGCACGTTTTACCCAACACGCTGGGGCCGGTGCTGGTCATCGCCACCATCGGGCTTGCGCTCGCCATCATCGAGGAGGCGACGCTCTCCTTCCTCGGCGTCGGCGTGCCGCCCACCCAGCCGTCGCTTGGAACGCTGATCCGCATCGGCCAGCAATTCCTGTTCTCGGGCGAATACTGGATCCTGCTCTTCCCCGCGCTGACGCTCATTGCGCTGGCGCTGTCGGTCAATCTTCTGGGTGACTGGCTGCGCGATGCGCTCAATCCGAGGCTGCGCTGATGGCTGAACCTCTTCTCTCAGTCAAAAACCTCACCGTCGATTTCGCGCTTCGGCGCGGCAATTTTCGCGCGGTGGACGGTATCTCCTTCGACATCGCGCCGGGCGAGGTGCTCGGCGTCGTCGGTGAATCGGGCGCCGGCAAGTCGATGACCGGTTCGGCCGTCATCGGCCTGATCGAGCCTCCCGGCCGCATCACGAGCGGCGAGGTCTGGCTCGCCGGCAGGCGCATCGACAATCTGTCGATCAAGGAAAAGGCGGCGCTGCGCGGCAAGCATATCGGCATGGTCTTCCAGGACCCGCTGACCAGCCTGAACCCGCTCTACACGATCGGCGAGCAACTCATCGAGACCATCCGCCGGCATCTGCCGATGGACGAGGCACAGGCGCGCCAGCGCGCCATCGACCTGATGGCGGAGGCCGGTATCCCATCGCCTGCCGAGCGCATCGATTCCTATCCGCACCAGTTCTCGGGCGGCATGCGCCAGCGCGTCGTCATCGCGCTTGCGCTCGCCGGCGAGCCGGAGCTGATCATCGCCGACGAGCCGACTTCGGCGCTCGACGTGTCGGTGCAGGCACAGATCATCAGGATACTGAAGAAGGTATGCGCCGATCGCGGCGCAGCCGTCATGCTGGTCACCCATGACATGGGTGTGATCGCCGAAACGGCAGACCGCATGATCGTCATGAACAAGGGTAGAATCGTCGAATCCGGCACGGTCGGCGACATCATCAAGCGCCCGAAAGAACCCTATACGATCAAGCTGATCGGCTCGATCCCGTCGATCAAGGACGAGGTGCGCCGCCACGAGGTTCCCGCCGCGCCCGAGCCATTGGTGCGCGTCGAGAACCTGACCAAGGTGTTCGAACTCGGACAGGCGTCGCTGCTCGCCCGCTTTGGCGGCAAGCCGGCAGTCACCTTCAAGGCGGTCGACGACGTATCCTTCACCATCGCCAAAGGGGCAACTTACGGGCTGGTGGGCGAATCCGGTTCGGGCAAGTCCACATGCGCGCGCATGATGATCGGCCTGACCCGGCCGACCAGCGGGCACGTAAAGATCGACGGCGACGACATCTGGGAAGGCCGCGAGGGCGACCGCAAACGCCGCCGGCGCGTGCAGATGATCTTCCAGGATCCTTATGCCAGCCTCAATCCGCGCTGGCGGGTGGCCGATATCGTGGCCGAACCGATCCGCACCCTGAAGCTCAGCACCAATCGCGGCGAGGTCGAGGACCGGGTCGCCGGCCTTCTGGAGAAAGTGCGGCTCGACGCCGGCGCGATGCGCAAGTTCCCGCATGAATTTTCCGGCGGCCAGCGCCAGCGCATCGCCATTGCGCGCGCGCTGTCGAGCCAGCCCGAATTCATCATCTGCGACGAGCCGACATCGGCGCTCGACGTGTCGGTGCAGGCGCAGGTGCTGGACCTGATGCGCTCGCTGCAGGACGAGTTCGGCCTGACCTATCTTCTCATCAGCCACAACCTGGCAGTGGTTCGCCAGATGGCGGATGCGGTCGGCGTGCTGCATCACGGCAGGCTGGTGGAGCAGGGGCCGGTGGACCAGATATTCGACCAGCCGCAGGCGGACTATACGCGGATGCTGCTCGACGCGATCCCGGACATCTCCGCTGTCCAGTAGCTCAAAGGCCCGTGTGAGGCTGTCAAACGCGCATGAGGCGGGCGCGCCAGCCCGCTCAGGCCTTGCATGGCTCGTCAGTCTGGCCATAGATAAGATTCAAGGTCCGGTCGTATGGAGGTGACCGGGCTGCAACCAGAACAAATGCGGGCAAAGCCGCAAAGGGAGCAGTAATGGCAAAGACACCAGCCAAGCCGGCCAGCAAGAAAAAGGCTGATCCGACGACAACGCCGAGCGGCATGGCGGCACGAACCAAGCCATCGGACATGAAGACGAAGACGGCAGCCGCGAAACCCGCCGCCAAGCCTGCCCCCAAGGCCGCCGCAGCAAAACCTGCGGCCAAGCCGGCCGCTGCGCCAAAGGCTGCTGCAAAATCGGCCGCCGCGCCGAAGGCTGCTCCCAAAGCTGCCGCCAAGCCGGCCGCAAAAGCCGCAGCTCCGAAGCCGGCCGCCAAGCCGGCCGCCGCACCCAAGGTAGCTGCCGCGAAGACTGCGCCAAAGGCCGCATCCAAGCCCGCTTCCAAAGCTGCACCCAAGGCTGCTGCCGACGCCGCACCCGCACCCGCACCCGCAAAGAGTTCAAGCAGGAAGAGCGCTTATGCCTCAAAGCCCTGGCTCGCGAGCTATTCGCCGGTCGTCCCGCACAATATCGAGCCACTGAAGTTCAACAATATCGGTGACTTCCTGGTCGACGCCTGCCGGCGCTTTGCCGGCCGTCCTGCCTTCACCTCGATGGACAAGTCGATCACCTATGCGGAGCTTGAAAAGGCGTCGGCATCGTTCGGCGCCTATCTCCAGTCGCTCGGCATGAAGCCCGGCGCGCGCGTCGCGATCATGATGCCGAACGTGCTGCAATATCCGGTCGCGATGATGGCGATCCTGCGCGCCGGCTACACGGTGGTCAACGTCAACCCGCTCTACACGCCGCGCGAGCTTGAGCACCAGCTCAACGATGCCGGCGCAGAGGCGATCGTCATCATCGAGAATTTCGCGTCGACGCTGGAGAAGGTCGTCTCCAAGACGCCGGTCAAGCATGTCGTCGTCGCGTCGATGGGCGACATGCTCGGCGCCAAGGGCCTGCTGGTCAACTTCGTCGTGCGCAGGGTGAAGAAGATGGTGCCCGGCTGGAATCTGCCGGGCCACGTCAAGTTCCCCGCCGCGTTGAAGGCTGGTTCGCGCATGACGTTCAAGCCTGCAAAACCCGGCCCGGACGATGTCGCCTTCCTGCAATATACCGGCGGCACCACCGGCGTGTCGAAGGGCGCGACGCTGCTGCACAGGAACATCCTGTCCAACGTCCAGCAGAATGTCCTCTGGCAGGAAACCGCATTCGTGAAGCGAGCGCGGCCCGAGCGCCAGATATTCGTCTGCGCGCTGCCGCTCTATCACATCTACGCGCTAACGGTGAACGCGCTGATGGGCATGTCGCAGGGTGCGCAGAACATCCTGATCGCCAACCCGCGCGACATTCCTGCCTTCGTCAAGGAGTTGCAGAAATATCCGTTCAACGTGTTTCCGGGCCTCAACACCTTGTTCGTCGCCCTGATGAACAATGAGGATTTCCAGAAGCTCAACTTCAAGCCGCTATCGCTCACCTTTGCAGGCGGCATGGCTGCCCAGCGCCCGGTGGCCGAACGCTGGCTCAAGATGACCGGCATCCCGGTATCCGAAGGCTACGGCCTGTCCGAGACCTCTCCGGTGGCGACGACCAATCGTTTCGATCTGGAGGAATTCTCCGGCACAATCGGCCTGCCGATCCCCTCCACCGAAATCGCCATTCGTGACGATGAGGGCGAGGATGTCCCGCTCGGCGAAGTCGGTGAAATCTGCATCCGTGGCCCGCAGGTCATGGCTGGCTACTGGAACCGCCCCGACGAGACGGCCAAGGTCATGACGAAGGACGGATTCTTCAAATCAGGAGACATGGGCATCATGGACGAGCGCGGCTATACGAAGATCGTCGACCGCAAGAAGGACATGATCATCGTCTCCGGCTTCAACGTCTATCCGAACGAGCTGGAAGAAGTCGTCGCCTCGATGCCGGGCGTGCTCGAAGTGGCGGCTATCGGCATCCCCAACGAGAAGTCGGGCGAAGTGCCGAAGCTGTTCATCGTCAAGAAGGATGAGGCGCTGACCGAGAAGGACGTGCTCGATTTCTGCCGCAGGGAGCTGACGGCCTACAAGGTTCCGCGCGCGGTCGAGTTCCGCACCGAACTGCCGAAGACGCCGGTCGGCAAGATCCTGCGCAAGGATTTGCGCTGATCGGAAACCCGGTCTGACAGATCACGGCGGCGCCCACGGCGCCGCCGTTTTCTTTTTGTGGGACGAACCGCTCTAAGATGAGGCTTTGATCGCGCCGCCCGAGATGGGGGCCGCGACTTGGATCAGGCGTCGCTCGCCATCGCGGCCAGATAGGCCGGAAGGTCCGCGACCGAACCCAGCACCACATCGGCCCGCCGTTCCAGCGTTTCGCGCGTGCCGGTTCCGCTCAGCACACCGACGGCCAGTCCGCAGCCGGCATTGTGCGCCATTTCCAGATCGTGGCCATTGTCCCCCACCATCGCGATCTCCGACGGCTTCAGCCCGGTCAGGTCGCAGAATGCGATGACGGAGTCGGGCGCGGGCTTGGGATTTGCGACCGAGTCATAGCCATAGGAGGCATCGAACATGTTGGCGATGCCGAGCGCCAGAAGCGTTCGCTCCGCTCCCGTGGTGGAATCGTTGGTCGCGACGCCCAGCCGAAGGCCCTTCGCATGAAGCTCGGTGATCGCAGCCTCGATGCCGGGCAGGGCGACCGCCTGTTCCGCACCCTCGATTGCGGTGATATGGTCGAACTGGTCCACCATGGCGAGCCGCTCGCCGTCGCTCAGCTCAGGATACCAGAGCGAAACGATGTCGGAATTGGTGCCGGCGGCAAAGATCGAATCCGCCCTGAAGCGGCCGGCAGCGAGGTCATAGCCGGCCTTGTCCATCATCGCGTCGGCCACGCTGCGGTCGCCGCGCGCCGCCTTCAGCGCCATCAGGTCGCCGATCGCGTGCCATGTCGCCTGGAAGTCGACCAGCGTGCCGTCCTTGTCGAAAAGAATGCCCTTGATCGGTTTCATGTGCTGCTCGTCTTTCGGCTGGCTTTCAGGAACGGCACTATTGGCCTTGCAGGCCGTGAATATGTGCGACAAGCCCGGCAGTCGAGCTGTCGCGGCCGGTGGCGGACGCCTTGCCCTCGACGATCGGCAGCAGGCCGGTCGCCAGTTCCTTGCCAAGTTCGACGCCCCACTGGTCGAATGAGTTGATGTTGTAGAGCACGCCTTCGACAAAGACCCTGTGCTCGTAAAGCGCGATCAGCCGGCCCAGCGCAAACGGGTCGAGGCGACGATAGACGATCGTCACCGACGGCCTGTTGCCGGAAAAGACACGGTGTGGCGCAATTTCGTCCACCTTAGCCGCTTCCATGCCCGATTTCAGCATCTGCGTCTTCGCTTCGTCCAGCGTGCGCCCCTTCATGAGTGCTTCAGATTGCGCCAGGCAATTTGCCACCAGCAGGTCGTGATGCACGCCCAGCTCCGGCTCGAAGCCTTCTGCCGCGACGATGAACTCGACGGGAATGACGTCGCTGCCCTGATGCAGCAACTGGAAGAAGGCATGCTGCCCGTTGGTGCCGGGTTCGCCGAAGACCAGCGGGCCGGTCGGCGAAGTGACAGGCGATCCGTCAAGCATCACGCTCTTGCCGTTTGATTCCATGTCGAGCTGCTGGAGATAGGCAGGCAGGCGCGACAGGCGCTGGTCGTAGGGAATGACGGCGCGCGCCGGGTAGCCACAGATCACGCGGTGCCAATAGCCGACGAGACCGAGCACGACAGGCAGGTTCTCAAGGATCGGTGCCGTGCGGAAATGTTCGTCCAGCGCATGCGCGCCTGCCAGCATGGCGCGGAAATTGTCCGAGTCGATTGCGATCATGATCGGCAGGCCGATGGCCGACCACAGCGAATAGCGCCCGCCGACCCAGTCCCAGAAGCCGAACACGCGGTTCTCCGGAATGCCGAAGGCGGCGGCCTTGTCGACCGCGCTCGAAACGGCAGTGAAATGCACAGCGGCGTTTTCGTCGCCCACCGCCTTTGCCGTCCATGCCCGCGCGGTCGCGGCATTGGTCATTGTCTCGATTGTGGTGAACGTCTTCGATGCGATGACGAAGAGCGTCGTTTCGGGATCGAGATTTCCCATGATGTCGTGGATGTGGGCGCTGTCGACATTGGAGACGAAGTGCGTGCGAGGCCCGTCATGGAACGGGGCGAGCGCCAGCGCGCACATTTGCGGGCCGAGATCGGACCCGCCAATGCCGATATTGACCACGTCGGTGATGCGCTTGCCCGTTGCACCCGTATAGGAGCCGTCGCGGACGCTGGCGGCAAAGACCGCCATCGCGTCCAGCACGCTGCCGACTTCGCCCGCAACCTCTGCCCGCGCGTCGGCGACGCCTTTGGTAGCGCCGCGCAAGGCCGTGTGCAGCACCGCGCGGTCCTCGGTGATATTGATGTGCCGGCCGGCAAACATCGCGTCACGCCGCGCCTCGACGCCTGCGGCCTGCGCCAGCTTTTCAAGGAGATCCATCGCTCTGGCGTCGACCGCGCATTTGGACCAGTCGAGCAGGAGATCGTCGAAGGCGAGTGACAGGGAGCCGAAGCGGCCAAGGTCGCCGGCAAAGGCCTTGCGCATGTCCATGGCCGCGATCGCGGTCCGGTGTTTCTCCAGTTGGTCACGTGCGCGGGTGAGTTGAAGTCCGTCCAAGATACGATCCTCGGCTGACGATTGTCGACGCGATCGAAATAGCGGAAGCGACGCCCTCTTTCCACTGATCGTTCTGGACCAATGATGAGTACATCAAAAAAATTGGTGGCTCAATCTGTTGAGCCAGACTTGTCTGGACCTTATGACAGGCATACGGTGCAGATGGAGGAGATGATTATGCCATCACGCAATGACACGGCCATCTGGTCGGGCCTTTTCACCATCTCGACGGAGTCGGGACAGACGCTCCAGGCGCAGATCAGGCAGGCCATCGTCGCCGCCATTCTCGACCGCCAGATCGCCGCCTCCATGCCTCTGCCGTCCTGCCGCATCCTCGCTGAGAAGCTTGGCGTGGCGCGCGGAACAGTGGTTCTCGCCTTCCAGCAACTGGTCGATCAGGGCTTCCTGATCGCGCGCGAAAGGCGCGGCCACTTCGTCAATCCGGACGTTCTGGTCAGCCCCGCCAAGAGCCCGCCGAAGCACGCCGACAATCAGGACGGGGTGGATTGGAAGGCGCGCCGCAAGATGGCGCCGAGCGACCTGCCCAAGACGTCCAAGCAGCAGAACTGGATCAAGTCGTCCTACCCGTTCGTCTATGGCCAGTTCGACCCGGCGCTGTTCCCGACGGCGGAGTGGCGCGAATGCAATCGCATGGCGCTTGCCGTGCTCGAAATCCGCAACTGGGCCGCCGACATGGTCGATCAGGACGACCCGGCGCTGATCGAGCAGATACAGGCCCGGCTGCTGCCGCGTCGCGGCATCTTTGCCAATCCCGACGAGATCATCGTGACGCTTGGTGCGCAGCACGCGCTCTACATGCTGGCGACGCTTTTGATGTCCAGGGGCACCAGGGTCGCGATGGAAAATCCCGGCTACCCCGATGCGCGCAGCGTCTTCAAGCTGGCAGGCGCCGACATCGTGCCGGTCCCCGTTGACCGCGAAGGCTTGAAAGTCTCGGAGATTCCCGCCGATTGCGGCTTCGTCTTCACGACGCCGAGCCATCATTGCCCGACAATGGTGTCGCTCTCCGAAGAACGTCGCACCCAACTTCTGGCCGATGCCGCGCGCAATAATCAGATCATCATCGAGGACGGTTATGACAGCCAGCTCATCGACGAAGCGCCGCAGCAGGCTTTGAAGAGCCTCGATCGCTCCGGCCGCGTCGTCTATGTCGGCTCGATGTCGAAGACGCTCGCTCCGGGCCTGCGCCTTGGCTACATCGTCGCCTCCGCCGATCTTGTTGCAGAACTGCGCGCGCTGCGCCGCTTCATGCTGCGCCACCCGCCGGCCAACAACCAGCGCGCGGTGGCGCTTTTCCTGTCGCTCGGCCATCACGAGGCGCTGGTGCGCAAGCTGTCGGGCGCGTTCTCCGAACGGCGCAAGCGGCTGGTGCAGGCGGTCTCCGCCTTCCTGCCGGAATGGCGTCCGTCTCCCGCCACCGGCGGCACCTCGATCTGGCTCGAAGGCCCGCCCGGTTTCGACGCGACATCGCTCGCAGAAACGGCGGCCGCGCGCTCGGTCCTGGTGGAGCCCGGCAACCGTTTCTTCGACGGGTCGAACGAACCGAAGAACTTCCTGCGGCTCGGCTTCTCGTCGATCGCGCTCCAGCATATAGAGCCGGGCGTCAGAGAACTTGCCACCGCTGCCGGACGCCGCCCGGCGGCGGCATGAAGCGGCGCGAATTGGATCATTCGCGCCGTTCCCGTGGCCTAACGCCGACGCTTCCCGAGCGGCCCGGCGCGTAGCAAGAATGGGTGCAAGGCGGAGCATGTAGGGCGATGGCCTCGGCCGCCTGTTGAGGTGTGATCCATGAGCGCGACCTTGCAGGAACAGAACGCGGCAGACACGGGCGCCTCGCGCCGGTCAGGGGGTCGGGAAGCGAGGCGGGCCATGCGCGCCGCGCCGCTGGCGGAGGATATCCGTCCCGTCCGTCCGGGCCTGGAGGGCGGGCGCTACACGGCGCTGACGCAGAACGACCTCGAACGCGTGCACGAGGCCGTGTTGCACCTGCTGGAGACGGTCGGCTTCGGCAATGCCATCCCCAGCTGCATCGACGCCTGCACGCGCGTCGGCGCGGTCTATGGCGATGACGCCCGCCTGCGCTTTCCCCGCGGCCTTGTGCTCGACACGATCAGGAACGCGGCGCGCAATTTCACGCTGCACGGGCAGGATCCGAAGCACGACATGCAGGTGCAGGGCAAGCGGGTCCATTACGGCACGGCGGGCGCGGCGGTGCATGTCGTCGACGTCGAAAAGCGCGAATACCGCGAGTCTCTGCTTCAGGACATCTACGACGCGGCGCGCATCGTCGACCTGATGGACAATATTCATTTCTTCCAGCGGCCGATGGTGCCGCGCGATGTGGTCGACCCCTTCGACATGGACTTCAACACCCTCTACGCCTGCGTGTCGGGGACGACGAAGCATGTCGGCACGTCGTGGACGGTGCGCGAGAATGTCCGCGCCTCGCTCGACATGCTCTATGCGATCGCCGGCGGCGAGGAGAATTTCCGCGCACGGCCCTTCGTGTCCAACTCGAACTGTTTTGTCGTGCCTCCGATGAAGTTCGCCGAGGATGCCTGCGGCGTGCTTGAGGAATGCGTGGCCGGCGGTGTGCCGATCCTGCTTCTGTCGGCAGGGCAGGCGGGCGCGACCGCACCGGCGGCGATTTTGGGCGCTGTCGTTCAGGCCGTCGCGGAAGTGCTGGTTGGCCTCGTCTATGTGAATGCGTTGAAACCCGGCCATCCGGCCATTTTCGGGACATGGCCATTTGTCTCCGACCTGCGCACCGGCGCCATGTCGGGCGGCTCTGCCGAGCAGTCGCTGCTGACATCGGCCTGCGCGCAAATGGCCCAGTTCTACGATCTGCCGGGCGGCTCGGCTGCCGGCATGGCGGATTCGAAACTGCCCGACATTCAGTCAGGCTACGAGAAGGGCATCACCACGGTTATGGCGGGCCTGTCCGGCCTCAACCTCGTCTATGAGTCAGCCGGAATGCACGCCTCGCTGTTGGGCTTCTGTCTGGAAAGCCTGATTACCGACAACGACATGCTTGGCCAGTGCCTGCGCTGCGTGCGCGGCATCGACGTGTCCGACGAGGCGCTGTCGCTCGATGTCATCGCCGATGTCTGTCTCAACGGTCCCGGCCACTATCTCGGCCATGGCCAGACGCTGAAGCTGATGCAGACCGAATATTTCTATCCGGCCGTCGCCGACCGCTTCAGCCCGAAGGAGTGGGGCGAGCGCGGCAAGCCGGACCTTCTGCAACGAGCGATTGCCGAGAAGCGCCGCATCCTGTCGACGCATTTCCCGAACCACATTTCGCGTGTGCTCGACGACGCATTGCGCGCCCGTTTCGACCGTATCATGCTGCCGCGTAGCGGCATGGGTGGGTAGAAGGCCTAGCCTGATCGCAAGGCGGCGGGCATGGCTGTCCCGGAAGAGAGATCATGAGTGATGAAGTTGTTTTTCCATCCACTTTCCTCCTTCTCGTGGAAGGCACTGATCGCGCTTTATGAAGCCCGGCTGGATTTTGAACCTGTTGTTGTGAATTTCGGCGATCCCGCCTCAGCCGATGCGTTCAGGGCCGCTTGGCCCATCGGGAAGATTCCGGCCTTTCAGGAAGGTGATCGCACGATTGGCGAAGCGACCATCATCATCGAGAGGATCGACCAGATTGCCAGCGCCGGCCTGCTGCCGTCGGATGAAACAGAGCGGCTCGACGTGCGGCTCTGGGATCGCGTCTTCGACAATTACGTCCATCATCCGATGCAGGACATTGTGGCCGATGTCCTGCGCCCGGTCGACAAGCGCGACCCGTTTAGCGTCGAGCAGGCGAGGGGCAAGCTGCGCCAGATCTATCCATTCATCGACAGACATCTGACCGGGCGCGAATGGTGCGTCGGCAGCGCCTTTTCTATGGCTGACATTTCGGCCTGCCCGGCGCTTCTCTATGCAAACGCCATCGAGCCGATCGGGCCGGAATGCGAGGCTCTGCGCGCTTATCTCGAACGGCTGCAAACAAGGCCGAGCCGTGGTTCAAGTATTATCCGATGGAGCGCAAGCCCGTGATCAGCGCAGCCACGCGCGCCGCCGCCGGATTGTGAATCGTCGCACGCTCCTCAGGTCATGGCCAATATCGACCGGTCCTATGAAAGTCTCTCAGACCCGTCTCAGGCCGTAACCCGCTTCTTCGCGGCGTCGTATTCGCGGGCGAGCCTGTCGATCAGTTCACCTGCGCCGACGATTTCCTCCACCGCGCCGATTCCCTGGCCACAGCCCCAGATTTCCTTCCAGGCTTTCGCGCCGGTGACGGCCGCGCCGAAATCCATCTTGCTCGGGTCGGATTCCGGCAGGTTCTTCGGGTCCATGCCCATCGCCTCGATGGAGCCGCGCAGATAGTTGCCGTGAACGCCGGTGAAGAGGTTGGAATAGACGATGTCGGCCGCATTCGATGAGACGATCATCTCCTTGTAGGCGTCGGCCGCGCGGGCTTCATGCGTCGCGATGAAGGGCGAGCCGATATAGGCCATGTCGGCCTCCATCGCCTGCGCCGCCAGGATGGCGCCGCCATTTGCAATCGCGCCCGACAGCAGTAGCGGACCGTCGAACCATTTGCGGATTTCCTGAACCAGCGCGAAGGGCGACAGCGTTCCGGCATGGCCGCCCGCGCCGGTCGCGACCGCGATCAGCCCGTCGGCGCCCTTTTCGATTGCCTTGCGCGCATGGCGGTCATGGATGATGTCGTGCAGCACGATGCCGCCATAGGAATGGACGGCGTCGTTGACCTCCGGCAATGCGCCCAGCGAGGTGATGACGATCGGAACCTTGTATTTGACGCACATTTCGAGGTCGTGCTGGAGGCGGCCATTCGACTTGTGGACGATCTGGTTGACCGCATAGGGCGCGGACGGACGGTCGGGATTGGCGGCGTCATGGGCGGCCAGTTCCTCGGTGATCTGGGCAAGCCATTCGTCGAGCTGGGCCTCGGGCCGGGCATTGAGCGCGGGGAACGAACCGATGACGCCTGCCTTGCATTGCGCCAATACCAGCGGCGGATGGGAAATGATGAAAAGCGGCGAGCCGACGACAGGTATCCGCAGGTTCTTCTTCAGCACGTCAGGCAACGCCATCCGATCCTCCAAAAATTGACGTTTGCGTCAAAGTTATTCCTCGTAGCGTGAGGCGTCGGACAGCGCAAGCAGCGGGGGGTGAGGAGCGGTTTGCGAAGCAAACGCAAAGCCCCCAAATGGGCTTTTCGAGTGACGAACGGTGAGGGCCGGTCTCGCCCATTGGGCGAACGGGAGGTCCAGTGGACCTCGCGAGGCCTGAACGCCCGGAAGGGCGGGAGCCATAGCGGAGGGCTGGGTTGACGCCCGCCCTATCTCCCCCCTTGTGGGGGAGAAAGCAATTTCGACGTCTTAGCGAGCCTGAGCGAAGCGAGGGCCGGCGAGCTAAGTGTCAGAAATTGCAAGAGAGGGGCTGCCGGGGCAGTTCTCGCAAAAAGCCGCCCACCCCCATTCTATCCCCCTCGTTTCGACCGCCCGCATAATCGTGCCTGCAGCTTGCCAGAGGGAACGGGGCGCACGACCGGGCCTCCCAGGCAAGTGTGGCGCTGGTGACGGGTCGCGGACGGTGGCGACATAAGCCAGCCTCGTGTCGCGTTCGCGCGGTCCTACGAGGGATGATCAAGGCGGCCATTAGGCTGGGTCGCGCTTCCCGGGACGGTGAATGACGGCAGAGGACAAACGCCGGCGGCGCATGGCAGCGCGTCAATAATAGTAATCTCCAAGGCGCAATGCCA
>JBARXU010000021.1:0-34455 GCA_049647505.1 Mesorhizobium sp.
CCAGCCCGACCGTTTCGGCGACGGTGATCTGCACATGGTCGATATGGGCCGAGTTCCACAAAGGCTCGTAGAGCGCATTGGCAAAGCGCAGCGCCATCAGGTTCTGCACCGTCTCCTTGCCGAGATAATGGTCGATGCGGAAGATCTGGTGCTCGGCAAACACCTCGCCGATCTGGTCGTTGAGCGCCTTTGCCGAGGCCAGATCGCGACCGATCGGCTTTTCCACCACCAGCCGCGACTGCGGCGTCAGAAGGCCGTTCGCCTTGATGTTGCGGGCGATGTCGCCGAAGAGGGAAGGGGCCACCGCCATATAGAAGACGCGGATGCGCTGCGACTCGCCGATCTCCTTCTTCAAGGCATCGAACCCCTCGCCCGACCTCGCATCGGCCGCGGCATAGGAGAGCCGCTTGAGGAAGGTTTCGAGCTGCCCTTCGTCGATCTCCTCGGCCTTCACATGCTCGCTGATCGCCTTGCGGGCGAAGTCGCGATACTCCTTGTCCGTCATCTTGCTGCGCGAGGTGCCGATGATGCGCGTCGGCTCCGAAAACTGGCCCGCGCGCTGCCGCTGATAAAGCGCGGGAAGCAGCTTGCGCTCGGCAAGGTCGCCGGTGCCGCCGAATGCGATGAAGTCGAATGGTTCAACAGGGATGATCTGGCTTGTCATGATGGGTCCGAACGTTCATCCGTCTTCTAATCTAATCGATTTAGTTTGACCAGTGCCAACCGGGCGGTGCTACAGCTTGACACAGGCGGGCTGGCGTCGCTTCTTGCGGCGCGCTGGCCCTACGCGCTGCTGCACTGCACCATACATAGTTGCCTCTGAAAAGCGGGAAAGAGCATCATGGGTAAACATCTGTCACGCACGGTCGCCGAAGGCGTCGCCTTCATGCAACTGATCGACGGAAAACCCGCCGATGCGCTTTCGGGCGAGCGGCTCGACGTCGCCTCGCCGTCAGACGGCGTGAACTTCGCCTCCATCCCCTCGGCTGGCGCCGCCGATGTCGACCGCGCGGTCATGTCGGCGCGTCGCGCTTTCGACGACGGCCCATGGGGCCGAATGCCGGCGGTCGAGCGCGGGCGCTGCCTGACGCGCCTTGGCCTGCTCATCGAGAAGCATGGCGAGGAACTGGCCGCGCTTGAATCGCGCGATACCGGCAAGCCGATCCGCCAGGGCAAGGCCGACGTCACCGCAACCATGCGCTATTATGAGTTCTACGGCGGCGCGGGCGACAAGATCCACGGCGACACGATCCCCTTCCTTCCGGGCTACACCGCCCTGACATTGCGCGAACCGCATGGCGTCGTCGCCGGCATCATTCCGTGGAACTATCCGATGCAGATTCTGGCGCGCGTCGTCGGTGCTGCGCTCGCCATGGGCAATACGGTCGTGGTCAAGCCTGCCGAAGATGCATCGCTGACGACGATCCGCATCGCCCAGCTTGCGCTGGAAGCGGGCATTCCGGCTGGCGTGTTCAACGTCATAACCGGGCTTGGCCGCACGGCAGGTGCTGCGCTGTCAGGCCATCCGGGCATCGACTATGTCACATTCACCGGCTCGACCCTGACCGGCACGGCGATCCAGCAGGCAGCGGCGATCAATAATCGCGGCGTGACCATGGAGCTTGGTGGAAAGTCGCCGCAGATCGTCTTTGCCGATGCCGACATCGAGGCGGCGCTGCCTGTGCTCGTCAACGCGATCATCCAGAACGGCGGTCAGACCTGCTCCGCAGGCAGCCGCGTGCTGATCGAAAAGCCGATCTATGAGCGTGTCGCAGCCGGTCTCGCCGAACGCTTCTCGAAGCTCACCTCCGGCCCGCACGACGCCGACCTCGATCTCGGCTCGCTCATCAACGAGCGCCAGCGCGACAAGGTTGCCGGCATGGTCGCCGCAGCCGAAGAGGCGGGCGCGCCTGTTCTTGCGCGCGGGCAGGTTGCTGCCGATGCGCCGGCCGGCGGCTGGTATCAGGCTCCGGTGTTGTTCGGCGCGAGCGATCCCGCCGGAGTCATCGGTCAGGAGGAAGTGTTCGGCCCGGTCCTGACGCTGTTCCCCTTCGATGGCGAGGACGACGCGGTGCGCCTCGCCAACGGCACCGATTTCGGCCTCGTCGCAGGCGTCTGGACGAAGGACGGCGGCCGCCAGCATCGTGTCGCCAAGCGCGTCCGCGCCGGTCAGGTCTTCGTCAACGGCTACGGCGCGGGCGGTGGCATCGAACTGCCGTTCGGCGGGTTCAAGAAATCCGGCCACGGCCGCGAAAAGGGCTTCGAGGCGCTCTATGACATGAGCGCCACCAAGACGATCGTTTTTAATCACGGGTAAAGGCTGGCCGGCCTTTGGTTTGATGCCGGGGCTGGCAGCGGATATATTGGGTTCATGGACCAGAGCACCATCATAAGCACCTTGCTGCGCCATGAGCGCCAGTTGCACGGCAAGGGCGTCTTGCATGCCGGGCTGTTCGGCTCGGCGGCGCGCGGCGAGATGCACATGGATAGCGATATCGACATCCTGATCGATCTCGATCCTGCTGCGCCGATCAGCGTCTACGACTATGTCGAGCTGAAAGACTATATCGCCAGCCTGTTCCCGCATCCCGTCGATGTCGTGAGCCGCGAGGGGCTGAAACCGCACCTGCGGCCCGGCGTCCTGACCGATTTCGTTCATGCCTTCTGAAAAGGCATTGGGCATTGTCGAAACGATCGCCAGAAATATCGTTCTGGCCCGCGATTTTGTGCGTGGGTTGACATTCGAGCAATTTGCGGCCGATGAGCGCACAATATACGCCGTCACGCGTTGCCTTGAGATCATCTCGGAAGCGTCGAGGCGTTTGTCGGCGCAGACAAAGGCGAGGCATCCTCATACTCCCTGGGACCGGATCGCCGGTGCCGGCAATGTCTACAGGCACGACTATGAAGATGTCCTGCCGATCATCCTGTGGAACACCGTGGCGGACCAACTCGGGCCGTTGCAGACTGCAATCTCTGCTGAACTGAAAGAACTGAAGGGAAAATAGATGCGCCTGAAGGACAAGGTCGCGATCATCACGGGTGCGGCGTCGGGTTTCGGCGAAGGCATCGCCAGGCGTTACGCTGAAGAAGGCGCGAAGGTCGTCGTCGCCGATCTCAACGCCAAGGGCGCCGAGCGCGTCGCGGGCGAGATCGGCAAGAATGCGATCTGGACGCAGACCGACGTTTCGATGCGCTCGGAGTTCGACGAGATGATGAAGGCGGCAACCGATGCGTTCGGCCGCGTCGACATCATGGTCAACAATGCCGGCTACTCGCATCGCAACGGCTCCATGCTCGACATCAGCGACGAGACCTTCGACCTCATCACCGCCGTCAACATGAAGGCGATCTATCATTCGACGCTGGCTGTCGTGCCGCTGATGGAAAAGCAGGGCGGTGGCGTCATCATCAACACGGCTTCCACCGCCGGCCTGCGTCCGCGTCCGGGCCTCACCTGGTATAACGCCTCCAAGGGCTGGGTCATCACCGCGACCAAATCGATGGCGGTCGAGCTTGCGCCGAAGAACATCCGCGTCAATTGCCTGTGCCCGGTCGCCGGCGAAACGGGCATGCTCGCCACCTTCATGGGCGAGGACACGCCCGAGAAGCGCGCCCAGTTCCGCGCCTCGATTCCGCTCGGCCGCCTGTCGACGCCGCTCGACATCGCCAACGCCGCGCTCTGGCTGGCGTCGAGCGAGGCCGAGTTCATCACCGGCGTGTCGCTTGAGGTCGACGGCGGCAGGTGCATCTGATGTTGCGCAGCGCAGTATTTGCCGCCGCACTCTTCGTGGCTGGCGCCGCCTCGGCGGCGGTGGCCGTGCTTGACGGCGACAGCCTCGACATCGACGGAAAGCGCGTCGAACTCTGGGGCATCATTGCGCCTGCTAAATCGGAAACCTGCCGGACCAGCACGGGCCGCGACTGGGCATGTGGTCAGGCTGTCTTCGATCAGCTTCGCGTGCTGAGCGAGGACGAGACATTCTCCTGTTCTGAGAAGGAAACGGGCTTCGTCGTATGTTCGGCAGGGGGACTCGATGTCGGGCGGCTTCTGGTCAAGGAAGGCCTTGCCCGCGCCCGGCAGGATTACCATGATGCCGAAGCGCGTGCGCGTGAGGCAAAAATCGGCCTCTGGGAGTAACGTTAGCCCTCGACGCTTGTCTCGGGGCGGTCGGCACCGTTGGCATGTTCGCGATGCCACGTGCCGTCAGGCGTCTCGAACTCGATGTCGGTCGTCTGGCCTGATATGCGCTGCTCCCGGGCGGCCTGGTCGGCTGCGCTATGGGCTTCCTCGCGCGTACGGAACGTTTCCGAATACACGTTTCCCACCCGGTAGGCCCAGCCTCCGTCATGTTCAACGATGCGATAAATGAGCCTTTCTGCCATGGCGATGCTCCTTCTCAACGAGGTATAACGCGCTGAAGCTGGCAGGGTTCCGGTGTTTGGACCACGATGCAAACGCGCGCTGGTTTCTTTGCCGGCCATCACTATGATTGAGCAAAATTCGGGGGGCTTGGACAACACCATGCACAGGGTCGCCATCACAGGCACGGGCATCTTCACGCCGGACGAGATCGTCACGAACGCGGAGCTGGTCGCCTCCTACAATGCCTATGCCACGCGGCAGAACGAGGCCAATGCGGCGGCTATTGCGACCGGCGAGCGCGAACCGATGCCGATGTCGAGCGAGGAGTTCATCTTCAAGGCGTCAGGCATCGAGCAGCGTTATGTGATGAACAAGTCGGGCGTGATTGATCCCGCCCGCATGATGCCATCCTTGCCGCCACGCGCCGACGACCAGCTGTCGATCATGGCCGAGATCGCGGTCGATGCCGCCGGAAAGGCACTTCAGCAGGCAGGCCGCGACGCCTCGCAGGTCGATGCCGTCATCTGCGCTGCCTCGAACCATGAGCGCGCCTATCCGGCAATCGCGGTGGAAATTCAGGACGCGCTTGGCATCAAGGGCTTCGGCTTCGACATGAACGTCGCCTGTTCGTCTGCGACCTTCGGCATTCAGGCCGCCGCCGACATGATCCGCTCAGGCTCCGCCCGCGCGATCCTGATCGTCAATCCGGAAATCACGTCGGGCCATCAGGAATGGCGCGACCGCGACTGCCATTTCATCTTCGGCGATGTCTGCACCGCGGTGCTGCTGGAGCGCATCGACGACGACCGCCCGCAGGCGTGGGAAATCCTCGCCACGCGGCTTTCGACCCAATATTCCAACTCGATCCGCAACAATAACGGCTTCCTGCGCCGCACTCATGACCAGATGGGCGAGCGCCGCGACATGCAGTTCATGCAGGAGGGCCGCAAGGTGTTCCGGCAGGTCGTGCCGATGGTCGTCGACCTGATGATCGGCCACCTTGCAGATGAGGGCTACAGGCCGGATGATCTCAGCCGCATGTGGCTGCATCAGGCCAACAAGTCGATGAACGATCTGATCGGCTCCAAGGTGCTCGGCCGCGAGCCGACCCGTGCCGAACAGCCGAATGTCTTGCAGGACTATGCCAACACCTCGTCGGCCGGCTCCATCATCGCCTTCTCGAAATTCAGCGACGATCTGCCGTCGGGCAGCCTCGGCATCATCTGCTCGTTCGGCGCGGGCTATTCGGCAGGCAGCGTCATCGTTCGCAAGATGTGATCGGGATGAACCGAATGCAGTTTCGCCGGCTCGCTCTGTTGAACGGCTGTGCCTTCCTGTAGCCTTTGCCTGGAGGCCGTTGCATGACGAAAAGCGAACGGGAGAAGATGGCAGCCGGCGAATGGTATTCCTTCGCCGCCCCTGAACTCGAAGAGATGCGCGCAAGGGCGCATCGGGCCATGTTCGAGCACAATTCACTGTCGCCTGATATGCGTGGTCACATCGCCCCGAAGTTGCATGCTCTGCTCGGCAGTGTGGGTGATGACTGCCGCATCGAACAGCCGTTTCACCTTGCCTACGGACCCAACATCCATCTCGGTGACGGCGTCTACATGAATTTCGGCTGCGTCGTGCTCGACCATGGTCGCGTCACCATCGGCGCGCGAACGATGTTCGGGCCGGCGGTGCAGGTCTACACCGTCGAACATCATCCCGACGCGAAACTGCGCCATGCAGGGTTCGAGCGTGCGCTGCCGGTCAGCATCGGCTCCGATGTCTGGATCGGCGGCGGCGCGATCGTTCTGGGCGGCGTGTCGATTGGCAACGGCGCCATTGTCGGAGCCGGTTCTGTCGTCACTCGGGATGTCCCGGCCGCCGCGCGCGTGGTCGGAAATCCTGCCCGGATCGTCTGATCTTATCTCGCCACCACCAGCGCGAAATAGCGGTCGCGACCAGTCCCAGCGGACGCCAGCCCGAAGCGCGTGAAGCGCCGATCCATCATGTTTAAGCGGTGTCCGCGCGAATTCATCCAGGCGAGGAACAGCCGCTCCATGTCGTAATTGCCATGGGCGATGTTTTCCGCCGCCGCGCCCTCGATCCCATTGCTGCGGATGCGCGTCACGAAATCCTGGCCGCGCACCGCCGTGTGCTCCATCCTGCCAGCGCCTGCCATAAGCTCCGCCTGCTGGCGCGCGGCTGCTTCGAGGCCCGCATCCCGGCGCAGCGGCGGCAAACTCTCCTCTGCGCGCAACCGGCGCAGAATGTCTTCCGCATCTCCCGACAATCCCTCGCCGGGAATCTCAAGCAGGGTCGTCGAACGACAGCTTGCCAGCACAAACGGCGTGGCGATCGATGCGACAATCATCAGGATGCGGATCAGGTGCGGCGTCATTCTCGCCTCCGGCTAGAGCATTTACAGCAAAAGTGTGAAGCGGCTTTGCGTCCGGAAATGCGGATAAACAAAGATCTGGAGCGGTTCATCTGACGCTATGAAGACCAGAACCGCTCTGGCGGCCATCAGCGAACCTGATCATGGCGATTTTCGGATTGCCCACACGTTGCGATTGCCCCCGAGTTTCAATTGCCGCTTCACCTTTAAGTGACGCGATTGAATTTCGTTTTGCGAAACTGTGTTGGATTGAACTCCGTAACTCAGTCAACCGGCCGATGAACGGTCGGGGTGATCCGAAAAACTCTGGAAGGAGTAAGTCATGAAAAACCTCATTCTCGCATCCGCTCTCACGGTCCTCGCCACTGGCGCGTTCGCTCAGGAAGCACCCTATACCGTCCGGGACGGCAAGGTCGTCTACACTGGTCAAACTGAGCCGACGATGAGTTCTATGGACGCCTACGCCAGCAAGTCCTCGCTTGCACCTTCCGACATCTTCGTCGGCGGCAATATCAACTGGGATTCAGACTACAACGGCCGCTGATCCACCTCACCCACTGCAAAGCGCCCGCCATTTCGGCGGGCGTTTTTGCGTCAGACACGATCCCGCATGGCGTACCAGCTCAGCGCCAGGAACAGCAGCGGCGTGCGGAAGCGCCGACCGCCGGGGAAGGGCGGTATTTTCAGTTCTTCAAACAGTTTCAGACGGTCGCGGTTTCCGGCCACCGTTTCGGCATAGAGCTTGCCGACGAAGTTCGACAGCATCACGCCATGGCCCGAATAGCCACCCGCCGAAATCACGTTCGGCATGACCTCGCGCACGAAAGGCTTGCGCGGAATGGTGATGCCGACAAAGCCGCCCCATGAATGGGTGATGTCGACCTTGCCAAGCTCGGGATAGACCTCCGCGATCTGGTTGCGGATCGCGTCGGGAATGTCCTTCGGGTCGTTGATGTTGTAGACTTCGCGCCCGCCAAACAGCAGTTCGCCAGTCTTCACCCGCCGGAAGTAGCGGACGACGAAGCGCGAATCCGACACGGATTCGCCTCCCGGCAGCACGGTTGATGTGTCTGCGAGCGGCGTCGTCGCGCCGATGAACGAGCCGATCGGCATGACATGCGCGGCCGACACCGGCTCCAGATTGCCGCCATAGGCATTGACCGCGATGAGGCATTTGTCGGCGGTGATGGTGCCCTTGGGCGTCGCGACGCGCACCTTGCCGCCTGTCGATGAAATGCCGGTCGACCGCGTGTTCTCGAACAATTTCGCGCCAGCCTCTGCCGCCACGCGCGCCGTGCCCACCACCAGCTTCATCGGGTGGATGTGGCCCGTGCCGGCATCGTAGCTGCCGCCGATATAAAACGGCGACCCGACGCGCTGCTGCGTCTCGGCTCTGTCCATGACGCGGATGTGCGAATAGCCGAAACGTTCGGCGGCTTGCGCATATTCGGTGAAGTCGCCAAGTTCGCGCGGCTTGTGCGTGACGTTGAGATGGCCGGGGCGGAAATCGATCTCGATCCTGTTGGTCGTGGCGAATTCGAGCAGGCTGGCCTTGGCCTCTTCGGCGAGATCGAACAGCGCCTTGGCGCGCGCGAACCCGTATTCCTTCTCCATCTCTTCCGGTCCGGCCCGCTGGCCGGTGCCAAGCTGCCCGCCATTGCGGCCCGACGCGCCGTCGCCGAAACGATGCGCCTCAATCAGCACGACATCGGTTCCGGCCTTGGCCAGGTTGACCGCTGCCGACAGGCCGGTGAAGCCGCCGCCGATGATGACGACATCCGCCGTCCGGTCTCCGTCCAGCGCCGGATAGGTCGGCCGTTCGCCGACGGTTGCCTCGTACCACGAATAACCGGGAGAGATCGGGGAGTTGTAGGTCATCACACGTTCAGGAGCAGAAACTCGCGCTCCCAGGGGCTGATGACTTCCATATAGGTCTCGAATTCCGCCTTCTTGATCGCCGCATAGGTCGACACGAAGGTCGAGCCGAGCATGTCGCGCAGGTCGGCGTCATTCTCGAACAGCTCGACCGCTTCCAGCAGGCCGCGCGGCAGGTCGATCTCGTCCTCATTGGCCGTCGTCACCACCGGCGGCTCGGGCGAAATCTTGTTCTGCATGCCGAGCAGGCCGCAGGCGAGCGAGGCGGCCAGCGCCAGATATGGATTGGCGTCGGACGACGGGATGCGGTTCTCGACGCGACGTCCCGCCGGTTCAGAGCGCGGCACGCGGAATGCGGTCGTTCGGTTGTCATAGCCCCATTTATTGTTGACCGGCGCGGACGCTGCCTGCGTCAGCCGGCGGTACGAGTTCACATAGGGCGCAAACATCACCAGCGCGTTCGGGACGTGCTTTTGCATGCCGCCGATGAAGTGGCCGAATGCCGGCGTCTCGCTGCCGTCGGCGGCGGTGAAGACGTTCTTGCCGGTCTTCTTGTCGACGATGGACTGGTGAATATGCATGGCCGAACCCGGCTGGCCCTGTATCGGCTTGGCCATGAAGGTCGCATATTTATCGTGCTTCATCGCCGCTTCGCGCAGCGTGCGCTTGAACAGGAAGACCTGGTCGGCCAGCTCGATCGGGTCGCCATGGCGCAGGTTGATTTCAAGCTGCCCCGCACCCTCTTCGTGAATGAGCGTGTCGATCTCCAGCCCCTGCGCCTCGGAGAAATGATAGATGTCGTCGATCAGTTCGTCATATTCGTTGATGCCGGCGATCGAATAGCCCGACCCGCCGGCGATCGGCCGTCCCGAGCGACCGACAGGCGGGGTCAGCGGATAGTCCGGGTCGATATTCTTCGACACGAGATAGAACTCGATCTCGGGCGCGACGACGGGCCTCAAGCCCGCTTTGTCATAGGCTGCGAGCACGCGCCGCAGCACGTTGCGCGGCGTGAACTCGACCATGCGTCCGTCCTGATGGACGAGATCGCAGATCACCTGCGCGGTGGGGTCGCTCTCCCACGGCACGGCCGAAAGCGTCGAAAGATCCGGCACCAGCTTCAGGTCGCCATCGTCTTCCGGATATTCGAACCCGTTGCCGTCTTCGGGATAAACGCCCGAGATCGTCATCATGAACGGCGCAGACGGCAGCGCCAGCGAGGTGTTGGAGGTGAACTTGCTCGACGGCATCATCTTGCCGCGCGCCACGCCTGCCTGGTCGGGCGTGATGCATTCTATGTCCTCGATGCCGCGATAGGACAGCCAGCTTGCAGCCTCCGCCCAGCTCTTCACCCCGCGGGGGCTTTTCAGGAACGCAGGCGCGCGTTTGGCCCCGCCCCGGCTCGCCGGACGGACTTCCTTTTTCGCAGGAGGCATCGATCACCAAAGAAATGTTGCTGGTATGCCGACTATAGCTGCGCGCCCCGTCAAAAGGGAAGGTCAATTCGTCAGCCGGCAGGGGCGGCGACTCGCAGTCTACCTCGCTCTTCATGGCGGCATCTGAAAACGCGGAAGCGGCCGGACGGGTCTCCCCGCCGGCCGCTTCGCTCCTCCGCGCCCGCCTTGCAGGCGCTGTGTTCTACTTGGTCTGGGTGACGATGACGGGGATCAGGAGATCGCCCCAGTTGCCTTCGCCGCCATGGTGACGGGCCGAGCGCACCAGTTCGACCGAGACGCCAGCCTCGACCGCCTTCATCACCGACTGGTTCAGGCGGTGCAGGTCGTTGGCGACCATGCGGATCACGGCCTGCTGGTTGTCGCTCATGGCCGAAGCCTGTTCCTCGGCGCGTTCCTTGACTCGTGTTCTTGGCGTCATCGGAGTCGTCTCCTTGAATGCGGTTTGCCTGTGCCCCCTCGGGCGGGTTCTTGTCGTTGCCGGCGAGACCGGGACCAAGGCCCCGGCCTGCCTTATCTTTGGATTATTCAGCCGCCGGGCGGAACTGCTCGTGCTCGGTCGATTCATGCATTGCGGTGGTCGACGACTGGCCGCCGGTGATCGCCATCGACACGGCGTCGAAATAGCCGGTGCCGACTTCGCGCTGGTGCTTGGTCGCGGTGTAGCCGTTGGCTTCTGCCGCGAACTCCGCTTCCTGCAGCTCCGAATAGGCCGCCATCTGGCGATCCTTGTAGCCACGCGCCAGCTCGAACATGCCGTAGTTGAGCTGGTGGAAGCCGGCCAGCGTGATGAACTGGAACTTGTAGCCCATCGCACCCAGCTCGCGCTGGAACTTGGCGATCGTCGCATCGTCGAGGTTCTTCTTCCAGTTGAACGACGGCGAGCAGTTGTAGGCGAGCTTCTTGCCCGGATGTGCCTTGTGAACGGCTTCGGCAAACTTCTTGGCCTGGGCGAGATCCGGCTTGCCGGTTTCCATCCAGATCAGGTCGCAATGCGGGGCATAGGCGATGGCGCGCGCAATGCACGGCTCGATGCCGTTCTTCACCTGGTAGAAGCCTTCGACCGTGCGGCCGGCGTCATAGTCGACAAATGGCTGGTCGCGCTCGTCGATGTCGGAGGTCAGCAGCTTCGCAGCTTCTGCGTCGGTGCGGGCGACGATCAGCGTCGGCGTGCCCATGACGTCGGCGGCGAGGCGCGCGGCGTCGAGATTGCGGATATGAGCCTGCGTCGGGATCAGAACCTTGCCGCCGAGATGGCCGCACTTCTTTTCCGAAGCGAGCTGGTCTTCGAAGTGGACGCCCGAAGCACCCGCCTCGATGAAGGCCTTCATGATCTCAAACGCGTTGAGCGGGCCGCCGAAGCCAGCTTCCGCGTCAGCGACGATCGGCGCGAACCAGGTGTCGACCGACAGGCCGTTGCCTTCCGAGACTTCGATCTGGTCGGCGCGCTGGAGCGTGCGGTTGATGCGCTTGACGAGTTCCGGTGCGGCGTTTGCCGGATAGAGCGACTGGTCCGGATACATGGCGGACGCGGTGTTGGCGTCGGCGGCAACCTGCCAGCCGGAGAGATAGATAGCCTTCAGGCCGGCGCGGACCTGCTGCATGGCCTGGTTGCCGGTGACGGCGCCAAGCGCATTGACGAAGTCTTCCGAGTGGATGAGCTGCCAGAGGCGGTTTGCGCCGTTCTCGGCGAGCGTCTGGCGGATCTGGACCGAGCCGCGCAGCTTCTGCACGTCTCCAGGCGAATAGGGGCGCTCGATGCCGTCGAAACGGCCTTCCGGCGCAGACGGGACGAGATTGTAAAAATCGGTCATTTCTTTACTCCAAAGCCTGAATCTTGTCATCTGGCCGACAGTGCATGGGAGAGCCACTGCCGTTCTGCCTGTGACGGGATTTACATTGCAGCGCGAAGAGAAGCGAGAAAATGCGCGATATCGGCCAGTCAATTCGAGAAAACCTGTGTTGTGTTTGACTGGATGGCGTTGTAAATCTGTCAAAGATGTAAATGCCAGATTGGACGGACGATCTGTAAATGTGTGTAAATCGGCAGCGACCGGACCTCCCTCATGGCTGACCAGAAACTTTTCGCTGGTCCGCGCATCAGGCGCATCCGCAACGCCAAGGGCCTGACCCAGACGGCGATGGCCGAGGGGCTGGGCATCTCGCCGTCCTATCTCAATCTGATCGAGCGCAATCAGCGGCCGATCACCGTCCAGCTCGTTCTCAAGCTGGCTTCCATCTATGAAGTCGATGTCGCAGAGCTTCAGGGCGAGCAGAAGGGCTCCATCGCAGCCCTCAAGGAAGTCTTCTCCGATCCGCTTCTGTCGGGCGAACTGCCCGGCGATCAGGAACTGGTCGAGATCGCCGATGCCGCGCCCAACGTCTCCGCCGCCGTCATCAAGCTGTTCAAGGCCTATCGAGAGCAGGCCGAGCGCCTGTCCGACCTGTCCGAAATCATGGCGCGCGAGGGCAAGACCACTGCAGTCTCCGGCGCGCGCCTGCCGGTCGACGAGGTGCGCGAGACCTTCGAGCGCAGGCACAACCATTTCCCAACGCTTGAGGAAGAGGCGGAAGCCTTTACCAGACTGCTGGAGCCGGGGGACGATCTCGCCGCCGCGCTGAAGGCGTGGCTAAAGAAGGAGTACGGCATCGTCGTGCGCGTGCTTCCCGTGGCGACCATGCCCAACTGGCGTCGCCGCTACGACCGCCATTCGCAGCGCCTGTTCCTGTCCGAGCGCCTGTCGCCCTTCGACCAGTTGCGCGAGGTCGCCATGGAGGCGAGCCTTATCCGCATGCAGGTGGCGATTTCGGCCGAATTGCAGGCGCTCAAGCTCGGCTCCGACGAAGCGCGGCGGCTGGCGCGTTTCGAGCTTGCGCGATATGCGGCGCACGCGCTGATGATGCCTTATCAGGCGTTCCTGTCGGCCGCCCAGCGCGCGCGTTACGACATCGACGTGCTGCGCTCGCGCTTCGGCGTGTCCTTCGAGCAGGCGGCAAACCGGCTGACCATGCTGCAAAGGCAGGGCGCGTCCGGCATCCCCTTCTTCATGCTCGAAATCGACAATGCCGGTCATCGGTTTCGCCGCGCCGGCAGCCAGGGTTTTCCCCAGAGCCGCTTTGGAGGCGGTTGCCCGAAGCTCGCCGTCCACGCCGCATTCACCCAGCCCGGCCAGATATTCGCCGAGGCTGTCGAAATGCCCGACGGGGCCGAATTCCTGACGATCTCGCGCACGCTTGAAGGCCCGCAAGGCTCCTTTGCCGAGCGCCCGCGCCGCACCGCTCTCCTGCTAGGCTGCGATATCGGCTTTCGCGACGAGATCGTCTATTCGGCGGCGCTGCCTGCGGCACCCCCCGGCGAAAAGCCCGGACGGTCGCTGGCGACGCCCATCGGCCCCGCCTGCCGCCTGTGCGAGCGGCCCGGTTGCCTGGCGCGCGCCGAGCCGCCCGTCACGCGACCGCTCGGCCTCGACGAAATGACGACGGGCCTGAGCGCCTTCGACTTTCAGTGACGCCGCCAGCCGCACCTTGCGCCGGCGCGCTCACGCCACGTCGATGACCACATTGCCGATGGCGCTACCGTCCTCGACGCACTCATGCGCGGCGGCGATATCCGACAGCATGAAGCGCGGGCCGATGGCGTGTTTCACGGCATTGTCCTCAAGCATCTTCGTCAGCTCGGCGATGACAGCCTTCCGGTCTTCCGGTTTCAGTTCGTAGACGACGAAGCTTTTCAGCCCGTAGCTGTTCCACAACATGGCCGGGAAATTCAGGCCCACATCTCCTGGCTGATTGGAGCCGTAGAAGACAGCCGTGGAATGCGACGACATGATCGACTCGTTGATGAGGTGGGCAGTCGAAGAGAGGTCCATGTCGATGATGCCGTCGACGCCGCGCCCTTTCGTCAGGTCCTTGACGACCTTGGTCACGTCCTTGGTCTGATAGTCGACCACGAAGGCCGCGCCGGCATCGCGCGCATGCTGGGCGCGGGCAGGCGACGCCGTGGCAATCACGGTCGCGCCGCGCGCCTTGGCAAATTGCGTCGCATAGTGGCCGACCGCCGAGCCGCCGCCCGTCACGAGAACGCTGCGCCCGCCGATTGGCCCAAGCAGCTGCACTGCATGAAGCGCCGTCAGCGCGGGAATTCCAAGACACGCGCCTGCCGCGAAGCTCGTCTTTGCCGGAAGCCTCACCGCCTGCGCGGAGGGAACGATGCAGCCTTGAGCCGCCGTGCCGAAAGGACGCTTCCACTGCGCATTCCACACCCATACCCGCTCGCCGATGCGGCCGTGTTCGACGCCCTTGCCGACAGCGTCGATGATGCCCGCTCCGTCGCTGTGGGGAATGACGCGCGGCCCGATCAGAGGCCGCCCGGCGCGGCTCTTCACGTCAGATGGGTTGGCGCCCGACGCATGGATCGCGACGCGAACCTCGCCCGGCCCGGGGTCCGGCGTCTCCATCTCATCCACCACGAGCACTTCGCGCGCCGCGCCGTTTCGTTCGTACCAAGCTGCCAGCATCATGTATCTCCTGACCTGAGATTAGAGACCCTTGGCAGCTTTGCGCAACCGGCTGCCCGAGACAATGCGCGCGGCGATCACGAGAGCCAGGTAGGGCAGGGCATGCGCCAGCGCCTCCACAGGAGACCGCGTCAGGAGAAGCCAGTGCGCGAGAGTCATTGCGGCGACCGGATAGACCAGCCGCTGGAGCCGCTTCCACCACGCGCCGAGCCGCCGGTGGGCGCGGTCGTTGGAGATCGCCGCAACGATTGCCAGCAGCGCAAAGGCGATCCAGCCCGTCGACATCGAGGCGAACGCCATGCCTTGGATGATCCAGTCGAGCCGGCCGATCGACATTGTGAAGATCGCCAGATGCAGCACCGCATAGGAGAAGGCAGCCAGACCGATCACGCGCCTGCGCGCGCCAATCCATAGAAGCGATTGGCTGTGGGGAAACAGCACACGCAGCTGCGAGATGGAGAGCGCAAGCACGATCAGCTTTGCCGACAGGTCGCCCGTCGGGCTGATGCCCCATCGCCATGGTTGATCGGCGACAAGGCCCGCAATGACGAAGAGGGCCGGCGCGGTGAGCGCCAGCCCCAGAATGATCGGTCCATACCTGTCTGCGAATTTATTCGGCAGGGGAGAGGCTCGTTTCGCGGGTCGGCTCTTTCGGCCGCACGATCTCGCGCCACAGCCCCGTCATGAACCCATAGGTGAAATGCGCACGGCGCGCATATTCCGGGTTCTGCAACAGCAGCCGTTGCAATTCGGGCAGGTTGTAGAACGGGACGCTCGCATAGAGGTGATGCTCGATGTGGTAGTTGATGTTGTGCGGCGAGAAGAAGAACGCCTCGCCGAAATTCGGCATCACGGTGCGTGTCGACTGCAACTCGTCTTCATAGTTCATCGTCGGGCCGAAATGGTCGGAGACCGAGCGGATATACATGAACATGAAGAAGAAGGTGAAATACGGCACCATCCAGTAGAGCGCGAACTCCGTCCACACGCCGAAATAGGTGACGGCGCCGAAGATGGCGAGATAGTAAGCCAGCCGGATCATGCGGTACCGCGGCGCGGCGCGCTCTTCCTTGCTCAGGCGCGTATAAAGCTTCTTGAAGTCGCGCGCGGTCGAGATCAGCAGGAAATAGCCGATCAGATTGAACAAAGCGAAGCGCATCTCGTGGGGGAAGGTGAACTCGATCGAGCCGAGCTTGGCCTTCCAGTCCGGATCGTCTTCCGTGTTGAGATAGCGGTGATGGCCGAGATGGTTGCGGCGATAGCCTTCAAGCGTCGTCAGCAGCGGCCATGCGAGGAACAGGTCCGCGATCCATTCCGAGACGTTCTTGTTGGAGATGAAGCGGAAATGCGCGAATTCGTGAAGCAGGACACCGAAAGCGTGCTGGCGTCCGCCGATTACCATGATCGCCGGCACATAGACCCACCAGCTGTCGGTATATTCGGCAACCGCAATCGCAATGACTATCAGCGCCCAGTCGCCGATCAGCGCAGCGGCCGTTTTCCACGGTTGGAGCACGGACAGCCGCTTGATGTCCTTGGGGCTCAGATAGCTTCCCGTCTCCGCCATGACAGCACTCCGCAACGTCTTGATGGTATACGAAACGTTAATACATCAAATTTGACGGTCCTCAAACAACTGCTTGCCGGTCGCATGCCACTTCACTGACCTATGGTAAACATCCGTTTCCCGGTGCTGGAGCCTCGGGCGTGACACAATGGTAGAGCGCGCATGGATCACGCAAATCTCTGCGCGCGAAGCTATGCCCGGAAGGTACACCACAGCGTCAGGCCGGGGGCTCGATGAGCGACAGGGATACCGAAATCGCATCCTCCGTCAGCCATAGGCTCGGCGGCACTCTCGTCTTCCTGTCGGCGCTGTTCTGGAGCTTCGGCGGCGCGATCGCGAGGTTCATCGAGGTCGATGACAGCTGGACGATGGTGTTCTGGCGCTCGGTCTGGGCCGCCGCTTTTCTCATAGGGTTCATGTTGTGGCGCGACGGCGCGGCGGGAACGGTCGCACTGTTCAGGCGCATGGGCCTGCCCGGCATCGTCGTCGGCATCTGTTTCGCCATCGCCTCAGCCTCCTTCGTCGTCGCGCTCGCCTATACGACGGTCGCCAACATCGTACTGATGCAGGCGGGCGTGCCGCTGCTGGCCGCGCTGATGGGCTGGCTCGTCTTTCGCGAGCGCGTGTCGGCCGGCACCTGGGCGGCAATCGCCGCTGTCATAGCGGGCGTCGCCATCATGGTCTCGGAATCCTTCACCGGCGAGGTCAATCCGATCGGAGACGGGCTGGCTCTTCTCATCGCCGTCGCATTTTCGACCGCCACCGTCGTCACCCGCCGCTACGCCCATGTGCGCATGACGCCCGCCACCTGCCTCGGCACGCTGATCGCTGGCGCCTTCGCAGCCACGCAGGCGTCCTCGCTTGGCGTCGGCGCAACCGACATGGCCTGGCTGTTTGCGTTCGGCGCGCTCAATCTGGGCCTTGGACTCGCATTGTTCGCCACGGGCGCGCGGCTCATCCTCGCCGCCTTTGCCGCACTTCTGGGAACGCTCGAAACC
The DNA here is from genome assembly GCA_049647505.1 of Mesorhizobium sp. Lineage (GTDB taxonomy): Bacteria > Pseudomonadota > Alphaproteobacteria > Rhizobiales > Rhizobiaceae > Mesorhizobium_A. The sequence goes on from JBARXU010000021.1 coordinate 17,164, forward strand.
GTGCTCGGCCCGGTCTGGGTCTGGCTCATCCATGACGAGGTGCCGACGACGCGCACCGTCATCGGCGGCATGGTCATCTTCGCGGCCCTGCTCGTCCATCTTGCCTTGCAGACGCGCCGCAGGTCTTTGCCGCAAAAGCCCGGTGTCACGGGAACTCCGGTGCCGCGCTGATCTATTGCCGCGCTGATGGATCGACTTCGCGATTTTGCTGCTTGCTGCCCTCAACTTTCGGCAATAGGCTCCCGACAAACCGGCACGAATGCAGCAAAGGCTGCAGCTTGGAATTGAAACTTTGCAGAGGAGAAACTGATGTTTCGAAAGACCATCCTTCTTGGCGTCACGACCGCGCTGACGGCTTCCTTGGCCTTCGCTGCGTCGGCTCAGGAAAAAGTCGTCAACGTCTACAACTGGTCGGACTACATCGATTCCTCGATCATTGAGGATTTTACCAAGGAAACCGGCATCAAGGTTGTCTACGACGTCTATGATTCCAACGAGGTCCTCGAAACAAAGCTGCTTGCAGGCGGCAGCGGATATGACGTGGTCGTCCCTTCGGCGTCGCCCTTCATGGTTCGCCAGATCGAGGCCGGCGTCTATCAGAAGCTTGACAAGTCCAAGCTGCCCAACGCCGTCAACGAGTGGGATGTGGTCCAGAAGGCCGTTTCCAAGTTCGACCCCGGCAACGAATATTCCGTCAATTACATGTGGGGCACGATCGGCATCGGCTACAACACCCAGAAGATCAAGGATGTGCTGGGCGTCGACGAGATCACCAGCTGGGACGCAGTCTTCAAGCCCGAGAACATGGAAAAGCTCAACTCGTGCGGGGTCTATTTCCTCGATGCCGCATCCGACGTGATTTCGACGGCTCTGCACTATCTGCATCTTGATCCGAGCTCGAGCGCGGCAGACGACGTGGCAAAGGCAGAAGAGCTTCTTCTCTCGGTCCGCCCGTATATCCGCAAGTTCCATTCGTCGGAAATGATCAATGCTCTGGCAAACGGCGACATCTGCGTTGCCGTGGGCTATTCGGGCGATCTGTTTCAGGCACGTGATCGCGCTGCCGAAGCCGACCAGGGCGTCGACATCGCTTATGTGATCCCCAATGAAGGGGCGCAGATGTGGTTTGACCAGCTGGCCATTCCCGGCGATGCGAAGAATGTGGAAGAGGCGCACGCCTTCATCAACTACATCCTGAAGCCCGAAGTTGCGGCCAAGGCGTCGAACTATGTATTCTATGCCAATGGCAACAAGGCGTCCCAGCCGCTTCTGGACAAGGAAATCATCGACGATCCGGCGATCTATCCTCCGGAAGATGTGATGGCGAAGCTGTTCACCGTGCAGCCTTACGACGCCAAGGGAAACCGCATCATCACCAGAACCTGGACCAAGATCACCACTGGTCAGTAAGTTGCATGGCCCGGCCTCAGTGCCGGGCCTTTTTCCATTGCCGGGACATCAGGGGAAATCATGCAATCTTTGGGCAGCATTCGCAGAAGCTTTGCGCCATGGAACGACAAGGCGTCAAAGCCTTACATCGTCTTTGACGGGGTGACGAAGAAGTTCTCCGACTTCGTTGCCGTCGACAATCTGTCCCTGTCGATCTACGAGCGCGAATTCTTCGCGCTGCTCGGCGGCTCGGGCAGCGGCAAATCCACCCTGCTGCGCATGCTTGCCGGCTTCGACAATCCGACGTCCGGCCGCATCCTGCTCGACGGACAGGACCTGAGCGGCATCCCGCCCTATCGCCGCCCGCTCAACATGATGTTCCAGTCCTATGCGCTGTTCCCGCACATGACCGTGGAGCAGAACATCGCCTTCGGCCTCAAACAGGACGGCATGCCGAAGGCTGACATCGCAAAGCGCGTGGCCGACATGCTGGAGCTGGTGAAGCTGACGCAGTTCGGCAAGCGCAAGCCGCACCAGTTGTCCGGCGGCCAGCGCCAGCGCGTCGCCCTGGCCCGTTCGGTCGCAAAGCGGCCGAAAGTGCTGCTGCTCGACGAGCCGCTGGGCGCGCTCGACAAGAAGCTGCGCGAGGAAACCCAGTTCGAGCTGATGGACCTCCAGCAGGAACTCGGCATGACCTTCATCATCGTGACGCACGATCAGGAGGAGGCCATGACCATGGCCGACCGTATCGCCATCCTCGACAAGGGGCAGGTGATGCAGGTCGCGACGCCCGCCGAGATTTACGAGGCACCCAATTCGCGCTTCGTCGCCAATTTCGTCGGCAATGTGAACATGCTCGAAGGCAAGGTTGAAAAGCGCGCCGATCAGTCCGTTACCATCGTTGGCGCAAGTGGTGCCAGGATCGTCGTCGAGAATGCCGGCGATGCGGCGGTCGGCAATGAGGTGGTGTTTGCCGTGCGCCCTGAAAAGATCAAGGTCTCGTCGAAGCAGCCGGCCGGCGCGCCAAACGCCATGGAGGGCGAGGTCTTCGATCTGGCCTATCTCGGCGACATGACCGTCTACTACGTCAAGCTTGCCGATGGTCAGGTGGTCAAGGCGAGCGCTCTCAACAGTGCGCGCGTCACCGACGACCCACTGAGCTGGGACGACCGCGCCTGGATCTCGTTTGCGCCGGACGCCGGCGTTGTCCTGACGCGGTAGGGGGCATTCATGGCCGACACAACCGCATCCGCCACCGCGCCGCCCGCCGTCGGTCATACCGGGAACGCCTTCCTGTCGGCGATCACCAGCCGGCTTGTCATCGCCATTCCCTATGTCTGGCTTCTGATCTTCTTCCTCGTTCCGTTCTTTATCGTCTTCAAGATTTCGCTGTCGGAAATGGCCGTCGCCATGCCGCCCTATGCGCCGACGATCAACGGCATCGGCGACTTCTTCTCCAAGATCGGCCAGTTCTCATTCGACAACTACATCTGGCTGACGCAGGATTCGCTCTACTTCAACGCCTACATCCGCTCCGTCATCATCGCGGCGATTTCAACTTTCCTGACGCTGCTGATCGGCTTCCCAATTGCCTACGGCATGGCGCGCGCGCCGACCTCGCTGCGCCCGACGCTGCTGATGCTGGTCATCCTGCCGTTCTGGACCTCGTTCCTCATCCGCGTCTACGCTTGGATCGGCATCCTGAAGCCCGAAGGCCTGCTGAACCAGTTCCTGATGTCGCTGAACATCATCGACACGCCTCTGATCATCCTCAACACCGACACGGCGATCTATATCGGCATCGTCTATTCATACCTGCCCTTCATGGTGCTGCCGCTCTATTCGGCGCTCGAAAAGATGGACTACACGCTGATCGAGGCGGCGAATGACCTTGGTTGCCCGCCGCTCCAGGCTTTCTGGAAGATCACCTTCCCGCTCGCCATTCCCGGTGTCGTCGCAGGCTGCCTGCTCGTCTTCATTCCCGCCGTCGGCGAATTCGTAATCCCCGATCTCCTCGGCGGATCGCAGACGCTGATGATCGGCAAGACCTTGTGGAACGAGTTCAACTCCAACCGCGACTGGCCGGTCTCTTCGGCGGTGGCGGTGATCCTTCTGCTTCTGCTGATCATCCCGATCATGTTCTTCCAGCACTATCAGGCGAAAGCCCAGGAAGCGGGGAGGTAGACATGAACACGACCTGGTCCCGCTTCAACATCGCGTCGATCGTGCTGGGCTTCGCCTTCCTCTATTTGCCGATCGTCATCCTGATCATCTTCTCGTTCAACGCCTCGCGGCTGGTGACGGTCTGGGGCGGTTTCTCGACCCAGTGGTATGTGTCGCTCTTCAACAATCAGGGCTTCATGGACGCGGCCTGGGTGACGATCCGCGTCGGGTTGTTGTCCGCAACCGTGTCGACCGTTCTGGGTACGCTCGCGGCCCTCGCACTCGTTCGCTACACGCGCTTCCGGGGCAGGGTGCTGTTCTCCGGCATGGTCTTTGCGCCGCTCGTCATGCCGGAAGTCATCACCGGCCTGTCGCTGCTGCTGCTGTTCGTGGCAGTCGGCCTCGACCGCGGATTCATGACTGTGACGCTCGCCCACATCACATTCACAATGTGTTTCGTCGCGGTGGTGGTGCAGTCGCGTCTTGTCTCCTTCGACCGCTCGCTTGAAGAAGCGGCGATGGACCTCGGCGCGACGCCGGTGAAGACCTTCTTCCAGGTGACGCTGCCCGTCATCCTGCCGGCCATCGTGTCGGGCTGGATGCTGGCCTTCACGCTGTCACTCGACGATCTCGTCATCGCCAGCTTCACTTCGGGGCCGGGTGCCACGACGCTGCCGATGAAGATCTACAGCCAGGTGCGCCTTGGCGTGACGCCCGAGATCAACGCCGCCTGCACATTGCTCATCGGCGTGGTCGCCATCGGCGTCATTGCCGCATCCATCGTCAACAAGAGGCGTGAGGCAAGGCGCGTGCTCGACGAGCAGGCAGCCCAGCGCGGCTGACATGCGGCGTGGCTGAAATGAGGTGCCGAGGCGTCGGGTGATGCCCGGCAGTCGCGGGCGCTCTAGCTGCGCGGCGGCCGGAGAAGCATGACGACGAGCCAGATCGGCACGATCACCATCGAGCCGAGAATGAGGTTGGGCAGCGCCCAGCGTGCGCCCTGATCGAGCAGCGCCATCACGCTTTCAGGGGTCATGCCCAGTTGCAGCAATATGTCTGCGGCCGAGAGGTCGAGCGCGGACAGGCCGGCGCCAACTGCCAGCGAGAAAATCGCGATCTTGATCAACCCCCACACAAAGCTGGCCATGGCCTCTCCCAGGGGCATGTCTAGCGCGATTCGCATGTGGTTTGAATCGGCTTAAAGGTCGGGCGACAGCGTGCCGGTCGGGGTGATGTAGGGGACGTTCCACGATCCGCCGACATAGAAGCTGCGGCGCGGCTGGTTCTGGCCCTGGTTCTGGCCATTGGCGGGCGACGGCTGGTATGCGGCCGACAGCGCCATGGAGCGGTCGGCATAGGAGACGACGCCCTGAACGCCGATCCGGCCGGCCTGGGTCTGGATACGCACCGTATCGAGCCTGGCCGCGCCATGCGAGACCGGTGCCTTGAATTCCGCGCCCATGATCGACGTCGACCCGGCCGCGATGCGCGAGAGCTGTTCGAAGCCGCCATCTTCCGGCAGTGCAAGGATCGCGTCGAGGTCGATGCCCTCGATCGTACCGGGCGACACCCGCCCGCTGATGACGCCCGACATGGCGCGCGGGAACGAAGCCCAGTCTACGACCGGCCCTGACAGGGTGGCGGCAAACGAACCCTTGGCGCGCAGGACGAGCGCCTTCCAGCCGACAAGCGAGCCGATCTGCGCCCAGTCGATATCGGCGGCCGAAAGCCTCAACTCGCTCCTGTCGCCCTCGGGCTTGCGCTCGGCCTTGTAGCCGGCCTGGACCGTGCCGCCAAAGCCGCTTGCGTCTGAAATGTCGAAGGCGGCAAAGCCGCGCCGCACCTGCACGGCCGCCGCAACCTCCGACAGCGTCACGCCGGCGCCGCTCGCCTGTGCCGCCGACAGGCGGATGTCGAGGCCGAGCTGGTCGGTGAAATCGAGATTGACAGGCGGCTGTTCGCTGCTCGAACCAGGCCCGGAAAACGCCTCGAAGATCGATCCGAAATCGAGCCTGTCGAAGTCGAGCGTGCCGGCAATGGCCGGAACGCCGCCGGCCAGCGAAAACTCCAGCGCGCCGGTGCCGGGATACTCCTCGAACTGCAGGCGCGCATCGGCGAGCTTGAGGCTTGCCAGCGTTCCGTCGGCGCGGCCCGACAGGGTGATCGCATCGATCCTGCCGGCGGGGCCGATCGTCGTGCCGACCCATTCCAGCGCGTCCTTGAGCGAGGGCGTCGAGAGCTTCAGGTCGCCTTCGATCTTCGGTGTCTGGCCGGTGGGCGTGAGCGACCCGGAAAATTCGCCGCTGGCGAGCTTCGAGGTAAGGGCGAGCCGCGCATCGGTCGCGGTCCCCTTGGCCAGATTGATCGGCGAGGCAAGCTGCGCCGCAAGCGTTATCGGCTCCGCCCGCCAGATCGCGCTGAGCGTGGCGCTTGCCGACGCCCCCGTATTCGGCCAGTCGATGACGCCGTTGATGGCGGACGCGAAGGTCTCGCCGGTCTCGGCATCGACGACGCGCCCGTCGATGAAGCGCACGTTGCCCAGCGCGGGCTGGGCGGAATTGTTGCCGCTCTGCGCCGCTTCGATCGCCGCTTCCAGCTTTCCCTTCACCGTCGATCCGGGCAAGGCAGGCCAGCCCTCGCGCATCTTCACGTTCAGGACCGGCCCGCGCAGCACGACGCCCTCAAGCTCGATGGTGCCGAACAACGCCCGCCATGCCGGAATGTCCGCCTCGATATGCTCCGCCGTCATCAGCGGGCGTGTCGCATCGGCCCGGTCATAGAAGGCGACATTGGTCAGCACCGCGCCCAGTTCGGGCCAAAGCACCAGTTCGGGCGATGCGTCGAGCGTCACGCGATAGCCCGACAGGTCTTCGAGTTCCTGCACGATGCTGTCGCGCACGAGCTGCGTCGAGGCGATGGACGGCAGCAGCGCGGCCGTTGCAAGCGCCAGCACCGCGACGAGCGCGCCACCCCGGATCAGCCGTTTAACGAGACGCGTCGGCATCGGGCTCCTGAAAAAATCCAAAACAATGAAACCGGTTTAGATGACGCGGCGGCCATTTCAAATGCAAACCGGGCGTTTGCGCGCCGTTGCGCACAGCCGCCGCGCGAACTTGCACACTTGCTCCGCCCGCGAGGCTATGCATAACCACCCCAACGGGAGAGTTCGATGACTGACAAGCCGCTTTGGGTGCCCTCGCAAGAATCAGTTCGCAGCGCGCCGATCACCGCCTTTGCCGCCGAAGCGGCGAAGCTTTCGGGCAGGCCGATCGAGGACTATGACGCGCTGCATCGCTGGTCGGTCGAGGATCGCGAAGCGTTCTGGTCCCTCGTCTGGGACTATTGCGGCATTGTCGGCGACAAGGGCAGCCGCGTGCTGGTCGATGGCGACAAGATGCCGGGTGCCAGCTTCTTCCCCGATGCATCGCTGAATTTCGCCGAAAACCTCCTGTCGCGCCGTGGTGGCGATGATGCGCTGGTCTTCAGGGGCGAGGACAAGGTCTCGCGCCGCCTGTCATGGGACGAATTGCGCGCTCAGGTCTCGCAGGTTCAGAAGGCGCTTGTCGCCGAGGGCGTCAAGGCGGGCGACCGGGTCGCCGCGATGATGCCCAACATGCCCGAAACGGTCGTGTGCATGCTGGCCGCAACGTCGCTGGGCGCGATCTGGTCGTCGTGCTCGCCGGATTTCGGCGAGCAGGGCGTCCTCGATCGATTCGGCCAGATCGAGCCGACTGTGTTCGTTACCGTCGACGGCTACTGGTATGCCGGCAAGCGCAACGATATCTCCGCCAAGACCAAGGCCATCCTGTCGCAGCTTCCAGGCGTGCGCCGCGCCATAATAGTCGACTATCTCGGCACGGCGGCACAGGTCGCGGCTGACATTCCCAATGCCGTCACTTTTGACGCGGTGCTGGCCGCGCATGAGGCATCCGAGCCCCGGTTCGTGCGCCTTCCCTTTTCACACCCGCTCTACATCCTGTTCTCGTCAGGCACGACCGGCATTCCGAAATGCATCGTTCATGGCGCCGGTGGAACGCTCATTCAGCATGTCAAGGAACAGCGCCTTCATGCTGGCGCGAAGTCTGGCGACCGCTTCTTCTATTTCACCACCTGCGGCTGGATGATGTGGAACTGGATGGTCTCTGCGCTGGCCTCCGGCACGACGCTTCTGCTCTATGACGGCTCGCCATTCCATCCGGACGGCAATGTGCTGTTCGACTATGCGCAAGACGAGCGCATGACCTATTTCGGCACGTCCGCCAAGTTCATCGACGCGTTGCGCAAGGCGGAACTCAGGCCGATGGACACGCACGATCTGTCGACCGTGCGCGTCATCTCGTCGACGGGCTCTCCTCTGTCGCCCGAAGGGTTCGCCTATGTCTATGAGGCGATCAAGAAGGACGTTCATCTTGCTTCGATCTCCGGCGGCACCGATATCGCTGCCTGTTTCGTGCTCGGAGTGCCGACAAAGCCGGTGTGGATTGGCGAGATTCAGGGGCCGGGCCTCGGCATGGCGACCGATGTCTGGGACGATGACGGCCACCATGTCGTCGGCGAAAAGGGCGAGCTCGTCTGCACGCTCGCCTTCCCCTCCATGCCGCTGATGTTCTGGAACGACGGCGACGGCTCGAAATATCGCTCGGCCTATTTCGAGCGGTTCGACAATATCTGGTGCCACGGCGATTTCGCCGAATGGACGCCGCATGGCGGCATGATCATCCACGGCCGCTCGGATGCCACGCTCAACCCCGGCGGCGTGCGCATCGGCACGGCTGAGATCTACAATCAGGTCGAGCAGATGCCCGAGATCATCGAGGCGCTGTGCATCGGCCAGACATGGGACAATGACGTGCGCGTGGTGCTTTTCGTGCGGCTTGCCGAAGGCGTGGTGCTCGACGAGGCGCTGGACAAGGCGATCAAGACGAAGATCCGCACCGGCGCATCGCCGCGCCACGTTCCGGCGCGCGTCGTCGCCGTCACTGACATTCCGCGCACCAAGTCGGGCAAGATCACCGAACTCGCGGTGCGGGATATCGTGCATGGACGCGCCGTGAAGAACAAGGAGGCGCTCGCCAATCCCGAAGCGCTCGATCTTTATCGGGATATTCCAGAGCTTCAGGTGTAGGTTCCGGCGGCGGCAATCGACAATTGAATGTCGCTTGCCGGCCCGGACATGGTTAAGGATTTACGACCGGATAATTTACCTAATGCTCACACTCGATACACTTCGGTAAACAACGAGCGAGCCAGGTAAGGTTTTGTTAATCCGCTGACCGGATAGTCATGGATAACTTCTGGGAGAAATCCCTCTCCGGTGTTCCGGAGCATGAGTTGCTCGACCTGTAGACAGCCAGTCATTGCTAAGGCGCCCTTGCGGCGCCTTTCTTTTTGGCTGCGATGCTAGAGGGAAGCGTCCCGATCGCCGGCGAGCGCGCGCGACAGGAGCGCGACAGGCACAAGCGCCGTCGCGATGATGACGAGTGCGGCGAGCGCCCCATCCTCCACCACCCCGCGCGAGGCGTTCTCATAGACATATGTCGCCAGCGTGTTGAAGCCGAAGGGGCGCAACAGGATCGTCGCCGACAGTTCCTTGATCGTATCGACGAAGACCAGCACCGCTGCCGAGAAGATGGCGGGCCACAAAAGCGGCAGGAGAACGGTTGCCGAACTATTGAGTGGGGAGCGGCCGAGGCTGCGCGCGGCCTCGTCGAGGTGCGGGGGCAGTTTCTCCATGCCGGACCTTATCGACCCTTCGGCAAGCGCCAGGAAGCGGATCGTGCAGGCGACAACCACCGCCGTCACCGTGCCTGACAGGATCAGCCCGGTCGAGACGCCGAGCCATTCGCGCGCTGCGGCGTCGATGACGTTGTCGATGCGCGCCAGAACGAAGAGCAGCCCAAGCGCAAGTATCGTTCCGGGCAGCGCATAGCCAAGCCCGGACAGTCGCGTGAGCAGGGTGCCGGCGCGGCTGCGCGACCGGCGCGCGGCGTAGACGATCGTCAATGCGATGGCCACAGTCGCCACCGCCGTCAGGCTGGCGGCAAGGACGGAATGCCCGAACGCTCTGGCCAAGGCGGGATCGAGCAGGAATTCCAGCCTGCGCCACGCATAGCGGGCAAAGAAGATGACCGGAATGCCGAAGCCCGCCGCCACCGGAAGTGTCACGGAGACCAGCGCCAATGCGCCGCGCCAGCCGGAGAGCAGCTTGCGTGGGGGGCGCGACACCTGCGTCGAGCGCGTTGCGTGAAAGCGCTTGTTGCCCCGTGACCGCTGTTCGGCGACGAGGAAGACGAACACCAGCACCATCATGACCATGGCGATCTGCGCCGCGCCCTCCAGGCTGCCGCGATTGAGCCAGGTCGAATAGACGGCGAAGGTGAGCGTGCGCACGCCCAGATATTCCGACGCGCCGATATCGTTCAGCGTTTCCATCAGGGTCAGCGCCACGCCGACCGCGATTGCTGGCGTCGCGACGGGCAGCAGGATCTGCCTGAACACGCGCCATGGCGATGCGCCGAGCGTGCGCGCCACGTCGGCGATGTTGCGTCCCTGCATGATGAAGACGACGCGCGTCGTCATATAGACATAGGGGTAAAGCACGGAGGCCATGACGAACGCCGCGCCCGGCGTCGTGCGGATGTCGGGAAACCAGTATTCGCCCGGCCGCGTGAAGCCGAAAATCGCGCGTATTGCGCTCTGGATCGGCCCCGCGAAATGGAAGAAATCGGCGAATGCATAAGCCGCCAGATAGGGCGGCACCGCAAAGGGCAGCACCAGCGCCCAGGACATGGTGCGCCTGAAGGGAAAGTCGAATCCGACGACGAGCCATGCGCTGACGACGCCGATGGTGGACGCGCCCGCGGCGACCAGAACCAGCAGGATCGCCGTCGTCAGGATCGAGCCGGGCAGGACATTGCGCGCCAGATGCGGCCAGTCCGCGCCTGTCCCCGTCAGCGCGATGAAGGCAAGCGTGATGATCGGTAGGAACACCACCGTGGCCGCAAGAGCCGCCGGAAGCATGGCGCGAAACTGTCCCGGCTGCCTCGCCGGCGGCAGGGGAGCCGTGCGTGTCTCGCCCGCGGTCAGCATTTGTAGTTGCCCGGCATGACGAAGCACGGGCGGGTAAGAACCCGCCCGTGCTGATCGTCTTTCAATGCCGGTTGCCCGGTCAGTTTGACGGACCGTCGTCTAGGCCGACGCGGTCGACCATTTCAGATGCGGCCTTGCGGTGGCTGGCGACCTCGGCCAGCGACAGCGTATCGGCCTTCAGATCGCCGAAGCCCTTGACGATGTCGGAAGGTGCCAGACCCGGCTCGACCGGATATTCGAAGTTTTTCTCTGCATAGATCTGCTGGGCGTTGTGGCTCGACAGAAACTGGATCAGCTTCACTGCGTTGTCGCGATTGGGCGAATTCTTCGCCAGCGCAGCGCCGGAAATGTTCACATGGGTGCCGCCGTTTTCAAAGGTCGGGAACACGACGCGAACGGCGTTCGCCCAGTCCTTCTGCTCGGGGTCCTTCTCGTTCGTCATCATCAGGCCGACATAATAGGTGTTGCCCAGCCCGATATCGCACTCGCCGGCGGCGATTGCCTTGGCCTGGTCGCGGTCGCCGCCATCGGGCTTGCGCGACAGGTTTGCCCGAACGCCCTTCAGCCATTCTTCGGTCTTGGCCTCGCCCCAATGGGCGATTGCCGCCGAGATCAGCGCCAGATTGTAGTCGTGCTGGCCCGAACGCATGCAGATCTTGCCCTTGTATTTCGGGTCTGCCAGTTCGGCATAGGTCAGCGGACCTTCTGCCACGCGTTCCTTGGAGGCGTAGACGACGCGGGCGCGCTTGGTCAGGCCGAACCACTGGCCTTCCGGATCGCGATATTCGGCGGGGATGTTGCCATTGACGGTCGCGTCGTCGAGCGCCTGCGTGACGCCGGCTGCCTTGGCCTTGGTCAGGCGCGAAATATCGACCGTCAGGATGACGTCGGCCGGCGAATTGGCGCCTTCTGCCGCGATGCGTTCTTCCAGGCCCTTGTCGAGGAACAGGACCTCGGTCTTGATGCCCGTCTCGGCGGTGAAGGCATCGAGCACCGGCTTGATGAGATCGGGCTGGCGATAGGAATAGATGTTGACCGTCTGGGCCGATGCGACGCCCGTCACCAGGGCAAGCGCAAGCGCCACGCCACCGGTCCACGCTTTAAGATGGATGGACATGGATATACTCCTGATAGATGAGGCTGGACGATGCCCGCTGCCGGGAAACTTCGGCGTCTCTTTGCTGGACTTTTCCGCAAAGGTCAAGAAAAGCCTAGTAAAATCAGTTGTTTAGAACAATTCTAAACTAAAAAGCTCATCTATTCATACATTTAGCTACGCCGCCGCGAGAGCTGGCTGCGTCACGTGGCGATCAATTTCGGACTGAACTCGAAATCGGCCTGCATGTGGCGCGCGCGACATTGCCTGAAAGGCCTGATCTACCCCGCCAGAACCCGCGTCGAGGGGAAGGTGATCTCGATCATCGTGCCTTCGCTCGGCTCGGAATTGATGACGAAGCGGGCGCGGTTCGCTTCGACCATCGCCTTGGTCAGGGGCAGGCCGAGGCCGGTCCCGTCGCCGCGCTGGCGCTTGAGCGCGTTGATCTGCTTGAACGGCTTCATCGCCTGCTCGATCTCGGCCTGGCTCATGCCGACGCCTGTGTCGCGGAAGCGCATGACGATATCGCCGGACACCTCGTAGGACGTCGACACGATCACCTGACCGCCCGCCTGCGTGTAGCGCACGGCATTGGACAGAAGGTTGAGCGCGATCTGGCGCACCGAACGCTGGTCGGCGACGACTTCGGGCAGGCGCGAGGCGAAGCTGGAACGGATGATGACGCGCTCGCGGTTGGCCTGCGGCTGCATCATCGCCACGGCCTCGGCCAGCGTCTCGTTGAGAGACACGGCCTCATGCGCCATCTCCTGCTCGCCCGCCTCGATCTTGGAAATGTCGAGCAGGTCGTTGACGAGGTCGAGCACATGATTACCCGAACGGTTGATATCGCGCAGGTAGTCGCGGTAGCGGTCGTTCAGGATCGGCCCGAACTTCTCGTCGACCATGAGTTCCGAAAAGCCGATGATGGCGTTGAGCGGGGTGCGTATCTCATGGCTGATGCGGGCAAGGAATTCGGTCTTCTGGCCCGACGAACGCTCCGCCTCGGCGCGCGCCTGGGTGAGTTCCTCCTCGGCGCGCTTCCACTGGGTGATGTCGCGCAGCACCGCGCAATAGCCATTGCCGGCGGGCAGGCGGCCGATCGTCATGAACAGCGGAATGTAGCGCCCGCGCGATTCGCGCCCGATCACCTCGCGCCCGTCATTGAGCACGCTGGCGACGCCATTGTCGGACAGGCCTGACAGGTAGTCGCGCGCCGATCGCTGGCTTTCCACGGCAAACAGCGACACGAACGGCTTGCCGACCAGCTCGAACCCGTCAAAGCCGAACAGCGCCTCGGCGGGGCGGCTGAGCGAGCGTATTTCGCCCTGATTGTTGATGATGACGATGCCGTCGGTGGCCGTGTCGAGAATGGCCTGCAATTCGCTGACGCGCGTCTCGACCTCTTCGGCGGCGTCTTGCACCGATGGCGCGTCGGCGACTTCCTCGGGCGCAGGCTTCAACGCCAGCATCAGCGCCTTGCCGCGGCCCCACGGCACCGATTGCAGCAGCGCCTCGGCGCGGAAGGAGCGGCCGTCGCGGGCAATCAGAACGCGCGTATTGTCGCCCTCGTCGCGGACGTCGTCGTCTGCGTCCGTCGGGTCGAAGTCTTCGTCGTCGCCGGGTTCGGCGAACAGGGCATCGAGACCGCCCGCCTGCGTCAGCTCTTCGAGCGTCGCATAGCCGGTCAGCGCGAAGAATTCCTCATTGGCGAAATGAAGCTCGTCACCCGAATGGATCAGGAGCGGGATCGGCAGCTTGGCGAGGATCGACGTGTCGTTGGCCGCTGCCGACCGATTGTCGATCGCCTCGTCCTGCGCAAGCGCATCGTCGTCGTCCCAGTCCTCGTCGGCATCGATACCCGCGTCCGTGGCGGCGATGATCTCCTCGTCGTCGCCCGGCGCGACTGCCGGCTGGCTGGGCGCAAAGTCGATGTCTTCGGCAAACGGCGCATCGGCGTCGTCCCGCGCGTCACTGGCGCCGCCGGCGTAGAAGCCCTCGGCCTCATCGTCCCATGGCGCGTCGAACGTCTCCACCACTCCTGCGAGATCGTCAGGCTGCTCGCCGGTCTCCGTTCCAGGCACCACGACTGGCTCGGGCGCAGTCTCCGCATTCTCTTCGCGCAGCCGCTGGCCGATCTCGCGAAACGCATTGCTCTCGGTCGTACTCAGCACGCGCTCAGGCGCACTGGCGCGGTGTTCGGCAAGGCGGATCACCTTGTCGGACGCGTCGGGCGCATCCGCTTCTTCCGGCTTCTTGTCTGCCAATGTCCTGATCGCGGGTGGCTCGTGGCGAGCCGCTGGCGGTTCGCTCCCGTCGCGTCCAAGGACGAGACCCGTTGCGTCGTCATCGGCCACGGCGTCGGCCATCCGCACCACGCCAAAGCCGCGGAAACCTTCAAAATGCCGGTCGCGGCCATAGACGGGCAGGGCGGCCAGATCGACCGGGGCCTTGAACCTGCTGCCCTCGATCGGCCACATCACGCTGCGGCCCGACCATGTGTCGCGGCGCTCCAGAAGCCCGGCGATTTCGTCGTCCGGATCGAGGCCGAACCGAGCGGCAACATCCCTGAACGGCTGGCCGATCACGTCTGCCGCGCGCCCGCCGACCGCTGCGGCAAACTCCGGCGACAATTCGCTGAAGCGTCCCTGCGCATCCGTCTTCCAGACGAAACGCACAGGAGCGGCCTTCAGGTCAGGCGCAAAGGTGTCGGCTGCTTCCGCGGTTTCCTGAGCAGACTCGGACGACAGCAGTGCCTCGTCATCTGCCTCTGCCGCGATGGTTTCGCTTGCGATCCCGCCTTCGGCCTCTTCACTCTGCGGGGTCTGCGGCCCGGAATCATTAGCCGCCGCAGGCGGCGCGTCATCGCCGGTCAGCAGTGACGACGAAGGTGCGATCAGGCTCGGACCGCGAGCGTGCGATTGGTCAATCGCATCGCTCCGCAAGGCGTCGGGCGCAGTCTCCTGCTGATCGACTTCATCTGGCGGCGTCACGGTTTCGCCCGCCGGTTCAGCCTGCTTCACACGCTTTGCGCGGCGGTCGACGAATTCCCAATTGTCGGCGGCAGCGATCCGACGTTCGGGCGCTGCGGGCGCCTCACGCTTGCCGAAGCTCGCCGGTGGCGTCACCTCATCCTCGGCCGGGTCGTCCACGACGACGATGAGCGCGCGCAATGGTTCGTCGCCAAGAAGGGCGATGCCCGCCGGCCACGACTGGCCGTTCGCCCGCACCATGCGCTTGGCCAGCCTGTCGGCCTCGCGCGCCACGTCCCGCGCCAGCTCGCGCAGCGTTTCGCTTGTGAGGCCGAGCGCGCCGAATTTCGCCGATTGCGCAATGACCGCGCCGTCGCCGTCGACCAATGCCGCATGATGCCCGGCCTCGCCGATGCCATAGATGGCCCGCTGCGCAATATCGCTCGGCGCGCGCTTTGCCGCCTCGATATCGGGAGCGGCCAGCATGATCGCCGGCTTGCCGCCCGGCAGCGTGATGGCCGAGGCGACGATGCCGATCGCATGGCTCGACAGACCCTGCGTCAGCCGCACCAGAAGCGAGCGGCCGGGGCCGATCCGCGGAAATCCGGGCGTCGAGGAAATCTGCCGGCGCGCGGTAATGCCGAGATCGGCCACCGCGTCGCGCGCTTCTTCGATGTCGCCATAGCCGAACAGCCGCGCACCCGCGCCATTCGCCCAGATGATGCGCTCCAGCCCGACATCCACGACGACGATCGCGTCGCCCGCCAGGAAGCGGGTCCGCAGCGGGTCGATGACCGCAATGTCGATGAAGGGATAGCTGTCCTGGGCCATGTCTCGAACGGTTGTCTTCGTCGCCGACGCGCCAACGCCGTTAACTGTACGTTAATACTGTCAATCCGGTCGCCTCGTCCACAAGGGCGATCAGGTGAACACGATATTCCGCCGCCTTGGTTAATCTGGTTGTCACACTTATGTGCAATGCAGCATTGTTGTTGCATTGCACAATAAATTGGTCTATGTGGGCGTCAATGCGTGCCGCCCATCAGCCGCACCCCACGTTTCCCCATAGCCATCTAACGATGAGGTATTCCCATGAGCAAGACAGCTAAAGCCGATACCATCGAGTTTCCGTCCTTCGACGCCTCCAAGGCGACCGAACAGTTCCGTGATTTTGCCGAGAAGGGCATGGAGCAGACCAAGGAAGTCTACGCCAAGCTGAAGACCGGCGCTGAAGAAGCCCAGAAGACGCTCGAATCGACCTTCGAGACCGTCAAGACCGCAGGCAGCGACGTGTCGCTCAAGGCCATCTCCGCCTGGCGCGCCAATGCAGACCTCACCTTCTCGCATTTTGAGGCCCTGGTCGGCGCCAAGTCGGTGTCGGAAGTGTTCGAGCTTCAGTCGGCTTACGTTCGCAAGAGCGTCGAGCAGGTCGTCGAGCAGGCCAAGGACATCCAGGCCGCGTCGTCCAAGGCTTTCGAAGACGTCTCCAAGCCGGTCAAGGCTGCCTTCGAGAAGTCGATGAAGGACATCAAGGCCGCCTGATCGGCCTTACGGTTTTCCGCGGCGGTTCCTCCCCTCCCACCGCCGTGGATGCCTGTCGGCTTGGCCGACGATGAAGGCCGGGTTCGTGCCGGCCTTTTGTCATTTGAAAACGGTCACAGCTCTTTCGTGCAAAGTGCCTTGAATTGTGCGCCCGTCCCGCCTATTAGGCCCTTCGACGCGCCACGCGTCGCTTGCGTGCCGTTGTAGCTCAGTTGGTTAGAGCGCCGGATTGTGGATCCGGAGGTCGCTGGTTCGAGCCCAGCCAACGGTACCAATAGCCCCTATACCATCGAGATTTTCAACAAGGTGCGGGGTCGCAGAATTGTGGTGCGGGGTTTTGATGTTCCCGATCTGCTCTGCAACGATGCCTGTCGAGCATCTTGGCAATTATCACTTCGGCGTCGGTCATTGCCATCTCGACGCGGGCCAGTTTGACTTTCCTTTACGTCAGGTTCTTAATTGAATTGGGGAAAGGGAAAGTGGCTTATATTGGGGGGTGAAGTATGCGCCATTCTTGTGCGCCAGTTACACTCGCGCTGGTCTTGTTCTTCACAGGTGTAGCGAGTGCTGATCCGGGCTGTGTCAGATTAGAGGTAGCCTTAGTCAAGGTGAGATCCGAGGCCACAAGCCTGGGAGCAAAATCCGATAAGGTGGCGGGCGATCACCGCGCCCTGTGTATTCTCGGTCGCAAGGAAGGCGTGCCGTCCTACACGCGATGGCTGCGCTACCTCGAACCACCAGTCTCTGGCTTGTGTGCGTCCAAGTATCGAGAGATGAAAGCGAACTTCAAGCGGATCCAAGGCAATTTCGGCCGTGCGCTGAAGAACGATTGCCGACTGGCTGGTATGTAAATGAAATACGCGGCGTTCGTTCTAGGAGTCTGTGGTCTTCTGTCGTTTGCAGGGCCGACGCAGGCGGCCAGTTGTCAAGCGGACTCAAAGACTTTCAACTCTCTCACGGATCAGTATGCGCAGATATTCAAGCGTAATAACGGGACGCCCGAGTATCTTTGCTCTGCGAGTTTCGACCAAGATCACGCGCAGC
>JBARXU010000022.1:0-62348 GCA_049647505.1 Mesorhizobium sp.
AGGCTGGGTCGCGCTTCCCGGGACGGTGAATGACGGCAGAGGACAAACGCCGGCGGCGCATGGCAGCGCGTCAATAATAGTAATCTCCAAGGCGCAATGCCATGCGTCGCCTCCCTCATCATCCGGCCCGAAAGGCGCGGAAACGACGGCGCATGTAACAAGAACAAGCAGCCCGTGCCCGCCCTACCCCGCGAGCGAGAACCCGTGCGAGCGGACGACGCGCACCGTGCCCGCATCGCCGCGCGCAACGCGCGTCTCCGGCGGCACGTCGAGTTCGACGACTGCGCCGTCGTTGAGTGTCGCCAGCAAACGACGGCCATCCGGCCTGTCGATGACGCGCAGAACCTTCGCTGCAATATCGCCCTCGCCCCAGCGCAGATCGCCCGGACGCACGAAAAGCTCGACCGGCCCATCCTCGACGCCCGGAACGGCGACGATGCCGCCCGCGACCTGAGCCGCACCGTTGCGCGCCTCGCCGGTCAGCCTGTGGGCGTCGCCCAGGAAGCGCGTCACGAAAGGAGAATTGGGCTGGCGGCACACCTCTTCCGGCGTCCCGTCCTGCACGATCTTGCCCTTGTCGAGGATGACGACGCGGTCGGCGAGATCGAGTGCTTCCTCCTGATCATGCGTCACGAAGATCGTCGTGATGCCAAGCTCGTCATGGATCTCGCGCAGCCAACGGCGCAGGTCGCGCCTGACATTGGCGTCGAGCGCGCCGAACGGCTCGTCGAGCAGCAGCACCTTGGGATCGACCGCAAGCGCGCGGGCCAGCGCCACGCGCTGCCTCTGCCCGCCCGAAATCTGCGACGGGAAGCGGTCGCCAAGCCCGCCAAGCTGCACCAGTTCGAGCAATTCTCCGACGCGGGCGCGGATTTGCGCCTCGCTGCGCTTCTGCTTCGAGACGCGCATGCCAAACGCGATGTTTTCGGCCACCGTCATATGCGGAAACAGCGCGTAATGCTGGAACACGAAACCGACGCCGCGGTCGCGCACCGGAATGTCGGTCGCATCCTCGCCGCCAAACAGGATGCGCCCGCCATCGGCATATTCCAGCCCCGCAACCATGCGCAGGATCGTCGTCTTGCCGGAACCGGACGGCCCCAGCAGCGCCAGCAACTGCCCGCTTTCGATCGTGAGCGACACGCCATGCACGGCGCGGAACGTGTCGAAGGTCTTCACAACATTGTCGAGCGTGATGATCATGGCTTTTGTCCCTGGGTATCCAGCACCGGTCCAGCCAGCGCGGCAGGCCGCGATGCGCGACCCGCGCCCTGTCGTTCGAGCAGCACCTTGACGACGATCGTCACCAGGGCCAGCACCGTGAGCACCGACGCGGCGGCAAATGCGCCGGCGGTCTGGTAGTCGTGGTAGAGAAGTTCGACATGCAGCGGCAGCGTGTTGGTCTGGCCGCGAATATTGCCGGAGACGACCGACACCGCGCCGAATTCGCCCATGACGCGCGCATTGCACAGCACCACGCCATAGAGCAGCGCCCAGCGGATGTTGGGCAGCGTCACCGACCAGAAGGTGCGCCAGCCCGACGCCCCGAGCGAGGTCGCCGCCTCTTCGAGATCGCGCCCCTGCGCCTCCATCAGCGGGATCAGCTCGCGCGCCACGAATGGCGCGGTGACGAACATCGAGGCGAGCACGATGCCCGGCAGCGCAAACAGGATCTTGATTTCGGCACTTTGCAGCATCGGCCCGAACAGGCCCTGCAAGCCGTAGACGAAGAGATAGGCGACGCCCGCGACGATGGGCGAAACAGAGAACGGGATTTCTATGATGACCGTCAGCAGCCGCTTGCCGGGAAAGTCGAACTTGGTGATCGCCCATGCGGCCGCCACGCCGAAGATCGTGTTGATCGGCACCGCGATCAGCGCGGTCAGGACCGTCAGATAGATCGCATAGCGTGTGTCACTGTCGTTGATGGTCGAAAAGAAGCCCGACCAGCCGCGCCCGAGCGCCTCGGTGAAGATGACGACCAGCGGCGCGAGCACCAGTATCGCCCCCGCAGTCAGCACGAACGTGATCAGCGTACGGCGCACCAGCGCACTGTCGCCGACGCGCGGCGGTTTTCCCTTGCCGTGAACAGCGCTCATCTATCGCCTCGCCGTGTAGCGCAGGGCACGCGCCTGCATCGCATTGGTGATGGCCAGCATGACGAAGGCGGTAATCAGCATCACCGAAGCGATCGCCGCGGCGGCCTGATAGTCATATTCCTCAAGCCGGATGAAGGCGAGCAGAGCCACGATCTCGGTCTTGAACGGCTGGTTGCCGGCGATGAAGATGATCGCCCCGAACTCGCCGAGGCTGCGCGCGAAGGACAGAGAGACACCGGCCAGAAGGGCTGGCGTGAGCAGAGGCAGGATAACCTTGCGAAAGATCGCCGCATCCGATCCGCCAAGCGATTGTGCAGCTTCTTCCAGCGCCGGGTCGAGGTCTTCCAGCACCGGCTGAACGGTCCTGACCACAAAGGGAATGCTAGTGAACGCCATCGCGATCATGATGCCGAGCGGCGTATAGGCAACCTGAATTCCAAGCGGCGCGAGCGCAATCCCGAACCAGCCGTTCTGGGCAAACAGCGTCGTCAGCGCGATGCCCGCAACCGCTGTCGGCAGAGCGAAGGGCAGATCGACGACGGCGTCGACGAACCGCTTGCCGGGAAACTCGTAACGCACCAGAACCCAGGCCAGCGCCAGCCCGAAGATCAGGTTGAACGCCGTCGCGACAGCGGCGCAGAACACTGTCACCTGATAGGCCGCAAGCGCCCGGTCGGACGAGACGATGCGCCAGTAATCGACAGGCCCGAGGCTCGCCGCCTTGAAGATCAGCGCGCCGACAGGCAGCGCCACGATCAGCGCGACGTAGAAGAGAGTGATGCCGAGCGACAGGCGCAGCCCCGGCAGAACGCGGCGGCGGCTCATGGCTGTGCCTTGCGCTGTTGGTTGGGCTTCATTGCAGGATCGCTCTTCTTCAGGCGTTGTTCACAAAAGCAACCGGCGGGTCATGTGCCCGCCGGCTTTGTCCAGTTGGTCCGGTTCAGATCAACGCTGGCCGTATATCTGGTCGAGCAGCGCGCCGGAAGCGAAATGGTCCTTCTGAATCTGTTCCCAGCCGCCGAACACGTCTTCGACCTTGACCAGACGGATGTCGGGGAACCGGTCCTTGAACTCGGCCGCCACGGCCGGATCGTTGACGCGGTTGCCGAACTCGGCCGCGATCTTCTGGCCTTCCGGCGAATAGAGGAAATCGAGATAGGTCTTTGCAAGGTCGCGCGAGCCGCGCTTGTCCACCACCTTGTCGACGATGGCAACCGGGAATTCGGCCAGCAGGCTGACGGAAGGCGTCACGCCGTCGAACTTGTCCTCGCCGAACTCCTTGCGGATGCCCTGCGTCTCGGATTCGAAGGTGATCAGCACGTCGCCGATGCCACGCTCGACAAAGGTCGTGGTCGATGCGCGCCCGCCCGTATCGAAGACCGGCACATTGTTGAAGATCTTGGTGACAAACTCCTTCACCTTGGCCTCGTCATTGTTGAAGGCTTCCTTGGCGTAGGCGGTCGCGGCCAGATAGGTGTAGCGCGCATTGCCCGACGTCTTCGGGTTCGGGAAGATGACCTTCACGTCATCGCGCACCAGATCGCCCCAGTCCTTGATGCCCTTGGGGTTGCCCGCACGCACCAGGAAGGACGGCAGCGAATACCAGGGCGAGGAGGCATTGGCGAAATCGCCCTGCCAATCTTCGGAGACGAAGCCGTTCTTCACCAGAAAGTCGATGTCGGTGATCTGATTGAAGGTGACGACGTCGGCGTCGAGACCCTCGACGATGGCGCGCGCCTGCTTCGACGTGCCGGCATGCGACTGGTCGACCGTGACGCCGGGATGCTTGGCGACGAACGCCTCGTTCTCCTTGGCGAACAGCTCGCGCGCAACGTCATAGGAGGCGTTGAGAAGTTTGTCGGCGGCCTGCGCCTGAAGCGGCAAGGCGAGAAGCGACGCAAATGCGAGCGCGAGAAGAGAACGTTTCATGATGAGCCCCGGGACAATGAATTCAAGATGGCCGCAAACTAGCCGGGGGTATGCTGGAATGAGAGAGAGGGAATGCGGGCGCTCGGCGAGAGATTGGAAATCAAGTCTCAATTTTTGGCAAACGGAGAAAATTCATTCCAGACGCAGGCCAACCGCGCTTTCCCGACAGCATGAATGATGCAACGAGATGGAATTGCCCTATCGCTCGGCCAGCGCCTGCGCCTCGATGGCAAGGCGCGTCACCTTGATCGCATGACCTTCAGGCATCGCGGTGAAGGAGCGTTGCCGCACGTCGTCGAGGAAGCGGCTGAAATAGGTCAGAGGCTCGCCCGATGCATCGATGTGGCGCGTGCCGGTCTTGTCGGCGACAAGGACATGGTCGGTTCCCCGCCGGCCTGCGACATCGACATATTTTCGCAGTTCGATCGTGCCTTCGGTCCCGAGCAGGAACAGCCGCCCATCGCCCCATGTCGGCAGCCCGTCAGGCGTGAACCAGTCGACCCGGATGAAACCGTTGGCGATTTCGGAGCGCAGCAGCACTTCGCCGTAGTCCTCGAAACCCGGCATGTCGGGATTGCCGCGATTGGCAACCGCTGCCGATACGATCTCGGCCGCCGGCGACCCGGTGAAATGCAGGAACTGGTCGATCTGGTGCGATGCGATATCGACGAGAATGCCGCCGAATGCGCTTTTCTCGAAGAACCAGCTCGGCCGGATCGCTCGGTTGAGACGATGCGGCCCAAGCCCCACCGTCTGGATGACCTTGCCAATCGCCCCTTCCGCCACCAGCCGCGAAGCCGTCTCGCAGGCACGTACGACGAAACGCTCCGAGAAGCAGATCGAGAAGATGCGGCCCGTCTCCGTGGCAACCGCTTCGATCTCGGCCACTTGAGCCAGATCGGTCGCGCCGGGCTTGTCGACGACGACATCCTTGCCCGCGCGCATTGCGCGAATTGCAATGCCCGCACGGTCGCTCGGAATCGCGGCACAGACGATAAAATCGATCGTCGGATCGTCAAACAGCCGCTCGCGCTCGACAGGCGTCAGCGACGGAAACCGTTCGCGAAAACCGTCGAGAACGCGCGGGTCGCTCGTTTCAGGGCAATAGCCGACGCATTGCGCGCCCGCCGCGATCATCTCGCCGACGAGATGGTAGACGTGACGATGGTCAAGGCCGACCGCGGCAAAGCGCAATGCGGTCATCAGGCGCTCGCCCCGGCGACACGAGCCGGCGCACCGCTGCGGCCGGTCTCGATCAGAGCATCGATCAACCTGTGAACCTTCAGCGCCTCCTCGCCTGTAACGCGCGGCTCACGACCCGTCCTGATCGCATCGGCAAAATCGGCCATGACGGCGCGATGATAGTCATGCGGGAAAGCCATCGGATCGGCACCGGTGCCGCCCGCCGACTTGTCAGGCTCGATGGCGATGCGCCGCCCGTCCTGCAGTTGCACCAGAAGCTCGGTCCCGCGCAGCAGCGCCGTTCCCTTCTGGCCGGTGATGATGATCTCCTCGTGGAAGCCCGGATAGGCTGCCGTCGTCGCATCGATCGTGCCGATTGCGCCGTTCGCAAAGCGCGCCGCCGCGCAGACCATGTCCTCCGTCTCCATGCGGTGAACCGGCGTCGTCGTCGCGAAACCTGTGACTTCGCTGATCCCGCCTGCAAGGCTCATCATCAGGTCGAGCGTATGGATGCCCTGCGAAATCAGGACGCCCCCGCCGTCACGCGCAAACGACCCACGACCCGGCTCGTCATAATAGGCTTGCGGCCGCCACAGGCGGATAATGGTCGAGCAGCCGACGATTGCGCCAAGCTCGCCCGCCTCCAGCATTTGCCTGAGCTTCATGCCGGCCGGGCGGAACCGGTGCTGCAAGACAACGCCGAGCGTCACGCCCGCCTTGCGGCAGGCGGCAACCAGTTCCTCGGCGCGTGCGGTCGTGATGTCCAGCGGCTTTTCCATCAGCACATGCTTGCCAGCCTGCGCACAGCGCAGTGCGATATCGCGATGCGTGTTGGCCGGCGAAAACACCGCGACCGCCTCGACGCTCTTGTCGTCGAGGATCGTCTCCAGCCTGTCGCAGAGCGGGAACGGGAATTTTTCGCCAAACGAGCGGCGGCGTTCCTCGCTCGGCGAAAAGGCGTGAACGACCTCGATCTGGTCCGACAGGTCCATCAGGCCCCGGGCATGGGGCGTGACCGCCATGCCGAGCCCGACAATCGCGATGCGCGTCTTCGTCACGTTAAAGCTATCCTTCGATTACGGGCCGAACCAGTGCACCGGCCACATCGACAGCGCCGGGACAAAGGAGATGATGAGGCAGACGATGAACAGGACGATGGTGAACGGCAGCACCGCCCTGAACGTCGCCCCCTGATCTGCCCCGCCAACACGCGCTGTGGTGAAGACGAGAACGCCGAGAGGCGGGGTCAGTGCGCCGATCACCTGGTTGAGCACGATGATGATGCCGAAGTGGACCGGGTCCATACCCGCCGCGACCACCAGCGGCACCAGGATCGGCACGAGGATGACGAGTGCCGCGATCATCTCCATGAACAGGCCGACCAGCAGCAGGAAGACGTTGAGCACCAGCATCAGCAGGACAGGATTGTCGACGAGCACGCTCATCGACGCCGCGATCTTCTGCGGCACCTGCTCATAGGCGAGCACCCAGGCGAATGGCGCGGCCGAGGCGATGATGACCACGATCAGCACCGTGTCGAACACGGATTCGCGGATTGCCGCCAGCAGGTTCGCAGCCGTCAGCTTCCGGTAGAGGAAGAAGCCGCACAGGATCGAGTAGACGAATGCGATTGCGCCCGCCTCGGTCGCGGTGAATACGCCGAAGCGCACGCCCATCACGATCAGCAGCGGCAGCATCAGCGCCGGTATCGCCAGCCCGAGCGACGACAGCCGTTCCCTGGCCGACGCCTTCGGCACGTCCCCGCCATAACCCCGCAGGATCGAGATCACATAGACCGTCAGCATCAGCGACGCCGCGACCAGCAGGCCCGGCACGATGGTGGCGACGAACAGCGCGCCGACCGACACCGAGGCAAGGGCGGCATAGATGATGAGACCAAGGCTCGGCGGGATCATGTTGGCGAGCGTCGCAGCAGACGCGGTCAGCGCGGCGCTGAACGGCCGGTCGTAGCCGCGCTTGGCCATTTCCGGCACCATCAGCTTGGCGATGGTCGACGCATCCGCCGTCGACGAGCCGGAAATACCGGCCAGCATCGTATTGGCGATGACGTTGGCCTGCCCCAGCCCGCCACGCATATGGCCGACCAGCTTGACGGCAAGGTCGACCAGTCGCGGCGTGATGCCGCCTGCGTTCATCACGGCGGCGGCGAGGATGAAGAACGGGATCGCCAGCAGCGTGAAGGAATCGAGCGACGCCGCCATGTTCTGCGAGATCGTCACCAGCAGGATTTTGGCGAATGGCGCAAAGGCGGCAAATGCGCCGAACGCCATGGCGAATGCGATCGGCGTGCCGAGCACGATCAGCACCAACCCGACCAGATTGAGCACGATGGCACTGCCGCTTTCGCCATAGAGACCGGGCGCGAGATAGCGGATGGCCAGATAGATCGCCAGGCCCAGCACGATCACCGACGCACCATAGGCGAGGCTCCTGCCCGGCCGTGGCCAGAACAGGAAGAACAAGTTGAGCGCGCCGCCGACAGGCACTGCGAGGAAGAAATATTTCATCGGAAGCTGCATCGCGGGCGATGCGGCGATTGCCCGCGACACATATTCATAGCCGTGGATGATGAACATGAAGCTCGCCGCCGCCACGATAGCCCGGTTGAACAGGTCGAGCATGGCGCGATTGCGCGGCGTCAGAAGCTTCGGGAAGGAGTCGATGGCGATGTGGGCGTCGCGCCCCGTCGCCAGACCCATGCCGAGGAACACCGCCCAGCAGAAACACCAGACGGCCAGCTCCTCGGGCCATGGCAGGCCTGAATGGAAGCCGTAGCGAAGCGTGACCTGCAGGCAGGCGACCGCGACCGAGACGATCATCAGCATAACGCAGATGGTTTCGAGAACGCGGTCGACAGCAAGCGCCAGTCCTGCGGGGCGGGTATCGGACGTCACGCCTTCCAGCGCGGCGTCCGTTTCAGCATAGGCTCCCATCGTCTATCCTCAGCCCAGAGCGCGGATGGCCTTGATCATCTCCGCCGTTTCGGGGCTCTTCGACCCGAAATCGTCGTAGAGCTTGGCGGTGATCTCTTCCATCTTGGCAAGCTCCTCGGCCGGAAGCTGATGCACCGTCACGCCGAGCTTCTTCAGCTCCTCCAGCGTTTCCGACGCCTTTTCGCGATTGACCTTGCGCTGTTCGGCAAAGGCCTCCTTTGCAGTCGTGCGCACGAGGTCGCGCAGGTCTTCCGGCAGGCTGTCGAGCCAGGCCGCGTTGACGCGCACGGCCTTTGGCAGGAACCAGTGGCCGGTCAGGGTCAGGTTCTTGGCCTGCTCGTGGAACTTGAAGCCGATGATGGAGAACACATCGGAATCGATTGCGTCGATAATGCCGGTCGACAGCGCCGAATACTGCTCCGAATAGGGCAGCGGCGTCGGCGCGGCGCCGAGCAGCGTCCAGAAATCGACCCAGATGCGCAACTGCGGCACGCGGATCTTCATGCCCTTCATGTCGTCGAGCTTGGTGACCGCAGGCTTCGACAGGATGTGGCGGAAGCCGGTCTCGCCATACGCGACGAATTCGACGCCGGTCTTGGCGCGCGCGATGTCGGAGCACTTCTGCCCGAGTTCGCCCTGCAGCACGGCATCGACATGGGCCTCGTTCTTGTAGATGAAGCCGGGCGCGCCGCCGAAAGCAGCGATTTCGGGCGCAATGGCCTCTTCGGAGTCGGGTCCGGCCGTCGTTGCCTGGATCGTGCCGATTCGGCTGCCCTCAAGCGCCTCGGCCAGGCCGCCAAGCTGCGCCGCCGGGAAGTGCTGCGCATCGATGCGCCCGCCGCTTCTCTCGTTCAGCATCTTCGCCCAAGCGTCGAACGCATTGGTGATTGGCGTCCCGATGCCCTCGGTATGCGCGATCTTCATCACAAACTTGTCCTGCGCAAACGCGCTGCCGCCGATGGCCGGAAGCGCCAGTGCGGCTGCCCCCGCCTTAACGAACTGGCGGCGGTTGACGGAAAATGTCGTAAACTTCATTGCCTCTCTCCTCCATGGTCCAAGAAAAAGCACAGCTTGCAGTATGGCACCATACCGGTATGATACAGATTGAGGCTCACGTGACAAGGTTTTTGATCGGAATGGAAACGATACGCCTGAAAGACCCGATCGCACCTCAGCTTGTCGCGGTTCTGCGCCAGCGCATCGCAGAGATGAAACTGATGCCCGGCTCCGTCCTTTCGGAGAACGAGATCGCCACCCTGTTCGGCGTCAGCCGGCAGCCGGTGCGCGAAGCCTTCATCAAGCTGTCGGAGGCCGGTCTTGTCGAAATCAGGCCGAGCCGCGGCACGTTCGTCGTCAAGATTTCCGTTCGCGAGGTCGCCAATGCCCGCCTCGTGCGTGAGGCGATCGAGTCGGACCTCGCGCGTTCGGCGGCGCGTCTGGCGTCGAAGACCCAGATCGCGCGACTTCAGGCCATTCTGGATGAACAGCGCACCGCCGCCGACGCCGGCGACTACTGGAATTTCAACGATGGCGACGAGCGTTTCCATCGCGCAATCGCCGAAATCGTCGACTGCGACTATGCCTGGCGCGTCGTCGAGAGCGCCCGCATCCAGACGGACCGGGTGCGCATTCTCAGCCTGCCGCAAGCCTCGCCGGTCAAGCTTCTGCTCGACCAGCATCAGGTCATCCTCGACCGCATTGCCGCACATGACGCCGACGGCGCGGAACATGCGATGCGGCGGCACCTGCGCGAAATCCTTGTCGCCCTGCCGCAGATCGCACAGGCAAATCCGGACTTGTTCGCCGACACGGAACTGCCGGTCCACACGCAGGGCCTGACCCCGGAACATTGACCGTTTCCGGCTGCGCGAGCGTCCGCGCAACTGCTACCTCCCTCATCGCTATAAACTGCGATCCCGCTCCGATGCGCTGAGGATGCTCGCAATCGGCTGTTTGGCCTATGGACGGCGCATAAGAGTTATGTTTGTCTGAACATAGCGAATCCGAAATCGGTCGTTCCTGCCAAAGCCAATGGAGTTGTCCATGCCTGTGTCGAAAATCCTGTCTCGCGGCCTGCTGATCGCGGCTGCCGCCGCTTTGATGTCGGCCGCGCCCGCCGCCGCCCAGGAAAAGGTCACCGTCTTTGCCGCCGCCAGCCTGAAGAACGCGCTCGACGCCGTGAACGCAGCCTGCGAGGCGGATGTCGGCGAAGCCGCCACCATCTCCTATGCCGCAAGCTCGGCGCTCGCCAAGCAGATCGAGGAAGGCGCGCCAGCCGATGTCTTCATGTCGGCCGACCTCGACTGGATGGCTTATCTGTCCAGCAAGGACCTGACGAAGAAGGACACCGAGACCAATCTGCTCGGCAATTCCATCGTGCTCGTTGCCCCTGCCGATTCATCGGCCGCGACCGAAATCAAGGACGGCTTCGACCTCGCCGGCCTTCTCGGCGACGGCAAGCTTGCGATGGCCAATGTCGATTCCGTTCCCGCCGGCAAATACGGCAAGGCTTCCCTTGAAAAGCTCGGCGTCTGGTCCTCGGTCGAGGGCAAGGTCGCGCAGGCCGAGAACGTCCGCGCCGCGCTCGCGCTCGTCTCGACCGGCGAGGCCCCGCTCGGCATCGTCTATGCCACCGACGCCAAGGCCGACCCCAAGGTGAAGGTCATCGGAACCTTCCCGGCAGGCTCCCACGCGCCGATCATCTATCCGGTCGCCCAGACTGCCGGCTCGAAGGACGCGGAGACGCCCGCATTCCTGAAGTGCCTGCAGAGCGCCAAGGCCAAGGAGCTTTTCGAAGGCCAGGGCTTCACGGTATTGGTGCCTCCGGCATCAAACTGAAGCGGGCTTAGTAAGTATGGAATGGCTGGACCTCAGTCCCGAGGAATGGAACGCGGTCCGCCTGTCGATCAAGGTTTCGGCCTGGGCGACGGTCGCCAGCCTGCCTATCGCGATCGGCATCGCATGGGTGCTGGCCCGTCGTGACTTCTGGGGCAAATCTGTCCTCAACGGCATCGTCCATCTGCCGTTGATCCTGCCGCCGGTCGTCACCGGCTACATGCTGCTCCTCACCTTCGGCCGGCGCGGGCCGGTCGGCTCATTTCTCGATCAGTGCTGCGGCATCGTATTCTCGTTCCGCTGGACGGGCGCAGCGCTTGCCTGCGGCGTCATGGCCTTCCCGCTGATGGTGCGCGCCATCCGCCTGTCGATCGAGGCGATCGACAGAAAGCTCGAAGCCGCCGCCGGAACACTTGGCGCTGCACCCCTCTGGATATTCGCCACCATCACCTTGCCGCTCATGCTGCCGGGTATCATTGCCGGCATGATCCTCGCTTTTGCCAAGGCGATGGGCGAGTTCGGCGCGACCATCACCTTCGTCTCCAACATTCCCGGCGAGACGCAGACCTTGCCGTCCGCCATCTACACGTTCACGCAGGTTCCCGGCGGCAACGCCGGTGCATTGCGACTGACGCTCGTCTCTGTCGCCATCGCCATGGTCGCACTGATCGCGTCCGAAATCCTCGCGCGGCGCGTCTCCAAGCGGCTCGACTTCGAATGAGCCTGTCTGTCACCCTCAATCATCGTCAGGGCGATTTCGACCTCGACGTGGATTTCCGCTCGACGGGCCGCCTGACCGCGCTGTTCGGTCCGTCAGGCTCGGGCAAATCGACGATCGTCAACCTGATCGCCGGTCTGGCGCGGCCAAAGCAGGGGCGAATAGAGATCGGCAGCACGGTGCTGGTCGATACCGCGCACGGCATCTTTGTGCCCGTCCACAAGCGCCGCATCGGCTACGTCTTTCAGGACAGCCGCCTCTTCCCGCACCTGACCGTTTCGCAGAACCTGCGCTATGGCCGCTGGTTCACGTCATCGTCAGATCGCTATGCCGATTTCGGCGGCGTCATCGACATGCTCGGCATCGGCCATCTGCTCGACAGGCGGCCGGGCATGCTGTCGGGTGGCGAGAAAAGCCGCGTTGCGCTCGGCCGCGCGCTGCTGGCAAGCCCGCGCCTGATCCTGATGGACGAACCCTTTGCCGCGCTCGATGATGGCCGAAAGGCGGAGATTTTCCCCTATATCGAGCGGCTGCGCGACGAATCCGAAATTCCCATCGTCTATGTCAGCCATTCGGTGGCCGAGGTGGCGCGCCTTGCAACCGATGTGGTGATCCTGTCAGAAGGTCACGTCGCGGCCAGCGGCCCGGCTGCCGAAGTCCTGTCGCAACCCAGCGTCATGCCGCCTTCGGAACGCGATGAGGCGGGTGCGCTGATCGAGCTTGTCATGGTCAAACCTGATGACGGTTACGGCCTGTCGCTTCTTCGCGCATCGGGCGGAGACTTCCGCTTGCCCGCAGTCGACGCTGGGCCGGGCGCAAGGCTCAGGGTCCGCGTGCGCGCCCGCGACGTGACGCTCGCAAGGTCAAAGCCGCAGGACGTCAGCGCCCTCAACATCCTGCCCGGAACGATCGCCTCCATCGCCCATGCCGGACCAACCGAGGCGCTCGTCACCATCCGATGCGGAGACGACCTCATACCGGCTCGCATCACCCGCCGCTCGCTCGACCAGCTAGGCCTTGCCGAGGGCGACACGATCTACGCCATGGTCAAATCCGTCACCATCGAACGTGCGCAAGCTGCGCCGCGCGCCTGAATCGGAAATTGCCGCGTCCGGACCGGCGATATATACTCTTTTTAATAACGCTTCCAGGAACCGCCATGCCGTCGCTCAGCCTCAGGGTGAATCTCGATCCGCACGGACGCATCGGTCCCGGCAAGATCGAACTGCTTGAGCAGATTGCCGCTTTCGGCTCCATTTCGGCGGGCGCTCGGCGGATGGAGATGTCCTACAAGCACGCCTGGGATCTGGTCGACGAAATGAACCAGATCTTCGGCAAGCCGCTGGTTGCCGCACAGACCGGCGGCAAGCGCGGCGGCGGCGCGGTTCTGACGCCTGTAGGCCTCGCGGTCGTCAGCCGTTACCGCGCCATCGAGCGGGCGGCAACCGAAGCTGCCCAGTCGCATATGGAGGCCCTTCAGGCCGATATCGAGGCGGCCTAAACCAGTCCGCGCTTTTCCATCATCGCCTGCGGGCTTGGCATCTTGCCGCGGAACGCAGTGTAGAGTTCTTCAGGATCGGCAGAACCGCCGGCCGAATAGATGAACTTCTTCAGCTTGGCCGCCACACCCGCATCGAACACGTCGCCCGTTTCCTCAAACGCTGCGAATGCATCCGCGTCGAGCACCTCGGACCACATGTAGGAATAATAGCCGGCCGAATAGCCGTCTCCGGCAAACACATGCTGGAAGTGCGGTGTGCGATGGCGCATGACGATGGCCTTGGGCATGTCGAGTTTCGCAAGCGTCTCGGCCTCGAACGCCATCGCGTCGGCGGGTGCATCGGCGCGCGCATGGTAGGCCATGTCGACCAGTGCCGACGAGGTGAACTCGACCGTCGCAAATCCCGCATTGAAATTGCGCGCCGCTTCCATCTTCCCGATCAGTTCCGCCGGCATCGCCTGCCCGGTCTGGTGATGCAACGCATGCGTCGACAGAACTTCCGGCGTCGTCAGCCAGTGCTCGTAAAGCTGCGAAGGCAATTCGACGAAATCCCTGCTGACCGACGTGCCGGAGATCGAGGGCCACCGCACATCCGTCAGCATTCCATGCAGCGCATGGCCGAATTCGTGGAACAGCGTGCGCGCCTCGTCGAGCGACAGCAGCGCCGGCTCACCCGGCGCCGGCTTGGCGAAGTTCATGACATTGTAGATGATCGGCTTCGAACCCTTGCCCAGCGAATAGCCGGATTGCAGCGCGCTCATCCACGCACCGGAGCGTTTGGTCGGCCGCGCGAAATAATCCGCAAGGAACGTGGCAATACGGTCGCCTTGCCGGTCGCGCACTTCAAAGGCGCGCACGTCCGGATGCCAGCCGGCAATGCCCGGCCGCTCGATCAGCGTGATGCCGAACAGCCGCCGCGCCACGTCGAAACAGGCGTCGATGATGTTCTCAAGCTGGAGATAGGGCTTCAACTGCGCCTCGTCGAAGGCAAATTTCTCTGACCGCAGCTTCTCGGCATAATGACGCCAGTCCCACGGCATGATGTCGTGGTTCTGCCCCTCCCCGGCCGCGATCCGCGCAAGCTCGGCCTCATCAGCCGCCGCCTTTTCACGTGCCTTTTCCCAGACCGGGTCGAGCAGACCGGCCACCGCCGCAGGCGTTTTCGCCATCGTGTCGTCCAGCTTCAAAGCGGCGAAGCTGTCATAGCCGAGCAGCTTCGCCTTTTGCGCACGCAGCGCCAGCGTGCGCGCGACCACGCCACGATTGTCGGTCGCACCGTCATTTTCGCCACGTCCTGCAAAGGCCCGGAACACCGTCTCGCGCAGGTCGCGACGCGTCGAGAAGGTCATGAACGGCTCATAGATAGAGCGCGACAGCGTCGCCGCATAGGGCTTGTCCAGCCCGCGCGCCCGCGCCGCTTCCGCCATCGAAGAGCGGAGAAAATCTGGCAGGCCGGCAACGTCGTCTTCATCCAGTCCCAATGCCCAGTCGCGCTCGTCGGCCAGCACATTCTGCCCGAATTGCGCACCCAGCGATGCAAGCTCCTCGCCGATCGCCGCCAGCCGCGCCTTGTCGGCCTCGCCAAGCTTGGCGCCTGCCTTGACGAACCGCTTCCAAGTCTTGTCCAGAACCCGCCGCGTCTGCGCATCGAGGCCAAGTTCGTCGCGCCGCGTCCAGAGATCGTCGATCCGCGCAAACAGCGCAGCATTCATGAAGATCGCCGAATAGTGCTTCGACATCTTCGGCGCCATCTCCCTTTCCAGCGCCTGGATCGTGTCGTTGGTGTGCGCGCCGGCGCGCGCCCAGAAAATCGAAGACACATTGCCCAGCGCATCGCCGGCCAGTTCCAGCGCCGCCAGCGTGTTCTCGACGGACGGCGCTTCCGGGTTGCCCGCAATCGCCTCGATCTCGGCGTTATGGGCGGCAAGCGCCGCATCGAACACAGGCGAAAAATCGCCGTCCGAGAATGCCGGAAAATCTGGCAGCCCAAGTTCGCCGGTCCAGTTGGTCAGCGGATGATTGTTCAGATCGATTTCGACGCTCATGGCAGGGTCCGGGCAACTTGCTTCATCCCGCATGTAGGCGGCTGACGGGCCGCTGGCAACGTCTTGACGCCGGCTCTGCCGACAAATAAAGAATCCTTATAATAAGGCTTACTTAGTAAATCGACTTGGCTTCCCACATGGCTTCCCGATCCGACCCCAATTCCTTCGGCTTCCTCCTGACAGACACGTCGCGGCTCTACCGTGCCGAATTCGACCGGCGCGTCACCGAGGCGGGCATCGGCGTCACGCCGGGCGAGGCCCGCACCCTTGTCCAGGCGGCGCGTGCGGGCATGGTGCGCCAGTCGGTTCTGGCCGAGCGCATGGGCGTCGAGGCGATGACGGTCTCCGGCTATCTCGACCGCCTCGAAGCCAATAGCCTGATCGAACGTCTGCCCGACCCGTCGGATCGCCGGGCAAAGCTCGTGGCCCTGACCGACAAGGCGAATGACGCGCTCGCCCGCATCCGCGACGTTGGAAACCGGCTGCGCGATGAAGTCGCCCTCGCTCTTCCTGCGGGCGATTGGGCCATCCTCAATACGAGCCTGCGCCTCCTTCGCGACAGACTCGACGGAATTCGCTGCGAGCGCGGGGGAAGCGCATCTTGAATGCACCTGTAGCCCCTGACACCGTCAGGCCGGTCATGACCGAGCGCCGGGTGACGATCCTTGGTGCCGTTCTGATCGCAATCGGTCCGGTCTCGATGGCGCTCTACACGCCGGCAATGCCGGAAATCGTCCGGGCGTTCGGCACCACGGAAGCCGCCGTCAAACTGACGCTGTCGCTTTATTTCGCGGGTTTCGCATTGGCCCAACTTGTCTGCGGACCGCTGTCGGACGGGTTCGGCCGCCGGCCGATAACCCTCGCATTCATGACGATTTATCTGCTCGCCAGCATTCTCGCCATGGTGTCGCCGAGCATCGATGTCCTCATCGCAGCGCGTTTCATGCAAGG
Source organism: Mesorhizobium sp. (assembly GCA_049647505.1). Taxonomy (GTDB): domain Bacteria; phylum Pseudomonadota; class Alphaproteobacteria; order Rhizobiales; family Rhizobiaceae; genus Mesorhizobium_A. Next base: position 16,215 of record JBARXU010000022.1, read on the forward strand.
CGTTGGCGCGGCGGTCGGCGTCGCCATATCGCGCGCAATCGTGCGCGACCTGTTCACCCATGAGCGGTCGGCCCGCATCATGAACATGATCGCACTCATCCTGGCTGTCGGGCCCGCGTTTTCGCCTGTCATCGGCGGCCTGACCATGGAAGCGTTTGGCTGGCACGCAATCTTCATCGTCATGGTGCTTGCCGGGGCCGCGATCACGGCTGCAAACTATTTCTACCTTGAGGAAACGGTGACGCGGGACCTGTCGCGCATTCGCCCCAAAGCCATCGTTCATTCATATGCCACCCTGCTCGGCAGTCGCTATTTCCTGTTCTCCAGCATGATCCTCGGCGGAACGATCGGCTCGCTCTACGCGCTGTCGACGATGCTTCCCTTCGTCCTGATCCAGCGCGGCGGCCTCACCGCTACCCAGTTCGGCTTTGCCATGCTGATGCAGTCGGGGTCCTATTTCTTCGGATCGCTGGTCGTGCGCTTCATCATGCCGAAGCTCGGCTCGCGCAGGCTTGTTCCCATCGGCATCTGCCTTGTCCTGTCCGGCGGCCTCGGACTGGCAATCCTGCTCCGCATCTTCGAGCCCGGGTTTTTCCCGGTCATGGCGCCAGTCGCGTTCATCGCGTTCGGCATCGCCTTCATCACGCCGGCCATGACGACGGCTGGCCTTGCGCCCTTTCCACACATAGCGGGTGCCGCCGCCGCGCTTTCAGGCTTCATGCAGATGGGAGGCGGCCTGCTCGGCAGCTTCGTGGCGGTCGCGATAAACGACCCCGTGACGGCGCTTGCGACCGTCATCCCGGGAATGTCCCTGATCACCGCCCTGTCATGGCTGGCATTTCGCAACCTGCCCGATCCGCTCGGGAAGCCCGCTTCGCCGCTGCCGACGCCGCTTTGAAGTCAGTCGATTTCAGGGCGCAGAAAATCGCCTGTCGTCTGATCCATCACCCACAGTTCGCCGGTCGAAATGTCGAACCATGCGCCGTGCAGCGACAGCTTGCCCTTGCCTTCCAGAATCCTGACGCAGGGGAATGTGCGCAAGTTGTTCAGCGAGAAACGGATCGAGATGCGTTCCAGCGCGGTCTGGCGCTCGCCGGGCGTCATCATCGAATTACTCGACACGTCGGCGGCGGCGGGCGCCACAAGGCTCATCCACTTGCCGATGAAGTCACCGGGCGACAGCGGCGCGGAGTTGGGATCGAGCGCCGCCTTGATGCCGCCGCACCGGCCATGGCCCATGACGACGATGTGTTTCACCTTGAGGCTCTGGACTGCAAATTCAAGCGCTGCCGAAGTCGAATGGAAGACGTCGTCGGGCTGATAGGGCGGCACCAGATTGGCGACATTGCGCAGCACGAACAATTCGCCCGGTGCCGCGTTGAAGATCACCTCCGGCGCGGAGCGTGAGTCGCAACAGGCTATGACCATCGTTTCGGGCGATTGGCCGTCTCGCGCCAGCGACCTGTATTTGCTTCGCTCCTGGTCGAATCTGGCCCCCATGAAAGAGCGGTAACCGTCGAGCATGGCTTTGGGGAGATGGGACATGACGATCGCTTAGCGCTAAACAGGGCCGCCCGCAATTGTTCATGCGGCTATGCCCAGATCGCGACTTGAACACCGGCTGTGTCCGTTCGCGCCTGCTGTATCGGTTCGCGCCTCCGATGGATGCCACAGGCGTCGTCACGCGCGCCGACCGCCGCCCATGGAAAGCCGCCGCATTTGCACCATGGCCATCGGCCGCGACAGGCTCTGCGGATCGGCCTCGATCTGTAATTCATCGCCTCCCCGCTTCACCGTCCTGGCGATGATCTCGAACACCGTTGCTGTTGTCGTCTGCAAGGCATTGTCGAGCGGCAGTCCGGACATCATCCGCGACAGGAATACGGCCGAGGTCAGGTCGCCAACGCCGTTCGGCGCGTCCGCAATCAGCCTGTGCTCGGCCATCCACGCCTCGCCGCCGCTGACGAGAAGGTTGCCGATGCTGCCGGTCATCAATGCGGGCGTCGATGTCACCACCACATGGGCAGGCCCAAGACTGCCCGCCAGCCGCGCCAGCGACAGCGCGTCGTCCGCCGATGCCAACATCATCCAGTTGAGTTCGTGACGGTTCGGCGTGGCGACATCTGCCAGCGGGATCAGCCGGTCGCGGATTGCGGCGGCCGTCGCCTCGGGCACATAAAGCCCGCCGACATCGCCCATCACCGGGTCGCACACATAGATAGCTTGGGGATTTTGCGCCTTCACCGCCGCGACGAGGTTTGCGATCGCGTCCGCCTGCCCCTCATGGCCGAGATAGCCCGACACCACGCCGCCGACCTCAGCCAGCCACGGCGCGCGCGCCAGATCGGCCATCAGCGCCTCGAACTCGCCCGCCGGCGCGACGATGCGCGTGGCGCGACCATGGCCCGGATGCCAGGGCAGCACGATCGTCGGCATCGCCCAGACCGGGTGGCCAAGCGTTTCGAGCGCAAAGACGGCGGCGCGATTGCCCACGGTCCCGCGCACGACATGGCTGGAAATCGCGATGACGGCATTGCACCCGGAATTCGCCGCTCCCCGCACGTCCTACCCGCCTCTCGCATAGAAGGCGAAAAACCACACGGCAAAGCCCACCAGCGCGACGATCGCAATCGAGCGGCCGATCATCGTGCCCCAGCGCTCGATCGGGTCGTCCGCATCCTTGTCCGCGGCAGACAGGTGATCGCGCAACCGGTTCGACTGGCGCATGACGAAACCTGCGCCCGTATCGGCATCCCGCTCGATGCGGGCCAGAATGCGGCGTGATTCCTCTTTGTCGTCATTTTCGGCCATAGGTTCAGATAGCGCAGTTCGGCCACCGTTCATATCTGCCGTCAACAACGCTTCATTTGCGCCACGACTAGCGATAATGTCCCCTCGGGCCGGCAAGGCCGCTTTCGGATCGAGGATTGTCATGACTACTCCTGTCGCATTCAATGCAGCGCGCCTGCCACGGCCCGCCGCCCTTGTTCTCCTGATGCTGCTGCCGCTTCTGGCCGCCTGTGGCTTCAACACGATTCCCACGGAGGAAGAGAAAGCCAAGGCCGCATGGAGCGAGGTGCTCAACCAGTACCAGCGCCGGGCCGACCTGATCCCCAACCTCGTCGAAACCGTGAAGGGTTACGCCGCTCAGGAAAAGGAAGTGCTCGAAGGCGTTGTCGAGGCGCGCGCCAAGGCGACGCAGACAACCGTTCAGGTCAATGCCGACGACCTCTCCAACCCGGAGAAATTCAAGGCGTTTCAGGACAATCAGGCAGGCCTTACCGGCGCGCTTTCGCGGCTTCTGGCCGTTGTCGAGAACTATCCCGACCTGAAGTCCAACCAGAACTTCCTCGCCCTGCAATCCCAGCTTGAAGGCACGGAGAACCGCATCGCGGTGGCGCGGCGCGACTACATCGAGGCCGTCCGCGTCTACAACACCTCGCTGCGCACGCTGCCGGCCATGCTCTGGGCGAAACTCTGGTTCACCTCCAACGAGCCGTTCCAGAACTTCACGGTCGCCGAAGACAAGATGGAGCCGCCGAAGGTGAATTTCGGCACCGGCCAGGGCGGTTGATCGCTACCCGGCAGTGAACGTGTCGCTCCGACAAATGACGGCCGGCCATCGGCGCGCTTTGTGCGCGCTGATGCTGCTTGTTGCGCTCGCTCTGCCGGCCTTTGCCGCAGAACTGTTGCCGCTGACCGGCCGCGTCGTCGATCAGGCCGACATGATCGACGCCACGACCGAGCAGAGCCTGACCGACAGGCTCGCTGCCTTTGAAACCCGTTCGTCCGACCAGATCGTGGTCGCCACCATAGCCAGCCTCGACGGCGAACCGATCGAGGATTTTGCCAACCGGCAGTTCCGCGCCTGGAAGCTCGGCCAGGCCGGCGAAAACAACGGCATCCTGCTTCTGGTCGCGCGCGACGACCGCAAGATGCGCATCGAGGTCGGCTACGGCCTCGAAGGCACGATGACCGATCTTCTGTCGTCGCTCATCATCAACGACACGATGGTCCCGCATTTCCGGGCCGGAGACTTTTCTGGCGGCATTTCCGCTGCCGTCGACGACATTGTCACCGTGCTGGAAGGCAACGCCGAGGAACTGGAAGCGCGCGCCAAGCGAAACCAGCAGCAGGACGATGAAATCCCGTGGGAAGTCGTCATCTTCCTGGCGATCTTTTTCACGCTCTTTGTCGGCAGTTTCGCCATGGCCATGCTCGCCCCTATCTACGGCACGAAGATCGGCAAGAACCGCTACGGCTGGCTTGGCATGGACATCACGCTCGGCGGCGGAGGCGGAGGTGGGGGCTATAGCGGCGGCGGCGGCTGGTCTGGCGGATCGAGCGGCGGCGGTGGATTTTCCGGCGGCGGTGGGTCGTCTGGCGGCGGGGGAGCTTCGGGGTCATGGTGAAGAAGCCGCCGCAACTGGATCGCGCCAGCGTGTCTGCCGCCATCCGCGATGCCGAAACCAGGACGACCGGCGAAATCTACTGCGTGCTCGCCCGTTCCAGCTCGACCTATTTCTTCCCTTCGGCCTTCACGCTGGCGATCGCGCTCCTGGCGATCAGTCTCGTTACCGTCGCCGTCCTCGAACGCTCATGGCATGTGGTCGACGGGGTGACGATTGTCGTCGCCCAGATTTGCGCCTATGCGGCAGCGCTCGCCATCCTCGCCGTTTTTCCGGGCCTGCGCATCCATCTGGTGCCGAAGCAGGTTCGCTACGCGCGCGCCAACCACAATGCGATGAAGCAGTTTCTCGCGCAAAACGTCCACACGACCGAAAATCGCACCGGCGCGCTGATCTTCGTGTCGCTGGCAGAGCGTTATGCCGAGATCGTCGCCGACGCCGGCATAAACGCGCGGGTGCCGCAATCCGAGTGGGACGGGATCGTTTCAGACCTGACCGCGGCAGCCGCCAAAGGCGATCTGACACAGGCCTATGTCGTTGCGGTCGGCAAGGTCGGCGATCACCTCGCCGCGCATTTCCCGTGGCAGCCTGGCGACCGCAACGAGCTCGACGATCATCTGGTGGAAATCTGATCGACCTCGATAGAGCGTATCTCTAGCGGCTTGCGCATCACGTCGGCTCGCGGCTATGGTTAACAAATCATGAAGACGCTCGCGATCGACATTCGTAAGGCTGTGGTGGGTGACGCGGAAGCGATTGCCGATATCCACCATTCGGCCTGGCAAGGCGCTTACGCCGGCATCATCCCGCATCGTGCGCTAAATTCCATGCTGACGCGGCGCGGCCGCGAGTGGTGGGCATCGGCCATTCGCCGTGCCGCTTCGGTTCTTGTCATCGAGGTCGGCGGCGATGTTGCAGGCTACGCCACCATCGGCCGCAACCGCGCGCGCGAGCTGCATCAGGAAGGCGAAATCTACGAGCTTTACGTCAAGCCCGAATATCAGGGCATCGGCCTCGGTACGCGCCTCTTCAACGCTGCGCGCGAGCGCCTCGTCTCGCATGGCCTCAAGGGTCTCGTCGTCTGGGCACTGGAAGACAATTCCAACGCGGTCGCCTTCTATGAAGGAGCTGGCGGGCGCGACATCGCCGAAGGTGTCGAGGTCTTCGACCAGAAGGCGCTGCGCAAGATCGCCTTTACTTGGAGATAGCGGGCTACCGCTGATCTCGCGCGCCTGAGCCTTTGGCCGTTCGTTCAATTGCGTCCGACCTGATACTCCGGAAACATTCTGCTGCCGCCCGCCACTTTGTCACTTCATGGCAGGCGCTGATTGTCGCACCGGGGGCGCAAGCGTCATTGGTCCACCTTGCCCGAACGTGCGTTGCGCGCTACCGGTCCCGCCACAAAAGGAGATTGCTTCCCATGCGTATCGAAGCCATTCCGGTCGGCGACAACCCTCCGGAAGACGTCAACGTCATCATCGAAGTGCCGGTCGGCGGTCAGCCGATCAAATATGAGATGAACAAGGAGGCGGGCACCCTCTTCGTCGATCGGTTCCTCTACACGCCGATGACCTATCCGGGAAATTATGGCTTCATCCCGCACACGCTGTCGGGCGATGGCGACCCGGTCGACGTGCTCGTCTGCAACACCCGCGAACTCGTTCCCGGCTGCTACATCAATGTCCGCCCAATCGGCGTTCTCATCATGGAGGACAATGCCGGCCAGGACGAAAAAGTCATCGCGGTACCGGTTCCCAAGGTGACGCGGCGCTATGAGAAGGTGACCAACTACACCGACCTTCCCGAGATCACGCTCCAGCAGGTCGAGCACTTCTTCGGCCACTACAAGGATCTGGAACCCGGCAAATGGGTCAAGATCGGCGGCTGGCATGACGCCGACCGCGCGAAACAGATGATCGTGGAAGGTATCGAGCGGGCGAAGAAGCAGGTCGGCTGACCTGTCGCGCTTTGCCTTATGCCGTTACGAGCAGATCGACCCGCGCCATCAGCTCGCGCGGGTCGCCTGAGACCGCGACGGTCTTCAACCGTCCCGTTGCCCCTCCGACGACGACAACCGCACCCGGCGCCACATCGAGCCACCGGGCAATGAGCTGAACGAGCGCGGCGTTCGCCCGCCCCTTTTCCGGAACGGCCCTCACTCGCGCGCCAATATGTCTTAGACCATTGCTTGCAGCCGCCGGACCGTCGACGCGGTCATGCGCGGCCCTTGGCGTCAGCCTGACGCGCAGTTCGATCCCTGTCCCGGTCTCGCGCGCTACGCCGGTCAAATGACGGCGGGCGCGATCGTCAGCACGACGAACTGGCGGATGAAGAACAGGATCAGGAGAAGCACGATCGGCGAAATGTCGATGCCGCCGAGATCGGGCAGGAGGCGTCGGATCGGCCGCAGCGCAGGTTCGGTCACCCTGAACAGGAAGTCGCCGATCATCGCGACGAACTGGTTGCGCGAATTGATGACATTGAAGGCATATAGCCACGAGAAGATCGCCGATCCGATGATCAGCCACCAATAGATGTCGATGGCGAGCACGATTGTCTGGATCAAAGCGAGCATGGGCATCTCCGTTGTCGCGCCGAGATGTAGCCATTGGCGGGCGCAGCGGCAAGGGAGGTCGGCTGACATTGCCGTCAATCGCGTCTGCGGCGCCCGTGTCAGTCGCTTGACAGTGCCTCCGCACCGGTCATAAATCCCGTTCATCCGTTGGACGGGGCTGTAGCTCAGATGGGAGAGCGCGTCGTTCGCAATGACGAGGTCAGGAGTTCGATCCTCCTCAGCTCCACCAACGGCGGATATCCAAACTCAAGCCTATATTTCGCGCGCGAAATTATCACGTCACTTCCGTGACTTAGCGGGTATCCGACCATCATTGCGCGCGGGAGATACGTCGTTTCCAGCCATTTTCGCGCGATTTCCGGCCAGCCGTCTCTGCGCCCGGATCTCCGTGCCCACAGTTTTGGGCGGATGATGCTCGAGCATCGTGGCGATGATATGTGATGATAGCGAGCATCATGTGACGATTCTGGACGAGATGCGAAGCGCCGCCACGAGTGGCAGCGCTTCTAGTTTACCGTTCGATGTTTGCACTGACAGCCCGGTCGCTGCCTGCTTTTTACAACGGGAGCACGTCCTGCTCGGACCAAAGGATTGGCAGTTCGTTGCGAGCCAGGTCACGAGCGGTAAGGGTATGTGGCTGAGTGCCGGTTATGATCGCATCGAGCATCTTGGGGCTGAGGAAAGCGAGAGGCAGGATGCGCCCAACATCCGCACGGTCGACGTTGAATGCGTCGGCGATGCTCGTCGTGCCCCGTGATGATTGCACCGTCAGTCGGTCGAGATAGATGTGTGACCTGGCGATGAGATCGACGAGAGCTGGGTCCGGCTCGGGTTGGACATATGGAGAGTCGATCACGATCCGCATGCCGAGGCCACGTCGGCGCAATGACACCGGCAGCTCGATGACATGGATAGAAGACGCGTCATCTGGATGCTCGATACCTTGATCGTCGATGCCAATCAGGTGATCGACGAGATGCTGCTTTCTCATCTCGAACCGGACCTTTGTCGTGGACAGCGAGATTGAGCTGAACAGCAACGATAGCGTTTCGCGCTGATCAGCGAGAGGTGCTTGTTCGGAGAGGTTTGGAACCAAGTCCTGTGCTCGGGCGAGACCTGCTTGAACATGGTCGGTCGATGCGAGCTGTTGGACCCAGTCTGACAACAAGGTCTGATCCTGCAGAACGCGGATGGCTTGACCCCGTACGACCTTATCGATCTCGCACGCAGGGATGCGCCAACTGTCCGGGACATGCCCGACGGCTTTGGTGGCTCGCCGAGACATGTAATAGAGGTACCGCTTGATGCCACCGTCAGCAACTTTACGGGTATGGACACACCCCATGGGATCACCCGTGTCGTCGTATAGAAGTCCTGACAGAAGATGATTGCTTTTATGAGCCCGGCCGCCCTGCGGAACGGGCGCACCTGCCGCAAGCTGTCGTCGCACAGCTTCGAACAGATCAACGTCGATCAACGGCTCATGCTCGCCATCAAATAGCTCATCGTGATGGCGCACCTTGCCGATGTAGATCGGGTTGGTAAGCAGCTTGTAGAGCATGCCGTGGAACATTGGCCTCGTTGCATACCGTTCGAAGCCGGTTGATGTCGTGGGCGTATCCTCAGATGCATCGGCCTTCGCCTTCTCGGCAGCTTGCCAACTGACCTCACGAGCGAGTTGCGGAACAGATTTCAATTCCAGGTAGCGGTGGAACAGGCCACGGATTGACGTCGCCTCCGGCTCGTTGATCAGCAGTTTGCGATCCTGAACCTTGTAGCCAAGTGGGACCGTACCGCCCATCCACATGCCCTTCTTACGGGATGCTGCGATCTTGTCTCGGATGCGCTCGGCGGTGACCTCGCGCTCGAACTGGGCGAAGGAGAGAAGAACGTTGAGGGTGAGGCGTCCCATTGAGCTGGTCGTATTGAACTGCTGGGTGACTGACACAAACGAGACCGACTGGCCGTCAAACACCTCAACGATCTTTGCGAAGTCGGCGAGCGACCGGGTTAGTCGGTCGATCTTGTAGACCACGACCACATCGACCTTGCGGTCCTTGATGTCTTGCAGAAGCTGCTGAAGGGCCGGTCGCTCCATCGTGCCGCCCGAGATGCCACCATCATCATAGCGATCCGGGATAAGATGCCAGCCAAGGCCAACCTGTGAAGTGACGAATGCAGCACAGGCCTCACGCTGGGCATCGAGTGAGTTGAATTCCTGGTCGAGGCCCTCCTCGGTCGACTTGCGGGTGTAGATGGCGCAGCGCAGCCGTGGCTGTGACGAGCGAGAGGTAGAGTGGGCAGGTGTGGGGGAGGTGTTCCTCGATCTCGGTCTGCTGGTCATAGGCCGAAGAACCCCGGTCCTGACTGATGCCTACCGGTGATCTTGTCGGCAATGGCGGTCAGTGATGGATAGACCTTGGCCTCGAACACATAGCCACCCTCGATCACATCGACGATATGTGTCCGCCCTCCCCATTCGCGCAGCAACCTTGCACCGGGTGACAGCTTACGCCTCTGACGTGGTGCCTTTGCTGCATTGTTAGAGATTGTTGGATCAGGGCGTGTGGAACTGGCGAGATCGTCCTTGTCTGTGTGATCAGGTGAGGTGTCTCGTTGTTTGTTGCGCGCGATCAATTCGCGCTCAACCTTGTCTATGGCGGACCTGAGCAAGCGACGCGTCTCGGCGGAGTATCCACCGAGACGCCTTGCCTGAAGATGCCAGGCTACAGCCCTCACCATCAGTTCCTGTCTGATGCCCTTTGGTGGTGGCAAAGAGTAGATCTTCGTCCATCTCTCGATCAGCTGGTCGCGTGACAACTGAGTGAGTGCCGCGACCTCAGCCTGGACGTCGGGTTTGGTCCGCATGGCGATCAGCCTGCATTGCCGATCGTGCTCTCGCTCGCATCCACGACCCGATACCGCCGCTGACCGTCCTTTGCGACCTCGCTGGTCAACGCCAGCCCCAGCTTCTTGCGCACGACCGCAGACAGGAAGCCTCGAACCGAGTGGGCCTGCCATCCGGTCGTCTCGATCAACTGGTCGATGCTGGCTCCTCGGACCAGGCGCAGCTTCTTCAGCACCAGCTCTGCCTTCGTATCCTTGACACGGGACACATCGGCGGCGTCGCACTTGGTCTTGTCCAGCGATACGTTGCTCGAGGCCTTCCTTGTCCGCGCAGGCTTGCCTGCGGCATCGTATGCATCAGCAATCGTCTGGTCACTCAACTTCGTGGTGGTCATCTGTCTCTCCATCAATGCTGCGCCGGCCAATCCAGCGCTTGCACTGAGGCGAGCCCGCACCTGGCGGGCTGGGAGAGTTGTGATCCGGCACTTCAGTCAACGGCGGGTCATATGGACAGGCCGACAGCAATGCTTCCTTCGCCGCACAAGTCCAGTCGGATCAGACAGAAACGACGGCAGGAAAGGGGCCGACTGCGGACTGTCCGGTTCTCGGGACAAAGGCGCAAATGCGGCCGCAAGGGCGGCTCGCCTGACAAGGATAGGTGTCAGAGAACCGCGAGAAGTACCGCAGCAATTGCAATCGCGAGCGCGGCCATGCTTGGAACCATCACCGCAGCAGCCGATCCGTAGGCCAGCGCCGCCACCCAATCGAACTTCCTGTCATATCGCTCGCGCATCATTGGCTCCGTAGCTTGGCAAGATCGGCCGGTCTGTCGCGGTATCCCCCGGCAGCGGTGCGTCATCCGCTTCGTGCAGAAGCACCCGTTCGGCTGCTCCGTCGAGATCCTCCAGTTGGCCGCTCTTCATCGACCACAGGAAGGCGATCAGGCCAACCAGCCCCATACCCAGCGCAACCGGGACCAACCAGGACAGCAGGGTCATGTCGCCTCCGAAAACCGAAGCGGCTTCCAACCGGTTCTGCCGCGTGACGGCGCTCCGCCTCGGCCTGCAAGGCGCAGCGCGTTGGCTACGACGAGAATGGACGAGGTCGACATTGCTACCGCGGCCACAAGAGGGGTCACGTATCCTGCGAGCGCAAGCGGCAATGCCAGCGCATTGTAGGCGATCGAGAGCCCGATATTTTGCGTAACCAGCCGCTTCGCCTGGCGCGCGATGGTGATCGCCTCCGGAACGCTTTGGAGACTTGAGCCAAGAAAGACCAGATCAGCGGCGTTGCGCCCGACGTCGGCGGCCGACGAGGGCGCCATCGAGACATGGGCCGCCCCGAGAGCGGGAGCATCGTTGAGCCCGTCACCGACCATCAGAACCTTCCGGCCATCCGATGCGATGGCTTCGAGACGAGCGACCTTGTCGCGCGGAAGCATACCTCCCGTCGCCCTATCGATTCCCACGGCGCGTGCCGTCGCGGCTACTGCTTTCGCGTCATCGCCCGACAGGATCTCGGCAGACAGTCCAAGTTCTCGCAGCCGCCCGACCGCCTCGGACGAGCCTGAACGCAGCCGATCGGCGATCTCAAAGAAACCCAATGCGCGGCCATCGACTGAAAGCCATGTCGCAGTGGGCGCCGAACCACCGGCGCCCGGCTCGACCCAGTCCTTGCGGCCAAGCCTGTAGAGGTGGCCCGAAATCCGGCCCTCGATCCCGCAACCAGCCGTCTCCAGCACACCTTCGACGGGGAGCGAAGATGCGGATGAAAGGGCGGCGACCGCCCGCGAGGCAGGGTGCCGAGACATCCGGGCAAGCGCGACGGCTGCCTCGATCTCGCAATCGGGCACGGTGAGCGACGCTACGCGGGCCATTCCCGCCGTCAGCGTGCCCGTCTTGTCGAGGGCGACATGGTCGACCTCCGCCAGCCGTTCCAGCGCAGCTCCATCCTTGAGCGTCACGCCAATCGAGAATAGCCGCCGCGCCGCGACCGCCTGAACCATCGGGACCGCCAGCCCCAATGCGCATGGGCAGGTGATGATCAGGACCGCGATGGCGACGCTCAGCGACCGATGCGTGTCGCCCGTTGCCCAGAGCCACGCAATGAAGGCTGCAAGGGCGACGATATGCACAACCGGAGAGTAGAGCGCCGCAGCGCGGTCGGCGATGCGGCGGTAGCGCGCCCGGCCGTCTTCGGCCGCCTCCATAAGGCGCATCATGTCTGCCAAGAACGAATCCTTCTGTGGACGGTCCACCTGTACCGTCAGCGGTCCGTCCAGGTTGAGCGAACCCGAAAGGACCTGAGATCCCGGTCCGACCCGCTCGGCGGCGGACTCGCCGGTCACCACCGACAGGTCAAGCGAAGCAGCACCCGATACGACGGTTCCGTCGACGGGCATCCGCTCTCCGGCAAGAACGAGAACGGTTTGACCTGCCCCGATGGCCGACGTCTCGCGATACTCCCGGCCACCGTCACCAAGCAGAACGGTCGCGCCGCGCGGCATCATGCGGGCAAGCGAGTTGACGGCGTCGCGCGCCCGCCCGCGCATGGCCTGATCCGCGGTCCTGCCCGCCAGTAGGAAAAACAGCAGAGAAGTCACTGCGTCGAAATAGGCATGGGGGCCGCCGGTCAGCGTATCGTAGAGGCTCAGCGTGAAGGCGAGCAGCACGCCGACGCTGATCGGCACGTCCATGTTCGTCCGTCCAAGGCGAAGCGCGCTCCATGCGGAGAGGAAAAAGATCCGGCCGGAGTAGATGAGCGCAGGAAGAGCCAGCGCCGCCGAGATCAGGTGAAATGCATTTCGCGTCTCTTCATCCGCCCCCGACCACACTGAGACGGAGAGCAGCATGATGTTCATGGCTGCGAAGCCGGCCACCGCCGTCGCGCGCAGCAACCGTGTCATCTCGGGGTCGCCGGAGCCTTCCGCGAATTCGGCGAGGCTGGCGTCGTAGCCGGCGCTACGCAAGGCATCCACCATTGGCGGGACGCCGGCGTCGCTTCTCCACCGGACGGCCACCCGCCGTGCCGTGAGATTGACGCGGGCCGAGAGAACTCCATCCAGACCGGCGAGCGTGCCCTCGATCGTCCGGATGCATCCCGCACAATGGGCGGCCGGAACAGAGAGGTCGGTCTGCCTCACGCCATCTCTAAGATCGCGGCTCGCTAGCGCGATCTCCCGGGCATCGACGGCGCGCGCGCCGCCGATCTCAAGAGCGGCTTCGGTTCCGGGCGCGCAGCAGCTCAAAGCTCATCCCTCCGGGCCGGCCATCGCCTTGTAGGCATGCCACGTGGCGTGTCCGAGCAGAGGAAAGATGACGATCATGCCGATCAGTCCCGTGGCGACACAAACCGCGAAGAGAACCAGCACCATCGCTCCCCAGGCGATCATCGTCGGCAGGTTGTTCCAGACGAGCTTCATGCTCGTGCCCATGGCCGTCAACGCGTCGATCCGCCGGTCGAGCTGCATGGGAACGGCGAAGACACTGATCGAGAAGGCGAACGCGGCGAACAGGCCGCCAATGGCCGTTCCGATGACAAGCATCGCCCATCCGTAGGGCGTGCCGAGCAATATGCCGACAACGTGGTCCAGACCGGGAAAGGCGGTGATGCCGAAGAACAGCGACCAAAGCAGCACGGCTGCGCGCGTCCACAAGAGCATCAGGAGGCTGAGCAGCAGGCCGGTGAAGAAGATCTGCGCGCCCGCACTCGGCCTGACGCGGAGCATCTGCCCAAGCGTCACAGTCCTGCCTTCGCCGAGCGCCCTGCTTTTCTCGTAAAGGCCGATCGCCAGGAAGGGCGCCACAATCAGGAACCCGGCCAGGGCCGGAAACAGGATATAATCCCGGCCAAAGCCGACAAGCGTCCAGACGAAGAGCACGGACAGCACGAAGACGCCGACGCCGTATGCAAGGCTCGACGCAGGGCCGTTCCAAAAGTCGCGCCATCCTGCGGCCAGCCAGCGCAGCCCCTCAAGCACGGGAAGGTTGCGCTGAAGCGCCGGGTCCCGGGTCTCGCCGATTCCAGATGTCTCGCTGAGCAGCCAATACCGCTTGTCGGCTTCACTCATCGCTTGGCTCCTTCAGCAGGCCGACTTGGCGGCGCGATAGCCGCTGCCGTCAGTGGTTTTCAGATGTGCGACGCAGTCAGGCTGGGATTGAAATGCGACATAGACCAGATGCGCGTTCGCCCCGATAAACAGGGCCAGCCCCGCCGGAACAAGAACCCATGCCAGCCGACCGCCTGAAGAACGTGCCCGCCCGCTCATGGCCGCGCCGTCCCAAGGCCATGGACATAGACGGCCAAGGTACGGATTTCGGCCGTCGTCAGTCGCTCGTCCCAGGTCGGCATGTGGCCCTGACGGCCGCCGTGAACCGACGCGATGATCGTGTCCAGATTGCCGCCATAGACCCAATAGGCATCCGTGAGATTGGGCGCTCCGACATCGACATTGCCCTGTCCATTCGCACCGTGGCAGGCGGCGCAAGTGGTCGCGAACACCTCCTTACCCGCATCGATCCGGCCGAGGTTCTGCGGCGTGGAATAGTCGGGATGGGTCAGCGAGTAGACGTAGCTGGCCACATTTCGTACCTGATCGCCGTCAAGCATCGCATCGCGGCCGAAAGCGGGCATCTGCCCGATCCGGGTGTCGGGATGAGCGGAATTGACGCCCACGCGCATTGTCTGCTCGATCAATTCCGGTCCGCCGCCCCACAGCCAGTCGTCGTCAGTCAGGTCCGGGTAGTTCGCACGGCCCTTTCCATCGCGGCCATGGCAGGCGGCGCAATTGTCGCCGAACAATTGCCGGCCCGTGCTGCGAACCGTATTCATCAGCGATTCATCAGCCAGGATCGCGTCATATGGTTCGTTTTCAAGCCGGCTCGTCCATGGCAATCTCTGTTGCTGGCCTTCAACCACACGCTCCGCGACCGTCGTGTGCTGGTCGGTCCCGAGCAGCCCCTTGGTGTAGCTTGTGCCAAGGGGCCAGGCGGGAACGAAGAACCACCAGGCGATGGCCCAGATGTGGGTCGCGATCAGGAACATCAGCACGCCACGGGGAATCGGCGTATCCAGTTCCTTGATGCCGTTCCATTCGTGACCAGTCGTCTCGCGTCCGGTGACAGGGTCGCGCTCTAATTCTGCCATGGCGTGTCGTCCTGTTCGAGGATGCTCTGCTTGGCCCGGTCGAACATTTTCCTGTTCCGGGGCCAGAACGCATAGACGCAGACGCACAGGAAGAAGCCCATCATGTAGAAGAGGCCCCAGCTCTTGGAGAAGGCGACGAGCGTTTCGTGACTGAAATCCATCCGGGCCTCCTCAATTGTCCGGGTTCGGCGGCAACTCGGGCGCGGCCGTGTCGCGATATGCGGCGTCCGTCAGCCTGCCGAGAACCTGCAGGTAAGCCACCAGTGCGTCCATTTCGGTGACATGCGTCGCGACGCCGTCAAAGGCGCTGACCTGGGTCGCCTCGCCATAGCGTTCGGTCACCCCGGAGGCGAAATCGGTATCGGGCGTCGCCTGGCCATAGGCGTCGAGCGCGGCGTTCTCGATCATCTCGTCCGTGTAGGGGACGCCGAGTGCCCTCTGCGCGCGCAGGTGGTCGGACAGGTCGTCGGTCTTCAGCGTCGTGCGAGCAAGCCAGCGATAGGCCGGCATGTTGGATTCCGGCACGACGTCACGAGGGTTGATGAGATGCGCCACATGCCAGAAGTCGGAATACTTGCCGCCGACGCGGGCAAGGTCCGGTCCTGTCCGCTTCGAACCCCAGAGCATAGGGCGGTCGTACTGGGATTCCACTGCGAGCGAATAAGGGCCGTACCGTTCGACCTCGTCGCGCAGGGTGCGTATCATCTGGCTGTGGCAGGCGTAGCAGCCCTCGCGAACATAGATGTTGCGCCCGGCCAGTTCGAGCGGCGTGTACACCCGCATGTCGGGCGCGGCCTCGACTGTTTCATCGATGGTGAAGAGCGGCGCGATCTCGACGATCCCGCCGACGCTGGCGGCCGCGATGATTGCGATGACGAAGCCCGTGGCGGAGCGTTCGAGCTTACGATGAAAGAGTTCGGACATCGGTCATTCTCCGGGCACGGCGGCGACAACGGGGGGTGCGTCGACTGCACGTGTCGCGGCTGATGGAGCCGCCCTGACCGTCATCCAAATGTTGTAGCAACCAATCAGCGCACCAATGAGGAACAGCAGGCCGCCGAAGGCGCGGGCGATGTAGTAGGGGTGCATCGCAACGAGCGAGTCCAGGAACGAGTAGGCGAGGCTGCCCTCCTCGGTATAGGTACGCCACATCAGCCCCTGAATGATGCCGGAGTTCCACATTGCAAAGACGTAGATGAGCGTCCCGGCGATCGCGAGCCAGAAGTGCCACTCGATCAGGGTTGCGGAATACATTCGTTCCTTCTTCCACAGGCTCGGCACCAGCGTGTAGAGGGACCCGAACGTGATGAGCGCCACCCAGCCGAGCGCCCCTGCATGCACGTGGCCGACGGTCCAGTCGGTGTAGTGGCTGAGCGCGTTGACGGGCCGGATCGCCATGAACGATCCCTCGAACGTGGA
This sequence comes from Mesorhizobium sp., assembly GCA_049647505.1. Classification (GTDB taxonomy): domain Bacteria; phylum Pseudomonadota; class Alphaproteobacteria; order Rhizobiales; family Rhizobiaceae; genus Mesorhizobium_A. The sequence continues at coordinate 32,610 of JBARXU010000022.1, forward strand.
GAGCCCGTAGAACACGGCCGCAGCCATCATGAAGCGAAGGGTCGCGTCGTCCCTGACCCTGTGCCAGGCACCGTTCAGCGTCAGCAGCGCATTGCCTGCCGAAGCCCAGGACGGAACGAGCAGCATCACCGAGAAGGTCATTCCCAGCGTCTGCACCCAGTGAGGCAGCGCGGTGTAGTGGAGATGGTGGGAACCTGCCCACATATAGAAGAAGGTGATACCCCAGAAGCTGAGGATCGACAGCCGGTAGGAAAAGATCGGACGCTGCGCCCGCACTGGCAGATAATAGTAGAGCATGCCGAGGAAGCCCGCCGTCAGGAAGAAGGCGACGGCGTTGTGGCCGTACCACCATTGGACCATTGCGTCCTGGACGCCCGGCCAGATCGTGTAGCTCTTGGCATGTCCCCAGGAGACAGGCAGGGCCAGATTGTTGACGATATGCAGGATCGCCACGACCAGGATGAACGCCATGAAATACCAGTTGGCGACGTAGATATGAGGTTCTTTCCGTCGGGCGATGGTGGCGATGTAGAGGATGAAATAGGTCACCCACACGATCACCAGCCAAAGGTCCGCATACCACTCGGCTTCGGCATATTCCTTCGATTGCGTCACGCCGAGCAGATAGCCGGAAATCGCCAGGACGCAGAACAGGTTGAAGCCGAGCAGGACGAACCAGGGACTGATCTGGCCGGCGAGCCGGGCGCGCGAGGTGCGCTGGACGACGTGGAAGGACGTCGCGATCAGGGCGTTGCCGCCAAAGCCGAAGATCACCCCGCTGGTGTGGGTCGGGCGAAGCCGTCCGAAGGTTGACCAGGCCGCGTCGAAGGCAAGGTCGGGCCAGGCAAGCTGGGCAGCAACCCAGACGCCCATGAACATGCCGAATACGGCCCAGGCCATCGACAGCACGATGCCGACCTTGATCGGGTCGTCATAGTAGGATGCGGCCCGGTCTTCAGTCGGCTCCGGTTCGTAGAATGAGCTCATGACCAGCCAGGCGATGCCGCCGCCGAACAGCATGACGATGACGCCATGCACGCCCAGCACGTCGGAGCGGCCCAGGATCGCCATGACGAGGCCGGCAAATGCGACGGCGGCCGCCAGCAGCAAGGCGTTCTGCCGTTCCGAAGAGGTAAGGTTCGCGAGCATTCATTCCCCTCTTGAAGCAGGCGTCTGAACAGTAATGTTCACGGAAGTTCTGTTCATTTCAAGCAACTGGACCAACTCTTTCCTATTTCCGGAAATATCTGCCAGGGTCGCGGCGTCAAAGACGCCAATAAAGGCGTCGAGCGCTCGGCCCACGATGCCTTTCAGCCGGCACGAGGGCGTGATTGCGCAATTGCCGCCGCTGCGCATGCATTCGGTAAGATCGAAACCGTCTTCCATATCCCTGACGACATCTCCCAGCCTGATGTCCTCCGGCATCCGCGCCAGTGCAATGCCACCGCTTCGTCCACGCGCCGTCGTCAGATAGCCGAGCCGTCCCAGCTTGAGCGCGACCTTTAGCAGGTGGTTGCGCGATATTCCGTAGTCCAGCGCGACGTCGGTAACCCGGCATGGCTTGCCGCGATGGATCGCCAGATACATCAGCATCCTGAGCGCGTAGTCCGTCTGAAGTGTCAGGCGCATGCAGGTGATTCCCGGTTGCTAGGGCAGCGGGCACCGATACTAGACGAACAGCGGCCGCGAACACGAATGCGGAAGGCTGCCGCACTCTCTCATCGCATGCACATGTCTCCGTTCTAGCCATAAAAGGAAAAAATTCCGGAAATCCGGCCGGAAGAGCAAGGCGATCCGGAATGGAACCTCTGAGAGGCTGTTCCGACAATGGGCGGACTGCGTTGGAAGCGGCGGAAATCATGTTGTCACGCAAAGTGGCATCTAGGAGGCCACTTTTATGATTCTTTGTCCCGGACGGCAAGCGCACAGTTGTCGCGGTCTCGCATGGAAGTCACCGTCAATCGCCGTCCATTTTTTTGTTTGCGCCTGCGCAAAGTCACGATGCCGGCGCCGTGGTGTGATGCCGCCTTATGGAGACTCGGCACGCGAAACTATCCATCGCCATTGACGAAGCGATGACGGTCGACGAGATCATGCGGCGATGGCCCGAGACGATCCGCGTATTCATTCGGCACCGGATGCTGTGCATCGGCTGTCCGATCGGTGTGTTCCATACCGTGAAGGATGCATGTGATGCGCATGATCTCGACCGGCAAGCCTTTGCCGTTGAATTGCTTGCCGCAATGACGACGGACGAACTGGCCGTTGGACCGTCCTCCTTCGACAGGGCCGACGCGACATAGGGCAATGCTGCCAGGGCAGCGGCCTTGCCTACTTCCCGCGGCGATTCTCGGCCACCATCATGAGGCCATGCGGATCTGTCACGATGACCTTCTGGCGGCCGCCCTTGACGAGACCCTTGTCTTCCCAGGTGCTGAGGAGCCTGCTCACTGTATGCAGGGTCGTGCCCGTCATCTCGGCAATGTCCTGCCTCGTGATCGGGAAGTCGATCTCGATGCCCTGTTCGGTCCTCCTGCCGGATTGATTAACGATCCGCAGCAGGGCATGCGCGATGCGCTGCTCCACCTGCTGCGTCGACATCTCCATGACCTGCGCCTGCGTCTCCTGCAGTCGCGACCCAATCGTCTGGTAGGCGCTGGCGGCGAATGAGGGTACGCGGGTCTGGAGATCAGGCCATGCGGCGTTGGGCCAGGTGAGCACGACGCAATCGACGGCCGCGACCGCCGATGCGGGATAGGTGCTCCGCCCCATGGCCACCGCGATCCCGAACAATTCGCCTTCGTTGATGTAGCGTGCGATCACCTGATGGCCTTCAGGCGAGGTGCGAACGACCCTGATGTGCCCGGCCAGCAGCAGGAAAAAAGACTCCGCGTCTGCTCCCTGCGCGAAGATTTCGGCATCCTTCGCAAAGCGCGACGACCGCGCCCGCGCCAAAACGGCGTCGAGCAAGGGACCGTCGAGGCCAGCGAACGCGGGCAGTCCGGCGATAAGGCTTCTGTCCAGCGTCATCCTTATTCCATCGGTCTCCGGCACTGTTCCCGTTGCGGTTTCTAGCCGCTGTTTGCTCTGGAGCAAACAGCGGATCGCCTCGGGACGGTATCACGGATGCAACGGCGATCGCAGCCGGGTACCAAGAAAGGACAGAAAAATGAGACGGTTCATCGCAGCACTGGCGGTCGGCGCCGCGGTCCTCGCCGCAGGGACGGCGGGAGCGGCCGAGTTCGAGGTCATGATGCTGAACAAGGGTGAGAAGGGCGCAATGGTGTTCGAGCCCGATTTCATCAAGGCGGCACCGGGCGACACCATACGCTTCGTGCCCACCGACAAGGGCCACAATGTCGAGACGATCAAGGGCATGCTCCCGGAAGGCGCAAAGGCATTCAAGAGCAAGTTCAACGAGACCTTCGAGGTGAATCTGACGGCGGAAGGGGTCTACGGCGTGAAGTGTGCGCCGCACTACGCGATGGGCATGGTGGGCCTCATCGAAGTGGGTGAGCCAGTAAACGCCGAGGATGCCAAGGCCGTGAAGCAGACGGGCAAGGCGAAGACGGTGTTTGCCGAGCTGTTCGGTCAGGTGGTCGCCGCCAAATAGACGATCATATCCGGAACGCGGCATGGGTGGCCGGAGACAGAAAACTCTGACTCCGGCCTTTTCGTTCGATCTTGCCGCGGAGCAGATGAAGCCGCACGAAAAGTCCCGCCAGCCGCTCTGGAACGCCGCCGGACGGGCGACGAGCATCCTATCGGTGCAGGCCACGGTTCCCGGTCATGTCCCGGCGCGCCGACCCCACAGGATTGGCGCATAACGGATCGCAAACAACAGGAATGCCCCACTCCACAGCGCGCCGCCTGCGACGAGCGCCGGTGCATGCCAACTTCCAGCGAAGGGCGCGCAGACGCGAAGAATCGCGCCGGCAGTGACAGCGGCATAGGACGCGACGACAAATCGGTCGGCGAGGATCTCGCGTCCGGTGTGGCCGAGGCTGGCGCGGGTCATTACGGCCAATGTCATCGTTCCGATCGCGCCGGCCGTCAGTGCATGCAGCGCCGCGCTTTCAGGGAGACCCGCGACGCGTGCCAGGCCGAGCAATGCCAGGGCCGCGGCGAGCCAGCCATAGCCGACATGGAGGATGAGCAAGATCGGTTCGCTTGCGGTCTTGTATCCGCGCCAGCGCGCCAGCCGCGTGCCCAGAAGCGCACCTGCGAGCAAGAACGCGGCTCCGGTCAGCGGTACGTTAGGCGCGGCAATCCAGGCCATGCAGGCAGCGGCGGTCGTTGCCAGCGCCGCCTTGTCCAGCGGACCGAAGCTCGCGGGCAGCCTGGCGCCGCCTTGCTTGACCAGCCAGTTGCGCGTGAAGCTCGGAACGATACGACCGCCGATGAGAGCCAGCAGCATGGTGACCGAAGCGAGGCCCAGGCGTATTCCCAGGCCGTGCACGACGAGATCGAGGTTGGCGGCGTGGTCGAGCACGTTCGCCATTCCGAAGAGCGAAATCATCACGGCCACGGGCGCGTTCTTCCAGTTGCGGCCAGCCACGACCTCCCGCCAGACGGCGAAAGCCAGAACGGCCGGGAACGCGACGTCCACGGCCATCGCCGCGCCAGGATCAGAGACAACGGCGCAAGCCACGCGGCCCGCTGCCCACAAAAGCACCAGCCCGGCCAAGGGCCAACCACTCAGCGGCAGCCGCCCTGTCCAGTTCGGGATGGCCGTCAGAACGAACCCAGCAATAACGGCCTGCACGTAGCCGAAGAGCATCTCATGGGCATGCCAGTGAAGTCCGGGAAACGGTCCCGGCAGCGCCTGCCCGGAAAAGTAAATCGACAGCCAGACCGGGATGGCGATACCCGCGTGGAGAGCAGCGAGGAAAAAGAACGGCCGGAACCCGTAATAGAGGATCGGCGGCATGCCCGTCACGCGGCCGCGCCCGTCACGCGACGTCTCGCCCGCCCTGCGCAACGACCTGGGCACCGACCTGTCGGTTCCGGCTGAAACGGCCTCGGTGCTCATCGGCCTTCTTCCGCAGCCTGCTTTACGATGCGCAGACCCGCCCCTGCCAGGTCGCGAATTTCCCGCAATACCTCGTTGATCTCCTTCAACGCAGCTGTGTCGGGCCGTTGCGGCAGCATTTGGAGAAGCTCGTCAAGGAGCGTGAGCGCGACGCCCATTGCCGAGTGCATCCCTCGCAGCCCGTGCGGGCCTTTGCCTGATAATTCTCCGGTGGGCGTCTCGCCTCCGGGCGCGCCTTTTCCTTGCATGGTCTTTCCTGTTCGGTTCCCTGGAGCGATTGTGTCGGTCCTCCGGCCACCGCGTAGACGACGTGGCTCTGCATGGCGGTTCTCGAAGGGGTTTGCGGCCCGAACCGGGTCCGGGCCGCATTGCCGTCAGTGAGTGGGGATCGGACCGGGAGCCTCCACCTGCTTCATCAGGTCGTCGTTCCACTCTCCCTCGACGACGAAGTGCGCCGTGGCTCCAAGTTCCACCGCCTCGATGAGGTTGTGGTTCACATAGGCGTACACGCCCGGCTGCATGAAGGTGTAGAGCGCCGCTCCCGCCGAACCGCCGCGGATGAACCATGTCTCCAGGTCCTTTGCGGGTGGATTGGCGAACTTGCCTTCCTCCCAGACATAGTCGCCGTGGCCCCCGATCAGGTGCGGACGGGTGTCGCGATTGGCCTGGCTATGGACGATGAGCACCGTCTCGCCGACCCGCGCCTTCATGGCGTTGTCGCCTGTCAGCGCGCCCTTCGCGCCGTTGAAGACGACGTGGGTCGGGGTAAGGCTCTTCATCACCTCAAGAGTATCGGCGTAAGAGTCGCCGTGGCTCTCGTAGGTCTTGAAGTTGCCGTCCTCGTCACGCGGGATGTAGAAGTCGTTCTCACCGATGTAGAAGACCTTGTCGTAGCTGATCGGCTCGCCCCTGTCGTTCTTCAGCCCGTCGCGCGGCAGCACCATGATGGTCCCGCTCATGCCGGATACGACGTGCCAGGGGATCATCGGACCTTCCGGCGCGCAGTGGTAGACAAAAGTGCCGGTGCGCGTCGCCTTGAAGCGCAGCTTCACCTGCTCTCCGGGATTGACCAGCGTCAACGCCCCGCCGCCCAGCGCGCCGGTGGCGGCATGGAAGTCGATATTGTGCGGCATCGAATTGCCGCCTGGGTTCACCAGCGTCAGCTCGACATAATCGCCCTCGTGGACCACCATCATCGGGCCGGGGATCGAACCGTTGAAGGTCATGCCCTGAAGCACGGTGCCTTCATCGTCGATGACGACCGGCTTCTCCTCGATGGTCATCGTGAACTCGACCACCTTCGGACCTTGCTTGGCCACCTGGTCGTGCGCGTGGACGAAGGGCGGCGCGACGAGCGTTACCTGCTCGCGCGGCAGCGCGGCGATCTCGGCCTCGTTCGCGAAAGCGACCATAGGGGGCATCGCGGCCAGCATGGCGGCGGCCGCCGCTCCCATCAGTGCCTGCCGACGCGTCAACATCTCGGTTCTCCTTCTCGATCCATAATTGTCGATGGGGAGAACCTACGCTTGCACTTTGCCTTGGTGTTTGCGCTGGAACAAACTGGCGACCGTTTTTCGTCACTTGCAAGCGCGGGAAGAGGAAGCCCAACGGAAGAACGGAACAGGTAGAGTTCCTTTCGCGCATGGTTGCCTGCGGCGCGGATTAAAACGCTGCTCTCGCCTCTATGAATGTCCGGTTCTGGTGACGAAACAGTGAGATTTAAACGACGGACATGAGGGCGCAATGCTGACCTCGGCCAACGTGGCATTGGTTGAGGTCCCGCAGGCTACCCTTTCACGTCATTCTGCAACAGGTGTGATTGTCTGCCGCCTCTGGCGTGAGGCCCCCGCGGTGGCCAACTTGCGTCACTATCGTGGGCTGTCGCAGGCGCCCGGCGACACCTTCCACCGCTCCCTACAGCGCCAGCGAGATGATCGGGAATGCGATCAATATGCTGAGCGCGGACGAAGGTCGGCAGCAGAAAGGAGCTCGATTGCAGGGGTGTCGAGAGGCATCGTATTCCTCACATTTGGAGCCGGCCAATCCAACTGATGCAAGGAAGGATGCGCGAAGGAGCAGGTTATGAAAGTCAAAACAGCAACTTAGCGGAGCTTAAAACCCGCACTCTTCAAAAGGCCTTTTAGAGCCCTTTTAAAGGACTTCAAAACTTGTCGCTCAATTTGAAAGCGGGGAAACGGGCCGCAATCCCGACTTGGTTGCAGCCAAATCTGCTGGGTGAGCGACAGAGTGGCGCCGGTTCAAGCGAATCACCATGGGGACGAACACATTGGTCGCGCCCCTAGCGGGAACATCGACCACGGATGGTTCCATGTATTGTGGGTTTAGATCGACTTGTAAACAGCCGCCACACCTGCACCTCATGAAGACACACGCCGAGCGACCAGACAGGCCGCACGGTCCCACCCTTCTCTTGGAGCCCGCTGCCGCTTCGATCTTATGACTTGCTCCAAATTCTCCCAGAGGGACCTCAGGTGGCGCGTCGCCTGGTGTCCCTCAGCTGAAAGGTATTCAATGTGCGGCTTGGCCGCTTCCATGATCGACCACATCACATTTACGTCGCCAGGACGTGCATCCCAAGGAAAGTCGTTCGACTGGAGATCTCTTGGCCAACGGGCGGGCTTCTCCTCACCCCGGAAGGTCCGTTTGTAGTGCTACCGAGTGCCCACTCTTCCATATCATGCCGCAGGGTTGAACGAGGCTCTTGTTGCCGCACTACCGCGGCCTAAATCTCGACCCTCAGCACGACAATCGCATCTCACCGTTTGGCAACTGCACTCCGGCTAAAAGCAATTCAAGACCGCCAAGTCGCAGTGTGGCGTCGCGTTAGCGCAGTTCAGATGAGCTTTGGCACACCCACTACCCACATAGGTGCAACTCTATGGGAGATACGCCGATCGCACCCCACGCCCATCTGTCATGAAAGGTTAGCATGTATCGGTGATGCAGACTTTCACTTCACTCAATAGGTGATGCTGATCAGAGCCAGATAGAGGATCGGGGCGGCAACGCCACCGACCAGCAATATTAGGACCCAGAGTGATGGTTCCGCTTTTATTCGATCAAGGTATCGCATCGGGTGCTGCCTTTCGGACCTCGAAATATGCGCCTCAGATCAGCTTGTGGTCCTCGGTAGTCTGACGCGCGCGGCGACGGGTTCCGTCGGTGTCGGATTTGCGGTGTCTTTCCTCGGCAGCCTTGCGAATCTGCTCGAAGCGGTTCTCGTCGGTTTCGTCGTTCACGGGTTGAGTACCGCTTTTCTTCACGAACGTGATCATCGCGCACACTCCTTGCTGATGTTGATCAAAGGCTAAGGCCGGGCTGTCTGTCCCAGCTAGAACCATGGGATAGTTAGGAAAAGTCTCAGGCGGCGAGAGCAGTTGCGCATGCCTGTGCCCCGAGCCTGTCGGGAGAGGTCTGCCCCGGCATTGTCGCCCAGCCGCCGGCTTCCACGAACTGACGCCTCTTGAAGCTGTCAGGTATAGCCTTGAACTCGGAGAGCTTGGCCACCGCATCCGGCGCCGCGTTGAATCTCTCGACGCATATGGCGGACGCCAGTTCGCCACGCGCCGTGTCGCCAGCGGTCACGGCCATCGTCTGCGAGGTGCCGCCGGTGACCCAGCCGCCCCAGGCGAATCCGACGACGATCGTTGCGATGATCGCGGCGATGCATGCCCAGACCAGCATGGTCTTTGAAGGTTGGTAGTTCTCCCAACGACGGGAGAGAGACGGTTTCGTTGTGCTTTGCGTAGCCATGGTTGTCTTCCTTCCAGATTGTGGCGAGGATTGCTTTGTCCGACCGCGCCGGCCGAACGGTTCCTGCTCTCAGTATCCCATTCCACCCATGCCGCCGTTGCCGGCCGTTAACGTGGAATCCTTCGCTGGGACGTCGGCGATCATCGCCTCGGCGGTGATCAGGAGCGCCGCGATCGAGCCGGCGTCCTGCAGGGCGGTTCTGACAACCTTGGCGGGATCGACGATACCGGCCTTGATCATGTCGACATAGGTTTCGGTCTGAGCATCAAAGCCCTGGTTGGGATCTTTGCTGTCGGTCACCTTGCCGACGACGATGGATCCCTCGACACCGGCATTCTCTGCGATCTGTCGGACAGGCGCTTCGAGCGCCCGACGCACAATCGAAATGCCTGCGGTCATATCGGCATTGTCACCCGTCAGGGAGGCCAGCACCGCTCTGGCGCGTAGCAGCGCCACGCCGCCGCCCGGCACAATGCCTTCCTCGACGGCCGCGCGGGTCGCGTTAAGGGCATCGTCGATGCGGTCCTTCTTCTCCTTGACTTCGGTCTCGGTTACGCCGCCAACACGGATGACGGCGACACCGCCGGCGAGCTTCGCCAGCCGCTCCTGCAACTTTTCCTTGTCGTAGTCAGAAGTGGTTTCCTCGATCTGTGCTTTGATCTGGGTGATGCGCGCGGCGATGCCGGGCTTGTCGCCGGAGCCGTCGATGATGGTCGTCGTATCCTTTTCGATCACGACGCGTTTCGCCAAGCCGAGCATGTCGAGCGTGACGTTCTCAAGCTTGGTGCCAAGATCTTCGGAAATCATCTGGCCGGCGGTCAGCACGGCAATATCTTCCAGCATGGCTTTGCGGCGATCGCCGAATCCCGGCGCCTTGACGGCAGCGACTTTGAGGCCACCACGTAGCTTGTTGACAACGAGCGTGGCCAACGCCTCGCCCTCGACATCCTCCGAGATGATGAGCAGCGGCTTGCCGCTCTGCACCACGGCTTCCAGAATCGGCAGCATGGCCTGCAGATTGCCGAGCTTCTTCTCGTGGATGAGGATGTAAGGGTCATCCAGTTCGACGCGCATCTTCTCGGTATTGGTCACGAAGTAGGGAGAGAGATAGCCACGGTCGAACTGCATGCCCTCGACGACGTCGAGTTCGGTCTCGGCTGTCTTGGCTTCCTCTACGGTGATCACACCCTCACTGCCCACCTTGTCCATCGCTTTCGCGATCATCGCGCCGACGGTTGCATCGCCATTCGCGGCAATGGTTCCGACCTGAGCTACCTCGGTCGACGACTTTACCTTTCTGGCCCGCGCCTGGATTTCCTTGACGACGGCCGCTACGCCGACTTCGATGCCGCGTTTGAGGTCCATCGGGTTCATCCCGGCGGAGACCAGCTTGGCGCCTTCGCGCAGAATAGAGGCTGCGAGCACCGTCGCCGTGGTGGTGCCGTCGCCGGCGAGGTCGTTGGTTTTCGAGGCCACCTCGCGCACCATCTGCGCGCCCATGTTCTCGAACTTGTCGGAAAGCTCGATCTCCCTGGCGACGGTCACACCATCCTTGGTGATACGCGGCGCGCCATAGGCTTTGTCGATGACGACGTTGCGGCCCTTGGGACCGAGCGTCACCTTGACGGCGTTGTTGAGCAGTTCGACGCCGCGCAGCATGCGGTCGCGGGCATCGGTCGAAAATTTGATTTCCTTGGCAGACATGATGTTCGTCCAGTTCCGTCTTGAGAGTGGAGCGTCGGAGAGTTCGGTCAGGCGGCTTTTTTGGTGGCCGCTCCGGTCTTCTCGACGATGCCCATGATGTCGCTCTCCTTCATGATCAGAAGGTCTTCGCCGTCGAGCTTGACCTCGGTGCCGGACCATTTGCCGAACAGGATGAGGTCGCCCGCCTTGACGTCGAGTGGAACCAGCTTGCCGGCTTCGTCGCGCGAACCCGGGCCGACGGCGATCACCTCGCCTTCCTGCGGCTTTTCCTTCGCGGTGTCGGGAATGATGATCCCGCCTTTGGATTTGAGATCGCCTTCCGCACGTCGAATGACGACGCGGTCATGGAGAGGCCGGAATTTCATGTGGTTCTTTCTGAGGCCGGCGCATAGGGCGGCCACCTCAGATACATAGCGACTTTGGCACTCGATTGATAGGAGTGCTAAATGTATTTCTTCGAAGAATCGGGGCGCAGGCAAATTTACATCACCGCTATTTCAGCGGTATTTGTTGTTTCCAATGCGATTATTCTGATTTTTCAAAGATTTTTATTTTTATAGAAGAGCCATTATTCGGTTCCATGCAAAATAAGATGGGCTCGCTCCTTGTTTACCGGACAGGGGAAGCCCATATATAAAACTCGTTGATTTGGCCGACTTGGCTTCTTGCGGTGTCAGAGACCCGCCATTCACCACCGAATTTTCGATAGCGAATGCATGATGCGCCGACACCGGCGCGCATATCGCTCTGTTCGAACCTTGGAATGAAACCCCATCGCTGACCACGGATGTACCGGCAGCGCGGACATTCATTCCTGTTCGAATGGGAATGATGCCGGAGGCACTTTTGTGTGCTCCCGCGGAGAGATTGACCATGACAACGCGCACCACACAGACGATCGTCCGGTTCTCCTCATCCTTTATGTTGCCTGGCTTCGACGCCGCGCAGCCTGCCGGCGACTATCGCGTGGACCAGGATGAAGAGCTGTTGGACGTATCCTCCCGCCTCGCCTGGAGACGTGTAGGCGCCTTCATTCACCTGCCCGCCATCGGCATTGATGGCCAGACACATCAGATGGCGTCGATCGATCCAGTCGATCTCGACGTCGCTCTCGAAAAGGAACACCAACAATTATGATATCGAACCCTACCCGGCGTGCAGCCCGTCCCATCCGGCAGGAAATCCCTGCCCATGTTTTCGCGGTCGGACAGGCGGTCCGGTTGAGGCGCGGATTTGGCAAGCTGCCTCAGCATGCCGATATCTATCACATCACAGGTATGCTCCCGCCAAAAGGCGATTCCCCCCAATATCGAATCCGCAACGATGACGAACGTCATGAGCGGGTAACGACGCAGGACAGCCTCGAACCGCTCGACATGTCGCTGTCCGGCGGCGCAACTCTCATCGAAAGGACGTTCGGACATGGCTAAGAGCCAGAAGCGAAGCAATCGCGAGATCAGGAAGCCGAAGCAGGAAAAAGCTCCGCCAAAGCCTGAAAGCATCTTCGGCAACCAGATTAAGGTCGCCGCAAATGCCAATGCTTCTCAAGGCAAAGGCAAGCATTGAAGCAGTGCTGCCCCGGCTGAAAGAGCGATCAGCACCATGAAATTCGTCGTCAAGTTCTACCGTACGCGGCAAGCAGACGATGCCCATGCCGTGGTCGGCCGGGAGACGATAGAAGCTGGCGATCTCGCTCACGCCATCGAGATTGCGCATCTGCTTTCACAGACGCTCGACATGCCTCAACGACCCGACGTTATCGCGATCACCGACTTATCCGGAGCCGCGATGTTTTCCGGCATCATTGACGCCGACGTGACCACTGGAGAAAGGCCACGATCATGACCCGATATATCGAAAGAACCGAATGGGAACGGCGCGACGCCGCCATCAGCGTCTGGGACAATGAAGGTGGTGCATCCGCTCGCGCGCCAGGCGACGAACAATATGGCCGTCGCATCGAAGCCGACCGTTCATGGACCATCTACAATGTCTTCACCGGTGTACCGGCCAACAGGGCAGGCCAGGAGATGATCGGCCTTAGCCGCTCGGTTGCAACCGACGGTATGCTTTCACTAAACAGGCGGAATGAGGTGCGACGCAAAGAGCACGCGAATGCACTCTTGCGTGCGCTGCTGCCAGTTCCAACGGGAGGGGCAGATCAACGATGACCCTTGAATTCCTGAACCCCAGCCGCAGCTTCGACGAAGTGCGCAACGCCATTCGCTTTATAGGGCACGACGGCATGTTCGAAGTGCCCTTCTTTGTCGAAGTGGCGGCGCTCGCCAATTCCCCTGCCGGATTGCGCCGAATGGAGTTATCGGAGGAGATGTATCTCTCGACCTTCGATGCGGCGCGCAGCTCGATCCACGATGTCGCCCGCGAGGTCTACTCCCATCGCCGCCAAACCTCCTATACGCTGACCGCTGCTGATTTCCGGTAGAGGGCGATCGCTGGATGCTGTTCCGCTAAGAGTACGAGATCACATTGACCTGCCAACAGCCGACTGCCTTGGTGTATCTGCCGTCGGTGCACGAAGACCGTACGGCCGACATAAGGGCGCCGGAGACGACGTTCACCACACCCGACGTGCCCCAATCCGTCTGCCACAGGCTGGCGGACACGGCCTGAAGGAACGACCCCTTCCGGGATAAGCAACATCGATGCTCTATGGCGGCATGGAGTGCGCGTTGCTGAACACCGCCCCGCCATTTCTGGCGGGCGGTTCGCCTCAGATTTCCGTTGTCTCAGCGAGCGTCAGTGCATCATCAATGTCGAACCCGAGATATCGGACAGTGTTTTCGATTTTGGTGTGTCCAAGCAATATCTGAATAGCGCGAAGATTGCCGGTGATCTTGTAGATCAAGGCTGCCTTGGTACGCCGAAGGGAATGTGTGCCGTAGTCCTCCGGGCGCAGTCCGATCGCAGTGACCCATTCGTCGACCAGTCGCGCATACTGTCGCGTACTTAGGTGCCCCTCGTGGTTGACTCGGCTTGGGAATGCGTAGTCGTCGATACTGCCACCTCGTCGTTCGAGCCATGCGAGAAGGCTCGCCCTCGTGTCCGACGTGATTTCGAATTGGACGGGTCGCCCGGTCTTCTGCTGTATGACCATTGATCTAGTCCGTATCGCAGGGCCAGAGACAAGGGATCCGATCTTCATTTTCACGAGGTCGCAACCGCGAAGCTTGCTGTCGATGGCTAGATCAAACAGAGCTCGATCGCGCATCCGGCCTTCGCGATCCAAGAAAAATCGAATTAACCAGATTTGCTTCACTTTGAGCGGTCGTTTGACGCCAACCTGCTTACCTGCGTTCCAGGCCGGCCGACCTCTCGCGGCCGGGTCATACTGTGAGATACCCATAACACTTCTCCCATTTGGCCAACATGGCCGTTGAAGAAATGGTGTGGGAGCTCGACGCCCGATGGCGCTGAATCGCATATGTGTTTTTTGCCGCATTGCACAATCGCGTGGCAAAGGCAGTATGAGGCGGCATGGCAATTGGCGCTCCGCTAAAAATAGTCGTCATCGACGAGAACAGGATACGAGCCTCGGTCATCGAGGCGGGATTGCTCGATGCTGGCCACAACGACGTGGCGCTGATCCATGACATCGTCGGTATCGCCGCAAAAATCGAAGCCCTACAGCCGGATGTGATCGTCATCGATCTCGAGAATCCCAATCGCGACATGCTGGAGAACATGTTCCAGCTATCGCGGGCGGTGAAGCGACCCATCGCCATGTTTGTCGATCATTCGGACACGGCGTCGATCGAAGCGGCGGTCGAGGCCGGAGTTTCCGCCTATGTGGTCGATGGGCTTCGCAAGGAACGCATCAAGCCTATCCTCGACATGGCGATCAGCCGGTTCCGCGCCTTCTCGCGCATGGAAAGGGAGTTGGAGGACGCCCGCTCGGAACTGGAGAGCCGCAAGCTGATGGAGCGCGCAAAGGGCATATTGATGCGCTCGCGCGGCATATCCGAACCGGAGGCCTACGCGCTCCTGCGCAAGACGGCGATGAACCAGAACCGGAAGGTATCGGAGATCGCCCAGAGCCTCATTCTGGCCGCTGGCCTTCTGGACGCGGGAGACGTGTCATGACGGTCGAAGTCACCGCCGGCTTCATGCCTTTGCTCGACAGCGCGATTCTGATTGTCGCCTACGAAAAGAAGTTTGCTGAAGCTGAAGATATTCGCCTTTCGCTGAAGCGCGAAAGCTCCTGGGCCAGCATCCGCGACCGCATGGCGGTCGGCCAGTTCGATGCCGCGCATATGCTTGGGCCGATGCCAATCGCCTGCAATCTCGGCATGACGCCGCTGGCCGCGCCAACGATTGTGCCGATGGCGCTTGGGCTGGGCGGGAATGCGGTTGTTGTGTCCAACTGCCTGTGGGATGCGATGGCAAACGAAGGCGCAAGGGCTGACCTCAATCCCGCAGCCGCCGGCAGGGCGTTGCAGGCTGTCCTCGCCAATCAGCGCGATCGCGGCGTTGCGCCGCCGCGCTTCGGCGTGGTGCATCCCCACTCGGGCCACAACTACGAACTGCGCTATTGGCTGGCTGCGTCCGGTATCGACCCGGAAAGCGATGTCGAGATCGTCATCTTGCCTCCGCCGCTCATGGCCGATGCGATTGCAGCCAGGCGCATCGACGGATATTGCGCCGGAGAGCCTTGGAACACGGCAGCCGTCGCCAAGGGCGTCGGCCACATTGTCACGGTGAAGGCTGCGATCTGGAAATCCAGTCCTGAGAAGGTGCTGGGCGTCTCCAAGCGATGGGCGGGTGACAATCCCGACGCGTTGGAGAGATTGCTGCGCGCGCTTTACCGCTCGGCGGAGTGGTGCGCTCAATCGGATAACCATGCGGAACTGATGGGCCTTCTTGGATCGCCGCACTATGTCGATTGTCCCTCGGATTGGCTGAAGCCGGCCCTGACTGGGGAGATCCAGACCGGCGCGGGAGCCGTTAGCGTTGCCGACTTCTTCGTGCCGCATGCCAAGGCGGCTACGTTCCCATGGAAGAGCCACGCGCTGTGGTTCTACTCGCAGATGGTGCGCTGGCGCCAGATTGAGGCTAGCCCTACCAATGCGGAAACCGCGCGCGCAACGTACAGGCCGGACCTCTACCGTGCCGCGCTGAAGCCACTCGGCGTGGCGCTGCCCGGCGCAAACGCAAAGGTCGAAGGAGCGCTGCTCTCATCGACGCCGGTCGGATCGTCGGGGGCGAGCCTGGCGCTGGGCCCGGATGGTTTTTTCGACGGCAAGGTCTTCGATCCGGAGGCCATCGACACATACCTACGAGACCTGAAGTCCGTCTGAATAATAAAAGAGCATCTTGATGCGCTGCACAAGAATTTGGCAGTGCATTGCACAAATCGATGCCGACATGTGTGCTAAGCCTATAGTGTCCTCCTGCGCCATTCGTTGATTTTGTTGAATAATATTGCCTGAGCGGCAATTGGCACGGATCGTGCTTCGATATTTGCAGGCCCACTGCCGGGCCGCGAGATAACGCGTCCAGTGCCGGGCGCTACAGGCAAAGCCGCCGACCAGGTTTTCCGCGACCCCGGATGTACGGGCGCGGCCGACTTGCCGGCGGCTTTTTTCGTTTCAGCCACAGCGCGGCGTCCTCCCCGCCGTCCATGGAGCAAGCAGATGATCAATCCCGTTCCAACCCAAGAAGCGGACGCCACGCGGGCGCTATCGCTTTCCACCATTGCCTTCACTGTCTGTTTTGCCGTGTGGACGATCTTCTCGATCATCGGCGTCAAGATCAAAGCCGACCTGGGTCTTAGTGAGACGCAGTTCGGCCTGCTGATCGGTATGCCCATCCTGACCGGCTCGCTCGTTCGCATGCTGCTCGGCATCTGGACTGACCGGCTGGGCGGTCGGCTGGTTTACACCGCGACGATGCTCGCCGCGGCGGTGGCGACCTTCCTGCTGGCCTTCGCGACGACTTATCCGCAGATGTTGCTGGCCGCATTGGGCGTCGGTCTGGCGGGCGGCTCGTTCGCAGTCGGCGTCGCTTATGTCTCACGCTTCTATCCAGCCGGCAAGCAGGGCACTGCGCTCGGCATTTTCGGCGTCGGCAATGTTGGAGCGGCGGTGACGAAATTTGTTGCGCCCTTCCTGCTGCTTGCCTGGGGCTGGCAGAGCGTGGCGCTGATTTGGGCCGCTGCGCTTGCCGTCATGGCGGGCATCTTCTGGTTCACCACCGAAGACGATCCCGTGATCAAGCAGCGCCGCCTCACTGGGGCTGGCCAGCCCCGCAGCTTCGCGGCCGAGTTCGAGCCGTTGAGGGATATCCGTGTCTGGCGTTTCGCACTGTACTATTTCTTCGTGTTCGGCGGCTTCGTTGCCCTGGCACTCTGGCTGCCGCGCTACCTGATCGGCGTCTACGGTTTCGACATCGCCACCGCCGGCATGATCGGCGCGGCCTATTCGATCCCGGCCTCAATCTTCCGGGCTTATGGTGGCGTGCTATCGGACAAGATTGGCGCGCGCACGGTGCTTTACTGGACCTTCGTCGTCTCGGCCGTGTGCTGCGCGGTGCTGGCGCTGCCAGCGACGGACTACACCGTGCGCGGCATCAATGGACCGATCGCTTTCCACTTCGAAATTGGTTGGCTGGCTTTCATCGTCGTCGCTTTCGTGCTCGGCTTCTTCATGGCGATCGGCAAGGCCGCCGTCTACAAGCACATCCCGGTCTACTATCCCGGGAATGTCGGCGCGGTCGGCGGCCTGGTCGGGATGATCGGCGGCCTCGGTGGCTTCGTTCTGCCCATTGCCTTCGGCGCTCTGAATGACCTGACTGGCGTCTGGTCGAGCTGCTTCATGCTGCTGTTCGTCGTCACCGCCGCCTGTCTCGCCTGGATGCATGTCGCTATCCTCCGGATGGAGCAGGCGCGCGCGCTGGCCGAACAAGCCGTCGCGGCGGAGTGAAGACCATGACCGAAAAACTCGTCATCGTAGGCAACGGGATGGCTCCAGGCAGGATGCTGGAGCATCTGCTCGAAGCGGCGCCGGACCGCTACCAGATCACCATCTTCAACGCCGAGCCGCGCGTGAACTACGACCGCATCATGCTGTCGCCGGTCCTGTCGGGCGAGAAAGCCTATGAGGAAATCGTCATCCATGGCGACGGCTGGTACATCAAGCACGGCATCACCCTCTACAAGGGCCACAAGATCGTCGCCATCGACCGCGCGGCAAAGACGGTCACCTCCAATCACGGCGTGACCGAGAGCTACGACAAGCTGGTCATCGCCACCGGTTCCAACCCGTTCATCATTCCCGTTCCGGGCAAGGATTTGCCGGGCGTGCTCTCCTATCGCGACCTGGACGACGTCAGCGCCATGCTTGTCGCCGCCCAATCGCGCGACAAGGCCGTTGTGATCGGCGGAGGTCTGCTCGGACTTGAGGCCGCGGCGGGCCTGAAGGAGCGCGGCATGGAGGTCACCATTCTGCATGTCATGCCGACGCTGATGGAGCGCCAGCTCGATCCCGCCGCCGGCTATCTGCTGCAGAAGCAGCTGGAGTCGCGTGGCATCAACATCCGCACCACGGCCAACACGAAGCAGATCGTCGGTGATGGCAAGGTGCAGGGCGTCGAGCTCGACACCGGCGAGATCATTCCCGCGACGCTGGTGGTTATGGCCGTCGGTATCCGCCCCAACACCGGGCTCGCCAAGGAAGCAGGGCTGGAGGTCAACCGCGGCATCGTCACCGATGACCGCATGGTGACGTCCGATCCCGACATTCTGTCGCTTGGGGAGTGCGCGGAAGTAGGCGGGCACGTCTATGGCTTGGTCGCGCCGCTCTACGAGATGGCGAAGGTGATGGCCGTGAAGTTGGCGGACGGCGACGACAAGCGCTTCGTCCACTCCGATACGCCGACCAAGCTGAAGGTCACGGGCATCGACCTCTATTCCATCGGCGACTTCGCCGATGGCGAGGACCGCGAGGAGATCATCCTGCGCGATGCCTCCGCCGGCATCTACAAGCGCGTCATCCTGCAAGACAACAAGGTTATCGGAACCGTCCTTTTCGGTGAGACTGGTGACGGCGCCTGGTTCAATGATCTCAAGAAGAAAGCGACCGACATTTCCGAGATGCGCGACACGCTCATCTTCGGTCAGGCGTTTCAGGGAGGCGTCTCTGCGGACCCTCTTAGCGCCGTTGCGGCACTTGCGGATGATGCGGAAATCTGCGGCTGCAACGGCGTTTGCAAGGGAACGATCACCTCGACCATGACGGCCAAAGGCCTGACCTCGCTCGACGATGTACGAGCTCACACCAAGGCGTCGGCGTCGTGCGGTTCCTGCACCGGTTTGGTCGAGAAGCTGATGACGCTGACGCTTGGCGACAGCTACAACCCCGCCGCGGTGCAGCCGATGTGTTCCTGCACCGAGTTCGGTCACGACGAGGTGCGCAGGCTGATCAAGGCCAAGGGGCTGAAGACCATTCCCGCCGTCATGCAGGAACTGGAGTGGAAGACGTCTTGCGGCTGCGCCAAATGCCGGCCGGCGCTGAACTACTATCTCGTCTGCGACTGGCCGGGTGACTATGCCGACGACTACCAATCGCGTTTCATCAATGAGCGCGCTCACGCCAATATCCAGAAGGACGGCACTTATTCGGTCGTGCCGCGCATGTGGGGCGGGGTGACGTCGGCGAGCGAGTTGCGTGCGATCGCCGATGTCGTCGACAAGTTCGAGATACCAACGGTGAAGGTCACCGGCGGCCAGCGCATCGATATGCTGGGCGTCAAGAAGGAGGACCTGCCCGCTGTGTGGGCCGATCTCGGCAAGGCCGGCTTCGTCTCCGGCCATGCCTACGCCAAGGGCCTGCGCACGGTGAAAACCTGTGTCGGCACGGACTGGTGCCGCTTCGGGACGCAGGACTCGACGGGGCTCGGCATCCGCATCGAGAAATTCATGTGGGGCTCGTGGACGCCGGCGAAGGTGAAGATGGCGGTGTCCGGTTGTCCGCGCAATTGCGCTGAAGCCACCTGCAAGGATGTCGGCGTCATCTGCGTGGATTCCGGTTACGAGATCCACTTCGCGGGCGCGGCCGGTCTTGACATCAAAGGCACGGAAGTGCTCGGCCTCGTTCGCACCGAGGACGAGGCGCTAGAGGCGATCGTCGCGCTGACGCAGATGTACCGCGAGCAGGCCCGCTATCTCGAGCGCATCTACAAATGGGCCAAGCGTATCGGGCTGGACGAAATCCGCCGCCAGATCATGTCCGATCCGCACAAGCGCAAGTCCTATTACGAACGCTTCGTCTTCAGCCAGACTTTTGCGCAGGTCGATCCATGGTCGGAGCGCGTCTCCGGCAAGGACAAGCACGAGTTTCGGCCGATGGCGGAAACCGAATTCAGGCAGGCGGCGGAGTGATCGCGATGGATTGGTTCGACATCGGCTCGATCGACGACATCCCGTTGCGGGGCGCGCGTTGCGTGAAAACCCCGCAGGGCAAGATCGGCGTGTTTCGCACACATGACGACCACGTGTTCGCCATTGAGGACCATTGCCCACACAAGGGCGGGCCGCTCAGCCAGGGCATTGTGCATGGCGCGGCCGTCACCTGCCCACTGCACAATTGGGTGATCTCGCTGGAAACCGGCAAGGCGCAGGGTGCCGACGAAGGCGCGGTCAAGACGATCCCGGTGCGCGTCGAGAATGGGCGCATCGCCATCGGCCTCGGCGAAATTCTTCTGGCGGCGGAATAGCGAATGGAACGCGGCCAATCAGCCGAAGTGAGGACGACCTGCCCCTATTGCGGGGTGGGTTGCGGCGTGCTGGCCAAGGTCGCTGCGGACGGCGAGGTGACCGTCCGCGGCGACCCCGATCATCCCGCGAATTTCGGCAAGCTGTGCTCCAAGGGTTCGGCGCTCGGTGAGACGATGGGACTTGAAGTGCGCGTGCTTCATCCCGAGGTCGGCGGCAAGCGCGCCGATTGGGATACTGCGCTCGATGTTGTCGCTCGGAGATTTTCCGAGACCATTGCGGCGCACGGTCCCGACTCCGTCGCCTTCTACATTTCCGGTCAGCTCCTGACCGAAGACTACTACGTCGCCAACAAGCTGATGAAGGGCTTCATCGGCTCCGGTAACATCGACACCAACTCCCGTCTCTGCATGGCCTCCTCCGTCGCGGGGCATCGTCGCGCTTTCGGCGAGGACATCGTGCCGGGCGTCTATGAGGATTTCGAGGAAGCCGACCTGACCGTGCTCACCGGATCGAACACCGCCTGGTGCCATCCAGTTCTGTACCAGCGCATGCTGGCCGCCCGCAGAGCGCGCGGAACGAAGATCGTGGTTATCGACCCGCGCCGCACGGCGACCGTGGACGAAAGCGACCTGCATCTGGCGCTCGATCCCGGCACGGACGTTCTTCTGTTCAACGGATTGCTGGCGCATCTGGCGCGCACCAATGCGATCGATGAGAACTATGTTGCCGCGCATACGTCGGGTTTCGATGGCGCTATCGCACTGGCGCTGGCCGATGCGCCGTCCATCGACCATGTCGCGAGGGGCTGCGGTCTGTCTGCGGCCGACCTGCGCACCTTCTATGAACTGTTCACGGCCACAGAACGAGCGGTGACGGTGTACAGCCAGGGCATCAACCAGTCGGCGCACGGAACCGACAAGGTCAACGCCATCATCAATTGCCATCTCGCGACCGGTCGTCTCGGTAAACCGGGCATGGGACCCTTCTCCGTCACCGGCCAACCCAATGCCATGGGAGGCCGTGAGGTGGGCGGGTTGGCGAACCAGCTCGCCGCGCATATGAGCTTCGAGAATCCGGCGGATATCGACCGCGTGTCGCGCTTCTGGCGGGCGCCCAACATGGCGAAGAAGGGCGGCCTCAAGGCGGTCGACATGTTCCGCGCCGCCGGTGACGACCGAGTCAAGGCGTTGTGGATCATGGGCACTAACCCCGCCGTCTCGATGCCCGATGCCGGCCGCGTTCGCGCCGCGCTCAAGACTTGCGATTTCGTCGTCGTCTCGGATGTGACGCGCACCGACACGACGCGCTTTGCCGACGTGTTCCTGCCGGCCGCCGCCTGGGGCGAGAAGGACGGCACGGTGACCAACTCCGAGCGCCGCCTGTCGCGCCAGAAGAAATTCATGCCAATGCCCGGCCAAGCGCGAGCCGACTGGCGCATCATTTGCGACGTGGCGGGGCGCATGGGCTTTGCGGACGCTTTCGACCATGCCGATCCGGCGGCGATCTTTCGCGAGCACGCGGCCCTCTCGGCCTTCGAGAACAAAAGCGAGCGCCTGTTCGACATCGGCGCGCTGGCTACCATTTCTGGCCGGGACTACGAGGATTTTGCGCCACGTCTTTGGCCGCAGCCGAAGCGCAAGGCGAGGGCCGAGCGCCTGCTTGCCGACGGACGCTTCCCGACCCCGGATGGCCGCGCCCGTTTCGTGGCGGTCCGGCAGGAGGGCGTCGCCGAGACTTCCGATGCCGCGTTCCCCTTGGCTCTGAACACTGGACGCCTGCGCGACCAGTGGCACACCATGACCCGCACCGGCCACGTGCCGCGCCTTATGGCGAATGCGCCGGAACCGCTGTTGGAGATGCATCCGCGCGACGCAAACGCAAGCAATCTGGTCGATGGCGATCTGGCGCATCTGACCACGCCCTATGGCTCGGCGCGCGTCAAGGTTCGCATCACCGATGCGCAGCGACCCGGACAGGCGTTCCTGCCTATGCACTGGAACGGGCATTTCGCCGCCAATGCGGGCGCGGGCCTGCTCGCCTCGCCGGTGACGGATCCCTTCTCCGGACAGCCCGAACTCAAACACGCGCCGCTTAGGATGACGCGTGAAGCCGTCGCGTGGGAAGGCCTGTTGGTGTCACGGCGTGATCTCAGGCCGACGGGCTTCGTCCATTGGAGCCGGCAGCGCGTAGCGGGCGGCTGGGCCTACGAGTTCTGCGGAACCGAGACGCCGGACCAGGGCATTCTCCTGACCCAGCGGTTCCTCGAGGTCTTCCGCGCCGACCAGCTGCTCGAATATCGCGACCGCAAGGGCCTGAATTATCGCGCCGCGGTGGTCGATGAGGTCGGCGTCATGGCCGAGGCGCTGCTGGTTGCTCCGGTTGGGCAGCTTCCGGCGCGCGACTGGCTGGTTTCTCTGCTGGATTCGCATCAGCCGCTTACCCTCCTTGAGCGCAATGCGCTGCTGTCCGGCCGCTCGCCGACGCCCATTGCATCGGTCGGGCGCATTGTCTGTTCCTGCTTCAATGTCGGCGTGAACCAGCTTGCCGGGGCAGTGGCAAACGGTTGCGGGAGCCTCGAAGAGATCGGCGCGCAATTGAGCGCCGGCACCAATTGCGGCTCATGCCGTCCCGAAATCAGGAGCATCATCGATGCAGCTCGTGTCCAGGCAGCGGAGTGAAACCGCGCCGGCGCGCATCCAGCCACTATCCGTTCTGCCGGTCTTCATTGATCTCGCCGGCAAGCGAGCCGTCGTCGCAGGCGGCACGGATGGCGCTGCGTGGAAGGCGGAGCTGCTGGCAGCTGTAGGGGCGAAGGTGGACGTCTATGCTCCGCGTGAAGCTCTCTCAGATGAGATGCTTCGGCTAACGAAGAGCAAGTCTTCAATCTCGCTGAACGACCGGGTGTGGCAACCGCAAGACCTTGCGAACTCCGCTGTTGCACTCTGCGACGCCGAAGATGAATCGGAGGCGGCTGCGTTCGAGTCCGCCGCACGCGCGGTGGGGGCGACCTGCAACGTCATCGACAAGCCGGCCTTCTGCCATTTCCAGTTCGGCTCTATCGTCAACCGCTCACCCGTGGTCGTCGGCATTTCGACATCTGGAGCGGCACCCATACTGGGCCAGGCGATCCGCCAGCGCATCGAGACGCTTTTGCCGCCTTCATTGGCCGACTGGGCGCGGCTGGCGCGAAACATTCGCGAGCGCGTCGCGGAGCGACTCGCCCCGGGACCGCAGAGGCGCGCCTTCTGGGAAGGACTGGTCGATCGAGCCTTCGGTCCGGCTCCGGGCATGGCGGCTGAGCGGGAACTTCGCGAACACGCAGCAATCGGCAACGGGAAATCCGCCGGCCACGTCACCTTCGTCGGCGCAGGTCCGGGCGACGCCGAACTGTTGACGCTCAAAGCAGTTCGGGCTCTTCAGGGCGCCGACGTGATCCTGTTCGACGATCTGGTTTCAGACGACGTTCTGGAACTCGCTCGGCGCGAGGCAAAGCGGATTCTGGTCGGCAAGCGCGCCGGACGGCCGAGTTGCAAGCAACATGAGATCAACGACATGATGGTGAGCCTCGCCAAGGCCGGCCGCCGCGTCGTTCGGCTGAAATCCGGCGATCCGATGATCTTCGGCCGCGCCGGCGAGGAGATTGCCGAGCTTGAAGCAAACGGCATCGGCTACGACGTGGTGCCGGGCATAACAGCCGGCCTCGCCATGGCGGCGTCGCTTGGAGTTTCGTTGACCCATCGTGACCACGCGCGATCCGTACGCTTCATCACGGGCCACTCAAAACATGGTGGATTGCCACGCGATATCGATTGGCACTCGGTCGCCGATCCCACAGCAACCACCGTCTTTTACATGGGTGGCAGGACGGCAAGCGCCATAGCCGATATCCTCATAGCGCAAGGCATGTCGCCTCGGACACCTGTGGCCGTGGCCGCCGATATTGGCCGCAAGAGAGAAACGAAGTTGCATTGCGACTTGTTGAACCTTTCGACCGCCGTCGAAACGTTCGGTATCGATAAAGCCGTCCTGATCGGAGTCGGTTCTGTATTCGCGAAGAACGCCGATTCTCGATCGACACGGCGAATAACGTCCGCAGCAATCCGCCTGAGGTAGGTCTGCTTTCAGGAGTTTGATAATCTCGGAGGAACGGCTGAAATGGGGGCGAAAGCTGCCGGTCGTTGCAACTTGGGTGCGCTGGTGAAAGCGGAATAATCATTCTTGTGTCGATCAAGTGGAGTGTGTTTCCGACGAAAGCCGCTCCGCGCTACCGAAAGCATGCGGCAGTCTTGCTTCGCCTTTTTTGCAGATTTCGGGGATTCGGCGGCGGCAGTCGCTGCAACTGAATTCTAATTATCCACAGGGTGTTTCGCGCTAAAATTGAGAGATTCTTTAAAAGGGGTTTTGAAGCCCTTTAAAAGGGGTTTCAAAGGGGATTTGAAGACTGGGTTTTTGGCCGGTTGTATTTTTCGGTAACCTATTGATATTCATTGGATAAGGTTCACTCTTCCCTGATCGACAACGTCAGGAGAAGGTCCGTGAGCATTCTTTTGCCCTCCATAGCCATCGAAATGCGCCCTGTGGGCCTGTTGCGCCCTTATCCGGCCAATGCGCGGACCCATTCGCGGCGGCAGGTGCGGCAGATCGCAGACTCAATCGAACGGTTTGGCTTCACCAATCCGGTGCTGATCGGAGAGGGCGGCGAAATCGTCGCCGGCCATGGCCGGGTAGAAGCAGCCAAGCTGCTCGGCATGGAAGAGGTTCCGACGATGCAGCTGTCACACCTGTCGGCAGAAGAGCGGCGCGCCTATGTGCTGGCCGACAACAAGCTGGCGCTAAATGCCGGCTGGGACAGGGAGATCCTGGCGATCGAACTGCAGGCACTGATTGACCTGGAGTTTGACGTCGAAGTGACCGGTTTCTCGCTGGCCGAGATCGATCTGACTCTGGACATGGCGCGCGAGGCCTCGACGAAGGATGGTGATGCTGCTGCCGATGCTATTCCCGAGTTACCGGCGAGCCCCGCTACGCGGCGAGGTGATGTCTGGGCGCTCGGCCGGCACCGGCTACTGTGCGGCGATGCAAGGTCGGCACCGGATATTGCCTGCCTGATGGATGGAAAGACGGCCGACCTGATCTTCACCGATCCACCGTACAATGTCGCCATCGACGGCCATGTAGGCGGATTGGGCTCAGTCAAACATAGAGAGTTTGCCTTTGCGTCCGGGGAAATGTCTGAGGAGGAGTTCACCGCATTCCTGTCGGAGACGCTGTCAAATGCATCGTCCGTTGCCAGGGATGGCGCGATAGCCTTCGTCTGCATGGACTGGCGTCATATGCGAGAGATGCTCGATGCGGGTCGGATGGCTTTCTCCGAGTTGAAGAACCTGTGCGTCTGGAACAAGACCAATGGCGGTATGGGCAGCTTCTACCGCTCGAAGCACGAACTGGTCTTCGTCTACAAGATTGGCGCGGCTCCCCACACCAACAGCTTCGAGCTCGGCCAGACAGGCCGCTACCGCACCAATGTGTGGGACTATGCCGGCATCAGCAGTCTCGGCGCCAATCGGGCAGCGGACCTGGCGATGCATCCGACTGTCAAGCCGGTTGCTCTCGTCTCGGACGCGATCAAGGATTGTTCACGCCGTGGCGAGATCGTCCTCGATGTCTTTGCTGGCTCAGGCACCGTGGTGATTGCGGCCGAACAATGCGGGCGCCAGGCGCGGGCACTCGAATATGACCCCGCCTATTGCGATACGATCGTCAGTCGCTGGCAGACCTATACCGGCAAGCGCGCCACGCTCGCCTCCACCGGACAGCCGTTCGAGGATGTGCAGCTGGGGCGACTGGCTGACGCGCGCAATATAGACCCTACCGTGCCGGTCAATTCGCGGCGGGAGCCCCACGCGACCGACAAGGATCGCTCTTCCAGTCCAGCCGACCCGTCACCTACATCAGGCCGGGTGTCCAAGACACGAACGGCATGACCGAGCCGATATCTCGAGCAGTTCGCCGTTCCTTCGCCCTGCCCGCCGCAATGAAGACCCAATGCCACGCCTCTTGCGATGGGGCTGTTAGACATAGGGGACTGCAATGACCAAACCTAGCAAGCTGAAGACGATCAGGTCGTATGACTGGGAGGCAGGTCGTCGCAATGGCATCAAATGGGCGATAACCTGGCTTCATGCCGAGGCCAGGCGGATGAACGATCCTCATGCGAGGCAAGTTCTCAACAATGCCGCATTCGGCATGGGCGTCGTGGCAAAGACCTTGCAGCGTAAGCGCAAAGCCAAGACTGAGACCACGTCTCCAGCATCTGCCGGCAGTGCTCCTAAGTCCAACCCAAAGCAGTGGGCAGAGAACCTGCCAATCGGCCGGCCATCCGAAGTAGCCGGGACAAGGAGCCTGTCAGATACAGGGCGCCGGCACTCTGATGACACCGCCAACGCCGTGGACAGCCAGCGATCCAACGATGGTGATCCCAATGCCCAATAGCGATGACGACGAACTGACCAAAAAGGCAATCGATCGGATGAAGCGGAACGCGACCATCGGCACCGGCTACGCCAACCCTCCCCAGCATACCCGCTTCCAGAAGGGGCAATCAGGCAATCCGAAAGGAAGGCCGCGCGGCTATCCGCGAGGCCTTTCCTTCTCGGATCAGCCGACGCTGGTTGCGGCCCACGATGCTGCAAACAAGAAGATCAAGATCCGTGAGGGCGATATCACAAAGGAGGTGACCGCCACGGAGGCGCTCCTTAATGCGGCCGTCGCCTATGGCATCAAGGGAAACGCCCGTTATGCCGGATTGGCGTTGGACATCATTCGAACGGCCGAGCAGGCAAGAGTGCACGAGATTCGAGAACGCAATGAGAGGTGGCAATCCTACAAGGTCGCCAAATCGGCCGAGCTGGCGGCAATTGCTGAACGAGGCGAGCCGGAGCCACTCATTCTCCCGCATCCCGACGACATCGTCATAGACCACAAGATAGGACCGAGCTTCCTTGGACCGATGACGCTTGAAGAGCAAAAGAAGATGGAGGAATCGGTGGCATTCCGACGCGCATTCCTGCTTCAAGCCGCACTCGATGAGCGTTTGATCTGCGAACCCGATGGGACTGATGTCGGAAATGGCCCAGGGTCGGCGTTCCTGTTTGCGACCATTATCAATCGAAGCCTGCCGCCACGGCTGCAAATGACCGAGTTGGATCTGATCGTTCGTATGGACCACTTCGCCTGCCATCCGAAACGCTGGCTGCTGAAGCAGGTCTATGACGCTTGGCGAAGGTTGGGCAAGAAGGTCAAGCGCGGCACCACATTCCCGATGCTTGGCGCAGGGGTCAAACAGATCGAGTTCATCACCAGGACGCTTTTAGCAATCCGCGACGGCTCGATCACCGTCAATGACGAGCTCTCCTTCCAACAATATGTTGAGAACAGATATCCAACCATCGGCTGAACAGCGCCTACTGGGGCGCTTGGTCGAATGCCTGGTGCCCGGGGCTTATACCTTTCCACGGTGCCGCTACATCATCGCTAGGAAGCTCTGCACGATCCTGCGGGCCTACCCGCCAACGGTCGAGCCGCAGCCGTGTGCTCCTGATCGAGGATCGGGTGCCGCTACCAGCGCTAGGTTCCGGTTTCGGGCACACCAATGACATTGTTGCGCATCTTGTCGACCTTGGTCTGGACGTCAGCGTCTATCCGACATCCCGCTCGACCGATGACATTTCCGATCTATACGCCGCGTCTCCCGATAGCGTTGAGATCATGAATGACCGCGACGCCTGCGGGTTGGCGGCATTTCTTGAAGACCGCCGCAGCTATTACGACCGCATCTGGGTTTGCCGTGCGCACAACCTTCAGCATGTTGCGGCTGCTGACCACGGATTGTCGGTCACATCGATCATTGTCGATACAGAGGCCATCTTCAGCGTTCGCGACATACAGCGCGCAGAACTGGCCGGGGGCGCGCAACGATTTCGACCTTGGCCAAGCAATTGCCCACGAATTCCGTCACGCAGACAGGCGCAATCCTGCCATTACGGTCAACGAGTTGGACCGTGCGCTTCTTCAAAGTGCCGGCTTCGACAATGTCTCCGTTCTCGGCCATTCGACGCTTCCGCGCCTGACAAAGCCTGCTTTGGCGCGCGCGATCCACTGGTTCACCGATCATGTTCTCGAACATGTCGTTCGCGAACTCGGCAATGTCACTTTGACCGTCGCCGGCTTTGTTGGACCGGGTGTCGACCTTGCGAAACTTGTCGCCGATCCCAATGTGAATGTAATTGGACCGGTTGGAGATCTCAGACGCCTATACGCAAGCCATCGTGTTTTTATCGCGCCGACGCGGCTCGCGTCCGGCATCCCGCGCTAGGTTCATGAGGCCGCTTCCTACGGTCTTCCCATCGTCATGTCCGACATCTTGCTACGACAAATAGGCTGGGTCGCTGGCATCGACGCCCTGTCGAGTGACACCATTGACCCGATCAACTTCGCCGCCGAGATTGTTGGGCTCTACCGATCAAATCAGTTATGGCGGACTCTGAGGAAGGCCGCGGCAAAATAGGATCTCCGTCGAGAACGATCCGGCAATTTTCGCACAAGGTATTCGTCAGGCCCTGTCGCTTGATCTGGTACCGCAGAAGCCTGCTTGATTTGACACTTTTGCTGACAGGCAAACCGATTTCGGCGATCAGCAATTGTGACCTGATCCCCAATTCATGCCCCAGGGTTTAACGAGGCTCTTGTTGCCGAACTACCGCGGCCTAAATCTCGCCCCTGAGCACGACAATCGCATCTCACCGTTTGGCAACTGCACTCCGGCTAACAGCAATCCAAGATCGCCAGTCGCAGTGTGGCGTCCCGTTAGCGCAGTTCAAACTCGCTTTGGCGCACCTGTTTCCCGGATAAGTGCAATTCTATCCCACATAACGACAATCCGATCCCGCATAACGACAATGCCAGCGGGCGCGAATTCCCTGATCCAGCCAGGAAAGCCCCAGAACGGGGGTCGGAATTCCCTGCTACATCGCTCAGGGAGTTTGATCACTAACTCGCTGATAAACCACGATTATTTCTGACGGGGCTCTGCAGGTTTCGCGGACATATGCGTGAATTCGCTGTTTTTTTTGCCACCAAACAGGGAAATAAGGTTCAGATCGCGGTAACGTACGTACTGCGCACACCACCAACGACGGATATGCAAACACATGCCCGCAGAGATCGATCGGAATAGAAACGTAAATTCCGTAACTTAGAGGTATGGCCCCACCATTTCCGGCCGTACAGACGCGGCTTTCAGCCTCTTTCGCGCGATTCCCACCTTGCCCGGACTCCACGGGTTTGGCAGACAAATCCCAGCCTCACGCTGCTGCATCTGCAAGCGCGTCGCGCACGGCCTCGGCCGACATCTCGGGATAGGTTTTCGACGCCCCCGGCTTGGCAAACTTGACCATGCCAACCCCGGCGACCACTGGCTTTGACATATTCGTTCCTCCAC
>JBARXU010000023.1:0-612665 GCA_049647505.1 Mesorhizobium sp.
CTTCTGGAGACCATCGGAAACATTCCGCCAGCCGAGGCCGAACAACGCTACTACGCCATGCTGGACGCCCCAGCCATGGCCGCATAACTTAAACCAAACGGCCTCCGGAAAACCTGGTGCGGTTCACACCCTTGGAACGCAGTTCGTCGAGCATGCGTGACACCTCGGGACCGAACTCTCCGATCAGGACGCTTTCCGTTACCTCAATGTCGAGTTCGGCAAGTGTCTGACCGTATTCGCGGGCGTGAGCGAGTAGTCGTTCGGCCAATGTCTGCTTCCGGAAGTCACCAGCCGCGACGTTAATCGCTATACGTCCCACGACGGTTCCGGTAGCACGCCAGTTTGCGAGATCAGCGAAGACGCACGAGAACATTCGATCCGTCAGCTTCACGGTGATCTCTGCATCAGTGAAAGCCGCCGAAATGTACGAGGGCGGGAAGACTTCACCGTCCTCACCGACGATGCGCAGCAGCGCCTCCCAGCCCATGATCTTGCCAGAGTGCAGATCGATCTTGGGCTGATAGTAAGGCACGATACGCCCATCGGTCAGCGCGGCTCGCGCCGTCGCCAACATCGCTGCACGCCCTTCTGCCGCAACTCGGAGGCCCGGACTGAACTCGGTGATTGTACCGGGTATATCGGCCTTGGCGGTGTAGAGCGCGAGGTCAGCTGCGATCAACAGTTCTTCCGGCCCGCTTGCATCCCGTGGCCATATCGCAAGACCTCCGCAGAAACTGATCGGGATGGAAAGGCTTTCGTATTCCATGGTGTCGGCAAGGTCGGACGACAGCCTTGCCAAGAAGACCCGGTGCGCATCGAGTGTTGAGAGGTTAGGAATGATGATGGCGAACTCATCTCCTCCCAGACGGGCGACAGTAGCATTTCGGGGAAGGTTTCTCGTTAGACGGGTGCCCATCTCCACCAGAACTTGGTCGCCCGCCGCATGCCCCAACCTGTCGTTTAGGTCCTTGAAGCCGTTCATATCCAGAACAACGAGGGCCACAAATCGATCCAGCTGTCTGGCGCTCTCAATCGCGGTGCGCAGACGTTCTTGATAGAGTGCGCGATTGGGCAGTCTCGTTAGAGGGTCGTGGAACGCGGCCCAATGAAGTTCGGCTTCGGCCCGCTTTTGCTGGGTGATGTCGAGCATCGAGCCGACAAGGCGAATTGGCTTGCCACTTTCATCACGTACGATGACGCAGCGCGATCTTGTATCGATCCACTCGCCGCTGGCGGTGAGAAACCTATACTCCTCATGCCAGTAGTCGGCCCCCGTTTCCAAGGCATCCGTCTGGCTCGCGAGTACGCGGGGACGATCGTCAGGATGGATGTGGTCAAGCCAGAAGTCGAGGTCAGTGTTACCATGTAGCTCCGGGTAGCCTAGTACCTTCTTGTGCGCTCCCGCCCACGTGGCGCGCTGGTCCTCGAACGACCAGTCCCAGATGACATCGTTGGTGGCGCGGGAAGCCAAGCGGTAGCGATCCTCACTCGAACGCAGAGCCTCCTCTGCCAGCACCTGATCGTGGATGTCCTCAAGACTTCCGTACCAAGCAACAATGCTCCCATTGTCCGCATGTCTTGGCCGTGCACGGACCCGGAACCACCGATACGAGCCATCTACCAAGCGGACGCGGTATCGAGCGTCTACCCGGTCCTCATCACCCGTCCGAACCGCTTCATCCCAAATCTCTTCAATCGTTGGCAGGTCGTCCGGGTGCAGGACGCGCTTCCAGCCCTCGCCGTAGCCCTCTTCAAGAGAGACGCCCACTAAGTCTCCCCACAGGGGTGCGATCTCCGTGATTTGTCCACTGGGGTCAGCCACCCATGCGATCTGCGGGTTGAGTTCTACATATGCACGATGATGCGCTTCGCTGCGGCGCAAGGTATCGAGCGCTTGGAGCAGGTCTGCCTGCTGCCGGGCTGTGATCCGTGCCGCGCTTGCCGACTGCCATGTGACTGTCACGGCTGATAGGAGGAGTAACAGGAAGCTACCTACGACTATTGCCGCCAACTCGTCCGAAGTGCCGGTCCACCCTGTCAAATCAAGATCGCCGCCCGGAACGATGGTCACCCCGGCCATGGCGACGAAATGGAGCGAGAGCACCGCGCCGAAGAATGCGAGCGCGGCGGGCCAAACAAAGACTTCATTCTTGCCCTTGGCGAATAGCCAGCCAGTCAACGCGCCGAGGCCAAGACCAAGAACGAGCGACGCCGAGACCCATAGCGGATCGTGATGGATTGTTGCCGCAACGCGGATCGCGTGCATGTCGATGAAGTGGGCTGCGGCGATGGCGGCTCCGAAAACCAACCCTGCGAGCAGGCCATGTTGGCTCTTTGCGAACCCGATCAGCCAGCCTGAACTTGCCAGACCTGTCGCCAACACGATTGAAACAAGTGCAGCTTCAAGATCGTAGCGGATTTCGAGATCGTCCCGATACCCCAGCATCGCGGTAAAGTGCGTGGCCCAAACGGCTAGCCCCGTAACCAGCCCTGCGAACGCGAGCCACATGATACGCACGGTGCGCGTTTCGGGCCTCAGCGCATGCTGGGCAATCGCGATGCTGGTCAGGGAACCCAGCGCACAAATGCCGACCGCCAACGCGATAAAGCGAAAGTCGTGATGATCGACGATGACCTCATACAAGCGCGCCATGCAAAACAATACCACACGTGCACGGCTCGGGTCGAATTTGATCGAAGCTGAGTAAACGCCGGGTATGCGCCGCCAAGCAATCTACGGTTAGACAGCACCGTCAACGCAACCGACGGCCTATTCCGAGCTACAAAATGTCAGGCATTGCGGACGTTGGGCCGACGCGCTTCCGGCACAGGCACTTGACCCAGATCAGGGCAACGGATCGAATACACTGCTCCACTGCTGGTGATCGAAGGAGGGTTGATCAATGAAGGGCTTCGTGGACGACATAGAAACGCTGACCGAGGAGAACACGGACTTCCGTCGTGTGCTCTATACCGGCAAGAACTTGCAGCTCGTCCTGATGGCGCTCCAGCCGGGCGAGGAAATCGGCGAGGAAGTGCATGACGACCGCGACCAGTTCTTCCGTGTCGAGAAGGGCAAGGGCGAAATCGTCATCGACGGCGTGACCACCAACATCAAGGCAAACATCGCGATGATCGTTCCGGCTGGCGCTCGCCACAACGTGAGGAACACGGGCGACAAGGCTCTCCGACTTTACACGCTCTATGCCCCGCCCGAGCATCTCGATGGCACGGTACATGTCACGAAGGCGGAGGCCGATGCCTCGGATGAGCACTTTGACGGCAAGACCACCGAATAGGGCCTTCAGCTGGTTGCGGGGGCAAGCGCGCCGCCTTCCTTTACTTGCCGCCGTCTTGATACTCACGCTGACCGGACACGTCGCCGCCGACGAGGCTGCGGCGCGAGGTGAGGCTGTTGTCGAGCAGTGGTGCCGCATGTGCCATCTGAACGCGTCGGATGAACCCGACCCGGACATGGCCCCACCGTTCGAGGAAGTCATAAAGCGGGAAGGTCGGGACCAAGCCTATTTCATTCGGTTCATGCAGGAGGATCACTTCCCCATGACGACCTTCCGGCTCTTCGACCACGAGAAGGCGGATGTCATCGCCTACCTGATGTCGCTGCAAGGACGGGGCACATCCCGCCCATGATCCGGCAGTCGCGGGTCGTGCCGTTTATCATGATCAACGAGAGCCTTGTGTCGGGAAGCCGGATGTGCATCAACAGCATGAAAGTGCTCACCCGCGCCACCGACGATGGAGGGATCACGCTCACCAAGTCCGGGGCGTTCTACCGGAAATTCGTCACATGGGCTGCCGAGGACTTCCGGTGGCCTGACTACGAGGCAGAACGGCTATATGTCGTGAACAAGGTTCTCAACGAGCCTGACTTCATGCCGCTCGCCATCATGCACGAGTTGATGATCGGCGCTCACCTGCTACGCCACACCAAGGGTAAGGCGCTGCCGACGAAGACCGGGAAGGCGATGATCGGCGACTATGGCGCGCTACAGGCCGAACTGTTCGATGCCTTCTTCCTCGCACTCGACCATGGAGCCTATGAGCGGTTCCCCATCGACCATGACGACCCTGACTTCGTGCATTTCCTCGGGGTGGTCCAGAACCGGCTCAACGACTGGGTGCCGCTGACAGAACTGGCGGGGTGGTGTCTGCCCATCGACATCATCACCAACTATCGGTTCAGCCCGCTGGAGGACGCCTGCTACTATCTTCTGTCCCGCCTCGTGCGCCCGCTTCTCTGGCTCGGCATGATCGAGCGCCATCCCGGCGCGGAAAGATACCCCGCCTTTCATGACCTGCGATACCGCAAGACGCCACTCTATGATCGTTTCCTGCACTTCAATTTCATGAAGGCGATGAGCGGCACAGTCCATTGAAGCTGCTGGGCGGCTCAGCATTTCCCTGCGAGTATAGCTCTAGTTAATTGATGTTATCCCGGTTGACGGCCTGCTCGTAGAACTCCAACAATAGAGCGTGGAGCGATCATGTCCCGATACTACAAGCAGATGCAGCACGGGGACAACGAGGCGAAACGCTTGTTGCAGGAGCGGCTTGCTCGTGAGGAAATGGGCGATGAAGCCTACGACAAGATGGTCTCGAACCATGATGATCGCGCCTTCAAGGTTTTCGGCGTCGTGTTCATCGCCTTCTTTGCCATCGCGGTTCTCGTCATGGCGTGGCTGGGCTATTGATAGAACTACCCAACAGAGCGATGCACGGAGGAACTGATGTCAGCAGGATGGGTGAACCTGATAGTGCTGATCGCGATCCTGCTGATCGTCGCGAGCGCCGCCACGATCTTCTATGTCGCGGCAACCCGACGAGGCGGACGAAAGAAGCCCGGACTGGCCAAGCCCTCGAAAGCCCACTACCGGGAGGTCAACCCCAAGACGGGCGACCTGTTCCGGTAGGCCGTCAGACCTCCCCGCAGTGCCTTCACAGAACCCGAGCCGCTGCGTTGTCCTCAAAGAGGCTGACTGTGCGCAGGTAGGGCGCAAGACCTGCCTCGCTGCGGTGGCCGGTCACTTCGCGTATCTTGTGGCTCGTCGCGCCAGCCATTGCTGCCGAGGTCGCGAACCCACTGCGCAATGAGTGCGCCGAGAACCCGGTAGGATCGTATCCGGCAGCGCTGACACGGGCCTTGAGCACATCGGTCACGACCTCGCCGGTCACGCGCTCGGGCAGAATGTTGCCATGCTTGTCCATGCTGGGGAAGATCGCGCCGGTTTCGATGCCCGCGACCTCCAGCCAGTGTTTCAGTGCCGCGATGGGGCAATGGCGTGTGCGTCCGAACGGTACGGCGATTTCTCGACCACGGCCTTCTTGATCGGTCTTGCTGCGCCTGATCGTGATCAGAGCACCTTGGCCGGTGAACTCGATGTCCTCGACATCCAGCGCCACCAATTCACTGCGTCTCATCGCGCAGGCCCAGCCTAACAACAGCATGGCGCGGTCCCTGTGGTCCTTCGTTCGGTTCCCGAGCAGGTCGAGGACGGCGAACAGGTCGGCACGGAGCAGTGCCTGTGCCTGCCGCTGCTTGACCCCGAGGGTGCGGCGAATGCCACGGAGGGTAGCGCGGACCAACTCGCTCTTGGTCGGATCATCCACCCCGAGGGCGCGATGGGCTTTACTGATCGAGGCTAGACGCCGCTGCAAGGTCGCCACGGCGTAGGTCTCCGCGCCCTCGGCCAAATACGACGCCACGATTTCCGGGGTCGCCGGGAGCCGCCTGCCAGTCCCCTCGAAATGGGCGATGTCGAGACGCATCGCTCTTTTGCTCGCGTCGGACAACGAGGCACTGATCAGGCGCTGCACATCTACAGGCAGGACGCTGGACATTATGTTGCCGGTCAGAGCCACGGTCACGGCGTCGGTGTGCTGTTCAACGAACATTTGCGCGCTCCTCATCAATCATGGGCAGGTCCCCGCGAACCAGATCAAGCCATTCAGCCGGGTCCGTCAGCTTCATTCCGTGATGCCCGGCATCGGCCAACCACTTGAGGGTTGCCGCGCAGGGCCACTGGACCCGCTGCCGAACACGTCCGCCCTCGACCCGGAAGATCGCACCGGCCAGAACCGCCATACGGCGCTCGGCAGGAACATGGCGGCGCAACCAGCGCCCGGTCCTCGTATTCCGTTTCAGGAACCGAGCGAGTGCGATTTTCCCCTCATGGCTGAAAGCATCGTAGACGAAGGTCGGCACATTGTTGCGTGCGACGACCACGGGAGGAAATTCGTCATCGACGGCAGGAAGCTCGCCGGTTGGCAGGGCGCGGCTCAAAAGAGGCAGAAGCACCGGCAAGGCTTCTCGCGTTTTCCTGAACCCCATTTCGGCCAGCGCCACTATCTCGGGGTCGGCTCCTGCATCACGCATTGCATCGAATGTCGCGGCGGCGTTCGCGGTCTTCCCTGCAACCTGTCCTATCCACCTGACGCCGGATGCGTGTAGCGCCGCCAGAGAGGCTCCCAGAAGCGCACCGCGCTCCCGAATGCGGGAAAGGTGCTCCGAGAGGTCAGCGCCCGCCTGCGAGGTCCGCAGATCATTCAACTCATGGTGCTGGGCGATGGTCCACAGGAGATCATCCGTGGCCCTGTCCTTCGGGCAGTTGGCCATCTGCTCGACCAACCTGCTGGCCACAGCCCACTCGCCACCATATTCTTGGCGGAGTGACTTGCCTGCCGTTACCGCGCTCATCACCAGCCTGACGCAATTAAGATCGCCATGGCCGACATCCTCGAAGACGATCCCCGCGACCCTGCGCCAGAGTTTCGCTGGGTCCGCCTTCAACAGGGTCGCAGCGGCACGCAAGGCCAGATCGACATCACCGCGCCGGATCGCCTTCTGCATCCCTGACATGGCAAGCCACGGGCTGATCGGCAGTGGCTCGACGGTCGGAACCTCGTAGTCTGACACCAGCGGCAGGAGGGCGGGGTCGGTGGCGGTGAACAGGTCGAAGTGCATGGCGGAAACTCCCGAGGGCTGGGAGGGCCGAACATCGACCCCGCTTGCAAGCGTGGGCGGCATGGCCAGAGCATGCGAACATAAACGACCAGATTTCAGGGCTTCCCGACTGGATGGTTAACCATCGCTACGGCAGGCAACATCACGGCTGCACTCCCTATGGTCGATCTGGTCGGTCACGCCGCGCACATGCGCAATGCATAAACTTTCCAGCAAACTCGGGGCGGCTGTGAAATTGATTTCACTCGCGGGGCAGGATCGTGATCTTGCTTCCGGGCACTGTCTCTGACCCCGCAAATGTTGCTCGTGAACGTGCCTCTCATCCGAGGCTGGGGACACGATGTTCAGGGTAAAGCCCTACCCGCAGCAACCTGTTGATCATCCGGGGCTTGAGGATTTCTACCCATCCTCAAAGCTCGTTTCGTCAGGATGTCGTTTTCAGTCTCTATCCGTCTCCGCTACATCCCCGCGTGTCCCCACGAAACCTAGGGGCTGGGGTGAGGAAGGCCCGACCACCGGGAGGGCTGGGAGCGAAGCGACGGGGAGCGATAGCGACCTTCTTCCCGTAAATGATCTTGATCGGATTGATAGGGTTCCCGTTCGCCTTGGCGAATGGGAAACCGTTCCATACTGGACTTTCTTTTATTTCGTGAAACGTAAGAGTATGGAACTGTATCTTACCCGTTTAAATGTGTTCTACCTATACAGTGGGACATAAACAAAGTCCGATTTCCGTCACGGCTTCTTTTTGGGTTTCTGCCACAGCCACGGCGTGAGTGCCTTGAATTCGTCAGGCGGCTCGGTCCCCGACTGCTGGTAGTGATCCTGCATCATTTCCAGCGCGACTTCGTTGTAGTCGAAGATGGTCTTGAGGTGGGGGTAGCGAAGGAACCGGGGAGGCACCACGTCCTTCCCCTCAGCTTGTTCCATCGCCTGCTTGGTCCTGACCCCCGTCATGAAGACCGGCAGGTTGTCCAGAACCATCCTGAAAATCTCGACCTGCATTCCATCGGGCCACGCCTTGGCAAGTCCGATGAAAAGTCCGAACTCATTGGGTGTTTCCCGTGGCTGCCGCTCCCTCTTGAGAGCCTTCTCGACCCTCGCGAGCTTCGCCTGCGCTTGCTCCTTGGCCACGGCGTCAACTGCCTGCTGCACCAGAGCTTCGAGCTTCGCCTTCCGCGCCAGTCGCTCGGCTCGGTGGAGGGGAAGGTTCTTCACCAGCCATTTCCGCCAGACCGCGACCATCATGCTGGCGTAGTCGTGTTCAGTCTTCGGCCCCGGCTCACCGACGCGGAGAAGCGTGACAGGCTTTCCGCGCTTCTTCCTGCCCTCCTTGTCCACTGTCGTTGCGTCGATGACACGGGTCTTCGACACGAACGGCGGGTTGCCCGGAGGCTTCCCGATGATGCTGAGCAGGGTGCTTCTGGAAACGCCGAGGGCCTTCCATCGCGCCTCGTGCGACATCTTGCACCAGAGGAAGCCGTCAAGCTCATGAGGGTTGTTGGCGATGCTGCCTGCAATGAGCTTCTTGAGGGCCACCACGTGGGGACTGACACTACGCCGGGCCATGTGGACCCACCTTGGAGGTAGCAGACGCTAGAAAATCCCTTTCGGTTTCAATGAGGGGGTATTGTCCGGGTAGCAAGTGCAAGGGGTTGATGTTTATGCCAAATGCCTGTTCCCTTGGGCGTACCAATCATTTCAAAGACTTAACCGAGTCGTGCCGTTTTCGATCAAATATCGGTCGAATATACACCTTCGCACAGCCGCACACAGGGACGAACGCAGAGAGGCTTTTCGCCTAGGATTTGCTCCCCAAACGCACGGCATCAGGTTGCTCGAACAGAGACGCGTAGAGACCAATCACGCAGCCGACTAGCTTGCTTTCAAGATAGCCGTCGTCGCTGCGGAACGCGCCCTTCGCACCATCCCAGCATGGGAAGCGTGTGAATCCCGCCTTCAGGCAGCCTTGCGAAAGTCGCCCGATCGAAAGCGTCGAGAAGAGCCTTCCCCCGCCAACCCGAGATGCTGCGAACACTCCGCCCTCGACGAGGAAGGGTGGGGTCCGTCCAGTTGAATTCGCATGCGAGCGCCTCGCAGACGCTGCGCCGGCCGCCCTGCCACTGAATGACATAGGTCTCCAAGTGGCGGACCTGACGATCGGTCGTGTCTACGACCACAAACTCTCCTGGGCGGATATGAGGAGCGGAATGGCTATCGGTTACGAGATGGGCGACACACCCTTCTGGAAGGTGGTCGAACATCATCAGCGCCCGATATTCTGACTCAGGGATGGCGAGGGGGTGGGTCACGGTCGCACCGCCGTTCCGGCGAGTGCCCTCACGCCCTTTCTTGGCCGTGGTGGCGGCGACTCGTATGTCGCCGGTGGCGGTCGCGGAAACTCGCGGTTGCAACCGACGACTCGCCCCACCAGCTTCACCAGTTCGTCGTTGATTTCCTTGCGGGCCATGTAGATCGGCCCGAAGTGAACCATTTCGTCGTGGCTCCCGCGCTTACAGAAGCGGCCATTGCCGTCATGCCCGCAAGTCTCATAGCGCATCATAAAGGCATTGCCGCCGTTGAACCTTATGACGGCGAGACAGCCTTCCTCCAACGGAGCATTCGGGTCGACCCTGAGCAGTTCGGTCGCATAATGCGTGGACATCCACGAACCACCGATGATGTCGGTGTTAGCCAGTAAATCAAATGTGGACTTGCTTGCTCGGTCGGGCGCGAGCGCAATTGCGATGGGGCCTTTTTCTGTCTCATTCCGCAGGATGTGAGGATTGCCGCTCATGCCGCACCCCCTTTCGGCACCGCAGCCATCATGTGCGCCATGGACATCGCATATCCATTGATGCCGGCAAGGAAACCGACGTGGACACCGCTCCACTCCTCGCCGCCCTTGACCCGATCGACCATTTCGCGAACGATGCAGGTGAGGAGCGTGGAGTTGCCTACAGTGGAGCGCTTTCCGACATAGGCGAGGTATTCCTCGGCCAGACGCTTGCCCGCCTCGCAGTCCCCCATACGTGCCGCTGGGATGAACTATCCAGTAATCGATGCCGGTTCCTCGTTTCGGACGGGGCGCCATAAACGACAGGTCGTCCGCCGGATGCGGGCCGTCGAATCTCTTCGACTTTCCAGATATCTGGGTGACTGTGACTTTGGCGGAGGCTTTCAAAGCGATACTTGGCATGATCGTGTCCTCAAGATGCCTTTTTGATGCCTCAGGTATTAAGCATAGGGATTGTGCCCGTGTCAATACCTGAGGTATTATATGGTTCCTGAGGGTCTAAATGGCTGAGATGATTTCTAGCGAACAGATACGTGCCGCCAGAGCCTTGCTGCGCTGGGAGCAGAAGGATTTAGCGGCGGCGTCGAAGGTTTCGTTGCCTTCGATCAAGCGGCTGGAATCCCAGCCTGGGCTCTTGGCCGCTCAACCTCGAACGATCGATGCCCTGGTAAGTGCACTGGAGGCGGCCGGCGTGGTGTTTGTCGCCGAAAACGGCGAAGGCCCCGGAGTCCGTCTACGAAAAAAACCGACCACTACGGCTTAGGATCAACCTTGTCGCGGCGGGGCGAAACCTTTTGAGCTTTCCTTTTTCGAACCGGAGGCTTCGGCTTGCTCGCATGGCGCCGTGCACGCTCGGCTTCGGCGAGGCGCTTCCGTGCTGCCTCCCGAATCCTCTCAATGGAATTGACGCCGTCCATCAGTTCCGAATGGCCGCGCTGCTCCTGCGTGTTCTGGCCGACGAGACGAGAAGCGGCAACCTGGAGTGCACCTCGCACGATGGTCTCGCGAGCATGCTCGCGCTCCCATGCATCGTCGTAAGATGCGTTCTCATCCTCTCGTCGGATCGACAATGCCTGGTCGATTTCCCAGCTTGCGGGCCAGTGACCGACTTTCTCTCGATATCGCTGGAATGCCTCGATGACCGCGACGCACTGTCCTGCGATTTCATAGGATTTCCCCGCGCCGCGAACGACACGGATGATGTTGGCCGCCAGCTCCCGGAGCGGCCACTCGATATCCCGCTTGGCCCATTCCTTGTCGATCTCTCTCTGGCTATTCTCGACAGCCAGCCGAAGGTGAGGCTTTCGTTCGTCATAGTCACTCATCTTATCTCCCCTTCGCTTCCACTACGATGACTATAGCATTCAGCTTGTTAGTCTCGTCTACGCCACCCGAAATTTACCTGACAACAGACTTTAGAACTTTTGTAACTGCGCAATGCCAGATTATTGCGTGGGACAGGGGCAA
This sequence comes from Mesorhizobium sp., assembly GCA_049647505.1. Lineage (GTDB taxonomy): Bacteria > Pseudomonadota > Alphaproteobacteria > Rhizobiales > Rhizobiaceae > Mesorhizobium_A. The sequence goes on from JBARXU010000023.1 coordinate 11,247, forward strand.
AATATTAATAGAGAATTACCGATCGCCGAATTCATCAGGCGATGGTCCAATCTTGATGGAGGTCAAGAGCGGGCGAACTATTCTCTTTTCTTGGCGGAACTATGCGACGTGATCGGGGTCAGGCGACCCGATCCTGCATTGGCTGCACATGACTTCAACGACTACGTGTTCGAACGGCGCGTCGAAAGAAAGCGTCCTGACGGGACGACCGACACTGGGCGCATCGATCTCTACAAGCGAGGGTGCTTTATTCTTGAGGCGAAGCAGAGCCGCCTCCGTGGCGGCAAGAAAGCGGTATCAGAAGGTCAGGCGGACCTATTCGCCATAGCGGAGAGAGGCCTCGCCGATACAGCGGTGCCCGGCTTGGATCATGTTATGGTCCATGCGCGTCGGCAGGCGGAAGGATACGCAACCAAACTGCCCTCAGACCATCCGTATCCGCCCTTCATCATCGCGTGCGATGTGGGGCGAGCCATCGAACTCTATGCCGATTTTTCCGGCTACGGACGCCATTACGCCCAGTTTCCCGATGCGCGGCAGTTTCGCATAGAACTCAGCCATCTAGCCAACCCCGATACCCGAGAACTGTTGCGTGCGGTATGGGAGCAGCCTCAATCTCTGGATCCGGCGCAGAAGACGGCCAAGGTCACGAGAGAGATTGCCGGGCAGCTGGCGGAAATCTCGAAGGCGCTCGAAGGTCGAGGTTTCGAGGCTCGCAGCGTTGCGGTTTTCTTGATGCGGTGTCTTTTCACGATGTTCATTGAGGACGTCGGGCTGCTCCGCAAGAAGGGCTTCACGGAGCTATTGACGAAGTGCCTTGATGATCCCATGCGGTTCACCTTCGAAATCGACGACCTCTGGCGGCATATGGACCGCGGGGATTATTCGCCCGGCATTGGCGAGAGGCTACTTCGCTTCAACGGCAAGCTGTTCAAGAACGCTGCGTCGCTTCCACTGACCAAGGACGAGATACGTCTTCTCCGCGACGCTTCGGATGCCGACTGGCGCGATCTGGAACCTGCAATATTCGGTACCCTGTTCGAACAGGCGTTGGACCCGATCGAGCGCAAGCGTCTCGGTGCGCACTACACGCCCCGTGCCTATGTCGAAAGGGTTGTAGATGCCACGATCATCGTGCCTCTGACAAAGGATTGGATTGGCCATCAGTCGGCTGCCGAGCGCGAAATCCGTGCTGGCTCGACGACCGCCGCCATACGTGAGGTCGAAGATTTCCTCAGGCGCCTGGCTTCGGTGCGGGTGCTCGACCCGGCATGCGGCACAGGGAATTTTCTCTATGTCGCCCTCCGCCGGATGAAGCAGTTGGAAGGCGAGGCGCTCAAGCAATTGCAGGATATCGGCGGCGAGGAGGCGGTTGCGCGCGTCGCGGAGATATCGGTGAAGCCGGAGCAATTCTTCGGCATGGAACTCAACAGGCGGGCGGTCGAGATTGCCGAGCTGGTGCTCTGGATAGGATACATCCAGTGGCATATACGGACCCGGTCCACCGTCCCGCCCGAGCCGGTCCTAGGCAGCAGCGACCATGTTCACGCGAAGGATGCGCTTATCACCTGGGCGGGCTACCCGCATCCGCATCTCAAGCGAGACGCGTTGGGTAAGCCAGTGGCCGATGGCCGAGGCATCGAGGTCTATGTCTATCCGAATGCGATCGGCGCCGACTGGCCCGAGGCTGACTTCATCGTGGGAAATCCGCCGTTCATCGGAGGGAAGGATATTCGCGGGCGGCTGGGTGCGGGCTATGCCGAAGCCTTGTGGAGCGCCAATCCGCAAATGAATCCAGCGGCGGACTTCGTGATGTACTGGTGGGACCGCGCCGCCGAACTGCTCGTTCGGAAGGGAACACGACTGCGTCGTTTCGGCTTCGTCACGACCAACTCGATAACGCAGGTATTCCAGCGGCGAGTCCTTGAAAGACATCTCGCAGGCACTCCGCCCGTCTCCCTAGTGCTCGCCATCCCCGACCATCCGTGGACCAAAGCATCGAAGGACGCCGCCGCGGTCAGAATTGCCATGACTGTGGTTGAAGCTGGTGAACGGGACGGTGTGGTCTGCCTCGTGACGAAAGAGGCAGGTCTCGACACCGACGAACCCGCGATCGAGTTCGCGGAACGTGAGGGGAAGATCAATCCCGACCTCACGATCGGGGTCGATGTTACCAGATCGAAGGCACTGGTGGCCAACGATGCGATCTGCTCGCCCGGCGTGAAGCTTCATGGCGATGGCTTCATCGTCACGCGGGAGAAGGCGCTTGAACTCGGCCTTGGAACGCGCCCTGGCCTCGACCGTCACATCCGCGAATACAGAAATGGCAGGGATCTGACATCGCGGCCGCGTGGGGTCATGGTCATTGATCTGTTCGGTACCACGGCTGACGGGGTTCGGCGCGACTTCCCGGAAGTTTATCAGCACCTGCTAGATACCGTGAAGCCAGAGCGTGACAGAAACAATCGGGCTTCATATCGAGAGAAATGGTGGTGGTTCGGCGAGCCACGACGGGAACTTCGGCCAGCAATCGAAGGCTTGCCTCGTTACATCGCGACCGTCGAAACGATGAAGCACCGCATTTTCCAGTTCATCGATGGCCTGGTTCTTCCTGACAACAAGCTTGTTGTGATGGCGCTCGACGACACCTTTGCTCTCGGCGTTCTTTCGTCGCGTGTACATGTGGCTTGGTCACTGGCAGCGGGCGGCAGGCTGGGGGTTGGAAACGACCCCGTCTATGTGAAGTCGAAATGCTTCGATACCTTCCCGTTCCCGGATGCCAGCGCCTCGGCTCGAGCCGAAATAGGTGCCATCGCAGAAGAACTCGATGAGACGCGCAAGCGGGTTCTGATGGAACATTCCGATCTGACTCTCACCGCGCTCTACAATGTGCTTGAGGCTGTCCGAACAGGCAGTACGCTCTCCCGCAAGGACCAGGACATCCGAAGCCGCGGCCGCGTTCTGATCCTGCGGGAGCTTCATGATCGTCTCGACGCCGCCGTTGTGAAATCCTACGGGTGGCACGCGGATATCGACGCTGAGCAGATTCTCGGCAGCCTCGTCTGGCTGAACGAAGTCCGGGCCGCAGAGGAGCGCCGGGGCTTTATAAAGTGGCTGCGCCCCGAGTATCAGATCGATAAGATCGGTCCGCTGGCGCATCGCGCCGATCGTGTCCAAGCCATCCTGGCGACCAAGGTCAGGGCGAAGAAGGCCCCATTCCCGGCCGCACGACTGGATCAGGCGCGAGTCGTGCTCGACCTCATGGCGCATGCGAAAGCGCCGCTATCGGCAGAGGAGATCGCCGTCACGTTCACATCGCCGGACGAAACCGTCGCCGAGGTGCGCGATGTGCTTCAGTCCTTGGTCCGGCTTGGCCAAGCGGAAAGCTACGACAAAGGAAGAAGCTTCTTCCGAACGGCCTAGAAAGTGTGGACACTTATCTGAGCCATAGGATTGTCGCGGCGATGGTGACGACGGCGAGGTAGTGCCTGGCGGTTTTCTCGAAGCGGGTTGCGACGCGGCGGAACTGCTTGAGCTTCGAAAAGCAGCATTCGACGAGGTGGCACTGTGCGTAGAGGTGCTTGTCGACCTTGTATTTTCTGGTTCGGGAAGGGTTGTTCGGGATGGCCGCGACAGCACCCTTGTCTGCGATGGCCTTTCGCAGGCGATCACTGTCGTAGGCAGCATCGGCCGGCACGACTTCGGCCGGCAGTCCCTCGATCAGGACATCGGCCTGCGGCGCATCCCCCTTCTAGCCTGCGGTGAGCATGAGGCGGACCGGACATCCAAGCCCGCGCACGGCCATTTGTATCTTGGTACTCAGGCCACCGCGAGAGCGGTGGCCTGATCTTCAGCCCCCTATTTGCGCCCGAGGTGTGCTGGTGGGCGCGGATGATGGTTGAATCGATATCAGGTATTCGAAGTCCGCATCGTCGGCCATTGCCGCGAAGATGCGCCACCAGATACCTTTGCGGCTCCAGCGGCGGCAGCGGCGCAAGACGCTGTTCCAGTCGCCGAATACCTCCGGCAGGTCACGCCAGGGCGAGCCTGTCCGCACGATCCACAGCACTGCTTCCACGAACATGCGGTTGTCGCGGCCTGACGAGCCGCGCGTGCGCTCGTCGCCAATGATGTGGGCCGATATCCGTTCCCAATGATCATCCCGAAGGATCAGACGGTCCAGAGCGCCCATGACTGCCTCCAAAAGACAGCCTTGAATCACGCATCACCGCGTTTGGGAATCCCAAGAGCCCACACTTCCTAGAGCCGGAAACGAAAAGGCCGGACGAAACGCCCGGCCTTTTGCGATTGGATTGATGCGAGCGATCAGACTGCGTCGTGCAGCGTCGCCATGTGGCTGAGGAATTCTTCAAGCTTGGTGCGCTCTTCGTCATGCTTGACGTCGGCGAGGTCGGCCTTGGCCGCCTCGATGCGGCGCGCCAGGTCATCCTTAGTCACTTCCGCCGCCGGCAGCGCCGCCTCGGCGAGAACCGTGCAGACGTTCGGCAGGATGTCGGCGAAACCGCCGAACACCACATAGCGCTGCTCGGCACCCGACAAGGGCTTCACAATGACGACGCCCGGCTTGATGGTTGCCATGACAGGCGCATGGTTGGCCATGACCGTCATCTCGCCTTCCGTTCCGGGAATGACGATCGACTCGACCTCCTCGGAGATCAGCAGTCGCTCAGGTGAAACCAGGTCGAACTTGTAGGCCATGTCGCCTCACGCCTTATCCTGTAGGGCGGTCTCAAAGTGCATGACCGCCTTGGCAAACTTGTCCCGGCATCCCGGGTTGCAGAAACCAACGACCTCACCCTTGTAGAGGGTCAGGGAATCTTCGGCTATCGGATCCCCCGACCATGGGCAGGTCGAATTGACGGCATCCTCTATTCTCAGAGGCTGCCGCCCGTCAGTCATCAGGCTGCTTCGGCTGCCAGCTTCTGTGCCTTCTCGATGGCCATCTCGATCGAGCCGACCATGTAGAATGCCGCTTCCGGCAGGTGATCGTATTCGCCGTTCACGAGGCCCTTGAAGGAGCGGATCGTGTCTTCGAGCGAAACCAGCTGGCCCGGCGCGCCGGTGAACACTTCAGCGACGAAGAACGGCTGCGACAGGAAGCGCTCGATCTTGCGGGCGCGGGCAACGGCCAGCTTGTCGTCTTCCGACAGCTCGTCCATGCCCAGGATGGCGATGATGTCCTGCAGCGACTTGTAGCGCTGCAGCGTCGCCTGCACTTGGCGGGCAATCTGGTAGTGCTCTTCACCGACGATCTGCGGGTCGAGCATACGCGAGGTCGAGTCGAGCGGATCGACGGCGGGATAGATGCCCTTTTCCGAGATGGCGCGCGACAGCGTGGTCGTGGCGTCAAGGTGAGCAAACGACGTTGCCGGCGCGGGGTCGGTCAAGTCGTCGGCGGGAACGTAGATCGCCTGCACCGAGGTGATCGAACCCTTGTTGGTGGTGGTGATGCGTTCCTGCATCGCGCCCATGTCGGTGGCGAGCGTCGGCTGATAGCCCACGGCCGAAGGAATGCGGCCCAGCAGTGCCGACACTTCGGAACCAGCCTGCGTGAAGCGGAAGATGTTGTCGACGAAGAACAGAACGTCCTGGCCCTGGTCGCGGAAATATTCGGCGATGGTCAGACCCGTCAGTGCGACGCGGGCGCGCGCTCCTGGCGGTTCGTTCATCTGGCCGAACACCAGCGAGCACTTCGAACCAGCCGAAGAACCATTGTTCTCATGGGGGTCTTTGTTGACGCCCGATTCGATCATTTCGTGATAGAGGTCGTTGCCTTCGCGGGTGCGCTCGCCGACACCGGCGAACACCGAATAACCACCGTGCGCCTTGGCGACGTTGTTGATCAGCTCCTGAATGAGAACCGTCTTGCCGACGCCGGCGCCGCCGAACAGGCCGATCTTGCCGCCGCGGGCGTAGGGAGCCAGCAGGTCGATGACCTTGATGCCGGTGACGAGGATCTGGGCTTCCGTCGACTGATCGACATAGGCCGGAGCGTCCTGGTGGATGGCGCGGGTCGCGGTTGCCTTGACCGGGCCTGCTTCGTCGACCGGCTCGCCGATGACGTTCAGGATGCGGCCGAGTGTGACGTCGCCGACGGGGATGGTGATCGGAGCGCCCGTGTCGGCGACCGGCTGCCCGCGAACCAGACCTTCGGTCGAGTCCATTGCGATGGTGCGAACGGTGTTTTCACCAAGGTGCTGGGCGACTTCGAGGATCAGGCGGTTGCCGCCATTGTTGGTCTCGAGAGCGTTCAGGATCGGGGGCAGGACGCCTTCGAAGGAGACGTCGACAACGGCGCCGATGACCTGCGACACCTTGCCGTTGGCCTTGCCGATAGCGGCAGCCTTCGGCGCGGCCGACTTGACTGCTGCTGCGGCCTTGGCCGGAGCGGCGGCTTTTGCGGGAGCGGGCTTGGCCGCCTTTGCGGGAGCAGCCTTTGCGGGAGCTTTGGGGGTTGCTGCTTTAGCCATCCTGGTGACCCTTCTCTCTAATCTCTGCTTTCGTCGCGTCCGCCGCCGTCGGCGTCGCGCACTTAGAGCGCCTCGGCGCCCGAAATGATCTCGATGAGTTCTTTGGTGATATTCGCCTGACGCTGGCGGTTATAGCTGATCGTCAGTCGGTTGATCATGTCGCCGGCATTGCGCGTGGCATTGTCCATCGCGCTCATCTTCGCGCCCATCTCGCCCGCTGCGTTTTCAAGCAGCGCGCGGAAGACCTGCACCTTGATGTTGCGGGGGATGAGATCGGCAAGGATCTCGCCCGGTTCCGGCTCGTATTCGTAGACCGCATCGCCTGCCGACGACGACGCATCGCCTGTGGCCGGAGCTGCGGCTGGAATGAGCTGCAACGCGGTCGGCACCTGCGAGATGACCGACTTGAACTCGGAATAGAACAGCGTGCAGACGTCGAACTCACCCTGGTTGAAGAGCGACATGACCTTGCGCGCGATCTGGTCGGCGTGAACGAAGCCGACCTGCTTCGCGTCGCGCAGGTCGACGCGTTCGATGATCAGCGACGCATATTCGCGGCGCAGGATGTCGTGGCCCTTCTTGCCGACGGTGATGATCTTCACCGTCTTGCCGTCCTTCAGGAGGCGGCGGATATGCTCGCGGGCGAAGCGTGCGATCTGCGAGTTGAAGCCGCCGCACAGGCCGCGCTCGGCTGTCGCGACGACGAGCAGGTGCACATCGTCCTTGCCGGTGCCGGTCATCAGGGCCGGGGCCTCGCCACCGCCCGATACGGCGCCGGCGATGTTGGACAGGACCGCGCTCATGCGCTGCGAGTAAGGACGCGCAGCCTCTGCCGCTTCCTGGGCGCGGCGCAGCTTCGCCGCGGCGACCATCTGCATCGCCTTGGTGATCTTCTGCGTCGCCTTGACGGAGGCGATGCGGTTTCTAAGGTCTTTTAGCGAAGGCATGCGCCTGTCCCGGTTCCGTTCTCGTCGGCTTAGGCGAAGGTCTTGGCGAAGGCGTCGATGCCTGCCTTGAGCTTCTCGCGGGTGCCGTCGGTGATCTGCTTGTCGGCGCGGATCGCGTCGAGCACGTCCTTGCCTTCAGAGCGGAAGTAGCCAAGCAGGCCCTGTTCGAAGCGGCCCACCTGGTTGAGCGGCAGCTTGTCGAGATAGCCGTTCACGCCGGCAAAGATCACGACCACTTCCTCTTCCGTCTTCAGCGGCGAGAACTGCGGCTGCTTCAGGAGTTCGGTCAGGCGTGCGCCGCGGTTGAGCAGGCGCTGGGTGGAGGCGTCGAGGTCGGAGCCGAACTGGGCGAAGGCGGCCATTTCACGATACTGGGCAAGCTCGCCCTTGATCGAGCCTGCAACCTGCTTCATCGCCTTGATCTGGGCCGACGAGCCGACGCGCGACACCGAGAGACCGACGTTCACCGCCGGGCGGATACCCTGGAAGAACAGGTTGGTCTCAAGGAAGATTTGGCCGTCAGTGATCGAAATGACGTTCGTCGGAATATAGGCCGACACGTCGTTGGCCTGGGTTTCGATAACCGGCAGAGCCGTCAGCGAGCCGTTGCCATTGTCGTCGTTGAGCTTTGCGGCGCGCTCCAGAAGGCGCGAGTGCAGGAAGAAGACGTCGCCCGGATAGGCTTCGCGGCCCGGCGGGCGGCGCAGCAGGAGCGACATCTGGCGGTATGCAACGGCCTGCTTGGACAGATCGTCATAGGCGATAACGGCATGCTTGCCGTTGTCGCGGAACCATTCGCCCATGGCGCAGCCGGCAAACGGAGCCAGGAACTGCATCGGCGCCGAGTCCGAGGCGGTCGCGGCGACGATGATCGAATATTCGAGTGCGCCGCGCTCTTCGAGAACCTTGACGAGCTGGGCAACCGTCGAACGCTTCTGGCCGACAGCGACGTAGACGCAATAGAGCTTGGCGCTCTCGTCGTCGCCCTGGTTGAGCGGCTTCTGGTTGAGGAACGTGTCGAGAATGATGGCGGTCTTGCCGGTCTGGCGGTCGCCGATGATCAGTTCGCGCTGGCCGCGGCCGATCGGGATCAGTGCGTCGATGGCCTTGAGGCCGGTCGACATCGGCTCATGCACCGATTTGCGCGGAATGATGCCGGGAGCCTTGACGTCGACGCGGCGACGTTCGGCTGCCTTGATCGGGCCCTTGCCGTCGATCGGATTGCCGAGCGCGTCGACGACGCGGCCGAGCAGGCCCGGACCGACCGGAACTTCGACGATGGCACCGGTGCGCTTGACGGTGTCGCCTTCCTTGATGTCGCGGTCATTACCGAAAATGACGACGCCGACATTGTCGGTTTCGAGGTTCTGCGCCATGCCGCGGATGCCGCCGGGGAACTCGACCATTTCGCCCGCCTGGACGTTGTCGAGACCGTAGACGCGGGCAATGCCGTCGCCGACGGACAGAACCTGACCGACTTCGGAGACTTCGGCTTCCTGCCCGAAGTTCTTGATCTGGTCCTTGAGAATTGCCGAAATTTCAGCGGCGCGAATGTCCATCAGCCGACCTCTTTAAGTGCAAGCTTGAGCGAATTGAGTTTGGTGCGCAGCGAGGTGTCGATCTGGCGCGAGCCGATTTTCACCACGAGACCACCGAGGAGAGAAGGATCAACCGTCAGGTTGATCGAGACGTCCTTGCCGGCGACGCCCTTGAGCGCCGTCTTGAGTTCCGCTTGCTGGGCGGCGGTCAGGGAATGAGCCGACGTGACATCGGCTGCAACTTCGCCGCGCGCCTCTGCCGCGATCTGGCGGAATGCGGCGATGATTGAGGGAATGGCAAACAGACGGCGGTTCTTGGCGACGACCCGCAGGAAGTTGCCGGTCATGCCCTTGATGCCGGCCTTGTCGGCAATGGCGCCGATGGCGCGAAGCTGCTCGTCGGCCGAGAAGACAGGGCTTTCGATGAGACGGGTAAGTTCAGGGCTGGACGCGATCATCTTTTCGATGGCCACGAAGTCCTTTTCAACGGCGGCGAGCTGCTTGGCCTCTGCGGCCAGCTCATAGAGCGAGCCCGCATACCGCCCCGCAACGCCGGAGATCATCGAGCTTGAATTCGCCACGGACCGCCTTTTCTCTGCCTGATTGGCGCAAAGATTATCCGCTGGAGCGCGTCGCTCTGGCTAAATCTCTGACCCTGTTGAGTTTTCTATCCCGGGGAATGCGAGCTAGCCACACCCCTCGGCCAAAATTCGAATGCCGTCTACCATAGGCATCCGGGAGTCGCAACACGGCGCATGTATGGGATTTGCAGCAGTTTTGTCGCAGGCCCCAAAAAGTGACTACAGCACAAACCCCAGAGCGAAGGCCAATGGCAGTGCCGCAAGCGCCAGTTCGATGACCAGCGCTGCCCAATTGTAGGGCGTATTGCCCTGATCGGAGAGCATCGAGATGATGCGGCCGAACACCGTGAAGCCCCAACAGACGCCGAGCGCCATATAGAGGAACGGCTGGTTTCCGAGGAGAAGGCAGCAAAGCCCAAGCCCCAGATAGAAGCCGGACATGGTGGCGCGCGCCTGCCCGATCGCCTCCGGATGCGCCTCGGTCGTCGTCAGCCGCAGGATGCGGAAGGCGATTCGCGGGGCGAACATCAGGAGAAGGCCGAAAATGACGGTGATGAGGGCTGACCACCAGGCCAGCCACTCACCCTGGCTCATGGGCCACGGAAAAGCGAATTCCATCGAAACTGCCCCTCAAACGGATTTGCCGCTGTAATGACAGAAGCCGCGCCGCCGCGCCAGATGGTCAAACCCTGACGGTCAGGCGGTTACGGTCCGCGTCCAGCCATGGCTGTCGGTCACCGTGCCGCGCTGGATGCCGGTCAGCTTCGAGCGCAGGAGCGTCGTTGCCTCGCCGTCGCCAGAATTGCCGATGGCGAATTCGCCGCCGCGATACTTCACCGTGCCGATGCCTGCCACGACCGCAGCCGTGCCGCAGGCAAACGCTTCGCGCATCCGGCCCGAGCGGGCGTCGGCCTGCCACTGGTCGAAGGAATAGAGTTCTTCCTTCACCGTGTAGCCGGCTTCTTGCGCCAGCTTGATGATCGAGGTCCGGGTGATGCCGGGCAGAATGGTGCCGAGCTTCGGCGTCACGATCGTCCTGTCGTCCATGACGAAGAAGACATTCATGCCGCCCAGTTCGTCGATATATTTGCGCTCGACCGCATCAAGGAACACGACCTGGTCGCAGCCATTGTCAAAGGCTTCCTTGGTTGCCGACAGGCTGGCGGCGTAGTTGCCGCCGCACTTGGCCTCGCCGGTGCCACCGGGAGCCGCGCGGGTGAATTCCTCCGAGATCCAGACCGAGACGGTCTTGAAGCCGCCCTTGAAATAGGCTCCGACCGGGCAGCCGATCACGCAGAAGATATATTCATTGGCGGGACGCACACCCAGAAATGCCTCGGTGGCAAACATGAAGGGACGCAGGTAGAAGCTGCCTTCGCCGCCGGGAATCCAGTCGGCGTCGACCTTCACCAGTTCGTCGACTGCTGCGAGGAAAAGCTCCTCCGGCACTTCGGGCATCGCCATGCGCTGCGCCGACTTGTTGAGGCGACGCGCATTCTGCTCCGGGCGGAACAGGCTGAAGCCGCCATCGGGCAGCCGATAGGCCTTCATGCCTTCGAAGATTTCCTGGGCGTAATGCAGGACGGCGGCTGCCGGATCGATCTGGAACGGCTCGCGGGCGCGCACCTGCGCATCGTGCCAGCCTTTTTCCGACGTCCAGCGGATCGTCACCATGTGATCGGAAAATACCTTGCCGAACCCCGGATCGGCCATCAGCGCCGCGCGCTTGTCGGCCTGCGTCGGCGATTTATGCGGTATCTTCTCGAAGGCGATCGTCATGGTTCATCTCTCCCGGCCCACTGCTTCATGTCCGGCCCGAGCGGCCAGCGTGCAGATTGATCAATAGATAACGGCAAAACCGACGCTTCGACAAGCAAAATGTCAGTCATACTGACCTATTCTGCCGCGTCTCGAACCTCAGCCATCCGCAAGTGCAGCTTTGCCAGAACCTCGCACGAATTTCGAGGCTGAAATTCGCCTGCGCATAAAGCTTATGGCATCCGGCCACTGACCCTACAGAAAACTCTGCGGGTCGATGTCAACAGCCACGCGCAGCGTGCCGCGCGGCCTTGGGGCCGCGGCCAGCATCTGGCGGATGAAATCCTGAACCGGCGTTCGCCGCTCGCCCTGGATGAGCAGGCGGAACCTGTGACGCCCTCCGACCACCGCCAGAGGTGCTTCGGCAGGCCCGAGCACGTGAATGTCGGGCGATTGCGGCGCGGCACGGCGCAGCGCGCGCGCATGGCTCTCGGTCTCGGCTCGCGTCGGGCCGGACACGATGATGCCCGCAAGCCGGCCATAGGGCGGCAGGTGCGAACGTTCGCGCTCGGCAATCTCGCGCGCATAAAAACTCTCGCCATCGCCCGATACGATCGCGCGCATCACCGGATGGTCGGGTTGGTAGGTCTGCAATAGGCCGCGGCTTGCCTTGCCGGTCCGGCCGGCGCGGCCCGTCACCTGGCTGAGAAGCTGATAGGTGCGCTCGGCAGCACGGGGGTCGCCATTGGCAAGGCCGAGATCGGCGTCGACCACGCCAACCAGCGTCATGTTGGGGAAGTTGTGGCCTTTGGCGACAAGCTGCGTGCCGATGACGATATCGGCCTCGCCCTTTGCCACAGCCTCCAGTTCGAGCCGCAGCCGCCGCACACCTCCGATCATGTCGGACGACAGGACGATTGTGCGCGCATCGGGAAACTGGGCGACGACTTCCTCCGCGATCCGCTCGACTCCGGGGCCGCAGGCGACGAGATGATCCATCGTGCCGCATTCGGGGCAGGCATCGGGCCTTTTTTCCGAATGGCCGCATTGATGGCACATCAACTGGCCGCGAAACCGGTGCTCGACCAACCATGACGAACATTGCGGACACTGGAAGCGGTGGCCGCAGGCGCGGCACAGCGTCAGAGGCGCATATCCGCGGCGGTTGAGGAACAGCAGCGACTGCTCGCCGCGTTCCAGCGTCGAGCGCATCGCGTCGACCAGCGCAGGCGACAGGAAGCCTCCGCGCGGCGGTGGGCTGCGTCTCAGGTCGATGAAGGCGAGATCGGGCAGTGCTGCCTCGGCAAAGCGCGACGGTAGTGCGACGCGGCGATAGCGCCCCTGCTCGGCATTGACGCGGCTTTCGATCGACGGCGTGGCGGATGCGAGGATGACGGGGAAATTGCCGATATGACCGCGCACCACCGCCATGTCGCGGGCGTTGTAATAGACGCGGTCCTCCTGCTTGTAGGCAGGGTCGTGTTCCTCGTCGACCACGATCAGCCCAAGCTCGTTAAACGGCAAGAACAGCGCCGAGCGCGCGCCGGCGACCACCCGCACCTGCCCTTCCGCCACCTGACGCCAGACCTTTTCACGCATGCGCGGCGTAAGGTCGGAATGCCATTCGGCGGGCTTTGTGCCGAACCGGTCCTGGAACCGTTCGAGAAATGCCTGCGTCAGCGCGATCTCGGGAATGAGGATGAGCACCTGCCGCCCCGCCTCGACCGCCTCGGCGATGGCCTCGAAATAGACCTCCGTCTTGCCCGATCCGGTGACACCGTCGATCAGCGTGGCCGAGAATGCATTTTCGCGCACCGCCTCGCGCAGCACCTCGGCAGCGGCCGCCTGCTCGTCATTAAGCTCAGCCTTGCCATAGGACGCATCGGGCGCGGCAACGACCGGCTGCGGCGGCAGCAGAACATGCTCGAACACGCCCTGTGCCGTCATGCCGTCGATAACGCTCGTGGTGACGCCGGCTGCGTGGGCAAGCCCTGAACGTGTCCATGACGGCCCCTCGCCCGCCAGTTCCATCACCCTTCGGCGCGCATCCGTCAGGCGTTCGGGCTGGTTGCCAGTGGCGCGCAGGCCTGCGACCCACGGCTCGGGGTCGAATGCGGCAGGCGCTCGCAGCGCCATTCGTGCGGCAAGGCCCGGCGCGGTCAGCGTGTATTCGGCAACCCAGTCGATGAAGCGGCGCATGTCGCCCGACAGCGGCGGACAGTCGAAGACCTGCGTGATGGGCCGAAGCTTTTTCGCATCGACCGGCCCCGCATCCGTGTCCCAGACCACGCCCGCGACCTCGCGGGGGCCGAGCGGCACCTGAACGATCGAACCCGGCACCACGGTCATTCCGTCCGGCACGGCATAGCTGTACGGCTTTTCGGCCGGCATGGGCACCAGCACGGCCGCCGTTCGGATTGAGCGCGAATCTCCGGTCATGGCGCGTGACCTTGCCTTGATCTTGGTTTAGAGCAAGAGCGAAACGGTCGCTGGAATGCGGCCTGTATGAATTTGCGAGGACACGACCATGAAGTTCTTTGTCGATACCGCCGATGTCAAGGACATCAAGGAGCTGAACGCACTCGGGCTCGTCGATGGCGTCACCACCAATCCGTCGCTGATCCTCAAGTCCGGCGGCTCGATCGTCGAGGTGACGAAGCAGATCTGCGACATCGTTGAAGGCCCGGTTTCCGCCGAAGTGGTGGCGACCGAATATTCCGACATGATGCGCGAAGCCGAGTTCCTGATGAAGATCGCGCAAAACGTCTGCATCAAGGTTCCGTTGACGCTTGAAGGCCTCAAGGCCTGCCGCACGATCCGCAAGGATTTCGGCCGCGAGGTCAATGTCACGCTCTGCTTCTCGGCAAATCAGGCCCTGCTGGCAGCCAAGGCCGGCGCCAGCTTCATTTCGCCCTTCATTGGCCGCCTCGACGATATCGGCCTCGACGGCATGGAACTGATCGCCGAAATCCGCTCGATCTACGACAATTACGACTTCAACACCGAGATTCTCGCGGCGTCGGTGCGCACGGTCAATCACGTCAAGCAGGCCGCTCTGATAGGGGCCGATGTCGTCACCGCGCCGCCGGCCACGCTCAAGGCTCTCGTCAAGCACCCGCTGACCGACAACGGCCTCAAGGCCTTCCTCGACGACTGGGCCAAGACCGGCCAGAAGATCGGCTGATCTTCATGGCCGCGTTCGATCCCACAGCAAGCGCCGCAGGGATCATCGCCGCGCGCGCGGAGCTGAAACGGCTTCGCCCCTTTTCGGAAACATTTGGCGACTTCAGCCGCGCCGACGCTAACCTTGTGTCGGCCGAACTTGACCGGATGCGCCGCGCCACAGGCGAGCGCCCGGTCGGCCGCAAGATCGGCTTCACCAACCGCAACATCTGGGACGAATACGGCGTGCATGCTCCGATCTGGGGCAATGTCTACGACACCACGCTGATCGAGGCGGCGGGAGGCGACAAGATCGCAATCGGCCATCTCTCCCAGCCCCGCATCGAACCCGAGATCGTGCTTGGGCTGGACCGCGACATAGGCGCGGGAGCAACCCGCGAAGAAGCCGAGCAGGCGGTCGCATGGGTCGCCCATGGCTACGAGATCGTCCACACCGTCTTCGAGGACTGGAAGTTCGCCGTCGCCGACACGGTTGCCGAAGGTGGGCTGCACGGACTTCTGGTCATCGGACCGCGCCGCCGTCTGGCTCAGGCTGAACGTGCCGGACTGGCCGCGCGGCTGGCAGCCATCAAAATCGAGCTCGCCTGCGACGGCGCGCCGATGGATCGCGGGACCGGTGCAAACGTGCTCGACGGCCCGGTCGATGCGCTCGCCTTTGCCGCACGCGAAATCGCGGCGGAAGGCAGCACAACGATGAAATCGGGTGAGCTTGTCTCCACGGGCACCGTGACGCGCGCTTTCCCGATTGCGTCGGGACAGCGCTGGTCGACCTCTATTTCAGGCTACGACCTTCCGGGCATGGACGTTATTTTCGCCTGATTCCAGACCCTCGAACCACGCTTGCGGGTCGTCCTTCATCCGAACCGCAATATGGTCCTGCAATGCGCCCGCCACCGCTGCGGGATCGCCTGCGAGCCTGTCTGGCGAGATTGCCGGCCCCATGCTGATCGTGAACTGCTTGCGCTTCTTGTTGAGCAGTTCATGGAACAGCGTCATGTCCCGGATCTCGCTCGAAAAGCGCGAGACCAGATAGAAGAAGCCTGAATTTCGCGCATCGATATGCGCCGGAACCACCGGATAGTTGAAGCGCCGCGCCAGTGACACGATCGAGCTTTGCCACGGTCGCTCGGTCAGCCGTCCCTCATGCCAGAAGGCCAGCCGGCCCGACGGAAAAAGGACGATCGGCCGGTCTTCGGAGAACGCGCGCGACATCTCTTCGAGCGTGTCGCGCGACTTGCCGTGCGACTTCTGCCCTGCCCTCCACTCGACCGGAATGACCATGTCGCGAAAGCCGGGCGAGACGCGCAGCGCATCGCGATTGGCGAAGAACTTCATGTCGGGCCGACGCTCGCGCAGCATGTCGAAAACCGCAATTCCGTCCGCGATGCCCGTCGGGTGGTTGAGGGTCAGGATGAAGCCGCCGGCCTTCGGCAGATGGTGATCGTTTTCGACAGTCACGTCGAGCGACAACAATTCACTGACCCGCTCGAACGCATCCCATGCGTTAAGCCTGGCGATGCCGTCAGCCATTGCCACGGCCTCATCGTAGTGCAGGAACTTGACTAGCATCGGACGCAGCAGCGGCCAGAGTGGATGGCGCGAAATGCGGGTGGTTCGCTCCGCGATCAGCTGGTCGACGATGTGGTTGCCGCCCTTTCGCATCAACTCGATGCGAGCGCTGAGCAATCCGGTCTGCGTCGATGCCATGGGCCGGCCCCTGTTTTCACCGTCAGGCGAAGCAGTGGGACAGGCTTCGCCAAGCGTCAGCCCGCTTATCCCGGCGTTGGATGACATGGCGATGACGCGAGCGGGGAACGGGTCGCGCCGTGAAAGGTTCCGAAATCAGCTCTTGGGGAGCGTCTGCAGGTCCTGGGCTATGGCCAGCCGAAGCAGGTCGGCAAGTTCGCGAGCGGCGCGGTTTTCGGCGTCTCGCACGGCGCGCAGAGCGGCAAATTCCTGCTGGGGAATGTCGTAGGATGAGCCGACCGAACGCTTTCCGGTCGCCAGCACCTTGCCGGTCGCCGTCTCCGTCAGGCGGTAGATCGAGGTAACCGTCATGATTGCCGAGGTCGGCTCGCTCTCGCGGCTTGCCTGGATGATGGCGGACGATTCGTTCACCGCCGTCACCGTCTGCGTCAGCGTGTAGCGCGGGTCCGCAGGCTCGCTGCCGTCGCCGCGCAACAGGAAGATCAGCTGGTTGCGAACCTCGAGCCCGACCCGATTTACCGGCGGCTTGATGGAAATCGATGCAAGTGCGGACTTGACGGTCTCGCCGCCGGGAACCGTCGACGATGTGAACTGTGCATCGCTGTAGAGCGGACGCACGGTGCAGGCGGACAATCCGAGCGCCGACAAGGCGACCGCAAGCGCGGCGAAACGACGGAGCGAGCGACGGTCAGACGACGACATTGACGATCCTTTGCGGCACCACGATCACCTTGCGCGGCGATTTGCCCTCAAGCGCCTTCTGGACGACGTCCAGCGCCAGCGCGGCCTTCTCGACGGTAGCTTGGTCTGCGTCGCGGGCAATTGTCAAATCACCTCGCTTCTTGCCGTTGATCTGGATCGGATAGACAATCTCATTGTCGACCGTCAGAGCCGGATCGAAGGACGGCCACGACCTTTCGGCGACAAACCCCTTGCCGCCGATCTCCGCCCAGCACTCCTCGGCCAGATGCGGCACCATCGGCGCAATCATGGCGATGAGGAAATCGACCGCCTGACGCGTCGCCGAAACGAGCACGGGATCGGCCTTGCCAGCGGCGATGTCGTTGACCGGACCCTGAAGCGCGTTGGTGAGTTCGTAGAGGCGCGCCACGGCCTTGTTGAAGCCGAGACGCTCGATCTCCTCGCCCACCGCCTTCAGCGTCTTGTGCGCCACCTTGCTCAGCTCGCCTGCCGCACCTTCGCCGGCGCCTGAAGCGGTCGCGTTCGACAAAGCGGGCGCCGCTTCCGATACCAGACGCCAGACGCGCTGGATAAAGCGGTTTGCGCCTTCGACGCCGGCCTCCGTCCAGATCACGTCGCGCTCCGGCGGCGAGTCCGACAGCATGAACCAGCGGGCGGTGTCGGCACCGTAAGAAGCAATGATATCGTCGGGATCGACGACATTCTTCTTCGACTTCGACATCTTCTCGATCGAGCCGATCTCGACCGGGCTGCCGTCCGCATTCAGCCTCGCGCTGCGCTTGCCGTCGACCTCGGTGATGGTGATCTCGGCGGGCGTGACCCAGCCGTTCGGCCCCTTATAGGTCTCGTGGACAACCATGCCCTGCGTGAACAGACCCTCGAACGGCTCCTCGACCACATTGACGTGACCGGTCGCCTTCATGGCGCGGGTGTAGAAGCGCGAATAGAGCAGATGCAGGATCGCGTGCTCGATGCCGCCGATATACTGGTTGACCTGCAACCAGCCTGTCGGCCCGTCGACCACGGATAGCGTCGTCGGCTCCGTCTCGTTCCACGGGTCGGTGAAGCGGGCAAAATACCAGGACGAATCGACGAACGTATCCATCGTGTCGGTGTCGCGCACCGCCTCGCGCCCGCATTGCGGACAGGCGACGTGCTTCCATGTCGGATGATGGTCGAGCGGATTGCCCGGCCTGTCGAACGACACATCATCCGGCAGTTCGACCGGCAGGTTCTTTGCCGGCACGGGAACGGTACCGCAGCTCTCGCAATGGATGGCCGGGATCGGACAGCCCCAGTAACGCTGGCGCGAAATCAGCCAGTCGCGCAGGCGGAACTGCACCTTGCGCTCGGCCATCGGCTTGCCTTCAATCACGTCGGCAGCAAGCCGTTCCGCAACCGAATCAAAAGCTGCATCCGGCGCCAGACCGTCCAGGAAGCGCGAATTCACCATCACCCCGTCATCGCCGTATGCCGTGTCGGTGATCTCGAAGGTTCTCGAATTCTCGCCTTCCGGCAGGACGACAGGAACGACCGGCAGGCCGTATTTGCGGGCGAAATCCAGATCGCGCTGGTCATGCGCCGGACAGCCGAAGATCGCGCCGGTGCCGTAATCCATCAGCACAAAATTGGCGACATAGACCGGCAGCTTCCAATCGGGATCGAACGGATGGCAGGCACGGATGCCGGTGTCGAAGCCCTTCTTTTCCGCCGTCTCGATCTCGGCGGCAGACGTGCCGCCGCGCTTCACCTCTTCGATGAATTCGGCGAGCTTCGGATTGTTTGCAGCTGCCTTCCTGGCCAGCGGATGGTCAGCGGCGATCGCCAGGAAGGACGCGCCGAAGATCGTGTCGGGGCGCGTCGTATAGATTTCCAGCGCAGTCTCGCCCGACGGCGTGGTCGGCGCCGAAAGCGGCCAGCGGATCTGCAAGCCTTCCGACTTGCCGATCCAGTTCGACTGCATCAGCTTGACCTTGTCCGGCCAGCGGTCGAGCGTATCGAGGCCGTCGAGCAGATCCTGGCTCATCGAAGTGATCTTGAAGAACCACTGCGTCAGGTTTTTCTGCTCGACCGGCGCGCCCGAGCGCCAGCCGCGCCCGTCGATGACCTGCTCATTGGCGAGCACCGTCATGTCGACCGGGTCCCAGTTGACCTTGGCCGAGCGACGCTCCACCAGCCCGGACTTCCAGAAGTCGAGGAACATCTTCTGCTGATGGCGGTAATAAGAAGGGTCGCAGGTTGCGATCTCGCGCGCCCAGTCGAGCGACAGGCCCATCGTCTTGAGCTGCGCCTTCATCGTCTCGATGTTCTGATAGGTCCAGGCGCGCGGATTGACTTTGTTGTCGCGTGCCGCGTTTTCGGCAGGCAGGCCGAACGCGTCCCAACCCATCGGATGCAGGACATTGTAGCCCATCGCGCGCCGCCAGCGGGCCACCACGTCGCCCATCGTGTAATTGCGCACATGGCCCATATGGATGCGCCCCGACGGATAGGGGAACATTTCCAGCACGTAATATTTCGGGCGCGGATCGTCGTTCTTCGTTTCGAAGAGGGCGGCCTTGTCCCACGCTTCACGCCATTTAGGCTCGGCCGTTCGGTGATTATATCGTTCGGTTGCCATGACCGTGGATTCTTTTGCTATAGCGGGAGAAATCGGGGCGGACCTTCATCACGTATCGCCCAAAGCGTCAACCTTTTGCGCAAGCAGCCGGATGCCTCACATGACCACAGTCGCCAATCTGAACACCGTCCGCGATGCGATTGCAGCCGCCGAAGCGCAGGCGAAGCGCAAATCGGGTTCGGTGACGCTCGTTGCCGTCTCGAAAACCTTCGAGGCGGACGATATCAGGCCGGCAATCGAAGCCGGCCAGCGCGTCTTCGGCGAAAACCGTGTGCAGGAGGCGCAGGGCAAATGGCCGACGCTGAAGGCCGAGACCCCCGGGATCGAACTTCACCTGATTGGGCCCCTGCAATCCAACAAGGCAAAAGAGGCCGTGGCGCTGTTCGATGTGATCGAGACCGTCGACCGCGAGAAGATCGCCGCGGAACTCTCGAAAGAAATGGAACGGCAGGGCCGCCATCCGCTGCTTTACGTGCAGGTCAATACCGGGCTTGAAGAGCAAAAGGCCGGCATCGACCCGCGCGAGGCGGTCGCCTTTGTCGCGCGCTGCCGCGAAGTTCATGGGCTGAAGATCGAGGGGCTGATGTGCATTCCTCCCGCAGATGAGAACCCAGGCCCGTATTTTGCGCTTCTCGCCAAGATCGCGGCAGAGGCAGGCGTGCCAAAGCTATCCATGGGCATGTCGGGCGACTATGAGACGGCAGTGGCTTTCGGGGCGACGAGCGTCAGGGTCGGCAGCGCGATTTTTGGCCACAGATAGACCGGGATCGCACGTCAGGAACGCAACGCCTCGACCACCGGCCTGCGATAGACGAGCGCCGCCGGCACCAGCGCCAGCAACATGCCGACGCCGAGCAGGATGGCGACGAGGGTAAATTCCGAACTGCCGACAGTGGCTCGCATCGCAACACCCGTCTGTTCGGCAACGAGGTTCGAGACGATTTTCGCCGCAGCCCAGCCGAGCGGCAGGCCGATCAGCGCACCCGCGCCGATCAGGGCGGTCACATAGAGCCAGACGGTTGCGAAGATGAAACGCGCCGGCGCACCAAGCGCGCGCAGCACCGCGAAACGCTGGCGCTGGAGATCCAGCAGCGCAAAGATGCCGGCCAGAATTGCGGCGACGACCAGCGTCTGCGCGGCGATTGTCAGGACGCTCATCACCTGTGCGACATTGCCCATCAGCGAATAGATGCCGGTCAGCACCTCGGCGGGGAAAAAGGCGGTCGACTGAGCGGTGCGGTAGAGGTTGCGCAGGCCATAGGCCGCCGCCACGCTTTCGGGTTTCACTACGATTGCCGGGATGCCCGGCAGCTTTGCCGGGTCGAATGGCGGGCCGATCCGCGTATCGTCATCGGCATGTCCGGTGCCGAGACCATGCGCCAGCCAGTTATATTCTATCGGCACGATGACGGCGCGGTCCCATGGCGTGCCGGTTGGCTTCATTCGGCCAACGACCGTGACGGCGTCATGGCCTTCGGCCGCTCTATCTTCGCCATAGGAATCCGCATCTGCGCCCGCGCCATGGCCGTGGCCATGACCGATCTCCAGATGGTCGCCGACCCGCCCCGCCGCCAGCGCGCCGAGCACAGCCTCGTTGACTGACGTGAAGGCGCGGCCCTCGGCCAGCCCGCCGCTCAGATGGTCGAGAAACGCAGCCGTCGTGCCGATGACCGGCGCGCCCTTGTGATTGTCGCCAAAGGCGATGGGCGCGGCGAATTCGGCGCGCGGTTCGCCCAGCACCTTGAGCGACGTTTCGCGGTCGAGAAGGTCGACCGCCGTCGGATCGAGATAGATGACCGAGAACAGAACATCATTGGCACTGCCGGGTGCCGCGACGATCAGGTCGAATCGGTCGGCGGCGCGCGCGCTGCCCTGCCGCAAGGCGCGTTCCTGCGCCGAAATGGCAATGCCGAGGGCCACGGCAACGGCGATCAGCACGACGAAAAGCCCGGCGGTGACGCGGTTGCGTCGCAGGCTGGCAAGGACAAGCGGCAGCGGGTTCATGCTGCCACCTCGCTTGCCCGCGCATCCGCCAGCCGGCCATGATCGAGCCGCACGATACGGTGCGCCGCCGACAGCAGGATCGGGTCGTGCGAGGCCACGATGACGGTCTTGCCAGATATGGCGGCAAGATCGCGCAAAGTCTGCGAGACAAGCGTGCCCGAAGCCGCATCGAGGCTGGCGGTCGGCTCGTCGGCAAAGATGACAGGCGGGTCGAACAGCAGCGCGCGCGCCAGCGCCACGCGCTGCTGCTCGCCATTGGAGAGAAGATTGGTGCGCCGTGCGCCCTCAGGCACGCCGAATCGCGCCAGCAATTCGCGCGCCCGCTCGCGCTTCGACGCGGCGCCACCGCGAAACCATGCGGTCGCCAGCACATTGTCGAGCGGCGACAACTCCTCGATCAGGTGAAAGCTCTGGAAGACGAAGCCGGCATTTTCCAGCCGCCAGCGATCGCGCTTCGCTTCCGGCTCGACGGAAAGCACGCGCCCGCCCCAGACGATCTGCCCCCGCGAGGGCGCAAGCAGGCCGGCGAGCAGATAGAGCAGGCTCGATTTACCCGAGCCGGACGGCCCGGCAAGCGCCGTCAGCTGGCCCGGCGCAAGTTCGAGCGCGGGCACATCGACGATGCGGCTTCGGCCCGACGCCAGAGGCACGTCATAGACGATGCCCGTAGCAGAGCAGGACAGTGGCACATGCATGCTGGACAGCAGGATCAGAGCTTCTTGTAGGACACGTCGATCAGACGGACGAGGCTGACAAAGCCCGTTTCCTCGTCCTTCCTGATGCCGGTCTCGAAACGTCCGGTGACGCGGATGAGATCGGTGTAGCGCACGACCTCGACCGGCTCTTTCGTCAGGGCCAGAACGAGATCGTCTGGCCATTGCGCCTCGCTCTCGCAGAAGGGGCAGGTCGACATGGGAAGCTTGGTCAGCACGAAAAAGTCGATCTCGGGCTTCAGCGGCGGCGCCATGTAGCCGATCATGTCAACCGTCTCGCCTTCGAGCGATCTGGCACGATCGGTCAGCATCGTGCCGCGCGAATAAAGATCGCGGAACTTGAGCATCGGGGTCGACGCCAGTGCAGGAACGGCAGGCAGGACGACGGCAGCGGTGGCCAGCCCGAGGAGAAGATCGCGGCGGTCCATGGTCGATGTTCTTTCCCGTTTCAGGCAATCAGAAAGAAGATGCCGGCCGCCGGATGATCCGGCGGCCGGCCCTCATGTTCAGGCTTACTTCTTTGCCGCGGCGAGTGCAGCGCGCGTTTGCAGGCCGGTTGCATGTTCCATGACGTGATAGATCATGTTCTGCTCGATCACGCCCTGGAACAGGTGCGCCCACGGACCCTGCGCGAAGACCGCGACATCGTCGCCCGCATGGGTCTCGCTCTCGCCGAGCGGGATCAGCGCCTGCTGGAGGAAATCCGGATCGGTCGTGTCGACATTGGTCAGGTCGGCGCGCGGTTCGTCGAGCTTTGCGCCGGGGCCGTTCTGGTAGCCGAGCGTGGTGTAGGGCTTCTTGTCATCGGCCATGCCGGCGATGCCGAGGATCGGATTGTTGCGCTTCGGATAGCCGGCGATCGAGAAGACGTGGCTGTGGTCGGCGGTCAGGATGATCAGCGTCTCCGAAGGATCCACCTTTTCGTAGACGGCCTTGACTGCCTCGGCGACGGCAACCGTGTCGGTCAGCGCGCGATAGGCGTTGCCGGCATGGTGCGCGTGATCGACGCGGCCTCCTTCGACCATGAGCACATAGCCCTCATCGTTCTTCGACAGGACGTCGACGGCCTTGGTCGCCATTTCAGCGATCGACGGCTCGCCGCCCTTGTCCTTGGCGCGGTCGGCTTCATACTGCATGTGGCTGCGGTTGAAGAGGCCGAATGCCTTGTTAACCTTGGTCGGGTCGATGGCGTCGAAACCTTCCTTGTTCCACGCATAGACGCCGTCATTGTTCTTTGCGGTCCATTCGGCGATCAGGTCACGGCCGTCCTTGCGCGAACCGGTCTTGCCTTCATCCTCGGGGTCATTCTGGTCGGCAAGCATGAAATTGCCGCGGCCGCCGCCGAAAACGACGTCGAAACCGTTGCCGGCAGGCCAGTCGATGAGCTGGGCTGCGATGTCCTTGCAGCCGCCGGCCTTAGCCGCGTCATCGAGATTGGTGTCATTTTCCCAGTCGCGCACCGCAACCTTAGCAAAGGTGGCGGCAGGCGTCGCATGGGTGATGCGCGCCGTCGAGACGATGCCTGTCGCCAGGCCAGCCTGCTCAGCCAGTTCGAAGATAGTGGTGACTTCGGCGCCCTTCTGGCTGGCGCAGTCGCCTGGCTTGATCGCCTGGGTGACGCCGATCGTGCCGTTGACCGACTTGACGCCGGCGACCATGGCGGTTGCGGTCGGCGCGGAATCCGCCACCTGCGAGTCATGCGTATAGGTCTTCGACAGGGCGACATAGGGCAGAAGCGTCTCGAAGGAGAGCTTGTTGCTCTCGCCGTCGACATTGCGCGACTGGCCTTCAAAGATGCGCGAGGCGGTCACGGTCGGAACCGACAGGCCGTCAACGACGAAAAGCACGACGTTCTTGGCTTTGCGGACGTTCGGCTGGCGCGCCAGGATATCCTGCATTTCCTTCTGGGCCTGCAGGAAGTAGCTGTCCTGCGACTGGGCGATGTCCTGCGCGAAGGCCGGAGAGGCGGCGAGCATCGAAGCACCCGCCAGCAGCAAAGTCGTGAACCTGTTCATGTCCTGTCATCCATCGTCTAGGGAAAGTCACGGGCGCTTCTTGCGCCTGCGACCCGCTTAGCCCGCGCGGATAACAGCTATGTGTCAGCCCGCCGCCTCGCCTCATGAAGGTGTGCCTCATAGAACTTTGGTCGGGCGACTATGGTCGGGTGCGACAGAAAGCCTACCAAACCGAATGTCGAATATTGCCCTCGGGCGCTCCCTGCTAATAATGAAGGGAAGCACACCGTGCCATTTGATGGAGGGAGGAGCCGCCATGTCGGAAGTTCAGGTTCACAAGGTCAAGCCGGCCTGGAAGAAGCGCGCGCTGATCGATGACGAGACATACCTCAAATGGTATGCCGAATCGGTCAAGAACCCGGACAAGTTCTGGGGCAAGCACGGTAAAAGGATCGACTGGTTCAAGCCCTATACAAAGGTCAAGAACACCTCCTTCACGGGCAAGGTGGCGATCAAGTGGTTCGAGGACGGCCTGACGAACGTCTCCTACAATTGCATCGACCGCCACCTGAAGAAGCGCGGCAATCAGGTCGCCATCATCTGGGAAGGCGACAACCCCTACGACGACAAGAAGATCACCTATAACGAGCTGCACGAGCACGTCTGCCGTCTCGCCAATGTGATGAAGAAGCATGGCGTCAAAAAGGGCGACCGCGTCACCATCTACATGCCGATGATCCCCGAAGCGGCCTATGCGATGCTGGCCTGCACGCGCATCGGCGCGGTCCATTCGATAGTCTTCGGCGGCTTCTCGCCGGACGCGCTGGCCGGGCGCATCGTCGATTGCGAATCGACCTTTGTCATCACGGCTGATGAGGGCCTGCGCGGCGGCAGGGCGATCCCCCTCAAGGAAAACACCGACAAGGCCATCGACCTCGCCGCCAAGCAGCATGTCATGGTCAAGAACGTGCTGGTCGTGCGCCGCACGGGCGGCAAGATCGGCTGGGCCAATGGCCGCGACCTCTGGTACCATGACGAGGTTGCCACGGTCGATGCCAAATGCGCGCCGGAAAAGATGAAGGCGGAAGACCCGCTGTTCATCCTCTATACGTCAGGCTCTACGGGCAAGCCCAAGGGCGTGCTGCACACGACCGCCGGTTATCTCGTCTTCGCCTCGATGACCCACCAATATGTCTTCGACTATCACGACGGCGACATCTACTGGTGCACCGCTGACGTGGGCTGGGTGACGGGCCACAGCTATATCGTCTACGGCCCGCTGGCCAATGGCGCGACCACGCTGATGTTCGAGGGCGTGCCGAATTACCCGTCCAATTCCCGCTTCTGGGAAATCATCGACAAGCACAAGGTCAACATCTTCTACACGGCTCCCACCGCGATCCGCGCGCTGATGGGCGCTGGCGACGCGCCGGTGAAGAAGACCTCGCGCAAGACGCTGAAGGTGCTGGGTTCGGTCGGCGAGCCGATCAACCCGGAAGCCTGGGAGTGGTATTACAATGTCGTCGGCGAGGCCAAGGTGCCGGTGGTCGACACATGGTGGCAGACCGAGACGGGCGGGATCCTGATCACGCCGCTCCCGGGCGCAACCGCGCTCAAGCCCGGTTCGGCCACTCGGCCATTCTTCGGCGTTCAGCCGCAGCTCGTCGACAATGACGGCAAGGTGCTGGAAGGCGCAGCCGACGGAAACCTCTGCATCGTCGATTCATGGCCGGGGCAGATGCGCACCGTCTATGGCGACCATGAGCGCTTCATCCAGACCTATTTCTCCGCCTACAAGGGCAAATATTTCACCGGCGACGGCTGCCGCCGCGACAATGACGGCTATTACTGGATCACCGGCCGCGTCGACGACGTCATCAACGTGTCGGGCCACCGCATGGGCACTGCGGAAGTCGAATCCGCGCTCGTCAGCCATGACAAGGTGTCCGAGGCCGCCGTGGTCGGCTATCCGCACGACATCAAGGGTCAGGGCATCTATTGCTATGTGACGCTTATGGCGGGCGAGGAAGGCACCGACGCGCTGCGCAAGGAACTGGTCGATCACGTGCGCAAGGAGATCGGCGCGATCGCCTCGCCTGACAAGATCCAGTTCTCGCCGGGCCTGCCGAAGACTCGCTCGGGCAAGATCATGCGCCGCATCCTGCGCAAGATCGCCGAGGACGATTTCGGCGCGCTTGGCGACACCTCGACGCTGGCCGATCCGGCGGTCGTCGATGATCTCGTCAACAATCGCCAGAACAAGAAGGGCTGAGGCAGCCACCTCACCCGCGAGGGGTAGTCAGATGTGAAACGCCGGCGGCTGAATGGCCGCCGGCGTTCTTGTCTTACTGTGCGGGCGCAGGGGACGGCGTAGGCGCAGGCGGAACCGGATCAGCCGGCGGTGCCGGGACCGGATCTGCTGGCGCAGGCGCCGGAGCTGGCGGCGGTGCAGGAACCGGGTCAGCCGGAGGCGGCGCGGGCTGCGGAGCTGGTTCTGGAGCAGGTGCCGGGGTTGCCGGTTCGGTCGAAGCGGCCGGCGGCGGTGCAGGCGGCGGCGCGGCGCTCTGACTGAATATATAATAGCCGATAACGGCAAGCACGACCACGATGGCTGCGATCAGCATGCCGTTGCCGCCTCCACGCGCCTCCACGACGCGGCGGCTGGCCTCATTCTCGCCCAGTGGCGGCGTTCGCGGCGGGGTGTGCGGGTCAGGGTTGATTGGGTCGACCATATCG
The DNA here is from genome assembly GCA_049647505.1 of Mesorhizobium sp. Lineage (GTDB taxonomy): Bacteria > Pseudomonadota > Alphaproteobacteria > Rhizobiales > Rhizobiaceae > Mesorhizobium_A. Next base: position 38,182 of record JBARXU010000023.1, read on the forward strand.
CGTTCTCCGTTGTCCTCGATCAACGACAACGCAATGACGGCGCTATGGTTCAGTCATACACGAGAATTCAGCCCCTGACCTCTCTCGTCCGCTCGCCTCAATCAACGCGCGTGACGGTGTATCCGTCCTTGCGCAGCAACTCGACCAGTCCCTGATCGCCGGGAAGATGCATTGCACCGACAGCGATGAATGCCTTGCCCTTGTCGAGGAACGGCTCCGAGTTCTTCGCCATGCCGACATTGCGCGAGGTTATCATTTTCTCTTCAAAGACCGCATAACCGTCTCCCGACGCGCTATCTGGTGACGCCACCCGCATGAAAGGCACGAACAGGCCCGTCGCCTCAGTCTTGTAGATTTCGATCATCGTCTCGATGACATCGTCGATCCTGTCGCCAAGCTTCATCGTCTCCACAAGTCCCTCGACGTGAAACTCGATCGGCAACGATGCCATCGCCTCGATCTGCGATTTTGCCGTCTCAAGACCGGCGATCTCCTTGCCGGCGACCTTTGCCTGTTCGGCCAGATTGACGTCCAGAACCGGCGCGCCTGCGGCCTTGCGGGCTAGCTCGCAGGCAGGCACGGCCAGCATCGAGGTGAGCATCCAGGGCTTCATGCGCTCGACCGCCTGCGCAGGGATGCCACGCTTGGCCAACCCTTCCTCGACGACCTTCGCATCGTCGGGCGACATCAGCGAGGTCAATGTTGTTCCATCTGTGAACATCATCAGTTCCGGGGACGCCATCAGAGAAGCCGTCATGGCCGACTGGTCAAGCACGTCGGTGGTTTCGATGACCACCGTCGATGCCGCGTCGAACGCCGTCTGGGCCGAAGTGGGCAACGTGACGACGCGCGGGTCGGTCATGTGCATCGTGCCAAAGAGAAAGGACGGTTCAGCACCTGCCTTCTCGACCTTCCAGAGCAGGCCTACGCCGTTTGGCGTCGCTGCCGCATCCGCCTGCATCCTGGCAAAACCGGCTGCATCGTCCTTCGCCATCTCAGGCAGCATGTCCGCGCCCTTGCAGGCCGGTATCTCCGTCTCGGCCCGAGCCTGCCCGCCGAGCAGCAGCAGCGTGGCGACAAAAGCCGCGATGAACAGCAGGTTTGCCAATGCGACCAACCACAGCAGCGGCGCGGACAGATGATCGGCGAGCGCAGTCACTTTTTTCATGCCCGCAAGGCTAGAGCTGAAATCCGCTTTTTCCGTTAATGGCGGGCCTGCAATGTGACAGGTTCAGGCGCGCGGATGAGCCTTGTCGTAAATGTCGAGCAGGCGCTTCGTATCGACACCGGTATAGACCTGCGTGGTCGACAGGCTGGCATGACCGAGCAGTTCCTGGATGGTGCGCAGATCGCCACCCCGCCCCAGAAGATGCGTGGCGAAGGAGTGGCGCAGCGCGTGTGGCGTCGCCGTATGTGGAAGGTTCAGCGCCGAGCGCATCTTCTGCATCTCGCGCTGGATGATCGCCGGCTGCAACGGCCCGCCCTTTGCACCTCGGAACAGCGCCGACTTCGCGTCGAGAACATAGGGACAAAGCCGCCTGTATTCGGCAACCGCCTGCACCGCGACGGGCAGAAGCGGCACGAGGCGCGTCTTGCCGCCCTTGCCGGTGACACGCAACACCGTCTCGCCGGGGCCGATCTCGCCAGATTGCAGGCCGAGCGCCTCGGAAATGCGCAGGCCCGACCCGTAGAGCAACGTCAGCACGGCGGCATTGCGCGCGGCGATCCATGGCTCCTCGTTGATCTGTTCTCCGACCGACACGACCCGGCGCGCATCGACGGCGGTCAATGGCTTGGGCAGCGACTTCGGCTGCTTCGGCGCGCGCATGGCCGTGACGCCTGCGGCTGACGCCAGACCGCGCTTTTCGAGAAAGCGCAGGAATGAACGCACGCCCGCAAGCCCGCGACCGAGCGTGCGGGCACCTGCACCCTCACTGCGCCGCCGCGCAAGGAAAGCGCGAAGATCGGCGGTGCGCAGGTCTGAAATATCTTTCAGGCCGGGAGGCCCGCCGAAATGCCCTGCGAGAAACGTCAGGAACTGGCGGGTGTCTCGCTCATATGCCTCTACGGTCAGCGAGGCGAGCCGCCGCTCGCGCGCAAGCGACTTCAGCCACTGTCCACGCGCGGCGTGCAGGTCTTCGCGGGCGTTGATGAGAATCTCGTCGGTCATGGCATTCGCTTCGATTATCGCATGATTCTGGAGCAAACCTGTTATCGGAGCGTGAAGGGGCAAGATTGTGCGGCGAAGGCTGGCGGAGTAGGAGACGGGCATGACCAGATTGAAAAAACCCGTCCAGATGGCGACGGTCGGCGCAGCCCAGGGCATCAAGGGCGAGGTGCGAGTGAAGACCTTCACCGGTGATCCGCTGGCGCTTGGCGACTATCGCGTGCTGCATGGTGCGGACGGACGCGTCTTCGAGATCGTCGACATACGCGAGCACAAGGGCATGGCCGTGGTACGCTTCAAGGGCGTCGGCGACCGGACAGCCGCCGAGGCGCTGACCGGCACGGCGCTTTATGTCGAGCGCGGCAACCTGCCCGACGATCTGGAAGAAGAAGAATTCTACCATACCGACCTGATCGGCATGGATACCGTTTCGCTCGACGGAGAGGCGCTCGGCAAGGTGACGGCCGTGCAGAATTTCGGCGGCGGTGACATTCTCGAAATCGAGCGCAGCACGCGCTCCACCGTGCTGATCCCGTTCAGCCGCGCCGCCGTGCCCGTTGTCGATGTCGCCATGCGCACCATCCGCATCGACCCCGTTGCTGCCGGCCTTATCGACGAAGACGAACCGCAGGAAATGCGCGATCGTCCGCGCGGCCCGAAGGAAGCGGGCGGCAACCGGTGACATTCCGCGCGACCGTTCTCACCCTCTATCCGGAGATGTTTCCCGGCGCGCTCGGCCTGTCGCTTGCCGGCAGGGCGCTGGAGCGCGGCGACTGGGCACTCGATACCGTGCATATCCGGGAGTTCGGCCTTGGCCGTCACCGCGCGGTGGACGACACCCCTGCGGGCGGCGGTGCTGGCATGGTGCTGCGCGCCGATGTTCTGGCCGCGGCAATCGACCATGCAGCGCCCGCCGGCGATCCGCGCCCGCGCCTCTTGATGAGCCCGCGCGGCAAACCGCTGACGCAGGCGCGCGTGCGCGAACTGGCGGATGGGCCGGGCGCCGTCATCGTCTGCGGCCGTTTCGAGGGCATCGACCAGCGCGTCATCGAAGCGCGGCAGCTCGAGGAAGTGTCGATCGGCGATTACATCCTGTCAGGCGGCGAACCGGCCGCGCTGGTAGTGCTCGATGCGATTGTGCGCCTGCTTCCCGGCGTCATGGGCAATGATGCGTCCGGCGGCGAGGAAAGCTTCGAGAACGGCCTGCTTGAGCATCCGCATTATACCCGCCCGCCCGAATGGGAAGGCCGCGCCATTCCCGACGTGCTGATGTCGGGCAATCATGCAAGGATCGCCAGATGGCGGCACGAGCAGGCCGAGGCGCTGACGCAGGCGCGCCGGCCCGATCTGTTCGAAGACGGGAAGCCCTGATGGCGACCGTCATCGCCACCTGCGCAACACTCAGGCTGTTTGGCGACGATCTGGAACCGGGCGAGATCACGAGGCTTCTCGGCTGTCAGCCGTCGGCAGGCGAGCGCAGGGGCGAAGCCAAAGGACCCCGGCGCGACAATATGGCCCGGACGGGCGGATGGCGCCTCTCTTCGGAGAGGGAGGACGGAGATCAACTCAGCCGGCAGATCCGGGATATCCTGAGCCGGACAAGCGGCGACGCGGCGCTTTGGGACAGTCTGCGCGGCCGCTACCGCATCGACATGTTCTGCGGCGTATGGCTCGACGAGGCCGGACAAGGGCTCGCAATCAACCCGATGGTTCTGTCGGAGTTGGGGATGCGGGGCATACCGCTCGAACTCGACATCTACTATCCCGACGTCGATCAGCCGGTGACGAAGTAGTAGGCCGCCAGAAGCAGCCCCACCGTGATGACGATGGCGCGCATGACGTTCTGCGGCACACGCTTGGCGACCCACACGCCCGACCAGCCGCCGATGGCGACGCCGGGGATCATGACGACAGCCTGCGGCCAAGCGACGACACCGCCCCAAACGAAGACGACGATTGCGACAGCCGCGATGACCACGGCCAGCATGTTCTTCAATGCGTTGAGCCGGTGGTAGTCGCCGGACTGCGACAGGCCGAGCGTCGCCAGCATCATCACGCCCATGCCCGCGCCGAAGAAGCCGCCATAGATGGCGGTCACGAATTGCAGCAGCCAGCCGAAGACCGAGCCGACGGCCGCGTCCTTGCCGGGTTTCGGCGTCGGCTTCAGATAGGGGCCTGCTGCAAACAGCGCGGTCGCCGCGACCAGCAGCCACGGCACCAGCGCGCGGAACTGCGGATTGTCGAGCTGAAGCAATATCCACGACCCAAGCAGCGCGCCGAACAGCGATGCGACGCATAGCGCCAGCGCACCGCGCCAGAATGTCCTGAAATCGGACCAGTAGGCGAGCGTCGAGGTGACATAGCCGGGAAACTGGGTGATCGACGATGTGGCGTTGGCAACGACCGGCGGTATGCCTGCCAGCGTCAGCGCGCCGAAGGACAGGAACGTGCCGCCGCCCGCCACCGCATTGATCATGCCGGTCAGGACCCCGGACAGGAACAACAGGATTGCGATCGTGATGGTCATCTGGCGGGCCCTTGCTTACCGGCACACGGAGTAGTCGCTTGATCCTGCAACCGCAAGGCGCGCGCTTGGCCAGCCGGTAGGGCCAGTGCGTCGCGGACATGCCGATCTGGCCCGATTTTCCGGCCTGGATGGTGACAAACCGTCAGGGATGGTGTATCGGCGCGCCCGGACACTGGAAAAATCCGGCTCCGAAAACGACGCAAAGTGCATTCGCCCCTGCCCTTCCACGGTTGGAAGGCATAGCCGGACGGTCAGGAACTGACCGGCAAGAGTTGGGCGCTCTGGCTGGCATAACAAGGAAGAAAGGTTCCGACGATGGACATCATCCGTCAGCTTGAGGCCGAGCAGGCCGCGAAGATCGAAGAAAAGCGCAAGCTCCCAGAATTCCAGCCGGGCGACACCGTCCGCGTTCAGGTTCGCGTGACAGAAGGCAGCCGCACCCGCGTGCAGGCCTATGAAGGCGTCTGCATCTCCCGCAAGGGCGCCGGCCTTCAGGAAAGCTTCACCGTCCGCAAGATTTCCTATGGCGAAGGCGTGGAGCGCGTGTTCCCGGTCTACTCGCCGCTGGTCGAAGGCGTCGAAATCGTCCGCCGCGGCAAGGTGCGTCGCGCCAAGCTCTATTACCTGCGCGATCGTCGCGGCAAGTCGGCCCGTATCTCGGAAAACACCGGCGTGCGCGCCCGCAAGCTCAACGAAGCCGAGCGTGAGGCAGCCAATGCCGAGCGCGCGCGCATCGAGGCCGAAAAGATCGCAGCAGCCGAGGCTCTGGCCAAGGAAAAGGCCGCCGAGGATGCAGCTAAGGCCGCCGAGGCCAAGGCTGCCGAGGATGCTGCCAGCGAGTAATCGCCTCCGGCCTGACCGGCCGCAGATTGAGCTGGCCTGACGGTCGCAGATAAAATTTCGGAAAAGGCGTGGGATCATCCCGCGCCTTTTTTGTTTTGGCCGCGTTACTATCGATATCGCACCCGCCCCGCGCGGCGTGCACGAACAAGGAGACAACCGATGTCTGCAATCTATTCGACCGCAGCGACCACCAGAGGCGGCCGTGAAGGCCATGTCGAAAGCGCGGACGGCATCATCGCGCTCGATCTGGCTATCCCGTCCGAAATGGGCGGCAAGGGCGGCGCGACCAATCCCGAGCAATTGTTCGCCGCAGGCTATTCCGCCTGCTACGGCAGCGCGCTGCAGTTTTTGGCGCAACGCCAGAACCTGCCCTTGCAGGATGCCGCCGTCACCGCAACCGTCGGCCTCGCGACCGGCCAGCAAGGCGCCATGCACCTGACCGCATCGCTCGACGTGGTGACGACCGGCCTCGACCAGGAAACCGCCGAGGCATTGGCGCAAGCGGCGCACAAGGTCTGTCCCTATTCCAACGCACTGCGCGGCAATGTCGACGTGACGCTGAACGTGCGGGCGCAGTAGCTGCGATACCGGACCCCGCCTTGCAAGGCACGCCATGCCTTGCAAGGCGGGAAAGAGGCTCTAAAGTTGGCGTAACCTCAATGCTGCCAACCCCGGAGCCCCGTGATGATCACCCGGCGTCTTTTGCTTGCCCTTGCTGCCCTGTTCGCTTTGCCGGCTCTGGCCGCGGCTCAAGGCCTGCCCGACCTTGGCGCCCGCAAGGTCGTGATCGTCACCGAAAACGCCTATTTCCCGCTCCAGTTCAACGACCCGAAGACGGGTCAGGCTGTCGGCTGGGAATATGACATGGTCGACGCCCTGTCGAAGAAGCTGAACTTCGTCGCCGAATACCAGAACGCGTCCTGGGACGCGATGATCCAGGCCGTGTCCGACAAGCAGTACGACATGGGCATGACCGGCATCACCATCAAGGACGACCGCAAGGAGAAGATCGACTTCTCGGCCCCCTACATGCTGTCGGAAATCTACATGCTGGTGCGCGGCGACGAGACCCGCTTTGATGACGGGGAAGGTTTCAAGGCCGACGAAAAGCTTCTGGGCGGCGCGCAGGCCGGCACGTCTCCGTTCTACGCCATGGTCTATGACCTGCTGGACGGCAACGAGCAGAACCCGCGCATCAAACTGTTCGAGACGTTTGCGGCCTCGGTCGCAGCCCTCCAGGGCGGCGACGTCGATCTGGTCCTCACCGATTCAGCCGGCGGCAACGCGCTGGTCAACCAGTCGGGCGGCAAGCTGAAAATGGTCGGCCCACCGATCCAGTCGGAACAGTTCGGCCTGATCTTCCCCAAGGGGTCGGACCTGGTCGCGGCGATGAATGCCGGCATCGAGGCGCTGGACAAGGACGGAACGCTTGCGGCGATCACCCAGAAGTGGTTCGTCGACTACAAGCCCTGATGGAATATCAGCTAGACGCATACAGGCCGGGCGCCATCGCATCCGTGGTGGCGCTCCATGCGTCCTACTATGGGCGCGAATGGGATTTCGGCCTTCCCTTCGAGGCCAAGGTCGCTTCCGAACTCGCCGAATTCCTGACGCGCATGGATAAGGAGCGCGACCTGTTTCTGACGGCCTGGGGCGATGACACGCTGCTTGGCTCGATCACAGTGGACGTGACAGGCGGCGGCGAGATGGGTGCACATCTGCGCTGGTTCATCACCTCAGACGCCGCCCGCGGCACGGGTATCGGCAAGATCCTGATGGACCGCGCGGTCGCCCATATCGACCGAACCGCTGCCGGCCAATGCTGGCTGACGACATTTGCCGGGCTTGGCGCGGCTCGCGCTCTCTATGAGCGGCACGGCTTCGTGCTGGCGCGCGAAAGCGAGGTCGACCAGTGGAGCGGCGGAGTTCGCGAGCAGCTTTTCGTCCGGGCGGCCAAGCGCGCATGACAGTGCCGCCGCCGTCTCGCAAGCGGGAAGACTTTCCTTGGTGGCTGGTGGCTCTTGCGCTCATCATGGGCGGCGCGGCCGTCTACATCGCCTCCAGCGAGCTTTATTCGCAGGTGCTGGCGACAATCTCCAAGGGTATCGGCATCACCATCTATGTGTCGCTGATCGGCTTTGTTCTGTCCTGCGCACTTGGCCTGCTGATCGCTTTGATGGGCCTGTCTGAACTTCTCGTCATCCGCCAGTTCGCCCGCTTCTATGTCGAGGTCATGCGCTCGATCCCCATCCTCGTCCTGCTGTTCTGGATCGCATTTGCCGGCGCGCCCATGCTGGCGGTTGCATGGAATGCCATTACGGCCCCGCTTCAGGCGCAAGGCTGGACCGAGCCGATACAGGTGCGCGACATTTCACTGATGTGGCGCGCCATCATAGCGCTTATGATCGGCTATTCGCCCTTTATCGCCGAGGTCTTCCGGGCCGGGTTCCAGTCGGTCGACACCGGCCAGATCGAGGCGGCGAAGGCGCTCGGCCTCACCCGCTACCGGCGAATGCGCCACATCATCATGCCGCAGGCGATCCGCACCATGCTGCCGCCGCTCGGCAATTTTTTCGTGGCCATCGTCAAGGATTCCTCGCTCGTATCCGTTCTGGGCGTCGCCGACGTGACCCAGATGGGCAAGATCTACGCGGCGGGGTCCTTCCGCTTCTTCGAGACCTACTCCATCGTCGCCTATATCTATATCGTCCTCGTCATCGCGGTTTCGCTGGCGCTCAGATGGCTGGAGCGGCGGATGCAGAAGGGATACGAAAAGTGACGCACCGCCTGAGCGATGCGCTTGAACAGGTCTATGCGGCGCGCAGCGAGGCCGAACTGGCCAGCGCCTATTCCGCATGGTCCAACGCCTATGACGCCGAGACGGCGGCGCTCGGCTACTGCCTGCCCTTCGTCATCGCTTCATGGGTGGCGCGCCATGTGCAGCCAGGCGAAGGCCCGCTGCTCGATGCAGGCTGCGGCACCGGTCTTTCCGGCCCCTGTCTCGCCGCGCTCGGTTATCCGGTCATCGACGGCCTCGACATGTCGGACGACATGCTGACGCTGGCACGCGCGCGCGGCGTCTATCGCGAGTTGAAGCAGGCGACGCTCGGCCAAACCCTGCCGTGGCCGGACGCCAGCTTTGCCGCCTTCTTTTCGACCGGCGTCTTTACCGAAGGCCATGCACCTGCAACCGGCCTCAACGAGCTTGTGCGGTTGACGCGGTCGGGCGGCCACGCCATCTTCACCGTTCGAGACACGATCCTTGAAGCAAAGGGATTTACGTCCGTCTTTGCCGAGCTTGAAGCCGCCAATCGCTGGCGCAAGATCGAGGAGAGCGCTCCCTTCCGCGCCTTTGCGATTGCCGAGCCGGACGTGCTGGTCAAGACCTTCGTATTCAGGGTCTCCTGATGGCGTTCACGCTGCGCCAGCTTCAGTATTTCGTCGCGGTTGCCCAGCACGGCTCGGTTTCGCGCGCCGCGCAGAACCTGTCTATCTCGCAATCGGCGGTGACCGAGGCGGTGAAGGAACTTGAGGTCGATCTCGGCGTCGACCTCTTCGACCGCCATCCGCGCGGGCTGAACATCACCCACAAGGGCCACCAGTTCCTGCGCCACGCGACCAAAATCCTCGGCGACGTATCGGATGCGCGACGGACCTTCGCGGAATCTCCCGAGACGGCAACCGGCGCGCTGCATCTCGGCGTCACATCGCTGGTCGCAGGCTACGTCCTCTCCGACCTTCTGGCGCGCTATCGCCGCGCCTATCCCGGCGTCGATGTCAGCGCCATCGAGGACAATGGCGACTATCTGGAACATCTTTTGATCGGCGGCGAACTCGACATTGCGGTGATGGTCATTTCCAACCTGCGCGACCGCATGGCACTGCAGGCCGAAACGCTCGAAATCTCGCCCTACCGGCTCTGGATGCCGCTCGGCCACCGTTTTGCAGGGGCCGAGACCGTGACGCTTGCCGAAGTGGCGAGCGAGCCGCTGATCATGCTGACCATCGATGAGATCGAGGAGAATACGCGCCGCCTGCTCATGGCGCTCGGCACGAGGCCCAACGTCGCCTTCCGCACGCGCTCCGTCGAGGCGGTCCGCAGCCTGGTGGCGACCGGCGCGGGCGTGGCGCTGCTGCCCGATCTCGTCTACCGGCCATGGTCGCTTGAAGGCGACCGCATCGAAAGCCGCGACATTGCCGATACTCTGCCCGAGGTGCAGGTCGGCATGGTCTGGCGCCGCGGCTCGGGCATGCCGCAGTCGGCGCGAGATTTCATCAGCATCGCCCATGGCCAGCGCACGGTCAGGCAGAGATAGGCGCCGTGCTTCTTAGGGCTGTCGCGATCTTTCAGATTCGCTCCGTCCGCTCTAAGTCTTTGTTCTGTCGCATGTCGTTGTCGCAAAAGCGCTGCACACTTTTGCGCGACATGCTTTTGCTTTCGGCTTTTCCGATATCACCCTTCTGATAAATGAATTTGCGAAGGTTCAGATTCCTGTCACTCTTCATACAGGGTTCAAGCCGCCTCTGAAGTGCGGCCCCTCACAATGGGAGATTTGGATGAAGTCGCTTTTGAAGACATGCACCGCCATGGCCCTCGCGCTTGGCGTCGCCACCCCATCATTTGCCCAGCTCAAGGAAATTGGACCGGGCGAAGGCCAGCTGAACGTCGTTGCCTGGGCGGGCTTCCTGGAGCGCGGCGAGACTGACCCGAAGTTCAACTGGGTCACCAAGTTTGAAGAAGCGAGCGGCTGCAAGGTCAGCGTCAAGACCGCCAACACGTCGGACGAAATGGTCGCGCTGATGAATGAAGGCGGTTTCGACCTCGTCACCGCATCCGGCGACGCCTCGCGCCGCCTCATCGCCGGCAAGCGCGTCCAGCCGATCAACATCGATCTCGTTCCAAGCTGGAGCAAGGTCGACGACCGCCTGAAGAATGCACCATGGCACACGGTCGAGGGCGTCCATTACGGCGTGCCTTACGTCTGGGGTCCGAACGTTCTGGCCTACAACACCAACGCCTTCAAGGAAGCGCCGAAGTCGTGGAATGTCGTCTTCGAGGAAATGACGCTCGACGACGGCAAGTCGAACGCAGGCCGCGTGCAGGCCTATGACGGCCCGATCCACATTGCCGACGCCGCGCAATATCTGATGTTCCACAAGCCGGAACTCGGCATCAAGAGCCCTTATGAGCTGAACGAGGACCAGTACAAGGCGGCGCTCGACCTGCTGCGCGGTCAGCGCAAGCTCGCCAGCCGCTACTGGCACGACGCCTTCATCCAGATCGACGACTTCAAGAACGAAGGTGTCGTGGCGTCGGGTTCCTGGCCGTTCCAGGTCAACCTGCTGAAGGCCGACAACCAGCCCGTCGCATCCACCATCCCGCAGGAAGGCGTCACTGGCTGGGCCGACACGTCGATGATGCATGTCGACGCCGCCAACCCGAATTGCGCCTACAAGTGGCTTGAGCACACGCTCTCCTCCAACCTGCAGAGCGACCTGTCGCTGTGGTTCGGCGCAAATCCTTCCGTGCCCGCAGCCTGCACCGACGGCTCGGGCATGCTGACCGACGAGGTCTGCACCCAGAACGGTTCGAAGGACTTCGAGAAGGTCCACTTCTGGCAGACGCCAATCGCCCAGTGCGAGAGCCAGAACAACGCCTGCGTGCCTTACTATCGCTGGGTGTCGGACTACATCGCCGTCATCGGCGGTCGCTGATCCGGCACGTTTGCCCCTGGACACATTGCCGCCCGCAACCTGACGGAGCGGGTGGCGCTTAAAGGGCCGGGACCCAGATTAACAGATGCGAAATGCCTCCCCCCTGTCAGGGGGAGGATAGCCGCCGACCGCGGCCGGCAACCCTTTGCAGGCGAACGACAATGACCACAGCAGTTTCATTCCAGAACGTATCGCGGCATTTCGGTTCGGTCCGGGCCGTCGATGAATTGAACCTCGACATTGTCGCCGGAGAGTTCTTCGCCATGCTCGGCCCCTCGGGGTCTGGCAAGACGACCTGCCTGCGCCTGATCGCCGGCTTCGAGCAGCCGACGGCGGGCCATATCGAGATTTTCGGCGAAACCGCCGAGGGCGTGCCGCCCTATCGGCGCAATGTGAACACCGTCTTTCAGGACTACGCGCTGTTCCCCCACCTCAATGTGCTCGACAACGTCGCATACGGGCTGATGATCAAGGGCGTGGAGCGCGCCACCCGCCACAAGGCGGCATCCGATGCACTCGAACTGGTGAAGCTGCCGGGTTATGGAGCGCGCCGTCCGGGGCAATTGTCGGGTGGCCAGAGGCAGCGCGTCGCGCTTGCCCGCGCGCTCGTCAACAAGCCGCGCGTTCTCCTGCTCGACGAGCCGCTCGGCGCGCTCGATCTCAAGCTGCGCGAACAGATGCAGGAAGAGTTGAAGGCGCTGCAAAAGACGCTCGGCATCACCTTCGTCTTCGTCACGCACGATCAGGGCGAGGCGCTGTCCATGGCCGACCGCGTCGCCGTCTTCAACGAGGGCCGCATCGCCCAGATCGCCTCACCGCAGGAGCTTTATGCAAGACCCGCGACCCGCTTCGTCGCCGATTTCGTCGGCTCGTCCAACGTCGTGCCGCCAGCCTTCGTCAAGCGCTATGCCGGGCAGAACGCCTGGGGCAGCCTGCGCCCGGAGGCGATCCGCATCCAGCAGGCGGCATCCGGCGACGGTGTGCCGGCCAAGGTCGTCTCGCTATCTTATGTTGGCGCCACCACCCGCGTCGGCCTCGAAGCCGAAGGCCTGACGCTCAACGCGATGGTTCCGGCGGGCGCAACGCTCCCCGCACAGGGCGACGATGTGGTTCTGACCTTCAACCGCGACCAGCTGCACGTCATGGAAGGCGAGAGCGCATGAGCGTAGCGGCCAGCCTCGACCCTGCAGCCAGCGCGCCCGCCGTCCTGCCATCGCGCGGCGGCGTGTTCGGCCCGCTGTCGGACATGTTCTGGCGGCACCCGAAGGTGCTTCTGTTTCTGATGCTGACACCGCCGCTGCTGTGGCTCGGCATCATCTATCTGGGCTCGCTGTTTGCGCTCCTGTTGCAGAGCTTTTTCTCGATCGACGCCTATTCGGGCATGATCAATCGCGAGTTCACGCTCGCCACCTATCGCGAACTGCTCCAGCCGGCCAATCTGGACATTATTCTGCGCACCATCGGCATGGCTGCAATCGTAACGATAGCTTCAGCCGTCGTCGCCTTCCCCATCGCTTATTTCGCGGCGCGATATGCGCGCGGTAAATGGAAGGCGCTGTTTTATCTCGGCATCATGCTACCGCTGTGGTCCAGCTATCTCGTCAAGGTCTATGCATGGAAGCTGATCCTGTCGAAGGAAGGCATCCTCAACTGGTTCCTCGCCAAGGCCCATCTGACATGGCTGCTCGACGCCTGGCTCTCGCTTCCGATCGTCGGCGGCAATTCGCTCTCTGTCAGCCATACCGGCACGTTCCTCGTCTTCCTCTATGTCTGGCTGCCCTTCATGATCCTGCCGATGCAGGCAGCACTCGAGCGCGTGCCGAACAATCTCGTCGAGGCTTCCGCCGATCTCGGCGCGTCACCCGGCCAGACCTTCCGCAACGTGCTGTTTCCGCTGGCGCTGCCCGGCATCATCGCCGGATCAATTTTCACCTTCTCGCTGACGATGGGCGACTACATCATCCCGCAGATCGTCGGCACGTCGCGCCGCTTCATCGGGCAGGCCGTCTATGCCCATCAGGGCACCGCCGGCAACATCCCGCTGGCCGCCGCCTTCACCGTCCTGCCGATTATCGTCATGATGTTCTATCTCTGGTTCGCCAAGCGACAGGGAGCTTTCGATGCGCTCTGACCAAAACCGCTCCGCACCGCTGAGCTTGAAGATCGCGGCTGGGCTGGGCCTCGCCTTCCTGCACATTCCGCTGCTGCTGATCTTCATCTACGCCTTCACGACCGAAGAGCGCAGCTACCAATGGCCGCCGCCCGGCTTCACGCTGAAGTGGCTCGGCGTCACGTGGAACCGGCCCGATGTCTGGGAGGCGCTGACGCTCTCGGTGCAGGTCGCATCCATCGCGACCGTGATCGCGCTCATCCTCGGCACGCTTTGCGCAGCCGCCGTTTCGGGCTCGAAATTCTTCGGGCGGGAATCGATCTCGCTGCTCGTCATCCTGCCGATCGCACTGCCCGGCATCATCACCGGCATCGCGCTGCGCTCGGCTTTCAGCCTTGCGGAGATACCCTTCTCGTTCTGGACGATCGTGCTCGGCCACGCGACCTTCTGCGTCGTCATCGTATACAACAATGCGGTCGCCCGCTTCCGCCGCACATCCGGCTCGCTCGTCGAGGCGTCGATGGACCTTGGCGCGGACGGCTTCCAGACGTTCCGCCATGTCATCCTGCCGAATATCGGCACGGCACTCCTCGCAGGCGGCATGCTCGCCTTCGCGCTGTCCTTCGACGAAGTGATCGTCACCACCTTCACCGCCGGCCAGCAGACGACCCTGCCGATCTGGATGCTTGAAGAACTCGTTCGCCCGCGCCAGCGCCCCGTCACCAATGTCGTGGCGATGGTCGTCGTGCTCGTTACGCTGCTGCCGATCCTGGCGGCCTATTATCTCACCCGCGAAGGCGATCAGGTCGCCGGCATGGGCAAGTGAAATCAAGAGATGGGAGTCAAGTGATGGACACCGCAATGCTGATCGGCTCGAAGCTCGAAAAGGGCACGGAGACCGAGGAAAAGATCTTCAACCCGCGCACCGGCGAGACGATCCTCACCATGCCTGAAGCCTCCCAGTCGCAGATCGAGGCGGCGGTCGCCGCAGCGTCGAAGGCCTACGCCTCATGGTCGCGCACGACGCCCGGACAGCGCTCGGCCTATCTTCTCCAGATCGCCGACGCCATCGAGAAGGACGCCGACGCTTTCGCGGCGCTTGAAGCGCTAAATTGCGGCAAGCCGATCAATGCGGTTCGCAATGACGAGATTCCGGCCATCGTCGATTGCTACCGCTTCTTCGCAGGCGCGGTTCGCACCATGCCGGGCGCAATTGCCGGCGAATATATTCCCGGTTTCACCTCGATGGTCAGGCGCGACCCGATCGGCCTCGTCGCGTCCATCGCGCCGTGGAACTACCCGCTGATGATGATGGCGTGGAAGCTTGCGCCCGCAATCGCCGGCGGCAACACGGTCGTCTTCAAGCCGTCGGAACAGACGCCGCTCACCGCGCTCAAGATGGCCAAGGTCTTTGCCGACATCCTGCCCGAAGGCGTGGTCAACATCGTGCTCGGTCGCGGCGAAACCGTCGGCAACGGGCTGATCAATCATCCGAAGATCAATATGATCTCGATCACCGGCGACATCGCCACCGGCAAGAAGATCATGCAGGCCGCGTCGAAATCGGTGAAGCGCACCCATCTCGAACTCGGCGGAAAGGCCCCAGTCATCGTCTTCGACGACGCCGACCTCGACGCCGTCGTCTCGGGCCTGCGCGCCTTCGGCTACTACAATGCCGGCCAGGACTGCACGGCAGCCTGCCGCATCTATGCCGGCAAGAAGGTCTATGAAAAGCTCGTCGCCGACCTGTCGTCGGCTGTTTCGACCATCAAATACGACCAGTCGGACGACGCGGAAAACGAGATCGGCCCGCTCATCTCCATGCGCCAGCGCGACCGCGTCGCGAGCTTTGTCGAGCGCGCCGCCGAACTGAAGCATATCGAGATCACGACCGGCGGAAAGGCTCCTTCCGGCGGCGGCTTCTATTACGAGCCGACGGTGGTTGCGGGCGCAACGCAGGAAGACGAAATCGTGCGTCGCGAAGTGTTCGGGCCGGTCGTCTCGGTGACGCCGTTCTCCGATGTCGACGAGGCTGTCGCCTGGGCCAATGACAGCGATTACGGCCTCGCCTCATCAGTCTGGACCAAGGATGTCGGCCGCGCCATGGCGACCGCCGCACAGCTTCAATATGGCTGCACCTGGATCAACACCCACTTCATGCTGACAAACGAGATGCCGCATGGCGGCGTCAAGCAGTCGGGCTATGGCAAGGATATGAGCCTCTACGCGCTGGAGGACTACACCGCCGTGCGCCACGTCATGGTGGCCCACGGCTAACCCTCCCCTTACCTAACCAATCCCTTGAGGGGGAGGGTCGCGAGCAATGCGAGCGGGGTGGGGTGGACGCCGCTTCACGCCGCGGCGCTCTCCTGCCGTTCGGCCTGCCGGTAATAATCCGTCAGCGTCTTGCCGCGCTCGGGCCTGAAGGTCCGGCCGGCGGCGTTCAGCTCGGCGATGCGGTCGAGCCGGAAGGCGCGGAAATCGTCGCGCATCTCGCACCATGCGACCAGCGTCCAGACCTTGCCCCAGAACGAAAGGCCAAGCGGCCTGACCTCGCGACGCGTCGGCCGCCCCTGCTCGTCGCGATAGTCGAGCGCTACCACCTGCCGCTCGTCGATCGCCTTTTCAGTGGCATCGACCAGAACGCGCGTCGCATCGCTCATCATGATGTTCGGCACATGGATCGCAGTCTGGCGGATGCGGTCCTTTTCGGGCGGTGGCAGGACCGCGCCGATCTTGACCAGCGCCTCGCCCGCCGCCCGCGCCATGGCCGCACCGCCGAATGCCTGCACCATGCGCGCGCCCGCCACCAGTGCCACGATCTCGTCGCGCGTGAACATCAGCGGCGGCAGGTCGTAGCCTTCGCGCATCAGATAGCCGACGCCAGCCTCGCCATCGATCGGCACGCCGCTCGACTGAAGATCGGATATGTCGCGATAGATCGTGCGGTCCGACACTTCCAGCCGCTGGCCGAGCATCTGCGCCGTGACGAGCCGCCCGCCACGCAGATGCTGGACGATTTGGAACAGCCTGTCGGCGCGCCTCATGGGCCAAGCCCTTCGCGGCTGCGCTGATCGGCAACGATCCTGCCCGCCGCACCTATCTTTTTTGTGGTTGGCGTATTTGCGTCGAGAACACGCCAGAACGGCGTGACCTCGGACGGGGCTGCGCCAGACCGCAAATCTTCGGCCGCAACTTCCGCAACTGTGCGCAAATGGTAGCCGGTATAGACGGGGCAAGACACCTCGGCGCCCTGTGACGCCGCCATCGCCAGACGCAGCTCCCGGACATTGAGCGACCTGCCCGCCGGAATCCGACGGATGGCTTCATCGACCTGCCGTGCGGTCGGCACCAGCATGATCTGGCCCTCGACCATGTCGCCAACCGTGCGCGGTGCCGGTTTCACAACCGGCTGTCCCTGCGCGAGGCGCGCGCGCCAATCCGTCAAGATGGCCTCCTGTTGTCGTGCTCAGAAGCCGGCAATGTCGCACACCGCTCCTGACAACATCATGTCAGGAGGTGTCAGGAAGAGGAAGAACTTTGATCGAAGTCGTTATGCCTTGACCGGCACCGTATAATTCAACGGCAGGCGGCCGCCATCTGCATAAATCGTCTGGCCGGTGATGTAGGAGGCGTCGTCGGAAGCGAGGAAGGCGGCGATTGACGCGATTTCCGACGGGTCGCCGATACGGCCCATGGGCGTGCGCGACAGGATGCGGTTCTTCGCCGCCGGATCGGCATTCACGCTCGCCAGCATGTCGGTCATGATCGAGCCGGGGCCGATGGCGTTGACGCGGATGCCATAGGGCGCAAGCGAAAGCGCCATGACCTTGGTCAGCTGGTTCACGCCGCCCTTGGAGACCGAATAGGGCACCTGGTTGGCAATGGCGAAGACCGCATTGACCGAACTCATATTGACGATCGAGCCCGCAGGCCCACCCGCCTTGACGCGCTCGACCATCACCTGCGCCACAGCCTGGCCGACAAGGAACGATCCCTTGAGATTGACGCGCAGAACGCGGTCGAAATCCTCTTCCTTGATGTCGAGGAAATCTGCACCGTGGACGATGCCGGCATTGTTCACCAGAACGTCGATCTGGCCAAATTCCTCAAGCGCGGTGGCGACGAGGTTATGCGCGTCGAGGCGCGAGCCGACATCGGCCTTGACGAAGCGCGCCTTGCCGTAGCGGCCAAGGTCCGTCGCAGCCAGCTCGCCCTTGACCTGATCGACGTCGGCCAGCACGACCTGCGCCTTGTCGCGGACCAGCCGCTCCGCGATTGCATAGCCAATGCCGCTCGCGGCTCCGGTGACGATGGCTGTCTTGCCTTCAAGCGACATGATTGCTCCTGCGTGTTGCCAGACGCCGTTATAGCCCGTCGAACGCGCGACGGGAAATCATCCAGCAGCCCCAATCCATATCGCCAGCTTCACCCGTCAGCCGATGCCCTTCTCCTTCATCGACGCAGCGATCTCGTCGAGAATCGCGGGATCGTCGATGGTTGCCGGCATGGTCCACTGCTCCCTGTCTGCGATCTTCTGCATAGTGGCGCGCAGGATCTTGCCCGAGCGCGTCTTTGGCAGCCGCTTGACCGCAATCGCCGTCTTGAACGCGGCGACCGGCCCGATCTTCTCGCGCACCAGCCCGACGATCTCCTTTTCGACCTCTGCGACAGGACGATTTACGCCTGCGGACAGGACGACGAAGCCGACCGGCAATTGGCCCTTCATGTCGTCGGCTATGCCGATCACAGCACATTCGGCGACATTCGGATGACCGGCAATGACCTCCTCCATCGCGCCCGTGGACAGGCGATGGCCCGCGACGTTGATGATGTCATCGGTGCGCGCCATGATGAACAGATAGCCGTCATCGTCGAGATAGCCGGCGTCCGCGGTTTTGTAGTAGCCCGGAAACTCGGCGAGATAAGCATCATGGAAGCGCTGGTCCGCGTTCCACAGTGTCGGCAGGCAGCCGGGCGGCATGGGCAGCTTGATGACAACATTGCCGAGCGTTCCGGCAGGAACCGGATGTCCCGCATCGTCCAGAACCTCCATGACATAACCCGGCATTGCGACACCCGGCGAACCGAGCTTGACCGGAAGCATGCCAAGCCCGACCGGGTTCTGGCTGATGGGCGAGCCGGTCTCGGTCTGCCACCAGTGATCGATCACCGGCTTGCCGAGGCGCGCTTGCGCCCACTCGATCGTCGGCGGATCACCTCGCTCTCCGGCGAGGAACAGCGTGCGGAATTTCGACAGATCGTATTTGCCGATGAACTCGCCATTGGGGTCCTGCCCCTTGATGGCGCGAAACGCCGTCGGTGCGGTGAACAGCGCAACCACCCCATTTTCGGCGATCACTCGCCAGAACGTCCCGGCGTCGGGTGTGCCGACGGGCTTGCCCTCGAACATGATGGTGGTGTTGCCGTGCAGCAGCGGCGCATAGACGATGTAGGAATGGCCGACGACCCAGCCGACATCGGACGCCGCCCAGAACACCTCGCCGGGTTTCACGCCGAATTCGTTCCACATCGACCATTTGAGCGCGACCATGTGGCCGCCTGTATCGCGGACGACGCCCTTGGGCTGGCCGGTCGTGCCGGACGTATAGAGCACATAGAGCGGATCGATCGCCTTCATCGGCTCGCACGGCACCTCTCGCCCGCGCGCAGCGCCGACAAGCTCGGCATAGTCAAAGTCGCGGCCCGCGATCATGTCGCAGGTCAGTTGCGGCCTTTGCAGGACGAGGCAGAAATCCAGCCTGTGGGCTGCCATGTCGATGGCGCCGTCGAGCAGCGGCTTGTAGGCGACAGTGCGGCCCGGCTCCAGCCCGCAGGAGGCGGCGATGATCGCCTTCGGCGTCGAATCGTCGATACGTGTCGCAAGCTCGCGCGCGGCAAAACCGCCGAACACGACCGAGTGGATCGCACCAATGCGCGCGCAGGCGAGCATGGCAAACGCCGCTTCCGGCACCATCGGCATGTAGATGATGACGCGGTCGCCCTTGCCGACCCCCTTGTCTTTCAGCACGGCGGCAAGCGCGCTCACTTCGCGCAGCAGCTCCGCATAGGTGAACGATGTTTTCGTGCCGGTGATCGCACTGTCATGGACCAGCGCCAACTGGTCGGCACGGCCGCCCGACACATGGCGATCGACCGCGTTGAAGCACATGTTGCCGACGGCATCGGGGAACCAGCGGCCGTATGCGCCGGCATCTGCGTCGAAAATCTTGTTCGGTGGGGTGAACCAGTCGATCTCGCGCGCCGCTTCGCGCCAGAACCCTTCGGGGTCCCTGCGTGAGCCCTCATAGACCTCATGATATGACGAAACCATGCCATCCTCCCTGACGGCGACCCTTTTATCCAGATAGGGGCAGCCGCGTCCACAGGACGAATGGTCAACCCGGCTGTGCGCCCAACAACCGGGCTGGACAGCGGCCGCCGCATCCGATCATGGTCACGCCATGACCAAGATGCT
The DNA here is from genome assembly GCA_049647505.1 of Mesorhizobium sp. Taxonomy (GTDB): domain Bacteria; phylum Pseudomonadota; class Alphaproteobacteria; order Rhizobiales; family Rhizobiaceae; genus Mesorhizobium_A. Next base: position 58,022 of record JBARXU010000023.1, read on the forward strand.
CGCGCTCCTCATTCTGGCGATGATGGTTCTGCACCTCATACGCCCGCTCGGCCTGCCGGGCCTGAAGGCGCGCCGCGACGTCTGGAAGATCGCGGTCGTAGCACTCGTCGCCATGGGTGCGACTGTCATGCTCGGCCATATGGGCTAAGAGATCGATCAGCTTGCGATCACCATTCCCCGAGCTTGATGTCGGGGTTGTAATCCTGGCCCTCGACCTCCTTAACCACAGCCTGTCCGCAACGCATCGTGCCGCTGGCGGCATCGAACGCATAGGTCGGCGAGCCTTGAAGGCTCCAGCCCTTGTTAAGAGCAGCCGTCACCTTGTGGCAGAAGCTTGAATCGTCCGGGCCAGACAGAAAACGATAGAGTTTCATCAGTTCCCCTCGCCGGCCTTTGCCAGCAGCTTCTCAGCCTGCGCCAAATGCAGGCGCTCCGTCATGCGGCCGTCGACCGTGATGACGCCCTTGCTCGCATTTTCCGGCAATGCAAATGCTGCCGTCACCGACCGCGCCCATGCGATCTCGGCCACGGCCGGCGAGAACGCCTCATTGGCGGGCGCGATCTGGTCGGGATGGATCAGCGTCTTGCCGTCGAAGCCCATGCCGGCCGCCTCATCACATTCCTTGAGGAAGGCGTCCCGGTCGCGGAAATCGTTTGCCACCCCGTCGAGCGCATCCAGCCCGCCTGCGCGCGCCGCAAGCACGATCTGCGAGAGCCAGGGCGTGATGAAGCGTCGGTCAGGCGTGAAACGCGCACCCGTTTCCTTGACGAGGTCATTGGTTCCGGCAACCAGACAGGCGAGCCGCGCGCCACGGTCGCGGCCAAGCTCGGCAATCGCGCCGATATTCATCAGCGCCTTCGGCGTCTCGATCATCGCCCAGAGCCACATCTCGTCGCTCGCAAACTCATCGTCGAGCGTATCGTTGATTTCGAGGAGATCGCGCGGCGTCTCGACCTTCGGCACCAGAATGCCATCCGGCCGCGCCGCGCGCGCAGCCACCAGATCGTCCTGCCCCCACTCGCTCGTCATCGCGTTGATGCGCACGATCAGCTCCGGCCCGCCGGGAGCACGCGCAGCGAAAAAGTCGCTCATTGCCTTGCGCGCCGCATCCTTGGCGTCGGGCGCAATCGCGTCCTCAAGGTCGATGATCGCCGCATCACAGGCAAGCGACGGCAGCTTGGCCAGCGCCTTGGCGTTGGAGGCTGGAACATAGAGCACGGAGCGGCGGCGTCTTGCGGGGCGTATCGACATGCCGCTTTCATGCATCCGCCGCGAAAAGGGCGCAAGCGGCTTCGTCAACTGGCCCAACGCTGCCCGCTTGCCCGCAAGGCGCGAAGCTGGTTCGCTGGCGGTGGCTGAACAAGGCGCGTAACCGGGAAAGCATGACCTACGACATCATCATCATCGGCGGCGCCATCGTCGGATCGTCGGTCGCCTGGGGGCTGCGCGAAGAAGGGTTCGACGGTTCGATTGCGCTGATCGAGCGCGATGCGAGCTTTGCGCATGCCTGCACGACGCTCTCCTGTGCGTCGATCCGACAGCAATTCTCGATCGCCGAGAATATCCGCCTCTCGCAGTTCACGCTCGGCCTTTTCCGTCGCCTGAAGGACGAGTTCGGCGACGACGCGGACATCGGCTTTCGCGAAAAGGGCTATCTCATCCTCGCAACGCCTGAGGGCGAGCCGATCCTGCGCGCCAACCATCAGGTGCAGATGGCCGAGCAGACCGACATCGTGCTGGAAGATGCCGCAGCAATTCATCGCCGGTTCCCGTGGCTGTCGACCGACGGTCTGGCGGCGGGAGCCTATGGCCGCTCCGGCGAAGGCTGGTTCGACGCCCATGCCTATCTCCAGCTTTTCAGGCGCGCACTGAAATCGCGCAATGTCGATTCCATCTCAGGCGCGGTCTCCACCATCGAGCGGCGGGGCGACAGCGTCACCGCCGTCATGCTTGACGATGGCAGGCGGCTCAACGCCGGTGCCGTCGTCAATGCGGCGGGCGCAAATGCGGGCCGGGTCGCGGCCCTTGCCGGCATTTCGCTCCCCGTCGAGCCGCGCAAGCGCTCGGTCTTTGTCTTCGAGGCCCGCGACAGGTTTGACGACATGCCGCTGATCGTCGACCCGTCTGGCGTCTATGTGCGCCCGGAAGGCTCGGTCTACATCACCGGCGGTGCCGAACCGGAAGAGGGAGACGGCCCCGCCGACGAAAACGACTTCGAGCCACGCTGGGAGCTGTTCGAAGAGACGATCTGGCCCGTTCTGGCCGAGCGCATTCCGGCCTTCGAGGCGATAAAGATGACGCGGGCCTGGGCCGGCCACTACGACTACAACACGCTCGACCAGAACGCGGTCATCGGCCGCCATCCGGAGGTCGAAAATTTCATCTTCGCCAATGGCTTTTCGGGTCACGGCCTCCAGCAGGCCCCAGCTGTCGGGCGCGCGATAGCCGAACTCGTCTGCCATGGCAGCTACCGCGACATCGACTGTTCGGCCTTCGGCTATGAACGGATCGTCGAAAACCGCCCCTATCGCGAACTGAACGTGATCTGAAGCCTCGGCGCTTGTTAGCCCGCGCCGATCGCTTTATAGAGCGCCCAACATATATTTCGAGGTCAAAGCCATGGACAAATTCACCAAGCTGACCGGCGTCGCCGCTCCCTTGCCGATCGTCAACGTCGACACCGACATGATCATCCCCAAGGATTATCTGAAGACGATCAAGCGCACCGGCCTGTCGAAGGGCCTGTTTGCCGAAATGCGCTTCAACGAGGACGGTTCGGAAAACCCGGATTTCGTCCTCAACAAGCCTGCATATCGCAATGCGCAGATTCTCGTGGCCGGCGACAATTTCGGCTGCGGTTCGAGCCGCGAACACGCCCCATGGGCGCTGCTCGACTTCGGCATTCGCTGCGTCATCTCGACCTCGTTCGCCGACATTTTCTACAACAATTGCTTCAAGAACGGCATTCTGCCGATCATGGTCAGCCCCGAGGACCTCGAAAAGCTGCTCGACGACGCCTCGCGCGGCGCCAACGCAACGCTGACGATCGATCTGGAAGAAAACGAGATTCGCGGCCCCGACGGCGGCACGATCAAGTTCGACCTCGATTCCTTCCGCCGCCACTGCCTGCTGAACGGCCTCGACGACATCGGCCTGACGCTGGAAAAGGCAACTGCGATCGACGTCTTCGAGAAGCGCAACGCCGCTGAGCGCCCCTGGGCCTGAGACAGAGACCAAGGGAACGAGGAAGGCGAGATCATGGCGAGGCGTCTTTACACGACCGGGTCGAGCTTCGAGACGGAATATGCCTATAGCCGTGCGGTCGTGCAGGGCGACTGGTGCTTTGTTGCCGGAACCACAGGCTACGACTACGCCTCGATGACCATGCCCGGCGATGTCGGCGAGCAGGCGAAAAATGCACTCGCGACCATCGAAAAGGCGTTGCGTGAAACGGGATTTGAATTCGCCGATGTGGTGCGCACGGTGATCTACCTGACCGATGCGGCGGACCACCCCAGGATTGCGCCTGCGCTGCGCGCAGCGTTCGCCGATGTGAAGCCGGCGAACACGACCGTCATAACCGACCTGATCAGGCCGGAAATGAAGGTCGAGATCGAAGTGACCGCACTGAGACGGTCAGTCGGCTAGGCTTACGACAGGAAGCCGAGAAGCCAGAGGACGATGATGACGGGGATCGGCAAGCCGATCAGCCAGAGAAGTCCACCACGCAGCATGAAAAGCCTCCACCTTGGATAACGATGCTCCTAAACGCGCCAGTCGCGGCAAACGTTCCCGCTTCTGGATGATTGGATCGCGGGTTCATTGCGGGCCTGACCGCCTGACGCCTTGACTTCCGCGCCACATCGCCGTTGAGAACAGTCGAACATTCAATCATCAGGATTTCGACATGGCATCGCGCAAGCTCCTCCTTCTTCCAGGCGACGGCATCGGCCCAGAGGCGATGGCGGAAGTCCGCAAACTCATCGCCGTGATGAACGAAGGCGGCGCGGGTTTCGAGACCGATGAAGGGCTGGTCGGCGGTTGCGCCTACGACGCGCATGGCGCGGCGATCTCCGAAGACGACATGGCAAAGGCAATGGCCGCTGATGCCGTGCTGTTCGGCGCTGTCGGCGGCCCCAAGTGGGACAGCGTGCCTTATGAGGTGCGCCCCGAAGCCGGTCTTCTGCGCCTGCGCAAGGACATGCAGCTCTTCGCCAATCTCCGCCCGGCCATCTGCTATCCGGCGCTCGCCGCCTCCTCCTCGCTCAAGCCTGACGTCGTCGAGGGCCTCGACATCCTCATCGTGCGCGAACTGACCGGCGGCGTCTATTTCGGCGAGCCCAAGGAGATCATCGATCTGGGCAACGGCCAGAAGCGCGGCATCGACACGCAGGTCTACGACACGTTCGAGATCGAGCGCATCTCAGGCGTCGCTTTCGAGCTGGCGCGGACAAGGCAGAACAAGGTCTGCTCGATGGAGAAGCGCAATGTCATGAAGTCGGGCGTCTTGTGGAACGAGGTCGTGACCGCCACCCACAAGGCTAAGTACTCCGACGTGGAGCTGTCGCACATGCTGGCCGATGCCGGCGGCATGCAGCTCGTGCGCTGGCCCAAGCAGTTCGACGTCATCGTCACCGACAATCTGTTCGGCGACATGCTGTCAGACGTCGCCGCCATGCTGACCGGTTCGCTCGGCATGCTGCCCTCGGCGTCGCTCGGCGCGCCCGATCCCAAGACAGGCTCGCGTAAGGCGCTCTACGAGCCGGTGCACGGCTCTGCCCCCGACATCGCCGGCAAGGGCATCGCCAACCCCATCGCCATGATCGCGTCCTTTGCCATGTGCCTGCGCTATTCGTTCAACATGGTCACCGAGGCAGACCGCCTCGAAAAGGCGATCTCCGACGTTCTCGACGCGGGCCTTCGCACCGGGGACATCATGTCGAACGGCATGAAGCAGGTCACGACCGTCGAAATGGGCGACGCTGTCGTCGCGAAGTATCGCGAACTGGCCGCCTGACGCCGACAGGGGCTGATAGCGTCGAGTTTCAACTGATCTTGTCCCCGCGCCTTCCCGGCTGGCGCGAGGACATAGAATTGCGAAAGGTATTGATGAACCCAGCCCTCATGCGCGCCGCACTCATCGCCTGCCTGACCTCGATACTGTCGGCAGGCACTGCGCATGCGCAATCGCAGGAAATTGAGGCGACTGGTCCGCTCGCTCATCTGCACGGAACATATCTTGAGGCAGGTTCGGGCGCCCCCACCGTCATCATCGTCCCCGGTTCGGGGCCGACCGACCGCGACGGCAACAATCCGCTAGGCGTTCAGGCCGCAACCTATCGGCTGATCGCGGAAGGGCTGACCGAGCGCGGCATTGCCTCCGTCCGCATCGACAAGCGCGGCATGTTCGGCAGTGCTGCTGCGGTCAAAGACCCGAACGATGTCACGATAGCAGACTATGCCGAGGACATTCGCAATTGGATCGGCGCGATCCACACCAGGACTGGCAATGAGTGCATCTGGCTTCTCGGCCACTCCGAAGGCGCACTGGTCGCGCTTGCAGCGGCGCAAAGACCCGACAACATTTGCGGCCTACTGCTGGTGGCGGGACCGGGCCGCAAGCTTGGCGACATATTGCGCGACCAGCTGCGCGCCAATCCCGCAAATGCGCCCTATCTCCCGGTCATGCTGGCCGCCATCAACGAACTGGAAGCGGGCCGCGAGGTCGACACGGCAACCATGCCGCCAACCGTCGCGCCGCTGTTTTCGCCAGCCACGCAGGGTTTCATGCGCAACCTGTTCGCGCAGGATCCGGCTGCGCTGATCGCGAACGTCACGCTGCCGGTGCTGATCCTCCAGGGCGAAACAGACCTTCAGATAGCGACGGAAGACGCCAGGCTCCTTGCACAGGCCAATCCCCGCGCCACGCTTGCGCTGCTGCCATCGGTCAATCACGTGCTGAAGGAAGCGCCGGCAGACATGGGCGCCAACCTTGCCACCTACGCCCATCCCAACCTTCCGCTTGCACCCGGCGTGATCGATGCGATTGCCGGTTTCATCGGCAAGCACGCTCGCTAGGCCGAAATCTGCGCTACCTTGTCCGCGACGATTTCACCATCGATCGTCGAGCGGATATCGGCGGCGTTGGCCTCGTCGGTGTCGATATGCATCTCGGTGAAGGAATCGGCTCCAACGCGGATCAGCGTCTTGCCGAAGACCAGCCCGCGCTCGGGATCGCCGATCGACACATCGACATATTCACCATCTTCAAGGCCGAGCGCCCTGGCGTCTGTCGGGTTGGTGTGGATGTGGCGCGCCGCGATGATGAGGCCGTCCGTGTCGAGCGTGCCATGAGGCCCGATGAGGCGGACTGTCGGCGTGCCGTCCAGCTTGCCGGAATCGCGCACCGGCGCATCGATGCCGAGCGCGAAACCGTCGGTTCGCGAGACCTCGATCTGGGTGCGGCCGCGCAACGGACCAAGGATCGCGACGCGCTCGATACGACCTTTCGGCCCTTCAAGCGTCACGCGCTCCTCCGCAGCCCACTGGCCCGGCTGGCGCAGCGGCTTTGACGGCTTCAGCTCGTAACCCGGCCCGAAAAGCGCATCGACAGACACACGCGACAGATGGACGTGGCGTGCCGAAACCGCGACCGGCACCGAGCGCACGGGCTTGGCCTGCTTACCGATGACGCCGGCCGTCTCGCGCGCGATCATCAATTGCTCGGCGGTCTCGGTGACGAAGATGCGCACTTTCGAACCATAGGCCTGGATTTGCGGCGCGGCGCGATTTGACAGGTCGACCGACTGGTTGCGGTCGATGTCGATGACCAGTCCCATGAAATCGAGCCCGTCGCATATGCGCCGCCGCATCGAGGACGAGTTCTCGCCGATGCCGCCAGTGAACACGACAGCGTCCAGCCCGCCCATGGCGGCGGCATAGGCGCCGATATATTTGCGCGCGCGATAGGCGAAGATGTTGATGGCAAGCTGGGCATCTGCGTCGCCGCCCGCGGCGCGCGCCTCGACATCGCGCATGTCGGACGAGCCGGTCAGCCCTTTCAGCCCGCTTTGCGAATAGAGTGTCTCCTCTATCTGTTGGATCGTCAGGCCGAGCTGGCGCGACAGGAAGCCGAACAGGCCGGGATCGACATCGCCAGAGCGCGTGCCCATGACGAGACCTTCCAGCGGCGTCAGCCCCATCGAACTGTCCATGCTCTCGCCCAGATTGATGGCGCAGGCGCTTGCACCATTCCCGAGATGGACAGAGACGATCTTGAGATCGCGTAGCGGCTGGCCGATCTCCTGCGCGACGCGCTCGGCGACATATTTGTGCGACGTGCCGTGGAAGCCGAAGCGGCGCAGGCCTGCCGCGCGCCATTGCGCGGGAACGGCATAGGTCGTGGCCCTTGCCGGATTGGTCAAATGGAAGGCGGTATCGAACACGGCCACCTGCACGAGGTCGGGCCAGACGCGGCGCGCTACGCGGATGGCGGCGAGATTGGCCGGATTGTGCAGCGGCGCAAGCGGCGTCAGCGCCTCGATCTTGTCGATCACCGCGTCGTCGAGAACCGTCGTGGCGCGAAACGTGTCGCCCCCATGGACCACCCGGTGCCCGACGGCGGCGATGCCCTCAACGCCGTGATCGGCAAGGATAGCTGGAAGCGCCGCAATCGCCGCCTCGATCGACCCATATGGCCCGCGCGCTGTCTCTACCGGCCCCTGCCCGCTGATCTTCACATCGCAGGCAGCCCCGTCAAACTTGTCGAAACCGGCCTTGAGGATTTCATGAGCCTCGCCCGCCATGTCGAACACGCCGAGCTTCAGGCTTGAGCTTCCGCAATTGACGACCAGTATCTTCACGCAGGCTCCTTTGGGATCGTTTCGGGCGCCAAAGTGCGCCAGACGGCATCAGGAAGGCAAGCCTGCGACAGGCTGATGAAGTGCTGCGAGCGTTCTGCCGGCCAATGGCGCGATTACTGGCGAGGGGCCCCTGTCGGCGAGGTTGAGGATGTGGTCGACCGGTCGAGTCCCGGTTCGTAATGCTTTTCGAGCGCCGTCACCGCAGCGGGCGCTGCATGACCCGACGACTCGCCATTTGAGACGAGAGCCGTCAGCACCGAAACAACCGTCAGGGCGGCCGCCAGTGCAAACGCCTGTATCTTCCCAAGGTTCATGATGCTCTCCCTGCAAGGCACACAGGGTTTCCCCCGATTGGGATACAAATGGGGCAGGCGATGTCGAAATCAGGTTCAGAGCCCATTTGCCGCAGTCGGCAAATCGCAATAGTCTTCCATTCACAACGCTTCACACTCAGCAGTTCAGGAAAACCCGATGAAGATCAGCGCGCGCAATCAGCTAAAGGGCAAGATCACCGGCATCACCAAGGGCGCTACGACGTCGCATGTCACGATCGACATCGGCGGCGGGGTTATCGTCACCGCCTCCATCACCAATGAAGCGGTCGCAGACCTCAAGCTCGCCGAGGGTAAGGCCGCCTATGCCATCGTCAAGGCATCCGACGTCATGGTCGCGGTCGACTGACCCGGATGGTCCGCGAAAACGAGATACGCGCCGGCGAGGTCGAGATCATCGAGCCGCCGGCCAACGATGCCGGCCTCGTCTTCATAGGAACGATCCGCACGCCCTGGACATCTCGCCTGATGACGCCACGAATGGGCCGTCTGGACGGTCCGGTCTGCCGCCTCGAACTGTTCGAGCCATGGGTGCCGGCCCTTCGCGGCGTCGAGGAGCTCGAACAGATCGAGGTGTTGTATTGGCTGCATCTCTCACGCCGTGACCTCGTGCTGCAAAGCCCTGCCAATGACGGCAATGCGCGCGGCACATTTGCGCTCCGCTCTCCCGTGCGGCCGAATCCGATCGGCACCTCGATCGCGACGGTCGTCGGCGTAGAGGCAAATGTCGTTCTCGTGCGCGGCCTTGACTGCCTCGACGGCACGCCGCTCCTCGACATCAAGCCCGAGCGGACACGCTTCACACCGATAGCGCCACCCCAACCCGGCGACTTCGAAACCGGTTGAACTCGGCCAGCAATTGACTCTTTAGCCATTGCGCGTAAAAGCACCGCCGTTACGGAGTTCTCCATGCGCGGCCTCTTGCTGGCATTTCTGGCATTTGACGTCGCCGGCCTCACCGCCGGTCGCGGACGCGCGCCTGTCCGTCTCACCAAAACCCCGGCCAAAAAAACGACCGCGACCACGGTCTGATCTCCCTTGGCCCGCCGCCCTCTCCCCGGCTTGCCGGAGGGGGACGGGACCCGCGATGGCCGGCGGGATCCTCCAAAGCGATCAAGCGGAGAGCGACAGGAGCTAGTTCTATGGGATTCAAGGTTGCGATCGTCGGCGCCACGGGAAATGTGGGCCGGGAGATGCTGAACATACTGGAAGAACGCGGTTTTCCCGCAGACGAGATCGTGCCGCTGGCTTCGCGCCGCTCGCTCGGCACCGAAGTCTCCTACGGCGACAAGACGCTGAAGGTGAAGGTGCTCGACAATTACGACTTCTCCGACACCGACATCTGCCTGATGTCGGCCGGCGGCAACATTTCCAAGGAATGGTCGCCAAAGATCGGCAAGCAGGGTTGCGTCGTCATCGATAACTCGTCGGCATGGCGCTATGACGCCGAGGTGCCGCTGATCGTTCCGGAAGTGAACCCCGACGCGATTGCCGGCTACACGAAGAAGAACATCATCGCCAATCCGAACTGCTCGACCGCCCAGATGGTGGTTGCGCTCAAGCCCCTGCACGACGCGGCGAAGATCAAGCGTGTCGTCGTCTCGACCTACCAGTCCGTTTCAGGCGCCGGCAAGGAAGGCATGGACGAACTCTTCACCCAGACCCGCGCCGTCTTCGTGTCGGACCCGGTCGAGAACAAGAAGTTCACCAAGCGCATCGCCTTCAACGTCATCCCGCACATCGATGTGTTCATGGAAGACGGCTACACCAAGGAAGAGTGGAAGCTTGTCGCCGAGACCAAGAAGATGCTCGACCCGAAGATCAAGGTGACGGCAACCGCCGTGCGTGTGCCGGTGTTCATCGGCCATTCGGAAGCCGTCAATCTCGAATTCGAGAACGAGATCACCGCCGACCAGGCGCGCGATATCCTGCGCGAGGCGCCGGGCGTGCTCGTCGTCGACAAGCGTGAGGACGGCGGCTACATCACGCCGCTCGAAAGTGCGGGCGAAGATGCGACCTATGTCTCGCGCATCCGCGAGGACGGCACGGTCGAGAACGGCCTGGCCATGTGGATCGTCTCCGACAACCTGCGCAAGGGCGCGGCTTTGAACGCCGTCCAGATCGCCGAGCTTCTTATCGCTCGCGGCCTTATCACGCCCAGGAAGAAGGCTGCCTGACGCCGCCGGACCAAACCGATCAATGAAAGGCGTCGCAGGCTTCTGCGGCGCCTTTTTCATGACACCCGGTCGGCTGGCGCGGCACAGCCGCTTTGGGGCTCATCTGGCGCAGCGCATGCGGTTTGGGATATGAGACGCATATGGCCCGCAACCTGACGACAATCGGCTTCGATGCCGACGACACGCTCTGGCAGAACGAGCAGTTCTTCGTTCAGACGCGCCAGCGCTACTTCGATCTGGTCAAGGATCATGCCGACGCTCAAATGCTGGCGCAGAAGCTCGACGAGACCGAGCGGCGCATGCTCGCCACCTATGGTTTCGGCGCAAAAGGCTTCATCCTGTCCATGATCGAGACCGCGATTTCTGTCACCGACGGCAAGATACCGTCGCAGACCGTGGCGCGAATTCTGGAGACGGGGCGCGAGATGCTGACCCACCCCGTCGAGCTTCTGCCCCATGCGCGTGAAGCGGTCGAGGCGCTTGTCGGCCGCTACCGGCTGGTGCTGGTGACCAAGGGCGACCTCTTCCATCAGGAGAGCAAGCTGGCCGCGTCGGGCCTCGGCGAGCTTTTCGACGGCATCGAGATCGTCTCCGACAAGAACCGCGCCACCTATGAGCGCGTCTTTTCCCGCCACGGCGACGGGGCCGAACGCGCCATGATGATCGGCAATTCGCTGAAATCCGACATATTGCCGGCAATCGATGCAGGCGGCTGGGGCGTCTTCGTGCCGCACGACCTGACCTGGGCCGTCGAACATGCCGACGAGCCGCAGGATAATCCGCGCTTCCGCAAGATCGCCACGCTGGCGAGCCTTCCCCGTATCATCGACGAGATCGGCTGAGCGGCCTGCGGCACCAGCTCGCGCAAAGGTCAATTGCCCGGCACAGCGACAACGACTATTTGAGACGCATGACAAACGCCACCGCAGCCCGGCTACGATTGTCCGACCTCGCCAACCCGACACGGTTTCTGGCGTTGGCCGGAGCCATTTTGCCTTGGCTTGGCGCGGCCTCACTGATCTTCATCGCAATCGGCCTGTGGCTGGGTTTTGCCGCACCCGAGGACTACCAGCAGGGCTCGACGGTGCGGATCATGTATATCCATGTTCCATTCGCCTGGCTGTCGATGATGATCTACATGGTCATGGCCGTCTCGGCGCTCGGCACGCTGGTCTGGCGTCATCCTCTGGCCGATGTTGCGCTGAAGGCAGCAGCGCCGATCGGTGCGGTGTTCACCGCGCTGGCGCTGGCGACAGGCTCGATCTGGGGCCGCCCGACCTGGGGCACATGGTGGGTCTGGGACGGACGGCTGACATCGGTCTTCGTGCTCTTCCTGATGTATCTCGGCCTTGTGGCGCTGACGCGCGCGCTGGACGATCCCGGCCGCTCGGCGCGTGCGGCGGCCATCGTCACGCTGGTCGGCGTCATCAACATTCCGATCATCAAGTTCTCGGTCGAGTGGTGGAACACGCTGCATCAGCCCGCCTCCGTACTGCGGCTCGACGGACCGACCATCCATCCGAGCTTGCTCTGGCCGCTTCTCATCTCTGCGGTCGGCTTCACGCTGCTGTTCTTCACGCTGCACCTGATGGCGATGCGCGCCGAAATCTGGCGCAGGCGCGTCCAGTCGATGCGCCGCCTCGCCGCCCGGGGCGCAGAAGCATGAATCACGCGCTCTTCGTCACCGCCGCTTATGCCGTCTCGGCCGTCGCCCTCGGCGGACTGGCGCTCTGGATCCTGCTTGACCAGCGCGCCCGCCGTCGCGAGATCGCAACGCTCGAGGCCTCCGGCATCAAGCGCCGCTCGCAGGGCAAATCGGCATGAGCACCGAACCGGTGCCTGCCCGCCGCCGCTCCTGGCTGGCCTTGCTGCCGCTGGTGGCATTCGTCGTGCTGGCCGGCCTCTTCCTGACCCAGCTTCTGTCGGGCCGGGACACTGCCGTCGTGCCATCGGCGCTGATCGGCCAGCAGGCGCCCGCAACCGACCTTCCGCCGCTCGACGGCATGTCGCTTCCGGGGCTGAAATCCGCCGATTTCAGCGGCAAGGTGACGCTGGTCAATGTCTTCGCATCTTGGTGCGCGCCGTGCCGGCTGGAACATCCTCAGCTGATGCAGCTTGCCGGGGACGACCGCATCTCGATTGCGGCCCTGAACTACAAGGATACGCCCGAAAACGCCCGGCGCTTCCTCGTCAGCCTGGGCAACCCGTTTGACGCAATCGGCGTCGACACGACAGGCCGCACGGCCATCGACTGGGGCGTCTATGGCGTGCCCGAGACATTCCTCGTCGGGCGCGACGGCCGCATCGTCTACAAACATGTCGGGCCGTTCACGGCCGAATCCGTCGAGCGCGACCTCAAGCCCGCGATAGAGGCGGCATTGGCGGCCGGATAAAAAAGCCGCCGGCACCTTTCGGCACGGCGGCTCATCTGGTTGGGATGATCGGCCTGTCAGCTGATCGGCTTCTCAGCCGAGATATTCGCGGCGTGCCCAGTTGATCATGTCATCGCGATTGGCGCGCATATCAGCGAGATCGCGGTCGGACAGGCTGCTGATTTCATTGATCGCGCGGCGATACTGGCGCTGCTTGTCGAGATGGCTCTTGACCCGGCTGATGACGTTCTGAAGCGGCATTTCGGTTCCTTCCTTGGCGACACCTGCCGCCAGTTGGTTCCTCCCGAACGACTTCATCATCCCATATCTTTGCTGCATTGCAACATTAGATGCTGCATCGCAGCAATGCGCAGCTTGCATGGCCGGTTAGCAATTGATTAACGCGCGACCGCCGCCTGCCCGCTCGCCAGCGTTTCTTTTCGGAACAGAATGGTTAGTGCGAACTGAAATCCAGCATGCAAATTCGATGGATCGCCGGTCGGCTTGTGTGTTCTCTCGCCAATCGACCGCTAGATGCTGTGGTGAACAGATCGGGAAACCCGTCCCATCAGTGATTCGTCGCCGATTCGTTCCGGCTTTGGGCGCTTCGTTAACGCAGCCGGCCGCTTGGGCGCGTTTTCCGGTAACCTCCCGGCAACCTCGGTAAAGAACCGGTTAGCATTTTCTACCTGTCATGCAGGGCTGAGCCGCACCTGGTCGTGGCCGCGCTCCAAAGGTTAACGACGCCTGCCTTTGCGGCTCTTATCCCATTGGTTCGATTCAGCATCTGGTTTCGGAATGACGATTCAAATCAACATGTTGCGCGTGAACAGACCATGAATCACCCGGAGTCAGTGATTCGTCGCTGATTCGTTCCAGTCACGTTCCGTTTCTTAATCGCGCCACATGTTCGGAAGCCCCGCAAACGTTGTGCGCGCGCCCCAAACCCCTATATGAACGGGCGAACCGCATTGCCTTCTGGCCGCGAGAGACAATCTCCAGACATGAATGTCCAACCCAAACCTAGAGACCCGATGATCCTGTCGGGCCGCAACGTGACGGCGGTTCTGGGGCCAACCAATACCGGCAAGACCCATCTCGCCATTGAGCGCATGGTTGCCCATTCGTCGGGCATTATCGGCCTGCCGCTGAGACTGCTGGCGCGCGAAGTCTATTCGCGGGTCGTCGACAAGGTTGGCGCTGCAAATGTCGCGCTGGTGACGGGCGAGGAGAAGATCCAGCCGCCCGGCGCGCGCTATTCGGTTTGCACGGTCGAGGCCATGCCGCGCGAAACGAACGTCGCCTTTGTTGGCATCGACGAGGTGCAGCTTGCCGGCGATCTGGAACGCGGCCACATCTTCACCGACCGCATCCTGCACCTGCGCGGCCGCGAGGAGACCCTGCTTCTAGGTGCAGGCACCATGCGCGGCATCCTCGAAAAGACGCTGCGCGGCATTTCGATCGTCACCCGCCCGCGCATGTCCCATCTCGCCTATGCCGGCCAGAAGAAGATGACGCGCCTGCCGCGCCGCTCGGCTGTCGTCGCCTTCTCTGCCGACGAGGTTTACGCCATCGGCGAACTGATCCGCCGCCAGCGCGGTGGCGTGGCCGTGGTGCTGGGCGCGCTCAGCCCGCGCACCCGCAACAAGCAGGTCGAGCTCTACCAGTCGGGCGACGTCGAATTCCTCGTCGCCACCGACGCCATCGGCATGGGCCTCAATCTGGATGTCGATCACGTCGCCTTCGCCCAGAACCGCAAGTTCGACGGCTATCAATACCGCGACTTGTCGGCAGCCGAGCTTGGCCAGATCGCGGGCCGCGCCGGACGCCATGTCCGCGACGGCACATTTGGCGTCACGGGACAGGTCATCCCGTTCGATCAGGAACTGGTCGAGAAGATCGAGGCGCATGATTTCGAACCGGTCAGGGTCTTGCAGTGGCGCACGCCCGATTTCGACTTTTCCTCGCTCGATGCCTTGCGCCGCTCCATCGAGGCGACACCGGCGGTCGAGGGCCTGACCAAGGCGCTGCCTGCCGTCGACCAGCGGGCGCTCGAACATCTTGCTCGCGAACCCGAGATGCGCGACCTCGCCACGACGCGCGACCGTGTCCAGCTTTTGTGGGACGCCTGTGCCCTGCCCGACTATCGCCGCATCGCACCCGCCCAGCACGCCGACATCATCGGCTCAATCTATCAGGATCTGGTCAGGCGCGGCCGTGTCGATGAAGCCTATATGGCAGAACAGGTGCGCCGCGCCGACAATGCCGACGGCGATATCGACACGCTGTCGCAACGTATCGCGCAAATCCGCACATGGACCTTTGTCTCCCACCGCCCCGGCTGGCTTGCCGATCCGACACACTGGCAGGAGAAAACGCGGGAGATTGAGGACCGACTGTCCGATGCGTTGCATGAACGGTTGACGAAACGCTTCGTTGATCGCAGGACATCCGTGCTCATGAGGCGACTGAGAGAGAACAGCATGCTCGAGGCCGAAATCAACCCGACCGGCGGTGTCACCGTCGAAGGCCATCATGTCGGGGAATTGCAGGGTTTCCGGTTCACCGCGGACACGACCGCCAGCGGCGAGGACGCCAAGGCTGTGCGCATAGCCGCCCAGAAGGCGCTTGCCACCGAGTTCGAGACGCGCGCCGAAAGGTTCGCGACC
Organism: Mesorhizobium sp.; assembly: GCA_049647505.1. Taxonomy (GTDB): domain Bacteria; phylum Pseudomonadota; class Alphaproteobacteria; order Rhizobiales; family Rhizobiaceae; genus Mesorhizobium_A. Next base: position 73,435 of record JBARXU010000023.1, read on the forward strand.
TCGGCCAATGGCGATCTGGCGCTGGCGTCCGACGGCATCTTGCGCTGGCTCGGCCAGCCGGTCGGAACGCTTGTCGAAGGCGAGGACACGCTCAAGCCCCGCGTCATCCTGCTCGCCGACGAACAGCTGACCGGCCCGGCGCGCGACAAGGTGGCCGAGCGGGCGGAGCGTTTTGTCGGCTATCAGGTCGAGAGCCTGTTGAAGCCGCTGGTCGACCTCAAGGGCGCCGACCAGCTTTCGGGCATAGCGCGCGGCATCGCATTCCGTCTGGTCGAGAATTTCGGCCTGCTCAACCGCCGCGACATTGCCGACGACATCAAGTCGCTCGATCAGGAATCGCGCGGCGCGCTGCGTCGCCTCGGCGTGCGCTTCGGCGCCTATCACATCTTCGTCCCGGCGCTCCTCAAGCCCGCACCGGCCAGCCTGTTGACGCTGCTCTGGGCGCTGAAGAATGACGGGAAGGACAAACCGGGCTTTGGCGATGTCGTCTCCGCGCTCGCCGCCGGCCGCACCTCGGTCGTCGTCGACACGACGTTCGACAAGGAATTCTACAAGCTCGCCGGCTATCGGATGCTTGGCCGCCGTGCCGTTCGCGTCGACATTCTGGAGCGCATCGCAGACCTGATCCGTCCTGCCATGGCGTGGAAGCCCGGTTCCGGCCCACGCCCGGATGGCGCATTTGACGGAGGTTCGTTCCTGATCACGCCTCCGATGATGTCGGTTCTGGGCGCAAATGCCGCCGACATGGAGGAGATCCTCAAGGGTCTGGGCTATCGCGCCGAGTCCAAGCTGCCAGCGGAGATCGCCGAGCGCATGACGCGCGTCGACGCCCGCGCAGCGGAAGCCGCCGCGGCCAAGGCAGCGCAGGCGGTCGAGCAACAGGCGGCGAGCGAGCCGGCGGCCAGCGAAACCGATAATGTCGAAGCTGCCGACCAGACTGAAGCGCCAGTTGAAGGCAACGACGACCACGAACTTCCGGTCATGGCTGCAATCGCCATTGCACCTGTCACCCCGGAAGAAGCGGAGGAGGCTTCGGATGCCGCAGCTCTGGTAAGTGACGCAAGCGAAGAAACGTGGCCCATAGCGGCGGAGGCGGTCGCGCCAGTCGTAGCGTCAGATGAGCCAGTTGAGTCGCTTGTCGAGGCACAGGCGGAAGCGTCAACTGAAACGCTGGCAGAAACCCCCGCTGCCCCCATCGAATCGGCGGCAGAGGCAGTCGAGCCGAAGCCGATCCTCGTCTGGCGTCCCGGCCGTTTCGACGGGCAGCGCCGCCATGGCCGCGACCAGCGCGGTGGCCAGCATCGTCAGCGCGGCCAACAGGGCAATCAGCAGGAAGGCCAGGCCGAAGGCGAGCGCAATCGCGGCCCACGCCGTGGCAAGCGCAATGAAAAGCGCGCGGAAACCCAGGATGCGACGCCGAAGGAGCCGAAGATCCTGTGGCGTGCAGACGATCCGCGTCCGCCACGCCCGCCGCGTCCCGAAGGCGACCGCAAGCCCCGCAAGGACGATCGCGGCCCGCGCCGCGAGGATCGTGGTCCACGCAACTTCGAAGCGACGGCCCCCAAGCGCGACGGCGGCAAGATCGATCCCGACTCGCCCTTCGCCAAGCTCGCGGCACTGCGCGACCAACTGCGCAAGTAAGTGTGGGCGCAACCGCCAGCCAGCGCATCGACAAGTGGCTGTTTTTCGCGCGCGCGCTCAAATCGCGCTCGCTGGCGCAGAAACTTGTCGCGTCTGGCGCAGTCCGCATCAATGGCGAGAAAGTCGATCACGCATCCGCCACCGTGAAGCCGGGCGACGGCGTGACGATAAGGCTTGAGCGGCGCGTACTCGTCTGGCGCGTGCTTGATCCAGGCACCCGGCGCGGCCCTGCCGAAGAGGCGCGCAAGCTCTATGAAGACCTGACGCCACCCGATCCGCCACGCGATACAGCGCCCCTGCCGCAGGGTCGCGATCCCGGCACCGGGAGGCCGACAAAGCGTGAACGACGCGCCATCGACCGCCTCCAGGCGGATGGCGACCCCTAGCCGGGAAAACTGATCCGGCAAAAGGCGGTGACGGGAATTCTCATGCTCGCACCGCTCCCTCGCGCGGCAATGCGTCCCTTGCACCGCACCATCGAAAGCGTTACGCCACTGCTCAAAATACCCGGACCGAGCCCATGACCTACGTCGTCACCGACAACTGCATCCGCTGCAAATACATGGATTGCATCGAGGTTTGTCCGGTCGACTGCTTCTATGAAGGCGAGAACATGCTCGTCATTCATCCCGACGAATGCATCGACTGCGGCGTGTGCGAACCGGAATGCCCTGCGGACGCGATCAAACCCGACACCGAGCCCGGCCTCGACAAGTGGCTGAAGATCAATGCGGACTTCGCCACGTCGTGGCCGAACATCACCCAGAAGGGCGAGCCGCCGGCCGACGCCAAGGATATGGATGGCATCGAAGGCAAGTTCGAAAAGTTCTTCTCGCCCGAGCCCGGCAAGGGCGACTGAGCGCAAGCAGAGCCGCCATTTCTGATTGCATATTGCCTGCCACGATTAACCTTCGTTGCAGTCTGGCGGGCCTAAGCCTTCGCGTTTGCAGCAAAATCTTGATTTGCGCGCGAAATTATGCTACCCCTACTCCACATGCCGGTCACACGACGCCCATTGCTGGCGCAAAGCCTTACTCATTGAAGGATATATCCGTCGCACCAGTTTCATCTGGCCACGCGTGGTTTTGGCGTGTGCAGCCCGAGGTGCGAACCAACCTTTCGTGAGACCGACATAACGCGAGGCCGGCGTAAGGCCGATGCAGTCCCGGAATTCCGTATCCGGGCGCGAACAGGAGTTTGAAGCGTAATGGCCACCCCGCAGAAGAAGTCATCCGCAGCCCGCAACGGTTTCAAGACCGGAGAATACATCGTCTATCCGGCACATGGCGTTGGCCAGATCGTGTCTATCGACGAGCAGGAAGTGGCTGGCCACAAGCTTGAACTCTTCGTCATCGATTTCCAGAAGGACAAGATGCGTCTGAAGGTGCCGGTCGCCAAGGCTGCCTCCATCGGAATGCGCAAGCTGTCCGAAACCGACTATGTCGAGCGCGCGCTCAAGGTCGTGCAGGGCCGCGCCCGCGTCAAGCGTACCATGTGGTCGCGCCGCGCGCAGGAATATGACGCGAAGATCAATTCGGGCGACCTGATCTCGATCTCCGAGGTCGTTCGCGACCTCTACCGCGCCGAGAACCAGCCGGAACAGTCCTATTCGGAACGCCAGCTTTATGAAGCCGCGCTCGACCGCATGGCCCGCGAAATCGCGGCCGTCAACAAGGTGAGCGAGACCGAGGCCGTGCGCCTCATCGAGGTGAACCTGAACAAGGGCCCTAAGCGCGGCGCCAAGGCTGACAATGAGGCCGAAGCCGATGCCGACACCGAGCAGGAAGAAGCCGCCTGATCCGGCGACGCCCTGTCTGAATGAACAAACCCGGCCTTGCGGCCGGGTTTTTCTTATTGGCGTAGGTGGAACTGCCTGCGCTGCCGAGCCTCAGGCGAGCTTGGCGTCGAGCGTCACATTGATCGCCCCGAGCGCCTTGGACACCGGGCAGCCTTCCTTGGCTTTGGTCGCTAGTTCCTTGAATTTCGCCTCGTCAATGCCCGGCACCTTGCCCACCAGCGTCAGCGCGCTGCCGGTAATGCCCGTACCCGGAACCAGCGTCACCACGGCCTTTGCATCGAGACTGTCGGCCGGCGTGCCGTTTTCGGCGAGAAAATGCGACAGCTGCATGGCGAAGCAGCCGGCATGGGCGGCGGCGATCAGCTCTTCCGGGTTAGTGCCCGTCTTGCCGCTCTCATCCTCGAACCTCGCCTTGAAGGAATAGGGCTGCGCCTTCATCGCGCCGCTCTGCAGGTCGATCTGACCCGAACCTTCCTTCAGATTGCCTTTCCAGACTGCTGTAGCGTGACGGTCCATGTTCGTCTCCTTGATGATCCAACCCAGGATATAGGGGCGCGGTGCAGATGCACCATCTTATTGCGGCGCATTTGAAACCTGTCCCCGGCACGCTACACTTGTATCGGTCGCAAATACCCCGGACGGCGCATGCATATTCTCATCATCATCGTTGGAATTCTCATTGCCGGAGCCGCCTGGTGGTACCGCCTGAAAATGATGCGCGATGCCGCGGGAGAGGCCGCCGACGCGATCGGCCGTGTTCGCGGCAAGATCCGCCGCAACAAGATCCGCCGCCTGAACGAGCAATCGCCGCTCACCGCGATCGACGACCCGGTCATCGCCGCAGCGACGCTTATCGCTGGTATATCAGGTGAGGATGTGGCTCTCAGCCCCGCGCGTGAACAAATGCTGCGCAACGAGATCGCCGCCATCGCCGATCCGTCCAAGGCCGAAGAGGCGGTGATTTATGCCCAATGGGCCGCGGACCAGATCGACGATGCGACGACCGTGATCGACAAGCTCGGACCGTATCTCGCCGCCAGGCTGAACGACGGCGAAAAAGCCGATCTGATCGCAATGGTTCGCAAGGTCGCGACCGAAGAAGGCCCGCTGCTGCCGTCTCTGGAACTGCGCATGCGCCGCCTGCGCCAGAAACTCGGCCTCGAGATCAGATAGCCTCGCCCTTGAGCAGGCGCGGAATGTTTTCGCCGACGCCCGCCGCCTGCCGGATGAAGAAATCCTTCATGCGCGGCATTCGCTCGACCAGCCCCAGCCCGATGTCGCGGACCGCCCGCAGCGGGCCGAAATCGTTGGAGAACAGCCGGTTGAGCACATCGGTCGTGATGCCCATCTGCACGGTGTCGAATCGCCGCCAGCGCTCATATTGCTGTAATATATCAAGCGCGCCGATATCCTGACCCATGCGGTCGGCCTCGACGACGACTTGAGCCAGCGCTGCTGCATCCTTGAAGCCGAGATTGAGGCCCTGCCCGGCAATCGGGTGGATGCCATGTGCGGCATCCCCGGCAAGCGCAAAGCGTGGAGCCACGAAGGAGCGCGCCAGCGTCAGCCCAAGCGGCCATGCGCGGCGCGGGCCGTCGACCCTGATCTCGCCGAGCTTCAGCCCGAAACGCTGTTCAAGCTCTGCCTCGAAGACGAAATCGTCCTCGGTGACGATGCGCTCGGCGTCCTCGGTGCGTTCGGTCCACACGATCGAGGAGCGGTTCTGCTTGTCGGCAGAAGGCTTCAGCGGCAATGTCGCAAACGGCCCTGCCGGCAGGAAATGTTCCTCGGCGCGGCCATTATGCGGCCGCTCGTGCAGGACGGTGCAGACAATGCCCGACTGACCGTAGTTCCAGGACACCGTCTTGATGCCGGCCATGTCGCGCAGGCGCGATTTCACGCCGTCGGCGGCGACCAGCAGCTTCGTGACGATGACGTCGCCGCCCGCAATCCGAACGCCAAGCGACGCCGGCCGCTGATCATAACCTTCGACCGCCACGCCTTCGCGGAAGACCACGCCAAGCTCTTCGGCGCGGCGGCGCAGCGCCGCGTTGAGAACGGCATTGGGTACCATTCGGGCAAAGGGTTCGCCGTCGGCCACGTCGCCGTCAAATGTCAGGAAGACAGGGCGCACAGGATCGGCCGTGCGCGAATCCGTCACGATCATCTCAGTAATTGGCTGCGCATGCGGGTCGATCTCGTCCCAGCAGCCGAGCTGGTCGAGCATGCGCCCCGCCGCCGCTGCGATCGCCGAAGCGCGCCCGTCACGCCGCCACGCGCCGGGGGGAGCGGCATCGACCACCGTGATCGACAGCGACGGGCGGGCAGATGCGATCGAAACGGCAACGGCCATGCCGACATAGCCCGCGCCTGCGATCAGAATGTCGGTCTGAGTCGTCTGGGAAGCCTGCGCCATGATAACCCCTGCTTGACTTGCGCCGCGAGGCAGCGGAAAGCCGATTTATGACCGAGCTTCACACCATTCAGTCTATTGTTGACCTCGAACGGATCGAGCACAACCTGTTTCGTGGTCGCAGCCCCGCCACCTCATGGCAGCGCGTCTTCGGCGGCCAGGTGATCGCACAGGCGCTGGTCGCCACGCAACGCACCGTCGATGCCGGCCGCTTCGTCCATTCGCTTCACGGCTATTTCATGCTGCCCGGCGATCCGTCGATCCCGATCATCTATGACGTCGAACGGCTGCGCGACGGCGGCTCCTTCACCACGCGGCGCGTCACCGCGATCCAGCATGGCAAGGCGATCTTTTCGCTCGAAAGCTCCTTCCAGTCCGACGAGCCGGGCCTCGAGCACCAAGCCCCGATCGCCCTCGACGTCCCCGGCCCCGACGAGGTGCTCGGTCAGGCGGAGATATTGGAGCGCTACGGCGACCGCATTCCACAGGATGTCGCCCGCTGGTGGCAGCGTGAGCGGCCGATCGAGATCAAACCGGTGATAATCGAGCACTTTACCAGCCGCGAAAAACTCGCGCCCATCCAGCACAATTGGCTGCGCTTTCGCGAAACCGTGGCTGAGGACCGCGCCACCCGCGCCGCTCTGCTTGCCTATCTCTCCGATATGACCCTTCTCGATACGTCGACCTTCGCCCACGGGCGCGCCGTCTTCGACCACGACCTGCAGACGGCCAGCCTCGACCATGCCATGTGGTTCCATCGCGACCATCCGCTCGATGACTGGATCCTGTTCACGCAGGACAGCCCATGGACCGGCGGTGCGCGCGGCTTCAATCGCGGCGCGCTCTATTCCCGTGACGGAATGCTCATCGCCTCCATTGCGCAGGAAGGTCTGATCCGGGTCCGCACAAAGCACAAATAATGTGCATGCATTTTTCATAGCCTAAGTTTTAGGCATAATTTCCGACCCAAAATCATAGCGCCGCATCTGCGGCGCTATTTTTTTGTGTCAAATCAGTCATTTATACCACCCTTATCCCAACTGGCACGGTCCTTGAATTCAGGATCATCAGTCGCAGGGTTTTCCGCTCGCGATGATCCGAAACCGCGGGGGACCCGCATCGTGAAGGGTGAAATCGAATGAAGATCGTGATGGCAATCATCAAGCCGTTCAAACTCGACGAGGTGCGTGACGCACTGACCGGGCTTGGCATCCAGGGCCTGACCGTAAGCGAGGTCAAGGGCTATGGCCGGCAGAAGGGGCACACGGAAATCTATCGCGGCGCGGAATACGCCGTCAGCTTTCTTCCAAAACTCAAGGTCGAGATCGCAGTAGGCGACGACATGGCCGACCGCGCCGTGGAGGCGATCTCCGGCGCTGCCAAGACCGGCCAGATCGGCGACGGCAAGATTTTCGTCTTCTCCATCGAACAGGCCGTGCGCATCCGCACCGGCGAAACCGACAATGACGCGCTCTGAGCCGCACCCCCTATCCAAGGAGAAATACATGAACCTCTTCTCACGACTTTTGCCAATGGCGAGAACGGCCGGACTGGCATCGCTCGCGCTTGGCGCTACGGGTGCGATCCAGGCCTTCGCGCAGGAAGCGGCACCCGCCGCCGCTGAGGCGGCTGCGCCCGCATCGGCCATCAATTCGGGCGACACGGCCTGGATGCTGGTCTCCACCATCCTCGTCCTGTTCATGATCCTGCCGGGTCTGGCCCTGTTCTATGGCGGCCTGGTGCGCGCCAAGAACATCCTCTCCGTCCTCATGCAGTGCGCGATGATTACCGCGGTGGTTATCGTGGTCTGGGTGGTCTGGGGCTACTCATTCGCCTTCGGCGGCAGTGAAAGCCCCTATTTCGGCGGCTTCGGCAAGCTCTTCCTGGCTGGCGTCACGCCGGATTCCGAATCGGGCACCATTCCCGAATTCGTCTTCATCGCCTTCCAGATGACCTTCGCCTGCATCACGCCGGCACTGATCGTCGGCGGCTTTGCCGAGCGCATCAAGTTCTCGGCCGTGATCCTGTTCGTCATCCTCTGGGTCTCGATCGTCTACTTCCCGATCGCGCATATGGCGTGGGACGCAAACGGCCTGTTCTTCGGCTGGGGCGTGATGGACTTTGCCGGTGGCACCGTCGTCCATATCAATGCCGGTATCGCGGCACTCGTCGGCGCCATCCTGGTCGGCAAGCGCCACGGTTACGGCAAGGACAACATGGCTCCGCACTCGCTGCCGCTGACCCTCATCGGTGCTGCCATCCTGTGGGTTGGCTGGTTCGGCTTCAATGCGGGTTCGGCGCTTTCGGCCGGCGGCACCGCATCGCTCGCCATGATCAACACCTTCACCGCAACCGCAGGTGCGGTGATCGCCTGGGCGCTCATCGAAAAGGCGATGCGCGGCAAGGCGTCGATGCTTGGCGGCGCTTCGGGCATCATCGCAGGCCTGGTCGCCATAACGCCCGCGGCTGGGTTTGTCGGTCCGGTCGGCGCGATTGTGCTGGGCGCGGTTGCGAGCGCGGTCGCCTACTACTTCGTCGCCGTCGTCAAGATCAGGCTCGGCTATGACGATTCGCTCGACGTCTTCGGCATCCACGGCATCGCAGGCATCATCGGCGCGATCGCCACCGGCATCCTGGCATCGCCGGGGCTGGGCGGCGTCGGCTATGCCGAAGGCGTGACGATGGGCGCTCAGGTCTGGACCCAGATCGTCGCGGTTGCCATCACCGTCGTCTGGTGCGGCGTCATGTCCGCGATCCTCTACAAGATCGTCGACATGATCGTCGGCCTGCGTCCGACCGTTGAAGAGGAACGCCAGGGCCTGGACGTCTCCTCGCACGGCGAAGTCGCCTATCACAACTGATCGCTGATTGGCGCGGGTTCCAGTCCCCGCGCCGACACGTCCCGGCCTGCAGGTGAGTTTTCACCTGCAGCCACAACTGGGCCCGCATCGCACTTCAGCGCGATGCGGGCCCCTTTTTCTTGCGCCGAAACGCTGGCCGGGCACCCATGGTTAATGCCCCCTTAACCTTCCCCTGAATAGTCTTCGGCTCAAGCTCTGCGTCGTGTGGTTCGACGCTCGAAACGCGCGCACGCAAGACGGGGTCATACATGCGCTCAAGTCTGTCGACATCTTCGGTCCTGCTCGAAACGGGCAGCGGGCTGGCAGCTTTTGCCCGGCGGCAGGCGGAACGCGTCGGCGGTCTCGTCATGATCGCCGCGACCATCGCAGCCGTCGGCGCGCTGGCGACATGGAACGTGTCGGACCCGAGCTTCAGCCACGCCACCGACAATCCCGTCACCAATGCGCTAGGCTATGTAGGCGCGGTCTATTCCGACATCGCAACCCAGTTCTTCGGCCTTGCCGCGTTGATGACACTGCTGCCGCTGCTGGCCTGGGGCGTGCTGTTCTCGTTCGGCCGCGCGCCGGACCGTCTGCCGCGCCGTGGCGTGGCCTGGTTCTTCTCATCCATTTTGCTTGCAGGCGTGATCGGCTGCATCCAGCCGTCCGCCGGCTGGCCCCTGCCAACCGGTCTCGGAGGCGTTCTGGGCGACGTCGTGCTCAAACTGCCGAGCCTGGCTCTCGGCGGCTACCCGACCGGCATCGCAGCGCTCCTGATCGGCATGGTTCTGGCCGCCCCGGCGCTCTACATGCTGGGCTTTGCATCAGGCGTCTTCGATGCCGACTGGAGCCGCAAGCCTGCCGCCGGCAAGGCCGCGCGCGACGAGTTCGAAGGCTTCGACGACGAGGAGGACGACACCGGCTCGGGCGCTGCCGCAATCGGCGCTGTGGTCCACTGGTGGCTGTCGACCCGCGCCTTCTTCAAGCGTCATGGGCTGATCGGCCGCGAAAAGGCCGAGCCTGCCATGCGCCAACCATCGGCCGCCGTCATCGCGACGCGTCGCATCGAACCCGGCTTCGACACGGTCGATGACGGAGCGATGCCCTACGCCGAATTGCGCGACGATATGAACGACTTTGCCGAGGAAGACTTCAACGACCCGGCGCAGTACGAAACGTTCGAGAACGAAGGCGATTTCGACGCCGCGCCCCAGCCGGTAGCGCGGCAGGCTCAGGCTGCACGCTCCGCGCCCCAGGCTCCGGCCCAGGCCAACCGCGTTGCCGCACCCGCCGCACGCCCGGTTCAGGGAGCGCGCATCGCCCGCGAGGCGCAGACGACGCTGTTGCGCAGCGATTCCTTCGAAATGCCGCCGATCCACTTCCTGGCCGAGCCCAAGAGCGTCGCCAAAGACCCGACGCTTTCCAAGGATGCGCTGGAGCAGAACGCGCGCATGCTCGAAAGCGTGCTGGAGGATTTCGGCGTCAAGGGCGAGATCATCGCCGTGCGCCCCGGCCCGGTCGTCACCATGTATGAACTGGAGCCTGCTCCCGGCATCAAGTCGTCGCGCGTCATCGGCCTTGCCGACGACATCGCCCGCTCGATGAGCGCGATCGCCTGCCGTGTCGCGGTCGTTCCGGGCCGCAACGCGATCGGCATCGAACTGCCCAACGTCAAGCGCGAAACCGTCTATCTGCGCGAACTGATCGCTTCCAGGGATTTCGAGGATTCCAAGGCCAAGCTCGCTTTGTCACTCGGCAAGACGATCAATGGCGAGCCGGTGATCGTCGACATCGCGAAGATGCCCCACGTTCTCGTCGCCGGAACCACCGGGTCGGGCAAGTCGGTCGCGATCAACACCATGATCCTCTCGCTCGTCTATCGCATGACGCCCGACAGGTGCCGGCTGATCATGATCGACCCGAAAATGGTCGAGCTCTCGGTCTATGACGGCATTCCCCATCTTCTCACCCCGGTCGTCACCGAGCCGAAGAAGGCCGTCGTCGCGCTGAAATGGACGGTGCGCGAGATGGAGGACCGCTATCGCAAGATGGCCAAGCTCGGCGTGCGCAATCAGGAGGGCTTCAACGCCCGCGTCGCAGAAGCCGCCGCCAAGGGCGAGCGCATCTCGCGCACGGTACAGACCGGCTTCGACAAGACGACCGGACAGGCAGTCTACGAGACCGAGGAATTCGATCTCGAGCCGATGCCCTTCATCGTCGTCATCATCGACGAGGTGGCCGATCTGATGATGGTCGCCGGCAAGGACATCGAAGGCGCGGTGCAGCGCCTCGGCCAGATGGCGCGCGCCGCCGGCATTCACGTCATCATGGCGACGCAGCGCCCGTCGGTCGACGTCATCACCGGCACGATCAAGGCCAACTTCCCGACGCGCATGTCGTTTGCCGTCACCTCGAAGATCGACTCGCGCACCATCCTTGGCGAACAGGGCGCAGAACAGCTGCTCGGCATGGGCGACATGCTCTACATGGGCGGCGGCGGGCGCATCCAGCGCGTCCACGGCCCCTTCGTCTCCGACGACGAGGTCGAGAAGGTGGTCAGCCACCTCAAGATGCAGGGCGTGCCGGAATATCTCGACGCCATCACCCAGGACGACGAGGACGAAGACGGCGAGGACGGCGGCGGCAAGTCGTCGGGGGGCGGCGTGTCGGGAGTGTTCGACGAATCCGACGATCCCTACGATCAGGCGGTGGCGGTGGTGCTGCGCGACGGCAAGGCATCGACCTCCTATATCCAGCGCCGCTTGGGCATCGGCTACAACCGCGCGGCATCCATCATCGAGAAGATGGAGAAGGAAGGCATCGTCGGACCGGCGAACCATGCCGGCAAGCGCGAGATCCTCGTGCCGACCGAAGAAGACAAAATGTAATTGCGCATGACACGGCGTTGAAAACCGCCGTGATCGTGCCAAATTATTGACCAACTGGGCCGCTACCTGCCGATCCAACAGGAGACATGACCCGATGAACGCAAATCTTTCGGCATCGCTCGGAGCCGTTTGCAGACGAGCCGCACGTTTTGCCCTTGTTCTGGGTATCACCGGCGCAGTGGCGGGCTTTGCAGGCGCAAGCTACGCGCCCGTGTCACCGGTTGCCCAGGCATCTGCCGCCGCCGCCGACGCTGCCCAGAAGATCGCCAATCACTTTTCTTCGGTTAAGACGATGTCGGGCGAATTCGTGCAGTTCGGCCCGCGCGGGGAAAAGACGGGCGGCACGTTCATGATCGAGCGCCCCGGCAAGATCCGCTTCAATTACGAGGCACCCTCGAACTTCCGCGTCGTCTCCGACGGCAAGCAGGTGCTGATCCTGAACACCAAGCTGCGCACCGCCGACATGTATCCGCTGTCGAAGACGCCCCTCAAGCTGCTCCTCGACGATCAAATCGACCTCTCCGGCAAGAAATTGCTGAAGGTGACGGAAGACCCCGACCTGACGACGATCGTCCTGCAGGACAAGTCGGTCTTCGGCGATTCCCGCATCACGCTGATGTTTGATCCCAAGAGTTACGAGCTTCGCCAGTGGACCGTCACCGACGCCCAGGGCAAGGACACGACGGTGATGATCTACAACCTCCAGCAGGGCGTGAAGCTCGACTCCAAGCAGTTCGCCATCGACTACCGCGAGGTGGACCGCATGAACCAGTCGCAGACGCCCGGCCGGTAATCGTCCACACTCCGCCAGGCCCGGACGAAAGACGCGCGCAGCGCCTTGAGCTTTGCGCCTCGCGCTGGCATTGACGGGCATGCCTGTCACAATCGCCACCTGGAACATCAATTCCGTTCGCCTGCGCCTGCCGCTGGTGCTCGATTTTCTCGCCCGCTACCAGCCCGACATTCTGTGCCTGCAGGAGATCAAGTGTCCGGAGGAGTTTTTCCCCTATCAGGCGCTCCACGATGCGGGCTATGCGCACATCGCGATCAACGGCCAGAAGGGCTATCACGGCGTCGCCACCATTTCGCGCCTGCCGATCGAACTGTGCGAGCGCCGCGACTTCTGCACAAAGGGCGACAGCCGCCATCTGTCGGTCACTTTCGAGGCCGGCGGCCTGTCGGTGCTCCTGCATAATTTCTACGTGCCGGCAGGCGGCGACGAGCCTGACCCGGAGATCAACTGGAAATTCCGCCACAAGCTCGATTTCGTCGAGGAAATGCGCGGACTTCCCGCGCTTTCGACCGAAAAGGAAGCGTCGATCCTCGTCGGCGACCTCAACATCGCCCCGCTCGAACACGATGTCTGGTCGCACAAGCAGCTTCTGAAGATCGTCAGCCACACGCCGGTCGAGACCGAAGGCTTCGAGGCGATGCGCAAGGCCGGCGGCTGGGTCGACGTGATGCGCCAGGCAATTCCCGAGCCGCAGAAAATCTACACGTGGTGGAGCTATCGCGCTGCAGACTGGGCAGCATCGGACCGCGGCCGCCGCCTCGACCATGTTTGGTCTTCGGCCAACATTGCAGGACGCCTCAAAGGCATCGACATCCTGCGCGAGGCGCGCGGCTGGGACAGGCCGTCAGACCATGTCCCTGTGATCGCACACTTCGATTTATAGCTGACGCCTGACGCCTTACGCGTCGTCGTCCTCTTCCGGCTCGGCACGCTTGAGCGTCGAAAGCTTTGCGAAGACTGCATCGGCGTCGAGTTCGTCGCTCTCTTCCTTGTCGACATCCGGCGTCATACGCTCGGTCAGGGCGGCAGGCAGCAGCGTGTCGCCGACCGGCTGCACCGGAGCGCGGCCCGTCGAAGCGCGCTGCACTTCGATGTCGAGGTCGATCTGCGAGCACAGGCCGAGCGTCACCGGGTCCATCGGGGTCAGCGTGGCGGAATTCCAGTGCGTGCGCCCACGGATCTGGTCGATCGTCGACTTCGTGGTGCCGACGAGGCGCGAAATCTGCGCGTCCTTCAGTTCCGGATGGTTGCGCACCAGCCAGAGGATCGCATTCGGGCGGTCCTGACGCTTGGACAGCGGCGTATAGCGGCCGCCACGGCGCTTCGGCTCCGGCACACGAACCTTGGATTCGTTGAGCTTGAGGCGGTAGTTCTCGTCGCCCTCTGCGCGCGCGATCTCCTCACGCGTCAGCTGGCCGATCAGCACCGGGTCCATGCCCTTGATGCCCTGCGCGGCTTCGCCGTCGGCAATGGCGCGCACTTCGAGCGGGTGCAGATGGCAGAAGGCGGCGATCTGGTCGAAGGTCAGCGCGGTGTTGTCGACGAGCCAGACGGCGGTCGCCTTGGGCATGAGAAGCTGGTTGGCCATGCAAAAATGTCCTCTCGTTCGCCCGCGTCCCGCCGCGGGCGGTGGTCAAACCACCAAATTAGGGAAATCGGGCGTGAATATAGCCGCTAGCTACACTCAGCACAAGAAAAATGGCGTCAGACGGCGATGGAAGCGAGGACCGGATGTCGATGACGCGGCCAATACTGCGCATGCTGGCCCCTCGGCGCGCCTTGATGGCCCGGCTCGGTCGCGGGCGGCATCAAATTGTCGAGAGCGGCGCGGCCAAGACAATGCGCCCGCGCGGCATGGACCGGGCGGACGCCTTGAATGTCGAGCTTTTACCGGCCCGAATAGTTCTCGTTCTGATTGATCAGGAAGCCGCCGGAAGTGCCGCCCGAATGGGACTGCTGGCCGATGTCGGCGCGCGAATAGCGGCTCGTCGAAGCGGTGCTGGTGCGGTCGACGCCGGACTGGTCGAAGTTCGAGATGTTCTGGCTCAACGGGCCGTAGAGGACAGCCGGCGCTTCCTGGGCGGTGGCAGCTCCAGCGAGGCCGAAGACGGCGACGGAAGCGAGGATGATCTTATACATAACACGTCCTTTCGATATCGCCCCGCGCGTCTGTCGCACCGGGCCGGATCGAAGCGGTCTTGGGTGCGCTCCGATGCGACCTATCTGAGGTTGGCCCCGCACAACTGCAAAACAACAGAAAGCGAAAAGGGTTTACGGCGGCTTCGCGGCTTCGTGAAAGATCGTCGCTTGAAATGATGCCGGACCGTTCCCAACCGCTGGCGCGTGGCCGTGATGCAGCCTATATTGGGGATGACGATCTGCGCTTCGCGGCAGGAGAAACATTTCCCCGGGGCCTTATTGATCCCTAGGGAGCTGTCCCTGGAGAGACCCCTGGGTTTCTTCACACGGCGCCCACCTACTTTGTAGGCTCCCGGGATCAACCTCTCCACCGGTCGGGTGGATCGTCGCTTTCCGAGCATTTCCGTTCGTCCCTTCCGGCGCTCGTCATGTCGCAGGCGGGATGACCCCCGCCACGTCGAAATGCGAGCTTTGACGGGGAGAGGGCCGATGGAAACCGACATCAGACAGTTGAAGAAGTCTCTGCGCAACGAGGCGCTGGCGCGACGCGACGGCCTCGACGAGCGCTGGCGCATCGACACCTCGCTTGCCATGGCCGAACAGGCCGACCGGATCGGTTCCGAACCCGGCGACGTGGTTTCCGGGTTCTGGCCGATGCGCTCCGAAGTCGATGTGCGGCCCCTGATGTTTGCCCTGCGCGAACGCGGCGCGCGACTTTGCCTGCCGGCCATCCTCGACAAGACGACGATCGTGTTTCGCGAACTGGTGCGCGGCGCCGATCTCGTTGACATGGGGTTCGGTACATTCGGTCCCGGGCCGGAAGCCGAGGTGCTTGAGCCGACCGTCATGCTCGTGCCGCTCGCCGCCTTCGACGGGCGCGGCCATCGCATCGGCTACGGCGCGGGCTATTACGATCGCGCGATTGCCCGTCTTCAGTCAGGCCCGCGACCGCCGCGCCTTATCGGCATCGCCTATGAGTGCCAGAAGATCGAGCGGGTTCCCGACCAGCCCCATGACATCGTCATTCCCGAATTTCTGACCGAACTGGGCTTGCAGCGGCTTGCGCCATAGCAGTAGAGCCTAGGCATGAGACTTCTCTTTCTCGGCGACATGGTGGGACGAAGCGGACGCGTGGCAGTCTGGGAGCGATTGCCCGGCCTCATCTCCGACTTCAAACTCGACTTCGTCATCGTCAACGGTGAGAACGCGGCGGGCGGCTTCGGCATCACCGAAGACATCTTCCAGTCGACGATTGCTGCGGGCGCAGATGTCGTCACCACCGGCAACCATGTCTGGGACCAGCGCGAGGCGCTGCAGTTTGCGCCGCGCGAGGACCGTTTCCTGCGGCCGGTCAATTTCCCGAAAGGCACGCCCGGCAAAGGCTCCGGCGTCTACATCGCCAGGAACGGCGCGCGCGTGATGGTGTCGAACATCATGGGCCGGGTCTTCATGCATCCCGAACTCGACGACCCGTTCACCGCCGCCGAGCGCGAGCTTGCCGCCTGCCCGATGGGCGAACAGGCCGATGCGGTGATCTTCGACTTCCACGCCGAAGCAACGTCGGAGAAGATGTGCTTCGCCCATTTCGTCGACGGCCGCGCCAGCCTCGTCGTTGGCACGCACACGCATCAGCCGACCGCCGATCACCAGATTCTCAATGGCGGCACCGCCTACCTTACCGACGCCGGCATGTGCGGCGACTATGATTCCTCGCTTGGCATGGACAAGGAGGAGCCGCTCAACCGCTTCCTGTCGAAAGTGCCCAAGGGCCGCTTCGAGGCGGCGTCAGGGCCGGCGACGATCTGCGGCGTCGGCGTCGACATTTCGGACCGCACGGGCCTCGCCGAGCGCGTTGCGCCGCTGCGGCTCGGCCCGAGACTTGAAGAAACGACGCCCAGCTTCTGGAAATAGGCGGTCAAATGGCCAGCTGAATGGCTTTTTTTGTCGCACTACGGTTCTCATACATTGACGAAACAGGGGTAGCTCCCTAGCTCCCCGTCAACCTGCGGGCATATTCTTCAGTCTGCCCAGACTTGAGCCTCAGACAGACCTGCCTCCAACACGGATCGACCTCATGGATTGGCTTCTGCCCTATTTCGCCTGGACCAGCGATCCGACTGCCTGGATGGCGCTCCTGACGCTGATCGCGCTCGAAGTCGTCCTCGGCATCGACAATCTGATCTTCATTTCCATCCTGTCGAACAAGCTGCCTGCCCATCAGCGCCAGCGCGCCCGGCGTCTGGGCATCGGCGCGGCGCTCGTCATGCGGCTGGTGCTGCTCGCGACGATCGCCTTCATCGTCGGGCTGACGGCCCCCGTCTTTACCCTTTTCGGCCATGCCTTCTCATGGCGAGACCTCATCCTGATCGCGGGCGGCCTGTTCCTCGTCTGGAAGGCCACCAAGGAGATCCACCACACGGTTGATCCGAGCGACCACAAGGAAACCATTGTCAGCGACACGATATCGGTGTCCATGGCAGGCGCGATCTTCCAGATCCTGCTGCTCGATCTGGTCTTCTCGGTCGATTCGATCATCACTGCGGTCGGCATGACCGAGCACATCGCCATCATGTATATCGCAGTCATCATCACGGTTGCGGTCATGCTGCTGGCGGCCGATCCGCTCGCAAATTTCATCGAGCGCAACCCGACCATCGTCATGCTGGCGCTGGGCTTCCTGCTGATGATCGGCACCACGCTGATCGCCGAAGGCATGGGTTTCCACGTGCCCAAGGGTTACATCTATGTGGCGATGGGCTTCTCGGCTCTGGTCGAGGGGCTCAACATGCTGGCCCGCAGGCGCAAGGCCAAAAGCGGCGACCACTGACGGGCGCTCGCTCGCATCACGCCTGGACGCGCAGCCTGCGCGTTTGGGCATCCGCCTCTGATCGGCTAAGCTGCGACGACGATCAATCGAGCTTCACCGATGACGCAAAAGAAGACCGCCGCAAGACCCAAGCCCGCCACCGACAGCCAGCCGAAACTTCTCTCCGGCGGCAATCCGCAGATCGCCAAGGGTTACGGCGAGGAGCCGATCAAGGCCTATATCGCCGCCATGCCCGGCTGGAAAAGCGCTGTCGGCCGCAAGATCGACGCGCTGATCTCGAAGGCCGTGCCGGGTGTGAACAAGGCGGTGAAATGGAACTCGCCGCTCTACGGCATGGATGGCGCGACCTGGTTCATGGGTCTTCACTGTTTCGACCGCTACATCAAGATTTCCTTCTTCAAGGGTGCCGCGCTCGACCCTTTGCCGCCAGTATCGTCGAAGCAGAAGGATGTGCGCTATTTCCACATCAAGGAAGGCGAGGAGTTTGACGAATCTGCCTTCTCGTCTTGGGTGAAGCAGGCAAGCCTGCTGCCCGGCGAAAAGATGTAAGGCCGTCAGATGACCGACAATGAAAAATCGCCGTCGGAACTGATCGACGGGCGCATCAGCGAACTTGGCGACTGGCGCGGCGAGACGCTCGCGCGGATGCGCGGCCTGATCCATGAGGCGGACCCCGACGTGGTCGAGACGTGGAAATGGCGCGGCGTGCCGGTCTGGGAGCATGACGGCATCATCTGCACCGGCGAAACCTACAAGGCGGTGGTCAAGCTGACCTTCCAGAAGGGAGCTTCGCTGCCCGACCCGTCCGGCCTGTTCAATGCAAGCCTTGACGGCAATGCGCGGCGCGCAATCGACATCGCGCAGGGTGTCGAGATCGACGCCGAGGCGTTCCGGACATTGATACGTGCTGCGGTTGCGCTCAATCAATCGAAGACGAAGAAGAAGTCCGGAAGCGCCTAGACCCCGTCCAGCACCACGATTGTCGGCCGCGACGGCAGGGATGTCAGCGAGACGGTCAGCGACCGCTCGCTGCGGAAATCGGTGGCGAACCCCTCACCCATGAGCGAGATGAACTCACCGATTGGCGTCGAATGCCGATGCATTGGCAGGATCACCGACGAATAGAGCCGCCGCGCAATGGTGCTCATGTCGACCAGCGATTGCGTCATGCCGCCATCGACCGGCACCATCAGAATGTCGAGCCTGCCGATTGCTGCGTAATGCGCGTCGGTCAGGCTGTGATGCAGATGGCCGAGATGGCCGATGCACAGGCCCGCAACCTCGAAGATGAAGATCGAATTGCCGTCGCGCACCATTTCGCCGTCCCAGCTTCGGATGTCGGTCGGTACATTGCGGATATAGACGTCATCGACCACGGTCTGGTGCCGGGCTGGCCCGCCTTCGCCCCAGCCGTGCAGCACATGACCGATCGCCGGGTCGGGGTTCAGCGTATAATGCGTCGTGTGGGCGCGGTTCATCGTGGCGACATCGGGGGGCGGCGTCGCGCCGTGACGTCCCGAAAAATCGGTGGCGATGCGCACACCGCCCGGCGTGTCGATCAGATAGGTCGAATGGCCTGCATAGGTGATCGTCACCTCGCCGCGTGTCACGGCAGGGCCGGCAGCCGGCGTGAAATTCGCATAGGTCGCACCGGGAATGGCTTGCGCCATGGCGATGCATTGCGACGGCACCGGATCGTTGGCTGTTGGCGCCGGTGGCATGGTCTGCGGACTTGCAGAACCGGCCGCAAACAGCCCTGCTATTGCAGCAAGCAGCAGACGGCGCATCGTCGACCCTCCTGTCAGGTGTCCGCAATTATGGTGGCAGCGGAGAAAATCAGGCCATCACGTTTTTGCGATCATTGCGCGCGGCGCAGAGGCAGGAATCTTGTGGCGGCCCGGCATTTCCGCCATTTTCGCGCGCCTTCTGGACGTTTGCTGCCTCATCATCTAAAAGCCCGCAATCTCATTTTATCAGGCAATCCAGAGGGCTCGATGGCCGGCCATAGTCAATTCAAGAACATCATGCATCGCAAGGGCCGTCAGGACGCGATGCGCTCGAAGCTGTTCTCCAAGCTCGCTCGCGAGATCACGGTGGCGGCAAAACAGGGCATGCCAGACCCCGACATGAACCCGCGCCTGCGCCTCGCCGTGCAGAGCGCCAAGGCCGAATCCATGCCCAAGGACAACATCCAGCGGGCCATCAACAAGGCCACGGGCGGTGATGCCGAGAACTATGAAGAGGTCCGCTACGAGGGTTACGGCCCCGGCGGCGTCGCCGTCATCGTCGAAGCCCTGACCGACAACCGCAACCGCAGTGCATCGAATGTGCGCGCCGCCTTCACCAAGGCAGGCGGGGCACTCGGCGAAACCGGCTCCGTCTCCTTCATGTGGGACCGCGTCGGCGAGATCTATTATCCGGCCAAGGCCGGCTCCTCGGACAAGGTCATGGAAGCGGCAATCGACGGCGGCGCCGACGACATCCTGTCCGACGAGGAAGGCCACACGATCTATTGCGCCTTCGAGGCCGTGAACGATGTCTCCAAGGCGCTGGAAGGCGCGCTCGGCGAAGCGGAAAGCGTCAAGATCATCTGGAAGCCGCAGAACAACATCCAGGTCGATGAAGAACGCGCGCAGTCGCTGATGAAACTGGTCGCAGTTCTCGAAGACGATGACGACGTCCAGAACGTCTACGCCAATTTCGAAGTCGACGAGGCGACGCTCGCCAAGCTGAGCGCAGCCTGATCGTGATGCGCCCGGCCCTTCGCTTAGCC
The DNA here is from genome assembly GCA_049647505.1 of Mesorhizobium sp. Taxonomy (GTDB): domain Bacteria; phylum Pseudomonadota; class Alphaproteobacteria; order Rhizobiales; family Rhizobiaceae; genus Mesorhizobium_A. Next base: position 93,547 of record JBARXU010000023.1, read on the forward strand.
TTGGTCGGGCTTGCAGTCGTGATGTCCCTGCCTGCGCCTGCGCTTGCCGAAGTGCGCTTCGGCAACAATGTCCGCATCGGCGGGCATGATTTTTCCAACCGGACCTATAGGACCGTTCGCATCGAGCGCATCACGACGCGGCCGCCATGGCAGGGCTGCCGGATCCTGAACAAGGGCGCGCGCTTCGAAGGCAGGCGCCTGACGAGCCGCACGGAAATCTGCTACCTGAAGTCAATCCCACCGCACAAGCGCAAGCCGGTTCGCTGATGACCACAGAGCCAAAACCCGCCATCCGCATCACCTATTGCACCCAGTGCAACTGGATGCTGCGGGCCGCGTGGATGGCGCAGGAACTGCTCCAGACCTTCGGCCAGGATTTGCGTGAGGTGACGCTGGTCCCTGGCACAGGCGGCGTGTTCACCATCACCTGCGACGGCACAACCATATGGGATCGCAAGGCCGATGGCGGCTTTCCCGAGGCCAAGGTGCTGAAGCAGCGCGTGCGCGATATCGTCTGGCCGGACCGTGATCTCGGTCACGTCGACCGGACGAGTTCCTAACCCGCCATCGGCGTCCAGATGACATCCTCGATGCGGTTCGCACCGGTCGCCAGCATCACCAATCGGTCGAAGCCGAGCGCAATGCCCGACGCATCGGGCATGATCGCAAGGGCGGCGAGGAAATCCTCGTCGAGCGGGTAACGCTCGCCATAGATGCGCTCCTTTTCGTCCATCTCGATTTCGAAACGGCGGCGCTGCTCGACGGGATCGGTCAGTTCGCCGAAACCGTTGGCAAGCTCGACCCCGCAGCAATAAAGCTCGAACCGCTCCGCCACGCGCGGGTCCCGCGCCGATGGTCTTGCAAGTGCCGCTTCGCTGACCGGATATTCATGCAGGATCGTTGCCCGGCCCATGCCGAGATTTGGCTCGACCTTCTCGACCATGACGCGGCTGTAAAGGTCAGCCCAGTTGTCGTCGGGCGCGGTCCGGATGCCGGCAGCGGCAAGCTGGGCGCGCAGGCCCGCCTCGTCGGTGTCGCCATTGGCGGCGACGGTCGAAAGCAGATCAATGCCGGCAAACCGGTCAAATGCCTGCGCAACGCTGACCCGTTCCGGCTCGGCATACGGATCGGCGCTATGCTGGCGGAAGGAGAATTGGCGCGCCCCGGCCTTGTCTGCGGCGAGTGCGAGAAACGCCGCGCAATCGGCCATGAGCGCCTCATGGGTTTCGCCGGCGCGATACCATTCAAGCATGGTGAATTCGGGACTGTGGCGCTGCCCGCGCTCGCGATTGCGATAGACGGGGCCAAGGCTGAACAGGCGTTTCTCGCCTGCTGCCAGCAGCTTCTTGCAGGCAAATTCCGGCGACGTGTGCAGGTAAAGCGGCCGCCGATCACCGTCCGGCGCAAGGAATTCGGTCGCGAAAGCCGAGAGATGCGCCTCATTGCCCGGTGACACCTGCAGCGTGCCGGCCGTCACCTCGACGAAATCGCGCTCGGCAAACCAGTTGCGCAATGCCGCTGCGATGCGGTTGCGTGCCATCAGGCGCGGCCGGCGGTCGGCATGGACGTCAGGCGTCCACCATGGCGAAGGCGTGGTCATAGGAGAGATGCAATAGGTGAAGGGGACAATCAGGGAAATAGGGCAAAACACCTCAAAACGCGCCCCTCTGGCGGCTGGGCGCAAGATGAGGTAAGGCCCGGACCATAATCATCATCGGAAAACAAGTATGGTCAAGGTCATCGCCAGCACGCTGCGCAAGGGAAATGTCGTCGACAAGGACGGCCGGCTCTATGTCGTCCTCGCGGCCGAGAACATCCATCCGGGCAAGGGCACGCCGGTCACCCAGCTCGACATGCGCCGCATTTCGGACGGCGTGAAGGTGTCGGAACGCTACCGCACGACCGAGCAGGTCGAGCGCGCCCATGTCGAGGACCGCGAGCACACCTTCCTCTACGCCGACGGCGAGGGCTTCCACTTCATGAACCCCGAGACCTACGACCAGATCGCGGTCTCGCAGGACGTCGTCGGCGACGCGGCCCCCTATCTGCTGGAAGGCATGAGCGTTCAGGTCTCGGTCCACGACGGCGTCGGCATCGCGATCGTCCTGCCGCAGCGCGCCGTGTTCGAGGTCGTCGAGACCGAGCCGACCACCAAGGGCCAGACGGCGTCGTCGTCCTACAAGCCTGCGCTGCTGTCGAACGGCGTCAAGTCGGCGGTGCCGCCTCATATCCAGGTCGGCACCCGCATCGTTGTCATGACCGCCGACGGCTCCTACGTCGAACGCGCCAAGGATTGAGGCGCCGGTCCGCCGCAGGCGGATCAAAAGGTCCGGTGGACCTTCTGAAGGTGGCGAAAGGGTGGGGTGAGGCGCGTTTTGCGCAGCAAACGAAAAGCCCCAAAATGGGCTTTTCGAGCGACGAACGCCCGAAGAGAAAGCGAAGGGCTGGGACGTAGTCTGCCTGAGGCAACGGCCCCGCCCCAGCCGGTCCGCCTTCCGCTCAATTCACCCCAACAAAAAACCCGGCTCAAGGCCGGGTTTTTCATCTGTTCGATTCGATCCGGCTTAGATGCCGAGATTGGCGAACTTGTTCTTGAACTTGGTGACACGGCCGCCGCGGTCGAGCAGAGTCTGGTTGCCGCCGGTCCAGGCCGGGTGCGTGCTCGGGTCGATGTCGAGGTTCATCGTGTCGCCCTCGGCGCCCCAGGTCGAGCGGGTCATGTATTCCGTTCCATCGGTCATGACGACCTTGATGGAGTGGTAGTCGGGATGGATCTTCTCTTTCATGTCGGCCGTCCTGATCGTGGCGCGAGCGCCATGTTCTCTAAGATGTGAAGCCGCAGCAACGGGGCCACGGCTTCTAAACTGTCGGCGCGGCTATACATGAGGTGACCCGCAAGCACAAGCCGAGTCATGGCGGACGATGTCGCATCGGATTGAATCCGGGCCTCGGACACCCAAATCCTGTCCATTTGCTGCGGCGATCAGCCCTTGCAGCCATCCTTGCGGCGGCGCTCAGCGACAGGTAGGGCTTCTCCCCACCATAAAACACCAAGGCGACCTGCCGGATGCAGGCCGGGAAAGCTTATGGCATTGGCATCAGACCTTGACGAGGACAACCGCCGCCGCTCGTTGCGCCCACTGATGCGGCTCGTCCCCTATCTAACCCGCTACAAGGGCAAGGTCGCAGGCGCGATATTCTTCCTGTCGCTCGCCGCCGCCATGACGCTGCTTCTGCCGGTGGCCGTGCGGCGCATGATCGACCACGGCTTTGCCGGCGGCGACAGCGCCTTCATCGCCAATTATTTCTCGATGCTGATCATCATCGCCACCGTTCTGGCGATCGCATCCGCCGGCCGCTATTATTTCGTCATCACGCTTGGCGAGCGGATCGTCTCCGACATCAGGACGGAGGTCTTCGCCCATCTGACGCGCCTGTCGCCGTCCTTCTTCGACCGCTCGCGCTCGGGCGAGATCATCTCGCGGCTGACCGCCGACACGACGCAGATCAAGTCCGCCGTCGGCGCGACCGCATCGGTGGCCCTGCGCAACGCGATCATGGGGCTCGGCGCGCTGGTGCTGATGGCCGTGACCAGCCCGAAGCTGTCTGCCCTCGTCATCGCCGCCATTCCGGTCATCGTGCTGCCCCTGATGGCATTCGGGCGCTCGGTGCGCCGTCGGGCAAGGCTGGCGCAGGATACGCTTGCCGAGGCGACCGCCTATGCCAGCGAGCAGATTTCCTCGCCGCGCACCATGCAATCCTTTACCGCCGAGCCGATCGTGCGCGGCCGGTTCGCACAGGCCGTCGAGCAGGCTTTCGAGGCGGCGCGCTCGTCGGTCCTGGCGCGCGCCGCGCTGACCTTCGTAGCCATCTTCACGATCTTCACCTCCGTCGTCGCCGTCCTGTGGTTCGGGTCGCGCGATGTGCTTTCCGGGACAATGAGCGCCGGCACGCTCGGCCAGTTCCTGCTCTATGCGGTGTTTGCGGCGGGCGCGCTCGGCGCATTGTCGGAGGTCTGGGGCGAACTTGCGCAGGCTTCAGGCGCGGCCGAACGGCTGGCCGAGATCCTCGCGGAGGAACCGGATATCGCGGCACCTGCAAATCCCGTCTCCCTGCCCGAGCACGCCAAGGGCCACATCTCATTTGAGCACATATCCTTCGCCTACCCCGCCCGGCCCGACATGCTGGCTTTGCACGATCTTTCGTTCGAGGTCAGGCCGGGCGAGACGGTCGCGATCGTCGGCCCTTCGGGTTCGGGCAAGAGCACGATCTTCCAGCTGATCCAGCGGTTCTACGATCCGCAGGCCGGAGCGGTCTCGCTCGACGGCATCGACATCCGCAAGGCGGACCCGACAGACCTTCGCCGCCATATCGCCGTCGTTCCGCAGGATGTGACGATCTTTGCCGCTAGCGTCGCCGACAACATCGCCTTCGGTCGTCCGGATGCGCGCCGCGAGAGCATCGAGGAAGCAGGGCGCCAGGCGCTGGCCGATGAATTCGTTGCGCGGCTGCAAGACGGCTACGACACGCAGGTCGGCGAGCGCGGCGTTACCCTGTCCGGCGGCCAGCGCCAGCGCATCGCCATTGCCCGCGCCATCCTGCGCGACGCGCCGATCCTCCTGCTCGACGAAGCGACGTCGGCGCTCGACGCCGAAAGCGAGACCCTCGTGCAGGCTGGTCTCGAAAGGCTGATGACAGGCCGCACCACGCTCGTCATCGCCCACCGACTGGCGACCGTCCTCAAGGCCGACCGCATCCTGGTTCTGGACGGCGGGCGGATCGTCGAGGAAGGCACCCACGCCAGTCTCGTCAAGCGCGACGGCCTCTATGCACGGCTGGCCCGGCTACAGTTCGACACCGGCGCGGGCGCATTTAGCCGGGCGGCGGAATGAGCCCGCAGCTTTCTGCTGCATTCTCGCTCATCGCCGAGACTGGCCGCGACCTCGACGATTGGTGGATCATCGGCAGTGCCGCATTGGCGCTTCACGGCTTCGATACGGGTGAACCCGGCGATGTCGATCTGTTTGCGCCCCGCGTTGTGATCGAGACGTTTCTCGGAAGGCTCGGCGAAACCGTCCGGACACCGCGCCCGAGCGAGCGTTTCAGCTCGAACCCCTACCAGCGCGTCATCCGGCCCAACATGACCGACATTGAGGTGATGGGCGACCTGAAGGTGGAGAACGCTGGCATATGGCAGGCCGTTTCCTTCACCAGCCGTGCCGCCTTCGATGTGCCGGGCGGGCGCGTCTTTGCGCCTGATCTCGCTGAACAGATCGCCCTGTTCGAGCTGTTCGGGCGGCCAAAGGATCTGGACAAGGCCGCTCGTGCGGCTGACACCTTGCGCTGACGCGCGCCTGGTGCTCCATATGCTGTAAATCGAGCAAGGGCACAGTCCCGCAGGGGAACATCATGATCGCCAACATTCTGATCGGCGTCGTCGCGGCGTTGCACGTCTATTTCATGTATCTCGAAATGATCGTCTGGGACACGCCAGCCGGCCGCAAGGCGTTCAACCTGACGCCGGAGTTTTCAGCGGCGTCAAAGGCGATGGCGGCCAATCAAGGCCTCTATAACGGCTTCCTCGTCGCCGGCCTCGTTTGGGGACTGTGGCTCGGCGACGCCGGATTTGCCATCAAGGCGTTCTTCCTCGGCTGCGTCATCGTCGCCGGCCTGTTCGGTGCACTGACCGTCGGCCGCAAGATCCTGTTCGTTCAGGCCGTGCCGGGCCTGATCGCGCTGGCAGCCTTGCTGGCCGGGATCTGATCAGCGGTATCTGATCAGTCCGGGAAATCCGTCGCGACGCCCACGTCGCGCCATATGTCGATGTCTGACAGGAGTGCCTTGGCCTTTTTGGTCACGGCATCGACGCCCATCGCACCGAACACGATATGGCGCGGCGGGTCAGACAGGCCGGCAAGCTCTATGATCGCATTGGCGGCGCGCACCGGGTCGCCCTTTTGCGAGCCGCTCGTCTGTTTGATCGATGCCATTCGCGCTCCGGCCGTCGGCGCATAGTCGTCGATCCGCGTCACGGTCTGGTGCAGCGAACGGCCGGCGAAATCGGTACGGAACGGGCCAGGCTCCACGCAGGTCACGCGAACCCCGAGCGGCGCCAGTTCTGCACGCAGACTGTCGGACCAGCCTTCGACGGCATGCTTGCTCGCCGCATAATATCCCGAACCCGGAGAGCCAACGAGACCCGCAACCGACGAGATGTTGATGATGTGGCCGCTACGCCTTGCGCGCATCAGCGGCAGCACCGCCCTTGTAAGGGCAAAGAGGCCGAAGACGTTCGTATCGAACATCCTGCGAATCTCGGCATCGACGCCCTCTTCGGCCGCCGCCTGGTAGCCATAGCCGGCATTGTTCACCAGCACGTCGATCTGGCCGAAGCGGGAGATGGCGGCAGCAACAGCGGCATCGATCTGGCTCTGGCTGCTGACATCGAGCGGCAGCGCGAAAGCCCTGTCCGGGGCCGCAGCCGCAATATCGGCCACCTGCGATGCATCGCGTGCGGTCACGACAAGCCGCGCGCCGCTGCGCAATACGCGCTCGGCCAGTTCGCGGCCAAATCCGGTTGAGCAACCGGTGATGAGCCAGACGGGGGAGGAATTCATAAATTGCACTTTCGAAAAATCCTGATCGTCCAATTGTTCCTGCCCGAACCGGAAACATCAAGTCTTCTTGGCCCGCTCAATCTCGGGAACCGCGATGCGCAACTGCGCGTTGTTCGTCAAACCTGTCATTGAAAGGACATTCGATCATGGCCATGGGTCTCTGGAATTCTCGCGACGAAATGGAAAGCGCGATCTCGTCGCAAATCTCCGCCCTTCAGAAAGAGCTGAAGGATTTGCGCAAGATGGCCGAAAAGCGCGGCAGGCAGTCCTATTCCGAAGCGCACAGCCAGGCCTCGGATCTCGCCGACGAACTGCGCGATGTGATCTCGGATGCCGGGCACCGTCTTGGCCGCCACGCGCGCGGGGCAGGCGAGAACATGCGCAATAATCCCGGAACCGCCGCCGCTGTCGGCCTGATCGTGGTCGGTCTCGTCGCCGCGATGATGGTCAGCCGCTCGTCGCGCTGAACCCGTCAGGCAGACTCTGGCAAATGACATGGCAAGGCGCGTCGCATATCGCGGCGCGCCTTCATGAAGTCAGCCGAAAATACCGCCAATCTCGGTGACGTCGCGCAGCCATGCTGCCGCCATGACAAAGCCGATGGACAGTGCAATGCCCTGCCAGTCCACGCGGCCTGAGCGGGCAGCGGCGACGATCCTGTAGACCGCATAGGCGGCGACAAGGGCGCAGATGAAGACGAAGACCAGACGGATCATCCAGCTCTCCAGCGTTTGGTAACGGCGGATATGTAGGTGCAATTGATGGCGGCGTAAGGGCGGCCCGCAGGAATCTTATGTCGGCCAACCATTGGCACAGGAACAGATTTTGCGCGCAGTCGCGGCGGATTTGATGTAGCAGTTCGCCGACGTCCCCCAAGATACCAGCCGCCATGACCCCCGATACATCCTCCGCAAACCGCTATGCGGCGTTCCGCCATTCGGCGTTCTCGCGCTATTGGGCGGCTCGTTTCCTGGCGACTTTTGCTACGCAGATCGTATCCGTCGCGGTCGGCTGGCAGATCTACGATCTGACACGCGACCCGTTCGATCTCGGTCTTGTCGGCATCATCCAGTTTGCGCCTTCGCTGCTTCTGGTGCTGGTGACAGGTTCGGTCGCCGACCGTTTCGGCCGTCGCCTGATCATGTCGCTTGCCATCTTCGTCGAAGCGATGTGCGCGCTTGCCCTCCTCGTGCTGACCTGGCGCGGGCTGACGGGACCGGGCGAAGTCTTCCTCATCCTGTTCCTGTTCGGCATCGCCCGCGCCTTCTTCGGCCCGGCCTCCGCATCGCTGGTGGCAAACCTGGTTCCCGTCGAGGATTTCGCCAATGCGATCGCCTGGAATTCCTCGGCCTGGCAGACGGCGACGATCGTCGGGCCGGTTGCCGGCGGCCTGCTCTACGGTCATTCGCCCGAGGCCGCCTACTGCGTCGCTGCGATCTTCATGCTGGCATCCAGCCTGTTCGTCTTCTCGATCCCCAAGCCCACCCAGCGCACCGCAACCGAGCAGGCAACGCTTCAGACCATCTTCGCCGGCTTCCGCTACATCTGGTCGGAGAAGATCGTGCTCGGCGCGATCTCGCTCGATCTGTTTGCCGTGCTCCTGTCAGGCGCGGTGGCTCTGCTGCCGGTCTATGCCCGCGACATTCTCGAACTCGGGCCATGGGGCCTCGGCCTCCTCCGCGCCGCGCCCGGCATCGGCGCCATCATCGTCGCGATCTGGCTGACCAGCCACCCGATCCGAAACCATGCCGGCCTGATCATGCTGCTCTTCGTCGCGCTTTTCGGCGGCTTCACCATCGTCTTCGGCCTGTCGACCATTCCCTGGCTGTCGATCTTTGCGCTGGCAATGCTCGGCGCCACCGACATGATCTCGGTCTATATCCGCGAAACGTTGATCCAGCTCTGGACGCCCGACCATGTGCGCGGGCGCGTCAATGCGGTGAACATGGTGTTCGTCGGCGCGTCGAACGAGCTTGGCGAATTCCGCGCAGGCACGATGGCGGCCTTCATCGGCACCGTGCCGGCTGTCGTCGTTGGCGGCGTCGGCGCAATCGCGGTCGCAGGAATCTGGGCGTTCCTCTTCCCGGCATTGCGCCAGGTCAAGCGCCTAGACGGTCGAACGTAAACCTCAGCGAGGAACGGGCGCATTTCCTGACGCAAAACCGCTTCACACTTTTGCTGGAAATGCTCAGCGAGGAACGGGCGCGCCGAAGATCGTTTCGAGAAAATCTCCCAGCCAGGCCTTGAGCCGGGCATCCCAGATCATCCGGCCTTCAAGGTGATTGCGGCCGGGCTGGGCGTTGGGCAGTTCGAAACGCTGCGCGCCACGAACGACCCACCGCTGCATCATCACCCGCGTCAGTTCCGCATGGAACTGGATGCCCCAGGCCTTGTCGCCATAGCGGAAAGCCTGGTTCTCGTAATTGTCGCCGGTGGCGAGCAGCGTCGCGCCCGAGGGCAGCGAAAAGCCCTCGCGATGGAAGTGATAGACCATGTCCGGCCAGTCGAAGATTTCGCGCCCCGCATCTGTCGCCCGCAAAGGATACCAGCCGATCTCGACGATACCGTCCTCGCGCCCGCCGACCTTGCCGCCGAGATGATTGACCAGCATCTGCGCGCCGAGGCAGATGCCGAGAAACGGCTTGTTTTCCGCTAGCGGCACCGAAATCCAGTCCGTCTCGCGTTTGACGAATTCGTCCGGATCGTTGGCGCTCATCGGCCCGCCGAACACGACTGCGCCTGCGTGGTTCTCAAGTGTCTCGGGCAGAACATCGCCAAGCGGCGGACAGCGAATGTCGAGGTCGAACCCGCTTGCCACCAGCATCTGGCCGACGCGGCCGGGGCTCGATGCCTCCTGATGCAGGACCGTCAGTATCTTCGGCCGTTCAGTCGCCATTCCCGCCCTCGTCGGTCTTCCGGCGGCCGGCAACCTCCTGCCGCATCCGCACCCGCTCGGCGCTGTCGACGCCGATCAGTTCGGCCACGCGCCACACGATATTGTCCTCGACTTCCGTGCGCACGCCATCGGCATAGACGATTTCCCACATCATGCCGATGAAGGCGACGCGGGCCTCATGATCGAGGCTGCGCTTCAGGACGCTGGTGAAGGCGTAGAGATCGACTGCCTCCCGCTCGGCTGCTTCGCCCGCCGACAGGATCGCCGCCAGCGCCTCGCCGTCGCTGTGAAATTCGCTCGCGATCTCGCGCTCCAGCGTCTCGCGTTCGGCATCGGCGCGCACGCCGTCCGCATCCATCACGTGGAAGAGAAGTGCGGCGGCCGCAACGGCAGGACTGTCGGGTGAGGGCCCCTTGCCGCCACTCTGTTCGCCGGCGATGTCACGCAGAAATGCCAGAAACTGTTCGAACATCGACTGTCCGGTTTTGCCCGTTCACTTATGTTGGCGACTCAGCGAGCGAGTGGCGCAGAGTTCCGGAGATAGCGCAGCTGGTGCCGACTTGCCAGCCAAAGCATGACCCACAACAGCGAGATACGGCTAGAACAGCTTGAACCGCCGGTCGCTCGCCTGCTTCTCCTCTGCCGTGACGCCGGGATCGTCGGGCCGGGGCGGATTCGCGTCTTCAATCACTGGACCTTCAGGAATGACCGGGCTTTCGGGGCTGGCCGGCCGTTCGGCAGCACCGTCCTTCGGGAAGCTGTCGTTCGCCGGCACCGGATTGATGTCGATCACTTTCGGCGCAGCATCCCGCTCCTCCACGGAGGCAGACAGCACGACAGGCTCGTCGACCGGTCCGCGCACATCCTGCGGTGTCTGCTCGATCAACTGGCCGACCTGCTCGACGGGCGCGCGCCATTCAAATGCGCCGATGCGCCCTGTCACGGGCGAGAAAGGCGCCCAGCGGTCAGAGACGACGCCATCCGCAGTCCAGGCCGGATCGCGCGGCGCCTTGACCGCGCGCGCAAGATACTGGCGCACCTTGCCCTGATCGCCGCCGTCGGCCTCCTCGATATCGGCCATCAGAAGAAATGCGGCCTCGCGCGGATCGAGACGGATCGCGGCCTCCGCCTCATTGCGGGCGAGCTTGTATTCGCCGGCTTCAAGTGCGGCGCGCGCAACCGCAAGCGAGGACTCGACATTGTTGGCCCGCAGATCGTTCAGCTTCTGCGCCCGCTTCAGCCTGTCCACGGCGGAATCGCCCGCCCGCGCATGGACATAGGCGTCGGCGATTTCTGGATGCGCCGCATGTTTCCATGCCGCTTCGAGGATCTTTGCGCCCTTGCGCAAATCGTCCTGCCTGAACAGCGCCTTGGCGGCGGCAATCGCGGCGGGGACCAGATGCGGGTCGAGGCGATTCGCCTCCAAGGCAGCGTTTTTCGCGGCGAGCGGATCGGACCCCGACAGGCTGATCGACTTGGCCGTCAGCAGCACCGCGCGATTGCGCGCAACGTCCTCGCGCGCGACCTGCCGGCTCGCCTTCTGCGCGTCGAGAATGCGCAGCGCGCCGTCCCAGTCGCCATCGCTCATGCGCACTTCGAGCGCCGCATTTGCCGCCCATGCAAGCTGCGGCGCCTCGGCATTGGCCCGTTCGGCGTAGTGACGCGCCACGCCTCGATCTCCCAGCCGCTCGGCTTCCAGATAAAGCCCGCGCAGGCCGATCAGTCGCGTTTCGGGGTCTTCGATAAGCGCCTCGAATTTCTTGCGCGCGCTGGCATGGTCGCCTTCGAGCAGAGAGGCCTGCGCCTCCAGCAGATGGATCAGCGGCTCCTGATCGGCGCTGAGGAGCTTGGCCGTCTGCCGATGCAGCCGCCGCGCGGCTTCCGCATCTCCCGCACCGGCCGCGATCAGGCCGGTCGAAAGCGACTGGTAGCCCCGGTCGCGCCGCCGCGCCCGGAAATGCCGCGACATGATGGCCGGGCTGTTCCAGATGCTCTTGATCAGCCACCAGAGAATCATCACGCCCGCAATCGCCGAAACGGCAATCACCGCCGCAACCATCAGGCTCACCTGATATTGATAGCCATCGACGGTCATCACCATCGTGCCGGGCTTGTCCGCAAGCAGGGCAAAACCGAGCGCCAGGGCGAAGATGGTGAACAGGAAGAACAGGATGCGGAACAGCATAGCGATCAGGCCTTCAGCGCATTGGCGAAGATGGTGTCCATCGCCTTGTCGGCGTCGACGCGGGCCTTGACGAGCGCGATGAACGACGCCCCTGCTGCCTTGGCCGGATCGGCCAGCCTGTCATATTCGGCGATTGCGGCGCCGTAATCGCCCTTGCTGAGCAGCACCTCCATGCGGGCGACAGCTTCGGCGACCCCGCCCCCCTCGACCATGCCGACGGGGCGCACCTGCACCAGCGACTGCGCACTGGCGATCAGGCGGTCGACAATGCCGGCATTGGGATCGGTTGGCTGGCTGGCCGCGATCATGGCGTTTGCGGCCGCAGGAAAGGCCGAGACGATGCCCTCGCGCGACGCGACGCCGTCAGAGGCAAGACTGCGCAGCGTGTCCAGTTCGGGAGACGGTTCGGTGATTGCCGCCAGCGTGTCGACCTCGGTCGTAAACGGGTCGCCCCGATCGATCGCCGCCTTGAGTGCTGATGCTGCGATGGCAAGCGCCGCCTTCGGCTGCTCGGCCTGTTCCGCAACCTTGCCGGTCAGTTCGCCGACGGCGCGCTCCAGCGCGCCGATGCGCTCGCCTGCAGCCGATGCACTGGCCTGCGCGCTCTGCGCGGCCTGAGAAGCAGCGGCCGCCGCCGCTTCCACCGTATCGATACGGCCATTGACCGGTGCGAGATCGACCGGTGCGCCGCCTTGCGCCGACGCCAGACCGGCCTCGATTGCCTTGAACCGCTCGTCGAGCGCCTGTGCGGCCTCTGCCGAAGGCGCGGCGTTGGCCGCCGAAGCGAGTTGGGCTTTCGTCTCCTGCAACTCTGCGGCCAGCGCCTCGATGCGCGCGCCGTCATCGCGCGGAGCCGGAAGTGCCGCGACCTGCGATTTCAATTCGGAGATTTGGGCTTCGAGCGCCGAAGTGTCGGCGCCCACAGAACCCGGCACCGGCAGCATGCCGGCCCATTGCAGACCGCCCGCACCGGCAAGCGCCACCACGCCGCCGATCAGGCCCGCCGCAATTACCGACGGGCCGCCACGGCGCGGTGGCTCGGGCGACGGACGCGCAGGGCTGGCGGGCTTCGCGTCAGCAGAAGAAGGCTTCGCATCCGCAGGCTTCGCGGCGGCTGGGTTTGCATCTGCAGGCCTGGAACCGGGCGCGGCGCTCGTCTTTCCCGCATCGCGGCCAAAGGCCGGCGACGACTGGACGGTCTCGTCGATCTTCGGGCCGGGCGCTGGCGACACATTGGGTGTCGCACCCGAGGGGCGCGGCGATGCTTCGGCCTTGGGCGGCTGTGCCATTGTCGCGGCGGGTGCCTGCGCGCGCGGTGTCTCTGCCGATTTGTCGGCCGATTCGGCCTTCAACTCGATCGTGACCGGGTCGCGGCGGGTCTTTGAATGCCGCACATTCGGCGCTTTCACCATCAGGCAGCTCCTGGTCTGGACGTTTGCCGACCCTGAGTTGCAGATCGGCCCTTTTGAGTAGCGGCTAATGGAAGTGATGAAAAGGGTGGCAGTGTGGCGCACACCGTGGGCCTCGAGCATTTCCAGCAAAAGTGGGAAGCGGTTTTGCATCCGGAAATGCGGCAAGGAAACAGATAGAACGGTCGCACGTTCTGACGAGCAGGGCCGCTCTATCGCGCCAAAGCGGCGATCATTCCGAGTTCATTCGGCTGGTCGGCAATGACGACCCGGCAGCCACGTCCAACGAATGGCTGAGCCGAACGCGCCGAAATCGCAATGATCGTCATGCGCTCAAGGCTCACCCCCGCCGCCGTCACCAGCCGGTCGAACGTCTTGCCCGCTTCCGGCGAATGGACGAGCACAGTGTCGGGCAGGCCGTCAGCGTCAACCAGCGCGGAAAATTCCCCAGACAGGTCGGGATAGGAGGCGAGATAGGTTTCGACCGCCACAGTTTCGATCCCGGCGTATTCCAGCGCCGCCTCGAATTCGGGCCGCCGCACCGCGCCGCACAGATAGAGTACCGATCCGGCCGGTCTCCTGTCGATGATCATGCGGGCAAGCTCGGTTCCATCCGTGCGGCCTTCGATGACATTGGTAAAACTCCGCCGCCGCGCCGCCTCGCCGGTTGCCGGACCGACTGCGAAGAATAGCAGATGCGTATTGTCCGACAGAAGACCAGCCGGCGCATGGCGCAGCCCGTTGACGCTGGTTGCCGCAACCGCAGCAAACGGCCCACGCTTCGCATCGATCTTCGCTTCAAGCGGCTCGATGCGGCCAATCGGAAACACGACCGGCACGTGGCCCATCTCGATCAGGGTCGCCGCCGTTTCGTCCGCTCCGGGCTGCGGCCGCAGAATGAGAACACGCTTCATCGTGAACAGGTGTGTTTGCATGCCTCGCGGACCGTGTTAACCCGTGCCGAACGGCAAAGCCCAACTCCGTCTCGGGGTGGCGTTGCTCCTGTCCTCCTATCGGTGAATGCAGCGCCCGGCAATCATGCCAGCTACCAATCGGCCCCTCCTGATGCTCGGCATTGAAACGAGCTGCGATGAAACCGCCGCCTCGGTGGTCGAATTGCGGCCCGACGGCGCGCCTGCCATCCGTTCCAATGTGGTACTCAGCCAGATCGAGGAACACGCGGCCTTTGGCGGCGTGGTGCCCGAGATCGCGGCGCGGGCGCATGTCGAGGCGCTTGACGGCATCGTCCGTGCCGCACTCGATGAGGCCGAAGTCACGCTGGCCGATGTCGACGGCATCGCAGCGACCGCCGGCCCCGGCCTAATCGGCGGGCTGATCGTCGGCCTGATGACCGGCAAGGCGCTGGCCGCTGTGTCGGGCAAGCCGCTCTATGCGGTCAACCATCTCGAAGGCCATGCGCTGGCGCCGCGCCTGATCGAGAACGTCGCCTTCCCCTATCTCGTCCTGCTCGTATCGGGCGGCCACAGCCAGATCCTTCTGGTCAGGGGTGTCGGCCGATATGAGCGCTGGGCCTCGACCATAGACGACGCATTGGGCGAAGCCTTCGACAAGACGGCGAAGCTGCTTGGCCTGCCCTATCCCGGCGGGCCGAATGTCGAGCGCGCTGCCCTGTCGGGCGATGCAAGCCGCTTCGATTTCCCCCGCCCGCTCTATGGCGAGAAGCGGCTCGATTTTTCGTTTTCCGGGCTGAAGACCGCGGTCCGTCAGGCGGCGACCGCGATCTCGCCGCTGACCGAGCGCGACGTGTCCGACATCTGCGCCTCGTTCCAGCGCGCCGTGACGGAAACGCTTGAAGACCGCATCAAGCGCAGCCTTGAGCGGTTTGGCCAGGAATTTCCAGATGCCGCCCGGCCTACCCTAGTTGTTGCAGGCGGCGTTGCCGCCAACAAGGCGATCCGCGCCATGCTTGAGGCGCTTTGCGAGCGCTCCGGCTTCAGCTTCGTCGCGCCACCCATGGCGCTTTGCACCGACAATGCCGCCATGATCGCCTGGGCCGGGCTTGAACGGATGCGCGCCGAAATCCAGCCCGGTGATGCGATGGCGTTTGCGCCCCGTTCGCGCTGGCCGCTCGATCAGGATGCCGCCCCGCTGATCGGGGCAGGCAAGCGCGGAGCCAAGGCATGAGTGGACGCATCGCGGTCATTGGCGGTGGCGCTTGGGGCACGGCGCTTGCCGTGACACTGGCGCGCGCCGGCTCGGATGTCGTCCTCTATGCCCGTGACACCGCAACTGTCGCCGCCATCAATGAGCGTCATGAAAACCCTGCCTATCTGCCGGGCATAAGACTGGCCGAGGAACTGACGGCAACGGGTGACGCGCGCGCGGCACTCGACGGCGCAGGCTGCGTGCTGATGGTCGTGCCGGCGCAGACGCTGCGCACCTCGCTGTCGTCGCTGTCGCTGACAGGACACGCCCCGTTGGTGATCTGCGCCAAGGGCATCGAAAGCTCGACCGGCAGGCGCATGAGCGAGATCGCCGCCGAGGTTCTGCCCGGCCGGCCGGTCGCGGTGCTGTCCGGGCCGAGCTTTGCCACCGACGTTGCGCGCGGTCTGCCGACAGCCGTCACCGTAGCAGCCGAAACCAATGCGCTTGCCTTCGACATGGCGCAACTGCTCTCGACGCCGACGCTGCGCTGTTATTCGACCGATGACCTGATCGGCGTCGAAGTCGGCGGCGCGCTCAAGAACGTGCTGGCGATTGCCGCAGGCGCGGTGAGTGGCGCAGGACTTGGCGCAAGCGCGCAGGCGGCAATCGTCACGCGCGGTTTCGTCGAGATGCGCCGTCTCGCCGAATCCTGGGGCGCGCGGCCCGAGACGCTGATGGGCCTGTCGGGCCTCGGCGACCTTGTGCTCACTTGCGGTTCGGCGCAGTCGCGCAATTTCTCCTATGGCATGGCGCTCGGCCAAGGACGCGACCGCACCGGCATGAAGCTCGCAGAAGGTGCTGCAACCGCCGCCATAGCCGCCCGGATCGCCGCCGAACGCAACATCGAAGCGCCGATTACCGAAGTCGTCGCGCGCATGCTTGCTGGCGAATTGACGATCGGCGACGCCATGGGCGAATTGCTGTCGCGGCCGCTCAAGGCCGAGAACGAATAGAGGAACTGGAGGCAATCATGCTGTTCGCATTCATCTGCAACGACAAGCCGGGACACCTTCAGGTGCGGCTCGACACGCGCCCCACCCATGTCGACTGGCTGAATGGTCTGAACGACGCCGGCACCCTCACTTTCGCAGGCCCGTTCCTGGGCGATGACGGCAAGCCGACCGGCAGCTTCGTCGTCGTCGACGTGGCCGACAAGGCGGCAGCAGAAGCTCTCGCCAGGCAAGACCCCTATGCCAAGGCCGGTCTCTTCGCCGATGTCGAGGTGCGCGCCTGGAACTGGACCTTCAACAAGCCGGCGGAGAGCTGATCATGGCATACTGGCTGTTCAAGTCGGAGCCGGACGTATTCTCCTTTGACGACCTCAAGGCGAAGGGCGCCAAGGGCCAGGAATGGGACGGCGTGCGCAACTATCAGGCCCGCAACAATATGCGGGCAATGAAGGTGGGAGAACGCGGCTTCTTCTACAATTCCAACATCGGCAAGGAAGTGGTCGGCATTGTCGAGGTCTGCGCGCTGGCGCATCGCGATTCGACGACCGAAGACGAACGTTGGGAGTGCGTGGACATTCGTGCCGTCGAGCCTGTGCCGACCAGCGTTTCGCTCGATGAGATCAAGGCAAATCCGAAGCTCAACACTATGGTTCTGGTCAACAATTCACGCCTTTCAGTGCAGCCGGTCGCCGATGACGAATGGGCCGAGATCTGCCGCATGGCAGGCGTGAAAGGCTGACGCGCCAAATTGAGCGACAATCAGTCAACACGGCTGGACCCGTCCCGCGCTGAAGGTTTCATCCGCGCGAATACGGCGCTGCTGCGTCCGCCGCATGTGCCCGAGATCACGCTGCATCTGGCCGACAGTTCCCATGCGCTCTGGCTGAAGACCGAGGAAGAACTGGAAGAGATCGGCCTGCCGCCGCCGTTCTGGGCCTTTGCCTGGGCAGGCGGACAGGGGCTTGCGCGCTATCTGCTGGACAATCCGGCAGCCGTCGCGGGCCAGAGCGTGCTCGATTTCGCCTCCGGCTCCGGCCTTGTGGCGATTGCGGCGATGAAGGCAGGCGCTGCGCGCGTCGAGGCCGCCGACATCGACCCGTTTACGGCGGCCGCCGTCGCCATGAATGCGGCGCTGAACGGGGTTGGCCTGACTTATCGCGGCGGGGATCTGATCGGCCGTGACGAGGGCTGGCAGGTGGTGCTTGCGGGTGACGTCTTTTATTCAAAGCCGCTGGCCGACCAGCTTGTCGAATGGTTCGGCACGCTTGCCGCACGCGGAGCGACCATTCTGGTCGGCGATCCCGGCCGCTCCTATCTGCCGAAAGACCGGCTCACCATGCTGGCCGAATATCAGGTGCCGGTCAGCCGCGATCTTGAAGACGCCGAGGTCAAGCGCACCCGCGTCTGGCGCTTCGGCTGACCCTCACCCGACCACTTTCACGACCGTATGGCGCGACAGATGCGGCAGCAGCCGCGCCATGTCGCGGAGTGCGAGCGCCACGCAGCCTTCCGTCGGCAGGTAGCCGGGACGCGCCAGATGCATGAAGATCGCGCTGCCCCCGCCGCGATGGCGCGGGGTGATGTTCCAGTCGAGCACGATGCAGATGTCGTAGAGACGGTCCTTGCGCCGCATCGTCTCGTGGCTGGCCGCATAGGGTAGCGTCACCGGGCGATTGTAATTCCGGTCCGCTGGCGCATCGCACCAGCCGAGCCTTGCATGGATCGGCGCGAGCGGCAGGTTCGTGCGCCGCGCCACCACGCCGTCGCGCCTGAAATAGCCGGACAGGAGCCGCATCGAGGCGATCGGCGTCGCCCCGTCGCCCTCTCGCTTGCGCGACGAGGTGCCCCCCTTGCCGAGCGCACAGCGGAAAACCCTGCCGTCGAAAACCAGCAGTCCTTGTGACGGGTTGCCGGGCTTACGCCGCACAACAATCATTCGTTTCGGGTTCGGCCTTGACATTTTCAGCGTGCAAACAAGATTTCTGGTAGGATTCTCACGCGGCGTACAAATCACGGTGATCGCCTTCCTTGCAACCATCCCGCCGCATATGGGTGCCTGCGCCTGAATAAACTTCTGACCAGACCCTTCCCCGCCCTCTTTGACGGTATCGCTCATGACATCCAGAACAATCCTCCTGATCGACGACGACGAGGATCTTCGCTCGACGCTCAAGGAGCAGCTTTCGCTCTATGAGGAGTTCGAGGTTCTGGAGGAAACCAACGCCACCAAGGGCGTTCAGGCAGCGCGGGCCGGCGTCGTCGATCTGCTCATCATGGATGTCGGCCTGCCCGACATGGACGGGCGCGAAGCGGTCAAGCTGCTGCGCAAGGGAGGCTTCAAGGCCCCGGTCATCATGCTGACGGGCCATGACACCGATTCAGACACCATTCTCGGTTTGGAGGCCGGCGCGAACGACTATGTCACCAAGCCGTTCCGCTTTGCCGTTCTGCTGGCCCGCATCCGCGCGCAGCTTCGCCAGCACGAGCAGAGCGAGGACGCCACATTCTCGGTCGGCCCCTACACCTTCAAGCCGAGCCAGAAGCTTCTCATCGACCAGCGCGGCTCCAAGGTCCGCCTGACCGAGAAGGAGGCATCCATCATCAAATATCTCTATCGGGCCGACCAGAAGGTGGTCACCCGCGACGTGTTGCTCGAAGAAGTCTGGGGATACAATTCGGGCGTCACCACGCACACGCTGGAAACCCACGTCTACCGGCTGCGGCAGAAGATCGAGCGCGATCCTTCCAATGCAGAAATTCTTGTGACAGAAAGCGGCGGATACAAGCTCGTTCCTTGAACCGCGCGTGATTCGCGCTGTCGGGGCGGGCGCAATGGGCCCCCGAAACGTATGGCGCTCGACGACGACATCCGAGCTTTAGCGAATGTGAGCCTGCTGCGCAGCCTGACGCAGGAACATCTGCGTCTGCTCGCCTTCGGTGCCGAAACGGTTCATTTGCCGGCTGGGCGCGACCTTTATCGTGAGGACACGTCGGTCGACTGCGCCTATGTCGTCATCCGCGGCCGGTTGACGACCTTCCGCACGGTCGGCGGCGAGCGCCGCCCTGTGGGCGCCATGCGTCCGGGCGAAGTGCTCGATGAAATGGCCCTGATCGTCGATGTCAGGCGCTCGACCGGAGCATTCGCCGAGATCGACACAGACCTTCTCCGGCTCAACCGGACGCTGTTCCGGCGCATTCTCGAAGAATATCCGGACGTCGCATCAGCACTTCATGCCGAATTGTCGGAGGCCTTTGCGCAGATGGCTGACCGGATCGCCCAGTTGCAGCCGAGGTTCGACAACTAGTCGTCGCCCAGAACGACAGGCAGCAGATGCTCTGCCCAGGCCGCATATCCCAGCCGCGAGGCGTGAAAGCCATCGGTTGAGAAGCCTGCTGCAGGGTCGAGGATCGGCAGGCGGGCGGCCGGCGCCGCGCCGCGCTCCAGACACAGCCCCATTCCGATATCGTTCAGCGCCTGCGCCCGCACCTCCAGAATACGCCCCAGCGCCGGCGGAAGTGCCGGAACGCGGGTCATCTCCACCACAGGCGACCAGACCAGCCGCGCCTCGGGCCATTTCGCCCGCAAGGCATAGAGAAGGCCGCCGAATTCGCGCTTGAAGCGGCCGCCCGAATGGAAATTCTTGGCGTCGTTGGTACCGATGGCAAGCCCGATATGGGTCCATGGTGCGGCGTCCAGATTGGGCACGACAAAATCCCTGATCTGGCCGGCGGTGGCCGACGAAAACCCGGCAGCCCGCCACACCACGGGCCGACCGGTGCTTGCGGCGATCAGGCGGGCGAGTTCGGCGGCTATTCCATGTTCCGAACGTTCGATGCCGACGGACGCGACCGACGAATCGCCAAGCATGAGCAGCCTGATCTCAGGCCCCTCGCCCTCGATGCGATGCATGACCGGTCCGGAAGCCGGCAACATGCGCTGCGTGCGACGGCGCACGGCAAGACCCTGCCAGGCATAGACTGGGAAAGCGAGCCAGGAGAGGAGCGGGAGAAGGCGAGACATGATGCCCCGTCCTATGCCCAATTTCGGCAAATTTGGCCAGTGCGGCAGCAGGACGAGCGCGTAATGCCGCCTCCTGCCATTCTAGATCTTCGGCAGCTTCGGCCGTGATGCCAGCGCATCGGAAATGACCTTTTCGACGGCCTTGCGGCGAGCGCCCGACAACGGCTTGCGCGGCATGCGAACCCGGTCATTGGTGCCGATGGCGTGGACTTCCGCCAGCTTGATGTTCTGGACGAGATAGGTCGACACGTCCAGATCGAGCAGCGGGCGGAACCAGCGATAGATCTTGAGCGCCTCGTCGCGCCGACCCGCCTTCATCAGGCGATAGATCGCGACGGTCTCCTTCGGGAACGCGGTGACAAGGCCCGCGACCCATCCGACAGCGCCGACCGACAGCGCCTCGAAGGCCAGATTGTCGACCCCAGTGAACAGGTCGAACCGGTCTCCGAAGGCGTTGATGATATCGATCGAGCGGCGGATGTCGTCGGACGATTCCTTGACCGCCACAAACCGTGCATCCTTCGCAAGCTGTTCCATGATCGGGATGGTGACATCGACCCGGTAGGCGAGGCGGTTGGAGTAAATCATCACCGGCAGGTCGCCACCCTTGGCGACCGCGTTCAGCGTGGCCACAGTCTCTTCTGCATTGGTATGATATATCGGAGACGGTACCACCATCAGGCCATCGGCGCCCGCCTTGGCGGCGCGCTTTGCGAGCGATACGCCATCGCGCGTGGCGGCTTCGTTGACTGTCATCAGCACCGGCCGCTTGCCGGCGACCTTGCGCGCGGTCTGGAAAACCTCGAGCTTTTCGTCATGCGAGAGCATCGGCCCTTCGCCGAGCGACCCGCAGACTATCAGTCCGTCGCAGCCCGCTTCGATCATCAAGGCGAAGCAGCGCTCCATTTCGGCATGGTCGAGCCGATCGTCCTTGGTGAATTTGGTCGTAACCGCGGGGATAACTCCGGCCCACATGATCTGGCTCCTTGTGATATATCAGTGGTATATTTATTATCCACAGGAGTCAATGGCCCATGCCTTGTGATATATCAAATCCCGACAGTGCAGCTTGAAGTTTGAAATGACTCTACGAAAGATTTGGCCGATCAACCCTGACGCGAACGACGACATCCCGGCATCGACACGAGCCTACAGGCAGCTCGAACAGATGATCGTGACCCTCGAACTGGCCCCCTCGTCGGTCACCACCGAAGGCAAGTTGATCCGTCAGCTGGGCCTTGGCCGCACCCCGATCCGCGAAGCCATCCAGCGTCTCGCATGGGAAGGCCTGGTCGAAGTCCGTCCCCGCGCTGGCCTCGCCATCGCCCCCCTCCATGCCGGTGACTGGTTGAAGGTCATCGACGCGCGACGCGGCGTCGAGGTGCTGATGGCGCGCTCGGCTGCCCGCTTCGCGATGCAGGACGCGGCGGTCAAGTTTCACGACGCGGCGCTCGCCATGCAGAAGGCGGTCGTCGCCTCCAACGTCATCGCCTTCCTTGAAGCCGACAAGGCGCTCGATGATGCGCTCGCACAGGCGTCCGACAACCCGTTTGCGGCCCGCGTCGCCGCCCCTCTCCAGACGCAGAGCCGCCGCTTCTGGTATCGCTATCAGGCCGATACGGGCCTGAGCGCGGCTGCAGCGCGCCACATGGCGCTGATCAAGGCGATCCTCGACGGCGATCCGGACAGCGCCGGCGCTGAATCCGAGCGCCTGATGAAGCTCCTGCGCGGTCACGCCGAAAGCGCCGCGGGGCTTTAGAAGTTCGGTACAATTCACGTCGCGCCGCTGCTTTCTGGAACATCGATCCCCGCAACACCTCAAAATTGGAATGTAGTTACTCTACTGACATTGTATGCGCCTCTAACCTTTGTATTGGGCGGGGCAGATCGGCCCCTGGCGACAATGGAGACCGATGTGAACCTTTCCTACAAATTCGGAGCGCTGCTTGGCTCCATCCTGATCTCGACCGCCGCTTATGCTGCCGAGCCGCTGGTAACGGCCGACTGGGCGCAGCAGAACCTCGACAATCCGAAGGTCCGCTTCGTCGAAGTCAGCGTCGACAATGGCGTTTTCGAGCGCGGCCACATTCCGGGCGCGGTCCAGCTCAACTGGCACACCGATCTGGTCGATCCGGTCAAGCGCGATATCGCGACACGCGAAGCCTTCCAGGCCAAGCTGCGCGAACACGGCATCGACAGGGACACGACGGTCGTCCTTTACGGCGACAACAACAACTGGTTCGCCGCCTGGGGCGCATGGATTTTTGAAGTCTACGGTCTCGGCGACAACGTGAAGCTGCTCGATGGCGGCCGCAAGCTCTGGGAGGCCAAGGGCCTGCCGCTCGACACCGCGCCGAAGGACTACGCAGATTCGACGCTTGAGGTTCCTGAGCGCAACAACGCGCTGCGCGCCCGCCTCGGCGACGTGCTCGAAGCTGCCGAAGGCCGTGCTGACGTGAAGCTGGTCGATATCCGTTCAAACGACGAATACACCGGCAAGATCTTCGCGCCGGAGGGCGTCAAGGAACTGTCGGTGCGCGCCGGCCACATCCCCGGCGCCGTCAACGTGCCGTGGGGCAAGATCGTCGCCGAGGACGGAACCTTCAAGCCCGTCGACGAGATCAAGGCGATCTATGCGGAACAGGGCATCGACGGCACCAGGCCGGTCATCACCTACTGCCGGATCGGCGAACGCTCCAGCCACACCTGGTTCGCGCTCGCAAAGCTGCTCGGCTACGACGCCCGCAACTATGACGGCTCGTGGACGGAATACGGCAATGCCGTCGGCGTTCCAGTCGTCAACGTCGCCGGCACGGTCTGGACGGGCAAGTAACAACCACCCTCCCAAGGGTTGCGGGCGGACGCGGGAAACCGCGTTCGCCCTTCTGTCGTTTCTGACGTGAGAGCATTCCATGCCGATTTCATTGCCGCGTTCCGCAATTTCCTTCGGCGTTCTCGCCGCCATCGCCGCATGGGCGTGGACCCTCTCGGCCGAGCCGGCAAACCGGACGCTCGTATTTTCCCTGATAACCGGGGCAATCCTCGGCGTCGTGCTGCAGCGGTCGCGCTTCTGCTTCCTCTGCAATCTGCGCGATTTCATCACCACCAGAGACCCACGAGGGGTCATCGCAATCCTGATCGCGTTGATCGTCGGATCACTGCTCTATTCGGCCATAGTCATGGCGTGGGTGCCGATCCCGCAGCCCGACCGCCTGCCACCCAATGCCCATATCGGACCGGTCGGGCCGGTTCTCGTCATCGGCGCGTTCGTCTTCGGCCTCGGCATGGCGATTTCCGGCTCCTGCCTGTCGGCGCATTTCTACCGGCTCGGCGAAGGCTCGCCGACCTCGCCCTTTGCGCTCATCGGCGCAGCCGCCGGTTTCCTGCTCGGCTTCATCACCTGGAACCCGCTCTATCTATGGAGCGTGTCGGAAAGTCGGGCCACATGGCTGCCGCACCATATCGGCTATGCTGGGACACTCACCCTCACACTTGTCGTATTGTCCGCTCTGATCGTAATGCTGTTTGCGATCGGGAAATGGACGCCCTCCCAGCGACTTTCGCCCGGCCTGCCCGCACTGGTTCAGGCGATCTTCCGTGACCGCTGGCCGGCAGCCGTCGGAGGCGTCGCCGTCGGCGTCATATCGGCGATTTATTTCTTCCGTGTGGCCCCGCTTGGCGTCACCGCCGAACTCGGCAGTCTGGTCCGCACGGGCGCAGCCGACCGCGGCCTCATTCCCGATACGCTGCTCGGTCTCGACGGCTTGCGCGGCTGCGCCACGGTCATCAAGCAGGCGCTGCTGTCCAACAACGGTCTGCTGGTCATCGGAATCGTAGCCGGCTCATTTGCCGCTACGCTTGTTGCCGGCCAGTTCAATCCGCAATTGCCGACCCGCGCCCAGATCGCCAAGGGCCTGACCGGCGGCCTGCTGCTCGGCTGGGGCGCGATGACCTCGCTCGGCTGCACCGTCGGCGTGCTCCTGTCGGGCATTCACGCCGGCGCGCTGTCGGGCTGGGTGTTCCTGATCTTCTGCACGGCAGGCGTCTGGCTCGGCGTAAAGGCGATGCAAAGGCTGGGCTGGTAGTTCCTCTACCCAAGAAAAAGGGCGCCCGGTCGGACGCCCTTTTTGTAGCTGTCGTGGATGAAGATCAGTTCATCGTCGGGATGACGAACTCCGCGCAGTCCTTGATGCCAGGCCCGCGCAACCGCAGCCAAAGGCGAGGACGCGCAGACAAGATACCCGGCTGGCTTAGTTCATCGTCGGGATGACGAACTCCGCGCCGTCCTTGATGCCAGACGGCCAGCGCGAGGTGACGGTCTTGGTCTTGGTGTAGAAGCGGAAGGCGTCTGAACCGTGCTGGTTCAGGTCGCCGAAGGACGACGCCTTCCAGCCGCCGAACGTGTAATAGGCGATCGGAACCGGGATCGGCACGTTGACACCAACCATGCCGACCTGAACGCGCGAAGCGAAATCTCGGGCGGCGTCGCCGTTCTGGGTGAAGATGGCAACGCCATTGCCCATTTCGTGCTCGTTGGCGAGCGCAACCGCGTCTTCATAGTTCGCTGCGCGAACGACCGAGAGAACCGGGCCGAAAATCTCTTCCTTGTAGATCTTCATCTCGGGCGTCACGTCGTCAAAAAGGCAGCCGCCCATGTAATAGCCGTTCTCATAACCCTGCATCTTGAAGCCGCGGCCGTCGACGACGAGCTTTGCGCCTTCCTTGACGCCAGCATCGACGTAACCCTTCACGCGCTCAAGCGCCTGCTTCGTCACCAGCGGGCCGAAATCGGCGGAGGAATCGGTCGACGGGCCGACCTTGAGGCTCTCGACGCGCGGCGTGAGCGCGGCGATCAGGCGATCGGCGGTTTCCTTGCCGACCGGAACCGCGACCGAGATCGCCATGCAGCGCTCGCCGGCCGAGCCGTAGCCCGCGCCGATCAGCGCGTCGACGGTCTGGTCCATGTCGGCGTCCGGCATGATGATAGCGTGGTTCTTGGCGCCGCCGAAGCACTGGGCGCGCTTGCCGTTGGCGGTTGCGCGCGAATAGATGTAGTGGGCGATCGGCGTCGAGCCGACAAAGCCGACGGCCTTGATGTCCGGATCGTCGAGGATCGCGTCGACCACTTCCTTGTCGCCATTGACGACGTTCAGGACGCCTGCGGGCAGACCAGCCTCAAGGAACAGCTCGGCGATGCGCATCGGCACGCCCGGATCGCGCTCCGAAGGCTTCAGGATGAAAGCGTTGCCGCAGGCGATCGCCGGCGCGATCTTCCACAGCGGGATCATGGCAGGGAAGTTGAACGGCGTGATGCCGGCGACGACGCCGAGCGGCTGGCGCATCGAATAGACATCGATGCCGGTGCCGGCATTGTCGGTGAACTCGCCCTTCATCATGTGCGGCGCGCCGATCGACACTTCGACGACTTCCAGGCCACGCTGGATGTCGCCCTTGGCGTCGGCAATGGTCTTGCCGTGCTCGCGGGAGAGAAGCTCCGCGAGCGAATCCATCTCGCGGGCGACGAGGTCGAGGAACTTCATCAAAACGCGCACGCGGCGCTGCGGATTGGTCGCCGCCCAGCCGACCTGTGCCGCCTTGGCGTTTGCCACGGCCTTCGTCAGCTCGTCGGCCGAGCCGAGCGCCACCTGCCCGCGCACGGTACCGTCCATCGGCTGCATGATGTCGGCGACGCGCCCCGAGGTCGAAGCGACATGCTTGCCGCCGATGAAATGCCCTACCACTGCCATTTCGATACACTCCCACGATGTTCTGTTTGTCCCATTCTCGGTCTATGTCTCCGATTTTGCAACGCGAGGTCGGCAGCATCCGTTGTGCAAAAACCATTGACCAAAGGCACCCGCTCCTAACATTATGCAAATCGAGAGGGCTGCCATGAATTGGGACGACATACGTATTTTTCTCGCCGTTGCGCGCGCGGGGCAGATTCTCGGCGCAGCGCGGCGACTCGACCTCAACCACGCCACCGTGTCGCGGCGCGTGGCGGCGCTTGAGGAGAGCCTGAATGTGCGCCTGTTCCGGCGGCTGACCACTGGCAGCGAGCTGACGCCTGCCGGCCAGCACCTGCTCGGACTGGCGGAGCGCATGGAAGAGGACATGATCGCCGCGCGCGCCGATCTTGCCGGCGAAGGCGACGAGATCAGCGGAACGGTGCGCATCGGTGCGCCTGACGGCTTCGGCGTGGCCTTCCTTGCGCCACGCCTCGGCGAACTGACGGAGAAGCACCCGACGCTGTCCATCCAGCTTGTCCCGGTCCCGCGCTCTTTCTCGCTGTCGAGGCGCGAGGCCGATATCGCCATTACCGTCGAGCGGCCGACCGAAGGCCGGCTGGTGGCCGCAAAGCTCGTCGACTACACGCTCGGCCTCTACGCGTCGAAGGACTACGTCGAAAAGCACGGCCTGCCGCAGAGCACCGAAGACCTGAAAGCGCACCGGCTTGTCGGCTATGTCGGCGATCTCGTGATCAGTCAGACGCTCGATTATGCGACCGAAGTCCTGCCCGACTGGCGCGCCGGATTTCAGGTCTCATCCGCGCTCGGCCAGACAATGGCGGTTCGCTCAGGTGCCGGCATCGGCATCCTGCACACCTTCATCGCGCGCGACTATCCCGATCTGGTTCATGTGCCTGTCGCACCGCCGATCAAGCGCGCTTACTGGCTGGTCTATCATGAGAGCATGCGGCCGCTCAGGCGCGTCCAGGCGGTCTCGGCCTTCATTGCGGGACTTGTCGAGCGCAACAGGGGCGGCTTCGTCTGACCCTGACGTCAAGCGGCCCCTTAGGCGGTTTTCTCAGGCGATGATGTCTGGGACGACCCTGTCCTGAAGCTGAAGCAACCGGTCTTTCAGGGCCAGTTTCTTCTTCTTCATGCGCTGGACCGTCAGCGGATCGCAGCCGGTAGCGAGCATCGCATTGATGGCCGCGTCGAAATCCGCATGGTCCTGCTTCAGGCGGGCGTATTCAAGTCGAATGTCTGCCTGGTCCTGCTCGGACATGTATTTGCGCCTGCTGCAGTTTTACGCGCGTCGGCGCGTGATGGCGGGGTACCGCAGCGCCTTCGGCCACGGCTGAATCGCCATATCATAATTAACCTCGGAACGAAATCCTCCTACAGGCCGTTCGACTTCCCGGCAGATAGATGTCACACTGTCATCGGTTCGTCACATGGCGGTGTGGAAGCAACCAGCGTCTCTTGGCGAACCTACGAGGAAACAGCGAAGGGAGAACGACATATGTCCTTGGCATCCCATCTTGCGGAGCTCAAGAAGCGTCACAACGAACTTGACCAGCAGATCGACACTGCAATGGCAAGTCCATCAGTCGATAACGCCGTGATCGTTGCGCTGAAGCGTCGCAAACTTGCGTTGAAAGATGAGATCTATCGACTCCGTTCAGACACGGCGAATGAGCCGACCCGGCACTGACAGGGGATTCCAGGCCCTGGGCCTGTGAGGCCCGACCAGATCGAATCGCCGATGCCTGCGAAACCGGGCATCGGCCGTTTCGCTCCAAATCCTCAAGTCCGCCGCAGATTTACCTTGGCCCCGAATATTGACCTTGGCCCGAATATTGACCTTGGATAGTCATCGCACCTGAGACGATTCCAGCCCTATTCCGCCCAGAACTGATCCAGCCAGATGTTCAGTCGCATGAAACCGTCATTGTTGACGGAATAGATGCGCTTGGTTCCTTCAGCCGCCACGCCGACAAGGTCGGCGTCGAGTAGGACCTTGAGATGTTGCGACACGGCAGGGCGCGACACAGGCATTGAACTGGCGAGTTCCCCGACAGTGCGCGGCGCGCGCCTCAATTCCTCAAGAATGAAGCGGCGGTTGGAATCGGCAACAGCCAGAAACGCCCCTTCAAGCGACATCCGCATCCCTCGTTAGACGACCGAGCTTATGTCAGCGCCCGCCCCACTTCAACATGGCCGGACCTAGTTCTGCTCAGGCTCGCTGCGTGGGTCGAGACGTGCCGATTCAGGCGTCGCCGCACGCTCCGCCGGCATGGTCTTGAACGAACTGCGGCCATCGATGGGGACCGCAGCGCGAGCGCGCATGCGCAGCACCGTATAGGCCGCCAGCGCCAGATGGGCGGCAGCCGTGGCAAGGAACAGCGCGTCTGGCGAAACCCAATCCATCAGACCGGCACCGACCAGAGGGCCGATCATCGTGCCGAAGCCGTAGAGCAGCAGAAGACCGCCGGAAACCTTGACGAAGTTCGACGCGTCGGCATGGTCGTTGGCGTGCGCGACGGCAATCGAATAGAGGGTGTAGGCAAGCGCGCCATAGGCGGCCGTGGCGAAGATGACCGCAATGTCGGAACGCGGCGCGATCAAGGCAATCGCCAGCCCGATCACAGACGCACCGAGCGCCGCGCCCGCCAGCACCTTGCGACGGTCCATGCGATCCGAAATCTGTCCGATGGGCAGTTGCATCAGCGCGCCCGCAACCACGACCAGACTCATCATCAGCGCGATCGATGCAGTCGAAATGCCGGCCCGCGCGCCATAGACCGCGCCGAGCGTGCCCCACGCGCCATTGGCGATGCCGACCAGAAAGCAGGCCACGACGGAAACCGGCGAGTTGCGGTAAAGCCCGGCAATGTCGAGCGAAACCTCTTCGAGCGGGCGCGGAGAATCCGCCGTCGAGACCGCTGTCGGGATCAGCGACAGGCAGAAGAAGATGCCCGCAATCATGAACAGCGACTGGGTATGGACGTCGCCGAACGCGACGATCATCTGGCCGCCCATGATCGAGGCGTAGGTGACCATCATGTAGAGGCCGAAGACGGTGCCGCGATTTTCGTTGGTGGCGCGTTCGTTGAGCCAGCTTTCGATGATCATGAATGCACCGGCCATGGTGAAGCCTGTCGCGGCGCGCAGCACGATCCACACGTTTGCTTCGATGACGAGGCCGGTCAGCAGGGCGACGATCGCGCCCGATGCCGCAAATGCGCCGAATGCACGCACATGGCCGACACGGCGAACCAGGCGCGGCGCGAAATAGCAGCCCGCGACAAATCCCGCCGCCCAGGCCGTGCCGAGCAGGCCGAGCGCTGTGGTCGAGAACCCTTCGGCCTGTCCGCGCAGCGGCAAGAGCAGGCTGTGCAGGCCGGACGCCGCCAGCAGGAAGGCGGTTCCGCGCAAGAGCGCGACGATCGGGCCGAAGGAGGCAAACACGTTTGAATCACCGCGTCTTGAAAAAGAACGTCCACAATACCGGGAATTTGTCTTTTCGGCGACCTGCCAGCGACATGACCTGCCGGTCGGGCCTTATTATCTTGCCGCCTCTCGCCTTACCGCCTGAACAGCTGGTCGGCGGCGTTTCTGGTGACGCCTTTGGCGGCCTTTTCGGCCTCCAGCCTGGCGATCTCGTCCCCAAGCTGCACGATCCTGTCGTCGAGCTCATCGACGGAGAGAGCCGACAGATCCTGGCCGATCTCGTGGACGAGCTTCTTTTTCTTCGGCTCGTCATCGAACAGGGCCATCATCGCCTCCCTTTGTTTCATCCGCGCACACACGATACATAGGGCGTAGTCAGATTTGCAAATGCACGAGGAGCAACCAGCCATGGCAACGTCCAGCATTCCGGCGACCATGACGGCCGTGGCGATCACCGAACCCGGCGGGCCGAGGGTGCTGAAGCCGGAGAAGCGGCCGGTGCCACAGCCCAAAGGCACCGAGATCCTGATCAAGGTGAGCGCCGCGGGCGTCAACCGTCCCGATGTCTTCCAGCGGATGGGCGCCTATCCGCCGCCGCCCGGCGCGTCCGACCTGCCGGGGCTTGAGGCGTCCGGCGTCGTCGTGGCGGCCGGAGAGAGCGTTGCCCGCTGGCGCGTCGGCGACGAAGTAACCGCACTGACGCCCGGCGGCGGCTACGCCGAATACTGCCTTGTCGACGAGACCAACGCCCTGCCCATTCCCCATGGCTTCACGTTCACCGAGGCTGCCGCCATCCCCGAGACATTCTTCACCGTCTGGCACAACGTCTTCGAGCGCGGCCTCCTGCAGCAGGGCGAAACCTTTCTCGTCCATGGCGGCACATCCGGCATCGGCACCTCGGCCATCCAGCTCGCATCGGCCTTCGGCGCTCGCGTCTTCGCCACCGCCGGCTCCGAGGAAAAATGTGCGGCCTGCCTGAAACTCGGCGCAGACAGGGCGGTGAATTATCGAGCCGAAGATTTCGTCCGTGTCGTCAAGGACGCCACCGGCGGCAGAGGCGTCGACGTCATCCTCGACATGGTCGGCGGCGATTATGTCGCCCGCAACTATGACGCCGCCGCTGTCGACGGCCGCATCGTGCAGATCGCGACGCTCAACGGGGCGAAGGCAACCGCCGACGTATCGAAGCTGATGGTCAAGCGGCTGACCCATACAGGCTCGACGCTGCGCCCGCGCACGGTCGAGTTCAAGGGACGCATCGCAGCAGAGCTTGAGCGCAAGGTCTGGCCGCTTCTGGCCGAGCGCCGCATCGCGCCCGTGCTCGACATGATCCTGCCGCTTCAGGAGGCCTGGCGCGCCCATGAACGGATGCAGGAAGGCGACCATATCGGCAAGATCGTGCTCGACGTCGCCTGACGGCTGGCCTCTGCGCCAGCAGACGGTAGAAAGTGGCCCGGCCGTTTCAATGGCGGCCGGCTCACAAGACCGAGACGCACTGTCAACTCTTTCTCCCGTTCAGTTGCTTTGAAATCTGCCGCGGCACTAACCATTTCCATCTCATCGGGACGCACCCAAGACCGCCCCGAAACACATGCCCTCAACGACCCCTGTCGTGGGCTCTTTGAGAAAGGAATTTACAATGCGCCAACTCATTCTCGCTTCTGTTGCCGTCCTCTCGTTTGCAGGCATCGCCGCCGCCCAGGAGGCCCCTGCACTGCTTTATGGCCCGGCCCAGAACAACATCTCCAACTTCTCGTCTGCTTCGACGATTGATCGCGGCGCGAACGCCTCGACGCTCGACCGCACCACCACCGCTTCGGTCCGGTCTGCCTCGCGTGAAGCGTCCGGAGCTCAGGTCACATCCAGCGGCACCGGTCCGAACTTCCTGATCAACATGCACCCGAACTACAAGGGCGGCCGCTGACAGCGTCCAACGCGATTTCAACACCCGACCCCGGCTGCACAGCCGGGGTTTTCGTTTGCATGGCGATTGAAGCTTGAACCCTGGGGCCAACCTCAAATAGTGTCCCGCCCCGACACGAAAGGGAATTTCATGCGCTTCGAAGGTACCGACGCTTACGTCGCCGACAAGGATCTTATGGTGGCGGTGAATGCGTCCATCGCGCTTGAGCGGCCGCTGCTGGTCAAGGGCGAACCCGGCACCGGCAAGACCGAACTCGCGCGCCAGCTGGCGTCCGCGCTTGGCCTCGACCTCATCGAATGGCACGTCAAGTCGACCACCAAGGCGCAGCAGGGCCTCTACGAATATGACGCCGTGTCGCGCCTGCGCGACTCGCAGCTTGGCGATGCGCGCTTCAATGACATCCGCAACTACATCAAGAAAGGCAAGCTGTGGGAGGCATTCGCCGCCGGCAGGAAGGTCGTTCTGCTCATCGACGAGATCGACAAGGCCGACATCGAGTTTCCCAACGACCTGTTGCAGGAACTCGATCGCATGGAGTTCTTCGTCTACGAGACCGGCGAGACTGTGAAGGCCGACATCAGGCCGATCGTCATCATCACATCCAACAATGAAAAGGAGCTTCCCGACGCATTCCTGCGCCGCTGCTTCTTCCACTACATCCGCTTCCCCGACATCGATACGCTCAACCGCATTGTCGAGGTCCACTATCCGGGCATCAAGCAGAACCTCGTGCGCGCCGCACTGACCCAGTTCTACGAAGTGCGCGAGATGCCGGGCCTGAAGAAGAAGCCCTCGACCTCCGAGGCGCTGGACTGGATCAGGCTTCTCGTCGCCGACGACGTCGAGCCGGAGACCCTGCGCACCGATCCGAAGAACGCCCTTCCGAAACTGCACGGCGCGCTTCTGAAGAACGAGCAGGACGTGCACCTGTTCGAGCGCCTCGCCTTCATGGCGCGACGCAACGGGTAAGCGCGCGTTCGGAGCCGTTCAGCGGCGCGGCCGGTGGTCGCGCACGACTATCACCCGCGTCGGGGGAAACGGCGAATCGCGGAACATCTCCCGCGCCGCATCGCGCCTTGCTGCGCGGCGGTCGAGTTCCAGCCTCTGCAGGCATTCGGCAAAGGCGTCGTTCTTGCGCGTGAAGCCGTAGTCCCGGCAGGTTGCTTCATCGGCGAGCCGTCGCTCGGCCGGCGTCATCGTGGTGCAGCCCGCAAGACCTGTCACCAGAGCGATAAGCATAAGTCGTTTCATCGGACAAAATCTCCTCTGAATCGAAAAGGTAGAGCGACCGCTGCTTCAGGCCAGACGAACCCGCATCTCGTCTGCATCGGGCGACTGCCAGACAAGCTCGCCCCTGCCGATCATGAAGTTCACATGCGCGTGGACTTCGGAGAAGGCGAAGGACAATTGATGCGGATCGAGTGGCCGGTGGAACAGCACCGGCACCAGTTCGGCCACCGATTTCGGCGCGAGCCGGCAGGCGTCTGCTATCATCGTGCAGCGTTCATGGTGATGGGCTGCCAGTTCCGCGCACCGCCTCTGCAGCCCGACAAAAGGCAGCTGATGGCCGGGGAGGACGAGCGCGTCGCGCGGTATCGTGTCCGACAATGCCTTGAGCGAACGCAGATAAAGGCCAAGCGGATCGCCTTCTGGATCGACCGCCCAGACGCTGACATTCGGCGTGATTTTGGCCAGCACCTGATCCGACGCAAGGAAGACATTCTCCTCGCGCAGATAGAGCATCAGCTGCTCCGGCGCATGGCCGTCTCCCGACATCACTTCGAATGGACGCCCGCCAATCGTCAGCGTGTCGCCCGCCACCAGACGCCGGAACGTGTCCGGCAGGGGGGTGACCATGCGCAGATAGCCATTGCCCTGAACGGCGACGACCTTGGCGACCTCGTCGCTCATGCCATGGCGGCGGTAGAAATCCTGATAGGTCTTGTCGCCCATCCGGTCGGGGCTGAGCGAGATGTTGATGCAGCCGAGATAGCCGGTCTGGCTCGTCAGGAGCGGCAGCGAGAACTGCTCGCACATCCAGCCTGCAAGACCGATATGATCGGGATGGAAATGGCTGACGATAAGCCTCGTCAGCCGGCGGCCTGAAAGCGGCCCGTTGACCAGCGCCTGCCACACATCCTTCGTCGCCTGATTGCCGATGCCGGTATCGAGCACCGCCCAGCCGTCGCCGTCCTCGATCAGGTAGATGTTGACGTGATCGAGCTTGAAGGGAAGCGGAATGCGCGTCCACAATATGCCGGGCGCGACTTCGCGCAGCTCGCCCGTCGGTGGCGCTTCGGCAAACGGATAGACCAGATCCGCCTCTGCAAGGTCGTCAGGTTTCAGCAGCAAGGCAGCTCCTGGATCAATTGTTGAGTGTTGAACATTTTCCCGACTTAGGGATTACCTATCGACCGGGGCGCTGGCAACCACGCAATCGCCCCCACCATGGGAGAATGTCATGGCAGACGTGATCGTACGGCCGCTGACCCAGACGGACCATGACGAATGGCAGCGTCTGTGGACCGACTATCTGACCTTCTACGAGACCACGGTTTCGGATCAGGTCTACATCACCACATGGCGACGCCTCTTCACCGAAGGCGAATACGAACCGCGCGGCTTTCTCGCGCTCGTCGACGGCAAGGCGGTCGGGCTGGTCCATTTCATGTATCATCGTTCCTGCTGGTCGCTAGCCAACAATTGCTACCTTCAGGACCTCTATGCGGATGCCTCGGCGCGCGGCACTGGCGTCGGCACGGCGCTCATCAAGGCCGTGCAGGACGAGGCGGCGATGGCTGGCGTCACCAATGTCTACTGGATGACCCACGAGACGAACGCCATCGCGCGCAGCCTCTACGACAAGGTCGCGCGGCGCACCGGCTTCATCGAATATGATCTGCTTTAGCTTCATGTCCGGATGAACGGTCATGTTTCCATCCGGCCATGAAGCCTCTAATGTGCGCCCATGTTCATACCGTTCTTCCTCGAACTCAAAGCCGCGAAGATTCCGGTCTCGCTGCGGGAATACCTGACCCTGCTCGAAGGCATGGAGGCGGGTCTCGTCACCTATGACGTGGAGGGCTTCTACTATCTCGCACGCTCCGCGCTGGTGAAGGACGAGCGCTATATCGACCGTTTCGACCAGGTCTTCAGCCATGTCTTCAAGGGGCTTGAGGCGCTGTCGGGCGAAGGCGGGGTCGATATCGCCAACCTGCCCGAGGAATGGCTGCGCAAACTTGCCGAAAAACACCTCACCGACGAGGAAAAGAAGCTTGTCGAATCGCTCGGCGGCTTTGAAAAGCTGATGGAGACGCTCAAGCAGCGCCTCGAAGAGCAGAAGGGCCGCCATCAGGGTGGCTCAAAATGGATCGGCACCGCCGGCACCTCGCCCTTCGGCGCCTATGGTTACAATCCCGAAGGTGTCAGGATCGGCCAGAACGAAAGCCGCAACCGCCGCGCGGTAAAGGTCTGGGACAAGCGCGAGTTCCGCAATTTCGACGACTCGGTCGAACTTGGCACCCGCAACATCAAGGTCGCGCTCAAGCGCCTGCGCCGCTGGGTGCGGGAGGGCGCGGACGAGGAACTCGACATTCCCGGCACCATCCACGCCACCGCCGAACACGGCTATCTCGACGTGCAGACACGCCCCGAACGGCGCAATGCGGTCAAGCTACTGATGTTCTTCGACGTCGGCGGCTCGATGGACGACCACATCAAGGTGGTCGAGGAGCTGTTCTCGGCGGCCCGCGCCGAATTCCGCCAGCTCGAATTCTTCTACTTCCACAACTGTCTCTATGAAGGGGTGTGGAAGGACAATCGCCGCCGTCATTCGGAGGTCATCCCCACCTATGACGTGATCCACAAATACGGCCACGACTATAAGGTGATCTTTGTCGGCGACGCCTCGATGAGCCCTTACGAAATCGCCACCGCAGGCGGGTCGGTCGAACACTGGAACCAGGAGGCGGGCATCGTCTGGCTGAATCGCGTCCAGGAGCATTGGCCGAACACGATCTGGATCAACCCGGTGCAGGAGAAATACTGGGGCTACACGCATTCGATCCAGATGGTGCGCGACATCTTCACCGACCGGATGTACGCGCTCACCCTTCAGGGGCTGGAAAAGGCGACGAAGGAACTGTCGCGCAAGCACTGAGCATTTCCAGCAAAAGTGTGAAGCGGTTTTGCGTCCGGAAATGCGTCCAGAAAAAAGAGATAGAGCGGTTATGCCTGTTCTTTGAGAACCAGAGGCGCGCAGCCTCAGTCGCCGCTCCATCTGAGTGCCGCGCCTGCGGCCAGCGGCCCGAGCACGGCGAAGAACAGCGTCAATGCGCCGAGGATCATGACAGGCGGCAGGAATGCGTCGGTCGGCGATTGCAGCGCATAGGCTGCCGACACGCCGAAGATCAGCACGGGAATGACCAGCGGCAGGATCAGCACCGCGACCAGCAGCCCGCCGCGCGGCAGCGACACGGCGACAGCGGCGCCCGCCGCCCCGACGAATGCGATCGCCGGCGTGCCGACCAGCAGCGTCAGCGCCGTGCCGAAGGCGCTTGTCGGGTCGAGGTTCATCAAAACCGACAGGACAGGCGCGGCGACGACGAGCGGCAGCACCGACGATGTCCAGTGCGCCAGCGCCTTGGTGAACACGGTGAGCGACAGCATATGCCGCCCGGATGCCATCAGAAGAAGGTCGAGCGTCCCATCGTCGCGATCCGCCTGAAACAGCCGGTCAAGCCCGAGCAGGCTGGCGAGAAGCGCGCCGATCCACAGGATAGCCGGACCGATGCGGGCGAGCAGGATCGGGTCGGGGCCGATCGCGAACGGTGTAGCCGTGACGACGGCGAGAAAGAAAAGCACGCCCACCAGCGCCCCGCCGCCGGAGCGGATGCCGAGCCGCACATCACGAAGGTAGAGCGCTAGCATGGAAGCTTCTCACCCTCCCCCGTGTGGTGGGGAGGGTTGGGCGCCCATGTCCAGCGTTCTGGCGCCCTCTATCCCGAGCGGCACATGGGTCGCGGCGATGATGATGCCGTCATCCGCCAGATGGCCGCGCATCAGATCGGAAAAGCGCCGCTCCGAACCGAGATCGAGCCCCGCCGTCGGCTCATCGAGAAGCCAGACCGGCCGGAACGAAACCAGCAGCCCGGCAATCGCCACGCGGCGGCGCTGGCCCGTCGACAGATAGCCAAAGGGCAGATCGGCGACCGTCGGCAGATTGACCGCGTCCAGCGCCTCCTCGACCGTGTGGAACGGATTGCCGAGGAATTTCTGGCGAAACGACAGATTGTCGGCGACGGAAAGCGCGTCCTTCATCGCGTTCTTTTCGCCCAGAAAATGACAGGCCGATTGCAGGTCGGGCCATTCCTCTCCGCCGCCCTCGAACGATATGGATCCACCAGCCGGCGGCAGCAGGCCGGCAATGACGCGCAGCATGGTCGACTTGCCCGCACCGTTCTCACCGGTGGCGATCAGGCAATCGCCCGCCGACAGGTCGAAATCCACGCCGGAGAACACCTGTTCCCCGCCTCTCTCACCAGCCAGCCCGGTTACTTTCAGCCGCATTCTTTCACCCGCAAGGCGCTGCGGCGCGTCCGTGCCGGGGAGGGACCAAAGAGTCGCATCCCCTGCACGTGCAGCGCAGCAAGTTTCCACCAAAACTCTCTAGAACTGTTCCAGAAACTTCTCTATATCGCCCTTGTACCTACCCCAGCGGTCGGGGAAGGCAAAGACTAAAGCGCCGGAGCAGCGCGCCTGCCGCATTTACGGCTGGGACGCTTGGGAAGGGACAGCGGAAATGACCGTACCCGCACCTTTGCGCGTGATACCCATGCCATCGGAGTCCGTTCCCCCGCAGAACAGACCAAGGATGGTGGCCAATGGCTAAATCTCTCGACAGCTTCAACTGCAAGCGCACGCTTTCCGCGGGCGGGCAGACCTATGTCTATTTCGACCTTCAGGAGGCCGAGAAGAACGGTCTGAACGGCATCTCTAAGCTTCCCTATTCGATGAAGGTTCTGCTTGAGAACCTGCTTCGCAACGAGGACGGCCGCTCCGTCACCAAGGAAGCCATTCAGGCGGTTGCCGCCTGGCTCAACGACAAGGGCACGGCGGAAGTCGAAATCGCCTACCGCCCGGCGCGCGTCCTGATGCAGGACTTCACCGGCGTTCCCGCCGTTGTGGACCTCGCGGCAATGCGCGACGGCATCAAGTCGCTTGGCGGCGACCCTGAAAAGATCAACCCGCTGGTTCCCGTCGATCTCGTCATCGACCACTCGGTCATCGTCGACGAGTTCGGCAATCCGAACGCATTCGCCCGCAACGTCGAGCTGGAATACCAGCGCAACGAGGAACGCTACAAGTTCCTGAAGTGGGGCCAGCAGGCGTTCCGCAACTTCCGCGTCGTGCCTCCCGGCACCGGCATCTGCCACCAGGTCAACCTCGAATATCTCGCACAGGTCGTCTGGACCAAGGATGAGGACGGCGAAAGCGTCGCCTATCCCGACACCTGCGTCGGCACCGATTCGCACACCACCATGATCAACGGCCTGGGCGTTCTGGGCTGGGGCGTCGGCGGCATCGAGGCGGAAGCCGCCATGCTCGGCCAGCCGGTCTCCATGCTTCTGCCCGAAGTCATCGGCTTCAAGCTGACGGGCAAGGTCAAGGAAGGCGTGACCGCCACCGACCTCGTGCTCACCGTCACCCAGATGCTGCGCAAGAAGGGCGTGGTGGGCAAGTTCGTCGAATTCTACGGCCCCGGCCTCTCCAACATGACGCTGGCCGACCGCGCGACCATCGCCAACATGGGTCCGGAATATGGCGCGACCTGCGGCTTCTTCCCGGTAGACAAGGAAACCGTGCGCTACCTCAACATGTCGGGCCGCGACGAGGACCGCATCGCTCTGGTCGAAGCCTACCAGAAGGCGCAGGGCATGTGGCGCGACACCGAGAGCGCCGATCCGGTCTTCACCGACACGCTCGAACTCGACATGTCGACGGTTGTCCCGTCCATGGCAGGCCCGAAGCGTCCGGAAGGCCGTGTCGCGCTTGAAGACATCCACACCGGCTTCGACGCCGCGATGGCAAGCGACTACAAGAAGACCATCGACACCGACCGCCGCTACGCTGTCGAGAACGAGAATTTCGATCTCGGCCATGGCGACGTGGTGATCGCCGCGATCACGTCGTGCACCAATACGTCGAACCCGTCGGTGCTGATCGCCGCCGGCCTGCTGGCCCGCAACGCCAACCGCCTCGGCCTCAAGCAGAAGCCGTGGGTCAAGACGTCGCTCGCACCCGGATCGCAGGTCGTCGCCGAATATCTCGAAAAGGCCGGTCTCCAGAAGGAACTCGACCAGATCGGCTTCAATCTGGTCGGCTTCGGCTGCACCACCTGCATCGGCAACTCCGGCCCGCTCCCGGCTCCGATCTCCAAGACCATCAACGAAAAGGGCCTGATCGCCGCTGCCGTCCTGTCCGGCAACCGCAACTTCGAGGGCCGTGTCTCGCCCGACGTTCAGGCGAACTACCTCGCCTCGCCGCCGCTGGTCGTGGCACACGCGCTCGCCGGAACCGTTACCAAGGACCTGACCAAGGAGCCGATCGGTGAAGATCGCGACGGCAACCCCGTCTACCTGCGCGACATCTGGCCGACCTCGCAGGAGATCAACGAGTTCATCGAGAAGAACGTCACGCGCGATCTGTTCGCGCGCAAATATGCCGACGTCTTCAAGGGCGACGAATACTGGCAGGGCGTCCAGGCGCCGGACGGCCAGACCTATGCCTGGGACAATTCGTCGACCTATGTTCAGAACCCGCCTTACTTCGACGGCATGAAGAAGACCTTCGGCCGGGTGTCCAACATCAAGAGTGCGCGCATTCTCGGCCTGTTCGGCGACAAGATCACCACCGACCACATCTCGCCGGCCGGTTCGATCAAGGCTGCCTCGCCAGCCGGCAAATATCTCACCGACAACGGCGTCGGCGTTGCCGACTTCAACCAGTACGGCACGCGTCGCGGCAATCATGAGGTGATGATGCGCGGCACCTTCGCGAACATCCGCATCCGCAACCACATGCTGGGCGAAAACGGCAAGGAAGGTGGCTTCACGATCCACTATCCGTCGAAGGAAGAGATGTCGATCTACGACGCGGCGATGGAATACAAGGATCAGGGCGTCCCGCTGGTCATCTTTGCAGGCGTCGAATACGGCAACGGTTCGTCGCGCGACTGGGCTGCCAAGGGCACCAACCTGCTCGGCGTTCGCGCCGTCATCGCCCAGTCCTTCGAGCGCATCCATCGCTCCAACCTCGTCGGCATGGGTATCATCCCCTTCACCTTCGAGGATGGTGCAAGCTGGGCTTCGCTCGGCCTGAAGGGCGACGAGACGGTCGAAATCGACGGCGTCGAGACGATCCGCCCGCGCCAGAAGATGGTTGCAAAGGTC
Source organism: Mesorhizobium sp. (assembly GCA_049647505.1). GTDB lineage: Bacteria > Pseudomonadota > Alphaproteobacteria > Rhizobiales > Rhizobiaceae > Mesorhizobium_A. The sequence goes on from JBARXU010000023.1 coordinate 133,344, forward strand.
ACCTTCGCCGACGGTTCGGTGAAGAACGTGCCGGTTCTGTGCCGCATCGACACGCTGGACGAACTGGATTACTTCAAGAACGGCGGCATCCTGCAATACGTGCTGCGCGACCTCGCCGCATAATGCAGGCCGCCTCTGTTCGGCATTCAGATGGCGCGGGCATGTCCCGCGCCATTTTTGTTTTGTCACCGAACCGACTTCGTCGCTGCACCGTCCCGTCATCAGCGCTTAACGCGCCACCGCTTTGCTGGGACGGCAACCCGTCACAAGGAGATGGCCATGAGCGCCGAATTTGATGTCGAGACCAGCTACGACCTGAAAGACTTCATTGCCGAACTTCGCCGTCTGGCGGATTCACTGGAATCCGGCGAGGAATTCTCGCTCGATATGGACGGCGAGACCGTGACCATTCCCGCCGGCGCTCTCGTTTCGGTCGAGTTTGAGCAGGAACACGGCATTGCCGAGATCGAGTTCCAGCTCCGTTGGGAAGTCGAAGAAGAAGAAGGCGACGACGAGCAGGATGAGGAAGACGAAGACCAGGGTGAGCAGGAAGAAGCCTAACTTCCCGATAGCCGCGTGGTAACGCGCTCTCACCCCGATTTGACTTCCTGTTGAGGCATCACTTGCCTATTGTTAGGACAAGTGATGCCGGCGTGGCCGGTCTGGGGTTTTGTCTGGCGATGACGTGCGGTCGTCCGGCGCAATTGGCGCTGGCTTTTATTCTATGGTCTACAGGGTTGGTCGCCGCTGGCGACCGGCCGCTCGGCGTGGTCGAGCTGTTCACCAGCCAGGGCTGCAATTCATGCCCGCCCGCCGATGACAATCTGGCGGCGATTGCGCGGCGTGGTGACGTGGTCACGCTGGCCTATCATGTCAACTATTGGGACTATCGCGGCTGGCGCGACACGCTGGCCAGCGCCGAGAACACCGCCCGCCAGCAGGAATACCGCAATGCGTTCCGTGCCCGCGCGGTCTACACGCCGCAGGCCGTCATCAACGGGCGCGTCCATGTCAACGGCGCCAAGCGGCATGCTGTCGAAGGCGCGCTCGCCTCGCTCAGTTCGAACGGCAAGGGCATGCAGGTCGAGGTGCATATCGAGCGCAGGAAGGACAGCTTTGTCATTTCCATCGGCGACGCGCCCAAGCCGATCAGCGCCCAGGTGAAACTCGTCTATTTCGACCACCCCCAGTCGGTCACGATCGGCGAGGGCGAAAATGACGGGCGCACGGTCTATTACGTGAACCCGGTGACCGGGTCGCAGCCTGCCGGAATGTGGCATGGCAAGGCATCGACGATCGAACTGCCCGCAAATGAAGTTCTGAAAAAGGGTGCCGGCGGCTGCGCGATCCTGCTCCAGTCGGTCACAGCCGACGGCGGGCCCGGCCCCATCATAGGTGCGGCATCCCTGAAGAATGCCGGCGCGTTTCACTAAGCATTTCCAGCAAAAGTGTGCAGCACTTTTGCGTCCGGCAAATGCGGCTTCAGGCCTTTCACCTGTCGGCGCAAATTGAAAAGCCGGCATCCGATTGAGTCGGATACCGGCTGGGAGTTGTTGCGGACCTTGGGAGGTCGTTGGATCGGTCCGGCACACACCCCGTGGGCGGGGGGCTTGGGGGTTTACAGGGCGTGCACCGGACCGAACCGTCTCAGGCAACGCGCGGATCGTCGTTTCGAATGCGGGCCGCAGATGGTCTAATTTGCGGCAAGATTGTGAATTGCCCCTCACGAATGACGAGATCGCTGCAATGAAGCGTGATCGATTTTCGTTGTTGCATTTAGCCGGCATATGCATGACCCTTCCCTTGGCGAAGAGGAGCAGAGGCAAAATGACGGTCAGCTCTAACGACGCGGAGGGTGGGGAGACATCCGGCATATTGATCCCGCTGTCCGACGCAAGGCGGCAGCGGTCCAGCATGCCGGTAGCCTTCCATCGACGTGAACTCGATCTGATTTTGAGGCTCTACGGGCGCATGGTCGCCGCAAACGAATGGCGCGATTACGCCATCGATCATCTTCCCGACCGCGCGATCTTCTCCGTTTTTCGCCGCGCCAGCGAAACCCCGCTCTTCCGCATCGTCAAGGACCCGTCTCTGGCCAGACGTCAGGGGGCATATTCCGTTCTGGGCGCGGCAGGACAGAACCTCAAGCGCGGACATGAACTGGCGCAGGTGCTGACGGTTTTCGACAAGACGCTGCGTCTGGTCGAGGCCTGACGCAGGGCAGGCGGTAGCCGCATCCGACATGAGCGCCCACTCTGGCGACTCTAGCGGCGACTGCTGGCGGAGCTTTGCCAGCGCCCGTACGACCTGCCGCCTGTCTGTCTATTTGAGCCGCTGTTCGGGCAGCGATGCGGGATCGGGCGGCAGCGTGCCGCCGCCGTTCAGCGTAAGCTGCATCAGCACGGTGTCGAGCCAGCGTCCATGCTTGTAGCCCGACGCTTCCAGCCGCCCGGCATGACGGAAACCGGCACGCTCATGCAGCTTGACCGAGGCATGGTTGCGCTCGCCGTCGCCGATGACGGCGAGGATCTGTCGAAATCCGAGCCGGGTGCAGTCCTCAATGAGGCGGGCCAGAAGATGTGGGCCTACGCCAAGCCCCTGGGCGTGGGGCGCGATATAGATCGAATTCTCCACCATGAACCGATAGGCGCGGCGCGGCCGGAAAGGCCCGGCATATGCATAGCCGATCACGCCTCCATCCTTCTCGGCTACGATATAGGGATAGCCCTTTTCGACCAGCGCGCGATAGCGTTCGCCCATCTCGGTGCGTGACGGCGTATCCAGCTCATAGCTTGCCGTGCCGTTCTGCACGGCGTGGGCATAGATGCCCGTGATCGCATCGAGATCGTCGGGCACAGCAGGGCGCAAGGTGATGTCCATATCCTGACAAAACATGGCTCGGGACAAAAGAAAAGGGCGGCCGCAAGGCCGCCCTCTCGATCGAGAATTCCAGTTGCGACTATTCGCGGTTGCCGAGGAAGCTCAGCAGGAACTGGAAGAGGTTGATGAAGTCGAGATAGAGCGTCAGCGCGCCCATGATCGCCTTGCGTCCGGCAACCAGAACGTCGTCGCCTTCGAAATACATCTCCTTGATCTTCTGCGTGTCATAGGCGGTCAGGCCGGCGAAGATCAGAACGCCGATGCCCGAGATCGCGAACTGCATGGCAGGCGATGCCAGGAAGATGTTGACGATCATCGCCAGGATCAGGCCGAACAGACCCATGATCAGGAACGAGCCCATGCCGGTCAGGTCGCGGCGGGTGGTGTAGCCCCACAGCGACAGCGCGCCGAAGGACGCTGCCGTGATGAAGAACGTCTGGACGATCGACTGGCTGGTGTAGACCAGGAAGATCGACGACATCGACAGGCCGACCAGAGCAGCAAATGCCCAGAAGGTCGTCTGCGCGGCCGAGACGCTCATGCGGTCGATGCGGAAGCCCATGAAGAACACGAGCGCCAGCGGAGCCAGCATGACGACCCAGCGCAGCGGCGAGCCGTAAAGCGCGGCGCCGAGACCGGTCAGCATCTTGCCATTGGAGAGCGTCGCGACGGCCGAAGCCGGGTCGTTGGTGGTTGCGAGCATGACGGTGCCCAGCGCCATCACACCGGTGATGACAAGGCCCATGGCCATGAGATTGTAGACCCGCAGCATATAAGCGCGCAGGCCCTCGTCGATGCCGCTGTCGACACGGGCGCCCGTGGCGGCATCGCGCATCTGATAATTGCGGAGGTCAGCCATTGAATTCCTCTATTGCTTCTGCCCCGTCGGGTGTCGGTCGCGATTGCCCGCGTCCAGGCGCCGCTGGCGGGACTCCAGCATGCCTAGTCGACAATATGATGCCTGTTCCCGTCGAGAACAAGGCCTGTGACGCACTGACAGGCCCCGTGATCATACATTGTAGTAAATTCCGCGCGAGAATCGCGCCCTCGGACCTACAATTCGCGCAGGACGGGTGCCGCTTTCTGGCCGAGCACGCGCCATGTGCCCGCCAGCCCGATGCCGACCGTCAGAACGAGAGCGATTGCAACCGTCGAAATCGCGACCTCCGGCAGGAAGACCGAGGGCAGGTTCATGATTCGCGCGACCACGAACCAGGCCGCCACCCCGCCAGCCAGCAGTGCAAAGATCGCGGTGGCCAGCCCGATCAGCATATATTCGAGCGAGAATGCCGTGATCAGCGTTTTCCGCGTCGCACCAAGCATCTTGAGCACGACCGCATCATGAGCGCGCGCCCGGTTTCCGGCGGCAAGCGCGCCGGCCAGAACCAGCACCGACGAGATCAGCGCCACGCCCGCAGCCGCGCGTATCGCGGTGCCAAGTTGGCCGACAAGCCGGTTGACCACGTCAAGCGCGTCCTTGACCCGAACACTGGTTACAGCGGGATAGGCGCGCGTCACCGCGTTGAGGATGCGCGATTCATCTGCCGGCGTCGCCTGCTTGTCCTGAAGCGTCGCCAGCCACGCATGGGGTGCGCCTGCAAAGGCGTTGGGCGAGAACACCATGACGAAGTTGATGCCCATCGATTCCCACTCGACCTTGCGCAGGTTGGCGATGGTCGCGGTAATGTTTCGGCCAAGCACATTGACGGTGACGGTGTCGCCCACCTTCAGGCCAAGCTCGCCCGCCTCTTCAGCCGAAAACGACACAAGCGGCGTGCCGGAATAGTCTTTCGGCCACCATTCGCCTGCGGACAGGCTGGCATTTTCAGGTATGGCCTCCGAATAGGTCAGGCCCCGGTCGCCGCGCAAAACCCATGCGGCTTCCGCAGGCACGTTGACCTGTTTCACGTCGACGCCGTTGAGTTCGAGAATGCGTCCACGCAGCATCGGCACCTTCATCAACTCGCCGGTCGGAGCCTCCTTTTCGACAAGGCTGGCGAACCGGTCGACATCGGTCGACTGGATGTCGACGAAGAAGAAGTTCGGCGCGCGGTTCGGCAGATCACCCGCGATCTGGTTGCGCAGATTGCCGTCGATCAGGGCAAGAGCGACAAGCAATGTCAGGCCCAGCCCAAGCGACAGCACCACGGACGGCGTCAATGCGCCGGGCCGGTGGATGTTGCCGATAGCGAGCCTCAGCGGCGTCGAGCGCACCGTCGGCGCGCGGCGCGCTAGCGCCTGCACCGCGGTTGCGACAACACGCAGGATCAGGAAGGCGGCGAGCGCCGAACTGACGAAGACGATCGCCACCCGCCTGTCGGCCGAGAACCAGATTGCAAGCGCGGCGAGGGCGCAGGCGATCAGGCCGGCCACCAGAAGATGGATCGCGCGCGGCCTGCCGCTCGATTCAAGCCCAAGCTCGCGAAACAGCGCGGTCGCGGGAATGTCGCGCGCCCGGCCAAGCGGCAGGATCGCAAAGGCGAGCGTGGTCAACAGGCCAAACACGATGGCGAGCGCCAGCGCGCCCGGATAGATGCCGGCCTGCGCCGGCACAGGTATCACCGCCGACAGGGCAGTCGAAGCCAGATATGGCATGAGCATTGCGATACCGAGACCGATGACGATGCCGATGGCGGCCACGATCATCACCTGCGTGAGATAGAGCGCGAAGATGAAGCCGCCCGACGCCCCGACGCTCTTCAGTGTGGCGATCACGCCGCGCTTGGAATCCAGATGCGCGCGCACGGCGTTCGCCACGCCGACGCCACCGACGACCAGCGAGGTCAGGCCGACCAGCGTCAGGAACTGCGAGAACCGCTCGACATTCGATGCGAGCGCTGGCGCTGCATTGGCGCGCGTGCGCACGCTCCATCCGGCCTGCGGAAAATCCTTTTCGGCGGCATCGCGCACCGCCTGCACATCATCTTGCGTCGCCCCGTCGGCAAGACGGATCTTGTAGACATGTTCGACAAGGCTGCCCGGCTGGATCAGCCCGGCCGCGCGCAATCCGTCGAGAGAAACCATCAGGCGCGGCGCAAATCCGAACCCGTCCGAGATTGCGTCCGGCTCGCTGACAAGGCGCGCGCGCAGCTCGAAGGTCGCACCCCCGACACGCACGCGGTCGCCGTCTTTCAAGCCCAGACGCTCGAACAGAAGGTCTGGCGCAATCGCCCCCCATATGCCGTCACGCGCACCGAAAAGCTCGGCATGCGGCAGCGCAGGTGCGGTCTCAAGCGCCCCGAACAATGGATAAAGTGCATCGACCGCCTTCAACTCGACCAGTGTCTGGTCGGAGCCATCCTCCAACCGCACCATCGAACGCATGCCCGCACTTGTGCCGACCGTCCCCTGTGCATCGAGAAATGCGCGCTCAGTGGGCGAGGCTTCCCGCTGGTTCAGTTCATAGCGCAGATCGGCGCCAAGCAGCGTCTGCCCCTGGGACGCGACGCTGTCGGTGATCGAGCGCGCAACCGAATTGACGCCGCCGATTGCGCCGACCCCAAGCGCGATGCAGATGATGAAGATGACAAAGCCGGACAGGCCGCCGCGCATTTCGCGCAGCGCATAGCGAAGCGCCAGCATCATGCGCTCGCCCGCATCGGCTCACCCTGAGTGGCCGCTTCGATCCGGCCGGATCGCATGGCGATCTGCCTCTGGCAGCGCGCCGCAAGCGACGGATCATGGGTCACAAGGACAAGCGTCATGCCGCGCTCCTGCGCCTTGGCAAAGAGCAGATCGGCGATCTGGCGGCCCGTTGCCTGATCGAGATTGCCGGTCGGCTCGTCGGCGATGAGGATATCCGGCTCTGGCGCAAGCGCGCGGGCAATCGCCACGCGCTGTTGTTCGCCGCCCGAAAGCTGACCGGGATAGTGGTTGAGCCGCTCGCCAAGGCCGACGGCCGTCAGTTCGTGCGTTGCGATTTCAAACGCGTCTGCCCGTCCGGCAAGCTCCAGCGGCACCGCGACGTTCTCAAGCGCGGTCATGTTCGGGATCAGGTGGAACGACTGGAAAACGATGCCGACGCTTCGGCCGCGAAAGCGCGCCACATCATCTTCACTCATGCCGTTGAGCGTCTGGCCCGCGATCGAAACAGTGCCGGAATCGACGCGTTCCAGCCCCGCCAGAACCATCAGCAGAGTGGACTTGCCCGAACCCGACGGACCGACGATGCCCGCCGCCTCGCCGCGCCCCACATCGAGACTGATTCCCTTCAGCACATGAACGCGCGACGCGCCCTGTCCGAGCGTCAAAGAGACATCGCGCAGTTCGATGACTGTTTCTGTCACGATTTCTTGTTCCTATATGAAAGAGAGAATCGGCTGAGATATGGGCACGAAAGCGGGCAATTACAGATGATGCGTATGTTTTTCACTGCACTTGTTTGTGTTCCGTTACTGGCGGCGACCCAGTCATGGGCGGATACATTCAAGATTGTCGGCTTTGGCGACAGTCTCATGGCCGGCTACCAGCTCGCCAATGGCGAGGGGTTTACCGACCGCCTTCAGGAAGCGTTGCGCGCAAAAGGCCATGACGTCGAGGTGGCCAATGCCGGTGTTTCGGGCGACACGACGAGCGGCGGACTGGCCCGGCTGGACTGGTCTGTGCCGGACGGAACCAACCTCGTCATCCTGGAGCTCGGCGCAAACGACATGCTTCGCGGCCTGTCGCCGGAGATCACGCAAGCCAATCTCGACAAGATGCTGACCTCGCTCAAGGCGCGTGGCATTTCCGTGGTGCTCGCCGGCATGTATGCCGCGCCAAATCTGGGCGAAGACTATGGCAGGCAGTTCGGCGCGATCTTTCCGAAGCTGGCCGATACGCACGAGGTTCCGCTGATCCCGTTCTTCATGGAAGGGGTTGCCGCTACGCCGTCGTTGCAACTGGATGATGGGATGCATCCCAACGCTGCCGGGGTCGACAGAATGGTCGAGAATGCGCTTCCGATCATCGAGCCGCTGGTCAAGTGAAACCTGCGCGAGTCATCGCGCAGTCATCAATCGGTTGAATAGAGGCTTGCCCGCCATCCCATTCGATGATTCGCTACGGATGGATTTCGATTCGAGGAGACAGCTGCCATGCCGCGCTTGTTTACCGCCCTCGAGATACCGCGAGACGCAGCCCTTTCGCTGTCGCTTCTGCGCGGCGGCCTGCCCGGTGCTCGCTGGATCGATGTCGAGAACTACCACCTGACCCTGCGCTTCATCGGCGATGTCGACGGTTATGTCGCAGACGAAATCGCAGACGGTCTCGACCGTGTGCGCCGCAATTCATTCGACCTGATCCTGTCGGGCGTCGGCGCGTTCGGCTCCAAGAAGCCGCATTCGATCTACGCCGGAGTAGCTCCCTCGCCCGATCTCAACGCGCTGCAGGTGGAGATCGAGCGCATCTGCAAGCGTGCCGGCGCACCGTCCGACCAGCGCAAGTTCGTGCCGCATGTGACGCTGGCTCGCCTGCGTAACCCAAGCGATTTTGAAGTTGCGCGCTATCTGTCGGGTCGCGGCAATTTCTCTGCATTGCCCTTCCGCGTCAGCCGTTTTGTCCTGATGTCGTCACGCGATTCGGTCGGCGGCGGACCCTATGTGGTCGAGGAAGCCTGGCCGCTCCTGTCGATGCCTGCGGCACGGCCTGCCAGCCGCTCCGCCATTGATACGGACGCCGCGCGGATCGTGAGGTAGATCGGCCGTTATTGTCGAGGCTAAGAGACGAGCGGCTGTGCAGGCGCGGCCAGGACGTTAGAGCGAGGCGAGAGTGATGGCGAGAGACAAACTGGATGCGACGACGCTGGCCGCCGCACTCGCCGGCCTTCCCGGCTGGCAGCTTGCCGAAGATGGCGGATCCATCCGCACGACATTCGAGTTCCGCAATTTCAGCGAGGCCTTTGCCTTCATGACGCGCGTGGCGCTTGCCGCCGAAAAGCTCGACCATCACCCCAACTGGTCGAACGTTTACAAGACCGTCGAGGTCACGCTGTTCACCCACGACCGGGGCGGCGTCACCGACCTCGACATTGAACTGGCGCGGCGAATGAACCGCTATGCGGGTCGGGCAGATTGAAAACTCCGTGAGCCTCACCACATTTCATGTGGCTAGGAGGCAATGCGATGAAGCATGTCGAAATTGACGAGATCCTGACGCCCGGCGACGAGAAACAGAACCGCCGGCGCGAAGAGACGGTCAGGCGCGATTTCTGGACGACCGCAAAGCGCGCGGCGCGCCACATCCCCTTCATGGATGAAGTGGCGGCGGCCTATTACTGCGCAATCGACCCGAAGACGCCGATGCGCCCGAAAGGCGTGCTCCTGGCCGCGCTCGCCTATTTCGTCCTGCCGTTCGACGTCGTTCCGGATTTCCTGCTGGGTGTCGGCTTCACCGACGATCTTGCAGTACTGACCGCGGCCATCGCCGCCATTCGCGGCCACATCAAGCCCGAGCATCGAAAGAAGGCCGCCAGGATGCTGGCCGAATAGCATGCCCATCACGCGGCTGTGATCATTCGTGTGCGCCGCTTGAATTGGGCGTGCTCCGACAGGTCAAACTGTTGCCGCTTTCCTGAATTCATTCAGATCGCATCGGAGGCTTGGGAACATTTCGACGAATCGTGCCATATGCGGCCCGAAATAGATCGAGGCCTGTAATGGCCGCCCCATCCATTCGAAATAGTAACTGTTTGGTAACCGGGGACCGATCAAACTAAGTCAAAGGCGCGGCGTCTCCACGATGGCCGCCTGTTCGGCTTGGGTATCGAGAGCGGCGGAACAATGAAGCACACGAAATTCCTCATCGCGGCAGTTGGTCTTCTGGCGCTTGGCGCGGGCACGGCAGCTGCGCAGAACATCGCCAAGATTGGCCAGAAAAGCGATTGGGCGCTCTATTCCTACAACGATTCCAACGGCAAGGTCTGCTATACGCTGACCGTCCCGACCGACAAGCAGCCGCCGACGCTCGATCACGGCAAGAGCATGTATTTTGTCGTGTCGCAGAAGCCCGGCCAGAACGTGACCTTCGAGCCGCAGTTCAACGCGTCCTACAATTTCCAGGAAAATTCGAAGGTCGAAGTGACCGTCGACGGCAAGACCTTCTCCATGTTCACCAAGGGCAATCGCGCCTGGGTCGAAAATGCCGCCGACGAGCCGAACCTGATCGCCGCCATGCGCGCCGGCTCCGACATGAAGGTCGCTGCAAAATCCGGCCGCGGCAATCCGACCAGCTATGTGTTCTCGCTGAAGGGCATATCGGCCGCGCTGAAGGACATTTCGGGCTGCAAATAGGCCGCGCCGAGCGGCGGTGACCTGCCCCCGATTTCATGCTATACGATGGGCAAAGCCGGCTGTTCGAGCCGGCTTTCGACCGTTTTGGAAGACCCTGATCCATGACTTTTTCGATCGAACCGGCGCTTCGCCCGCGATCAGCGACGGCAAGGCCGGCACCTGCCGCCGAGAAGCCGTCGCTCATCGGCATGAGCCGCGAGGAAATGGCCGATGCGCTGGTCGAGGCCGGTGTGCCGGCCAAGCAGGCCAGGATGCGCGTCCAGCAGCTCTGGCACTGGCTCTATGTGCGCGGCGTCTCCGACTTCCAGCACATGTTCAACATTTCCAAGGATTTGCGCGCGACGCTTGCCGACAGGTTCACTATTACGCGCCCAGAGATCGTCGACGAGCAAGTGTCCAATGACGGCACGCGCAAATGGCTGTTCCGCTTTCCCGCGCGCGGCGCTGGCCGCCCGGTCGAGATCGAAACAGTCTATATTCCCGAGGAAGGGCGCGGCACGCTGTGCATCTCCTCGCAGGTCGGCTGCACGCTCACCTGCTCATTCTGCCACACCGGCACGCAGAAGCTGGTGCGCAACCTGACCTCGGAAGAGATCCTGGCGCAGTTGATGACGGCGCGCGACCGGCTGGGCGATTTCCCCGACCGCGACACGCCTGCCGGCGCGATCGTTCCGGCGGAAGGCCGCAAGATCACCAATATCGTGATGATGGGCATGGGCGAGCCGCTCTACAATTTCGAAGAGGTGAAGAAGGCGCTGCTGATCGCATCCGATGGCGACGGCCTGTCCCTGTCGAAGCGGCGCATCACCCTGTCGACGTCCGGCGTCGTGCCTGAGATCGTGCGCACAGGCGAAGAGATCGGCGTCATGCTGGCGATCTCGCTGCACGCGCCGAACGATGACCTGCGCGACCTTCTGGTGCCGATCAACAAGAAGTATCCGCTGAAGGAACTGATGGCGGCCTGCCGCGCCTATCCGGGCCTGTCCAATGCCAAGCGCATCACCTTCGAATATGTGATGCTGCGCGACGTCAACGATTCACTCGACGATGCCCGCGCGCTGATCGAACTGCTGCGCGGCATTCCGGCCAAGATCAACCTCATCCCCTTCAATCCGTGGCCGGGCACCAACTATCAGTGCTCGGACTGGGAGACGATCGAGAAGTTCGCGGACTTCATCAACAATGCCGGCTATGCCTCGCCGATCCGCACGCCGCGCGGACGTGACATTCTCGCAGCCTGCGGCCAGTTGAAGAGCGAATCCGAGCGCATGCGCAAAGTCGACCGGCTGGCGCTCGAAGCGATGATGATCGCCGGCCACGGCGACGACGATTGACCGGCCCGACGGGCAGGCGAAACTCTTACTTCGCCTGCGCGGTCAGGATTTTGATCGCAAACGCCGAGAAGATGCCGGCGAAGAGATAGTCGACGATCCGCGTCACGCGCGGGCTCTTCTTCAACAAACCCGCAAACTTGTCGGCGGCGATCACCATCGGCGCGGTGATCGGTATCGACAGCGCGATGAAGAATACTCCGAGGAACAGCAGCTTGGCCGGAGCGTGCGGATCGCTCGCCGAAACGAACTGCGGCAGGAACGTCATGAAGAACAGGATGATCTTCGGGTTCATCAGGTTGATGCCGAGCCCGGTCAGGAAGTTCTGGAATAGCGGCTTCGGCTTTCGCGGCGTCGCGTCGGGCGAGAATGCCGAACCGTGGCGGATCGCCTGCCAGGCAAGCCAGATCAGATATCCCGCACCGAACACCTTCAGCGCAAAGAATGCCTCCGGCGACTTCACGATGAGCGCCGACAGGCCGACGACGACCAGCGTCGTGTGAACGAGGCAGCCAAACAGCGCGCCCGCCATGCAGGCAAAGCCGGCGGCGCGTCCTTCCGATAGCGCGCGACCGACAAAAAGGGTCATGTCGGGACCGGGCGTGATCGCGATGATGAAGGTCGCAACCGCAAACTGGATCAGGATTGGCCATTCGGGAATGAACGACATGGGTCTCGCCCTTGATTGAGATCGTGACGAGATGCGCCTGTCTTGCCGAGCGCGCAAGCGGCTGTGGCGCAAATTTCAAATGGGCCAGATCGCTTGCCCCTCCGGCGTTTCCTGATAAGAGGTCGCCAAACATTTTACCCGAGGAACACCATGTCGAAGTGGAAGAACGTCAAGAAGGTCGTGCTCGCCTATTCCGGCGGACTGGACACCTCCATCATTCTGAAATGGCTCCAGACCGAGCTGGACGCCGAAGTCGTCACCTTTACGGCCGATCTCGGCCAGGGCGATTCCGACCTCGAGCCTGCCCGCAAGAAGGCCGAGATGATGGGCGTCAAGGAAATCTATATCCAGGACGTCCGCGAGGAATTCGTCCGGGATTTCGTCTTCCCGATGTTCCGCGCCAATGCCGTCTATGAGGGCGTCTATCTTCTCGGTACCTCGATTGCCCGCCCGCTGATCTCCAAGCATCTCGTCGAGATCGCGCGCGAAACCGGTGCGGATGCCGTGGCGCATGGAGCGACCGGCAAGGGCAACGATCAGGTTCGCTTCGAACTGTCGGCCTATGCGCTCAACCCCGACATCAAGGTCATCGCGCCATGGCGCGACTGGACCTTCAAGTCGCGCACCGACCTGATCGACTTCGCCGAAAAGTACCAGATCCCGATCGCCAAGGACAAGCGCAACGAAGCGCCCTTCTCGGTCGACGCCAACCTGCTGCACTCTTCGTCTGAGGGCAAGGTTCTGGAAGACCCGTGGGAAGAGCCGCCGGAATATGTCTATCAGCGCACGATTTCGCCGATGGATGCGCCAGACCAGCCGACCGATATCGTGATCACCTTCTCCAAGGGTGACCCGGTCGCGCTTGACGGCAAGAAGCTGTCGCCTGCCGAAATGCTCGCAGCACTCAACCAGCTTGGCCATGACAACGGCATCGGCCGGCTTGATCTCGTCGAAAACCGCTTCGTCGGCATGAAGTCGCGCGGCGTTTATGAAACGCCCGGCGGCACGATCCTGCTCGCAGCACACCGCGCCATTGAATCGATCACGCTCGACCGTGGCGCCGGCCATCTCAAGGACGACATCATGCCCCGCTATGCGGAGCTGATCTATAACGGCTTCTGGTATTCGCCCGAGCGCGAAATGCTCCAGGCGCTGATCGACAAGAGCCAGGAAGATGTCGAAGGCGACGTGCGCCTCAAGCTCTACAAGGGCAATGTCATCGTCACCGGCCGCCGTTCGCCAAAGTCGCTCTACCGCAACGATCTCGTGACCTTCGAGGACGACCGCGGCGCCTACGACCAAAAGGACGCCGAAGGCTTCATCCGCCTCAACGGCCTGCGCCTGCGCACCCTGGCCGCCCGCAACCGTCAGGGCTGAGGTCAGCCGAGGGTCGTGTCCCGGTCACGACCCTTCGATACCGAAGATCGGCTCCAGCTCTTCCCAGGACTGATCCATCGCAAAGGTGGATGACAGGAAGGGAATGCCGATATGACCGTAGAACGGCGTCAGTTGCCGCTCTGCGGTTTCTTCGTCGATGCCCGCGACCTGATTGAGAAAAATCATCGAGACAAGCCCGGTGCGGTCTGCGCCGCCGAGGCAATGCACCAGCAACGGCTTGGGCGCATCCTTCATGATCTCGACGAGTTCAAGCGCCTGTTCGGGCGTCAGGCGGCGTGACGCCGACATCGGAAAATTGACCAGCCTCACATCCCGCGCCGACGTGACGTCGCGCTCGTCACGATACCAGGCAGGGTCCGATCCGGTTCCACGCAGGTTCAGAACCGTCCTGATCTGGAATCGCTCGATCCGCGTTGCAAGTTCGCCGGGGCTCATTTGCGCTGAGCGATAGAACTGCCCCGGCAGGATTTCGTGGAAATTCGAGGTGAAGACAGCCTGATAGCCGATCAGCGCGACCGGTATCATGGCGAGCGCCGCGACAATAAATGAAGCGCGTTTGAGCCGTCGTTCCTTCAAGGCCACGATTGTCTTTCCAGCGGGATTGCCGCTTCAGGCTCCGTCATTACGGCAAATCTTTGCCGCATTCATAAAATCAAAGGCCCGCCTGAGAACTGCTCGGGCGGGCCTTTGATAGCTTGAAGCTATGACGCTTTAATTGCCGTCGATGGCGTCGGCCATGATGATGATCGCCTGCTGGTAGACGGAAGCCGAATTCCAGCCCTGGATCGCGCCCTTGTTGGAACTGGCGGGGCCGCCGCGATAACCGTGGCCGCGCAGGAAGTTGGCCGTCGATTCAAGCGCGGCGTTCCTGTCGCGCAGATCGCCGACGCCGTATTGCAGTGCATTGCCCGGCAGGAACTGGGTATGCCCCATCTCGCCATGCGCAGCCCCGACCGAGCTGGAAGTGAGTACGCCACGATCGACCAGCTTCAGAGCGGCGATTGCGTGTGGCGTGAAGAAGGCCGGGCGGCGGCAGTCATAGGCAAGGGTCACGATGGCCGAAACGGTGTTCTGCTTGCCCATCGCCGCGCCGAATCCGGTCTCCATCCCCCAGATGGCCAGCAACGGGCCGGCAGGGACGCCGTATTTGCGCTCGATATTGGCGAACAGCGCGGCGTTCTGCTTCTTCAGCGTCTTGCCGCGCGCGATGATGGTTGCCCCGCCGCGACGCTTCATGAATGAGTTGACGTCGCCGCTGAAGGCCTTTTTGATCGCCCTGTCGACCTTGATCGTGCCGGTTGCATACTGCGCGCCCGACAAAGCCTGCAAACCGCGCGACTTGACGCCCGAAGCCTTGGCCTGTGCCGCAAAATCCTGCTTCCACTGCGAGAAGCCGCCCGCATCGTTGCCGCATGACTGTGCATACGCTTGGCCCGCCAGCATTGTCGCGCCAATCGCTGCGGCAAGGGCCGTCATCTTTTTGAACTGCATCCGCATCTCCGATAATTCTGTCCAATACCCGATTCATAACGATTGCAGGCGATCCGCCGCCGCATCAGTCGCATTCTGGCCTTAACGGAAGTTTGCCCCAAACCGCAATATGAGCAACAATACGTGATTGCCGTCAAAATCGTGGCATTTCGGCGTTTTTTGGCATCCTGTCTCAGCCTTGGAGCACTCGGCTTCAACTTGTTAGAGTATGATTAACAAAACACTACATGCGGTTGCATTTCATATCCAGCATTGAACAAGACGGTCGCGATCCGTACGGATAGTAATTGATCGATCTGCTTCCAGTTCCGCGCCAAACCCGGCCTTGCCTTGACTCTCCCGCCATTTTCCTGTCTAGACCGACGCAATTCCGCGACGAGTTGATACTCCGAGCCGCTGACCGGGGCGCCTGAAAGACAGGACCGACCCCGGAAGCCAACATCCGGCAGCGCAATGCGCCCCCGGGTGCTTTTTGGTTTTGGCGTTTCGCTTGCCGCACACTAACTCTCTGGTTCACCGCCAGGGAAACAGGACGAAACGATGTTTGAATCACTTCAGGAACGCCTCGGCTCTATCCTGAACAACCTGACCGGACGCGGCGCGCTGTCGGAAGCCGACGTGTCGGCGGCGCTGCGCGAGATCCGCCGCGCGCTGCTCGAAGCGGACGTCGCGCTCGAAGTCGTTCGCTCCTTCACCGACCGCGTGCGTGAAAAGGCCGTCGGCGCAGAAGTGCTCAAGTCGATCAAGCCCGGCCAGATGGTCGTCAAGATCGTCCATGACGAGCTTGTCGAGATGCTGGGTTCCGAGGGCCAGAGCATCGACTTGAATGCGCCGGCCCCGGTCTTCATCATGATGGTCGGCCTTCAGGGCTCGGGCAAGACCACCACCTCGGCCAAGATCGCCAAGCGGCTTACCGAGCGTCAGGGCAAGAAGGTGCTGATGGCGTCGCTCGACACGCGCCGTCCCGCCGCACAGGAACAGTTGCGCCAGCTTGGCGAACAGACCAAGGTCGCGACCCTTCCCATCGTCGCCGGCCAGACGCCGGTCGACATCGCACGGCGCGCCGAACAGGCCGGACGCCTCGGCGGCTATGACGTCGTCATCCTCGACACCGCCGGCCGTACCCATATCGACGAGCCGCTGATGGCCGAGATGGCCGACATCAAGGCCGCCGCAAAGCCCCACGAAATCCTGCTCGTCGCAGACTCGCTGACCGGTCAGGACGCCGTCAATCTGGCGCGTTCCTTCGACGAGCGCGTCGGCGTCACCGGTCTTGTGCTCACCCGCATGGACGGCGACGGCCGTGGCGGCGCGGCCCTTTCCATGCGCGCCGTCACCGGCAAGCCGGTCAAGCTCATCGGCGTCGGCGAAAAGATGGACGCGCTGGAGGAATTCCACCCCAAGCGCATCGCCGACCGCATTCTGGGCATGGGCGACATTGTCTCGCTGGTCGAGAAGGCCGCCGAGACGATCGACGCCGAAAAAGCGGCCGCGATGGCCAAGAAGATGCAGGCCGGCAAGTTCGACCTGGACGATCTCGCCGACCAGCTGCGCCAGATGCAGAAGATGGGCGGCATGGGCGGCATCATGGGAATGATGCCCGGCATGGGCAAGATGAAGGATCAGATGGCGAGCGCCGGTCTCGACGACAAGATGTTCGGCCGTCAGATCGCCATCATCCAGTCGATGACAAAGGCCGAGCGCGCCAATCCCGACCTGCTCAAGCACAGCCGCAAGCAGCGCATCGCCAAGGGTTCAGGCACGGACGCCGCCGCCATCAACAAGCTGCTCAAGATGCATCGCCAGATGGCCGACATGATGAAGGCCATGGGCGGCAAGGGCAAAGGCGGCGGCATGATGCGCGCTGCCATGGGTGGGCTTGCCAACAAGATGGGTCTCGGCGGCATGATGCCCGGCGGCCTTGGCGGCATGGGTGGCATGCCGGATCTGTCGAAGATGGACCCCAAGCAGCTTGAAGCCTTGAAGAAGCAGGCCGAAGCCGCAGGCATGAAGCTGCCGGGCGGTATGCCTGGCCTCGGTGGCGGACTTCCGGGCCTTGGCAATGCACCGCGCCTGCCGGGCCTCGGCGGCGGGCTTCCGGGCTTGGGCAAGAAGAAGTGAGGGGAACCGCATGACTGCACAGGCCGACGACGTTCAGCGCGCGCGCGAAATCCTCGCCGGATACCGCGCCTCGATCGACAATATCGACGCGGCACTCATCCATATGCTGGCCGAACGTTTCCGCTGCACGCAGGCGGTCGGCGTTCTCAAGGCCACCCACGGCCTGCCTCCGGCGGACCCTAACCGCGAATCCGAACAGATCGCGCGCCTTCGTCGTCTGGCGAAGGATGCGAATCTCGACCCGGATTTTGCGGAAAAGTTCCTCAATTTCGTGGTGAAGGAAGTCATCCGTCACCACGAGCAGATCGCGGCTGAAAAGCCGTCAAACAACAAGTGAATCAGTGAGACATCAGGAGAATAGACAATGGCACTGAAGATCAGACTGGCCCGCGCGGGCTCCAAGAAGCGTCCCTACTACCATATCGTCGTCGCCGACGCGCGTTCGCCGCGCGATGGCCGCTTCATCGAGGCAGTCGGCGCTTGGAACCCGATGCTGCCTAAGGAAGGCGAGCGCGTTAAGCTCGAAGGCGAGAAGATCCAGGCATGGCTCGCCAAGGGCGCGCTGCCGACCGACCGCGTCGCCCGCTTCCTCGATCAGGCCGGCCTCGTGAAGCGCGAAGCGCGCAGCAACCCGACCAAGGCTCAGCCGGGCAAGAAGGCGCAGGAACGCGCCGCTGCCCTGAAGAAGGCACAGGACGACGCCGCTGCCGCGATTGCAGCCGCGACCGCCGAGCCGGCAGCGGCAGAACCGGCAGCAGCCGAGTAATCGGTTCTTCCAATATTTTGATGAACGGCGGGCCTTGGCCCGCCGTTTCATTTTTGGGGTCCCGCACAGCCCGTCATCCGATCGCAAGATCGGGTCCCGAGCAAAGCCGGAACGGGAAATCTATCCCCGCGTTATGCCGTGACCACTCAAGGAGCACGACCATGACATTTTCTGGCGAGATCAAGGAACATATGGAAGTTGTCGGCGCTGACGGCGTCCATGTCGGCACGGTTGACCGTGTCCACTCCGACCACATCAAGCTTACGAAACAGGATAGCGGCGAAGGAAGCCATCGCGGCCATCATCATACAATTCCGCTGGCGCTGGTCGCAGAAGTCGATGGCAACAAGGTCTGGCTATCGGCCAATTCCGATGTCGCCATCCAGTTTGAAGGCGAGGAGCGCCCGGGCGAGTAGGAAGCCTCGCGCAACCTTCGTCTGCGCTTAAGCGCCTTCGATTTCCTCGCGCAGCATTTCCAGCTCCAGCCATTCCTCTTCCATGGCTGTCAGTGAACTACGAAGTTTGTCGAGTTCGGCCGCTGTCGTCTGGAAGGCCTTCGGGTCTTTCGTGAACAGCGCCGGATCGGCGAGCTTCGCTTCGAGCTGGGCGGCTTTGGCCTGCGCCTCGTCCATCTTTTTCGGCAGGGATTCCAGCGCGAATTTCTGCTTGTAGGAGAGTTTGCGACTTTCCTTGCGCACCGCTGCCGCTGGCCCGCCTGATGCAGCATCGTCGTTTTTCATGCCGCGATCACGCGCGGGCTTTCCGGCAAACTTTGCGGAGCCGCGCTGCGCCAGCATGTCGGCATAGCCGCCTGCATATTCGACCCATTTGCCGCTTCCCTCTGGCACGATTGTGGACGTCACGGTGCGGTCGAGGAAATCGCGATCGTGGCTGACGAGGATGACGGTTCCGGCAAAGCCCGCGACCAGTTCCTGCAACAGGTCGAGCGTTTCCATGTCGAGATCGTTGGTCGGCTCGTCGAGCACCAGCAGGTTTGCAGGCTGTGCCAGAATGCGCGCCAGCATCAGCCGCGCACGCTCGCCGCCCGACAATTCGCGAACCGGCGTGCGCATCTGCTCGGGGCGGAACAGGAAGTCCTTCATATAGGAGGCGACGTGCTTTTCCTGGCCGTTGACGGTCAGGCTGTCGCCGCGCCCGCGCGTCAGGAAATGGCCAAGTGTCTCGTCCGGATCGAGCTGCTCGCGCTTCTGGTCGAGCGTCGCGATTTCCAGATTGACGCCGAGCCGCAACGTTCCGCTGTCGGGCGCAAGCTCGCCGATCAGCATCTTGAGCAGCGTCGTCTTGCCCGCCCCGTTCGGCCCGACAAGGCCGATCCTGTCGCCGCGATTGATGCGCGATGAGAAGTCGCGAACGATCTCATGCTCGCCATAGGATTTGGCGATCGACTTTGCCTCGATGACCAGCTTTCCGCTTTCGGCGGCATCGCTGGCGGCCATCTTCGCCACGCCGTCGGCGCCGCGATGCGTGCGGAACTTCACCCGCAGATCCTGCAATTCGCCAAGCCGGCGCATGTTGCGCTTGCGCCGCGCCGATACGCCATAGCGAAGCCAATGTTCCTCGCGCACGATCTGGCGGCCGAGCTTGTGCTGGTCGCGCTCTTCCTCTTCCAGCACCTGGTCGCGCCATTCCTCGAAATGGGCGAACCCCCGGTCGAGCCTGCGCGTCTGCCCGCGATCGAGCCAGACAGTCGCACGTGAAATCCGCTCCAGAAAACGTCTGTCGTGCGAGATCAACACGATGGCCGATTTCGACCGCATCAATTCTTCTTCCAGCCATTCGATGGTCGTCAGGTCGAGATGGTTGGTCGGCTCGTCGAGCATCAGGATGTCGGGCTCGGGCGCCAGCACACGCGCAAGTGCCGCACGTCGTGCTTCGCCGCCCGACAGGTTCACCGGGTTTTCCTCGCCCGTCAGACCTAGCTGCTCAAGAAGATAGGTGACGCGATGCGGATCGTCCGCCGGTCCGCGCCCCGCCTCGACATAGGCGCGAACATTGGCGAACCCGTCAAAGTCCGGCGCCTGCGGCAGATAGCGTACGGTGGCGGCCGGATGACGGAACACCTCGCCATCCTGCGCTTCGACAAGGCCGGCCGCGATCTTGAGCAGGGTCGACTTGCCCGAACCATTGCGGCCAACCAGCGCGATTCGGTCGCCTGGCAGGACGGAGATATCGGCCCCGTCGAGCAAAGGCGTGCCGCCGAAGGTCAGGCGGATCTGGTCGAGCTTTAGAAGCGGCGGTGCCATTAATACCCTTCAGGATGAGCGATGATCATCGCCCGTCCGCTGGAAAGTCTGGCGACGAGATTTCCCGTCACGCGATTGGAAATGGTGAGAGACGATCCGAACGGCACATGCACGCGGTCAAGCGGCCACTGCGCGCCGATGAGGCTCAAGCCTTCAAGTTCGGAAAAGCCGAGCACCGAGAACAGCGTGCCATCGTCATAATCGAGAGTGCGCTCACCCGGCAGCAGCGGCACACCCTCCTGCGTGCCGCTCGACAACAGAATGTCGACGCCGCGTTCGGCGAGGCTTAAGCCCAGCGTCAGGTGGAGGAAGGCATGATCGACGCGTGGGCCGCCAAAGGCGCCTGCGAGGATCAGCCGCGTCGCGCCACGCTTCAGTGCGATGTCCACGGCGAGTTCACCGTCCGTCTGGTCCTTGGCGGCGGGAAACGTATCGCGCGGCACGTTTGCGTGGGCCGCATGGTCGGCCTCGGTCGAGGAATCAAAATCGCCGACCCAAAGTTCGGGTGAGACCCCGAGCGCGGCTGCATGGCTGATGCCGGAATCGGCCGCGATCACGTGTGCGCCGTGCATCTGGCGTCTCAGGCGCGACGTGACCGTCAGGTCTCCACCCAGAAGGATCGTGAACAGGCTCATGGGCGCGCTCTATCATGGCGACTGCGAGGCGCGAAAGGCCAAAGCGGGCAGACGGCCGAACACGCCGCTGATCGGTCGCGAGATCGCGCGCGGCATTTGCCGACAAGGAAAAACGCTGATATGAGCAGCACTGTGGAAAAGCTGTTTTCGGATCCGCATTACAAGGGGTTCGTGCTGCAGGACAAAAAGCGCCTGCCGGCACGGTTCTTTGCGCGCATACGCGGCGCATTGACGAGCCGGCTTCCGGCCCACCGTTGACCTGCGGGCCCCGCGCCCGAACCACCTCCTCATTCTTATCGACGGATTTACGCAAATGAGCGCCCAATCACAGGCCAAAGCACGCACTCTCTACGACAAGATTTTCGACGATCACGTCGTTGACCGTCAGGACGACGGCACCTGCCTGCTCTACATCGACCGCCATCTGGTCCACGAAGTCACCAGCCCGCAGGCATTCGAAGGCCTGCGCATGACCAACCGCAAGGTTCGCCATCCCGAGCGCACCCTTGCCGTGGTCGACCATAACGTGCCGACTTCCAAGGACCGCGTGAACGGCATCAAGAATGAGGAAAGCCGCATCCAGGTCGAGGCACTCGCCCAGAACGCAGCCGATTTCGGCGTCGAATACTATTCCGAGAAGGACCGCCGTCAGGGCATCGTCCATATCATCGGGCCGGAACAGGGCTTCACGCTCCCCGGCATGACGATCGTCTGCGGCGACTCGCACACCTCGACCCATGGCGCATTCGGCGCGCTGGCGCACGGCATCGGCACGTCCGAGGTCGAGCACGTTCTCGCCACCCAGACGCTGATCCAGAAGAAGGCCAAGAACATGCTGGTGCGTGTCGACGGCCAGCTTCCTGCCGGCGTCACCGCCAAGGATATCATCCTCGCCATCATCGGCGAGATCGGCACCGCCGGTGGCACCGGCTATGTCATCGAATATGCGGGCGAAGCCATTCGCGCGCTGTCGATGGAAGGCCGCATGACCATCTGCAACATGTCGATCGAAGGCGGCGCGCGCGCCGGCCTGATCGCGCCCGACGAAACGACCTTCGCCTATGTCAAGGACAAGCCCCGCGCGCCGAAGGGCGAGGCGTGGGATCGCGCGGTCGAATACTGGTCGACGCTGAATTCGGACGAAGGCGCCCATTACGACAAGGTTGTCGTGCTCGACGCCGCTCAATTGCCGCCCATCGTCACCTGGGGTTCCTCGCCGGAAGACGTCGCCTCCGTCAACGGCATCGTTCCCGATCCGGCCGCGATCGAGGACGAGAACAAGCGCAACTCCAAGATTCGCGCGCTCGAATATATGGGCCTTGAGGCCGGCACCAAGATGACCGACATCAAGATCGATCGCGTCTTCATCGGCTCTTGCACCAATGGCCGCATCGAGGATCTGCGCGCCGTGGCCGCTGTCGCCAAGGGCAAGCATGTCTCGCCTAACGTCAATGCGATGATCGTGCCGGGTTCGGGCCTGGTCAAGGAACAGGCGGAAGCCGAAGGCCTCGACAAGATCTTCATCGAGGCGGGTTTCGACTGGCGCGAGCCGGGCTGCTCCATGTGCCTTGCCATGAACGACGACCGCCTTGCTCCCTATGAGCGCTGCGCGTCGACCTCGAACCGCAATTTCGAGGGCCGTCAGGGCTTCAAGGGCCGCACCCATCTGGTCTCGCCGGCCATGGCGGCCGCTGCCGCGATCGCAGGCCACTTCGTCGATATCCGCGACTGGAGCTGACGCGCTCCGGCGCTCATGGCCCAAGCGACAAAGTTGCCTGCGCAAGTCGTGGGCAACCTTCTCTCCAAGGTCCGCACCCGACATATCCGCGCTTGAGGACTACCCTCCATGCGCGCATCGCGGAGATATGACACGCATTGCGCGAGGTGCGCTCTGCGATATTTGCCTGCCGCCCGCGATCACGTCTTGGCAGCTTGGGACTGCGTAACCTTCTGGCAAGTAGTTGGGAGAATAGTCGATCCTATATCCGGATTGCTGAAGTGATTTCCGGATCCGGTCCTGAAATGGAAAAGATTTGGTTGCCTGCGCGTGGACCCTGAAATCCTCATTATGATGCTCAATCCTGTTATGTCCGTGATATTCGCGGGCGTATTCAGGATCTTGTGGGTCTACCGTCCGCAGACAACCTATCTGCGCACGCTGGCGGTATGCTACATCGGTGCGGCTGTGGGCATGGCCTTGCTGGTCACGACACTGCCGGTGGGTCAGGATCTGACAAGAGCCTTGGCGAACCTGCTGGTCCTGCTCTCGGTCCACTGTCTCGCACTCGCCCTTTTCGAACGCGCGGGCCTTGCATTTCCCCATCTGATTTTCGGCTTCATCAGCGCCGCCGCCTATGCGACGTTTCTCTGGTTCCTCTATGTCCAGCCCGATGTCGTGGCGCGGATCTATGCGACCAATGGCGGCGTGGCGACTTTGTCCGTGACATGCGCGATCATGACCTGTCGCAACCTCCGCTCCAGGGCAGACGGGATGATGCTCGCGCTGCTCATCCTGTTTGCGATCCTCTCGATCGGGCGTCCTATCCTGACGCTTCCGCTAGACAATCTCGCACCGGATGACACGATCAGGCTGACCCGTTACTGGATGTTGCTGAGTTTTACCCATGCGATCATATCGCTGCTCATGGTGTTCGCCCTGACAACGGGATTTGCGCTCGACGTTCTTGAGAAGCTTCAGATCGCCACTAAAACAGACCCGCTGTCCGGCCTCATGAACCGGCGCGGCTTCGAGGAGGAAGGACACAAGCTCATTGCCGGCAACCGCGCGGCAAAGGTTCCGCTGTCGATCATTCTCGCCGATATCGATCGCTTCAAGTCGATCAACGACACATATGGCCATCATGTCGGGGACGACGTCATCGCCATGTTTGCCGATGCCATGCGCAACGTGGTCAAGGGCGGCCACATTCTCGGGCGAATCGGAGGCGAGGAGTTCGCCGTGTTCGTCCAGGGTGCGGATGTAGGCGTCGCTGAACTGGTTGCGCAGGGCATCAGGGTCGGCTTTGGCTCGAAGCCCGTGCCAGGTGTCGATAAGACCGATCATCCACCGCGGATGACCGCCAGTTTCGGTGTGACGCAATTTATCGAAGGCGAAACATATGTCTCCCTGCTCGGCCGCGCCGACCGGGCGCTTTACCAGGCCAAGAATGACGGCCGGGACTGTGTGCGCACTGCCACGATGTCTGCCAACACCGGCGACTCTGGCGCCTCCGGCGACCGGCAGTCTGAGCGTTTGTCCCGCACATCAGGCTGAGGCCGCCCGACGTCGAACGGCGCCACCCCGATCGCGGTCAGTCGCAGACCCGGCGGGCCGGAGACGGAACCACGCCGTCCGGCAGGCCATACATATAGCTGCGGCCGTGGAAGACGCCCGGCTCGATCCGGCAGCGACGCGACGTGCGGTATTCCCGTTCATCATCGCCATAGATGACCTGCGGGTCGCGCGCGCGCTGTGCCTCAAAGGCCGCTGCAGCATGGCCCTGGCCGACGACGATTCGTTTGTAGCCCGCAGGGCTGTAGATCACGAGATTGCCGAACGAATCGGCGTGAAAGCTCTCGCCGTCTGCGATTTCATAGGCATTTGCCGGAAGCGCGGACATGACGGCAGCAAGCGCACCAGCACACGCGGCAAGGCGCCCAGGCTCGAAAATCTTACGCATGACAGTTCCTTTCGCAGGAAAACAGGTACGTGAAATTTCACCATTAACCATTCCTTAACCATTGTCACGCGCTCTCAAGTCTGTCCCTAAAATTTGGTTAACCGATTGATTCAATTTGAATAAATTTGTTCAAAGCATCTCCGGCAAAAGTGTGAAGCGCTTCTGCGCGCCGAGATGCGACTGATCAGGTCAGCCACGGACAACTCCCGCCGCCGCCATCGTCTTGCCAAAGCGGTCAAATTGGCTAGGTTCGCGCCATGCTTCGGTTCGATCCAGAATGGCTGACTGCAATCGTCATGCTCGCCGCCGTCAGCGGCTGTTCGACCACCAACGGTCCCGAGCCCGTCCTGGGCCTGAACAGCTCGACGCCTGTCGAGATGGGTTCCGCCGACGACCAGGGCGGTGCCGTCGACTATGAGGACAACGCCGCCAGCGCCGGACGCTTCGCCTGGCGCTGCGACAATGGCGAAACCATGCGTATCGACAATGTCGTGACCTCCGTCACCATCGAAATGCCGGGCGGCGAGGTGCTCGATCTGCCGGCATCGCCCGCCGATTCGCGCACACGCTATGTCTTCCAGCAATACGCCTTTGTCGTCGATGGCAGCGACGCGCTGTTCTTCCGGCCCAAGGCCACGCCGCTCAACTGCAAGCGCGGTCAGGCCTCGGCTGCGCCGATCGCCCGGCAGGCTTCAATCGATTTGAGCGCAGAAGCGTCCCGCCCCATCCGCTAAATACCGCTTTGCGCTGGCATTTCCGGCTTTGACGCGGTTGCGAAACCGCACTAGAAGGCTTCACGAAATCGCCGCATTCCGGGGCCTGTCCCTCTCATCTTTCTTGCGCGGCGTCGCAATCCGGGGGAGCCATGTCCGCACCAGCCACCCGCGCCAAGCCGAGGCCGACTTCGCCTCACCTGATGCACTATAGACTTCTGCCGACAATGCTGATGTCCGGCATCCATCGTGTATCGGGCTTCGCGCTTTATTTCGGCACTCTTCTCGTCGTCTGGTGGGTAACCGCCGCCGCCGGCCCCGAGGACTACTTCAACTTCGTCAACGGCATTTACGGCTCGTGGTTCGGGCAGTTCGTCCTGTTCGGCTACACTTGGGCGCTGATCGTCCACATGCTCGGTGGCATCCGCCACTTCATCTGGGACACCGGCGCGATGCTGGAAAAGCGCACGGCGACAAAGCTCGCCTGGGCGACGCTGTTCGGCTCGATCGTGCTGACGGTGCTTCTGTGGGCGGTCATCATCTGGGCAAGGAGCGCGGCATGAGCAAGAATTCCAACATGCGCACCCCTCTCGGCCGCGTTCGTGGCCTTGGCGCAGCACGCGAAGGCACCGGCCATTTCTGGCTGTCGCGCGTCACCGGCGTCGCTCTCGTCGCGCTCACTCTGTTCATGGTTGGCTTGCTCGTCTCGATGAACGGCGCAGGTTACGCCGAAGTTCGCGCCGTGCTGGCAAACCCGATCGTCTCGATCACGGTGATCGTCACGCTCCTGACCGGCCTTTATCACATGTGGCTTGGCATGCAGGAGATCATCCTCGACTACGCCCATGCCGAAGCGACCAAATATGTGATGCTGATGCTCAACAGCTTCTTCTCGGTCGTCGTCGGCGCGGCCTGCGTTTTCTCACTTCTCAAGATCGCATTCGGAGGCTGAATTGGCCAAGGCAGAGACCCCCAAATCGGCCGGCGCCAAGGACTACACCTTTGTCGACCACAAGTTTGACGTCGTCGTCGTAGGCGCCGGAGGCGCCGGCCTTCGTGCCACGCTCGGCATGGCCGAACAGGGCCTCAAGACGGCCTGCATCACCAAGGTCTTCCCGACGCGCTCGCACACGGTTGCCGCACAGGGCGGCATCGCCGCATCGCTGCGCAACATGGGTCCGGACTCGTGGCAGTGGCACCTCTACGACACCGTCAAGGGTTCCGACTGGCTCGGCGACGTCGACGCCATGGAATATCTGGCGCGCGAAGCACCTGCCGCCGTGTATGAGCTCGAACACTACGGCGTTCCCTTCTCGCGCACCGAGGAAGGCAAGATCTATCAGCGCCCGTTCGGCGGCCACATGCAGAATTTTGGCGACGGCCCGCCCGTCCAGCGCACCTGCGCTGCCGCCGACCGCACCGGCCACGCCATCCTGCACACGCTTTACGGCCAGTCGCTGCGCCATTCGGCCCAGTTCTTCGTCGAATATTTCGCGCTTGACCTGATCATGACCGACGGCAAGTGCACCGGCGTCGTCGCCTGGAACCTCGATGACGGCACGATCCACCGCTTCGCCGCCAAGATGGTCGTGCTCGCAACCGGCGGCTATGGCCGCGCCTATTACACCGCGACCTCCGCCCACACCTGCACCGGCGACGGCGGCGGCATGGTCGCGCGCGCCGGCCTGCCCTTGCAGGACATGGAGTTCGTCCAGTTCCATCCGACCGGCATTTACGGCGCGGGCTGCCTGATCACCGAAGGCGCGCGCGGCGAAGGCGGCTATCTCGTCAATGCCGAGGGCGAGCGCTTCATGGAACGTTATGCGCCGTCCGCCAAGGATCTGGCCTCGCGCGACGTCGTCTCCCGCTGCATGACGCTTGAGGTCCGCGAAGGCCGCGGTGTCGGCAAGGCCAAGGACCACATCTTCCTGCATCTCGACCATCTCGACCCGGCCGTTCTGCACGAGCGCCTGCCGGGCATCTCCGAGAGCGCCAAGATCTTTGCGGGCGTCGATGTGACCAAGGAGCCGATCCCGGTCTCGCCGACCGTCCACTACAATATGGGCGGCATCCCGACCAATTTCTGGGGCGAGGTTCTGAACCCGACCAAGGACAACCCGGATGCCATCTTCCCCGGCCTGATGGCCGTGGGCGAAGCGGGCTGCGCGTCGGTCCACGGCGCAAACCGCCTCGGCTCCAACTCGCTGATCGATCTTGTCGTGTTCGGCCGCGCCGCCGCCATCAAGGCGGGCGAGGTCATAGACCGCGCATCGGAAATCCCGGCGATCAACGAGGCCGCCTGCGACAAGATCATGGACCGCTTCCACAAGCTTCGCTACGCCGACGGCACCCAGCCGACCGCGCAGCTGCGCGAGAAGATGCAGCGCGCCATGCAGGACGATGCGGCCGTGTTCCGCACCTCGGAATCGCTCAAGCAGGGCTGCGAGCGTGTGTCTGCCGTCTGGTCCGAGCTGAAGGACATCAAGGTCCATGACCGCTCGATGATCTGGAACTCCGATCTGGTCGAGACGCTGGAGCTGGAAAACCTGATGGCGAACGCCATCGCCACCGTCTATTCGGCCGAAGCGCGCAAGGAGAGCCGTGGCGCCCACGCGCACGAGGATTTCCCCAACCGCGACGACGCCAACTGGCGCAAGCACACGCTATCCTGGGTGAGCCCGCAAGGCGACGTCACGCTCGACTATCGCCCGGTCCACATCGAGACCTCGCTGCCCTACGATCAGGGCGGCATCGACCCAAAGAAGATCCTGCCAAAGGCCCGCGTCTACTAAGGCGCGGCCATATCGGGCGCGCACCCATCTCGCCGTCTACATAGGCTAAAGAAAAAGGCCCGCTCTCATGCGGGCCTTTCTATTGTTTCGCTTGCAGCTTGTTATGGGCGTCGGGTTTTTATCCTCATTGCGGTCATTCAGCTTGGCTTGTCCGCAACCCGAAACCGGCCGTTCGAAGTGCATCCAGAATTTGCCTCGAACGGGGCCCGGCCTCCGAATAAGAAAGTCGCCGATCGCTCGCTAGAGTTTCACAGCACGGCCAGACATGCGCTCCGCATCCTTGAAGATGTGAGCATTGTCCGCAGTTTCCGCCTTAGGAACCCGCACCTGAAACTGCCGCGCATCGACAAACTCTCCCACTGCATGTGCTGCCACGATCAGTCCGAGAATGCCTGTCGCCCTTACGGCGAGCGCCGCCGCGCTGGCCTTGTCATGCATCGTGGCCCAGTCCAGGGCAGCATCCGCCCGCTGAAACCATACGAACAGAGGCGGATCGCCTCCAATCAGGAAGTAACGCGCGGGATGTTCGCCAAGAGTCCCACGACACTTCTCCAGCATTCTGCCGAGCTCAACACGGCCATTCTCATCGTAGTTGCGGATATGACTGTCTGCCTCTAGCCGGCCAGCTGCACGTGTCTTATCCAATGCCGCAAGTAGTTCGGATACTTCGATCGGATAGGCTTGGCGCGGTACAGAGCGCTCCGCCCAATCTTCCCCTTCGAAGTGCCGGTCCACCTTATCGCTCATGCCGTCCCAGATGATGAGGCCAGGGCGCTCTCGCGCTCGCTGCTGCTCCGCGATCTCGAAGTCAAAGCGGTTCTTCAAGATATAAGCCCCCAGGTGGTCCAATTCATCGAAAAGGTGCGCACCGCGGATGCCCGCCACCGCCTGACGCACCTCCATGTAGTGTGAAAATTCACCCGGCGTTGGCAGGAAGCGCCGCAAGACGAACAGGTCGTCAATTGAAAGGGAGACGAAGGCGTACTTGCCCAGCAGGGGTAGGATTTCCGGCAGCTCCTTGCAGAATGCGGAAAACGGCGAAAATGACTCCACCGTGAGGCCGACCGGAAACATAACGCGGTAGTGTGCTCTCCGAAGGCGCCCGCATTCAACATATTTCTTGCCCGTCCGGTTGAAAATCGGCACCTCGTCCGCCGAGTCGAGATAGTCGAAGAACCTTTTGCACTGTCTGTATGCCTTGACGACAAGATCCTGCACCGCCTGCGCGTGGCGGTCGAAGTCGAGGGCGGGCGACGCTATGGTGGCGGCGGCGCCTGCCTTTGCCTCCACCAGAAACAGCACATCGTCGAGTAGAATGAGTGTATCATTCTCTACCCACTGCCGGCTCACAGGGTCGCGGTAGTAGACCTCATTGTAGACCGTTGCACCGTTCAGTTGCGAAGAGAGTAGGTCAGCAAAAGCGGCTTCACCCAAGGCCTTCTGGCGCTCCTCAAAGTCCTTTCTGTATTCCGGTTTGCGCTGCAGCAGGTTCCAAAGCATTGCTCGGTAACCCGCATCCCGAGGCAGGCAAGGGTCAACGGCGTAGTATTCCTCCCCGAGTTGGATCAGCGGCTTCTTCCGCGCGGGCAATGTCCTATACGGTGTCCCTGCATAGGGGCCGGGAGCAAAGAACTCTGACTCCTCGCCGCGTCGGTAGGATAGGTCGGCCAGTAAGTCGGTCGGGAGCGTCGTATGACGGCTCACGTTACTTGTGCCGCCCCTGATCATATCGTCCATCGCGAGCGCCGCTGCTTTCATATCATCGGCATGCGCTTCGGCCCACTCGGCTGCCACTTCATCAAACGACTTCCCTTGCGCCTTCGCAAATGCCCGTGCGGCGTCAAACTGCTTGGCGACCTCGTCGACGGCGTTGGCGTGGCCCGCACGAGCAGCGTCGGCCATGTTCTGAAAGCCCGCCGCAATTTCAGCCGCACCCACGCCATAGGCATCACACAGCATCCCGTCGTGCGGTGCCAGCACATAAGCGAAAAATTCGCCTTCCAGGACCTGGTATCGATTGCCCCGTAGCAAGACCCAATTGGATATGGCCCGGAACTGCAATTCCGCTGTGCTTGGTCCGAAGATGCCGGTCTTGGTGTCCGCAGATGTGGCCATGGCATAGATGATGGCCTGCATCCGGAGCTTTTTGCTAAGTTCACCAAGCTCGACACAGGCTGCCTCGTCGAACGTTCCCTCCACCGCAGGCTCAGACGCGAGGACAGCATGGATGTATTCGAGTAGAAACTGGCTGTCGTTGATCACATCTGACAGCGCTGCGTCTAATTTCTCTTGCCCTTCCACATCCTTTTCGAACATGGCACCCATCACCCGTTGCGCTTGGATATATCCCAGCAGGTCGTGCGGTGGCTGCGCAGCAATAATCGCCCGCATGCGCCCAGCCAGATCCTCCATTTCTAAAAGGAGGGAGGCGGCCGTTGCCTGCCGTTCGTCCTCGGGTGTGCCTTCAAATGTCATGTTTTACCTCCGCCTGGACGCTAGCCCAAGATTGCTGTTTTGACATCTGGCTCGGTCAGAAATGTTGGCAGGGGCGACCCAATCACCGGATCGGTGGTGGCCGCGGCCATCCCTAGTTGGGTAATCGGACAGTGTCCGCTTTTCGGAAATCGCCATGTCCAATCGGCCGACCGGAATGGGGGCGCGTTGCTGTCGAAGTGGGCGGCCACCTGAATGCCCGCTCTCCGACGACGCCACCTGAAACCCGCCAGTCCGCTTCCCACCCCATTGCTGACTTCAAATGTAAAGCACGCCGGATCAAGACAGCGCCTCGCACCCCCGGAAAACACGAAAGCCGCGGAAAATCCGCGGCTTTTCGGTGGGGAAGTATTGGAGCGGGTGAAGCGATTCGAACGCTCGACCCTAACCTTGGCAAGGTTATGCTCTACCCCTGAGCTACACCCGCTCTCGCGCACGACCCGACAGGCCGTAAGCCGCGCCTATATGGCCGAAGCGCGCCGCCTTTGCAACAGGGAAATTCGACAGGAAAATGACGTTTCGTCATGACATCCTGTCGCATCGCTTTGCGCGCCGGCGCACGAATTCGGCGCAACGGCTTGGCAGATCGCCTGCGGTTCCTTACAGCTTTGCGCAAATCGGCTGGAACCCATGGCGAAGACCCGAGACGACCTCATCTCGATGCTGACCGAGCTCGACATCGCGCATTCGACCCGCGACCACGAGCCGCTCTATACTGTGGCGCAGTCGCAGGCCCTGCGCGGCCAGATCGCCGGCCGGCACACCAAGAACCTGTTCCTCAAGGACAAGAAGGACAATTTCTTTCTGGTGACGGTG
This sequence comes from Mesorhizobium sp., assembly GCA_049647505.1. Lineage (GTDB taxonomy): Bacteria > Pseudomonadota > Alphaproteobacteria > Rhizobiales > Rhizobiaceae > Mesorhizobium_A. Next base: position 164,662 of record JBARXU010000023.1, read on the forward strand.
GGCGAGGATGCCGAAGTCGACCTCAAGACGATCCACACGCTGATCGGCGGCGCGTCGAAAGTCTCGTTCGGCAATGCTGAGCGTCTGGAGGAATTTCTCGGCGTCATGCCTGGTGCCGTCACCGCGCTTGGCGTGGTGAACGATACGGGCGGCCGCGTCAAAGCCGTGCTCGACGAGGAGTTGATGGATCATGCGATCGTCAACTGCCACCCGCTGGTCAACACGGCCACGACCTCGCTGTCGCCAGCCGATCTGGTCAAGTTCATGCGCGCGACGGGACATGACCCGCTGGTCTTGAAAGTCTCCCGGCAAGAGCCACATGACGGGCAAACCCCGCAAGGAAACGATGATGAGCAACGATAGCAACCCATTTGCGCCGGCGGGCGGCGGCTATTCCTCGGCCAGCGTCAGCTATGGTACGCCGGCCGCCCCTGCCGCGGCACCCTCTGCTCCGGCAACCGGTGCAACGGGCGATCTTATCAAGGACACGACGACCAAGGATTTTACCGTCGACGTCATCCAGGAATCGCGCAATCAGGTCGTGCTCGTCGACTTCTGGGCGCCCTGGTGCGGCCCCTGCAAGCAGTTGACCCCGATTATCGAAAAGGCCGTCAACGAGGCCGGCGGCCGCGTCAAGCTCGTCAAGATGAACATTGACGATCATCCGGGCATCGCCGGTCAGCTCGGCATTCAGTCGATCCCCGCCGTCATTGCCTTCAAGAACGGCCAGCCGGTCGACGGCTTCATGGGCGCGCAACCCGAATCCAAGGTCAAGGAATTCATCGAACGCGTCGCCGGCCCGTCAGCCGGACAGTTGCAGGCCGAAGACCTTCTGACCGAAGCCGCCGCCGCGCTCGAACAGGGCGACATGCAGACCGCGGCCGCGATCTATTCGGAAATCCTCTCGATCCAGCCCGATAATGTCACGGCGCTCGGTGCCTTTGCCGGCCTGCTCGCCGATGCGGGCGATCTGGAAGCTGCCCGTGAACTCGTCGCAAGCGCCCCCGCGGACAAGACAGAGGACCCGGCGATTGCCGGCGCAAAGGCGAAGATCGCGCTCGCCGAACAGGTGTCGTCGCTGGGAGACGAGGCCGACCTGCGCCGCCGCGTCGAGGCAGACGCCAAGGACTATCAGGCGCGCTTTGACCTCGCGCAGATCGAGAATGCCAAGGGTGACAGGACCGCTGCCGCGGACCTGTTGCTCGGCGTCATGAAGGCCGATCGCACCTGGAACGAGGACGGCGCGCGCAAGCAATTGCTGCAATTCTTCGAGGCCTGGGGTCCGATGGACGAGGCGACGTTGGCGGCACGTCGCAAGCTGTCCTCGCTGCTGTTTTCCTGAGGCGATAGAGGCCGGAACCGTAGATCATCGCCGGCCCGTGCCGGCGCCGCGTTGGCCTTGGTGAGATCGGCGCATCGGCTGTGACGTTGATTTGACTTGCTGATCGCTGACGACGCCCCACATATCCCAAAAGCATGTCGCGCAAAAGTGTGAAGCGCTTTTGCGACAACGACATGCGACAAGACAAGGGCTTGGAGCGGACTGAGCGAATCTTAAGGATCGCGACACGCTCTGAAACGTCTGATCGGGATACGAAGACAAATTGCAGGCTGGCAACGCATTTTACCGCAAGGCGGACGACATACCCTCGGAGGTGGCTGTGTTTCCTCTGAGCGGCGCGCTGTTGCTGCCCGGCGGGCGCCTGCCGCTCAATATCTTCGAGCCGCGCTATCTCGAAATGATCGACGCGGTCATGACCGGCGACCGCATTATCGGGTTGATCCAGCCGGCTCTTGACGGGGCCTTGCGCGGGGATGGCGAGCCCGAGCTGGCCGAGACAGGCTGCCTTGGCCGTGTCACCTCGGTCGCCGAAACAGGCGACGGACGCTATCTCATCACCTTGCACGGAATCTGCCGCTTCCGCGTGGTCGAGGAGGTGAAGACGCACAAGCCATTCCGTCGCTGCCGGATTGCCGCCTTTGCGCACGACCTCGAAGAAGACAATGGTCCTGACAGCGTTGATCGTGACGCCCTGCTCAAGACGTTCAAGTCCTATCTCGACGCCAACGGGCTTGAGGCCGACTGGGAGAGCATTCGCAAGGCGGAGAACTCAACTTTGGTCAATGCCCTGTCGATGATGTCGCCCTATGGCCCGGCCGAGAAGCAGGCGCTGCTCGACGCGCCCGATCTGCGCACGCGCGCCGAAACCCTGATTGCGATTACGGAGATGGCGCTTGCGCGCGAGGACGACAGGCCGCAGAGCCTTCAATAGGCATGTGACGGGGGCCATTTGGAAGGCCTCCGCAAAGTCGGGAACCGGTTGGGGCGACATGCCCGAGAAGTAGAACTTCAGGCACGCCGCCTCTATTCGCTCTGCTGAGGCGCGCTTCAGGGGTCCTTCGGTTTGACCGCGCGGCGTCGGACGCGTTTCATGACCTGCAGCGCGGAGAAAACAATGACGGATCAATCGATGACGGACACGGGGAAGATCGACATCAAGCTGCTTGAGCTGCTCTGTTGCCCTCTGACGCATGGCAATCTGACATTCGACGTCGAGCGTCAGGAGCTCGTCTCGAAGACGGCGCGCCTTGCCTATCCGGTTCGTGACGGCATCCCGATCATGCTTCCGTCGGAAGCCCGTCAGATCGAAGTCGATTGACGCCCGCTGCGCCGGCAGACACGCTTGGGCCTGTTCATCCGTCACTGAAAATTTCTCCCCTTCGGCATGACGCTGGCGGTCGCCTGCGCGAGGCCCTGCATGTCCGGCTGCGCAGCAGGGCCGGGCGCGGGTAATGTCCTGTTCTTCGCCAAGGTTCGCCGGTCATGGTCGATGCCGCGCTTGACCTCATCTGTCGGTCCGAACGGCTCGATGACACCTGCCTCTTCCGACAGGACCGACAGCCAGCCATTGAGATTTTCCATGTCGTCGGCGGCGATATGAATGACACCCGCCTCGCATTGCAGACGGCCGGTCACCTTGACGAAGCGCGCGCCCATGACGATCGGCCGGAAGCGCACGAACTTCCGGTACCAGATGATGATATTGGCGATGCCGCCTTCATCCTCCAACGTCAGGAAGATTGCATTGCCCTTGCCCGGCCGCTGCCTGACCAGCACCAACCCGGCCACGCTGATGCGCCGGCCATTGGCGATATCCGGCAGACGGCCGTTCGGCGTCACGCCGATACCGTCGAGCCGCGAGCGCAGAAAGGACACCGGATGCGCCTTGAGGGACAGGCCAAGCGACCGGTAATCGTGAATGACATGTTCGCCCGCCGGCATGGCCGGAAGATGCGTCTCGGGTTCGTGGTCGATGACGCTTGCGCCCTGCCCGTCGAACAGCGGCAGCATTTCGGCGGCACATCGCCCGTCCAGCGCCTTGACCGCCCACAATGCCGCGCGGCGGTCTATGCCGATGGAGCGGAAGGCGTCAGCCTGCGCCAGTTTCTCGATCTCGCCTGTATTGAGACCCGAGCGCAGCCAGACATCGCGAATGCTTCGATATCCGTCCCCGCGCCGCGCGACGAATGCCGTCATACTCTCCTCCGATAGCCCCTTGATCGACCGGAAGCCAAGCCGCACCGTATGGGTCGAGCGGATGACGCCTGCCATCTCGCCATGACGGGGATGGATGTTGCTGGCGTCGAAACCGTCCGGCTCCAGCAGACAATCCCAGGTGGAATGGTTGATGTCGACCGCGCGCACATCAACACCATGGTCTTGTGCATCGCGCACCAGTTGAGCCGGCGCATAAAAGCCCATCGGCTGGGAGTTGAGGATCGCCGCGCAAAACACGTCGGGATAGAACGTCTTGAACCAGCAGGAGGCGTAGACGAGCAGCGCAAATGAAGCGGCATGGCTTTCGGGAAAGCCGTACTCGCCAAACCCCTCGATCTGATTGAAACAATTATTGGCGAATTCCTCAGTATAGCCTTTGGAAATCATGCCGCTGACCATACGGTCCCGATAGTTCTTGACTTGACCCGTTCGCTGGAACGTCGCCATTGCGCGGCGGAGTTGATCGGCTTCGCCCGGCTCGAAGCCGCCTGCATCGATGGCGATCTTCATCACCTGCTCCTGGAACAGGGGCACCCCAAGCGTCCTTTCGAGAATCTTTTCGATGGCTACGCTTGGATAAGTGGCCAGTTCCGGCTTCTGCCTCCGCTGGAGGTACGGATGCACCATGTTCCCCTGGATCGGGCCGGGGCGCACGATCGCCACCTCGATGACGAGATCGTAAAAGATGCGCGGCCTTAGCCGGGGCAGCATCGACATCTGGGCGCGAGATTCGATCTGGAACACGCCGAGCGTGTCGGCCCGGCAGATCATGTCATAGACGCGCGCATCCTCCTTTGGCGTGGTCGCGAAATCCACGATCTCGCAGCCGTCATCCTCCCTGCGCGGAGCGTAATGGGATTTGAGAAGTTCATAGCACCGCCGCAGGCACGACAGCATGCCGAGCGCCAGAATGTCGACCTTGAGGATTTTCACCGCATCGAGATCGTCCTTGTCCCATTCGACCATCTTGCGCTCGTCCATCGCGGTTTTGACGATGGGCACGATCTCGTCGAGCCGGTCCTTCGTGATGACGAAACCGCCGACATGCTGCGAGAGATGACGGGGAAAGCCCATGATCTCATTGGCGAGGCGCACGACATGGCGGGTTGTCGGATCGGCCGCGTCGAGGCCGCCTGCCCCGGCCTCGCGCTCGCCGACCGAGCTTGACCACCAGCCCCAGACGGAGCCGGACAGGGCGTCGCGCACGTCTTCCGACAGGCCGAGCGCCTTTGCGACCTCGCGCAGCGCCGACCGGCCGCGATAAGAGGTGACGGCGGCGGCCAGCGCGGTACGACGCGCGCTGTATTTCTCATAGATATAGGCGATGACCTCCGCGCGCCGTTCATGCTCGAAATCGACGTCGATGTCGGGCGGCTCATCACGTTCGGTCGAGATGAAACGTCCAAAGAGCGCCTGGACGCCCATAAGATAGGGGTCGACCTCCGTGATGCCGAGACAGAAACAGATGACGGAATTGGCCGCCGAGCCGCGGCCCTGACATAGGATATCCTTGCTCCGTGCAAAGCCGATGATGTCGTGAACAGTCAGGAAATATCGGGCGTATTTCTTCTCGTCCACGATCGCCAGTTCGTACCGGATAAGCTCCTTGACGCGATCAGGCACGCCAGCGGGATAACGTCTTGCAGCTCCTTCCCACGCAAGCCTCTCAAGCTCTTCCTGTGGGCCAAGCCCAGAAGCGGTTGGCTCGTCGGGATAATTGTATTCGAGCTGCTTGAGGGAAAACTTCAATTCACCGGCGAAGTTGAGCGTCTCGGCCAGCGCCTCTGGATAGAGCCGGAAAAGCCGCGCCATTTCCTCCGGAGTTTTCAGATGACGCTCGGCATTCTGGGCGAGCTCGAAGCCACATTCGGCGACTGTCTTCTTCAGCCGGATGGCCGTCAAGACGTCCTGCAGAGAGCGGCGCCCGGCGTCATGGTAGAGCACGTCGTTCACCGCCATCAGCGGCAGGCCGGCCGCATGTGCGAGGTCGGCCGCCTGTCGAAGACGATACTTGTCATCACCATGGTAGTCGGCGGCGACCGCCAGACGCACTGCGCCTGGAAAGCGCCCCTTGAGCCGGCAAAGCCATGCGATGGATGGAGGATTGGAGATGTCTGGCATGACGGCCAGCGACATCCGGTCGCCCCAGCGCCAGAGGTCGCGGAATCTGAGATCGGGCGCACCCTTTGCGCCGCGCATGTTGGCGACGGTGAGCATGCGGCACAGATGCCCCCAGCCGTCGCGGTCGCGCGGATAGGCGAGCATGTCGGGCGCGCCGTCGGAGAAGCAGAGGCGCGCGCCGGGATGGTAGGGGAGTTCGACCGGATGTGGCTTATCTTCGAGGCGGATAGCCTTTGCCTGGCTCCAGGCCCGCACGACGCCGGCGACCGTGTTGCGGTCGGCCAGGCCCATCGCCTTGTGTTCCATGATGCGCGCCGCGACGACAAGTTCCTCGGGCTTTGAAGCGCCGCGCAGGAAGGAGAAGTTCGACTGGACGGCAAATTCGACATAGCCGGGGGAGGTCATGCGAACATGCCTTGCATGAACCAGCGCGGCGGCCGCTCCGAGACGCCATATTGCCCCTCGCGGTAAAGCCAGTAGCGCCGTCCGGTCTCATCCTCGACGCGGAAATAGTCGCGCACATCCGTTTCCTCCGAGCGCCACCATTCAGGCGCCATGCGCTCCGGACCTTCGGCAGCAGTGACGCTGTAGGAGACATTGCGCCAGCGGAAACGCCCTGGCGGGCCTTCCGGGATTTCGGCGGCCATGACCTCGATAGTCTCGGCGGCGGCAAAGAGGCGCACAGGCCGCTCGCGCACCGGAAGCGCCGCCTCCGATCCAGCAACCGTTGCATCGGGGCCAGCCGCTACGGCGCGCTCGGGCATATGGCTGGCGACCAGACGCACCGCGCCGATGGAGCGGGTGCCGAAACGGCTGCGCACCCTGTCGGCAAAGAGCGCCATGTCGCCTGCGCTTGCGCTATCGCCTTCGTCCAGCCGGCCCTGTTCGGCGGTAAACGGCGCAGCCTGCAGGACGGCAAGGCGCACCAGATCGAAACCGTAGCCGGGATCGATATCCGCCGACGCGACGGCAAACCGCTCACGGAAGAGACGTCCGATGAGCCTCGGATCGCGCAGCGGCCGTGACGACAGGACCGGCACGCGCGATACCGCCCCGTCGACCCTGAACAGTTGCAATTCGAGATGGCGCGCGCCCTCCTCGCGCCGCTCCAGATCGCCCCTTAATTGCCGCCCCAGAACGGGCACCAGTTCCTCGATGTCGCTGACCTGCGTCAGCGGCTCGAAGAAGCGCCGCTCGACCGAAAGCAGCGGCGGCGGCAACCGCGGCGAGACCGGCTCCTCCACCCGGCCGAGCGCCTGGTCGAGGCGCAGCGTCACCAGCTTGCCGAACCGGCGCACCAGCGGCGCGCGCGGCGCATTCATGACCGCACCGGCAACACGAAGCCCCACGCTTTGCAGGCTCTCGCGCGTCGGCTGGTCGAGCCTGAGCGCGGCAAGCGGCAAAGGCGCGATGAAACCCGCCTCCTCTCCCGGTTCGAGGATCGTCGCAGACGCATGGCGCGCGCCCGCCCATGCGGCACCCGGCGTCGATGCGATTGCAGCGCGCGCGTCAAAACCCTGATGTGAAAACCGCGTCATAAGATCGTCGAGCAACGCGCGTTCGCCGCCGAACAGATGGGCGCAGCCGGTAATGTCGAGAAACAGGCCGTCGGCCCCGTCCAGCGCCACCAGCGGCGTGTAGCGGTCGCACCAGTCGGCCAGCGCCTCCAGCATGGACCGATCTGCGGCGGGGTCTTCCTCGATCACCTCGATCGTCGGAAACATGGCGCGCGCCTCGGCAATGCCGACGCCGATCCGCAGCCTCAGAACCTCAGCCCGCGCGTCGAGGGCGGCCACCTGCTGGGTGTTGCTCTCGCGGCGGCTGAATACGACCGGCGGCGTCGCGGCCGGCGCCTGCGAACGCCACGACCTGCCGAAGCGCAGGCGCATGATCCGCTCCGCCGGCAGATAGGGGAACCACAATGCCAGGAAGCGCTGGGCGTTCGTCGTCTCTTTGGTGAAAAGCTCCATGGGTCCACTCCAGTGTGACCGATGCGGGGATGGCGGTGCGGCTCTTGCCGATCGTCACGTGAAAGGCGGGCGGGCCGATCGAACCGGCGAGCGGCCCCGACAAAGTGCGGCGAGGTGCTGCGGGCGCTGCCTGGACGACGAGGCGAACAGGTGCTGCGGTGGATTGCACTGTTGCCGACAGGCGCAGCAGATAGAGCGGGCAGCCGGCGCCAAGTGCACGGCGATGCAGGCGGCGCGTCGCGGTCAGGTCGAGTTCGCGCGGGTCCCCGCCGATCTCGACGATAATGGCGCTAAAGACACCGGCGGATGCCGCCTCCTCCGCCACCCACAAGGCGTCGACCGGCCTTGGCACATCGGCAAACAGCATTCGCTGCGGTTGAAGCCCGAAGCGCTGGACCAGGCCCGGCATATAGGGCCTGCCCGCCTCGCGCAGCGTTTGCGCGGTCGCGGCCCACAAAATGGGCGCGGCGGCATCCGGCATTTCCTGCGCCGTCTTCGTCGAGACGACGGCAAGCCCGAGCGCGAACCCTGCCGCTGCCGCCGCATCGCGCATGGCAGCGGCATGGATCTCGGTCAAGCCCGATGTCGCCACCCCGCCGCCCAGCGACTGGTCGAGGGATGCGCTGCCAATCGGCCGGAGACTGCCCACGGCCACACCCGAGCGGCGCAGCAGCAGGACGCTGTCTCCTGCCTCCTCAGGCATCTCCAGCCGCTCCGCAAGACGGCCTTCGATCCTGGCGATTTCCCGACGCAAGGAGACAACGGTCTCCCGCGCCACGGCATGGGGCGCCATGGCTCTCTCACTCAATTGTTCATGTTATGTTCCTATGGATTCCAGAAGCCGGAACGAGAGTCAAGCAAAGCGCGGAAGAATTTATTCCCAGATCCGAGCTTGACTCGAATCGGCTCCTGCCGCGCAGCGCGGCTGCGCATGGGTCCGCCATCAAGGAATTGCTTCAATCGACCGCCGAAACCCCCTATATGCGGCGAAAGGACAAAAAAATGGCCCGTATCGACAACAGCAACGCCTGGCGCGACCTCTACTCTCCATCTCTGGAAGAGCTCGAAATGCTCGCGCTCGATGTCTATGCGCATCTGCCCGGGGAGTTCCGCCGGCTGACGGGCGAGATCGTCATCCAGGTCGCCGAATTTCCGACCGACGAGATCATGGACGACCTGTCGCTGGAGACGCCGTTCGATCTTCTCGGCCTGTTCGAGGGCCGGGGCGTGGCCGAACGCTGGAACCCCGCAACCGGCGAAGGCCCCAATCGCGTCACGCTCTATCGCCGCGCCATGCTCGACTACTGGGCCGAAAACCAGGAAACGCTGGGCGACATCGTCAGCCACGTGCTGATCCATGAGATCGGCCACCATTTCGGCCTGTCGGACGACGACATGGAGCGCATCGAGGCGACCGTTCCATAACCCGCCCCCAATCCGTTTGATCCGCGACAACTGCGCGCCTGCCCCAAAGGCGGATTGCCGTCACCGGCGCAAATCCCCATATTGAGGGCGAAAGCGGCTTTGCCGGAGGATGCCATGGACACCCAGACCTTTCCCATAACCCGCACCGATGCCGAATGGCGCGAGCGGCTGACGCCAGAGCAGTATTACATCATGCGCGAGCACGGCACCGAACGGCCGGGCAGCTGCGCGCTGCTGCATGAAAAGCGCCAGGGCACGTTCAAATGTGTGGGCTGCGATACGCCGCTGTTTGGTTCGACGCTGAAATTCGAGAGCGGCACCGGCTGGCCGAGCTTCAACGATCCTCTGCCCGGATCGGTCGAGACAACCGTCGACCGCAGCCACGGCATGGTTCGCACCGAGGTCCACTGCGCCTCATGCGGCAGCCATCTCGGTCATGTCTTTCCCGATGGCCCGCCGCCGACCTATCAGCGCTACTGCATCAATGGTGTCGCGCTTGAATTCGAGCCGGCCGCCGGCTGACGGCCCGCTCCCGCCTCCTCAATCAAGTTCTCAATGAAACGCCGCCCCGTGGGCGGCGCAAAGGGTCAAATCCGGCCCATCAACATCAGGATCACCAGGATCACCAGGACAACGCCGAGGATGCCGGAAGGCCCATAACCCCAGCCACGCGAATGCGGCCACGCGGGAATCGCGCCCAACAGCACGAGGATCAGGATGATGATCAGAATGGTCGATAAGGTCATAAAATACTCCCCGTCATAAATGGTCTTATGCAGGGAAATGAAAAACGGCGCGGAATGGTTCCCGCGCCGTTTGCATGTCTGTATCCCGTCAGCCGGCTATTCAGCCGCGTTCTTGAACTCGACCGCCGGATCTGCGTCGGAGGCAGGCGCAACTTCGCTCTTGCCCCCACGCTTGAACGGCCGCGTGACCATGTTGCGCACACGCCGCAGGAATGCATAGACCGTGCTGTTGTCGGAGCGGGTGAAGATCATCAGCATCGAAGGCGTGACAACCAGCGTCAGCACCGTGGCGAATGACAGGCCGAAGACGATAGCCGACGACAGCGCGATCCACCACTGGGTCGACGGCGCGTTGATCGTCGTCTCCTGATGGAAGATTTCAAGGCCGAGGCCGAACGCGATCGGCAGCACGCCGAGGATCGCGGCCATGGCGGTCAGCACCACCGGGCGCGCGCGCTCGCGGCAGGTCTGGAGAACCGCATCGAGCTTGTTCCAGCCTTCATGGCGCAGCCGGTCATAGGTATCGATCAGAACGATATTGTTGTTCACCACGACACCGGCCAGCGCGATCATGCCGATGCCCGACATGACGATGACGAAAGCCTGGCCCGTCGCCAGCATGCCCAGCAACGCCCCCACCACCGCCATGATGACGCAGGTCAGAACAAGGAACACGCTGGTGAACTTGTTGAACTGCGCCAGAAGCACGATGAAGATCAGGAAGATCGCGGCGCCGAACGCATTGGTCAGGAACGCGCCTGCCTCCTCGCTGTCCTGGCTCGATCCGGCCAGCTTCCAGTCGATTCCCGGCTGGGCCATTTCGGCGACAGCCTTGGCTATCTCCGCCTGGACGACGGCCACCTGGAAGCCCGAGGCGACATTGCCCTGCACCGTCACGGTGCGCTTGCCGTCGATACGATTGAGAATGCCGACCGTCTGCTCGGGCGCCCGGGTCACGAAATTCGAGATCGGCACCGAGCCTTGCGACGTCACGACCCGCAACTCATCGAGTGCCGCCAGCGTTCGCCGGTCTTCTGGAAGGCGCAGACGGATATCGACCGCGTCATCAGCGCCGGCCGGACGATAATCGGTCAGCTTGAGGCCGCCGGTGACGAGTTGCACGACGACGCCGACGGACAGCGGGCTGATGCCGTACTGCGCCGCTTTCGAGCGATCGATCTGGAGCGCCCAGTCGATGCCGGGCGGCGGATTTCCGTCGGTGATGTCGATCGCGCCGGGAACCTGCGCGACGCGCTCGGCGACCCTCTTCGCGAAATCGTTGAGACCGGCAGGATCGACCGCCGACAGGCGGACCTGGATCGGCTTGCCGGTGGGCGGGCCTGCGTCCGGAACGCGAACCTCGACATCGACGCCGGGAATGCCCGCCATCGTCACGCGCAGATCGTCGAGGATTTCATGCGCGGGCTTGCGCTCGCGCCAGTCGACGAACTCGTACTGGATGACGCCGACGACATCCTCGGGAATGTCCTGCCCGCCGCCGCGCGACTTGCCGGCGCGGGTATAGACCGACTTGACGCCGGGCCAGCCGAGAAGCCGGTTCTCCGCCTCGCGCGTTGCCGCATCCATTTCCGCCAGCGACAGGTTGCCCCGCGCATGGACATAGAGCAGGCCGTAGTCCGGCTCGACCGACGGGAAGAACTCGACGCCGTTGCCATAGTTGATATAGGCCCACAGGCCGCCGCCGAGCAGCGCCATGGTCAGCATGACCGCCGTGATCGGATAGTGAACCGCCTTCTTGACGACAGCCATGTAGACGCCGTCCTTCGGTGGCTCTTCATGCTCGGGCACGTCGGCAAACAGCGCTCCCAGCGTCGGCGCGAAGATCAGCGCATAGGCCATCGACGCCGCCAGCGTGACGATCAGCGTGATCGGCAGGTATTTCATGAAGTCGCCGATGATGCCGGGCCAGAACAGCAGCGGCGAAAACGCGGCGATGCGCGTCATGGTCGCGGCGATGACCGGACCGGCCATGCGCTTGGCGGCAAGCTCGAACGCCTCCTCCTTGGGCATGCCCTCGGTCATGCGCCGTTCGGCGAACTCCACCACGATGATCGCATCGTCGACCAGCATGCCGACCGCAAGGATCAGCGAGAACAGCACGATCATGTTGATCGTGAAGCCCATCATCGTCAGCAGAAGAATGCCCATCAGGAAGGAAGACGGGATGGCCATTCCGATCAGAAGCGATGAGCGGCCCGAAAGCGCGTAGAGAATGACGATGAACACCAGGATGACGGCGATCAGAACGTGGTTCTGCAGGTCGTTCAAAAGCTGGTTGACGAAGACCGACTTGTCCTGCGTGTAGGTCACGACCATGCCCGGAGGCGCCGTCTTGACGAATTCGTCGGCGACAGCCTTCGCCCCGTCGATGGTCTCGACGATGTTTGCGCCGACACGCTTCTTGACCTCGATGGCGATCGCATTCTTGCCGTCGAGCCGGGTGATGGTCTCGGCATCCTTGTAGGTGGCGCGCACTGTCGCCAGATCCTGCACGCGAACCACCGCATTGGGACCAGCCACCACGGGCAGGCGGGCGACGTCTTCCGGCGTTTCGATCAGCGCCGGAACCTTGATCGCATAGCGGCCTTCGGTGCCCTCGATATTGCCCGCGGCCACGAGACTGTTCGACGCGCCCATGCCCTGGATGATCTGCTCCAGATTGAGCCCGTAGGATTGCAGCTTGACGGGATCGATGATCGCCTCGACCAGATCTTCGCGCGAGCCTTGGATCGTGCCCTCCAGCACGCCCGGCACTTCCTCGATCTTGTCACGCAGCGCCTTGGCCGCGGTGGTCAGTACACGCTCCGGCAGGTCGCCCGAAAGAGTGACGACCAGAACCGGAAACTCCGAAACGTTGACCTCGTTGACCGTCGGCTCCTCGGCGCCTGCGGGAATGTCGCGCTTGGCATCCTGCACCTTGTTGCGCACGTCGATCAGCGCATCCGACAGGTCCGTCGACGGATCGAACTCGACCAGCACATAGCCGCCGCCCTGGAAGGCGGCGGAGCGCATCTCCTTCAGCCCCTTGAGACTCTTCAGTTGCGTCTCGACCGGACGCAGCAGCAGCCGCTCGGAATCCTCCGGCGAAATGCCCTGATAGGCCAGGCTCACATAGATGATCGGAATGGCGACATCAGGTTCGGCTTCTTTCGGAACCGACTGGTAGGCCAGCGCCCCCGCGATCAGCAGGAAAACCAGAACCGCCAGCGTCAGCCGGGCGTTCTTGATCGCAATCTTGACGATATCCATGGGATGTCCCGTCAGTTCGTGCCCGTGGCTTCACCCACGAGCTTTTTGATCATTTCGGGATCGGCCTGGACCGGATTGACGGTTTCGCCTTCGGTGACCATTTCCTGGCCGGCAACGATGACGCGCGCATCGGCCGGCACACCGCCGAGCACGAGGCCGCCGGACAGGTCGTCGACGAGATCGATTGGATAGAAGGCCACCTTGTTGTCCGGCCCGACGGCGCGGATGCCGAGGTCTCCCTTGGCGCTCAGCGTCACGACGGAGCGCGGCAGCACGACCGAATCCGTTCCTTCGGCGCGCACCGTGATCTCGGCCGTCATGCCGGCCGGAACGCGGTCGTCGCCATTGGGAATTGCGACCTCGACACGATAGGTGCGCGTGGCGGGCGTGGATTCGCGGCTGATGTAGCGCACCTCGCCCGTAACCACCTCGTCATTGACCAGACGCGCCTCGGCCTTGTCGCCGATGCGAACGAAACGCAGATCGCGCTCGCTGACCTCGCCGCGGACCACAACGGGGTCGAGGGCGAGCAGGGTGGCAACCTGTGCGCCCTGTGCGACAGAGCTGCCAAGTTCGACATTGACCTGATCGATGACGCCGTCGAACGGCGCCATAACCGTCAGACGGTCAAGCTCCGCTTCGGCAGCCTTCAACTGCGACTGGGCCTGCGAGACCGCCGAAACGGCCGTGTCGAGCTGCAGCTTGGGCATGGTGCCTGTCTTTGCGAGGCGTTGGGCCGCTTCCAGCTCGGCCTGTCGCTGCTTGAGAACCTGCCGCGCGAGTTCGAGCGCGGCTTCCCTGCCCTCTTCGGCAAGGCCGAGCAGCTTCTGGCCCTTGGTCACCCGGTCGCCCTGCCTGATCGGCAGCTCTTCGATGATGCCGCCGGCGCGCGTTGCCAGAACGGTGCGCTTGTCGGCTTCGGTCAACCCGGACAGGCGAATGGCGCGCGCATGGTTCGTGCGCGGTGGAATGACGACGGCAACCGTGCGCGCCGCAGGCGTCGCGGCTTCGGCTGAGGCGGCCGGCGGCTTCGGCGTAGCCGCGCCTTCGTCTTCCGCAACCGCACTTCCGACCGACGAGAACTTGCCCGTCCCCATCCAGGCCGCAAAGCCGATGAGCACCGCTATCGCGGCAAGCTGATGAAACTTGAACTTCGCCATCTATGACTTCCCAGGAGCAGGACCACTGTCCTCGCCATCCCATTTCAGCCCGTTCGGGCTTGATGCGCAGCTCCGCAATGGGAGCAAGTCAGAGCTGCGGATACGACGATATCTGCCAGTATTTGTGCAGTGCAAAATAGAGAACCAGCGCACCTATATCAAGACGTGGGCTAACAAACCGTCACCCCGGCTTTTCCTTCGGGCAAGGTGCGCCGGCCGCCGTCCACGCCTTGAGCGCCTCGAATGCCTCCTCGGCGGATCCCGGCGCGGGTTGGCGCCCAGGTCCCGGATCCCAGCCCCAGGCGACGAGCGCGTCCTTCTGGATATGATCGGCGATAGCGGCAAGATCACGACCTCCCGTACGCGCCGGATCCTTGATCTGGGCGCAGATTTCCGCCGACGACTTTCCAAACCAGACCATCTCGACAGGCGCCAGATGCCAGTTGTGAGCGCCCGGCGGCCCATGCAAGACCTTGGAATTGCTCTCCATATGGCAGGTGCTGCATTTCAGCCCAGGATTGCCCATGCCGTCCGGACCGCGCCTGACATTGAAGGCATGGACGCGCGTTGCACCGTAATGCGGGCCCGACCAGCGCGGATGATCGTCCTCGGTGTGGCAGTTGGCGCAGCGCGGATGCGAGAGCACCTGATAGACCTTGTCCCATTCGGGCAGACCCGCCGCCTCGTTGACGGCAGGCGCTTCCGGTGGCGCTTCGGGAGCGGTCTGGGCGAAAACGGGCGCCGCCGAGACAATGGCAGCAATTGTCAGCAATGTACGGATCGTTCTCATGCGAACCGCACCTCTTTGTTAAGCGGAAGCGACCTTATGCGCTTGCCCGTGAGGGCAAAGACCGCGTTCGCCAGAGCGCCGGCCGCAGGCGACGTGCCGACTTCGCCGACGCCGCCCATCTTGTGAAAATTCTCCAGTATCGCGACTTCGAATTCAGGCGACTGGAAGATGCGCATCGCGTCGTAGTCATGGAAATTCGACTGCTCGACCATGCCGTCCCTGAACGTGATCTCCTGGCTCATCGCGGCCGACAGGCCGTAGATCGCTCCGCCCGTAAGCTGCGTCTCGATGATGCCGGGATCGATCGCCGTGCCGACATCGGCGGCAATCCACATTTTCTCCAGCCTGATGCCGTCCGGCGTGTCGGCAACCTGCACGACCTGGCCGACCCAGCTTCCGAAGGACAGGGTGAAGGCGAATCCCTTGGCCTTGCCGGTCGGCAGCGCCTCGCCCCAATTCGACATCTGCGCCACCTTGTCGACGACCGCCACGGCCGCCGGAAAATCCGCCATTAGCCTGCGTCGCATCTCGACCGGGTCGATCTTTCCGGCATGAGCGATCTCGTCCATGAAGCTCTCATGGAAGAAGCCGTTGACCGAATTGCCGACCGAGCGCCAGAAGCTGACGGGAATGGCCGGCACGGGCGCCGAGATCGACGACACCCGGTAGTTCGGGATCGTGTAGGGCTGGTTGCGCGAGCCGTCCGAGATCGCAGGGTCAGGCCCGCCGCCGGGAAGCGAGGGGAAGATGCGGCCCATCAGCGACACCATGATATTCTGCGCTGCGATCCGCATGTCGACCGCCACCGGCAGCCCGTCATCACCGATGCGCGCGCGAAACCTGCCTGCCGAGCCGGGGCGATGCGTGCTGCGCCGCGTATCTTCCTCGCGTGTCCATGTCACCTGCACCGGCCGCCCGTCTGCTTCTTTCGCAAGCAGCGTCGCAAACATCGCATAATCGACCTCGCCGCGCCGACCGAAGCCGCCGCCGAGCGCGGTCGTATGGACGAGGCACTTGTCGACGGTCAGCCCGGCCAGATCGGCGCAGAGCCAGCGCACGGCCACCGGCGACTGGTTCGGCGCCCAGACTTCCAGACGGCCGTCTTTGAACCGGGCGGTGGCGTTCATCGGCTCCATCGGCGCGTGAACGAGATAGGGGACGCTGTAATCGGCCTCGATCACCCTGTCGGCAGGCGCGTCGGCAAAGGCTGCATCGACATCGCCGTCGTCGCGGTCGACAGTCGCCGAACCGGACGCAGCCGCGTCAGCTATCACCTTCATGATGTCGGCGCTGTCCGGCGGATAGGCCGGCTTGCCCCATTCGACCTCGATCGCTTCCGCCGCCTTGAACGCCGCCCAGGTGTTCTGCGCGATGACGCCGAAGCCGGCGCCATAGCTGGCATTGTCGATCTGCACGATCTTGACGACGCTAGGCATCTTCTCGGCCTCCGACAGGTCGAAGCGCACGGGCTTGGCACCGAAGACCGGGCTCATGCGCACGGTGCCGAACAGCATGTCGGGAAGCCGAACATCGATGCCGAAGATCGGCGCGCCGGTCACCTTGTCCAGCATGTCGACGCGCATCTGCGGCTTGCCGAGCAGCTTCCACTGCGAACTGTCCTTCAGCATCACCTTGCGCGGCGGTTCGAGCCTGGCGGCATCGGCGGCCACCTCGCCATAGGTGACGCGGCGACCGGAAGCCGCATGAGCGATCTCGCCATTTTCCGTGGTCAGTTCAGACACTGGCACGCCGAGCCTTGTCGCCGCAGCCGCGACCAGCATCAGCCTTGTCGAGGCCCCTGCCTCACGCATCCGGACGAACCCGTCCACCGTGCCTGTCGAGCCGCCGGTGCCCTGCACGCCAACCAGCTTGCTGACCGCGCCAAGGACAGTACGCACGGTTTCGGCGGTGGCGCTGTCGTCCCAGAAATTGAAGCCGCCACCCTCTTCCAGCATCGCCGCGTTGAAATAGGCGTAGGACGCGGGACCATATTCGACCGTCACTCTGTCGAGCGTGACATCAAGCTCCTCCGCGACAAAGGCGGCGAGCGTCGTCGAGATGCCTTGCCCCATCTCGGCGCGCGGCGCGATGGCCGTGATCGTATTGTCGGCGCCGATCTTGACCCATGGGTTGAAGGTCACCTCGCCTTCGTCCAGCTCGGCTTCGAGCGGGTTCGGATAGGGCTGCCTGTATTTATAATAGCCGAAGGCGCCGCCGCCGGCGACGGCGGCGGCGCCGAACAGGAAGGTTCTGCGCGCGATCTTAGCCATGCTCGCCATAATCAGGCCCTCGCAAGCTTGAGGGCGGCCGCCTTGTGAATGGCGGCGCGTATGCGCGGATAGGTGCCGCAACGGCACAGATTGCCGCCCATGGCCTTGTCGATATCCTCGTCAGTGGGGTTCGAGACTTCCTCCAGCAGCGCATAGGCGCTCATGATCTGGCCCGCCTGGCAGTAGCCGCACTGCGCGACCTGTTCTTCCAGCCAGGCCTGCTGGACAGGATGAAGCTTTTCACGCGTGCCGATGCCTTCGATGGTCGTCACCGCGCCATGCACCTGACCGACCGGAACGGCGCATGACCTGACCGGCGACCCGTCGATGAGCACCGTACAGGCCCCGCAGGCGGCTATGCCGCAGCCGAACTTCGGGCCGGTCTTTCCCCCAATGTCGCGCAGCGCCCAAAGGAGCGGCATGTCGGGGTCGGCGTCGATTTCCATCGGAACACCGTCTACGGTAAGGCGCATGGGTACTCCTCCGAGCCTTTGCGTCTGTCCATCGGTCAATTGCGACCAGCCGCACTCAGGGCGGAAGGACAAGTTGACATTTTCTGTAATTTTGTCAAGATCACTGAATTAGGCGAATACGCCGGGTAAAGAATTGCTCAATCTGGATTCTCCACAGACGCCTGAAGAGGCCAAGCGCAACCGCATTCTCGAAGGGGCAATGAAGGTGGTGCTGGCCTATGGCTATCACCGCACGACCATGGACGATGTGGCCAAGGCAGCCGAGATGTCGCGGCCCGCGCTCTATCTCATGTTCCGCAACAAGGCCGACATCTATCGCGCCATCGCCACCAGCTTCTTCCACGCATCCGCCACGAGGATGGGTGAGATTCTGGCCGAGGACGGCCCGTTTGGCGAAAGGCTGTTTCGCGGCGTCAACGAAACCATGATCGAGGTCATGCAGCAGATCTGCCAGTCGCCGCATGGCGCCGAACTGCTCGATATGAAGAGCGAATTGTGCGGCGGCGCGGTCGAGGACTGGAACATCGAGGTCACGGCACTCTTTGCCGAGGCCATAACACGAGAGGCCGCACGCATTGGCACGGACCTTGCCTCACGCGGGACGAGCGCGGATCAGCTGGGCGCAATGCTGCATGACGGCTTCGTCGGCCTGAAGATGCGAGCCTCCGACCCGGACGCCCAGCGCGAAGGCGTCAGGCATTTGATCCATATCGTCGAACTGACGCTGGCCTAGACTTCTACTGCGCCGTCCAACCGCCATCGATCGAGATGGTGGTGCCCGTCACCGAACCGGCCTCATCGCCGATCAGATACATGGCGGCCGCCGCGATCTCGCCGATCGTGGCAAACTGCTTCGACGGCTGTTTCGCCAGGATAACGTCGCGGATCGTCGTTTCGCGGTCGAGGCCAAGCTCACGCGACCGGTCCTCGATCTGCGTTTCGACGATGGGCGTCAGCACGAAACCGGGGCAGACCGCGTTGCAGGTGATCCCCTGCCCGGCGGCTTCGAGCGCCACCGTCTTGGTCAGGCCGACAATACCGTGTTTCGCCGCCACATAGGCCGATTTGTTGACGGAGGCGCGCAATCCATGCGCCGACGCAATGTTGACGATGCGCCCCCAGCCCGTCTTGCGCATCATCGGCAGCGCCACCGCTGTCGTATGAAATGCGGCGGTCAGGTTGATCGCAATGATGCGGTTCCACTGCTCGACCGGGAACTCATCGACCGGCGCGACATACTGGATGCCGGCATTGTTGACGAGCACGTCGACCGAGCCGAATTCCCTGCCCGCCCACGCGACGAGTTCGCGGCAGGCCTCGCCATCGGCCATGTCGGCCTTGCGATAGACCACCGTCTGCCCCGTCTCGCGCGCCAGCCCGGCCGCCAGTTCATGGTCTTCCGCCTTATCGGTGAACGAGTTGATGACGACTGAAAAGCCGCTGCCGGCCAGCCGCTTTGCCGTTTCCAGCCCGATGCCGGAATTCGATCCGGTGACGATTGCAACGCGGCTCATTTTAGCCTCCGACATGACTTTGACACGGACCTTAGTTAGCGGCGCAGTCAGGCTTGGCCAAGGCCGCAAAAACACCGCGTCCAAAAGCCTGCTTGACACAGACCGCCCCATTCGCCACCTCTGCCGGCCAATGCTTTGGAGCGAACCGCTCGCATGAATGCTTCGACACCGATCATCCCGCCGGTATTCGACCCGCGCCCCCAGCCACGACGGACGACCGTAGGCGTTCCTGTCGGCAACGTCGTCGTCGGCGGCAACGCGCCCGTCGTCGTCCAGTCGATGACCAACACCGACACCGCCGACATAGACGCCACCGTTGCGCAGGTCGCCGCGCTCCATCGCGCCGGTTCGGAACTGGTACGCATCACGGTCGACCGTGACGAGAGCGCCGCCGCCGTGCCGCGCATCCGCGAACGGCTGGAGCGCGTCGGTGTGTTCGTGCCTCTGATCGGCGATTTCCATTATATCGGCCACAAGCTTCTGGCCGATCATCCTGCCTGCGCCGAGGCGCTGGCGAAATATCGCATCAATCCCGGTAATGTCGGCTTCAAGGAAAAGAAGGACCGCCAGTTCGGCGCGATTATCGAAACCGCCATCCGCCACGACAAGCCGGTGCGCATCGGCGTCAACTGGGGGTCGCTCGATCAGGAACTGCTGACGCGCCTGATGGACGACAATCAGGCCAACGGCGCGCCGCTGACCGCCGACGAAGTGACCCGCGAGGCCATCGTCCAGTCCGCGCTCCTGTCGGCCGAACTCGCCGAGGAAATCGGCATGGCGCGCAACAAGATCATCCTCTCCGCCAAGGTCAGCCGCGTGCAGGACCTGATCGCCGTCTATGCCGACCTGTCGCGCCGCTCCAACCATGCGCTGCATCTCGGCCTGACCGAAGCCGGCATGGGCACCAAGGGCATCGTCGCCTCGTCAGCGGCAATGGGCATCCTGTTGCAGCAGGGCATTGGCGACACGATCCGCATCTCGCTCACGCCGGAGCCGAACGGCGACCGCACCCGCGAGGTGCAGGTGGCGCAGGAACTGCTCCAGACCATGGGCTTCCGCCAGTTCGTGCCGATCGTCGCCGCCTGCCCCGGCTGCGGCCGCACGACCTCGACCGTATTCCAGGAACTGGCCCAGAAAATTCAGGCCGATCTGCGCAAGAACATGCCTGTCTGGAAGTCGAAATATCCCGGCGTCGAGGACCTGAAGGTCGCGGTCATGGGCTGCATCGTGAACGGTCCCGGCGAATCCAAGCATGCCGATATCGGCATCTCGCTTCCCGGCACCGGCGAGACGCCTGCCGCGCCCGTATTCGTCGACGGCAAGAAGACGGCGACCCTGCGCGGCGTCAACATCGCCGAGGAATTCGAGACGATGGTCGCCGACTACATCGAACAGCGTTTCGGCCAGCACGCCGCCGCCGGTTAGAGCGAGATGAGGCTGGCGATTGCCTTTCTCGCTCTGGCAACCCTCGGGCTGGCGAACGCTCGGACCGATCCGCAAATCACCCTGCCGCCGCTCAATTCCTTGCCGCCTCTGACCGAGCTGCCCGGCCAACCGAAGCCCGGCACGATCCCGGTCGCGCGCATCTGCGACCTGATCGACCGACATGCGCGCGCCAACGGCCTGTCGCCACACTGGTTCGCCAGGCTGATCTGGAAGGAGAGCCGCTTCGACGCAGGCGCGGTCTCGCCTGCCGGTGCTCAAGGAATCGCGCAGTTCATGCCGGGAACGGCGAAAATGCGCGGCCTTGCCGACCCGTTCGACCCCGAACAGGCGATCCCGGCATCGGCGAAATATCTGTCCGAGATGAGGACGAGCTTCGGCAATCTCGGGCTGGCTGCTGCCGCCTACAATTCCGGCGAGACCCGCACCGGCAACTGGCTCGCCAGAGGCGGCTTCCTGCCGCTCGAAACCGAGGAATATGTGCTCGACATCATGGGTGAGCCTGCCGAGCGGTTTTCCGACCGCTCCTATCAGGGCACGATCCGCCCGCTCGACCCCAAGCTCGGCTTCGACGAAGCCTGCCGCAACCTGCGCGTCATCATGAGCCGCACGGTGCCGATGGCGCGCATCCACGTCAAACCATGGGGCGTGCAGGTCGCCGGCAATTTCCGCCAGTCCGCCGCCATGCGCCAGCTCGACCGCGCGCGGGCCAGCGTGCCCTTGCTGCGCCAGTATCAGCCTGTCGTCGGGCGTGTCCGCTCGCCCATGGGGCGACGCGGCATCTACGCTGTCAGGATAGGCGTCGACAGCCGCTCAACCGCCGACGACATCTGCCGGAAGCTGCGCGCATCGGGCGGCTCCTGCGTCGTCGTGCGGAACAGGTAGAACTAGTTCTGCCGATTGGCGATAAAACTCGCCGCCTGCTTGAGAACGGCCGCCTGCTCGCCGAACGGTTCGAGCAGTTCGTGCGCCTGAGCGACCAGACCTGCCAGCTCCCTGCGCGTCCAGTCGACGCCATGCAGCGCGGGCAGCGTCGCCTTGCCGGCAGCCGCATCCTTGCCTGCTCGCTTGCCCAGCCGCGAACTGTCCGATGTCAGGTCGAGCAGGTCGTCGGCCAGCTGGAAGGCGAGGCCGATGGCAGAACCGAAGGCAATCATGCGCTCGCGATCATTTTCCGACGCCTTGCCGAGAATGGCCCCCGCCTCGCAGGCAAAGCGGATCAGCGCACCCGTCTTCATCGCCTGAAGCGTGATGACGCCGTTTTCGTCGGGCTTGACCTGCTCTGCCTGAAGGTCGAGCGCCTGCCCGCCCACCATGCCGCCCATGCCTGCGGCGCGCGACAGGGCGCGCACGAGATCGACCGCCACGACGGGCGCGATGCCAGCCTCGGGCGAGGTGACTGCATCGAATGCGAGCGTCAGAAGCGCGTCGCCAGCAAGAATGGCGCTCGCCTCGTCAAAGGCGCGGTGCACGGTCGGCTGGCCCCGGCGCAGATCGTCATCGTCCATCGCCGGCAGGTCGTCATGGATCAGCGAATAGCAATGGATCGCCTCAAGCGCGGCCGCCACATGCAAAGCCTGTTCCGGATCGGCCTCGAACAACAGCGCGCTTTCAAGCACGAGGAAAGGCCTCAACCTCTTGCCGCCGTTCAGCACACCGTGGCGCATCGCCTGAAGCAGGCGTTCGGGCCTAACAATCTCGCCCGGCTGCGGCCGCCCGTCGAGCAGCCGGCGCAGCATGTCCTCCACCTGCCGCGCGCGCCCCGCCAGCAATCCCTCGAACGGCCCTGCATCGATCCCAGTCATGGGCAGGAGCGATGGCGGCAAAGACTGGCCGGGTCAAGCCATTGCAGGGGAGAAAAGCCGCCGCCCCGATTGCAAGCGCAGGCAGGCGGCTTTATTCGGGACATATGGCGCGCAAGACCGTCAAGAAAGAAGCGCCGACCGTCGATCCGGAGCCGGACATGGCCGCAGGAAGGATACGCCGCCGGTCGGGACGGCGCATATGGCTGCGGCGGGCTGTCCGCGCCGGGCTTGCGCTTGCCGCTGTGCCGCTGGTCCTGACGCTGATCTATCTGGTTCCCTTTACGCGCCCCATATCGACGCTGATGCTGAAGGATCTTGCGACGTTGCAGGGCTACGACCGGCAATGGGTCGAGATCGAAGACGTCGCGCCCGCAATGCTGCACTCGATCGTCATGTCGGAAGACGGCCAGTTCTGCAGCCATGGCGGTGTCGACTGGCGAGAGTTGGGCGCGGTCGTCACCGATGCCATGTCAGGCGAGATGTCGCGCGGCGCCTCCACCATCACCATGCAGACGGTGAAGAACCTCTATCTGTGGCAGCGCCCCCTGGGCAGCGTGCGCAAGCTGATCGAGATCCCCTATGCGATCTATGTCGATCTCGTCCTGCCGAAATGGCGGATCATGGAGATCTACATCAATATCGCCGAGCTTGGCCCCAACATCTACGGCGTCGAGGCCGCCGCCCGGCACCATTTCGGCAAGTCGGCCAAGAACCTCAGCAGGCGCGAGGCGGCCCTCCTGACGGCGGCGCTGCCAAATCCCTTCCTGCGCAATCCCGGAAAGCCGTCATCGGGCCTGCGTCGCATCGCCAACCGGATCGAGCGGCGCGCGGCGCATGCCGGCGCATATGTTGCCTGCCTGTCCGGTTGACCGCCTGCCCCGCAGTCAAGCCCGCGCGAGCAAAAGACCGCCAATTCGCATCTTGTTTCAACAAAAAACGCGCCGATGACTGGTCAAGCCGCCCGGGCAGGTGTATAGAGCCGCCCGATTTCCCGAATTTTGGCCTCGTCTGCGGCCCTTTCGCAGGGCCTGCGGGGCAATTGAATTGGAGTAGACCATGGCAGTTCCTAAAAGAAAGACCTCGCCGTCCAAGCGCGGCATGCGCCGCTCGGCAGACGCACTCAAGGCCCCGACCTATGTCGAGGACAAGAATTCGGGCGAAATGCGCCGTCCGCACCACATCGACCTGAAGACCGGCATGTATCGCGGTCGCCAGGTTCTGGAGCCCAAGGAAGCCTGATCGGCTTTCCGCTCGCATTTGTTTGAAGGCCGGCCTTGCGCCGGCCTTCCTGCTTTCTGGCCCAATTTGCTCACCGCGCTTGACGAGCCGCCCTCGCGACGCTCTACAAGGACGCGACGGCCCCGGAGACCAGCATGATCGGCTCAATCCCGCTCCTCATCATCCCCTTCATTCTCTACAATCTCGGCCTTGCCGGCCTGTTCGGCGGCGGCTCCGATCCCTGGGGGCAGGTTCTGTTCTCGGTCACCATGATGTCGGGCGGCGTCTGGGCCATGACGCTGGGCGACCTGATGGTGCTCATCGGCCTCATGTTCCTCTTCGCCGAGATCCTCAAGTCGACCCGCACCTCAAACGCGTCGGTTGTCGACCACCTGCTCTCGACCTTCGTGTTCGTCGCCTTCCTGATCGAGTTTCTGCTGGTCGCAGGCGCAACCCACTCGCTCTTCTTCGCGCTGATGATGATCTCGCTGGTCGATGTGCTGGCCGGCTTTGCCGTGTCGCTGCGCGCTGCGGGGCGCGACGTCAACTTCGGGTAGAAGCGCGCCTCGCTTGTGAAAGCGCCGCACAGACCACCGTCGGCGCGGATCAGACGATCCGGCGCGCGGGCCTTACTGCCTGAAAAGCGATTGTCAGCCGAGTGAATCGAGCTTGCGCTGCATTGCAGCGATCTGGTCCTTCAGCTCGGAAATGTCGTCGGCATTCGACGCCTTCGGTGCCTTGGGGGTCTCTTCGGGTTCCGGCGCGGTGGTTCCCGCCCCGGGGAACGGCGTGAACATGCGCATGGCGTTCTGGAACATCTCCATGTTCCGCCTTGTCTGGTCTTCCAGCGCCTTGAGCGATGTCGGCATGTTCATCATGTCTATCGGCGTCTTGCCGAAGGTCGATTTCATCTGCTCGCGAAAACGCTCCTGCTCCTTGGAGAAGGCGACCATCGACTGTTCGAGAAAGCTCGGCACGATCGCCTGCATCTGGTCGCCGTAGAATGCGATGAGCTGGCGAAGGAAGGGAACCGGCAGCATGTTCTGCCCGTCCTTGTTCTCCAGCTCGAAGATGATCTGCGTCAGCACGGGGTGGGTAATGTCGTCGCCGGTCTTGGCGTCCTGTACGGAGAATTCCTCGCCGCGCTTGACCATTTCGGCCAGGTCTTCGAGCGTCACGTAAGTCGATGTTCCGGTGTTGTAGAGACGCCTGTTGGCATATTTCTTGATGACGACCGGTTCATCTTTTGCGGGCATGGAGGCCCTCCAGGTAAGGCTGCTTCCCCTGTTCCGGGAAGGTGGCTGTGACACTTGACGCCAAGGATATGCGCAAACTGCAATCAAATGAAAGCGGTTTGTGCAGTGCGTAAGGTCCGGTATGCAGTGCAAGATGCCGAATCGGCGCGGCGGTGGCCCGTCATGCCGGCCCGACCATCTGCCCGAGCGATCGCGGCAGCCACACAAGTTTCTTTTCCGGTTTGACAGGCTCCCCGGAAACGGCAAGATCAATTTCAACCATGCGGGGAAGATCGGCCCGTATCGCAAGGAGATTTCAATGTCGAGTGCACCCTCCATCGTCGTCGCATCCGCTGCCCGCACCGCAGTCGGTTCGTTCAACGGTTCGTTCGCAGCGACTCCCGCCCATGAACTCGGCGCGGCCGTCATCCGCGAATTGCTGGCGCGCGCAGGCGTCGACGGCAAGGATGTCGACGAGGTCATTCTCGGTCAGGTGCTGACGGCCGGTGCCGGCCAGAACCCGGCGCGCCAGGCGGCAATCGCCGCCGGCTTGCCCATCGAGGCAACGGCCTGGGTGCTCAATCAGGTTTGCGGCTCGGGCCTGCGCACAATGGCCATCGGCATGCAGCAGATCGCCAATGGCGACGCCAACATCATCATTGCCGGCGGCCAGGAATCCATGTCGCTCTCGCCCCATGCGCAGCATCTGCGCGCCGGCCAGAAGATGGGCGACCTCAAGCTCATCGACACCATGATCAAGGACGGCCTGTGGGACGCGTTCAACGGCTACCACATGGGCAACACCGCAGAGAACGTCGCCCGCCAGTTCCAGATCACCCGCGAAGCGCAGGACGAGTTTGCGCTGGCGTCCCAGAACAAGGCCGAAGCCGCTCAGAAGGCCGGCAAGTTCAAGGACGAGATTGTCGCCTTCACCATCAAGGGCCGCAAGGGCGACACCATCGTCGATGCCGACGAATACATCCGCCATGGCGCGACCATCGACGCCATGCAGAAGCTGAAGCCCGCCTTCGACAAGGAAGGCACCGTCACCGCCGCCAATGCGTCGGGCATCAATGACGGTGCGGCAGGCGCGCTCCTGATGAGCGAGGCCGAAGCCAAGCGGCGCGGCATCACGCCGATCGCACGCATCGCATCGTGGGCGACCGCCGGCGTCGACCCGGCGGTCATGGGCACCGGCCCGATCCCGGCGTCGAAGAAGGCGCTGGAAAAAGCCGGCTGGAAGGTCTCCGACCTCGATCTAGTCGAGGCCAACGAAGCCTTCGCGGCACAGGCGCTGGCCGTCAATCAGGGCCTCGGCTGGGATCCGTCCATCGTCAACGTCAATGGCGGCGCGATTGCCATCGGCCACCCGATCGGCGCGTCGGGCGCACGCATCTTCAACACGCTCGTCCATGAAATGAACCGTCGCGGCGCCAAGAAGGGCCTGGCTACGCTCTGCATCGGCGGCGGCATGGGCGTCGCCATGTGCGTCGAAGCAATGAACTAGCAATTGCAGTGGGGGGCTCGTGCAGGGTGAAATCCGCCTGGCCCCACCCTCGACCAATTCACCAAAAGACTGTCTGCATCCCTGGAGGAAATCTGAATGGCACGTGTAGCACTCGTCACCGGCGGTTCGCGCGGTATCGGCGCGGCGATTTCAATCGCGCTCAAGGAGGCCGGCTACCAGGTCGCCGCAAACTATGCGGGCAATGACAAGGCGGCTGCCGCCTTCACCAAGGAGACGGGCATCAAGACCTATAAGTGGTCCGTCGCAGACTACGACGCCTGCGCCGCCGGCATCGCGCAGGTCGAGGCTGATCTTGGCCCTGTTGATGTGCTCGTCAACAATGCGGGCATCACGCGCGATTCGATGTTCCACAAGATGACCGCGCAGCAGTGGAACGAGGTCATTGGAACCAATCTCAACGGCGTCTTCAACATGACCCATCCGCTCTGGAGCGGCATGCGCGACCGCAAGTTCGGCCGTGTCGTCACCATCTCGTCGATCAACGGCCAGAAAGGCCAGATGGGCCAGGCCAACTATTCGGCCGCGAAGGCTGGTGACATCGGCTTCACCAAGGCGCTGGCACAGGAAGGCGCCAAGGCGGGCATCACGGTCAACGTCGTCGCTCCCGGCTATATCGGCACTGACATGGTCATGGCTGTGCCTGAAAAGGTGCGTGAATCAATCATCGCAGGCATTCCGGTCGGTCGTCTCGGCACGCCGGAGGAAATCGCGCGCTGCGTGGTGTTCCTCGCATCGGACGATGCCGGCTTCATCACCGGCTCGACCATCTCCGCCAATGGCGGTCAGTATTTCAGCTGACGCATCGGCCCGAGAGCTGCCCTTCTCCCCTTGTGGGAGAAGGTGGATCGGCCGAAGGCCGAGACGGTTGAGGGGTGTTGCGAGGGGTGCATTCTTTCCAGGACCCCTCATCCGCCTTCACTTCGATCAGGCACCTTCTCCCACAAGGGGAGAAGGAAGGCCTGTCTACTTTTCCTCTACAGAATGCCGCATGATCAGCGGCATTTGCAGCATGGTGAAGATGACTGTGATGGGCATGATGCCCCACACCTTGAACGCCACCCATGTGTCTTCCGAGAAATTGCGCCAGACGACCTCGTTGACGACCGCGAGGAACAGGAAGAACAGCCCCCAGCGCAGCGTCAGCTTGCGCCATCCTTCGGCGTCGAGCTTGAAGGCTGAATCAAACACATAGCCAAGCAGCGACTTGCCGAAGAAAAGGCCGGCGAGCAGCACCACGCCGAACATCGTGTTGACGATGGTCGGCTTCATCTTGATGAAGGTCGCGTCCTGCAGCCAGAGCGTCAGCCCGCCAAAGACAAAGACCACCACACCCGACACCAGCGGCATGATCGGCAGCGTGCGCGTCAGTGACCACGAGACCACGAGCGATATGGCGGTCGCTGCCATGAACAGGCCGGTCGCAATGAACAGCGGCCCGCCGAGATCGGCGAGGACCGGAAAATGGCTGACCAGCCACTCGCCGCGCGCATTGGCAAAGAAGAAGACCAGCAACGGCCCCAGCTCAAGCGCCAGCTTGAGCATCGGGTTCAGCTCCTTCTTGCGCGGATCGGTCGGTGCCGGTTCGAAGATGGGCTGGTTCATGACGACATACTCAGTTCCAAGCACTCACCATCCGACCGCTTGCGAAACGAGATCAAATTGATTCCCGACCCAAGCGGCTCCATTACCTCACGATCAATTAAAATCATGCCATCTACGAGCCCCTGGTTAATATCAAGCGGAGGATTGTCGAGCCACGCTTCAGCGGCCTTCATTATTTCCGTTGCAAGGAGGATCGAATGGACAATAAGCACGTCATCTTCCCCCTTCTTGAGATCCACCAAATGGAACGAGGCCATACTGAGTTCTGGAAAAGAAAACACGATGTTGGTTGATCGGTCACGCTCATGGCTGCCCCCCAAATGATGGAAAAGCGCGTTACGCAGCTTCCACGCCTCACGGCCAGAAATACGTCTTGTAGTGGTTGGATGCATCCGGGCTTCCCACCATTGGCTATATGCATTTCCATTGGGGCCACCAAACTCGAGTTGTCCCAAAATGTCAGGCAACGCTAAAGACATATAGAGTGATGGTAGGGAAAGCTCAGCTTTGATTGCACGCTCCAGCTGATTGAAGAAGAGTGTCAGACCGGAGTGATCGCGCATCACTGCACTCCCGCGATGGCACGCGCGAATTCATTGGCCGAGAAGGGTTCGAGATCGTCGATCTGCTCTCCCACCCCGATGAAATAGACCGGCAGCCGGTGCTTTGCGGCAATGGCCACGAGAATGCCGCCGCGCGCCGTGCCGTCGAGCTTGGTCATCACCAGCCCGTTGACGCCGGCGATATTGCGGAAGATTTCGACCTGATTAAGGGCGTTCTGGCCGGTCGTGGCGTCGACCGTCTGCAGCACGGTATGCGGCGCTTCGGGGTCGAGCTTGCCGAGAACGCGCACGATCTTCTCAAGCTCGGCCATCAACTCGGCGCGGTTCTGCAAACGGCCGGCCGTGTCGATGATGAGCACGTCTGAGCCTGCGGCCTTTGCCTGTTCGAAGGCGTCATAGGCAAGACCCGCGGCATCCGCGCCAAGCTTGGTGGCGATGACTGGCGAGCCTGTGCGCTCGCCCCAGATTTTCAGCTGTTCGATTGCGGCTGCGCGGAACGTATCGCCCGCCGCCAGCATGACCTTCAGCCCGCCCTCGGTGAGCTTTGCCGCCAGCTTGCCGATGGTCGTGGTCTTGCCGGTGCCGTTGACGCCGACGACGAGAATGACATGCGGCTTGTGCGACAGGTCGAGTTCAAGCGGCACCGCGACCGGTCCGAGCACCTTTTCGATCTCGCTCGCCATGACGGAGCGAACCTCGACATCACCGACATCGCGGCCCATGCGCGTTGCGGCGAGCGTGTCGGTGACGCGCAGCGCGGTCTCGACGCCGAGGTCGGCCCGGATCAGCACGTCCTCCAGATCCTGCAGCGTGTCCTCGTCCAGCTTTCGCTTGGTGAAGATGCCGGTGATGTTGGACGACAGTTCGCGCGTCGAACGCGACAGGCCGTCACGCATCCGCTGGAACCATGAAAGCTTCGGCGCAGGCTCTGCGGATGCAACCGGCTCGGCCTTTTTCTCGACCGTTTTGGCGACGGTTACCTTGCCTTCGCCGTCGCGGCGCTCCGCTGGCGCAATCGGAGCGGCGGGCGCGGGCGTGGCTGCGGCTTCTGCGGCGCGTTCAGCCTCTGCTGCAAGCCTCTCCTGCTCGGCCCTCTCTTGTTCAGCCTTTTCCTGCGCAAGCTTGCGGGCGGCCTCGCGTTCCGCCGCTTCGGCCTTTTCGCGCTCAGCTGCTGCCAGTCGATCCTGCTCTGCCTTTAGCGCAGCTTCGCGTTCGGCAAGTGCGGCAGCTTCGTCCTCGGCGGCCTTGCGAGCCTGCGCCTCGCGCTCGGCCCGTTCCTTGGCTTCGGCCTCGGCCAGCCGTCTGGCCTCTGCATCCTGTTCAGCCCGTTGCTCAGCTTCTTGCGCTGCCTTGCGAGCCGCTTCGGCTGCAAGCCGCGCCGTTTCGCGCTCCGCGGCCTCAGCCCCGGCACGTCTTTCAGCGTCAAGACGTTCCTGCTCGGCCTTCTCTTCGGCCAGCTTGCGGGCGGCCTCTGCCTCGGCTGCGCGGCGAGCTTCTTCTTCGACGGCCAGCCTTGCAGCTTCAGCCTCCGCCAATCGCTCGGCTTTCTCGGCCTCCCGGCGGCGTTCCTCAAGCCATTCCGCCTCGATGCGGTCGGCCTCGGCCAGCAGGCGCGCCTGCTCTTCCGCCTCTTTGGCAGCCTGAGCGGCTTCGGCCTCCAGCCTTGCCTTCTCTTCGACCTCGCGCGCCGCCTGTTCCGCTGCCAGACGCTCGACTTCAGCAGCATCGACCGGACGGCCAGCCTCGTCGGACTGCGTCTCCTCGACCTTCTTCGATCCGAAGGAGAAGACCTTCTTGATAAGATTAAAAGCCATCAGGCAGCCCGCAGCATGGGTTCGGCGACAAGCCGCTGGCCGTCATGGCCGGTGACGCGCGCGGCGACGATTTCGCCGGGCGCGCCGCAATCGATCGCCGCAAGCGTGAAGCCTTCGGTGCGGCCAAGTCCGCCACGCTCGATCAGGATCGACTGCTCCGTGCCGGTCGTGCGTTCGAGATGACGCCGGAATGCGGCTTCGCCCGCCTGCCGCAGCCTTGCAGCGCGTTCCTTGACGATCTCGCGGCGCACCGGCGGCATGCGCGCGGCAGGCGTGCCTTCGCGCGGCGAATAGGGGAAGACATGCAGATGCGTCAGCCCGCACTCCTCGACGATCTTCAGCGAATTGGCGAACATCGCCTCAGACTCGGTCGGGAAACCGGCGATCAGGTCCGCCCCGAAAACGATATCGGGCCGCAGCTTGCGCACGTCCTCGCAGAAGCGGATTGAATCGTCGCGGAGATGGCGGCGCTTCATGCGCTTGAGGATCATGTCGTCGCCCGACTGGAGCGACAGATGCAGATGCGGCATCAACCGCGCTTCAGTCGCCAGCGCCTCGAGCAGTTCGGGATCAGCCTCGATCGAATCGATCGACGACAGGCGCAGCCGCTTCATGTCAGGCACCATGCGCAGCAGCGTGCGCACCAGCCTGCCGAGCTTCGGGGCTCCCGGCAGGTCCGCGCCGTAGCTCGTCAGGTCGACTCCCGACAGCACGATCTCGGCATGGCCATTGCCCGCCAGCCGCTTCACCTGCTCCACCACCTCGCCCATCGGCACCGAGCGCGAATTGCCGCGACCATAGGGGATGATACAGAAGGTGCAGCGATGGTCGCAGCCATTCTGCACCTGCACGAAGGCGCGCGCGCGTCCCTCGATCGCATCGACCATATGCGACGCCGTCTCGGTCACGCTCATGATGTCGTTGACACGCACCTTCTCGAACAGGTTGACGCCGAAATCCGGCAGCGCGCGATAGGAGGAAGACTTCAGCTTCTCCTCATTGCCGAGTACCAGATCGACCTCGTCCATCTGTTCGAAGGTGCCGGGTTCGGTCTGCGCCGCGCAGCCGGTGACGATGATGCGGGCGTTCGGATTGTCGCGCCGCGCCTTGCGGATCGCCTGTCGCGCCTGCCGCACGGCCTCAGCCGTCACCGCGCAGGTGTTGAATACGACCGCGCCGCCATCGAGTTCGCCAAGCCCTGCGGCATTGGCCTCGCGGCGCATCACTTCCGATTCATAGCTGTTCAGCCGGCAGCCGAATGTAACGATGTCGACCGCCATTACGCCGCGCTTTCAGCGTCGCGCTGCCAGGCACCCGTCGCCGGATCGAAGGTGCCGGAAAACTCCCACTCGCTCGGTCCGGTCAGGATCACGCGGTCGTCGCCGCGCCACTCGACGCGCAGCTTTCCGCCCGGCTGCTGGATGTTGACGATGCGGTTGGTGCGCCCGGTGCGCGCAGCCGAAACGGCCGTAGCGCAGGCTGCCGTGCCGCAGGCGAGCGTCAGACCCGCACCGCGCTCCCAGGTGCGCATGATGATTTCGTCGCGCGAAATCACCTGCGCAATCGAGATATTGGCGCGTTCGGGGAAGATCGGGTGGTTTTCGAGCAGCGGCCCGAAACGCTCCAGCTCGTAGCTCCACACATCCTGATCGACCCAGAAGATCGCGTGCGGATTGCCCATCGACGCTGCCGACGGCGAATGCAGCACCGGCGCATCGATGGGGCCGATCTGAAGCTCGATGGCGCGCGTGTCGCGGAACTCTTCCGCCAGCGGGATCGCGTCCCACTCGAAGCGCGGCTTGCCCATGTCGACCGAGATCATGCCGTCCGCAAGCTCTTCGGCATTGAGGATGCCGGCCACAGTCTCGAAGGTGAAACGCTTGGCTCCGGTCTCGGATGCGAGTGCCTGCACGACGCAGCGCGTGCCATTGCCGCAAGCCTGCGCGCTCGAACCGTCCGAATTGAGGATTTCGAGGTAATAGTCGGTGCCTGGCGTGCGCGGATCGTAGATCGCCATCACCTGGTCGAACTTGGTCGCGCCGTCGGCATTGAGCGCAATCGCAGCCGCGGGCGCCATGCGCGCCGACGTGCCACGCATGTCGGCAACGATGATCTCGTTGCCGGCTCCATTCATCTTGGCAAATTGCACTGTCGCGGCCATGGCGGCCCAAACCCCTGTAGCTTTGGCCGCTATATGGCGGAATCGGCCCAAAATTACCAGTGTGGCCTCGTGCTAGGCGGCAAACACATCACTAGGTCACGATTTCGGAAGAAGTTCGAACCCTACGTCGAAGGATGCCGTCTTATCGGAATGGACATCAGAAACAGTGTAGGTGGCGACGTACCGACCGGCAGGCGCATTTGCCAGGTTGAGGTCAATTCTCAAAAAGAATTCTTTGGCGAACGCCCGGATCTGCTGCCGCGACTTCATAATCCCCTTGCCCGACCAGATCTTCTTTCCTTCGGCCGTCTTCAGGACGATATCAACATCGAGGCCGATCTCATTTCCACCGGTGTTGTTCTTACCCACCGCATAGCCCGCAACTTCCGCATAGCTCGTGACGGGAACCCCACTCGGATATTTGTCACTGTCTCTAGGCGCATAGACACCGAAGCCTTCTACGCTATCAATCAAGGCAACGTTGGAGATGGTCAGTGGCATCTTCGCCCAGACCTCATCGAACGCGCCGTGAATCGCCGCGTAGGCCGCAGCCGGATCGTTTGCTTCGAGCATGCGCTCAGCCTCTGTCGCCTTGTCGACGACCGGGCCTGCCGCGACGACGACGGTGGTTATCAACCACGCAATCCAGCCAAGGACAAATGTGCGAAACTGCATGCTAATGATTGCTCCGATCTCAGGCCGAACAGTCAACCATTCCGGTCCGGCAATCGCAAGCCGTGCCAGCAGCTTAGGCAATAACCACCCCGCCCAGAATGACCAGCAGAAAGAGAGTGAGCAGGCTGGCGACCGCCGCTACGATCAGAAGAATGACGATCCATTCGAGCATCGGAACACCCGCTGAAATTGCCGGGCTCAACGCCGCTGCCGCGCATCAGGCTCCCGTGACACCCGGCGGAACCTCCCACACCTCGCCCGGCAGCATCGGCCTGAACCGGTCTCGCGCTATGCCCGCCCGGTCAAGCGCCGCAAGGAGAAGCTCGCGCGGCTCTTCCACCGGCTCATTGGTCAGCTGGAACGTGCCCCAATGCATCCCGGCGGCGTGCTCCGTCTCCAGAAGCTTGAAGGCCTCGACAGCATCGTCGGGATTCTGGTGCTGCCCTTCCATGAACCAGCGCGGCTCATAGGCGCCGATTGGAATAATCGAAAAGCGAAACGCCCCGTGCTTCTGCCGAGCCGCGCGAAAATTGCGGCCCTGGTGGAAGCCGGTGTCGCCTGCGAAATAGACCTTGCCCTGCGCGGTTTCGATGACGAACGCGCCCCACAGCGCCATGCGTCTGTCGCCGGTTCCCCGTGCAGACCAGTGATGCGCCGGCTCGACATGGAAGGTCACGCCGCCGACAGCTACGGTTTCTCCCCAGTCGCGGGCCTCGATCCTCAGCCCCGGCACGGCCTTGGCGAGTATCCCGTCATTGCCGAGCGGCGTGATGATCAGGGGTTTGTGCTTCTCATTGAGCCGCGCCAGCGTATCGGCGTCCATATGGTCGTAATGATTGTGGCTGAGCAGCACCACATCGACCGGCGGCAGGTCGTCAAAGGCGATGCCGGGCGCATTGACGCGCTTCGGCCCGGCAAAGGAGAAGGGCGACGCACGCTGCGACCATACCGGGTCGGTCAGGATGTTCAGCCCGCCGGTCTGTATCAACAGCGTCGCGTGGCCGACCATCGTAACCACGAGCCTGTCGCCCTCGAACCGCGCCTCGGGTTTCGCCTGCGCAAACGGGCTCGGCCATTCGGCTGGCCAGCGCACGCGCCCGCCGCCGAACTGCCAGCGCAGAAGATCAGCGAAGCCGCGCGGCTCGATGCCGTCCGGATTGAAGAACAGGCGTCCGTCAAAATGATCGGAGACCGGCCCGTCATAATAGGGATTGCCCGCATTGGCGCGCTTCACCGAATATCCTCCCGCAAGCAGGACGCCACCGATGCCGATCAGTGACAGGAGCGTGCGCCGTTTCATCGAATTTCCACCCGGTGGCTCGTTGCGCGGGAAACAAGTCCAGCGCCGCAAGCATCAACGGGAGATATCCATGGTCAAGACACGAATTGGCGATTTGAGTGAGGCGCAAGGCTGGCTTCCAGTCCTCACCAATTCCAATTTTGCGCCTGGCCCGGTTGCCAAAAAGACAATCTTAACCATGTTTAGCCGATACTGACCCCAACATCGCCACGTTTGTGATGATTGAAGTTGCATAACAGGGGCAGGCACTCGCCTGCGGAGACGGATTAGATGACAGTTCTGGCGCGTAAGACTTCAATGGCCCGCAACGGCGCTCTGGTCGCGCTGCTGGCCCTGGTGGCTGCCGGCTGCTCGACGTCACGTTTCGATACGATCGACTCCCGTCCCGCCCCGTTGACCCCGGCTCCGTCCGGCCAGGTCACGTCCAACCAGCTGCCTCCTCCGACCGCGACCGGCCCGACCGACCCGTCGGCTTTCCCGCCCGCACCGGGCACGCAGCCCGGCACGGATGTCGCCGCCGCCACTCCCGGCATCCAGACGCCACCGCCCAACGCGCCCGCCGTCACCAAGGAGGCGATGGTCGGCGCATGGAAGGTCAGCGCCGGCGGCTCGGGCTGCCAGATGATGCTGAGCCTCACCAAGATGAGTTCAGATTTCCGCGCCGCATCGCTGCGCTGCCCCGGCGATGCCGCCTCGGTCGCAGCCTGGAACGTCGCCGGCAGCCAGGTCGTCCTCAAGGACAATGGCGGCAACACGGTTGCGCGCCTCTACGCATCCGGACCGACGCGTTATGACGGCCAGACCTCCGGCGGCCAGCCGATCAGCTTCAGCCGCTAAGAAACACACATCATGTCGTCGCATGCCGGCCTGAAGGCGCACGGCACCGTCACGGAAGAATATGAGCACCTCGTCGAACGCGATGAGGTGCGGCGCGATCCGCTGCAGGTCGAAGTCGCATCGCGCTTCGACCGCCTGGTTCGCGAGCTATCCGAATCGGGTGTCGCCACCAAATCCAACGTGCTTGGCTGGATGTTTGCCCGCAAGCGCCGGCCCTCCGTCGCCCGCGGCCTTTACGTTCATGGCGGCGTCGGTCGCGGCAAGACCATGCTGATGGACATGTTCTTCCGCGTCGTCCCCTTGAAGCGCAAGCGCCGCGCCCATTTCAACGAGTTCATGACCGACGTGCACGACCGCATCACCGCTCATCGAAAGGCGGTGAAGGACGGCAGGGCCAAGGGCGACGACCCGATCCCGCCGGTCGCCGCAGATATTGCGCGCGAGGCCCGTCTCCTGTGCTTCGACGAATTCACCGTCACCGATATCGCCGACGCGATGGTTCTGGCGCGCCTGTTCACCGCGCTTTTTGCCGAGGGCGTCACGCTCGTCGCCACGTCGAACGTCGCACCTGAAAACCTCTACAAGGATGGACTGAACCGCGGCCTGTTCCTGCCCTTCCTCAAGGTTCTTGAGGACAATGTCGAAGTCGTCACCCTCGACACACCGACAGACTACCGGATGCTCAAGCTGAACGCCCTGCCGGTCTACCTGCACCCGCTCGGGCCACAAGCCGACGGACAGATGGACGAGGCCTGGGCGACCATCGTCGAAGGACAGGGCGAAGCGCCGGTGGAGATCGAACTGATGGGTCGGTCGATTCACGTAGCGCGGGGAGCCGGCCGCGCCGCCCGCATGAGTTTTGCCGATCTTTGCGAGGCTCCGCTCGGCGCGCGCGATTATCTGGCGCTGGCCGATCGTTTCGACACCTTCGTCATCGATCATATCCCGATTCTCGACCAGTCGCTTCGCAATCCGGCCAAGCGCTTCATCCTGCTCATCGATACGCTCTATGACCGGCGCAAGCGCGTCATCGTCAGTGCTGCCGCCGCGCCGGACGGACTCTATCAAGGGCGACCCGGCGTGACGGAGGCGTTCGAATTCATCCGAACGGCATCACGACTGGTCGAGATGCAGTCGAAAGACTGGCTGGAAAAGGCTTCCGGCGGAGCCTAGAGCATTTCCTGCGAACATTGAACGCTCTGTTTCGTCGATGGCGAGGCGGTCCGCCAGGAAGGCGGCGCAGTTCGGGCCGGTGGCCCGGGCAAGTCCGCGTGACGCCGCGGACGCCCGCCAGCGGGAAACCCTTTGGGCCGGGGCAACTCGGGCCAAATCCATCGGTCTTCGCCAAAGACCTCGACCTTGTCCCGAGTTCCCACCGGCAGAGTGATCCAATGTTCACAGGAAATGCTCTAAATCGCCTGATCAGAGAATTGGCCCTAACAGGGCGAAGGCGTTCAGCCAGATACGCCTGTAGATCGGCCAGCGGCGCACCACGTCCGGATCGATCGGGGTCGAGGCCGCCACATATTCCAGCTGGCGCGCACGGATATCCCCCGTCAGTCTGGTGTCCCTGAACAGGACATCGTTCTCGAAGTTCAGGTCGAAGCTGCGAATGTCGAGATTGGACGACCCCATGAAGGTCATCTGGCCGTCGATCGTCAGCGTCTTGGAATGCAGCAGGCCGCCATTGAATTCGACGATATTCACCCCGGCCTCGATCAGCGACGGATAGTAGGATCGGCTGGCGCGCGCCACGAAACCTGAATCGTTGCGGCGCGGCAGGATCAGCGTCACCTTCACGCCGGCCCGCGCCGCACCCATGATCGCGAGGCAGACGATCTCGCCCGGCACGAAATAGGGCGTCGAGATCACGATCTCGCGCTCGGCCTCGAAGATCAGACGCGAGAAGAGCTGGGCCGTGATCTCCCGGCTGACGGTCGGCCCGGTGCCGACGACCTGCGCGGCAAACCCGCCGCTGATCGGCGCAACCGGCTTTGCCACATCGTCGAGTCCGGCGCTCTTCATGGTCAGCCAATCCTGGATGAACAGCAGATGCATCTGGCGCGCGACCGGCCCCTCGAACCGCACCATGATGTCGATCCACGGCGCGAATTTCGGCTTCACCCGAAATTCGGGGTCGGCACAGTTCTGGCTACCGCAATGGCAGATATTGCCGTCGATGACGGTGATCTTGCGGTGATTGCGCAGGTCCACCCGGCGCGTAAGCACGGTGAGCAGAATATTGCCGAGCGGCAAGGCCACGGCCGTCTCGACGCCTGCATCCGCCAGCTTCTTCCAGTGCGCGCTTGACGCCATGGACCGCGAACCGATCGCGTCGATCATGGTGCGACAG
The DNA here is from genome assembly GCA_049647505.1 of Mesorhizobium sp. GTDB lineage: Bacteria > Pseudomonadota > Alphaproteobacteria > Rhizobiales > Rhizobiaceae > Mesorhizobium_A. The sequence continues at coordinate 202,494 of JBARXU010000023.1, forward strand.
CGCACGCCGCGCCCTGCCGCGCGGATCAGCGCCTCGGCAACCGCCGTGCCCGTATTGTCGTCCAGCCAGATGTAATAGAGCACGTCGACGCTGTGCCTCGCCGCATCGATATCGGCGATCAGCCGCGCCCGCGCCTCCTCCGCACTGTCCAGAAGCTCGCCTGTATTGCCCTGTGTGACGCCGAATCCGTTGATCGTCGTCGCATAGGCGCTGGCGCCGCCCCAACGCCGGATATCGGGCGCCGCGCCGCTCGCCTTCACCAGTTCATGTGTATCGGCCTTTGCCTTGCTCAACCGCACGAGGGCTGGCCCGCCGAAGTGAACCTCTCCGACAAAGAGATAGAGAAACAGCCCGCCGACGGGCAGCACCAGCAGCACGAAGATCCAGACGACCCGCGTCGACGTATTGAGCTGCGGACGCGACAGCACGCGCAGCGACACCGCGGCAAAGATCAGAAGATGCAGTATGGTGAGGGCGAGTGTCATCGGGCCAATTCATGGTTGGCCTGCCGGCGCCGCGCAAGCGCAAAGAGGCCTGCATCTTGGCGCAATCCCGCTTGTTTGGCTCGGGGCGGAAATGTCAGCCAAGCGACCCAGGGTAAGGTTTTGGCCGGCGCGACGTCGATCTTGCCTCGCTAGCGCAAGAATAATTGACGTTTACGTAAATCAGAATACGATTAACCGATTGAAATTATTGAAACGAAAAGAATCGGTTGAATTTATTCTGGCGCCGGCCTATGCGACACATCGACTTCTCCCGGGAATTCTTGGGGAAGGGCGGGCTTTGTCACATTCCGTTAGGGGATATGGCTCTAAGGCCGTGGGCTTCAACCATCCAGGCCGGCGCCTGATCCGGCCGCGCGCAAGGACTCCTCGAATGGCTCGCAACAAGATTGCGCTGATCGGCTCCGGCATGATCGGCGGCACCCTCGCCCACCTGATCGGATTGAAGGAGCTGGGCGACGTCGTCATGTTCGACATCGCCGAAGGCACCCCTCAGGGCAAGGGTCTCGACATCGCGCAGTCCGCCCCGGTCGAGGGCTTCGACGTCAAGTATCAGGGTGCCAACGACTATTCCGCCATCAAGGGCGCCGATGTCTGCATCGTCACCGCCGGCGTGCCGCGCAAGCCCGGCATGAGCCGCGACGATCTTCTCGGCATCAACCTCAAGGTCATGGAGCAGGTCGGCGCGGGCATCAAGAAGTATGCCCCCAACGCATTCGTCATCTGCATCACCAACCCGCTCGACGCGATGGTCTGGGCGCTGCAGAAATTCTCGGGCCTGCCCAAGTCGCATGTCGTCGGGATGGCCGGCGTGCTCGACTCGGCCCGCTTCCGCCACTTCCTCGCCGACGAGTTCAATGTGTCGGTGGAAGACGTGTCGGCCATGACGCTCGGCGGCCACGGCGACGACATGGTGCCGATGGTCCGCTACTCGACCGTTGCCGGCATCCCGCTGCCCGACCTCATCAAGATGGGCTGGACCTCGCAGGAAAAGCTCGACGCCATCGTCGAGCGCACCCGCAAGGGTGGCGGCGAAATCGTCGGCCTGCTCAAGACGGGCTCGGCCTACTACGCACCGGCTGCGTCCGCGGTCGCCATGGCTGAAAGCTACCTGCGCGACAAGAAGCGCGTCCTGCCCTGCGCGGCGCATCTGTCGGGCCAGTATGGCATCAAGGACATGTATGTCGGCGTTCCGGTCGTCATCGGCGCCGGCGGCGTCGAGCGCGTGCTCGAACTCGACTTCTCGAAGTCCGAGCAGAAGATGTTCGACAAGTCGGTCGACGCCGTGCGCGGTCTCTGCGAAGCTTGCGCCCAGATCGCCCCGAACCTCGCCTGAGGTTCGGAAGCGGAGGCGCAACCCAATGCGAAGGTTTGATCGGCCACACCAATGGTGATGATCCTGAAGCCATTCGGCGTCGCCTATTTCCCCGTTCCGAAGGTGGCGAACACCTCGGTTAAGGCGGGGATCCGGGACGTCGTGGCTGAAGCCGACATCTTCGACAATGGCAACAAGCGCATGTCGGACAGCCTTCGCAAGCTCACGCGCGACCTGCACCGCATCGCGGTCGTGCGTGAACCTGTAGAGCGCGGCCTGTCGGGCTGGGCCAATCGCGTGATCCATGAGCGCGATATTGACCGGTCGAGCCTGAGCAAGGCCGCTCTCAAGCCCTTCGGTCTCGGCCCCTTTCCGGACGCCGACACCTTCTTTCTCAATCTCGGGAAATACATGGCGGTGAACGATCGCGTTCGCCGCCATCTCCTGCCTCAGGCGGCCTATCTCGGCGATGACCTCGATTTCTTCCATAATGTCTACCGCATCGACGAACTCGACCGCCTTGCAGCCGATCTTTCGGCCCGCCTGGGCAAGCCCGTCAGCTTCGGACGTCACCAGACCGGCGGCCCGAAGGTCAGATTTTCGGAACTGTCTCATGCCGCCGCCGAAAGGCTGAACGGCCATTTTGCGGACGACTACCGGTTGCTCGCGCGGTTCTATTCGCCAAAACCCCTTCCACCGATTCAGACAGCCGCGTAGCGGCTGAGCCTAAGAGGACCTGATCCGATGAACATCCATGAATACCAGGCCAAGCAGCTGTTGAAGAGCTACGGCGCGCCCGTCGCAGACGGCGTTGCCATCTTCGACGCTGCCGAAGCGCAGAATGCAGCCCGCTCGCTTCCCGGCCCGCTCTACGTCGTGAAGAGCCAGATCCACGCTGGCGGCCGCGGCAAGGGCAAGTTCAAGGAACTCGGCCCTGACGCAAAGGGCGGCGTGCGCCTTGCCAAGTCGATCGACGACGTCGTCCACAACGTCAAGGAAATGCTCGGCAACACGCTCGTCACCAAGCAGACCGGCGAGGCCGGCAAGCAGGTCAACCGCCTCTACATCGAAGACGGCGCCGACATCGACCGCGAGCTTTACCTCTCGATCCTCGTGGATCGTTCGGTCGGCCGCATCGCTTTCGTCGTCTCCACCGAAGGTGGCATGGACATCGAGGCTGTCGCCCATGACACGCCCGAAAAGATCATCACGCTGGCGATCGACCCCGAAACCGGCGTCACCGCCGACGACGTGAAGCAGATCAACGCAGCCTACGGCCTGTCGGGCGAGGCTGCAAAGGACGGCGAGAGCCTGTTCCCGATCCTCTACAAGGCCTTTGTCGAGAAGGACATGAGCCTGCTTGAGGTCAACCCGCTGATCGTCATGACCAATGGCCGCCTGCGCGTGCTCGACGCCAAGGTGTCCTTCGACGGCAACGCCATGTTCCGCCATCCCGAACTGGCTGAACTCCGCGACAAGACCGAAGAGGACGCAAAGGAAATCGAGGCCTCCAAGTGGGACCTCGCCTATGTCGCCCTCGACGGCAATATCGGCTGCATGGTCAATGGCGCGGGCCTCGCAATGGCGACGATGGACATCATCAAGCTCTATGGCGCCGAGCCTGCGAACTTCTGCGACGTCGGCGGCGGCGCCGGCAAGGAGAAGGTTGCGGCAGCCTTCAAGATCATCACCGCCGACCCGCGTGTCGAAGGCATTCTGGTCAACATCTTCGGCGGCATCATGAAGTGCGACGTCATCGCCGAGGGCGTGGTCGCAGCCGTCAAGGAAGTCGGCCTCAAGGTTCCGCTGGTCGTTCGCCTCGAAGGCACCAATGCCGAGCTCGGCAAGAAGATCATCAATGAGAGCGGGCTGAACGTTCAACCCGCCGACGATCTCGACGACGCTGCAAAGAAGATCGTCAAGGCCGTGAAGGGCTGAGCGCGGACACGCGCTCGCTTCCAACAGATCCAGATTCGAAGGTTGATCCCGAATGTCCATTCTCATTGACAAGAACACCAAGGTCATCGTCCAGGGCCTTACCGGCAAGACCGGCACGTTCCACACCGAGCAGGCTCTCGCCTATCACGGCACCCAGATGGTTGCCGGCATTCACCCCAAGAAGGGCGGCGAGTTCTGGGACGGCGCCAAGGGCGAGAAGCTGCCGATCTACGCAACCGTCGGCGACGCCAAGTCGGCGACCGGCGCGACCGCATCGGTGGTCTATGTGCCGCCGGCGGGCGCTGCTGCTGCAATCATCGAGGCGATCGAGGCCGAAATGCCGCTGATCGTGTGCATCACCGAAGGCATCCCGGTCATGGACATGGTCAAGGTCAAGGCCGCGCTCGACAAGTCGAAGTCGCGTCTCATCGGCCCCAACTGCCCCGGCATCGTCACGCCCGACCAGTGCAAGATCGGCATCATGCCCGGCAACATCTTCCGCAAGGGTTCGGTCGGCGTTGTTTCGCGCTCCGGCACGCTTACATATGAAGCAGTCTTCCAGACCTCCAATGAAGGCCTCGGCCAGTCGACCGCAGTTGGCATCGGCGGCGATCCGGTCAAGGGCACCGAGTTCATCGACATGCTTGAACTGTTCCTTGCCGACGACGAAACCAAGTCGATCATCATGATCGGCGAGATCGGCGGTTCGGCCGAAGAAGACGCCGCGCAGTTCCTCATCGACGAGGCCAAGCGTGGCCGCAAGAAGCCGATGGCCGGTTTCATCGCGGGCCGCACGGCTCCTCCCGGCCGCACCATGGGCCATGCCGGCGCTGTCATTTCGGGCGGCAAGGGTGGCGCGGAAGACAAGATCGCAGCAATGGAAGCCGCCGGCATCCGTGTCTCGCCATCGCCGGCGCGGCTCGGCCAGACGCTGGTGGAAGCCATCAAGGGGTGAGGATTGATCGGCCAGCGGCCGAAGGATCGACAACTATTTGTCGATCCTGGTGACGAACGCCCGGAGCGGTAGCGAAGGGCAGGGAGGCCGGCCTCAACCGGCGGCAAGGAGACGGGGCAGAAGCTCCGGCAGATCATGGCACGAAACGATCAAGCCAACGACACGTTCGAGATCACCTCGTTCCTCTATGGCGGCAATGCCGACTATATCGAGCAGCTCTATGCCGACTGGCTGAAGGACTCGCAGTCGGTCGATCAGGAGTGGCGCGATTTCTTCGCCGGTCTGAAGGATGACGCCGCCGACGTGGCGAAGAATGCCGAAGGCGCGTCGTGGCAGGCCAAGGGCTGGCCGCAGCAGGCCAATGGCGAACTCGTCTCGGCGCTCGACGGCAATTGGGGCCAGGTCGAAAAGCTCGTCGACCGCAAGCTCAAGGATAAGGCCCTGACCGGCGGCTCGGCACCGTCCGGCGAAGCGATCGAGCGCGCCACGCGCGATTCCGTCCGTGCCATCATGATGATCCGCGCCTACCGCATGCGCGGCCATCTCCATGCCAATCTCGACCCGCTCGGCATCGCCTCGAAGCTTGAGGACTATAACGAGCTGTCGCCCGAGAACTACGGCTTCACCGAAGCCGATTACGACCGGCCGATCTTCATCGACAACATGCTGGGCCTTGGCGAATACGCCACCGTGCGCCAGATGCTCGACCTGCTCCAGCGCACCTACTCCTCGACGCTCGGCGTCGAGTTCATGCACATTTCCGACCCGGTCGAGAAGTCATGGATCCAGGAGCGCATCGAAGGCCCGGACAAGGGCATCGAGTTCACCGCCAACGGCAAGAAGGCGATCCTGCAGAAGCTGGTCGAGGCGGAAGGCTTCGAGCAGTTCATCGACGTCAAATACAAGGGCACGAAGCGTTTCGGCCTCGATGGCGGTGAGTCGCTGATCCCTGCTCTTGAACAGATCATCAAGCGCGGCGGCGCGCTTGGCCTCAAGGAAGTCGTGCTCGGCATGGCCCACCGCGGCCGCCTCAACGTGCTGACCAATGTCATGGGCAAGCCGCACCGCGCCGTGTTCCACGAATTCAAGGGCGGCTCCTACGCGCCTGACGACGTCGAAGGCTCGGGCGACGTCAAGTATCACCTCGGCGCATCGTCGGACCGAGAATTCGACTCGAACAAGGTCCATCTGTCGCTGACGGCCAACCCGTCGCACCTTGAAATCGTCAACCCCGTCGTGATGGGCAAGGCCCGCGCCAAGCAGGACCAGCTCTTTGGCCGCACCCGCGAGGAAATCGTGCCGCTCGAAGAGCGCGCCAAGGTCATGCCGCTGCTGCTGCACGGCGATGCGGCATTTGCCGGCCAGGGCGTCGTCGCCGAAATCCTCGGCCTTTCGGCCCTGCGCGGCCATCGCGTTGCCGGCACGGTTCACTTCATCATCAACAACCAGATCGGTTTCACGACCAATCCGCGCCTCTCGCGTTCGTCGCCCTATCCGTCCGACGTCGCCAAGATGATCGAAGCGCCGATCTTCCACGTCAACGGCGACGATCCCGAAGCCGTCGTCTATGCAGCCAAGGTCGCAACCGAATTCCGGATGAAGTTCCACAAGCCGGTTGTGATCGACATGTTCTGCTACCGCCGCTTCGGTCACAATGAAGGCGACGAGCCTGCCTTCACCCAGCCGCTGATGTACAAGAACATCCGCGCCCGCGAATCGACTCTCCAGCTCTATGCGCGCAAGCTGATCGCCGAAGGCGTCATCACCGAGGCGGAACTCGACAAGATGCGAGCCGACTGGCGCGCTCATCTTGAAAACGAATACGAGGTCGGTCAGGCCTACAAGCCCAACAAGGCAGACTGGCTGGACGGCGCATGGTCAGGTCTGCGCACGGCTGACAATCAGGATGAGCGCCGCCTCGGCAAGACCGCGATGCCGGTCAAGTCGCTCAAGGAGATCGGCAAGAAGCTGACGGAAGTCCCTGCCGAATTCGAGGCGCACAAGACCATCCAGCGCTTCCTCGACGCGCGTCGCAAGATGATCGATTCGGGCGAAGGCATCGACTGGTCCACGGCCGAGGCGCTCGCCTTCGGCTCGATCCTGCTCGACGGCAATCCGATCCGCCTGTCAGGCCAGGATTCGGAGCGCGGCACCTTCTCGCAGCGCCACTCGGTCCTCTACGACCAGCGCGACGAGAACCGCTATATCCCGCTCAACAATCTCGGCCCCCAGCAGGCGAACTACGAGGTCATCAACTCGATGCTCTCCGAAGAGGCCGTGCTCGGTTTCGAATACGGCTACTCGCTCGCCGAACCCAAGGCGCTGACCCTGTGGGAAGCCCAGTTCGGCGACTTCGCCAACGGCGCGCAGGTAGTGTTCGACCAGTTCATCTCGTCTGGCGAACGCAAGTGGCTGCGCATGTCGGGCCTCGTCTGCCTGCTGCCGCACGGCTATGAGGGCCAGGGCCCCGAGCACTCCTCGGCCCGCCTTGAGCGTTTCCTCCAGCTTTGCGCCGAAGACAACATGCAGGTGGCCTACTGCTCGACGCCGGCGAACTATTTCCACATCCTGCGCCGGCAGCTCAAGCGCGACTTCCGCAAGCCGCTGATCCTGATGACGCCGAAGTCGCTGCTGCGTCACAAGCGCGCCGTGTCGACGCTGGCGGAAATGTCGGGCGAAAGCACCTACCATCGCCTGCTGTGGGACGATGCGCAGTCAGGCGGCACGGAGAGCGACCTGGTGCGCCTCGTCAAGGATTCGAAGATCCGCCGCGTCGTTCTGTGCACCGGCAAGGTCTATTACGACCTCCTGGAAGAGCGCCAGAAGCGCGGGGTCAACGACATCTACCTGCTGCGCGTCGAACAGCTCTATCCGTTCCCGGCCAAGGCGCTGATCAACGAGCTGTCGCGTTTCCGCAATGCGGAAATCGTCTGGTGCCAGGAGGAACCCAAGAACATGGGTGCCTGGTCCTTCATCGACCCCTATCTGGAATGGGTGCTCGCCCATATCGACGCCAAGCATCAGCGCGTGCGCTATACTGGCCGTCCGGCCGCCGCATCGCCTGCGACTGGCCTCATGTCGAAGCATCTGGCACAACTCGAAGCGTTCCTCGAAGACGCTCTGGGCAACTGACACCAACTGAGCAAGGCAACGGAAGACAAGAACGATGGCTACTGAAATCCGCGTCCCGACACTCGGCGAATCCGTCTCCGAGGCGACAGTTGGAAAGTGGTTCAAAAAGGTGGGCGACGCCGTCAAGGCGGACGAGCCGCTGCTCGAACTCGAAACCGACAAGGTAACGGTCGAGGTGCCCGCACCCGCATCCGGCACGCTGGCGGAAATCACCGCCAAGGAGGGCGACACGGTCGGCCTCGGCGCGCTGCTCGGCCAGCTCGGCGAAGGCTCCGGCAAGGCCGCCCCGGAACCAGCAAAAGCAGAGGCCGCAAAGCCCGAGGCGGTCGCACAGGCCGCCGGCAAGGCTGGCGCCGATACGGTCAAGGAAGCAGAGAAGAAGTCGGCGGAGGTCGCCGGTCCCGCCCCCGTCACCGAGCGCAAGACGTCACCCGCGCCGGCCGCTGCAAAGCTCATCGCCGACAACAATCTCGCCGTCGACCAGATCGCCGGATCGGGCAAGCGCGGCCAGGTGCTGAAGGGCGACGTGCTCGACGCCATTTCGCGCGGCGCGCCGTCCCAGCCCGCCGAGACACCGGCAGTCGCGCGCGCGCCGTCGTCGGGTGACGATGCCGGCCGCGAGGAACGCGTGAAGATGACGCGCCTGCGCCAGACCATCGCACGCCGCCTGAAGGACGCGCAGAACACGGCCGCCATGCTGACCACCTTCAACGAGGTGGACATGAAGCCCGTGATGGATCTCAGGAGCAGATACAAGGACCTGTTCGAGAAGAAGCACGGCGTGAAGCTCGGCTTCATGGGCTTCTTCACCAAGGCGGTGACACACGCGCTCGCCGAAATCCCGGCGGTCAATGCCGAGATCGACGGGCAGGACATCATCTACAAGAACTTTGCCCATATCGGCGTCGCTGTCGGCACCGACAAGGGCCTTGTCGTGCCGGTCGTGCGCAATGCGGACTCCATGTCGATCGCCGAGATCGAAAAGGAAATCGGTCGCCTCGGCATCGCGGCGCGTGACGGCAAGCTGGCCATGACCGACATGCAAGGCGGCACCTTCACCATCTCGAACGGCGGCGTCTACGGTTCGCTGATGTCGACGCCGATCCTCAACGCGCCCCAGTCGGGCATCCTCGGCATGCACAAGATCCAGGAGCGCCCGGTCGTCGTTGGCGGCCAGGTCGTGGTCCGCCCGATGATGTATCTGGCGCTGTCCTACGACCACCGCATCGTCGACGGCAAGGAAGCGGTCACCTTCCTCGTCCGCGTCAAGGAAACGCTGGAAGACCCGGAGCGTCTGGTTCTCGATCTCTGATCGACAGACCAACGCAGCCAGACAGACATCGACGGCGGCCCCTACCGGGCCGCCGTTCTCATTTGCGGCATGGCACAGGGCCGATCCCGCCTCGCGCACTTGCATCGCGCCGCATTTCGCGCGACTGATTCTCATCTGGAGCGGAGATTTGTCATGTCGGATGCACTGTCGACCGAGCTTTTCATCTTCGGGCTGAGCGTGGTCCTGCTGCTCGTCCACATCGTCTGGCAATCCAGTTCGATGACCAGGGACACCAGCGTCGGCTACAATATGGGTCCGCGCGACACTGAGAAGCCGGTCTCCGTCGTCACTGGCCGGCTGTCACGCGCACTGCGCAACTACCTTGAAACCTACGCCGCCTTTGTCGGCCTTGCGCTCGCCCTGCACATCACGGGCAAGACGGGCGGCGCGGGCGAGATCGGCGCATGGATATGGCTGGCCGCCCGCATCGTCTACCTGCCGCTCTTTGCCTTCGGCGTGTTCCGCTGGCGCTCGATCGTCTGGATGGTATCGATCCTCGGCCTTGTGCTCATGCTCTATCGACTGATGTTCTGACGCCTTCGACGGCGTCATCGTCCATATGGCGCACCGCCGGCGACAGGTAGGCGAGAAGCGGAACGATGCCGCCGGCAATGCCGATGGCGAAGAACAGCCAGCGCACGCCGATCATTTCGCCGAGCGGCGTCGTCAGCGCGAGGCCGACCGGCCCGGCCAACCCGACAATCGTGGTCAGAAGCGACAGAACGCGACCCTGCAACTGATTGGGCACGCGTGTCTGGATCAGCGCCATGAAGGGCGCGTTGCCTGCAATGTAGGTCAGCCCGCTCAGGCCCCAGGCGATGATTGCCAGCCAGAACATGTCGGATGGCGCAATCGCGGCCAGCGCTACGGTGAAGCAGGAGGCCGAGAAGCCCCAGATCAGCCATGGCACACGCTTCGTCGGCGCAAGCGCCGCAATGAGGGCGCCCCCGGCGATCATGCCGATACCGCTGACGCTTTCGATGAGCGCGACTTCAGGCGCGCCGCCATTGAAATGCTCCTTCACCAGAAGCGGCACCAGCGCGAATGTCGGCAGGATGACGAGCACCACCGCGCCGCACATGACATAGAGCCAGAGCAGACCGCGATCGTTGCTTACCGTGGCGACGCCCTCTCTGAACTCGGTCCATAGGCCGGCGCGATCCTGCTTATCGACCCTGTGCTGCGGGATGGCATAGATCAGCAAGGGCACGATGCCGAGAACCGCGGTGACGACGTCGATTGAAAGCGCATAGCCCATCGGCATCAGGCTGATCGCCAGCGCGCCGAGAGGCGCTGCGGCAACCGTCATGATACCGGCGAGCGTCTGGTTCAGGCCGGCCGCGCGCGTCAGGAAATGTGCCGGAACGAGCATTGCCGTGCTCGCAGCGGCGGCCGGCTGCTGGAAGGCCTGCATGGCGCTGCGCACGAACATCAGCGCATAGGCGTGCCACAGTTCGATACTGCCGGTCAGGAAGAGCGCAATCAGCACCACCATGCAAAGCGCGCTGATCAGGTCCGCGACGATCATCAGCACGCGACGGCTGTAGCGGTCGGCCCAGATGCCGCCGAGCGGTCCCAGCAGCGCCTGCGGCAGCAGGGCAGCGATACCCGCGCTCGCCAGCGCCGCCACGCTGCCGGTCGTGTCGGCGATCCACCACATCAACACGAATTGCGTCATCGCCGAGCCAATGAGCGAAAGCGCCTGCCCGACGAAGATCGACCAGTAGCGCAGCCGCCACGGCTGGCCCGGAGCGATCGAGATCGACGCGACGGCGGCGGCCGCTACGGTGGGCTGGTTGTGCACGTCCATCATGATCCGCCTGACCTATCCGCGCGTCATCGCGACGATGTGGTCGCGCAACGCTTGCAGGTTCGTGGGCGCGCTTTGGGTCAGCGTCGCTGCCCAGACACCGTCAGCGGCATAACGTGCGGCCTGCAAGGCAGGGTCGTCGGGCCGCTCTCCGTGCAAATCGAGTTGAGCCGCGATCCAGCGATCCCAGAATTTAGAAAAGGCCGGATCTGTCAGAACCGAAGCCCAAAGCACCGTCCAACCGCGATCCGGCATTGTCTCGTCGAAAGAGAGCTTCACATAGGCGCGGGTAAAGCGCCCGTGCTCATCGTCATCTCCAGCGATGAGCCTGTCGACCATCAATTGGACCTCGCCGAGGAGATGGTCGATGGTCGCGTCGAGCAGGGCCTGCTTGGTGGAAAAGTGATGCAACAACCCGCCCTTGGTCACGCCTGCGGCAGCGGCAACCTTGTCGAGGCTGATCGACGGCAGTCCGCCATCCATACCTTGGTGGATCGCGGCCTCGACAATCGCTTGCCGGACCTGCTCCGGGTTTTTCTTTCGACGATGGGCTTCGGTCATAAACAAACCTACCAGACGGTTTCTTTCTGATCAAGTCATCCCGTCCGGGATTTTTTGCGGTTGCGGCGTGTGCCCGGCTTGGCGATGATCGGGCATATCGAGGTCCATTCATGTCCCCCATCCGATCGCTGCTCATCCCATCTCTATTTGCCGCGCTGGCTTTCGTACCTGCCGCACGGGCCGCTTGCCCGCAGGAACTGGCCGTCTATTCCGAGACGGGGGCCGACGCTTCGCTCGAATTCACGCCTGCCGAGGCGGGCGCAATCACCAGCCACAGTTTCAAGGTCAAGTTTCCCGAAAATGCGGTCATCCTCGACGGTATCGTCATGACGACCGACAATGTGGTGCGCACCCACGGCATACTGATGCACAAATGCCCGACGGGCGACGTTACCGGCGAGGAGCTGGCCGCCTGCACCGTCTGGGAAGGCACGATCTATGCCGTCGACGACAAGGGCGAGGTCGGCGAATTGCCCGCCCAGGGCCAGCCATTTGCATACCGGCTCATTCTCACCGACCTTGCAGCCTATCTCCGCGAATCCTCCGTCTGGGGAGTGGGCAACCTGTCGAAGCTGCCGGGAGACGTGTTTGCCATGTCGGGTTGCCAGGAATGAGCGGATGCGAGGATTGAGCCGTCGGGCCAGACCGATATTGCCCATCTGGAGCGAACTATTTACGCCAGCTATGTCAATATGAGCAGCAGGGCGGTTTTCGTTGTCGCTTCGGATGTCTATGTGATGGGTAACGAAGAATGCGCCCAATCGGAGCCGCGCCGCCACAGGCCCGCCTCTACCAGCTAAAGGACAAGTCATGAGCTATGATGTCGTTGTGATCGGTTCCGGCCCGGGCGGCTATGTCTGCGCGATCAAGGCCGCGCAACTTGGCATGAAGGTCGCGGTCGTCGAAAAGCGCGCCACCTTCGGCGGCACCTGCCTCAACATCGGCTGCATTCCGTCCAAGGCCCTGCTCCACGCATCCGAAATGCTGGCCGAAGCTGAGCATTCCTTCGACGCGCTGGGCATCGAAGTCGCCAAGCCCAAGCTCAACCTGACCAAGATGATGGCCCACAAGGACAAGACCGTCGAAGCCAATGTCGGCGGCGTCGCCTTCCTGTTCAAGAAGAACAAGATCGACACCTTCCGCGGCACCGGCCGCGTCATGGGCCGCGTCAACGGCATGTGCATTGCCGCCGTGACCGACGATGCCGGCAAGATCGAGGAAATCGAGTCGAAGAACATCGTCATCGCCACCGGCTCGGACGTTGCAGGCATTCCCGGCGTCGAGGTCGAGATCGACGAGAAGGTGATCGTTTCGTCCACGGGCGCTCTGTCGCTCGCCAAGGTGCCTGGCCATCTCGTCGTCGTCGGCGGGGGCGTCATCGGCCTTGAAATGGGCTCGGTCTGGGCGCGTCTCGGCGCCAAGGTCACCGTCGTCGAATATCTCGACAGCATCCTCGGCGGCATGGACGGCGAAGTCGCCAAGCAGTTCCAGCGCATGCTGGCCAAGCAGGGCTTCGAGTTCAAGCTCGGCTCCAAAGTTACAGCCGTCAAGAAGGCGAAGAAGGGCGCGTCCGTCAGCTTCGAGCCGGTCAAGGGCGGCGACACCGAGACCATCGACGCCGATGTCGTGCTGATCTCCACCGGCCGCCGTCCCTACACGGACGGGCTGGGACTGGAGCGCGCAGACATCGCCATGGAGCGCGGCAAGGTCGTCGTCGACGGCAATTACCGCACCAATCTCGAAGGCGTCTATGCGATCGGTGACGTCATCGCTGGCCCCATGCTCGCCCACAAGGCCGAAGACGAAGGTATTGCGGTCGCCGAAATCCTCGCAGGCCAGCACGGCCATGTGAACTATGGTGCTATCCCGAGCGTCGTCTACACCAGCCCCGAAGTCGCGTCGGTCGGCAAGACGGAAGAGGAACTGAAGAAGGAAGGCGTGGACTATAAGGTCGGCAAGTTCCCCTTCACTGCCAACGGCCGCGCCCGCGCCATGCTGGCGACTGACGGTTTCGTGAAGATCCTTGCCGACGCCAAGACCGACCGCGTGCTGGGCGCCCATATTCTCGGCCATGGCGCTGGCGAGATGATCCACGAACTGACGGTGCTGATGGAGTTCGGCGGCTCGTCGGAAGATCTGGGCCGCACGACCCATGCGCACCCGACCATGTCCGAAGCGGTGCGCGAGGCCGCGCTCGCCGTCTTCGCCAAGCCGATCCATATCTGATCAAAAAAGGCGACGCCGGGTCTCATGGCCGGCGTCGCCTTTGAATATACGCTGCCGGCCACGGCCGGAGGCAGGTCAGGCTACTTCTTGCCGCCGCCCGGCACCGTGCCGCTGAAGATGCCGCCGAGCATGTCGCGCACCATGTCCGCGCTCTGATTGCCGGCGGAGAACCAGGTCTTCATCAGGCCTTCGGGTGAAAAGCGGTCCATTTCCGCCATCATCCGCTTTTCCATCTCGGCCAGCATCGCCTTCTGCATCGGCTGAACATCCGGCAGGCCCATGAAGGTGCGCGCCTCTTCCGGCGTGCAGTCGATATTGATCGTGACTTTCACTCAAGCGCCCTCAGCGAGATCCGGCGTCCATTGTCGTCAAATGTCGGCGCTTTGCCAAGCGGCAGCCTTCGCAGGGCGAGTGACCGTCAGGCCGCCGGGCGGCGCACGGCATTTGAAGCCTCCAGAACGATCGGCAGCAGGCCGTCTCCGCCCGCATCGACAACCTCGAAGAACTGGCGGCGCATCCGTGGCTCCCAGAACTTGTTGATGTGGTCCGCAGTTCCGGCCACGCCTTCCTCATGCGGCTTAGACTGCATGAAGATGCCGATCTGGTTGGCCATGCGGATAAGGCGGGCGTGCGGCTGGGCAGTCTCGTCATGCGACATTGCGGATATCCCGATCTGAAATGCGCTCGGCATGCGTGAAGATGTCGAACTCCTCGCCACGCACCAGCGCCACCAGCGTCATGCCCGCCTCGTCGGCTGTGCGAATGGCGAGCGCGGTCGGGGCAGAGACCGCGATGATGACCTGCGCACCGATCGCGGCGGTCTTCTGCACCATCTCGACCGACACGCGGCTGGTCACGACGACCGCACCGGACGGACCCGAGATGCCAGCTCGCGCCAGCGCGCCTGCCAGCTTGTCGAGCGCATTATGCCGGCCGACATCCTCGCGCGCCGCGACAACACCTTGGCCCCCGACGTAAAACCCCGCCGCATGGACCGCGCCCGTTTCTGCATGAAGCGGCTGCAGCTTCGACAGCAACCTGACCGATTGCACGACATCGCCAGCTGTCAGATGGATCGATGCGCCGACCTTCGGCACCGAGCGCATCGCCTCGTCGATCGATTCGATCCCGCACAGCCCGCAGCCGACAGGCCCTGCAAGCCGCCTGCGCCGCGCCTCGAAGCGCGTATTGGCGACGTCCTTCAGTCTGATCTGGATATCTATTCCCGGCCCCGCATCCTCAATGACATCGACCGTGTCGATCTCTGCCGGCGAGGCGATGATGCCCTCGGTCAACGAAAAGCCGACGCCAAAGTCTTCAAGGTCGGCGGGCGAGGCCATCATGACGGCGTGGGTGGTGCCTGCATAGGACAGCGCGACCGGCGTCTCCTCCGGCACCATGCGCGCAGCAGCCGATGTTCCCGACGCGCGGCGCGCGATCCGTGACGTGGCAGAGAGCGGCGAGCGGCTCTCCGTCACTCGGCCGCCTCCATATGTCCCTCGATGCGCCTGCTACGCGTCGACAGCGCGGTATATTCTTCCTGCCACGGGCTCGGCCCGTTCGATGGCGTCACCTGCACGGCCGTCACCTTGTATTCGGGGCAGTTGGTCGCCCAGTCCGAATAGTCGGTCGTGATGACATTGGCCTGCGTGTCGGGGTGATGGAAGGTCGTATAGACCACCCCCGGCGCGACCCTGTCGGTGATGTCTGCCCGCAGCGTCGTCTCGCCCGCGCGGCTGCGCAAGCGCACCCAGTCGCGATTGCGGATGCCACGCTGCTCGGCATCGTGCGGATGGATTTCGAGCAGGTCTTCGTCATGCCACATCACATTGTCGGTTCGCCGCGTCTGTGCGCCGACATTGTATTGCGACAGGATGCGCCCGGTGGTCAGAAGCAGCGGGAACAGCGGCCCGGTCTTCTCGTCGGTCGCCACATATTCGGTGCGGATGAACTTGCCCTTGCCCCGCACGAAGCCGTCGACATGCATGATCGGCGTGCCTTGCGGCGCACTGTCGTTGCACGGCCACTGAACCGAACCCATCATATCGAGATAGTCGTAGGAGACATTGGCGAAGGACGGCGTCGTCCGCGCGATCTCGTCCATGATCTGCGAGGGATGGCTGTAGGCCCAGTCGAGCCCCATCGCCTGCGCGAGCTTCTGCGTCACTTCCCAGTCGGCCAGGCCATTGCGCGGGGTCATCACCTTGCGCACGCGATTGATGCGGCGCTCGGCATTGGTGAAGGTGCCGTCCTTTTCGAGGAAGGTCGAACCCGGCAGGAAGACGTGCGCATAGTTTGCCGTCTCGTTGAGGAAGAGATCGTGCACCACAACACATTCCATGGCGGCCAAACCTGCCGAAACGTGTTTGGTGTCGGGGTCCGACTGGAGAATGTCCTCGCCCTGAATGTAGAGGCCCTTGAACGAGCCTTCGACGGCGGCATCCAGCATGTTCGGGATGCGCAGGCCCGGTTCATGGTCCAGCTTGACGCCCCAGATCGCCTCGTAGATGTCGCGCACGGCGTCGCCGGCAATATGACGGTAGCCCGGCAGTTCGTGCGGGAACGAGCCCATGTCGCACGAGCCCTGAACATTGTTCTGGCCGCGCAGAGGGTTCACGCCGACGCCGCGACGGCCGATATTGCCGGTCAGCATTGCAAGATTTGCAATCGCGATGACCGTGGTCGAGCCCTGGCTGTGCTCGGTGACGCCGAGGCCGTAGTAGATCGCGCCATTGCCGCCGGTCGCGTAGAGACGCGCGGCCTGCCGCACGGTCTCTGCCGGCACGCCTGACAGCGCTTCAATCGCCTCGGGGCTATGCCGCTCCTGCGAGACGAATTCGGCGTAATCCTGGAATTCCGACCAGTCGCACCGCTCGCGGATAAAGCTCTCATCGAACAACCCTTCGGTGACGATGACATGGGCCAGCGCGGTGACGACGGCGACATTGGTGCCGGGCTTCAGCGGCAGGTGGTGCGTCGCCTTGGCATGGACGGAATCGACCGTCTCGGTCTTGCGCGGATCGAGCACGATCAGCTTTGCCCCCTGCCGGATGCGCTTCTTCATGCGCGAAGCAAAGACCGGGTGCGCCGCCGAAGGGTTGGCCCCGATGACCAGGATGACATCGCTGTCCTCGATCGAATCGAAGTCCTGCGTGCCGGCCGACGTGCCATAGGTCTGGCCAAGGCCGTAACCCGTCGGCGAGTGGCAGACGCGCGCGCAGGTGTCGACATTGTTGTTGCCGAAGCCCTGGCGAACCAGCTTCTGGACGAGATAGGTCTCTTCGTTCGTGCAGCGCGACGAGGTGATGCCGCCGACGGACCCGCGCCCATATTGATACTGGATGCGGCGGAACTCTGAATTGATATGGGCGAACGCCTCATCCCACGAGACTTCGCGCCATGGGTCGGAGATCTTCTCGCGGACCATCGGATTGAGAATGCGGTCCTTGTGGGTCGTATAGCCATAGGCGAAGCGTCCCTTGACGCAGGAATGGCCGCGATTGGCCTTGCCATCCTTCCACGGCATCATGCGCACGACCCGTTCGCCCTGCATCTCTGCCTTGAACGAGCAGCCGACGCCGCAATAGGCGCAGGTCGTGACGGTCGACGATGTCGGGGCGCCCATGGCGAGCACGCTCTTTTCGCGCAGCGCGTTGGTCGGGCAGGCCTGCACGCATGCGCCACAGGACACGCATTCCGACGAGATGAAGTCGGCCGGTCCGGGCACGATGCGCGATTCGAACCCGCGGCCCTCGACGGTCAGCGCAAATGTGCCCTGCACTTCCTCACAGGCGCGCACACAGCGCGAGCAGACGATGCACTGCGCCGGATCATAGGCGAAATAGGGATTGGATTCGTCGCGTACCATGTAGTCGATGGTGAACGATCCTTCGCCCGGCGCGACATGGTTCCGGCCTTCGGCCCCGTAGCGGTTTTCGGTCAGACCGACCGAGCGCACCACCTTGTCGAATTCGGTCTCCGGGCCGGTATCGGCGTTCCAAGCCGACGGATGGTCGGAGACATAAAGCTCCATCACGCCCTTGCGGATCGCCGCGAGCCGGTCGCTCTGCGTCTTGACCGCAATGCCTTCAGCGACCGGCGTGGTGCAGGAGGCGGGCGTGCCGCCGCGTCCCTCGATCTCGACGAGACAGACGCGGCAGGAGCCGAAGGCGTCCATCATGTCGGTGGCGCAAAGTTTCGGAATCTCGATCTGCGTCTCCATCGCCGCGCGCATGATCGACGTGCCTTCCGGCACGGTGACGCTGACGCCGTCGACGGTCAGCGTCACCATCTTCTCCGCCGGAGACGCCGGAGTTCCGAAATCGATTTCGTGAATGAGACCCATCGTCAATGCTCCGCCTTCACCCTCCCCCCTGTGGGGAGGGTCGATCCGCATCGCGGATCGGGGTGGGGGTAAGGATGAGGAACGACCCCCACCCCGCTCACTTCGTTCGCGACCCTCCCCACAAGGGGGAGGGTGAAGGCGCGCTCCGGCCTCATTCCGCAGCCTCCCGCACGGGCCTTGGCGCGAAATCGGCCGGGAAATGCGTAATGGCGCTCATCACCGGATAGGGCGTGAAACCGCCGAGCGCGCACAGCGAACCGAACTTCATCGTGTTGCAGAGATCGGCAACGAGCGCGAGATTCTTCTCTGGCTCGATGCCGGCCGACACCTTGTCGATGGTCTCGATGCCGCGCGTCGAACCGATGCGGCAGGGCGTGCACTTGCCACAGCTTTCAATGGCGCAGAATTCCATCGCAAACCGCGCCTGCTTCAGCATGTCGGCCGTGTCGTCAAACACGGTGATACCGGCATGACCGATCAGCCCGTCTTTGGCGGCAAAGGCCTCATAGTCGAACGGCGTGTCGAACAGGGCCGGCGGGAAATAGGCGCCGAGCGGGCCACCCACCTGAACGGCCTTGACCGGGCGTCCCGACGCGGTGCCGCCGCCGATGCCCTCGACGATTTCGCCCAAGGTCATGCCGAAAGCCGCCTCGAACAGGCCGCCATGCTTCACATTGCCGGCGATCTGGATCGGGATCGTGCCGCGCGAGCGGCCCATGCCGAAATCCTTATAGTGCGCCGCACCCTTGTCGAGAATGACCGGCACGGAAGCGAGCGAGATGACGTTGTTGATGACCGTCGGCTTGCCGAACAGGCCCTGAATGGCAGGCAGCGGAGGCTTGGCGCGAACCACGCCGCGCTTGCCTTCCAGCGAATTGAGCAGCGAAGTTTCCTCGCCGCAGACATAGGCGCCGGCGCCGACGCGCACCTCCATGTCGAATGCATTGGGCGAACCAAGAACGGCGGTCCCGAGCAGGCCAGCCTTGCGAGCCACCCCGATTGCCGCATTCATCGTGGCCACCGCATGCGGATATTCCGAGCGGATATAGACGAACCCCTTGGTCGCGCCGGTCGCGACGCCGGCAATCGTCATGCCTTCGATCAGCACGAAGGGATCACCCTCCATGATCATGCGGTCGGCAAACGTGGCGCTGTCACCCTCGTCGGCATTGCAGACGATATATTTGCGCGCCTCGACCTGATCGGCGACCGTCTTCCATTTGATGCCGGTCGGAAAACCCGCGCCGCCACGCCCGCGCAGGCCGGATTCGGTCACGGTCTTCACAACGTCGGCCGGCGTCATCGCGAGTGCGGCGCGCAGGCCCTTAAGTCCGCCATGCGCCTCATAGTCGTCCAGCGACAGCGGATCGACGATGCCGCAGCGGGCAAAAGTCAGCCGCGTCTGCGCCGCCAAAAACGGATGCTGCTCGATATTGCCGAGGAAAAGCGCATGGCTCGCGCCGTCCGCCAGCCCGGCATCGAACAGCGCCGCGACATCCTTTGCCTGCACCGGGCCATAGGCGACACGGCCGGACGGCGTTTCCACCTCGACCATCGGCTCAAGCCAGTACATGCCCCGCGAACCGGTGCGGACGATCCTTGCGTCGAGACCGCGCGCGGCGACCTCCCGCTCGATCGCATTGGCAACCTTGTCTGCACCGAGCGACAGCGCACCGGAATCCTTCGGGATATAGATCGTCGCGGTCATCGGCACACCTGCGCGACAATCTCTTCGACCGCTTCGGCGTCGACGCGACCTATCGGTTTGCCATCGAGAAGTGCCGAGGGCGCACAGGCACACAGCCCGAGGCAATAGATCGGCTCAAGCGTCACCGATCCGTCTTTTGTCGTCTCATGAAAGCCGATGCCAAGCGCCTGCTTCACCATGGCCGCGACATTGTCAGAACCCATCGATTGGCAAGCCTCGGCCTGGCAGAGCTTGAGCACATGGCGGCCGGCGGGCGCTGCGCGATAGTCGTGATAGAAGGTGGCGACGCCATGCGCCTCGGCATTGGAAATGTTCAGCGCCTCGGCGATTATGGGCAGGCTTCCGCGCGGCACATAGCCGAACTCGTCCTGAATACCGTGCAGGATGGGCAGAAGCGGGCCTTCAAGCGCGTCATGCTCCGCGATCACGGCTAGCGTGCGGGCGGAAAGGTCGTCCGGCTGAATTTCGGTACCTGCAGGCTGCATCGTCATGCAGCGCCCTCCCTGACAGGCGCGTTGCGCGCCGTTTGCCAATGAAACCGGAATAAAGCCCCGAAATCAATAAAGCCAAATCGTCGTTTGATAGAGAAATCCTATCAAACGTCACTCAATCGAGATTAGCCTCGGTGGGCGATCCCGATTGTGCCGCAAGCGCCATGGCCTCGTCCATAAACGCCGCGACCAGCGGCGTATGCGGCTGGCGCGGCTGCACCACGATGCCGACCGTGTGGCTGGCATCCGGCTGGACGATCGGTATGGCCCTGATCGGCTCGGTGAAGCCGAAGGTTTCGGCCAGGTTCAGCGGCATGATCGAAGACCATTTGCCGGTCCGGATATGGGAAAACAGCACGATCATGGAGTTTGATTCCAGCGTCGTGCGCACATGCACCCCGGCTTCGCCGAGATGCTGGTCGATGATGCGGCGGTTCTGCATGTCGGGCGTCAGCAGGCAAAGCGGCAACTGGCTGACTTCCGACCAGGTGACTTCGCTGCGCTCGTAGAACGGCGTGCCTTCCGCCGTGATAAGCCGGTATCGTTCGAGATAGAGCGGCACCGAGGCGACACGGCCCAGCGGTTCGTTGTCGAGATAGGTGATGCCGACATCGACATCGAAATTGCCGAGCAGCGACAGAACCTCGATCGAGGTTCGCGACAGGACCGAAAAGGTCACGCCGGGATGCTTCTCGCGCATCGGCGTCGTCAGGCGCGGTATCATGGCAAGTGCGGTCGGAATCGCCGCAATGCGGATACGGCCCGTCAGTCCGTGCCTTGCGGCGCGCATCTCCTCGCGCATGGCGCGCGTATCGCCGGTGATGCGCCGCGCCCAAGTCAGAACCTGCTCGCCCTCCGTCGTCAGCCCCTGAAACCTCGACCCTCGCTTGACCAGAAGGACCCCAAGTTCGGTCTCAAGCTGCTTGATGGCCGCCGACAGCGTCGGCTGTGTCACGCCGAGGTCCTCGGCGGCCCGGCCGAAGTGCTGCGCTCTGGCCAAGGCCAGAAATGCTTCCAGTCTGTCGATCATGGCGCGACCACATCAGGCGCAGCCGAAACCGTCAACCGTCACCGCTTGCGCCGGCTGACGCCCCAATCTATCTTCGATGCGCTCTAACGGGGTGCCGGGTGCGAAAGCGCGCCGGCTGAGAGGCGAGACGCCAACCCGCAGAACCTGATCCGGTTAGCACCGGCGGAGGGATTAGACGCGTTGTCAAACGGCGCATCTTCCCTTTCAACACGAAAGCAGGAGGCGCCACATGCGCAGACCAGGACCCATTCTTATCGCCGCAGCGCTTGCGGCCCTCTCCTTGCCGGCATCGGCTCAGGAAAAGCTCACCGTCTACACCTATGAGAGCTTCAATGCCGATTGGGGACCCGGCCCGATCGTCGAGAAGGCATTCGAGGCCAGATGCGGCTGCAATCTCGAATTCGTCGCCGTCGCCGATGGCGTGGCGCTGCTCAACCGCCTGCGCCTCGAAGGCGCTACCAGCAAGGCCGATGTCGTGCTCGGCCTCGACACCAATCTGACCAAGGAAGCCGCCGACACCGGCCTCTTTGCCCCGCATGGCATTTCGCCTGCGAATGTCACCGTCCCCGGCGGCTGGACCGATACGAACTTCCTGCCGTTCGACTATGGCTACTTCGCCGCTATCTATGACAGCGAGAAGCTGGCGACCCCGCCCACAAGCCTGAAGGGTCTTGTAGAGGGCGACGCGTCGCAGAAGATCGTCATTCAGGACCCGCGCACCTCGACGCCCGGCCTTGGCCTCGTCCTCTGGATGAAGTCGGTCTATGGCGACGCCGCTGCCGATGCATGGGGCAAACTGAAATCGCGGGTATTGACGGTGACGCCGGGTTGGAGCGAATCCTACGGCCTCTTCACGAACGGCGAAGCGCCGATGGTCCTCTCCTATACGACATCGCCCGCCTATCACGTCATTGCCGAGAACACAGAGCGCTACAAGGCAGCCGCCTTTGCCGAGGGGCACTACCTTCAGGTCGAGGTTGCAGGCATGACCGCGACCGGCGCGAAGAATCCGTTGGCAAAACAGTTCCTCGAATTCATGCTGACGCCGGAATTCCAGGACGCGATCCCCGAGACCAACTGGATGCTTCCGGCGGCGCCGACCTCGAAGCCGCTCAATCCGGCCTTCGACGCGCTGGTCAAACCGGCGAAGACGCTCGCCTTCACGCCCGACGAGGTTGCTGCCAACCGTAGGGCCTGGGTGGACGAGTGGGTCAAGGCGATGAGCCGCTAGAACGATATGTTCGCAGGCCGCCTCTCACTCGCCTTTCTCGCGCTGCTCGTCGGCGGGGCCTTTGCCGGTCTCGCCGTCGAGGCGGCACGCGACTGGTCGGGTGCGGCGGCGGCCTTCGACGGCTACATGGTGCGGGTGGCATGGTTCACCTTCTGGCAGGCGGCTCTCTCAGCGCTTCTGTCTGTTATTCCCGCCATGTTCGTCGCGCGCGCACTGTCGCGCCAGCGCGAGTTCCCGGGTCGTGGCCTGATCCTGCGGCTCTTTGCCGTGCCGCTCGGCCTTCCGGCCATCGTCGCCGCACTCGGCATTCTCGCTCTCTATGGCCGCGCCGGCATCGTTGCCGATGCGGTCGATGCCATGGGCGGCGGCCAATGGCCCGGAATCTACGGCCTGTCCGGCATTCTCGTCGCCCATGTCTTCTTCAACCTGCCGCTGGCCACCCGGCTGTTGCTGGAGGCGCTCGAAACCGTGCCGCAGGACCAGTGGCGGCTCGCGGCACAGCTCGGCATGAAACCGGCATCCGTCTTTCGGCTGATCGAATGGCCGGCCATGCGGCGGTCGCTACCCGGTGTTGCCGCACTCGTCTTCATGCTGTGCGTCACATCCTTCACGCTTGTCCTCACTCTTGGCGGCGGGCCTGCGGCGACCACGCTTGAGGTTGCGATATATCAGTCGCTCCGCTTCGATTTCGAACCCGCGCGCGCGGTCGCGCTGACGCTTGCCCAGATCGCGATGACTATCGCTGCCGTGCTTTTGATGGCGCGTCTGGGCGCAAGCACCACGGGCGATGCCAACCTGCCTGTCGCCTCGCGCCGCTTCAGCGACAACAGCGTGGTAGAACGGCTGGCAAATACAGTCATCATCGCGATTGCCGCGATCTTCGTCGCAGGCCCGATCATTGCGGTCTTCGTGTCAGGCGTCGAAGCCGATCTCGCCCGTCTCGTCACGGAGCGGCCAGTGCTACGGGCTGCCAGCCTCAGCCTCACGCTCGCGTTGTGCTCTGCACTTATCGCGGTCGCCATGTCGCTGTCGCTGGCCGCCATGCGCGGCCGGCTGGCGCGTGCGCGCGGGGACAAATCATCCGGCTTCGGCGAATGGATGGCCGATCAGGGGCCAAGCCTCATTCTCGTGCTGCCGCCCATCGTTATCGGGGCAGGCTGGTTCGTCCTCGTGCGCGGCACGGTCGATGTCGCAGCCCTCACACCGATCATGGTCATCACGGTCAATGCCGCCATGGCGATGCCCTTCGCCATGCGCGCCGTTCGCCCCGCCTGGGACAGCGCGGCCTTGCGCAACGACCGGCTTTGCGCCCAGCTCGGCATTGCAGGCTTCAACCGCTGGCGGCTGATCGACTGGCCGGCCATGCGGCGGCCGATCGCCATGGCGCTAGCCTTTGCAATGGCCTTGTCTCTGGGCGATCTCGGCGTCATCGCACTTTTCGGGTCGGAATCGGTGCAGACGCTGCCCTATCTCCTGTATCTCAGGCTCGGAGCCTACAGGACCGCCGACGCTGCGGGCATTGCCCTGCTGCTTGGCCTGATGTGTTTTGTTCTGATGGCGATATCCGACTGGCTGGGGCGTAGATCATGAAGAACGGTTCGGGAATCCGGCTTCAATCCGTGCGCTTCTCCTATGGTACGGCGCCGATGAGCTTCGACTTGAGCGTCGACGCAGGCGAGATTGTCGCCGTCATGGGGCCGAGCGGTTCGGGCAAATCGACCATGCTCAATCTGATCGCCGGTTTTGAAACACCCTCCTCGGGCCGGATCATGATCGGCGAACAGGACGTCACCAACCTGCCGCCGTCACAGCGCCCGGTGTCGATGATCTTTCAGGAGAACAACCTGTTCGCCCATCTCGATGTCGAAGCCAATGTCGGGCTTGGGCGCAATCCCGCGCTGAAGCTGAGCCCTGCCGACCGCGCGGCAATTGCCGGGGCTTTGGCGCGGACCGGTCTTGCAGGCAAGGAAATGCGCCTGCCGGGCGAATTGTCGGGCGGCGAACGGCAGCGAACCGCGCTGGCGCGCGTGCTGGTCCGGCGTCAGCCCGTCCTTCTGATGGACGAGCCGTTCGCGGCGCTTGGCCCTGCATTGCGCGACGACATGGCCGAACTTGTCCTGTCTCTTTGCAAGGAGACGTCGATGACCGCACTTGTCGTGACGCATTCGCCGGAAGATGCGGCTCTTCTCGCTCCGCGCATGGTCTTCATCGATGGCGGAACGATCGCGGCCGACGGACCGACAAATGATCTTCTGGGGCGCGGTGGACCAGCCGTCGTGCGGCGCTATATCGGACGCGGATGACGTCCTGCCTGCAATGCGACACATTTCGACCCTAGGGCCAAAATCGACGCCAAGGCGTCTCCTTGCCTGCCGAACGCGGCTGTGGCTAGGTCAATACACGAATCGAACGGTCCAAAGTGAAATGACTGCGGCAAGCGAGATGCGCCACGCACCTGCACAAACCCGCCGCGCCCTGTTTGCGGCGGCGCTGGGTCTGCTGCTTGCCGGCTGCAGCACGACGATGGACCAGCTTGCCACCAATGTGCGGCCCTCGGACAACCCGATCACCGTCGACACGGTCAGCCGCAATGACAGGTTCGCCGAGATCGCGCGCCAGCAGCATCCGCGCATCCTCGCCACCTATGGCGGCGAATATTCCGACCCGAAGCTTGAGCGCATGGTCGCGCGCGTGGTCGGCGGGCTGACGCTCGATCCCGACCACCCGACGCAGGTCTATCGGATCACCATACTCAACTCACCCAACGTCAACGCCTTCGCGCTGCCGGGCGGCTATCTCTACATCACGCGCGGCCTGCTCGCGCTGGCCAATGATTCCTCGGAACTGGCCGCCGTCGTCGCGCACGAAATGGGCCATGTGACGGCCAATCACGGCATTCAGCGCCAGCAGCTCGAACAGAATGACGGGCTCGCCGCCCGCGTCGTCTCCGACATCCTGCAAGGCGACGCCCGCGCCAAGGCGGCACTTCTGCGAAACAAGCTCGAACTTGCACGCTTCTCGCGCAATCAGGAACTTGAGGCCGACGCCATCGGCATCCGCGCCATCGGCCGCGCCGGTTATGATCCGTTCGCCGCCGCGCGTTTCCTCCAGTCCATGGCGGCCTATAGCGACCTGCGCAGCGTCTCGGGCGCAACCGACGCCAGCCTCGATTTCCTTGCCAGCCATCCCGCCGCCCCGCAGCGCATCGAGCTGGCGCTCGGCCATGCCCGCAATTTCGGCATGCCCGGCACCGGCAGGACGGAGCGCGACTGGCTGCTTTCGGGCATTGACGGAATGATGTTCGGCGACACGCCGCAGGAAGGCTATGTGCGCGGCCGCAACTTCCTGCATCCGGGCCTCGGCGTTGCCTTCTCCGTCCCCGACGGCTTCGTCATCGACAATTCGGCAGCAGCCGTGACCGCGACCGGACCGGGCGACGTAGCTGTGCGTTTTGACGGGGTCGCGGTGCCTCAATCGACGACGCTCGAAGCTTACCTGCGCAGCGGCTGGATCGCAGGTCTTGACCCGAACTCGATCGCTACGGCCCAGATCAACGGCAATGCCGCGGCAACAGCTCGTGCGGCCGCCGATGGCTGGCAGTTCGACATCACGGTCGTTCGCGCCGGTTCGCAGGTCTACCGCCTCCTGACGGCGGCTCCGCTGGCCAGCACCGCACTCGATCAGGTGGCGCGCTCGGTCTCCAGCACATTCCGGCTTCTGTCAGCGTCCGAAAAGGCTGCTCTCAAGCCGTTGCGCATTCGCATCAGGACGGTCCGCTCGGGTGACACGCTTGCCAGCCTCGCAAACCAGATGCGCGGGATCGACCGCAAGCAGGAAATGTTCCGCGTCATCAATGCCATTCCCGCAGGCTCGGTGCCGAAGCCCGGCGACAAGGTGAAGATCGTCACCGACGAGTGATCAGGCGGCGGCAAACTCCGGATTGACGCGCAGCAGCGCCGCCTTGAGCTTGTCGAGCGCGCGGGTCTCGATCTGCCGCACGCGCTCCTTGGAAATGCCCATGCGCTCGCCCAGGAATTCGAGCGTTGCACCGTCATCCTGAAGCCTGCGCTCACGGATGATGCGCAGTTCGCGTTCATTGAGTTCGCCAAGCGCCTCTTCGAGCCAGTCCTTCCGACGTTGCTCATCGATGTTTCTGGCCACGATCTCGTCGGGCGTCGGCTCGTTCGAGACGAGGAAATCCATCCGTTCCGTGGTGCCAGTGCCATCGTCCATGACGGGCACGTTGAGCGAACTGTCGGGTGCGGACAGGCGCGAATCCATCAGGGCGACATCCGACACGGCAACCCCGAGCGCCGTCGAAATCTCGACGTAGATCGCGTCGCTCGACAAGGTTTCGGAACCCTGCGCGAGACGCGCGCGCAGCCTGCGCAGGTTGAAGAAAAGCGCCTTCTGGGCCGAACTCGTGCCACCGCGCACGATGGACCAGTTGCGCAGGATGTAATCCTGCATCGAAGCACGAATCCACCAGGTCGCATATGTCGAAAATCTGATCTCGCGGGCGGGTTCGAATCGCGCCGCCGCTTCCAGAAGTCCGACATGCCCTTCCTGCACGAGATCGCTCATCGGCAGGCCGAAGGAGCGGAATTTCGACGCCATCGATATGACGAGGCGCATATGGGCAGTCGTGATCTGATGCAGAGCGGCCTGATCGTGATTTTCGCGCCATCTTACAGCGAGTCTGAATTCCTCGTCGCGCTGCAGGTAGGGCGCGCGCATGGCCGCGCGAATGAGGCTGGAGGGTGTTGGTTCCGCTCTGGTCACTCGAAAGTCCCCATGGTCGACCGGTCAAGAATGTCGCCCGCAACCGCAAGCTACGGTCTGCAAACGCCTTCAGGTCGACATTGGTTCCCTCTGTCTGACAGCCGCCCCTGTCGGCGGCTTGCCCTCCATTGGCGTGCATCCGCAAGGCAGACCTGGACGGCGCGCTGTCGCTCATCCTTTTGCGTCAATCGACGACACAACGCTTGAGATGATGCCCGAGTGGTTCTGACAAGGACAAGCCTCAGTGTGACGGCACGCCCTTGTACGCGTCCGCGCCCCACACCTCCTTGACCCGATTATCGCGGCCGCAGGCGAAGCGGTAGAACTTGTACTTGTCGGGGTTCACCTGATAATAGTTTTGGTGATAGCCCTCGGCCTCAGTGAATTCTCCGGCCGGCGCAATTTCGGTCGCGATCTTTTGGCCAAGCTGCGCCTGCGCGTCGGCCCCGGCCTTTGTCGCCGCGGCCAGCTGCGCCTCGCCGACGGCATAGACGGCGGTCGAATAGGAATGGCCGCGGTCGCAGAACTGGCCATCCGCATCGAGCGGATCGATGGTCCTCAGGAATGTCGAGACCAGTTGCGCATAGCTGACCTTGGCCGGGTCGAACTCGACCTTGACCACCTCGCGATGGTCGGCATGGCTTTGATAGGTCGGGTTCTTCGACGTGCCGCCGCTGTAGCCGGAGATGGTCTCCGTCACGCCGGGCACCCGGTCCATGTCAGATTCGACACACCAGAAGCAGCCGCCGGCAAAGATCGCGGTCTCCGCCATGGCAGGCGCGATTGCTGCAGGCAAAGTCAAGAGCGAGATGCTCAGGGCCAGGCGAGTGAACATTGCAGTTCTCCGGATTCTCACCCAGGAACGTATCAGGCGTCAGGCGAGTTTCAAATCAAACGACCGCGATGGATCAGAAGCAGGATTTGTCGGATCCGTGACCGGTCTAGGCGCTATCGCCAAGTCGCGCCCTGAGTTCCGCAACTTCCGCCTCAAGGGCCGCGATGCGAGCCTTGAGGTCCGATATCGATTCACGCGGAAGAGATGTTGCCGCCGTGGCCACATCGACATCGCCGGCAAGAAGCTGTGCGAACCGGTCCTCACGCTGGCCAGGCGCGCGCCCGATCTCCTTGACCAGGGCTGGCCGCTTGCCGATCAGCATGTCGAGTTCCTCGCGGACAGCATCGGCTGAGCTGAAATTTGCCATGCGGTCGGTGCGGGTCAAAAGTTCGTTGAGTGTCTGCGGCCCGCGCAGCAGCAGCATCGCCATCAATGCAGATTGCTGCGTTGTGAGGCTGAAATGGCGTGAGGCGGTCTGCTCATAGCGATCGACGCGCGATGCCATCATCCGCTTCGCCAGCCCGCGTTCCTCCAGCGACTTGAGGGTCCGGCTGATGTCGACGGGTTCGAGCGCCATCACCGGCTCACGCGACGTCTTCTGGTTGGCGGCAGACTGCAAGGCGTTGAGCGAGAGCGGATAGGTGTCCGGCGTCAGCAGCTGCTTTTCCATCAGGCTGCCAAGGACACGCACTTCCAGAGCATTTAGGTGGGGAAGGCCTGTCGCTGAATTTTCCATGCCGCCTATTTGGCAAAGGACGGGCGAGCGGGCAAGCGCTCTGGCTGGATCGCGTCAGAACTCGGCGTCTTCGCCCTTGCCAACCGTCGGGCGTCGCGACGAGCCAAAGGCGATCTCGGTGATCTCCGGGCTCAGTTCCGCACCTGTATAGGTGATCGGCGGCAGCGCGTTCAGCGTATCCCCCAGCTCCTTCAGCAATTGCTGCAACTGGTCCATCCGCTCCTTGCCGAACTCCTTGTTGATTTCGGCATAGATGCCTTCCGAATAGGGTGCCACCGCATCGATCAGTTTCAGCCCCTGCGGACTGATCGAAATCAGGGCGCGGCGCATGTCGTCGGGTGCCGGTCGACGAATGATATATTTGCGCGCCTCCATATCCTTGAGAATGCGCGACAGCGACGGCGTCAGCAGATAGGTCACCTTGGCCAGCGCCGTCACCTCGATCTCGGCGATCGAGCTGAGCGCACGCAAGACCCGCCATTGCTGCTCTGTGATGTTGAAGAGATGCAGAGACGTGCGGAAGCGCTGCATGACGGATTCGCGCGCCAGAAGAAGGGACATCGGCAAGGATTTGGAGAAGCTGCGCAACTTCACATTTGCCGGCCGTTCCCGATTGGCGTCACTCATCTCAAGGCTCCATCCTCGCCGCGCGGCAGGGCGGCCCCGCGCGGTTCGATCGGCCTTAAAGGTAACACTGTCCAGTTCAGGTCAAGGCCTTCTTGTGAGCAGGCCAATCGACGGGTCAACCAAACGCGCGGGCTGACGCATCATTCGAAGCGAATGGTCACCTCGCCAAGGCTCCCGAAATCGGCCTTGATTGAAGTGCCGGACGGGCATTCGACAGGGCGGATGAAAGAGCCTGACAGAACGACCTCGCCCGCCCCGATGCAGTCGTCATAAAGGGCCAGCCGGTTGGCGAGCCATGCCATCGACACGGCGGGATCGTCGAGCACGCCCGCACCCAGTCCCGTCTCTTCGACGATCCCGTCGCGATAGACGATTGCGCCGAGCCATCTCAGATCGACATCGCCGGAGCTGACCTTGCGTCCACCGAGAACGATGCCTGCATTGGCCGCATTGTCGGCGATCGTATCGAAGACCGTCCTTGTCCTGCCCGTCGCCGGATCGACGCGCAGGATGCGCGTGTCGAGGATTTCGAGCGCCGGCTGCACATAGTCGGTCGCGTCCCGCACGTCGGCTGCGGTGACGCCCGGCCCGGCAAGCGGCTTCTTCATGACAAAGGCGATCTCAGCCTCGACGCGCGGCTGGATGAAGCGCCCCTTCGGAACTGTCGCACCATTCTCAAACAGCATGTCGTCGAGAAGAATGCCGGAGTCCGGAATGTCGATCGAGAGAGCCTGCTGCATCGCCCGCGACGTCAGCCCGATCTTGCGGCCGATGATGCGCCGCCCCGCTCCGCGCTTCTGCGCGATCCATTCTGCCTGCACGTGATAGGCGTCGTCCATATCCATGCCGGGATAGGCAAGCGACAGATGCCCGATCTGCCTGCCCGTCCGCTCGGCTTCACCGAGTGCCGCCGCGGCCGCTTCGATTTCGGCGGGCGACATCATGGCAGCATCTCGTCGGCAACCATGTTGCGCAAGGTTCCGATTCCGTCGGCCTCCACCTCGATCACGTCGCCGGGCTTCAGCCAGACCGGCGGGTCAAAGCGTGCGCCCGCGCCGGTCGGCGTGCCCGTCACGATCACATCGCCCGGGGTGAGTGTCGTAAAGGTCGACACATATGCGATGACATATCGGAACGAGAAAATCATGCGGCTGGTGCGATCCTGCTGGCGCACCTCGCCGTTGACGCGTGTCGTCAGCGCAATGTCGGCGATCTGGCTCTCATCCTCGAACGGAACCAGCCACGGCCCGATGGCTCCCGACGCATCGAAATTCTTGCCTTGCGTCACGTTGAATTTTGCGTGACGCACCCAGTCGCGCAACGTGCCTTCGTTGCAAAGCGTCAATGCAGCGATATGCGAAAGCGCATTCGCCTCCGGGATGCGGCGGCCGCCCTTGCCGACGACGATGGCGATTTCGCCTTCATAGTCGAGCTGTGCCGATTCAGGCGGCCTCAGAATATGCCTGCCATGGCCGACAAAGGAGCCTGGAAAGCGCACGAAGAGGGATGGCTTCGAAGGCGCCGCCTGCCCGTCCTTGTACTCCTCATTGCGATCGGGATAGTTCACGCCGACACAGATGATCTTCTCCGGTGCCGGGATCGGAATGTCGAACTCGATCTCATCAAGCCGGTGGGTCGGCGCAAGTGCGGAAGCCTCGTCTGCCAGCCGCCGCAACGCGCCGGCATCTATCACCTCGCGCAAGGTCGGCCATTCGGGATGGCGATCCGTCATCTCGACAACGCCCTCGTCGCGGATCAGCCCATAGCCGCACTTGCCACCGATCCGGAAGCTCGCCAGACGAGGACGTGACATGCCGTTCTCCATCGTCATGGTGCCACGATCGGTTGGGCCTTCAGCACAGGCTCGCCTATGTCCACCCCGGCAAATCGTGTGCCTTCCTCAAACCAGCTTTTCGGCGCGGGCGCCCCCCAAAGGGTCTGGCGCTGCGGGTCTTTCAGGTCCCACTTGATCGGCTCATGGTCGGGATCGATCGTCAGATAGTCGGAGCAGTAGATTTCGATGCGATGGCCGTCGGGGTCGCGAATATAGAGGAAGAAGGCATTCGAGATGCCATGCCTGCCCGGCCCGCGCTCGATGTTGGCGAGGTAGCCCGTCGTCGACATCAGATCGAGCAGGTCGATGATGTTGAGCGGCGTCGGTACCCAGAACGCCACATGGTGCAGGCGCGGGCCGACCCCATTTGTGAAGGCCATGTCGTGGACGCCGCCCTTGCGGTGCATCCAGGCTGCCCACAATTTCCCGGTCTCGGCATCCTCGGTATATTCACTGACCCGAAAGCCGATATCGTTGTAGAACTCGACCGACGCGTCGACATCGGTCGAGTAGCAGTTGAAATGGTCGATGCGCAGCGGCTTCACGCCCCTGTAGAGCGCATAGGACTGGTGGATCGGCGGCAGGCGGTCCATCGAGGCGTAGAACTCAAGCGGAATGCCGGCGGGGTCCGCGGTGCGCAGGGTCCGCCCCTGCCATCTGCGTTCCACCCATTCCACCTTGGCGCCCTTGCCGGCGAAATAGGCATGCGCGTGATCGAGATCGTCTTCGGAATAGACCTTGAAGCCGAGATGGCCTGCCGCAGGCTCCTCCGCGCGACGTAGGACGATGCAGTGATGATTACGCTCCTCCATCGCACGCAGCGTGACCAGCTCGCCGTCTTCATGCGTCACCTGAAGACCCAGCGTGTCGGCCCAGAACGCCTTCGACCGATCGAGGTCCGTGACCATCAGCTCGATATGGCTCAGCCGAACCACATGGAACGGCGGGTAGAGATTGGGCCTTGGCAGCGGCATGAGCGTTTCCCCATCACCCGCGCCGCTAAGCGGTCGGGCTGTTGTTCATTGAGCGGCTGTCAGCCGCCGAGTTTGGTGATCGCATGGCTTGTCGTGGCAAAGGCGACATTCTTCGTCTCCATGTAGAAGTCGAAGGACCAGTCGCCGCCATCGCGGCCGATGCCCGATGCCTTGGCCCCGCCGAACGGCGAAGGCAGATGGCGGACATTCTCCGAATTGACCCAGATCATGCCTGCGTCGAGCGCATCGGAAAAACGAAACGCGCGCGTCACGTCAGACGTCCAGAGATAGCCCGTCAGGCCATATTGGACGTCATTGGCCAAAGCGAGCGCCTCGGCCTCGTCCTTGAACGGAATGGCCGTCAGGACCGGTCCGAAGATTTCCTCCTGCGCGATGCGCATGTCGTTCTTTGCATTGGTGAACAGCGTCGGCTGCACATAGCAGCCGCCATCAAGCCCCTCGCCCGTCGCCTTTGCTCCGCCTGTCGCAATAGTTGCACCTTCCTGGCGCGCAATCTCCATGTAGGAGAGCACCTTCTTTTCATGAACCGGATGGATCAGCGGACCTATGACGGTCTTCGGATCGAGCGGATGACCAACCGGTATGCGACTGGCGCGTTCGGCGACCTTGGCCGTAAAGCTCTCATAGATGCTTTCCTCCACCAGCAGCCGCGACGACGACGTGCAGCGCTCGCCATTGAGCGAATAGATCATGAAGACGGCCGCATCGGCGGCGCGCTCCAGATCGGCATCGGCAAAGACGACAACCGGGTTCTTCCCGCCGAGCTCGAAGTGGACTCGCTTCAGTGTCGGCGCGCCCTGCGCCATGATCATGGAGCCGGTTCGGCTCTCGCCGACGAAGCCGATCGCCTTGATATAGGGATGCTCGGTCAGTGCCTTGCCGGCATCCTCGCCAAAACCGTTGACGAGGTTCCACACGCCTTTGGGCAGTCCCGCCTCTTCGGCAATCTCCACCAGCAAACGTGCGGTGAGCGGAGAAAATTCCGCGGGCTTGTGAACGACCGTGCAACCGGCCGCGAGCGCTGGCGCGATCTTCCAGGTCGACAGCATGAAGGGCGTGTTCCACGGCGTAATGACGCCGACCGGGCCGATTGGCGTGCGGCTGGTCAGATTAATCTGCCCAGGCCCGCGCAAGGCGTGTCCATCGCGCGCTTCAGGTGCGCGGTCTGCAAAGAAGCGGAAATTTTCCGCACCGCGCAGCGCCGCCTTGGACATGAACTTGAGCGCCTGACCCGTATCCATGCATTCGACAAAGGCAATCTCCTCGGCGCGCGCGACGATGGCGTCGGCGATCCGATGCAGCAGCGCCTTGCGCTTGTCACCATCCATTGCCGCCCATGCCGGGAACGCAGCCTTCGCAGCCTTTGCGGCGCGGTCGACATCGGTGGCCGAACTGCGCGCGACCTTGGCCAGCGGCTTCAGGTCGACCGGCGAAATCGTCTCGAATGTCGCGCCATCGTCCGCCGCAATGGCTTCGCCGCCAATCTGGTTGAGCACGCCTTCGCTGGCAAAGCGGGCGAGCCAACCTTGCGCCTTGCGGAGATTGTCTTGCAGGCTCATCTGGCGTCCCCCTCGTTGCGCAGGCGCGAATGCATGGAATTGATTTTCCAGTTCAGCGTCGGATGAATTTCCCTGATTTCCAGCGACAGCGCAAAATGCGGTTCATCAAGAAGATGCCCGACAAACTTCCTTGCGGTTGCAAAGATCGCGTCGCCCGCCGCCTTGCGGTCGGCCTCAGTTCGCCCGGTCCCGATCCGAAACTGCATGTCGATGAAGGCGTTTGCCGGATGCCGGTCGGCAATCGCATAGGTACTGCTGGCAAAGGCCCTGACCCGAATGCCGCCGCGCTCGAAGAATGGAAACGACGCAATCGTGTCGTCCAGCGCAATGCACAGAGCGGGAATGTCGATCTTGCCGTCGAGATTGTCGGAATATTCGAGCGTCAGGTGGGGCATTGCGGCGGGTTCGACCTTCATATTGATTA
Organism: Mesorhizobium sp.; assembly: GCA_049647505.1. Taxonomy (GTDB): domain Bacteria; phylum Pseudomonadota; class Alphaproteobacteria; order Rhizobiales; family Rhizobiaceae; genus Mesorhizobium_A. The sequence goes on from JBARXU010000023.1 coordinate 236,864, forward strand.
ACTTGTTAAATACTATGGCGACGTACCCTAGTCAATGCGCGCCCCGCTATCCGCCAAAGCTGCCGGTCTGCGTCGGGACATGCACGAAGTTGCGATCGAAATAGAGCAGCGCATGGCCGTCCTTGCGCGATCTGAGGCCGCTGACCTCGCCGATGAAGATGTGATGCGTGCCGACCCGATGGGAATCGACGAGGCAACAGTCGAACGACACAATCGCATCTGTCAGCGCCTGCGCTCCTGATCCCAGCTCAACCCAATTGGCGGCCGCGTACCGGGCCGCCATATCGCGCTGCGCGCCCGCAAAGATCGACGCCAGTTCCTTATGTTCTCCGGTCAAGACATTTACGCAAAATCGGCCATTCTCCAGAAAGACCGGCGACTGCGCCGAATTTCTGTTCATGCAGACAAGCAGCGTCGGCGGCTCATCGGTTACGCTGCACATGGCGGTGGCGGTAAAGCCACCACGTCCAGCGGGGCCGTTTGTCGTAACCACATTCACCGGCGCGCAGACCCGCGCCATGGCGTTGCGAAATTCAGTTCGGCTGACGACCTCTCCCATGGACGCCCCCCTTAGCCAGCAGCAGGCTTTGCCGCATTCAGCGGCGGCAGCCAGCTGTCGGATGTCCACCCGTTTTCGTCGTAGTCGGCCATGCAGCGGTCGACCAGCGCCTCCATTTCTTTCAGCCGCCCGCCGCGTTCCGCACCTTTGAGAACCTGTAGCCGCACCTCTTCCGGCGCGCCCGCATAATTGAGTTCATAGAGCGCATGGCGGCCGCCGAATTCCGAACCTGTCGCATCCCACAACAGCTTCATGATCTTGATCCGCTCGATGTGGCCCATGCCATCTGAGCCGCGCACATATTGGGCGAGGTGGCGGTCGATTTCGGGATTGGCGAAATCCTTGGCCGATGACGGCAGGTAGATCAGGCCCGACGCGATCACCCGGCGCACGATGTCGATCACGCGCGGATAGGCCTCCGACATGAAGGTGCGGTAGCACAGTGCGGCTTCCAGATTGGGCAGCACGGCACCGCCCGCCCATGGAATCGGATTATAGGCCATCGCATTGGAGAAGGCCCAGAACTGGTGACGTATGGCGATGACTTCGCCAAGCAGCGCCTGATTGCCCCGGAAGGCGTCGCCTCCAGTCGCGCGCAATGCCTTGGCGAGCAGGCCGGCCAGAAAATCGAGCTTCACGCCGAGCCGCGTGCAGCCCTGGAAGCAATAGCCATGCATGAAGCCGGACGCCGGATGGAACGACAGGATCTTGGCCGCATCGCGCAGGACCAGCACGTCGCTCCAGGGAATGAAGACGTTGTCGAGCACGAGGATCGCGTCGTTCTCGTCGAACCGCGACGACAGCGGATAGTCGAATGGCTGGCCGACCGTATTTGCCGTCTCCTCATAGGAGACACGGCAGAACATCTTGATGCCCGGCGCATTCATCGGGACGATGAACATGACCGACAGCGAGGGGTCTTCCGTCACGGTCGCCGAGCTCTGCGCCAGGAAATTGTAGTGGGTCAGAGCCGACGAGGTCGCCACTACCTTTGCGCCACTGACATAGATCCCGGCGTCCGTTTCCTTGGTGATGTGAACGAACACGTCTTTCACCGCTTCGGCCGGCTTGTGCCGGTCGATCGGCGGATTGACGATGGCGTGGTTCATGAACAGGACGGATTCCTGCGCGCGCTTGTGCCAGGCGAGCGCGTTTTCTTTGAACGGCCCATACCAATCTGCATTGGCGCCGAGCGTGTTCATCAGCGCGGCCTTGTAGTCGGCGGTGCGCCCCATCCACCCATAGGTCATGCGCGCCCATTCGGTGATGGCCTTCTGCTGGGCGACAAGATCCTCCGACGAACGTGCGACCCGGAAATATTTGTGCGTGTATCCGCCCGACCCCGTATCGGTCGGCGATGTCAGGATCGCCCTGGTCTTCTCGTCGTGCAGGGCGTCATAGAGCCGGGCGAGCGACCGCACCGAATTGCGCATCGCCGGATGCGCCGTCACGTCCTTCACGCGCTCGCCATTGATATAGACCTCGCGTCCGTCGCGCAGGCTTTCCATATATTCTGCGCCGGTGAACGGACGGCCTTTATCGGCCCGATAATCTTCGGATTTCATCTGGTCCTCCCTGTCCGCAACGCGTGCGGCAATTCCTCAAGGGTCAGGCTAGGACTGGTCTTTGCCGCTCACCATGGACAATTCCATGCATCCGATTGTACTTTTTCCGGCATGACCGATCAGGAAGCCGTCCCGACATTTTTCGTCTATGGCGAAGCCAGCCGACCGCTGTCGCTTGGATTTCTCCATTGCGAGACCGTGATGGCCCGCAAACACCTGCATTTCGGGCGTGTCGAGCCACATCTGCACGACCGCCTCGCGCAGATCACCTTCTGGACCAGCGGCCGCGGTAGCTATCTGATCGAAGACCAGCTATTGGACTTTTCCGCGCCGGCCGTCAGCTTCATACCGTCAGGCGTCGTTCACGGATTTACTGTCGAGGCCGATGAAACCGACGCAATCGTCGTCTCGATTGCCGAAGGCGCGCTGGCAGTCTTTGCCAACGACGTTGGCTTGGCATTGTCACAGCCGGTAATGGTGCGAAGCGACGGTGAAGACGCGATATGGGGTCGGCTAGCTCGCCTCATGCAACTCATTCACGACGAATATGCGCAGGGCGCGCCCGCGTCAGACAAGGTGGTCATGCCGATGGTGCAGGCGGCTCTCGCCCAGCTTGCAGTTCTTGCGGCAAAGCGGCCCGCACCGCCCATTGCGCCCCAACGCCTTCTCAGCCATCGTCTGCGTGAGCTGATCGACCGTCACTTCCGCGACAACTGGCCAATCGCCCGCTACGTCGATGAGCTCGCAACCACGCCGCATCTTCTGGCAAAAGCCTGTGACACCGCTTACGGAATGCCGGTCAAGGAGCTGATTGCAGAGCGGCGAATGCTCGAGGCCAAGCGCCTGCTTCTGTTCACCGTGCGGTCGGTCGAGGATATTGCCTATGAGATCGGCGTGCGCGACGCCGCCTATTTCTCTCGCGCGTTCCGCAAGCGCAATGGTCTGCCGCCGGGTGAATGGCGGCGCTCGCAATCGGATGCGCTGGGGCCTGTGCTCGATCGAAGCTGACAGGCGCGTCAGAGACGAGCCTGTCTGAAAATTTCGCGCCTAGATGCGGCGCTCGACCATCATCTTTTTGATTTCGGCAATCGCCTTGGCAGGGTTCAGGCCCTTGGGGCAGGCCTGCGCGCAGTTCATGATCGTGTGGCAGCGATAGAGCCGGAACGGATCTTCGAGATTGTCGAGGCGGTCACCGGTCGCCTCGTCGCGCGAATCGATCAGCCAGCGATAGGCCTGCAGCAGCACGGCCGGGCCGAGATAGCGGTCGCCGTTCCACCAATAGGACGGGCAGGACGTCTGGCAGCAGAAGCAGAGAATGCATTCATAAAGACCGTCGAGCTTCTGGCGGTCCTCGTGGCTCTGCAGCCATTCCTTCGCAGGCTCTGGCGACACCGTCTGCAGCCAAGGCTCGATCGAGGTCAGCTGCGCATAGGGAACGGTCAGATCAGGCACGAGATCCTTGACCACCGGCATATGCGGCAGTGGATAGACGCGGACCGCGCCTGAAATCTCGTCCATGCCCTTGGTGCAGGCGAGCGTATTCGTGCCGTCGATATTCATCGCGCACGAGCCGCAGATGCCCTCGCGGCAGGAGCGGCGAAGCGTCAGCGTCGGGTCGATCCTGTTCTTGATGTAGAGCAGGCCGTCGAGAATCATCGGGCCGCAATCGTCGAGATCGACATAATAGGTGTCGAGCCGCGGGTTCTGGTCGTCATCGGGCGACCAGCGATAGACGCGGTATTCGCGAAGATTGGTCGCGCCTTCAGGCTTGGGCCAGGTTTTCCCGGTCTGGAGCCTCGAATTCTTGGGGAGCGTGACCTCGACCATCCGCACATTCCTTTCGCTTGCGCGCGCGCCGCGCGCTGGCACGGGATGCACTTAGCGGAAACCTAGCGAATTCCGCAAGTTACCCGGGCGCGACCTTTGCGCCTAAAATCGATTAATCGCGGCGCTTGCGCAGGAAGATATGCAGGTCCGTGCGCAGCCCCGGCGGCACGATCGACTGATATGCGCCCACAAGATTGAACAGCAACCGGATATTGGCATGATATTTCGGCGTCGAATTGATCGTATAGCTGAAATTCTGCCAGTTGCGGCTGTCGAAATGTCGGCGCACCGCGCCCAACGTGTTGAGCGCATACACGGTCGGAAAGACGTCCTCCACCTCCCGCTCGGGCCAGACGCGCTTCAGCACCGCATTGTGCAGCGAGTTCGGCACCAATGCGGCCGCAAGCGCCACGTAGCCGAATCGGTTTGGCGTGCGCGCGCAGAACCAGCCGCCGGGCTTGAGAACGCGATGGATCTCGCGCGCGGCCGCTACCGGATCGGCAATATGTTCCAGCACCCAGTCGGCCACGATGATGTCTGCGCTCGCATCTGCCAGCGGATATGGCTTGGCCGGATCGAAGACATGATATTCGTCGAGGAAGGGATGTTCGGCCACCGCGCCGTCGACATCAAGGCCGATGACGCGCCTGACCTTGCCCTGAAATTTCATCAGGTCGCCGACGAAACTTTTCGGCCCGAGCAGTTGTGTGCCGCGGCCCGCGCCCAGATCGACGAGCGTCATTGACGGCTTCAACAGCGCGTTGATGCGCAGATAGTAGGCGACTTCGCTCGAATCGCGCGCAAAACCGCCCGCCCCCATTTCCGGCCGCATGCGCTGCAGGAATTCAGGCTCGTCGACGTCGTTGCTGCGGTCGAGTTCGATCAGATTTGCTTCGGTCATCATACCTTGGTTGCCGGGCAAGGCGCCAGCAAACGCGCGAATGTCATCGTCAAGAGCTAGCAGCGCGCGCTTACCCTCCGGTTAATCGGAGCGCCACAATGCAACACGTTAATTTCCATCGAAAAGGAATGTTCAGCAATTGGCGATAGAGAGAGCCCTCTCTCGAAGGATCACCTCGATGACTGGCATTGCATTCGTCGGCACGGGTTATGTGGCCGACTATTACATCAGGACGCTGGCGAACCATGCGAGCCTGACCCTCTGCGGCGTCTATGATCGCGCCCCGCATCAGCTCGAACGATTTTCCGCTTACTACGGCGTAAAGGCCTATCGATCTCTGGACGACTTGCTGGCCGACCCCAAGGTCGAGATCGTTGCCAATCTGACCACGCTTGAAAGCCATTATGAAATCTCGAAGGCGGCGCTTCTTGCCGGCAAGCACGTCTATTCCGAAAAGCCGATGACCGGGACCTATGCCGAGGCGGTCGATCTCGTTGCCACCGCCCGCGCCAGGGGCCTGATCATGGCGGGCGCACCGGCAAATGCGATGACTCCGAAACATGCTGAGGTCGCACGGCTCGTCGCCGATGGCGCGATAGGTGCGCCAAAACTCGCTTATGCGCAGATGGAGGACGGCGCGGTCTTTCGGCAGAACTGGCGCGACTGGCGGTCCCAGTCCGGCGCGCCGTGGCCGGGCGAACACGAGTTCGCCATCGGATGCACGCTGGAGCACGTCGTCTATTCGCTCGTCTGGCTTGTATCTCTGCTCGGGCCGGTAACGCGCGTGACCGCCTTTTCGGCAACCTGTTTTCCCGACAAGGGCCTAGCTGATGGCGCATCCGTCGGCCCGGATTTTTCAGTCGCGGCCCTGAGCTTCCGGAACGGCGCGGTTGCCCGGCTGACGACCGGGCTGTGCGCTGACAAGGATCGCTCGCTGACCCTGATGGGCGATGCCGGCACGATCACCGTCGATGACCTTTGGGATTTCCATTCGACTGCCCGTATCGAGCGATCGGGCCAGCCCCGCGCGCTCGTCAATCGCTTGGCCGGTGCCATCAAGCGCAATTTCGGCGTCACATTTGGCAGGCTTGCCGAGCCGGGACAGTCGATCCTTGCACATTCCTCCGAGCGCCCCACGCTGCCTACCTTCCCCTCCCGGATCGACTTTTCGCGTGGCATCGCCGCAGTTGCCGATGCCATAAATGGCGGGCCGCTGCCTTTCGTCTCGGGTGAGATGGCACTGCACCTGACCGAGATCGCACTGGCGATTTCCAATGCAGGACCAGATGGCCATCACTACATCGTCAGCTCGACACCCTCAGCGGACGGGAGGGCGGGCGAGCACCGTCTCAATGATGCCGAGCACGATGCGGCTGTGCGCGAGTTGAGAGATGTCGCTCGCAATACTCCCGGCGCGAACAGCGTCCATGACAGCCTTGGCTTCAAACTGAAGACCGCCGCCTTCAAAGCCATATGAGAGGTGTGAGCTGCCCGGCAGCGGCAGCCGTGACAGGACGCGGCCCAGTTTCCCGGATGTCGCCGCGCCGACGCCGATAAGGGGAAGACCCGCCGCACAGCTCCTGAAGACCGTCAGCCTCTTTGCCTTCAGAAACGGCGCATGGATCAGAAGCGCGCCGCGTGTGCCGGTCACAAGCAGATGATTGCTGCCATCGCGGTCGAACCCGCAAGCAAGCGTCGCTTCCGCATCTCCAAATCGCAGCCGGTAGGTAGCGCTCATATCGACGCCCGACTTTGACGATCTCCATTCGCCGTCAATGCTTGTCGGCTCTCCAGCCAGGAACATCGCGACCGACAGCGGATAGACGCCAAGATCGAGCGAAGCGCCGACGCCGAGCGCCGGATCGAAGAACCGGGCATCGACAACCTCGTCGCGCCGGTAGGCAAGCTCGCCTTCAATCGAGACGAGTTCACCGATTTCGCCGGACCTGACGATTTCGCGCGCAGCCTGCACGGCCGGCAGAAAGCGCGACCACATCGCCTCCATGACGAACACGCCGGCACGAACCGCAGCATTCTCAATGCGTCCCGCATCTGCTGCATTCGTCGCAAGCGGCTTTTCGACCAGCACCGGCGTGCGCACCTCTATGGCCGCCAGAGCCTGTTCGGCATGAAGCGCGTTCGGTGTCGCGATGTAGATCGCGTCGATATTGTCAGCCGCCAGCAAGCCCTCAAGCGTGGCATGGATTTTCGCGTGAGGCGCCAGTGCGCGCAGTTCGTCCGGGAGTTTGCCCGTGCGCGCGTGGAACCCGCCGATGCGCGCACCGGCGACATAGCGCAGATCGTCGGCAAATTGCCGCGCGATTACGCCGGAGCCGACAATGCCCCAGGAAAATCCTGCTTTGTCTGATGTCACGGATGAATGCCCGCAATTGTAATCATCCGGGCATGCTAACGCAGTGAGCTTGGCGAAGTGTTACGCCCTTACCCTGCCTATGCGCGCCAGTTGTAGTCCTCCGAGTTTTTGGCGAAGTCGATGAAGTAGTCGAGCGATTGCGGATTGGCCATCGCGTCTCTGCTCGCCGCCTTCTCCGCCTCGCGCCCCATGAGGATCTTGCGGATCGGCACTTCCATCTTCTTGCCGGTCAACGTGTAGGGGACCGCATCGACCACATAGATTTTATCGGGCACATGGCGCGGGCTATAGTCGCGCCGCAACCGCCCATTGATGCCCTTCGCGATCTCGTCGGACATTTCAAAGCCGGGCTTCAGCTTGACGAAAAGAGGCATGAAGAAGTTGCCGCCCGGCAGCTCGCAACAGACGATCAGGCTGTCGGCCACCTCGGGCTGTTGCTCCACTGAGCGATAAATCTCTGCTGTGCCGATCCTGACCCCAAAGCGGTTCAGCGTCGAGTCCGACCGCCCGTAGATGTAGCAGCCACCGCGCTCGTTGATCTTGAGAAAGTCACCGTGTCGCCAAACGCCGGGGAACACGTCGAAATAGCTCTCATGATAGCGCTTGCCGTCCGGGTCGTTCCAGAACTTCACCGGCATGGAGGGGAACGGCGCCGTCACCACCAGTTCGCCCACCTCGTCGATCAGATCGCGGCCATCATCGCTCCACGAGCGGATGTCCATGCCGAGCATGCGCGTCTGTATCTCGCCGGCATGGACCGGCAGGTTTGGCGCTGCCCCGACGAACCCCGAACATATTTCGGTGCCGCCCGACTGCGACGTCACCCACAGGTCTTCCTTCACGCTTCTGTAGAACCAGGCAAAGGTCTCGGGCGTCGACGGCGCGCCGGCTGCCATGACGCATTCGAGCGCGGACAGGTCGAACTTCTCGCCGGGTTTCAGTCCGGCCTTTTCCATCATCTGAACGAAGGTCGGCGACGCACCGAACATCGTCGCCTTCGTGTCGGCCGCCAGCTTCCACAGGAAGTCCGGCTCCGGATAGGCGGGATTGCCGTCATAGAGCGTTGCGGCCGAGCCTGTCAGAAGTGCTGCGACCAGCAGGTTGAACATCATCCAGCCGGTGGTCGAATAGAAGAACATGTTCGACCCCGGCTTCAGGTCAAGCTGGAAATGCATCAGCTTCAGATGCTCGACCAGCACGCCGACATGGCTGTGAACGATCGCCTTCGGCAACCCCGTCGTGCCGGATGAAAAGAGGATCCAGATCGGATGGTCGTGCGCGACGCGCTCGTAGCGGAACTCGGCAATCGACGGCGCGTCGGCGTCCATAAGATGCGCCCACTCCACAAGGTTCGGAACACCGTCCAGCGTCGAGCCTTCATTGAGATAGGGCAGCCAGACGATGTGCTCCAGCGTCGGCAGCGCGTCGATGATGGCGCACGCATCTGCGCGACGATCGAAATCCTTGCCGCCGAACCTGTAGCCGTCCGCGAGGAAGATAAGCTTCGGTTCGATCTGGGCAAAACGCTCCGTCACCGTCTTCACGCCGAATTCCGGCGCGGCGCTCGACCAGATCGCACCAATGGCAATCGTGGCGATCATCGCCACCGCCGTCTCCGGCAGGTTGGGCATATAGGAGACGACACGGTCTCCGGGCCTGATGCCAAGCTTGCGCAATTCGGTCGCAAGCGTGCGGACCTGCGCGCCAAGATCGGCCCAAGACATCTGCCTGAGCGGGCGCGTTTCAGACAGATGATGGAACACGACCTCGTCCGGCCGCGCCTTCGCTTCAGGGCGCATCAGGTGCTCGGCATAATTGACGGTCGAACCCTCGAACCACCTCGCGCCGGGCATGACGTGCCTGTCGATGACGCGCCTGTATGGCGTTCCGGACTGGACGTCGAAATAGTCCCAGATCGATGCCCAGAACGCTTCCGTCTCCGTGACCGACCAGTGGCGCAGGACCTCGTAGTCTTCCCCGAAATCAAGGCTCCGCTCGGCCTTGAGCCACTCGAAATAGCGATGCAGGTTGGAGCGCGCGATGAAGCCCGGCTTGGGTGTCCATAACAACTCGCCTTCAGCGACCATGGCTATGTCCTTGAGCTTTCACCGGCCCGACGAGCAAACCTGTTCGTCTGGGCTTACGGGCGCAGGCAGCACTACCACCAGCGCCCGGCTTTGCATTAGCGATAGACGTTGACGATCGGCTCGCCGACAAAGCCGAAGCTCTGCAATACACCGAGCAATTCGCGATGTCCGAACCCCTGGCACCCGGAAGCAAAGCCCGCGCGCTTCGGCTCCTGTTGCAGCAGCGAATAGGCCGCATAGGCCTGAAGCAGACCGGTCTGCTTGTAGTTCTGGTTGCCATGGATGACGACATGCACGCGGGTCAGCGGTCCCGACGCATGGCACGAATCGATCGACCGGTTGATGCGCGGATTTTCGCGTGGCGGCATTGCCGACTGGATCGATGCCGCGATCTTCTGCAGCTCTTCGATCTGCTGTTCCATCGGCAGCGGCTTGATGTTGTCTTCATACATCTTCACCGTTTGGATCACTCCCTCCATCACCGGACGCGCAAACACGCCTGCCGCCACCTTGCAATTGGCGACGCGCGGATCGTCCTTGAACCAGATCGGATGTGACGTGCCGCCCCAGGGAAGCGCCAGGCCCATTTCGTGCTGGCCGGGAACCACCACATCGAACTTGGTCGAGGTCGGCCATTCCTTGTACTGGTTCTGCTCCAGATAGTACCACTTCGCCTTGAGGATCGTGAAGATCGTGGCGGTTGACGCGGTTGTCGGGAAACCGCCCCAGAGCGTCAATATGTCGAGCGTATCGAGGCCGGGCGTCTCAAGCGCGATCTGCGCTCCTATTTCGCCTGTCGTATACATCTGCGCGATACCGGGCGACAGAAGCAGGCCCTTTGCCTTGAAGGCGTCGCCCCACTTCTCCTTGCACATCAACACCCAGTCCTGTTCGCCGGTCGTGTCGGTGTAGTGGCACCCGGCTTCGAGACAGGCCTCGACGACGTCCGGCCCGTAGGAGATGAATGGACCGACCGTGTTGCAGACGACCTTCGCGCCCTTGAACAGTTTTACGAGGGACGCCTTGTCATGCTTGGTGTTGGTCACGTCGAAGGACGCGGTTTCACGTCCGGGAAGCTGGTCCATGACGTCCTTGACCAGCTTTTCATTGCGGCCGACGGCCGTGAAGGATACGCCGAATTCGCGCAGATATTCGCAGATGAGGCGGCCGGTATAGCCGGATGCGCCGTAGACGATGACGGGGTTCTTGCTCATGTGAGATCCTTGTTGTTGTGCAGACAGACGACAAAGCCGCGGATCAGGTGCCCATGCCGCCGTCGACCGGCAGGCCTATGCCGGTGATGAAGCGCGCGGCGTCCGAAGACAGGAACACGACCGCGTCGGCGATTTCGTCCTGTTCTGCAAGTCGGCCAAGCGGCGTCTGCTCGACCACTCCGGCAACCGCTGCTGGCACGTCGGGCGCGAGCCCGAGGCTAACAATGTCATTGGCGAGAGCCACGCCCATCGCATTGGCGATGAGGCCCGGGTAGACGCAGTTTACGCGGATGCCGTAGCCTAGTTTTCCGGCTTCGACGGCAGCCACTCGTGTCATCCGGTCGACGGCTGATTTCGAGCCCGAATAGGCGGCGATCGCGGGGAACGCGATGGTTGCCGCAACCGAAGCGATATTGATCACCGCACCGCCCTTGCCCGCCGGGCCGCCCGGGCGCATGGCACGAAACGCATGTTTCATACCGAGCGCAGTGCCGACGCAATTGATGTTGAACATGCGCAACATGCTTTCGGCATCGACGTCATGCACCAGCGCGGTGACTTCGATGCCGGCATTGTTGACCAAAATGTCGAGCCCGCCGGCCATTTCGATTGCCGCCGGGATCGCTTTTTCCCAGTCAGCGTCCTTCGTTACGTCGAGATGGACGAAACCCGTTTTTCCGCCGATCGCTTTGGCGGTCTCCTTGCCGATGTCGTCGGCAATGTCGCCGATGACCACGTCAGCGCCCGCTGCAGTCAGCGCTTCCGCGATCGCCCTCCCGATTGATTGTGCCCCGCCCGTAACGAGCGCCCTCTTGCCATCAAGACCAATGCCGCTCATTCGCGGTTCTCCTCGACCAATGCACGGGCAATAGCTCTCCATCGCCCGGCCAGAAGCTGGTCGGCGCTGAACAATGCTGTTGGCGTGCGTTCCTCCACACATGCCGATGCGTCACCGGCACACTTCAATGAGTGGCGCTTGTTTTGACATGTGTCAAGATAGTTTTGGCCGAGTGTCAAATAGATCGATTGCGGGCATCGTGGAATGCCCATCGCCGGCCGGTACCCTTGCTGACGCCGGCGTATCCTTGGGCTGTAGCGCGGCGTCGGCTCGGATTTGGGCTGTTGCACCGGAGGGCGAACGGTATATTCGCGTGTCATGGGTCAGAGAAAAGCGCATGAGGTTGATTCCTGGCTGTCGAAGCCGGACACGTCGACGGTCTGCGTCCTGATTTACGGACCGGACCGCGGCCTCGTGTCCGAGCGAGCCTCGTTATTTGCTGCCAAGACCGGACTGGCCCTTGATGATGCCTTTTCGGTCATTCGCTATGACGCTTCCGAACTTGAATCGGACCCCGGACGGCTGATCGACGAGGCGCGGGTTGTGCCGATGTTTGGCGGCAAGCGCCTGTTATGGATTCGCAATGCGGGCAGTCACAAGGGCTTCGCCGCCGCGATCGCCGAGCTGATCGCCAGCCCCATGCCAGACGCTACGCTCCTGATCGAAGCGGGTGACTTGAAGAGGAATGCGCCGCTGCGGGACTGTGTGGAGCGCGCCAGTTTCGCCATGGCGCTGCCCTGTTACGTCGACGAAGAGCGCACGATTGTTGCTGTCCTAGATCAGGAACTGGAGCGTGCCGGAAAGTCGATCGAGATGGATGCGCGCCAGGCATTGCGCCGTCGTCTTGGCGGCGACCGGCTCGCATCACGTGGCGAGATCGACAAATTGCTTACCTATGTTGGCGATGCGCCGCGCATTACGCTGGCCGATGTCGAGGCCTCAACAGGCGATGTGTCCGCAAATTCGATCGACGAAGCGATCGACGCCGCGCTCGCCGGCTCTCTGGCTGACCTCGACCGGACACTGACCCGTGCTCTGGAGGGTGGCGCTCACGCACAGGTCATTCTGGGAGCCGCGACGCGGCAGTTTCAGTCACTGGAAATACTGCGCCGGCAGATGGATTTCGCCAATGCATCAGCCGGATCGGCTGTCGCGGCTGCTCGCCCGCCGGTCTTCTTCACCCGCAGGAAGCTCGTCGAAAGCGTGTTGGCCCGCTCCGATGCAGCTTCGATTTCACGTGCATTGGAGCGGCTAGCGTCGGCTCTTCTCCAGACAAGGAGAAGGCCGGATCTGTCGCCGGCCATCGTCCGACAGGCTCTCATCGCCCTGACGGTTGAGAGTGCGCGGGGTCGTTCGCGCCGCTAATATCCGTCTCGACTCAGCGGGTAAGTAGCCGGCAAACTTCTTCGAGTTGATCTATCGTCTTGTAAGCGATGCGCAGCTCTCCGGCCTCGCCCCGCTGCGCTACGGATATCTTCAAACCGGTGGCGTTCGACAGTTGCTGTTCCAGCGCGCGCGTGTCCGCGTCCTTGCCGTCGTTCTGGGGCTGAATCTTTGATGGCCTTGCGCGGCCGTCATCCTGCGCGAGTGCTTCGGCCTGCCTGACGGACAGGCCCTGCGCGACGATCTTTCTCGCGAGAGCCGCCGGGTCCGGCGCCGTAATCAGCGTGCGTGCGTGGCCTGCCGAGAGCGATCCGTCGACCAGCATGTCGCGCACCGGCGGCGGCAGGCGCAGCAGGCGCAGCGTATTGGCGACATGGCTTCGGCTCTTGCCGATGATCTGGGCCAGATCATTCTGCACATAGTCGTGTTCGTCGATCAGCTGCTGGTAGCCAAGCGCTTCTTCGAGAGGATTGAGATCTGCCCGCTGAACGTTTTCCACGATTGCGAGTTCAAGCGACGTGCGGTCGTCGACTTCGCGCACAATCACCGGCACATTTGCAAGTCCCGCGCGCTGCGCGGCGCGCCAGCGGCGTTCGCCGGCGATAATCTCGAATCGACCCGGCTGCGTCGGTGAAGGACGAACGACCACCGGCTGCACGATGCCGTGTTGCTTGACCGATGCGGTCAGGTCGATCAGATCGGTCTCGGTGAAATTGCGGCGCGGGTTGCGCGGGTTGGGTCCGATCAATTCGACCGGCACCTCCCGGTCGGCCACGGCGGTAGGCTTTTCCGGCGCTTCCGGCCTATCGATGTCGCCAATCAATGCCGCAAGACCACGGCCCAGGCGGCGTCGGGAAGCTTCGTCACTCATCAATCGTTTCCTGCTCGACTATCTGGCCAGAAAATTCTCAAGCCGCCCGCAACCTGCGCTCGCGACGAATGACTTCCGAGGCAAGACGCAGGTAGGCCTGGCTGCCCTGACACCTCAGATCGTAGAGAATCGCCGGCTTTCCATAGGACGGCGCCTCGGACACGCGCACGTTCCGCGGGATCACGGTCTCATAGACCTTTTCGCCCATATGGGCGCGCACATCGGCCACCACCTGCGTCGCAAGATTGTTGCGCCCGTCATACATGGTCAGCACAATGCCTTGGATGGTTAGTTCCGGATTGATCGAACCGCGAACCTGATCGACCGTCTCAAGCAGCTGGCTCAAGCCTTCCAGCGCAAAGAACTCGCATTGCAGCGGAACCAGCACGGAGTCTGCGGCGGCCATCGAATTCAATGTCAGAAGATTGAGCGATGGCGGACAGTCGATCAGGACATAATTGAAGAAATCGGAGCTTTGGCCATTTTGCCGAAGCGCATTGCGCAGTCGCAGCACACGATCTGGCGCGGATGCAATCTCCATCTCGACACCAAGCAGGTCCAGCGTCGAAGGCACAATGAACAAACCAGGAACAGACGTCGCCATGACGGCATCGTCAATGGTCGCCTGGCCCGTCATGACGTCATATGACGACGTATCGCGGTCCTTACGGTCGATGCCAAGGCCCGTGCTGGCGTTGCCCTGAGGGTCCAGATCGACGATCAGCACCTTTTCGCCAATTGCAGCAAGCGCCGTGGCGAGGTTGATCGCAGTCGTCGTTTTGCCGACGCCGCCTTTCTGGTTAGCTATCGTGATGATTCTCATGATGATTATTCGCCAGCGACCGCAGTTTTTCGCGCAAGATTGCCGATTTCTAGAACGACACTGTCTTCATCAATCTTGCTGGGGTGTTCTATCAGATCGAAGTCCCAGACAACACGACTATTTGCAACTTCAGCCTGATAGTCCCTGCCTTTGTGAAAGAGACCTCGTGCTCCGGACAGCAGCCACGGGCTGGACAGGTCGAGTAACTGGTCTAGTGCGGCAAGCGCCCGCGCGGTGACAATGTCAGGCGTCGCTACCTGCCCCACAGCGGCATCTATTCGCAGTGCGACTACCCGTGCGGGTGCTTTGTTCTGGGCGAGCACGGTCTGCAGAAAAGCCGCCTTTTTGCGATTGCTCTCGACCAGGGTGACACCAGCGCCTGGCGTTTCGGCCAGGAGGATCGCCATGATTGCGCCGGGAAAACCTCCGCCGGAGCCCAGGTCGAGCCATGCCAGTTGACCGCGTGCGAGCGGGAGCAGTTGAGCGCTGTCCAGAATATGCCTGCTCCAAAGCTCCGGTAATGTCGATTCTGCGGCGAGATTTATGCGGGCATTCCATCGACGGAACTCTGTCTCGAACCATTCAAGCCGATTGTATGTTTCACGTGAAACATCCCCGGCGACTCGGCAAAGTTGCAGGTAACGATCTTCACTCATGCAACGTCACGTTCGACCGAGTTTGCAGAATGTTTCACGTGAGTCACGATGATCGCAAGCGCAGCCGGAGTCATTCCGTCGATCCGGCCGGCTTCCGCGAGACTGCGCGGGCGGCGGGACGCGATCTTCGCCTTCAATTCATTTGAAAGCCCCGGAACAGACGCAAAGTCTATGCCCTCCGGAATCTCGCGCGCTTCCTCCCGCTTGAGCGCTTCCGCCTCGATCGACTGCCGGTTCAAATAGACGGCATATTTAGCATCGGTCTCAAGAAGTTCAGCGGCCTTCGGTCCGATCGAGCCCAGCTCGGGCCATATAGATGACAGCTGGGAAATTCCCACGCTTTCCATAGCCAACAGGTCAAAAGCGGACCGCCTCGCACCATCCAGATTAAGCGTGAGTCCATGCCGCCTGCCTTCATTTGGCGTCAGGTTCAACGAGTTCAGCAAATCGCGGCCTATGGAAAGTCCGGTCTCCATCTCCTTGAACCGCACCAGCCTGTCGGTGGCTGCTACACCAAGTCTGTCAGCCAACGGCGTCAGACGCAGATCGGCATTATCCGCCCTCAGTGACAGTCGAAACTCAGCCCGAGATGTGAACATGCGATATGGCTCGGACACCCCCCTGCGGGTTAGATCATCCGCCATGACGCCGATATAGGCTTCGGCCCTGGACAGGGAAACCGGTTCGGCGGCACTTGCACGGCGCGCGGCATTAATGCCCGCCAATATGCCTTGAGCCGCCGCCTCTTCGTACCCCGTCGTCCCATTGATTTGGCCAGCAAGAAAGAGTCCGCGCACCCTGCGAGTCTCGAATGTCGTCTCCAGTTCTCGCGGATCGACGTGATCATATTCGATGGCGTAACCTGGTTGTGTAATGATCGCACGTTCCAGGCCGGGAATACTCGCCACCAATTCACGCTGGGTATCTTCTGGCAACGACGTCGAGATCCCGTTCGGATAGACGGTATCATCGTCGAGACCTTCGGGCTCAAGAAAGATCTGATGTCCATCTCGGTCACCAAACTTGACGATCTTGTCCTCGATCGACGGGCAATAGCGCGGCCCAATGCCTTCGATGGAACCCGAATACATCGCCGAACGATGCAGATTCTCTCGAATGATACGATGCGATGCCTCAGTCGTGCGCGTGACCCCGCATTCAATCTGAGGTGTCGTAATCCGATCAGTCATGAGAGAAAACGGCACCGGGCGTTCATCCGCGGCCTGCATATCCAGCGAAGCCCAATCGATCGTCCTGCCGTCAAGTCTGGGAGGTGTGCCTGTCTTCAGGCGCCCGAGGGCGAACCCCGCCGAAAGGAGCGAGGCAGACAGCTTCTCTGCCGCCTTCTCGTTCATTCGACCTGCAGCGAACCGCCGATCTCCTATATGAATCAGACCTTTGAGAAAGGTTCCCGTCGTCAGCACCAGAGCGCCACAGGAGAATTCGCGGCCGTCGACCAGCCCGAGTCCAGTGACCCGATCACGATCTATGACGATTTCAGCAGCCTCGCCCTCGACGATGGTAAGATTGTCCTGTTCTGCGAGAAGGATTTGAACCGCTTCCCGATAGAGGCGGCGGTCGGCCTGTGTTCTCGGCCCGCGCACCGCCGGACCTTTGCGTCTGTTGAGCAGACGAAACTGAATTCCGGCCAGGTCCGCTGCCCGCCCCATCAATCCGTCGAGGGCATCGATCTCGCGGACGAGATGGCCCTTTCCCAGGCCCCCGATCGCAGGATTGCAGGACATCACACCGATCTTGTCCGCTACGAGCGTGACGAGCGCCGTGCGTGCGCCGCCCCGCGCCGCGGCCGCTGCAGCTTCGCAGCCGGCGTGGCCGCCACCGATAACAATGACATCGAATGGCGTTGTCATTCTGACTTCCTTGATGAGGCGGGACAAATGTCCGTGTCGGCCTGCATTGTCAAGTTCGAGCCTGTTTCACGTGAAACATGACAGGCCGCAGTGCGAAACCAATGTTTCACGTGAATCACTTGCCGATGCAGAAGCGAGAAAAGATCTCTCCCAGCAATTCTTCGGTATCGGTAAGCCCGACAATCCGCCCCAGCTCTGATGCTGCATGACGAAGTTCTTCCGCCAAAAGCTCATGAGCTTGCAATTGCATCGCGCGCTTTAACGACATGGCGGCTGATGTCAAATGCCTGACATGCCTCTCCCGCGTAGGCCCTGTCGCCGAAACTGAACCCATTCGCGCGCGAAGGCGCTGTCCGATATGACCGACCAGATCTTCCAATCCTTCGCCGGAAACGGTCGAAAGGCGCAGATCGACGGCAAAGTCGTCACCCTCAGGCAGATCGCACTTTGCACCGACCACAAGCCTTGGCATGTCGGAGCCGAGACTCACCCTCATCGGGTCAACCAGATCGACAACTTCGATCACCAGATCGGCCTTGGCGGCCGTCTCCCGCGCACGCGCAATGCCGATTGCCTCGACATGACCCGCATGCTCGCGCAAGCCGGCGGTATCGGTCAGATTGACCTTGTAGCCACCGATGTCGAGATGGACGGTAATCAGATCACGAGTGGTACCCGCTTCGCCCGTAACAATCGCAATATCGCGACGCGCCAACGCATTCAAAAGGCTCGATTTGCCGGCATTTGGCGCGCCAACGATCACCACGGAATAGCCGGACCGAATGATCTCCGAATTCTGAAACAGAAAACTGTGCTTCTCGATCTCCAGCGCGAGTTCGTCAGCCTGTTGGCGAACGTGATCCAACGCGGACTCCCCGACATCCTCCTGATCCGAGAAGTCAAGTTCCGCCTCCAGCCTCGCACGCAGCGAAAGCAGCCGATTGCGCCAACCTTCATAGATTCCGCGCTGTCCGCCGCCAATATTGGCAAATGCCAATTTGCGTTGTTCCTCGGTCTCCGCGGCAATCAGATCGGAAAGTGCTTCGACGCCGGTCAGATCCATCTTGCCATTGAGAAATGCGCGCTGAGTGAACTCGCCAGCTTCCGCAGGCCGCATTCGCTCGATCTTGCCAAGGCAGGCAAGCAGCGAGTTCACCACCGCGACGCTTCCATGGACATGGAATTCACCGCAATCCTCACCCGTAACCGAGCCAGGGCCGGGGAAATAGAGGCACAGCCCCCTGTCAATCTCGGAGCCTTCAAAGGACAAAATGCCGTATGCCGAGCGTCTGGCGGGCGGCACGTCACCAAAAATCGTTTCGATTGCGAATCGAACATCTGGTCCCGACATCCGAATAATCGCGACACCGGACGGCAGTTGGCCCGTCGACAATGCAAATATCGTATCCGATCCAGCCATCTGTGGCCCTTCACACGCCCCGGCTATATGTCTTTGGCAATCGATCAATCAGGACGGAAGACAATGAACCGCCTCGGATCTGAAACCAGTCCCTATCTTCGTCAACATGCCGAAAACCCGGTCCATTGGTGGCCCTGGTCGTCAGCCGCACTCGCCGAAGCGAAAGAGACAGGCAAGCCGATCCTGCTCTCCGTCGGTTATGCCGCCTGCCATTGGTGTCACGTCATGGCGCATGAAAGCTTCGAAGATGCTCAAACCGCCGACGTCATGAACGATCTCTATGTGTGCATCAAGGTCGATCGCGAGGAGCGACCTGAGATAGATCAGATATATATGGCGGCGCTCAATGCGACCGGTGAACAGGGCGGCTGGCCGCTGACCATGTTTCTGACGCCTGACGCCAAACCGTTCTGGGGCGGAACCTATTTCGCCCCGCGGCCCGCGTATGGCCGGCCTTCATTCGTGGAGGTGCTGCGCGCTGTCAACGATGCCTGGCAGACCAAACGACCTCAATTGATGAACAGCGCGAATGTCCTGAACGAGCATGTTTCCTCTCGTCTAGCACCGGACACCGGCTCGGCTCAGCTTTCCGCGACCCCATTGGAATCATTGGCAAAACAGGTTTCGTCGATGATCGATCCCGATCTGGGCGGCCTCAGGGGCGCACCGAAATTCCCGAATGTTCCGTTCATGGACGCGCTCTGGATCAACAGTCTGAACACCGAAAAGCCTGAAGGCAGGCAACAGGTGATCGAAAGCCTGCGAAAAATGCTGGCAGGCGGCATCTACGATCATGTCGGCGGGGGGCTATGCCGCTATTCGACCGACGCGCATTGGCTGATCCCTCACTTCGAAAAAATGCTGTACGACAATGCCCAGCTCGTCCGGCAGTGCTGTCATGCGTTTGCGCAGACCGGCGATGACATATTTTCAGAAGCAGTTGAGCGGACGCTCGCATGGATCGACCGCGAGCTCACCACCGACATGGGCGGTTTTGCGTCGAGTCTCGATGCGGACAGCGAAGGCGAGGAGGGAAAATTCTACACCTGGACGCCCGAGGATGTCGAAAAGACGCTCGGCGACGGATCGGCCCGCTTCTTCGAGTTCTACGCGTTGGCAAAACCTCGGGAATGGGAAGGAGACCCGGTCGTCATCGAGCGTCCAAGCGCTCATTCCGGGCATGAATCGATTGAGAACCGCCCCACCCTCGAAGCCTTGAGGCTTGCCCGCGAAGAGCGGCCCCGTCCCGCGCGCGACGACAAGGTGCTCACGGATTGGAACGGGCTGGCGATCCGCGCATATGCCGAAGCCGGACGGCTGTTCGACCGTCCCGAATGGATCGACAGAGCCGTCCAGGCATATCGTTGCATATCCGAATCGATGATCGACAGAAGATTGCCTCACTCGGCATTAGGGAAATCCCGTCTCTTTCCTGGCCTCTCATCCGATTATGCATCGATGATCAATGCGGCCATCTCATTGTTCGAGGCGACTACCGACCGAGAATTTGTAGATCAGGCGATCAAATGGAGCGAGGTCCTCGATCAATGGCACGCAGATGGCAAGGGCTCACATTTCCTGACTGCGTCTGACGCAAGCGATACGCCAATCCGCATTCGCGGCGATTCAGACGATCCGGTGCCATCGGCAACGGCGCAGATCATCGAAGCGCTGACCCGCCTGTCGTCGGCCACGGGCGATTTTGATATCTATGAACGCGCGCGCAAGGCAGCGGAGGCGGCCATGGGTCGCGCCGAAAAACAGATCTACGGACAGGCTGGAATATACACATTCTCGGCAATCGCCGATCAGCCGATGAAACTCATCATCGCAGAGCAGATCGGCAATTCGGAACTGTCGGAGGCAGCGAAATCCAATCCGGACCCTCGCCGCATCGACATCACCATCAGATATGAATCCGGCAAAGGACCGAAGAACATACCTGCGGGCTTCAATCCCGCCGATGCGCCTGCCGCCTGGCTATGTAGAGGCAATGTGTGTCTTGCGCCTATCAGCAATGCAGATGAATTGAAAAGGGCCCTGAAACAGGGCCCTCGATGAAGATCGTCGGAACATCATGCCGGCCAGAAAAACGGCAAGAAACGAAATAACGTATTGTTATAAATAGGCTATTCGTTCCGCGAGAGAATGTCTATCGCGGAACGACCTGCCTCAGGTATTCATCGAATCGAAGAAGTCCGAATTGGTCTTGGTCTGCTTGAGCTTGTCGATCAGGAATTCGATCGCATCGGTCGTTCCCATCGGCGCAAGGATACGGCGCAGGACGAAGATCTTCTGGAGATCGGCGCGCTGCACGAGCAGGTCTTCCTTGCGCGTGCCGGATTTCAGAATGTCCATCGCCGGATAGATGCGCTTGTCGGCAACCTTGCGGTCGAGATGGATTTCCGAGTTACCGGTGCCCTTGAACTCTTCGAAGATGACTTCGTCCATGCGGCTGCCGGTGTCGATCAGGCCCGTCGCGATGATCGTCAACGAACCGCCCTCTTCGATGTTGCGCGCCGCGCCGAAGAAGCGCTTCGGACGCTGGAGGGCGTTGGCGTCGACACCGCCGGTCAAGACCTTGCCCGATGACGGAACGACCGTGTTGTAGGCGCGGCCGAGACGGGTGATCGAATCGAGCAGGATGACGACATCGCGGCCATGCTCGACCAGGCGCTTGGCCTTTTCGATGACCATTTCGGCGACCTGGACGTGGCGGGCGGCCGGTTCGTCGAAGGTCGAGGAAATGACCTCGCCCTTCACAGAGCGCTGCATGTCGGTCACTTCTTCAGGGCGCTCGTCGATCAGCAGGACGATCAGATAGCATTCCGGATGATTGGCCGTGATCGAATGCGCGATGTTCTGCATCAGCACGGTCTTACCCGTGCGCGGCGGCGCGATGATCAGCGCGCGCTGACCCTTGCCGATCGGTGCGACGAGATCGATGACACGCGGCGAGATATCCTTCGAGGTTGGGTTCTCAAGTTCCATCTTGAGACGCGACGTCGGATAAAGCGGCGTCAGATTGTCGAAATGGATCTTGTGCCGGATCTTGTCCGGATCGTCGAAGTTGATCGTATTGACCTTAAGAAGCGCGAAATAGCGTTCGCCTTCCTTCGGGCTGCGGATCGGACCTTCGACCGTATCGCCTGTTTTCAGCGAGAAACGGCGAATCTGCGAAGGCGAGATGTAGATGTCGTCGGGACCAGGCAGATAATTGGCATTGGCGGAGCGCAGGAAGCCGAAGCCGTCCTGCAGCACCTCGACCACGCCTTCGCCGATGATCTCGACATCCTGCGCCGCGAGCTTCTTCAGGATCGCGAACATCAGCTCCTGCTTGCGCATCACACTGGCGTTTTCGACCTCGAGCGTTTCCGCATAAGCGATCAGCTCTGGCGGTTTCTTGTTCTTGAACTCTGAGAGTTTCATTTCCTGCATGGCGCGGACTCTGAATGGATAGCGGTCTGGAGATATGCGGTCGGGAAGCGCCGGTTGATGCGACTGGATGCGAAAGGCAACTGTGCTCGGCGATAGGGGAGAGCCGCCTTGTACTAGCGGTTCATACAAAGAGCAAGATCGGAATATTGCTCAGAACGGCTTGACGATCACAAGGACGACAATGCCGATCATCAGCAATGTGGGGACCTCATTGACGATCCGCCAGTGCCTTGCAGGCTTTTCATTGCGATCTTCGGCAAATTTCCTGACCGCCGCGGACAGATAGCCATGCATCGCCGACATAGCGAGAACCAGCAAGAGCTTGGCGTGCAGCCA
The DNA here is from genome assembly GCA_049647505.1 of Mesorhizobium sp. GTDB lineage: Bacteria > Pseudomonadota > Alphaproteobacteria > Rhizobiales > Rhizobiaceae > Mesorhizobium_A. The sequence goes on from JBARXU010000023.1 coordinate 259,027, forward strand.
ACCGCCCTGAAACGCAAAGCCATGCCAGGCGAGCCAAAGACCAAAAGCCCAGGATGCAATCATCGCCGGATTGGTGATGCCGCGCAGCAGCCGGCGCTCCATGATCTTGAACGTCTCGGACTGCTTCGAACCCGGCTCTGCATCGCAATGGTAGACGAACAGTCGCGGCAGATAGAGCATTCCCGCCATCCACGAGATGACGGCGATCACATGCCCCGCCTTCATCCAGAGATAGAGGCTGACTGGCGCCAGCCAGAGCAGGATGAGCGTCACCAGCGCGAAGACGCCAAGCGCCATACCTGCCCGTTTCGCCGCCACCTGCCCGCTCCGGTCTGACGCGCTCATTTGCGGATTTGCCTCAACATGGCCTCGACGTGGTCGATCGGCGTTTCGGGCGTGATGCCATGCCCGAGATTGAAGATGTGCGGACCGTCCCGCAATTCATCGAGGATGGCAGCCACGCCTCGTTCAAGCGAAGGACCACCCGCCACAAGGCGCATTGGATCGAGATTTCCCTGAACAGCGCCCTGCCTCTGAAGCACCTTGGCCTGCGACAAAGGCACCGTCCAGTCCAGGCTCACCGCATTCACCCCGGTCTGTTCCCGATAGCGGTCATAGCCGACGCCGGCGCCACGCGGAAAACCGATGATCAGGGCATCGGGAACCTCGGCACGGACTTTTGCGACAATCTCGGCAACCGGCTTAACGCAGAAAGCCTCAAAACTCTCCTGATCGAGAACGCCGGCCCAGGAATCGAAAATCTGGACGACATCGGCACCCGCCCGCAACTGCCTGACCAGATATTGCGCCGACACGTCCGCCAGCTTTGAAAGCAGCTGCGCAAAAGCTTGCCGATGACGATAGGCAAACAGCCGGGCTGGCGCCTGATCGGTCGTTCCCCGACCGGCGATCATATAGGTCGCAAGCGTCCAGGGAGCCCCGCAGAAGCCGATCAGTGTCGTTTCACGTGGGAGTTCCCCTCTAAGCCGCCCAACCGTCTCGTAGACCGGCGCCAGATTCACGTGAAACATTTGCTCGTCGAGCCGTGCAATTTCCTCGGGCAGGATCGGCGTCATTCGAGGCCCTTCGCCTTCGGCAAAGCGCAGGTCTCGCCCGAGCGCATGAGGCACGACGAGTATGTCGGAGAACATGATCGACGCGTCGAAGCCAAAACGGCGGATCGGCTGGAGCGTGACCTCGACAGCGAAATCCGGATTGTAGCAGACATCGAGAAAGCCGCCGGCGCTGGCGCGTGTCGCCCGATATTCCGGCAGATAGCGCCCGGCCTGGCGCATCAGCCAGACCGGAGGGGGAAATACCGTCTCCCCTTTCAGAACCCGAACCATCTTGCGCTCAGGGCTGCTCGCTTCGGTCATTACAGCTCTCTTCTAAATCAAAGAATTGAATCTAGAGATTCTTTTGATTCTATGAGTCGGTTGGTTATGGGGATCGTCGGTCACCCACAGACTGCTCATTCCTATGCCGCAGGACCGTTTCATGTCCACAGAATGAGGCCTGTCGATATCTTCTTGGATGGATCGGATTCGATCAGCCATTACAGATGCTTAGAAGGATATGGATGAAAAGCCCGTCTGTGGATGGAAGCGGCGAAGCGTCGCGTCTCCATGATTCCCACAAGTGCTCCGGGATTCTGTTCGTTTTGCCGGTGATTGTGGATGAATGGGCCTCTGATACAATCCGGCCTCCCCGACGGGTCCGTTTCGTCCCGTTTTTCCACATTCATGAACAGCCAGCCCGGTCCCCTTGTGAACAAACCCCAAAGCGCGAACAAACCCCAGAGCTTCTTCCATTTGCATCTCGTGTCGGATGCGACCGGAGAGACCTTGTTGTCGGCGGGTCGCGCGGCATCCGCCCAATACAAGGACACGCGCGCCATCGAGCATATCTACCCTCTGATCCGCACCCAGAAGCAGCTCGACAAGGTATTCGAGGAGATCGACGCGGAACCTGGCATTGTCCTCTATACGGTCGTCGACCAGGACCTGGCCAAACTCATCGACACGCGTTGCGCCGAAATGGGCCTGCCATGCGTTTCGGTGCTGGAGCCGGTTCTGACCGTCTTCCAGTCCTACCTCGGCGCGCCGGCCGGTCGCCGCGTCGGCGCGCAATATGCGCTCGATGCCGATTATTTCAGGCGCATCGACGCCCTGAACTTCACCATGGAACATGACGACGGCCAATTGCCGGCCGATATCGAAGAGGCAGATGTTGTGCTGATCGGCATTTCTCGCACGTCGAAAACGCCGACCTCGATCTATCTCGCCAATCGCGGCATCAAGACCGCCAATATTCCGATCGTTCTCGGCGTGCCGGTTCCCGAAAGCCTGCTCTATGCCAAACGGCCGCTGATCGTCGGGCTGGTGGCGACCGCCGAGCGTATCTCCCATGTTCGCCAGAACCGCATTCTCGGCCAGACGCCGGGTTACGATTCCCAGACCTATGTCGACCGTTCGATGATTTCCGACGAGCTGGCCTATGCGCGCCAGCTCTGCTCGCGTCACAACTGGCCGATGATCGATGTCTCCCGCCGCTCGATCGAGGAAACCGCAGCCGCAATCGTTGCCTTGCGCCGGGGGACGCGCTAACCGCGTCGGTCATGAGCACTCAGATCAGCACCAGGATCATCCTCGCATCCGCAAGTCCGTTCCGCCGCGAGATGCTGACGCGCGCCGGCGTCGACGCAGACGCCATCCCCTCCTCCATCGACGAGCGCGCGGTGGAGGAAGCGATCGGGGGCGATGTCACGCCAGACGACATGGCGCTGGTGCTGGCGGAGGCGAAGGCCGTCGATGTGTCGGAGGCCAATCCGGATGCCTGGGTGATCGGCTCCGACCAGACGCTTTCGCTCGATGACGAGGTTCTGCACAAATCGGCAGACATGGACGAAGCGCGGCGCAAGCTGCTGCGCCTGTCGGGCAAGACCCATCATTTGAACAGCGCGGTCGTGCTGGCGCGCGGCGGCGAGGCCATATGGCGTCATGTCTCGACCGCTCGCATGACGATGCGCGAACTGTCGCCTCAATTCATCGGCCGCTATCTTTCAGCGGTCGGCGAACCGGTGCTTCGCAGCGTCGGCGCATATCAGATCGAGGGGCCGGGCATCCAATTGTTCGAGCACGTCGAGGGCGATCACACGACGATCATCGGAATGCCGCTACTGCCGCTGCTGGCGGAATTGAGACGGGTTGGAGCGATCGATGGCTGAACGGTGCGCCTTTGTCTGCGGCCATCCGGTTGCCCATTCGAGATCGCCGCTGATCCATGGCCACTGGATCGCGCAGCACGGTATCGACGGCAGCTATGAGCGCATCGATGTCGCGCCTGGCGATATTCGGGATTTCATCTCGTCGCTTGCCGCAAACGGATTTGCCGGCGGCAATGTCACCATCCCCCACAAGGAGGTCGCCTTCGAGATGGTCGACCGCCGCGACGGCGAGGCCGAGGTGATCGGTGCGGTCAACACGCTCTGGTTCGAAGGCTCGACCCTGTGCGGCGGCAATACCGACGCGATCGGCTTTGGCGCAAACCTCGATGCAGGCGCGCCCGAATGGCGCGGCCGAAATCGAGCCGTGGTGCTGGGTGCCGGTGGTGCATCGCGCGCGATCATCCATTCGATCCTGAGCGCCGGTTATGACCGCGTCGATCTCGTCAACCGCACGGTTGCGCGCGCGCAAGACCTTGCCGCCCGCTTCGGTTCGAAGGTTCAGGCGCGAGGGTTCGGTGAGCTCGATGCGGTGCTGGCCGGGGCCGATCTTCTCGTCAACACGACGTCGCTTGGCATGGACGGCGCGGGCGAACTGCCGGCCGACGTTTCGTCTCTGGGCGATCACTGCATCGTCACCGACATTGTCTATGTTCCGCTCGTGACCCCGCTGCTGGCCGCAGCTGCGGCGCGCGGCCTCAGGACCGTCGACGGACTCGGCATGCTGCTGCATCAGGCGGTGCCGGGGTTCGAACACTGGTTTGGCGTCCGGCCGACCGTGACCGACGAGCTTCGCGCGCTCGTCATTGCAGACATGGAGCGGCACTGATGATCGTTCTGGGGCTGACCGGTTCCATCGGCATGGGCAAGTCGACGACGGCGAAGATGTTCGTCGAGCGCGGCGTGCCGGTCCATGATGCAGATGCGGCAGTTCATCGCCTCTATTCCGGCAAGGCGGCGCCGCTGATCGAGGAGGCGTTTCCCGGCACTGTGCGCGACGGCACGGTCGACAGGGTCGAGCTGAGCAAACGTGTGCTTGGCGATACTCAAGCCATCAAGCGGCTGGAGGCGATCGTGCATCCGCTGGTGCGGGCCGATGCCGACGAATTTCTTCAGGCTGCGCGCGACGCGAATGCGCCGTTTGCCGTGCTCGACATTCCGCTTCTGTTTGAAACCGGCGGGCGTGGCCGCGTCGACAAGGTGGTGGTCGTGACGGCGCCCGCAAATGTCCAGCGCGAGCGCGTTCTGGCGCGTCCGGGCATGACGGCCGACAAGTTCGAGGCTATTCTGGCGCGGCAGGTACCCGATGCCGAGAAGCGCCGGCAGGCCGACTTCATCGTCGATACCGGTCAGGGGCTCGATCATGCTCGACGCCAGGTTGACGGCATCGTCGCGCAATTGGGTGCGTGATGGAGCGAAAAGATGCGTGAGATAGTCTTCGACACTGAAACGACCGGCCTCGACAACCGGCTGGACCGGGTCATCGAAATCGGCGCGATCGAGCTGATGGACCGTTTTCCGACCGGCAGAACGTTCCACGTCTATATCCATCCGCAGGATCGCGAGATCCACCCCGATGCGCAGGCCGTTCATGGCATCTCGCTGGCCGATCTTGCCGGCAAGCCGGTCTTTGCCGGCATAGCCGACGAGTTCGAGGCCTTTATCGACGGGGCCATGCTGGTCGCCCACAATGCCGGCTTCGACATGGGTTTCATCAATGCCGAGTTCGCGCGATTGGACCGCGCACCGGTCGATCCCGGCCGCGTCATCGACACGTTGGCCATTGCGCGCCGCAAGCATCCTATGGGGCCGAATTCGCTCGATGCGCTGTGCAAGCGCTACGGCGTCGACAACAGCCACCGCACGCGCCACGGCGCTCTTCTCGATTCGGGTCTTCTGGCGGAAGTCTATCTGGAGCTGACCGGCGGACGTCAGCGGACATTCGGGCTGGATGCTGTCGAAGCCGTCAATACGACAGGCACGGTCGACCTGGGCGGCGTGGTGCTGGAGCCGCGGCCCGAGCCGCTGCCGTCACGTCTGACCGAGGCGGAACGCGCCGCCCATGCGGCGATGGTCGAGAAGCTCGGCGAGAAATCAGCCTGGTTGAAGCCGGAATTCCAATCGCCGGACCGACCCGCCTGATCTTTCCAAAAGAAAATCTCCCGAAAACCGGAGCTGGTTTCGGGAGATCTGGATGCATGAAGCCGACCTGAGCGGTCAGGCAAAGATTTTAGCTGACCTGAACCTTCGAGCGGGCCTGTTCTTCGGCAATGCGCTGCTGGAACATGGTCGCGAAGTCGATCGGGTCGATCATCAGCGGCGGGAAACCGCCATTGCGGGTGCATTCGGCGATGATCTGGCGTGCGAACGGGAACAGGATGCGCGGGCATTCGATGAACAGGATCGGCAGGGTGTGCTCCTGCGGGAAGCCGGCGACGCGGAACACGCCGCCATAGACCAGCTCGACGTTGAACAGCACGTCCTTGTCTGTGCCGGCCTTGGCATTGATCGTCAGATTGACGTCGAATTCGCTGTCGGAGAGCGGATTGGCGTTCACATTGACGTTGATGTTGATGCCGGGGTTCGTGTCGCGGCCGCGCAGCGAATTAGGCGCACCCGGATTTTCGAAGGAGAGATCCTTCACATACTGAGCCAGGATGTTCAGCGTCGGCTGTGCGCCATTGCCGCCGTTGGTTTCGTTCTCTGCCATTGTTTCAGCCCTTCTGGCGGGGCCGCTTTGCGGCCGCTTAAAATCGGCGCGTTGGCTACCATGCCAGCCGGGCCATAGCAAGTTTGGAGCTCGAACGCGCTCGCTCAGTCCTTGGGGGTATCGCGCCGCCAAGGTGATGACGGGTCGACATGTTTGTAGTCGGTTTCGTCGAGCTCGATGACGCGGGCCTGGGTCTGCCGGTCGGCGCCTGGACCGCGCCCGCGTGGGGTAATGATCGAGATGCGGTTGCGCAGGGCTTTCCAGGCAATGTCGCGCACCGGCGGGATGAACAGAAGCAGGCCGAGAATGTCCGTGATGAAGCCAGGGATCATCAGAAGGATGCCGGCGACGAGGATGAGCGCGCCATGGACGATCTCGCGGTCGGGTTGGCCGCCTGTTTCGGCTGCCATCTGCGCGCGGCGCAGCGCGCCGAAACCCTGGACGCGGACAAGGATGGCGCCGAGCACGCCAGCCGCAATCACCAGCGCCACGGTCGCAAGAGCGCCGATTTCGCTGCCGACGACAACAAACCCCGCGATTTCCAGCAGTGGCAGGAAAAGAACGAAAAGTGTGATCAGGGTGCGGGTCAATCTTTTATCCGTAAAGAGCGGTCTTCACACCGCTATGGTTCGACTAAAGATAGTGCGTCCTATCGGCAATTTGAATGATCAGGCCCAAAGCTCTATATCCCTAGCATTGTGTCGCACCGCCTGACGTTCGATAATGGCTTGCGACATGTTTTTGCGTTTGGCGGAATCTGATGGAATTTCTGGATTTGGGCACAATCATCTTTCTGGTCGCGGCGGTGGTGATCTTCATCCAGCTGCGCAGCGTGCTCGGCCGCCGTACCGGCAGTGAACGGCCGCCATTCGATCCCTATACTGCGGGTCGTCGCCAGGAGGCCGATTCCAAGCCGGCCGACAATGTCGTGTCCCTGCCGCGCCGCAAATCCGGCGAGAGCGCGGAAGAGACCTATGCAGCCATTGATGCGTTTGCGCCCGCAGGCAGCGAGCTGAACAAGGGACTTCGCGCGATTCGCGATGCCGATTCGTCCTTCGATCCGAAGGGCTTCGTCGACGGCGCCAAGATGGCCTACGAGATGATCGTCATGGCCTATGCCGATGGCGACCGCAAAACGCTCAAGAACCTGCTCTCGCGCGAGGTCTATGACGGGTTCGTTCAGGCGATCAACGAACGCGAACAGCGCAACGAGAAGATCGAATCGTCCTTTATCGGCATCGACAAGGCCGAGATCGCCGCTGCCGAAATGAAGGGCGGCGAGGCGCATGTGACGATGCGCATCGTCAGCGAACTTATTTCGGCGACCCGCGACCAGGCGGGTGCGGTCATCGATGGTGATCCCGAGACGGTGGCCGAGGTCAAGGACGTCTGGACATTCGCGCGCGACACGCGGTCGAAAGACCCGAACTGGAAGCTGGTCGCGACCGAAGCCGAAGATTGAGAATGGTGCGGGAGCGCGGCGATGAGCCTTTCGTCCGCTTTCGCGCCGGTCGCATTCTCGCAACTGCCCGGCTGGGCCGATGACGACCATGCGCCTGCATTTGCCGCCTTTGCCCGTTCCGCCGAACGGGTTCTGATCAAACCATACCGGACCGGATCGCTCGGGGTCGAATGCGCCGCGTTCGATGCCGCATATTCCGACGCCCGCGATTTCATGTCGCTCGACGGCGATCAGGCGCGCGCCTTTTTCGAACGGCATTTCGTTCCTTTCCGGGTCTCGCCGGCGGCAGGCGCGACGACCGGTTTCGTCACCGGCTTCTACGAACCGCAGGTCGAGGCTTCTGCCGAGCGCGACGGAAGGTTCCAGTTCCCGCTTTATGAAAGGCCGGACGATCTGGTCAATGTCGATGACGGCAACCGGCCCGACGGCATGGACTCCTACCTCGCTTTCGGAAGGCAGACGCCGCACGGCATCGTCGAATATTATGATCGCCAGGCGGTCGACCAAGGGGCGCTGGCCGGTCGCCGACTGGAGATCGCCTGGCTGGCCGATCCTGTCGATGTCTATTTCATCCATGTCCAGGGTGCGGCGAGGCTGGCAATGACCGACGGATCGCTGCGCCGCGTCACCTATGCGGCCAAGAGTGGCCAGAGGTTCACCGGCGCGGGAAAGGTGCTGGCCGAGCGTGGCGAAATCCTGCTCGACAAGGTGACGATGCAGTCGATCCGAGGCTGGTTTGCTCGCCATCCCGAGCGGGTTCATGAAATCCTCTGGCGCAACCGCTCCTTCATCTTCTTTCGCGATGCACCGGTCGACGATGCGGCGCTTGGACCGGTTGCCGCAGCCAAGGTTCCGCTGACGCCGGGCCGGTCAGTCGCGGTCGACAGGCTGCTGCACACGTTCGGCACGCCCTTTCACATCGCCGCACCTTCTCTGACCGCCTTCGACGGCAGGCCGTTCAATCGCCTGATGATCGCGCAGGACACCGGGTCGGCAATCATCGGGCCGGCTCGGGGCGATCTGTTCACAGGATCGGGCGATGCGGCGGGCGAGATCGCGGGCGTCATCAAGCATGCGGCGGAGTTTTTCGCGCTGCTGCCGCGGCCGCTGGTCGAGGGGCGCTGACATGGCCCGCGCGCGCGAACTGAGCGATGACGAGCGCATTCTGTGGAATCTCGTCGCACGCTCGGCGACACCTCTGCGCGGCAAGGCGGTTCCGCCGCCCGAACCCGAACCGACAAAGACCGAGCCATCTGTGGCGGGCAAGGCCCAGCCGGAGGCGAGCGCGCTGGTGCCGGCAGGCGGAGCGGCGATCAACCGCCTGCAGGTCCAGCATCTCGACCGCACGACCCAGAAGAAGATATCGAAGGGGCGGCTGCCCATCGAGGCGCGGATCGACCTTCACGGCCTGCGGCAGGATGCGGCGCATTCGCTGCTTCTGTCGTTTCTGCGCCGAGCATATGACAGCGGGGTGCGTTACGTTCTGGTCATCACCGGCAAGGGGTCGTCGGCGGCGAGCGATGGCGTGCTGAAGCGGTCGGTTCCCGGCTGGCTGACGACGCCGTCCTTCCGCGATCTGGTGTCGGGTTACGAGGATGCGGCGCGAAATCACGGCGGCGAAGGCGCGCTCTATATCCGGGTGCGAAAGAACCCGAGGCAGGTGTTGCCATGACGCCGTTCGGTGAGAAGGTTCGCAAGCTGCGAGAGGAGCGAGGCGTCAGCCAGAAGGACATGGCGGCGGCGATCGGTGTCAGCCCCGCCTATCTTTCGGCACTCGAACATGGCCGGCGCGGGCGGCCGAGCTGGGCGATGGCGCAGAAGATACTGGGCTATTTCAACATCATCTGGGACGACGCCGAAGCGCTGCTGGCGCTGGCCGAAGGGTCCGACCCGCGCGTCGTCATCGACACTGCGGGCTTGTCTCCAAGAGCGACCGAATACGCAAACCTCCTCGCCTCGCGGATAGGCTCGATCAGCGAGGAGGAACTGTCCGAGATGATCGAGCGGCTGAAGGCTTAGCATTCCATCCTGGTCTTTTCGGCCAAGTTTCTCACGCCTTCTTCGAAGCAGAAATTTGCCCTGCGCCGTCAATCAGACACGCAGTTTTCCCCAGAACTAACAGCTCATACCTACTATATATAGAAATAATGCTAGTTTGTTCACGGGCCAGATCCATACCTAGTTTCCCTAAGGGATGGACGCCTATAAAATTGAAACTGTCGATTCGGCTCGCCGAACGATAAGGCCGACCCCACCTGGTACGTGAGATCGGCCTTTAGTCAGAAACCGCCGGGTAGGGCGGCAATTTGTTGCAACGGACAATCCCTGCGATCGTTTGTTGTGCAAGTCAAGTCTTGCCTGGCTATTCCTTGGAAGGAAATGGCCGATGGCCAAAATTGGAAAGCCGAGCTACAGGCTCACGTTCGAAGATGCGGTTGCTGTTCAAATGATGATCATGAGTGGCGAACTGCAAAGTCGAATTGCAGCAGCGTTTGACACAAACATTGGTCGAATCTCTGAAGTGAAAACCGGCAAGCTGCACCCCGGTAGTCACGAAGAGGCCGTCAAGCGTTACCACTAAGCTTAGGGGAGGTCCGCCAAGATAAGGCGGGCCTCCTTCTCAAATAAGAGAGCAGACAGGCCCCGACTTGAACGCGGGAGATGCAGGCATGCTGCTCTAGAAAAGCGCCTCAATGTCGGCGAGCTTTTCGTTGACCAGCCAGCCGTAGTAATTTTCCTGCGGCAGGCGCTGCGGCTCCCCCGAAGCGGCGCGGCGGGCGTTTTCGCTCCTCAGCGCCCGCGCCCGCGCCTCGGGGTCGCCGACATTGTAGAGCGTGGCGGTAATGCCGGGATTGGTCGAAATGTCGAAACCGGTAATGCGCGAATAGGCGTCGATCGACTTGCGAATGGTCGCGGCCACGTAAGGGATCGTCCGGTCGGGGTCCATGATCGTCGCGTAGACCGAGCGTGGATCGCGGAAGTCGAGCTTGGGCAGGCCCGATATGCGCGCCACCATGTCCGACATCTGAAGCGCGGTCAGCGGGTTGAGCTGGCCGATGCCGAAGGTCTGGCCGGCATAGAAGGGCTGGAAGAAGACGGCGCTGAAGCGGTTGTTGGGGAACGATTTGCCGTCGACGGTCCTGCCGCGAAACGTGGCGTCCCAGATCCGGTCGCGGCAGGTCCACAGGTCGTAGCTGTCCCCGGCACTGTTGCATGAGGAGAATTGCGGACGCTGGACGAAATCGGCGACGTTCTCGCCATTATGTTCGAAGGCAAAGCTTGAGCCGAGATAGGACGCGGCCTTGACGTAATATTGCTGGAGCCTGTCATAGGCATCGACATTGTAGGTATGCTCGCCGACGATTGCGCCGGCAATATGCAGCGGGCTGATATTGTATTGGCCGGCGGCGGCGGCGATCTTGGCGCGCAGCTCCCTGTCATTGCGCAGAAGCGCGATCACCTTGCGGTATTTGGCGTCGTAGCTTGTCCTCAGCGCCTTGGTGCGCGAGGCAGATGCGCCGGGTATCGGCGGCTGTTCGGCGTTGCGGTTGCCCGCCGGGACGGACGTGGCGGCAATCACGCTCGATGTGAACGCGATGGCAATCCCGACGATGGACGCAAGTAGTCGTTTCATGTCCTGCCCGACCCGCTATTGGTTTCATGCTCTAGAAACAAACCATTCGCGAGTCGAGCATGAGCGGACAGGGCAACTATTGTGCCGCCCTGCCCGTTGCACTTGGGTTACAGGATGAATCTAGACAAATCTGTGTTCTTGGCGATGTCGCCGACATTTTTTCCGACGAACTCGGCGTCGACCACGACCTTGGTGCCGCTGCGATCAGGCGCGTCATAGGACACGTTGTCGAGAACGCGCTCCATGACGGTTTGCAGGCGGCGCGCGCCGATATTCTCAACCGAAGAGTTGAGATCGACCGCAATGCCGGCGAGCCGGTCGATGGCGTCGTCGGTAAATTCGAGCTCGACGCCTTCGGTCGCCATCAGTGCGACATACTGCTTGACCAGCGACGCCTCGGGCTCCAGCAGGATGCGCTTGAAGTCGTCCTTTTCGAGCGCGCGCAATTCGACGCGGATCGGCAGGCGGCCCTGAAGCTCCGGCAGCAGGTCCGACGGCTTGGCGACATGGAACGCGCCAGACGCGATGAATAGGATATGGTCGGTCTTGACCGGCCCGTATTTCGTCGCAACCGTCGTGCCCTCGACCAGCGGCAGCAGGTCGCGCTGCACGCCTTCGCGCGACGGACCGCCCGAAATGTCGGAACGCGCGGCGATCTTGTCGATCTCGTCGAGGAAGACGATGCCGTCATTCTCGGCCGATTCCATGGCGCGGCGCACGACCTCGTCCTGGTCGAGCAGCTTGTCGGACTCGTCGTTGATCAGCAGGTCGTAACTTTCCTTGACGGTGGTCTTGCGTGATTTGGTCCGTTTGGCACCCATCGCCTTTGACAGCATGTCATTGATGTTCATCACGCCGATGCCGCCGGCCATGCCGGGAATGTCGAAGCTCGGCATTCCGCCATTGCCGGTGTCGGCCACCTCGATCTCGATTTCCTTGTCGTCGAGTTCGCCGTCGCGCAGCTTCTTGCGGAAGGAATCGCGGGTGGCCGGGCTCGCCGTCTTGCCGACGAGGCCTTCGAGCACGCGCTCCTCGGCATTGAGATGGGCGCGCGCCTTGACGTCCTCGCGCATCTTGTCGCGCACCAGTACGATCGCGTGCTCGACGAGATCGCGCACGATCTGCTCGACATCGCGGCCGACATAGCCGACCTCGGTGAACTTGGTCGCCTCGATCTTGATGAATGGCGCACCGGCGAGCCGCGCCAGACGGCGCGCGATCTCGGTCTTGCCTACGCCTGTCGGGCCGATCATCAGGATGTTCTTGGGCATCACCTCTTCGCGCATCTGGCCGGTGAGCTGCTGGCGGCGCCAGCGGTTGCGCAAGGCAATCGCCACGGCGCGCTTGGCGTCCTTCTGGCCGATGATGTAGCGGTCGAGTTCGGATACGGTCTCGCGGGGGGAAAGATTGGTCATGTCAGTCGGTCTCTTCCGGTGCGTCCAGCGCCATCATGAAGGCGGGACCATAGATTGAGTTTCGTGTGTCGAAATGGCGGAAGCCCGCCTTTTCATAAGCGCGGATGGCGCGCCTGTTGTCGGGATGCGGATCGATGACAAGGCGCGGCGCGCCCTCCTCGATCAGTTCGTCTGCGAGCGCCCGCAACAGCGCCGAACCGTGGCCCTGGCCCAGCATATCCGCCTCGCCGATCGACAGGTCGATGCCGAGCGTGCCGAAAGGCTGGTCGCCATAGGGGTGGTCGTCTTCCAGATGCGGATCGTACCACTGTGCATAGCCGATCGGCCTGCCGTCGAGCTCGGCAATCAGTGGCTCGACCGAGACACTGTCCATATGCCCGGCGATGGCGGCGATCTCGGTGTCGGGATCGTCCCACCACTGGCGCATATGCGGCTGTTCCAGCCAGCCCCGCAGCATCGGCAGGTCCGTTTCGGTCACATCCCTGAAGCTGTAGCCCTTACGCGGCATCGAGCTGTTCGAGCGTGACGGAGGAATTGGTGTAGATGCAGATGTCGGCCGCGATCTGCATCGCCTTGCGGGCGATGGCCTCGGCGTCCTGGTCCGTATCGATCAGCGCGCGCGCGGCGGCCAGCGCATAATTGCCGCCCGAACCGATGGCCATGACGCCGTGTTCGGGTTCGAGCACGTCGCCGGTTCCGGTCAGCGCCAGCGTCACCGACTTGTCGGCGACAAGCATCATCGCTTCCAGCCGGCGCAGATAGCGGTCGGTGCGCCAGTCCTTGGCGAGTTCGACACAGGCGCGCGTCAGCTGGTCGGGATATTGTTCGAGCTTGGCTTCGAGCCGTTCAAGCAAGGTAAAGGCGTCGGCGGTGGCGCCCGCAAAACCGGCAATGACATTGCCCTTGCCCAGCCGTCGCACCTTTTTGGCATTGCCCTTCATGACGGTGTTGCCGAGGCTGACCTGTCCGTCGCCGGCGATGACGACCTTGCCGCCCTTGCGCACGGTCACGATGGTCGTGCCGTGCATGATGATCTCGTTTGACATCAGATACTCCTGAGCAAGACAGCCCGGCCCGTTGTGGCACCGACCGCTGTCTCCGTTGCCGACATATTTATGCATGGCGGAGCCGTTTTCAAACTCCCCCTGGTCCGGCCTCGCGCACAACTGGCAATCGCGCGGCCGTGCTGGTATGAGGCGGGCGCAAATGCCAACAGGGTTCTCAAGTGATGGCTGACAGGGCTGTGCTGCGCCGCGCCGAAATCGCGCGCAAGACCAAGGAAACCGAGATCTCCGTTGCCGTCGACCTGGACGGCTCGGGCAGGTTCGACGTATCGACCGGCGTCGGCTTTTTCGATCATATGCTGGAACAGCTGTCGCGCCACTCGCTGATCGACATGACGGTGAAGGCAAAGGGCGACCTGCACATCGATGACCACCACACGGTGGAGGATGTTGGCATCGCGCTCGGCCAGGCGATTTCGAATGCGCTGGGCGAGCGTCGTGGCATCACGCGTTATGCCTCGCTCGATCTCGCCATGGACGAGACGCTGACGCGCGCCGCGCTCGACGTGTCGGGCCGGCCGTTCCTCGTCTGGAACGTGGCGTTTACCGCGCAGAAGATCGGCACCTTCGACACGGAACTGGTGCGCGAATTCTTCCAGGCGCTGTCGCAGAATGCCGGCATCACGCTGCATGTGACCAATCATTACGGCGCAAACAGCCACCACATCGCCGAAACCTGCTTCAAGGCGGTGGCGCGCGTGCTGCGCACCGCGATTGAGGCCGACCCGCGGCAGGCAGGTGCAATTCCCTCGACCAAGGGCACTTTGAACGGATAGAGGTCCGCTATGGCCAGCTATGTCGTGATGGAAAGCCGTGACCGGGCGGATGCCGCCTATATAAGGGACGGGTTTCATTTCTGGGCATTCCTCGTGCCGCCGCTTTGGCTCGCCTGGCACCATCTCTGGATCGAGGCGGCGCTGACGCTGGCGGCGATGCTGGTGCTTGGCGCGCTGGCAAGCGTCGGCGGGTTGGCGCAGGTTTCGCCTGTGCTGTCGCTGATCGCGTCGATTTATGTCGGGCTGGAAGCTCCTGCCCTGCGTCTGGCGGCACTTCGCCGTCGCGGCTGGCACGATGCCGGAGTGGTGGATGCCGACAACCCTGCCGATGCCGAGATCAGGCATGTGTATTCGGACGTGCCTGCCGTTGAGCCGAGCCTGCCGCTGCCGGCTGCGACACCGGGCCAGCCGCGCGCGATTGCCGGGCCGGCGCTCGGCCTTCTCTCTTATCCTTCGGGGCGCTGACATGCGGGTTGCGATCATCGATTACGGCTCGGGCAACCTACGCTCGGCCACCAAGGCGTTCGAGCGCGCGGCGCGTGAGGCAGGGATTTCGGCTCAGATCGAGCTGACGGCGGATGCGGACCGCGTGCGTTCCGCAGACCGCATCGTTCTGCCGGGGGTCGGCGCCTATGCCGATTGCGCGGCCGGCCTGCGCGCCGTTGACGGCATGTGGGATGCGGTCGAAGAGGTCGCCATCGCCAAAGGCCGCCCCTTCCTGGGCATCTGTGTCGGCATGCAGCTGATGTCTGAGCGCGGCCTTGAAAAGACGATCACAAATGGTTTCGGCTGGATCGCCGGCGACGTGAAGGAAATCACGCCGTCTGACGCCTCGCTCAAAATCCCGCAGATCGGCTGGAACACGATCGCGCTTGCCCGCCCTCACCCGCTGTTCGACGGCATCGAAACCGGCGAGCGTGGCCTGCATGCATATTTCGTCCACTCCTACCACCTCGCCGCAACGAAGCCCGATCAGGTGCTGGCGGTGGCCGACTATGGCGGACCGGTGACGGCGGCTGTAACGCGCGACAACATGGTCGGCACGCAGTTTCACCCTGAAAAGAGCCAGGCGCTGGGCCTCGCCCTCATCGCCAATTTCCTGAGGTGGAAGCCATGACTGCGAAGAAGGGCTACTGGATGGCGATGGTCGACATCACCGATCCGGACAACTATCCGCAATATATCGCGGCCAACAAGGCGGCCTTCGACAAGTATGGCGCGAAGTTCATGGCGCGCGGCGGTCGCGGCGAAGTGGTCGAGGGGCCGGCGGCAACGCGACTGGTCATCATCGAGTTCGACAGCTACCAGACGGCGGTCGACTGCTACCGCTCGCCGGAATATGCGGCGGCGCTCGAAATCCGCAAGAAATATTCGGTCGGCCATGTGGCGATCGTCGAGGGTGTCTGACGCATGATCCTGTTTCCCGCCATCGACCTGAAGGACGGCAAGTGCGTACGCCTCAAGTTGGGCGACATGGCAACCGCGCAGGTCTACAACGAAGACCCCGGCGCGCAGGCGAAAGCCTTCGAGGAGCAGGGGTTTGAATGGCTGCACGTTGTCGACCTGAACGGCGCGTTCAAGGGAGAGAGCGTCAATACGGCGGCTGTCGGCGCGATCCTCAAGGCAACGAAGAACCCGGTGCAGCTTGGCGGTGGCATCCGCACACTGGCCCAGATCGAGGACTGGCTGGCGCGCGGGCTTGCTCGGGTCATCCTCGGCACCGTGGCTGTGCGCGATCCGGAACTCGTAAAGGAGGCCTGCCGGCTGTTTCCGGGCAAGGTCGCGGTCGGCATCGACGCCAAGGGCGGCAAGGTCGCGGTCGAAGGCTGGGCGGAAGCGTCTGTGCTTGGCGTCGTCGAACTGGCGCAGAAATTCGAGGGCGCAGGCGTTGCCGCCATCATCTATACCGACATCGACCGGGACGGCGTGCTGACCGGCATCAACTGGGAATCGACAATTGAGCTGGCTGACGCCGTCTCGATCCCGGTCATCGCATCGGGCGGACTGGCCTCTGTTGCCGACATCGTGCGCATGACCATGCCTGACGCGAAGAAGCTCGAAGGCGCGATATCGGGCCGTGCGCTCTATGATGGCCGCATCGACGCCGCCGAGGCGCTGGCGATCCTGAGCGGCAAGGTGAAGCCGCCGGCAGCAATGTTCGAATAGTGGTCTAGTCGGCACAGATGGACAAAATTGACAGTTATTCAGTCGTCTTAGATCACCAAACCATCGCTGGTGCCGCTGCCACATTTCGCCAGTTAATAGAAGCAGGTGCTCAGGAGCGACATATCCAAACCCACTTGCAGAATCACCCTGCTTTGCTGTCGCAGCAGTTCACACACTGCCATCATGTCGCGCCACAGTTTTCGTTCGGCGGCAGGCTCTATGCGGACTTTTTGTGTCTCGATTGGCCCATCTAAATGGCCCCATTGGGTTGCAGTCGAGCTGGAAGCTCCAACAAAGCAGATTTTCACCAAGATGGGCCGTCGAACGGCGGCGCTCGAACACGCACTTCAACAAATACGCGATTGGCGTGAATTCGTGAGAAACAATCTCGATTTCGTGAACAGGTCACCGGACAAGAGTGGTCTAGGCCTTGAGTACGCAGATTCCGACATGATCGGTCACGTGTATATCGGGCGCCGACCGCATTCTGATAGCGATCTAGACAAGCTTAACACACTTCGACGCCAAATTGAGAAGGCAGACCGCATCAGGGTCTACACATGGGATGGATTCGTCGAGTGGGCCGAGAAGAGGGCAGGCTTTTTCGGGTCAATGGCCGGCGGAATGAGAATCGATCTTGGCAAGGGCGAAGTGATTGAACTACGTCCAACGAAGGACAAGAAACTATGACCCTCAAATACCGTGTCATTCCCTGCCTGGACGTCAAGGACGGCCGTGTCGTCAAGGGCGTCAACTTCGTCGATCTGATCGATGCTGGCGACCCCGTCGAGGCGGCGAAGGCCTATGATGCGGCGGGCGCGGACGAGCTTTGCTTCCTCGACATCACTGCCTCGTCCGACAATCGCGAGACGATCTTCGATGTCATCGCCCGCACCGCTGAACAGTGCTTCATGCCGCTGACGGTGGGTGGCGGCGTGCGACAGGTGGCCGATATCCGCAAATTGCTGCTGGCCGGCGCCGACAAGGTGTCGATCAACACGGCGGCCGTGAAGAACCCGGATTTCGTGGCCGAGGCCGCCGACAAGTTTGGCAATCAATGCATCGTCGTCGCCATCGACGCCAAGAAGGTTTCCGCGCCAGGCGTTGCCGATCGCTGGGAAATCTTCACCCATGGCGGACGCGAGGGGACTGGCATCGACGCGGTGGAGTTTGCAAGCAAGGTTGTTGATCTGGGAGCCGGCGAAATCCTGCTGACCTCGATGGACCGCGACGGCACCAAGGCGGGTTACGATATCGCACTGACCCGCGCCGTGGCCGACGCCGTGCGCGCGCCGGTCATCGCGTCGGGGGGTGTCGGAACGCTCGATCACATGGTCGACGGCATTCGTGACGGCCATGCGACCGCGGTTCTGGCGGCGTCGATCTTCCACTTCGGCACCTATTCGGTCGAGGAAGCCAAGCGCCACATGGCCGACGCCGGACTGGCGATGCGGCTGGACAGCATGGCGCGCGCGGCATAAATCCCTGCAATGAGCGCATTTTCCCTCTCCGATCTGGAACGGATCATTGCAGAGCGCGGCCGCTCGGGCGCGGCTGACTCCTGGACGGCAAAGCTGTTTGCCGCCGGCGTCGGCAAGGCGTCGAAAAAGCTCGGCGAGGAGACGGTGGAGACCATCATCGCCGCCATGTCGGGCGACCGCGAGGAAATCGCCAAGGAAAGCGCCGACCTGATCTATCATCTGCTCGTTGTGCTGGGCGTAACGGGCGTTCCCTTCTCCGACGTGCTCGAAGAACTGCAACGCCGAACCGCGCAGTCCGGCATTGCGGAAAAGACGTCGCGCAAATAGGTCAGGGCGTCAGGAGGACGGTATGGATCAGATCAGCCCGACCGTGAAATATTCGCCATATCGTTTCTTCACCGCGGCGGACTGGGCGGAATTTCGCGCCGATACGCCGCTGACGCTGAGCCAGGACGAACTGCGCCGGCTCTCCTCGCTCAACGACCCGATCGACCTCGACGAGGTGCGGCGCATCTATCTGTCACTGTCGCGGCTGCTGTCGGCCCATGTCGAATCGACCCAGATGCTGTTCAAGCAGCGCTCCCGGTTTCTGAACGTTCCCGATGCGGTGAAGACGCCCTTCATTATCGGCATTGCGGGCTCCGTCTCCGTCGGCAAGTCGACGACGGCGCGTATCCTGAAGGAACTGATGCAGCGCTGGCCGTCGAGCCCCAAGGTCGATCTCGTGACGACCGACGGCTTCCTGCTGCCCAATGAGGTATTGCGCGAGCGCAACCTGATGGACCGCAAGGGCTTTCCCGAATCCTATGATGTCGGCGCGCTGCTGCGCTTCCTGTCGGCGGTGAAATCGGGCCTTATGGACGTGCAGGCGCCGCTCTATTCGCACATGACCTATGACGTGTTGCCCGACCAGTTCCAGGAGATCGACCGGCCCGACATCCTCATTTTCGAGGGGATCAACGTGCTCCAGCCGGGCGAACTGCCGAAAGACGGCAAGATCGTACCCTTCCTGTCGGATTTCTTCGACTTCTCGATCTATGTCGACGCCGACGAGGACGTGCTTCTGCAATGGTATGTGGCGCGTTTCATGAGGCTGCGCGAAACGGCCTTCCGCGACAAGCAGTCCTTCTTCCATCGTTTTTCGGAACTGTCGGAAGACGCGGCGCGCGCGGTTGCCGTCGATATCTGGGAAAACATCAACCTCAGGAACCTGCGCGAGAACATCCTGCCGACAAGGCCGCGCGCCGACCTGATCCTGAAGAAGGGTCCAGACCACCTGATCAAGGAAGTCGCGCTGCGCAAGCTGTAGGGCAGCTTTCGACGGCAGGGCGAGGCGCGCCCGAATTTAAGCCGGTTTTAACGCCGCATCGTTAGGTTTGCCCGGTCTCCAACCGTCAGGATGGCTGCCGTGAATGCAAACAACCTGCGCCTGGAAACCGTCGAAAAGCTCAGCGCGGAACCTGTGAGGCCCGAGCACGCCTGTATCGCGCTCGTCGTCCCGGTCCACAATGAAGAAGAGACGATCAAGCCGTTCCTCGACGAATTGGCGCGCCATCAGCCGATGCTTGCCGAGGCCAAGGTCGAACTCGACATCATCTTCGTCAATGACGGCAGCCGCGACAACACGCTGGCTGAACTGGTCTCTGCGGCCGCGCGCGACAGCCGCGTCAAGGTGATCGACCTGTCGCGCAATTTCGGCAAGGAAGCGGCGATGACCGCCGGCCTCGACGCCTGTGACGCGGACGCCGCAATTCCCATCGACGTCGACCTTCAGGACCCGCTGCACGTCATTCCCCAGCTCGTCGAAAAATGGCGCGAGGGTTATGACGTGGTGCTGGCCAAGCGCGCCGACCGCTCGTCCGACACATTGCTCAAGCAGGGCACGGCGTCGATGTTCTACCGAATCCACAACTGGATGGCGCAGCAGAAGATACCCGCCAATGTCGGCGATTTCCGCCTGATCGACCGTCAGGTGATCGAGGCCTTGAAGACACTGCCCGAGCGCCGCCGCTTCATGAAAGGCCTGTTTGCCTGGGTCGGGTTCCGCACGGCAACGGTCGAATATACGCGCGACGCGCGCGTTGCCGGCGAGACCAAGTTTTCCGGCTGGAAGCTCTGGAATTTCGCGCTGGAGGGCATCACGTCCTTCTCGACAGTTCCGCTCGAAATCTGGACCTATGTCGGCGCGATCATCTCGGCAATGTCGTTCCTGTATGGGCTGATCATCGCCGGCCGAACGGTGTTCTTCGGTGCGGACGTGCCGGGCTATACCTCGCTGCTCGTCTCGGTCCTGTTCCTCGGCGGCATCCAGCTTCTGGGCATCGGCATCATCGGCCAGTATCTCGGGCGCGTCTATTCCGAGATCAAGCAGCGGCCGATCTACATCGTGCGGCGCACATTCGGTCAGGAGGACTGATGGAACTCGACGAATATCGCAAGATGGCGGAGACCGAGAACGCCCATTGGTGGTTCTGCGGCCGCCGCGCCATTGCCGAAGCAGTGCTCAAATCGATGGACCTGCCTGCCAACGCGCGCATCGTCGAGATCGGCGCCGGGACGGGCGGAAACATCCCGATGCTGGAGCGATTCGGGCATGTGACCGCGATCGAGATGAGCGGGCTTGCCCGCGACATCGCCAGGGAAAAGACCGGCCACCGGTTTCTCGACGGCTATCTGCCGGGCAATATTCCCGTTGCCCCGCAAAGCGCCGATCTCGTCTGCATGTTCGACGTGCTGGAGCATGTTTCGGAGGACGAGGCGTCGCTCGATGCCATCTACGCCATGCTGAAACCGGGCGGGCAGGTCCTGCTGACGGTGCCGGCCCATCAGTGGATGTGGAGCGCCCATGACGAAAGCCTGCACCACTTCCGCCGCTACTCGCGCAACGGATTGCGTACGCGCATCGAGGCGTCGGGCTTTGTCATAGACAGGCTGAGCTATACCAATGCGGCGCTGTTTCCGGTGGCGGCGATTGCGCGGGTGATGGACCGCCTGCGCGGATCGACCAATCCGTCG
This sequence comes from Mesorhizobium sp., assembly GCA_049647505.1. Classification (GTDB taxonomy): domain Bacteria; phylum Pseudomonadota; class Alphaproteobacteria; order Rhizobiales; family Rhizobiaceae; genus Mesorhizobium_A. The sequence goes on from JBARXU010000023.1 coordinate 279,973, forward strand.
GGCCATGACACGCCGCCCGGGCCGATCAACGCCGCGATGAAGGCGCTGTTTGCCGCCGAAAGCCTCGTTGTGCCGCGCGTGCCGCTGCCGATGGGCGTGTCATTGCTGGCGGTCTTCAGGAAAGCGGCCGCCAACGAGGTCCGCGCCGCCGCCTGACCTGTCTCAGGCGGCCCGGATCAAGTCGGCCGCCCTCTCGGCGATCATGATGGTGGGCGCATTGGTGTTGCCGCTCACCACCGACGGCATGACGGAGGCATCGATGACGCGCAGTCGCTCAAGTCCGTGGACGCGCAGTTGAGGGTCGACGACCGCCATCCTGTCCGTGCCCATCCTGCAGGTGCCGACCGGATGATAGACCGTGTCGGCACGCGCCCGGATATGGCCAAGCAGGGCCTCGTCGTCGAGCTCGCCCTCCATGTAGAGTTCACGCGTGCGATAGCCGGCCAGAGCCGGCGAGGCGAGGATCTGGCGCATCTTGCGCACGCCCTTGACCAGCGTCGCTGCATCGCGCTCGTCTGACAGAAAAGCCGGGTCGATGCGTGGCGGCGACAGCGGATTGGCGTCGCGAAGCGTGACCTCGCCGCGCGAATGAGGGCGCAGCACGCAGACATGGCATGAGAAGCCATGACCCATATGCAGCTTGCGGGCATGATCGTCGATGATGGCGGTGACGAAATGCAGTTGCAGGTCGGGCCGGTCGACAGACGGATCGGACTTGAGAAACGCTCCGGCCTCGGCGCCGGGCGAGGCGACCATGCCGGTGCCGTCGCGCCGCCAGCGCATGATCGAGCGCATCAGCTTGTAGGTGCCGGTCGGGCCGATGCCGAGAAGGTCGGTGTCGGCCGATTTCCAGGCAGCGACGAAATCGAGATGGTCGTGCAGGTTCTTGCCGACACCGGGCAATTCATGGCGCTGGGCAATGCCATGGCGGGCCATTTCGAGCGCAGGCCCGATGCCCGACAGAAGCAGAAGCTGCGGCGAGCCGAACGCACCTGCGGCGACGATGACCTCGCGCCGAGCCTGCGCGACGGTAGGTCGGCCCGAAACCAGATAGCGCACGCCGGTCGCGCGCTTGCCCTCGATTTCGATGCCGGCGGCAAGGGCATTGGTGATGACTGTGAGATTGGGCCGGTCCATCACCGGATGCAGATAGGCGGCGGCGGCCGAGCACCGTTCGCCGTTCTTCGCCCCGCCGAAAAACTGGGTGACCTGATAGAGGCCCGCGCCTTCCTGCCGGGGGCCGTTGAAATCGGTATTGGCGTGAAGCTGGTTTTCCCCGCAGGCCTGCACGAAAGCCTGGGTGATCGGGTGCGGGCTGCGCTGCTCGCCGACGCTGAGCGGGCCGTCCGCGCCATGAAGCTCGCTACCGCCGCGCTCGTTCTTCTCCGACTTGCGGAAGTAGGGGAGCACGTCGTTCCAGCTCCAGCCGTCGGCCCCCGCATTCGCCCAGTCGTCATAGTCTTCGCGCTGGCCGCGAATGTAGAGCATGGCGTTGATGGCGCTCGATCCGCCCAGCGCCTTGCCGCGCGGCTGGTAGCCTCGACGGCCGTTGAGGCCGGGCTGCGGCTCGGTCTGGAAGGCCCAGTTGGAAATCTTCGGACGCCCCGGCAGGATGGCCGCGACGCCCATCGGCGCGCGGATCAGGATGCTCCTGCCGTCGCCGCCCGCTTCAAGCAGGCAAACACTGGTGCCGGGGTCTTCGGAGAGGCGCGCGGCGAGCGTCGACCCGGCGGACCCGCCGCCGACGATGACATAATCGAACTCCACGGCGATCTCCTCCCGACGTGTTGTCAGGCCAGAGCAAAGCCGAAATCGGGTTTCGTGTAAATTGTGATTTCTAAAAGCGCCCGCAGCGTCTGCGCTATTGCCGCGTCCTGCGCCAGGAATATCCGCTGGTTTCCGCCGCCGACTTGGCCGCCGGCTGGTAGTGGAGGGCGATGCCACCGGTTTCGCCCTTCTCCAGGCGCTCGATCAGCACCTTGTTGGAGACTTCGAACTCTGTGAAGCCGACGCGCAGCATGTGCGGCAGCTGGTCGACCAGCACTTGGCCCGTGGCGCGCACCGGGCCTTGGAAGCCATGGCGGCTGCGCAGAAGCTCCGCCTTGGAGAAGGAGCGGCCGTCGCTGAAGACGGGGAAGGACAGCGCAACGAGTGCAAGCCCGTCCAGATGTTCGACGATGGATTCGAGCGGGTCTCCCGGAGCCAGTTCGACGCCGATGCGTTCGCGGTCGCGTTGACGCTCGTCGGCCGGCATGTCGAGATAAGCTTTCAGCGGCAGGATGATGCGGCTGTTGGTGCCCTCGGCCGCGTAGTCGTCGGCATGGGTCCAGTCGTCCTGGCGAAAGCCGTCCGGCGTCCACAACCGGGTCTCCGGCGCGTTCAATGTGTCGGTCATCGATGCCAATCTCAGAGAGAGGAGTCCGTCAGGGACTGTTCGAGCTTGGACAGATGAATGCCGCATTCGGTCTTGGCCTGTCCAGCCCAACGGCCCGATCTTGCATCTTCACCGGGCTTGACCGGCTGGGTGCATGGGAAACAACCGATCGACAGATAGCCATAGGCGACAAGCGGGTTCTCGCGAAGCTGGTGAGCGCGCATGTAGTCGGCAAGGTCCGAGGTCGTCCAGCGCGCCAGCGGGTTGATGCGAATGCGCGGGCCGACCGCCTCGAACACCGGAAGTGCGGTGCGGGTGGCCGCCTGAAAGCGCTTGCGCCCGGTGAACCATGCGGCGAGCGGCTCGACGGCGCGCGCCATCGGTTCGACCTTGCGGATGTCGCAGCAGCCGTCGGTATCGCTCCTGTGCAGCAGGCCGGTCGGGTCGCGCGATGCGAGCGCCTCGGCCAGCGGCTCGTAGACACGCACATTGCGCAGGCCGAAGTCGACGGTCAGCGCATCGCGATACTTCATCGTCTCCTCGAAGTGCTTGCCGGTATCGAGGAAGATGACCTGAAGCGCCGGGTCGATGCGCGCGATCATGTGCAGAAGCACCGCTGAATCGGAGCCGAAGGACGATACGGCTCCGATGCCGGCGCCGTCGAAGCGGCCGACCGACAGTGCGATCACGTCCTGCGGCGCAAGGCTGCCGAATTTCTCTTCGAGAGCCGCCGCCTGTTCGACGGCAGCGCCTTCCGCATCAAGCGGCTCTAGCTTCGCCAGCATAAAGGGCCTCCTTGAATGGCGCGGGGCCGAGACGGCGATAGGCGTCGAGAAACTTTTCCGACGCGTCGGTGCGATGGCGGAGATAGGTCTCGACAATGGTCTCGACCGCAGCACCGATCTCTTCGGGGCCAAAGCCACGGCCGATGATCTCGCCGATCGAGGCGTTCTCGTCGCCCGAGCCACCAAGCGTCACCTGATAGAGTTCCGCGCCCTTCTTCTCGACGCCCAGAATGCCGATGTGGCCGACATGGTGATGGCCGCAGGCATTGATGCAGCCGGAAATCTTCAGCTTCAGTTCGCCGATGTCGCGCTGGCGTTCGAGCGAGGCGAAACGCTTCGAAATGTCCTGCGCGACCGAGATCGAGCGCGCATTGGCGAGCGCGCAATAATCGAGGCCGGGGCAGGCGATGATGTCCGTGATGAGGTTGGAGTTCGCGGTCGCCAGACCGTTCTCGACAAGCGTGTCGTAGACGGCGCGAAGATCGCCGCGCGCGACATGGGGCAGGATCAGGTTCTGCTCATGGCTGACGCGAATTTCATCGAAGCCGTATCTCTCTGCTAGGTCGGCCACCGCCTCCATCTGTTCGGCGCTTGCATCGCCCGGCGTCTCGCCGATGCCCTTGAGCGAGATCGTCACCGCCGCATAGTTGGGGTTGCGGTGGGTGACGACGTTCTGGTCGAGCCACACGCCGAAGGAGCGCGAATCGAGCCGCGCGAGCTTCAACTGTTCGTCGCCTTCCGGCCGGGAGGCGAGAGCGGGTGGTGCGAAGTAGTTCTCGATCGCGCGGATGTCGGATTCGGGCAGCGTCAGTTCGCCGTCCTTCAGTGCCGCCCATTCGGCGTCGACCTGGCGCGTGAACTCTTCCGTGCCGGTCTCATGGACGAGGATCTTGATGCGCGCCTTGTATTTGTTGTCGCGCCGACCGTTCAGATTGTAGACGCGCACGATCGCCGTCACATAGGACAGCAGGTGCTGCTCGGGCAGGAAATCGCGGATCTTCTTGGCAAGGATCGGCGTGCGGCCCTGACCGCCGCCGACCCACACTGCAAAGCCCAGTTCGCCCGCTTCGTTCCTCTTCACATGCAGGCCGATGTCATGCGTCTGGATGGCGGCGCGGTCGCGCTCGGCCCCCGTCACCGCGATCTTGAACTTGCGCGGCAGGTAGGAAAATTCCGGATGGACGCTCGACCATTGCCGCAGGATTTCGGCATAGGGGCGGGGGTCTGCCACTTCGTCGGCGGCGGCTCCCGCGAAATGGTCTGCGGTGACGTTGCGGATACAATTACCCGACGTCTGCAGCGCATGCATCTCGACCGAGGCGAGGTCCGCCAGAATGGCAGGGATATCGGACAGGGCCGGCCAGTTGAACTGTAGGTTCTGGCGCGTGGTGAAGTGGCCGTAGCCCTTGTCATAGGTGCGCGCGACGTGGGCCAGCATCCGCATCTGCTTCGGCGACAGGGTGCCATAAGGGATGGCGATGCGCAGCATGTAGGCGTGAAGCTGGAGATAGACGCCGTTCATCAGCCTGAGCGGCCGGAACTGGTCTTCGGTGATTTCGCCCGCCAGACGCCGGTCCACCTGGTCGGTGAACTCGGCCACGCGCGCGGTGACGAAGGAATGATCGAACTCGTCGTAGCGATACATCTTGGTGTTCTTCCGGATCAGTCGGCCAGTTCGGCCTGTTTGCCGTGGTCGAGATGGTTGGTCGGGCCGGCGGCGCGGATGCGCTCGCGCAGGCGGATCGGACGAATTCCAGCCGAGGTCACTTCGACGTCGATCAGGTTGACGTCGAGAACCTCGTTGCGGGCGGCCGACTGCTTGCCGAGAAGGTCGAGCGTTTCCTCGCCTGCCGGATCGCGGGCGATGTGAGCGCCTTCGAGACGCTCGACCCAGATGTGATCCGACGACAGCCAGACCGCTTCGCCGTCGGTCAGCCTGTTTGCGGTGAGGATCTTCATGCGGCTTCTCCGGCAGTCGAGAGCGGTGCGATCGCGTGGCGCAGGTAGGCGGCAAGCGGCTGCGAGCGCTCGAAATTGGCGCCCGCGACAGCGTCGCCGATGATGGTCATCACCGGGCCGCCGAGATCGTCGCGCAGTTGCAGCGAGGGCAGGTCGGCCAGCGTGCCGTGAAACAGGCGGCGGTTACCGAGGCTGGCGTTCTCGACGACGGCCACGGCAGTGTCGGGCGACAGGCCCGACTCGCTAAGCCGGGTGGCGACATCGGCGGCGACCGACCGGCCCATATAGATGGCGACGGTCGCGCCACCGATTGCGAGCTTTGCCCAGTCGGGCAGCGGCCCGCCCTTGAGATCATGGCCCGTGGTGAACACCATCGAGGACGAGACGCCGCGCAAGGTCAGCGGCAGCTCGAAATCGGCGGCGGCAGCCAAGGCCGAGGTGACGCCCGGAACGACCTCATAGGAGACGCCCGCCTCGCGCAGCGCCGCCATTTCCTCGCCGGCGCGGCCAAAGACCAGCGGGTCACCGCACTTCAGGCGCACGACGCGCTTGCCTTCGCGGCCAAGCTTGACCAGCAGGGCATTGATCTCGTCCTGGCTCTTGGAGTGGCAGCCCTTGCGCTTGCCGACCGGCAGGCGCTCGGCGTCGCGGCGGCCCATGGCGATAACCGCCTCAGGCACCAGCGCGTCATGAACGATGACATCGGCTTCCATCAAAAGGCGATGGGCGCGCAACGTCAGCAGGTCTTCTGCACCTGGACCCGCGCCGACAAGGGCGACATGGCCGCGTAGCGCGACCTGCCGCGCCAGAAGCTCGTCGGCGGCAGCGATAGCATCCTCGTAGGAGCCGATCTCCATGGCGCGCGCCGGCGCACCCGAAAAGAACTGGCTCCAGAAGGCGCGGCGCGCAGAACCCTTGGGCACCAGACGCTCGACGGTGGAGCGGTAGGCCGAGCCAAGCTCCGCCAGCCGGCCGAGCGAGGGGGCGAGCATCCGGTCGATGCGGGCGCGCAGCGACTGGCCGAGAACCGGGCCGGCGCCTTCCGTGCCGATGGCGACGACCACAGGCGCGCGGTTGACGATGGCCGGCGTGTAGAAATCGCACAGTTCGGGCCGGTCGACCGCATTGGCGCAGATGCCGGCTGCGCGCGCGTCTTCGACGACGCGTCTGTCTTCAGTTTCATCGCCCGTTGCGGCAAAGACGATGACGGCGCCTTCGATGTGGCTCGAATGATAAGCTCCGGAGACAAGCTCGGCTCCGTTTGCGGAGACCCATTCGATGAGCGCAGGCTCGCCGTTTTCGGCAACGATGCGGATGCGCGCGCTCGACTGGCCGATGAGACGTGCCTTTGCCAGCGCTTCGTCGCCGCTGCCGACGATGACGACAAGCTTGTCCGCGACCTTCATGAAGAGCGGGAAAGCGTTGATCCTGGGGGGTTGGTGCGACTGCATAGCGTGCCTGCCTGATTATGGGGCAATATCGCCGATCGGCAGGCTCATCAGAAGAAATGCGGACGCGCGCCACGATGTTGCGGTGCAATCGCTTTTGCTGCCGGAAAGCAGCCGCTAGAATTTTTTTCCAAATCCCTGCAAACCGGCGATTTGCCGGCATGAAAGACATGGCCGCGGCTTGCCACGGAATCGCGACCCGGCCGATATCAATGAAAGCAGGCGTTTAGCATCTGCTTTCAGGGAGGTTGCGGGCCTAATATCTAGTAATTTAGTAGGGATTTGAAGCGGCCAGCCACGCCGCATATCGGCGAAGAGCGAAAAATGATTCCGCCTGAGTGCCTGTGATGGAATGAGATTGCGCGAGTTGCGCGGTCAGCTGGCGAGGAAGGCGCGCAGGTCCGTGATCTCCCCCTCGCTCGCCAGCGTCGGTGCGTGGCCGACACCGGGATAGACGATCAGCCGGGGCCTTGGCCCGCGCCTTGTCATGTCTTCGGCAACGGCGGGGGCAAGCACGTCCGATGTCTCGCCGCGCAGCAGCAGCGTCTTTGCCGTGACCGCGTCATAGGCGTCCCACACGTCGAGATCGGCCTTGTGATGGGTGAACTGGCCGATGATGGCGGGGTCATAATGGACCGAGACGCGGCCCTCGTCGGTGCGCCGCCATGACGTATCGGCCATGCGCCGCCAGAATTCGGGCGTGTTGGTGCCGAACGGCTGGTAGTTCCGGCGCAGCCATGCCTCTATTTCGCCGATCGTCTCATAGACCGGCGGATTGCCGACATAGGTCGAGATGCGCGCCACGCCCGCCTGCGGGATGTCGGGGCCGATATCGTTGATGACGAGATGGGTGATGCGGTCCTTCAGCCGATCGGCCGCCAACGTCGTGCCGATGAGGCCGCCCATGGAGGTGCCGACCCAGCGGACGCGATCGATGCGGTAGTGGTCGAAGAGGCCGAGCACCGTGTCGCCATAGACGCGGTAGGAATAGTCGATCTCAGGCTGGCGCGCCCAGCTCGACTGCCCGCGCCCGATCGTATCGGGGCAGATCACGAAATAGGTGTCGGACAGCGCGCTGGCCGCCTCGTCGAAATCGCGGCCGGTGCGCGCCAGCCCATGCCACATGACGAGCGGCGGCTTGGACCTGTCGCCCCATTCGGTGACATGGACCTCGAATCCGGCGGCCGGCACATAGGTCGAACGCGGCTGGGTCATCGGCGTATGTCCTTGTTCATGAGCGTCCCGGCTATGCCCGCCGGGAAGAAATAGACGAGCAGGATGAACAGCACGCCGAGCCAGAGCAGCCAGCGATCCGGTTCGAGGAGCTGGTGGACGATCGGGATGTCGGCGGTTGCCTGTGCGCCGATCTCCATCATGTCCTTCAGGTAGAACTGCGCCAGCGTCATCAGCACGACGCCGATGACCGCCCCGACCATCGTGCCCATGCCGCCGATGACGACCATCAACAATATGTCCATCATGATGCCGAAGGAGAGTGCGACGTCGGGGCCGGTATATTTCAGCCATACCGCGCGAAGAATTCCGGCAAGGGCGGCGATGAGTGCTGCGATGCAGAAGATCGCTGTCCGGTAGGCAACGACGCGATAACCGATGGCCTCGGCCCGCATCTCGTTTTCGCGGATCGCCTTCAACACCGAGCCGAGCGGCGAGGCCACGATGCGCATCATGAACATAAACAGCACGAAGCTGGTCAGGAAGACGAAATAATAAGCGGCGATGCGGCCGTTGAGCGGCACGCCGAACAGGCGCAGCGCCCGGCCCTCGTCGTCGGTGAGCAGGCGGGTAGCGGGCGCAAACAGTTTCGGCACCGAATAGGTGATGCCGTCCTCGCCGCCGGTGAAGTCCGAAAGCTGGCTGGCGAGCACCAGCATGACGGAAGCCGCAGCCAACGTGACCATGGCAAAGAAGATCGCCTTTACCCGCAGCGACAACAGGCCGATCAGCAGCGCCAGGATCAGGGTGGCGACCAGCCCCGCGCTGCCGCCAATGGCAATCGCACCCCATGTCGGGCCGATCGATTTCAGCGCGATTGCGGTGCCGTAGGCGCCGAGGCCGAAGAACATGGTGTGGGCGAACGAGACGACGCCGGTATAGCCGATGAGAAGGTCGTAGCTGGCGACGAGCACGATGAAGATGCAGATGCGTGCCGCAACTTCCTGCGATCGCACGTCCGTGAACAGGAAGGGCGCAAAGGCCAGCGCCAGCCCGATGGCGAGCACCACGCCATAGACGATGATGCGGCCGAGCGGCACGGCGCGGCGCGGGGTGGAGGCGATGTCGGTCGAGCTGGTCATGGTCATCGCGCCCTCACTTGACCGCTGGCTTCAGCCCGTAGGGCCGCCAGAGCAGGATCGCCATCATCAGAAGCATGTTCGAGGCGAGCGACATTTTCGGCATCAGGAAGGCGACGTAATTGGCCATCAGCCCGACCATGATCGCGCCGAGCAGTGACCCCTGGATGGAGCCTAAGCCGCCGATGATGACGACGATGAAGACGAGGATCATCATCTCAGGCCCGATGGCGGGCGTGATGAGGCCCTGATAGCCGGCCCACATCGCTCCGCCCATGGCGGCGAGCGCAGACCCCGCCATGAAGACGCCGATGAACAGCCGGTCGATGCGAAAGCCGAGCGATTCGACCATCTCGCGATTCTCGACGCCGGCGCGGATGAGCAGTCCAAGCCGCGTGCGGTTGAGCACGAGATAGAGCGCGACATAGACGGCAAGGCCGAGCGCGAAGGCGAAGATGCGGTAGATCTCGATGGACACGTCGCCGAGGATGATCGAGCCCGACAGGATGGCTGGGCGCGGCACCGGCACCGGGATGCCGCCCCAGATCGCCAATATGATCTGTTCGGCGACGATGAGTGCGCCCATGGTGATGAGGATCTGGCGCAGGTGGTCCTTGTAGACCGGCTTGACGATAATGCGCTCGAAGGCCCAGCCGGCAACCGCGCCGAATGCGGTTGCGGCACCGATGGCCGCGACCAGCGCCAATATGTTGAGGCCCCAATGGTCGCCCGTCAACCATGAGCCGAGCGCCGCCAGAACCGATGCGGCGATGAAGGCGCCGAATGAGACGAAGGCCGAATGGCCGAAATTCAGCACGTCCATCAGGCCGAAGACGAGCGACAGGCCCGACGCCATCAGGAAAATCATCATGCCCATGGCAAGTCCCGCCACCGTCAGCGTCACCCATGACGAGGGCTGGCCGATCAGCACGAAGGCGATGAGCGCAAGAGCGAACGGCAGGAGATAGACGCCGCCAAGGCGTTCGATGGTTGCCTTCATGTCAATGTCCCTCCGCGCTGAGGCTGAGCAGCCGGGTCTGGAGCGCCTGGTTGGCGACGAGGTCGGCCATCAGCCCGCTATGCACGATGCGCCCATCCTCGATGACGCCGACGCCGCGACCGAGCGCGCGGGCGAAGTGGAAGTTCTGTTCGACAAGCAAGATGGTGGTTTGTTTGCCGATCTCGCGAAAGGCGTCGATCATGTTGCGGATGATCGAGGGCGCAAGGCCCTTGGTCGGCTCGTCGATGAGGATGAGGTCGCGCTTCTCGATGATGGCGCGCGAGATGGCGAGCATCTGTTTCTGCCCGCCCGACAGCGAATAGGCGGGGTTGGCCCAGAATTTCTCGATGGCCGGGAACAGCGCGAAGATGCGCGCGAGGCGCTCCTTGTCGAACTCGCCGGTCGCGCTTGCCAGCCGCATGTTTTCTTCCACGGTCAGCCCGCCGAAGATGCCCATGTTCTCCGGCACGTAAGCGATGCCGAGGCGCGCAATGTCGGGCGTGCGCATCGCCGTGATATCATGGTCGCGGTAGCGGATCGTCCCGGCGCGCGCGCGCCACAGGCCCATTATGGTGCGCAGCGTCGTCGTCTTGCCCGCGCCGTTGCGGCCGAGCAGGACGTGCACGCCACCTTCCGGCACTTCGAAGGAGACGCCGTGCAGCACCTTGTACTGTGCGATGTCGGTGTGAACTTCATCCAGGCGAAGGATCGTGCTCATGCCACGTCCTCCGCGCCCTGGCCGAGATAGATTTCGCGCACGATCGGCAGCGCCATGACCTCGTCAGGCTTGCCGTCGGCGACGAGCTCGCCATTGTGCAGCACGATGATGCGGTCGGCCAGTTTGCGAACGACGTCCATCTTGTGCTCGACCAGCAGGATCGTCTTCGACGGATCGGTCTTGATGGCGGCGACGAGGTCGAGGATTTCCGGCGCTTCGGCCGCCGACATGCCGGCGGTCGGCTCGTCGAACATGAAGATATCCGGTTTCATCGCGATCAGCATCGCCACTTCGAGCTTGCGCTGGTCGCCATGGGGCAGGGCGGACGCAGGCAGGTCCGCCACGCCCGACAGGCGGCCGGCGGCGAGATGTGTCTCTGTTTCCTTGGCAATGTCGGTCAGCGCCGCTGCGCGGTGAAATGCGTTGGGGCCTTTGCCCGCGCGCGCCTGCACGACGAGGCGAACGTTCTCGCGCACGGTCAGGCGGGGAAAAAGATTGGTGAGCTGGAAGGCGCGGCCGACGCCCATTTTGGCGCGAGCCGACGGCGACAGACGGGTGATGTCGGTGCCGCCCTTGAGGATGCGGCCGCTCGTTGCCGTAAGCTGGCCCGAGACGAGGTTGAACCATGTCGTCTTGCCGGCGCCGTTCGGCCCGACGATGACGGTCAGCTCGCCCGGCCGGAACTCGGCCGTCACATTGTTGACGGCGGCGTGGCCGCCGAAGCGGATCGTCAGGTTTTCGGTGCGGAGCGAGGGTGCTGTCATTTTGGGGCCGGTTTCGGGGTTCGTCCATAAACCCTCATCCGTCGCCTGCTGTGTGACGACATCTGACACAAGGACAGAGGTAAGGGCGGCAAACCTTCTCCCCTTATGGGAGAAGGTGGCTGAGCGGAGCGAGGTCGGATGAGGGGCGCTGCGCGCAGAGCCCCTCAGTTTGGATATTCTATTTCGAATTGTCCCGGCCGACCGGGATCTTCATTTCTTCCGGCTTGATCTCGCGAACGAGTTCCGGGATCGCCCATGCCACTGCAGGATCGACCTTGATCTTGAAGTGATACATGGACTGGAGCGCCTGATGGTCTTCGGGGCGGAAGGTCATCTGACCCTTCGGCGTGTCGAAGCTCATACCTTCCATCGTCTTGATAAGGCTCTCGGTCTCCCAGTCGGGCGCGGTTTCAAGCGCCTTGGCGATCGCCATCGCGGCAGCGAAGCCACCCGCCGTGAAGAAGTCCGGCGGCGAATTGAACCGCTTCTGATGCTCGGCCACGAACCAGTCGTTCACCGGGTTCTTCGGCGCTTCGTAGTAGTAGTAGATCGCGCCTTCCATGCCCGGCACCTGCTTGTATGCGGCCATGGCCGGCAGGATGTTGCCGCCGGTCGACAGCTCGATGCCGTAGCGGGACGGATTGGCGTTGACCAGCGGCGTCATGCCGTCGATGCCCGCGACATAGATGACGATGACCTTGCGGCCCGGCTGGTCCTTCAGCGCGTTGAACAGGCGCTCGACCGGCGCGGTGAAATCGGTCGTCTGCTGCGGCACATATTCTTCATGCACCAGATGCGCGCCGGTGCCTTCGAGCGCCGTCTTGAAGGCGGCGACGCCGTCTCGGCCGAACGCATAGTCCTGGGCGAGCGTCGCGACATAGAGCTTGTCGTCGGGGTTGAGCGCCAAGGCCTGCGCCTGCATGTCCATCGACGAATTGCGCGAAGTCTTGAAGACGTAGCGGTTGGAATCCTTGCCGGTCAGGCCGTCAGCGACCGCAGGCTCGACGACGAGGATCTTCTCGTTCTCAAGCGCGACCGGCAGAAGCGCCATGGCGACGCCGGACGACGTGTCGCCGACAGCCAGCACGACGTTCTCGTCGGCATAGGCTTCGGCCAGCAGCGCACGCGCAATGTCGGGCTTGAACTGGGAATCTTTCTTCACCAGCTCGATCTTGCGGCCCTTGATCGTGTTGGTGCCGTTGGTGGCATATTCGAGGCCCATCTCGAAGCCGGTATGGGTCTGTTTGGAATAGGCTTCGAGCGGCGAACCCGAGGTGCCGTGGATCAGGGCGATCTTTGCGGGTCGGTCCTGCGCAAAGGCGGACGGCGCGAAGGCGAGTGCGGTGGCCATGGCCAGCGCGGCGAATAGTTTCTTCATCGTCAGTGTTCCTCCACAGGTCGACCGTGCGTTGGTCTCGCCGGCCGATCCCGTCGACGGACGGCCGCGAATTCATCGAAGCAAGGTGATGCTGGCGCGAGCGGACAAATTCCGATGGCGACGACTTGGCCTTCCTCCCGGCCCGCAACGACAGCCCGCCGGTTCTGTGGCCGGCGCTTGGCATGTGTCACGAGGTTGTGGTTAGTATCGTTTGCTGCATGTGCGGGCGGCAATATCGTATAAATACGCGAGCCCATTGCCCCGAAAGAGATGGTCCTGAACGAATACGAAGAACTGATGCTGGAACATGCGCCGGTCGGGCTCGTGACGACCGAGAGCCGCATCATTCGCGCGTGCAACCCGGCCTTTGCGCAGATGTTCGGCTATACGGTGGCCGAACTGGTCGATCAGTCATTCGCCATCCTCTATCCGAGCCATGAGGAATTCGTCGCCATCCGCAATGTCGGCGTCGAGCCGCTGAAGCGCACCAACCGCTATACCGACGAGCGCATCATGGCGCGGCGCGACGGCTCGCTGTTCTGGTGTCGGGTGCGCGGCCATTCGCTGACGCGCGACGACGATCCGCTGCGCCGCGCGGTCTGGAGCTTTGCCGACCTGTCGGACTTCAAGCCGGTAACCGGCCTGACCACGCGCGAACGCCAGATCGTCATGCATCTTGGCGAGGGCCGCACGTCGAAGGAGATCGCGCGCCAGCTTTCCATCTCGCCGCGAACGGTGGAGGCCTATCGCGCCCGGCTGATGAAAAAGCACAGCGCAGGCAATGTCGCCGAACTCCTGTCGCGTCTGGGCGGAATGCCACACTAGGCCGCGTGCCCAAGCTGCCGGCAATCGTGACTTCACATGGGCGGGCCGACGTGATTGAACAGATCTCATGAATGACAGACCGGCCCTGACGCGCAACCAGTCGATGGTGCTCGCCCGCCTTGAACAGGCGGAAGGGCCGCTGAGCGCCTATGCGCTTCTGGACCAGTTGCGCGATGACGGGTTCCGCGCGCCCTTGCAGGTCTATCGCGCGCTCGACGCCCTGATGCGCTCGGGCCATGTCCACCGGCTCGAAAGCCTGAACTCCTTCGTTGCCTGCGACGGCCACCACGATCATGAGGGCATTACCGGCTTTGCCATCTGTGAAGTGTGCGGCAAGGTCGAGGAATTCACCGACCCGGTCGTGACCGAGCGCCTCTCCCATCTTGGCGAGGGCTCAGGCTTCAGAGCGAAGACCGCCATAATCGAGCTGCGTGGCCTGTGCGCCGCCTGCGCCGCCAAGGGCTGACGCAGCCGGTCGCCTCAGTGTGCCTCGTCCCAGTTCTGGGCGGCGCGGGCATCGACCTGTAGCGGAACCGACATATCCACGGCGGGCATCGGCGCGTTTTCCATCACGTCGCGGATGATCGGGATTGCCGCGTCGATATCGGCATCCGGCACCTCGAAGATCAGTTCGTCATGGACCTGCAGCAGCATGCGCACGCTGTCGAGGCCGGCCTTGGCCAGCGCCGGCTCCATGCGGATCATGGCGCGGCGGATGATGTCGGCTGCCGTTCCCTGAAGCCGGGCATTGGTCGAGGCGCGTTCGTTGAACGCCCGCACCGACGCATTGGGCGAGCGGATCTCGGGATAGTGGATGCGGCGGCCGAAGATCGTTTCGACAAAGCCTTCGCGCCGCGCAAATTCCTTGGTCTCCTCGATATAGTCGCGGATGCCGGGGAAGCGGTCGAAGTATTTCTTGATGTAGTCCGACGCTTCCTCGCGCGGGATCGACAGCTGGTTGGCGAGGCCGAAGGCCGAGATGCCGTAGATGATACCGAAATTGATCGCCTTGGCACGACGGCGGATTTCCGACGGCATGCCCTCGACCGGCACCGAGAACATTTCGGACGCCGTCATGGCGTGAATGTCTGCGCCATCGGCAAAAGCCTGGCGAAGCTGCGGAATGTTGGCGACATGGGCGAGCACGCGAAGCTCGATCTGCGAATAGTCAGCGGAGACCAGCTTGTGTCCGGGATCGGCAATGAAGGCCGTCCTGATTTTGCGCCCTTCAGCCGTGCGGACCGGAATGTTCTGGAGATTGGGGTCCGACGACGACAGGCGGCCGGTGGTCGTCGACGCCAGCGAATAGGACGTATGGACGCGCTTGGTCTCGGGATTTACGAAGCCGGGCAGGGCGTCCGTATAGGTCGATTTCAGCTTGGTGAGCTGCCGCCAGTCGACGATCTTGCGCGGCAGTTCGTGACCTTCGGCTGCGAGGTCTTCGAGGATCTGCGCCGAGGTCGACCATTGGCCCGTCTTGGTCTTGGAGCCGCCGGGCAGGCCCATGCGGCCGAACAATATGTCGCCGAGCTGCTTGGGCGAGCCGATGGTGAAGCGTTCACCCGCAAGCGCATAGATCTCGTCTTCGAGGCGCGCGGCCCCCTGCGCAAGCTCGCCCGACAGCCGGCTGAGGATCTGCCGGTCGATCGAAATGCCGCGCTGCTCCATGTTGGAGAGCACGGCGACCAGCGGGCGTTCGAGCCGTTCATAGACCGAGGCGAGACCCTTTTCGGCCAAGCGCGGTTTCAGCACTCGCCACAGCCGCAGTGTCACGTCGGCGTCCTCGGCGGCGTAAGCCGTCGCCTTGTCGAGCGGCACCTGATCGAAGCCGACGAACGTCTTGCCCGAGCCTGCCACGTCCTTGAACGCGATCGGCTTGTGGCCGAGCCACTTTTCCGACAGCGCGTCCATGCCGTGGCCGCCGCCGGTGCCGCCATCGAGCACGTAGGAGAGCAGCATCGTGTCGTCGAAGGGCCGCACATCGACGCCGTGGCGGTTCATGATGGCGAGGTCATATTTCATGTTCTGCGCGATCTTGAGGACGGATGCGTCCTCCATCAGCGGCTTGATGGCGGCGAGCGCATCGCGCACCGGAATCTGGCCCTCGACCGGTCCGCCGCCGAGAAGATCGCCCGCGCCGCTTTTGTGGCCGACCGGCACATAACAGGCTCGGCCCGGAGCCGTGGCAAGCGAGAAACCGCAGAGCTCTGCCTGCATCGGGTCGAGCGAGGTCGTCTCCGTGTCGAAAGCGACGATTCCGGCCTCGCGCGCCTCCTCCACCCAGCGGTTCAGCTCGGCAAGATCGCGCACGCAGGCATAGAACGAGGTGTCGAAGGGCGTTGCGGTTGCTTCCGCCAGCCGCGCGGCGGCGAGAGCGGCGGGCGTATTACCCTCCCCTTGAGCGGGAGGGTCGTCGCGAAGCGACGGATTAGGGTGAGCCTCACCCCCACCCGCGGCGCTGCGTGCCGCGACCTGCCCCTCAGAAGGGGAGGTGGACGCCGAGCCGACATCCGGCCCGTGTGCCGCATCGCCAAGCTCGACCTTGACTTCGATGGCCTCGACTTCCGAGGCGTCGGTTCCGCTCGCTTCGGCGACCCGGCGGGTCAGCGTCGTGAATTCCATGGCCTTGAGGAAGCCGATGAGTTTCGGTCCGTTGGGCGGCTGCAGTTCGAGCGTGTCGAGCGCCTCTACATCTGGCACGTCGTCTTTCAGCCGCACCAGTTCGCGCGATATGCGCGCCTTGTCGGCATTGGTGATGATCGCCTCGCGGCGCTTCTCCTGCTTGATCTCGCCTGCGCGCTCCAGCAGCGTGTCGAGATCGCCGAACTGTTCGAGCAGAAGCGCTGCCGTCTTCGGGCCGATGCCCGGCACGCCCGGCACATTGTCGACGGAATCGCCCGTCAGCGCCTGCAGGTCGATCATCTTTTCAGGCGGCACGCCCCATTTCTCGATGACTTCCTGCACGCCGATCTGCTTGTCCTTCATAGGGTCGTACATGGCGACCTGCGGTCCGACGAGTTGCATCAGGTCCTTGTCGGAGGAAACGACCGTGGCGTCTGCGCCAGCCTCGCGGGCGAGCCGGCAATAGGTAGCGATCAGGTCGTCCGCCTCAAAACCCTCCATCTCGATGCAGGGCAGGTCGAATGCGCGCGTCGCCTGACGGATCAGGCCGAACTGCGGCACCAGATCTTCCGGCGGCGCCGAGCGGTTTGCCTTGTATTCCGGATACAATTCATTGCGAAAAGTCTTCGACGAATAGTCGAAGATGACCGCAAAATGGCTGGGCGTGACGCCGACATCGGTGTTCCTGGCGTCCTGCATCAGCTTCCACAGCATGTTGCAGAAGCCGGACACCGCGCCGACCGGCAACCCGTCGGACTTGCGCGTCAGGGGCGGCAGGGCGTGATAGGCGCGGAAGATATAGCCCGAGCCATCGACGAGGAAGAGATGATCGCCTTTTTTCATGGCTGACTGATAGCGCGCCCGGCCGGCCGGGTCTATTGCGACTGCGCGCAGGCGTGAACGCTCCCGCCACGTCCTGCCGAAGCCTCCTGCCGTCAAATCCTCTGTCACGGCATCGTGAAAAAGATGTAATGTTCATTGCCCTTGAAACGCCACGTTGCAGGAACCAAATGCTGGACATCGGCATTTAATTGTCGAGTTCGGTTTCAGGCCCGTCCCCCGCCTTTGCCGGACATTGCGGCAGCCTACCCCCCCCTCTCCGGGCTGCCGCATCGTATTGAGTAGGCCGTCACGGTTCCCCCTCCACCGTGGCGGCTTTTCTCGTTTCTGGACCAAACCATTGCGTCTCCCCGACGATGTTCGCCCCGCCTTACCGGCGCGGCAGCCGCAAGATTCGTCACGCATGAAAATTTTAAGCTTGAAATATATTCGATTTGGCAGTTTTCTAAGTTCGGGAACTGTGGAACTAATTGGCCAGCTGGAGGAGCGGGCTTCCGCAGCAATGACGTCCAGAGACATCAAGGGAGAGATTTTCATGAAAAAGATGATTGCTGCCGCGGCGCTTGCGCTGTCGTTCGGCGTTTCCGGCCTCGCCATGGCCGATCCGCTCAAGGTGGGCATGATAACCACGCTTTCAGGCGGCGGCGCGGGCCTCGGCGTCGATGCGCGCGACGGTTTCGACCTGGCGCTCAAGCTTGCAGGCGACAAGGCCAAGGACATCACGGTCGTCACCGAAGACGACGCGATGAAGCCGGAACTGGCGGTGCAGATCGCCGACAAGATGATCCAGTCCGATCAGGTCGACGTGCTGACCGGCATCATCTGGTCGAACCTCGCAATGGCGGTGGTTCCCAATGCGGTGGCGCAGGGCAAGTTCTACCTGTCGGTCAATGCAGGCCCCTCGCCGCTCGCCGGCGACAAGTGCAACGAGAACTATTTCAACGTCGCCTACCAGAACGACAACTTCCATGAAGCGGCCGGCCAGTATGCGCAGACCGCTGGCGTCAAGAAGATGTTCATCATGGCGCCGAACTATCCAGCCGGCACCGATTCGCTGAACGGCTTCAAGCGCTACTACAAGGGCGAGCTGGCAGGCGAGGTCTATACCAAGCTCGGCCAGACCGACTATGCAGCCGAAATCGCGCAGATTCGTGCGTCGGGTGCCGAACAGGTCTTCTTCTTCCTGCCGGGCGGCATGGGCATCGCCTTCGTCAAGCAGTATGCGCAGTCGGGCGTCAACATTCCGCTGATCGGACCGGGCTTCTCCTTCTCGCAGGACGTTCTCGCCGCGATCGGCAATGCGTCGCTCGGCGCGAAGAACACCGCGTCCTGGTCGCCAGACCTCGACAACGCAGCCAACAAGACCTTCGTCGAAGAGTTCAAGAAGGCCTACAACCGCATCCCTTCCGTCTATGCTGCACAGGCCTACGACACGGCGAACCTCCTGGTCTCGGCCAACGGCAAGGCCAGCGTCAAGGACGCCGCCGCTTTCCGCGCCGCGCTCAAGGAAGCCGCATTCGACACCGTTCGCGGCAAGTTCAAGTTCAACACCAACAACCATCCGATCCAGGACCTCTATGTCCGCGAAGTCGTCAAGGATGGTGACGTGCTGACCAACAAGATCGTCGCGACGGCATTTACCGACCATGGCGATGCCTACGCCGAGAAGTGCTCGCTTAAGTAGGTCCGGCGATCACCCTCATCCGTCTCGTCGCTTCGCGCCGATCCACCTTCTCCCGCAAGGGGCGAAGGAAAAGCGCCCGACCTTCTCCCCTTGTGGGAGAAGGTGCATGAGCGCATCGAAGGCGGATGAGGGGTAGGTCCCGCGAAACGATCGAAATCATGTCCTCCGCCCTCCTGCTCGAACAATTGCTCAACGGACTTCAGTTCGGCGTCATGCTGTTCCTGATGGCCGCGGGCCTGACGCTGATTTTTGGCGTCATGGGCCTGATCAACTTGGCCCATGGCTCGCTCTACATGGTCGGCGCATTTGCCTGCGCTGCCGTCGCGGCCTGGACGGGCTCGTTCTGGCTCGGGATCGTGGCAAGTCTTGTCGCTGCGGCGGCGGCGGGCGCTATCGTCGAAATGACGGTGATCCGAAGGCTCTATGACCGCGACCATCTCGATCAGGTTCTGGCGACATTCGCGCTGATCCTCGTCTTTTCGGAAGGGACGCGCTGGCTGTTCGGCTCCTTCCCGCTCTACCTCGAAATCCCTTCGGCGCTCTCGGGCGCGGTGCAGCTTCCCGGCGGTGTCTCCTATCCGCTCTACCGGCTGGCGATCATACTGGTCGGTCTCGGCGTGGCGGGCGGGCTTTATCTTCTCATCGGCCGCACAAGACTTGGAATGCGCATCCGCGCGGGCGAAAGCGACCGCGAGATGATCGGCGCGCTGGGTGTCGACATTTCGACGCTCTACACCATCGTCTTCGCACTTGGCGCAGCACTCGCTGGTCTTGCTGGCGCAATGGTCGGCGCGCTGCAATCGGTGCAGGTCGGCATGGGCGAGCCAGTGCTGATCCTCGCCTTCGTCGTCATCGTCATTGGCGGCATCGGCTCGATCCGGGGTGCATTCGTCGGCGCGCTGCTGGTCGGCGTCATCGACACAATGGGCCGCATCCTGCTGCCGCAGGCGCTCGCCGCCATCATCGGCCCCTCGCAGGCGGCGAGCATCGGCGCGGCGGTCGCCTCCATGCTCATCTACATCTTCATGGCGCTTGTCCTTGCGCTGCGGCCCAAGGGCCTGTTCGGGGCGGGCACGTGATGAAGCGCGAGACTGTTCTTTCGCTTGTCTTCCTGGCCATGTTGCTGGCGCTGCCATTCGTCGCGCAGGCTTTGGGTCACCCGTTCTACACGACGCTCGCCACCCGCATGGCGATCCTTGCGCTGGCGGCCGTCGGTCTCAACATCGCGCTCGGTCTCGGCGGGCTGGTGTCGTTCGGTCACGCTGCCTTCTTCGGCATTGGTGGCTACGCCGCCGGCATCCTTGCATCGCATGCGATGAATGGCGAGACGCTGTTCGGCATGAACCTTCCCGCCTCGATGCCGATCGCCTGGGTGCTCGCAGCGGTGGCGGCCGGCATCGTGGCGCTGGCGATCGGCGCGATCAGCCTGCGCACATCGGGCGTCTATTTCATCATGATCACGCTCGCCTTCGCGCAGATGATCTACTATTTCGCCATCTCCTGGCCGGCCTATGGTGGCGAGGACGGCCTGTCGATCGCCATGCGCAACGGTTTTCCGGGCGCAAATACCGCCCGGCCGATGGACCTTTTCCTCGTCTCGTTCGGGCTTCTGTGCGTCGCACTTCTCCTGTTCTGGCGGCTGCGCGATTCACGCTTTGGTGCCGCCCTGCAAGCGACGCGTCAAAACGAGACGCGTGTCGCCGCAATCGGCATCGAACCCTATCCGGTGCGCCTCGTCGCCTTTGTCATTTCCGCCGTCATCGCGGCGATTGCGGGCGCAATGTTCGCCGAGCTGAACCGCTTCGTCTCCCCGTCAATGTTGGCCTGGCCGATGTCGGGCGAACTGATCGTGCTGATCATTCTGGGCGGCACCGGCCGGCTTGCAGGCCCGGTCGCGGGAGCCATGCTGTTCGTCATGCTCGAATACTGGCTCGGCGGACTGACCGAACGCTGGCAGTTCTTCCTTGGCCTGATCCTGCTCGGCGTCGTCCTGTTTGCGCGCGGCGGCGTGATCGGCCTGATCGCGGGGAAAGCGCGTCATGGCTGAGCCGGTCCTCCAAATCACAGGTCTGCGCAAGACCTTCGGTGCCCTCAAGGCAACCGACGGCGTCGATCTCGACCTGCGGCCGGGCGAAATTCACGCGCTGATCGGCCCCAACGGCGCGGGCAAGACAACGCTGATGCAACAGATTTCGGGCGTGCTGAAACCCGACACGGGGACGATCCGGTTTCTGGGCCGCGACGTGCGCGACCTCGGAATGGCGGCGCGCGCACGTGCAGGCCTTGGCCGCACCTTCCAGATCTCCTCGGTGATCCCCGAATTTTCGGCGCTGCGCAATGTCATGCTGGCGGTGCAGTCGCGGCAGGGGTCGAGCTTCCGTTTCTTTGCCCGCGTCATGGACGATTGCGGCCTGACAGATGGCGCACGCGTCCAGCTTGAGCGTGTCGGCCTTGCGGATCGGGCCGACATTCCAGCCGCCGAACTGTCGCATGGCGAGCGCCGCCAGCTTGAGATCGCAATCGCGCTGGCTCTGGGCGCGAAAGCCTTTCTGCTCGATGAGCCGATGGCCGGCATGGACCCGGAAGGCTCGAAGTCGCTCACCGCGCTTCTGTCGTCGCTGCGAGCCGAAGCGCCGATCCTGCTGGTCGAGCATGACATGGAGGCCGTGTTTGCGCTGGCCGACCGCATCTCGGTGCTGGTCTATGGCCGGGTGATCGCGACCGGCACGGTGGCGCAGATCCGCGACGATCCGGCCGTGCAGGCCGCCTATCTGGGGTCGCACGCATGAGCCTTCTCAACGTCTCATCTGTCGAAAGCTATTACGGCGCGAGCCAGGCCCTGTTCGGCGTCGACCTGAGCGTCGCCGACGGCGAGGTTGTGGCTTTGATGGGTCGCAACGGCATGGGCAAGACGACGACGATCCGCGCCATTTGCGGCCTGACGCCGGCAAGGCGCGGCGCGATCTCCTTTGCCGGAACCGACATCACGCGGCAGAAATCCTTCCGCATCGCGCGCGCCGGCGTCGGCCTCGTGCCGGAGGGACGGCGCTGCTTCCGCAACCTGTCGGTGCTCGAAAATCTGGTCGCGGCCGCACGGCCCGGCAAATGGACGACAAGAGCGGTGGTCGATCTTTTCCCGAGGCTCGGCGAACGGCTCGGCCAGTCGGCGGCGACCATGTCGGGCGGCGAGCAGCAGATGCTGGCCGTCGGGCGCGCGCTGATGACGAATCCGCGCCTGCTCATCCTCGACGAAGCGACCGAAGGCCTCGCGCCCGTCATCCGGGAGGATATCTGGCGGGCGATCCGCACCCTCAAGGCTGACGGACAGTCGATCCTCGTCGTCGACAAGACGATGGCCGAACTGCTGCCGGTTGCCGATAGTTGTGTCGTGCTCGAAAAAGGCCGCTCGGTATGGACGGGGCGGCCGGACGAACTGACAGGCGACCTGCAGGACCGCTATCTCGGCGTTTGAGACGAGATAGCCGATGGCCCAATAGGTGCCCGGCCTGTCGCCCTTGCGCGCGCCGGCTCAACTTGCGACGACGTGCCCATGAACGTGCAACCCTCCCTCCCCAAGGCGGCATTCTGGATGGTCGGCTGGCTGGCCCTGATGCTCGGCATCATGGTTGCCGGCCGCGAGGCGTCGCGCGAGCTGAACGTCTTTCAGGTGATGGAGGTCCGCGCGCTGATCGGGCTGGTGCTATTCTATCCGCTGGTCCATCTGGCCGGCGGGTTGAAGACTGTCAGGACACAGCTTTTCGGACAGCATCTGGCGCGCAATCTCGTCCATTATCTGTCGCAGGCGCTTTGGCTCTATGCGCTGATGCTGATCCCTCTCAGCCAGCTCATCGCCATCGAATTCACCATGCCGATCTGGACGGCGATCATGGCGGCGCTGTTCCTGTCGGAAAAGATCACCCCGCTCAAGGCGCTGTCGGTTGCGCTGGGCATCGCCGGTGTCATCGTCATCGTGCGGCCAAGCCTCGACCATGTCGATCCGGGACAGGCGATCGCGTTCGTCACCGCGATCGGCTTTGCCATCTCGGTCATTCTGGTCAAGAACCTGACCCGGCATGACAGCGTGGTGACGATCATCTTCTGGATGCTGATCATTCAGGGCACGGTCGGCCTCATCCCGGCACTGGTCGTCTGGCAATGGCCAGCGGGCGAGACATGGGGCTGGCTGGTCGTCGTCGCCATCTGCGGCAGCTTCTCGCACTACTGCATGGCGCGCGCCATGACCTATGCGGACGCGACCGTCGTTGTGCCGATGGACTTCCTGCGCGTTCCGCTCGCGGCCCTTGTCGGCTGGCTCGTCTATAGCGAGCAGATCGACGTCTATACGGCTGCGGGCGCGGCGCTGATCCTGTTCGGCAACCTGCTCAATCTGCGCCGTGCCGGCACCGCACGGGTGCCGATCCCCGACGATCCGGCCGCGCGCGCAAGACAGGGCTGAGCCTTGCGCAAATTCGGCAGACGCGCGCCGCAAATTACTGTATGGAAACTACCATACAAGTTTGCGAGCGGGCATGGACATGCTGAAACTCCACGACAGGCAGGGTGAAAAACTCAAGGCGATGCGCCTGTCCGCGGCCGATAACATCGCCGTTGCCGTGGGGCGGATCGAGGCGGGTGAAAGCGTGCTCGACGCAATCGTCGCGACCGCACGTATTCCCTTCGGCCACAAGATGGCGACCGCGCCGATTGGTGCGGGCGAGCCGGTGCGCAAGTTCGGCCAGATCATCGGCTTCGCGAAGGTGCCGATTGCTCCGGGCGACTGGGTCCACGAGCACAATATCGAAATGCGGGATTTCGAGCGCGATTACCAGTTCAGCGCCGATGCGAAGGTGGAGGATGTCCTGCCGGTCGCCGAACAGGCGACCTTCGAGGGCTATCGACGCGCCAATGGCCGCGCCGGCACGCGCAATTATCTCGGCATCCTGACCAGCGTGAACTGCTCGGCTTCCGTCGCCCGCTTCATCGCGCAGGCGGCCGAACGGTCCGGCATGCTGGACGAATTTCCCAATGTCGACGGTGTGGTTTCGTTCACGCACGGCACCGGCTGCGGCATGGCGGGATCGGGTGAAGGTTTCGACATATTGCAGCGGACGCAGTGGGGTTATGCCGGCAATCCCAATCTCGGTGCTGTTCTGCTGGTCGGCCTTGGCTGCGAAGTGTTCCAGATAGGGCGCATGAAATCGGTCTACGGCCTCGAAGAGGGCGATCTCTTTCGCTCGATGACCATCCAGGAGACCGGCGGCACGAAGCGGTCGATAGAGCAGGGGTTGGCGCGCATTCGCGAGATGCTGCCGGCGGTCAATGCGGCACGGCGGGAGACATTGCCCGCGAGCGGCCTGACGCTGGCGCTGCAATGCGGCGGGTCGGACGGATATTCGGGCATCACGGCCAATCCCGCGCTTGGCGTCGCCGCCGACATGCTCGTGCGCAATGGCGGCACCGCGATCCTGTCTGAGACGCCCGAGATTTATGGCGCCGAACATCTGCTGACGCGCCGCGCGAGGACGCGCGAAGTAGGCGAAAAGCTGGTGGAGCGCATCAAATGGTGGGAGGAATATACCTCGCGCCTCGGCGGCGAGATGAACAACAATCCCTCGCCGGGAAACAAGGCGGGCGGGCTGACGACGATCCTCGAAAAATCGCTTGGCGCTGCCGCAAAGGGCGGCTCGACCACGCTCAACGCCGTCTACGAATATGCCGAACCGGTGACCGAGCGCGGCTTCGTCTTCATGGACACGCCGGGCTACGACCCGGTCTCGGCGACGGGACAGGTGGCGGGCGGCGCGAACATGATCTGCTTCACCACCGGGCGCGGCTCGGCCTATGGCTGCAAGCCTGCGCCCTCGATCAAGCTGGCGACGAACACGGCGCTTTATGAGCGCATGACCGACGACATGGACATCAATTGCGGTGACATACTCGATGGCGTCAGCGTCAAGGACAAGGGCCGGGAAATCTTCGAGACGATCCTGGCGGTCGCCTCGGGCAAGAAGTCGAAGTCGGAAGAGCTAGGTTATGGCGACAACGAATTCGTGCCCTGGCAGATCGGCGCGGTGATGTGACCGCGGCTTGCGCGGTCATTTGATGAGGCTGCGCGCCCATTCGAAATAGGCGCCGTTGAGACGCACGGCAGTGTTCTCGACCGGATTCTCCGCGACATTCACGCCAAGAACGATTCGCGACTTCGTGTCCGGATCGTAATCGTAGACTGAACTGCCGCTCGATCCCGGAAACGTGTCGCAGTCATAGCCGATCGTCATCTCGCCGATGCGGTCGCCCGCAACCTCGCAGCTCGCGCGCCACATCGTGCCTTCCGGCTTGTCGCCGGGATAGCCGATGATGTTTGCAGTGAAGGGCCCGAGATCGGGGAAATGGCCGATTCCGAGCCAGCCGGCGACGTCGCCTGCGCGCTCGCGCAGATGCACGATGCCGAGATCCCAAGGCACGACCGAGCCGTAATAGCCCTGATAATTGGTGATGTAGCCGGAGAGGATCGAGGCCGATTCGGATTCGTAGGCACCGAAGGGTGCATCGCCCATGACCTTCATGCCGGGTACGAAGACGAAGCGCTTGCGCCAGCCATTCTCGTGGTCGTAGAGGCAATGGGCCGCCGTCAGAACGGTGCGCGGGCCGATCAGCGTGCCCGAGCAGCCGCTGAATTTGCCATTCTGCTTTTCGATCTGGAGATAGCCGAAGACCCGGAATGGAAACTGGCCTGTGTCGCTGATGCGCACCCGGTCGTCTGCGCCGAACACCTGTCGCGCGCCCAGAGCCGGATCGTTGCCTGCGCGCGACTTCGGCGCGGCAGGCGCTGTGGCGGAACCGGCACCGAGCGAACGCGTGACGGTCTCGTTGGCAGGCGATTGGGTGACCGAACCGTCGGCCGAGCGCGAGACGGTCGCAAACATCGCCGCAGATGGCGGCAATGCGCGCGGCGCATTGGCCGGCAGCCTGTCGTCGAGCGTCGTCGTCGGCTCGAAATTGTCGGCGGTGATCGCAAGCGCCTCTGCGCTGCCCCGTCCCGAACCGGACCCCTCATTGCCTTCGGCCATTGCCGGAGACGTAGCCAGAACCATGGCCAGCGCAACAGCGCCGCGCCCGAAACGCGCAGTCAAATTCATCGGTGACAAACCCCTTTGCCCAATGCCTCGATTGAAAGCCCTCGATCATGGCCATATCGTGTCTGGAGGGAACTGACCACCCGGCAGCAAGGCTGGCGCGCCCGGCTTGCGCCCGAAAATCAGGCATGGATGCGGGGAAAATTGCCCTTGCGTCACTGCCGCAAATTATCCCACATTGGCCTTCAGCTTTTGCTTGGCCGTCATGATCCGAAGGGGTTTGGACCAGCGGCTATCCGGGCGGCGGGCAACGCCGCATCGTTCGTCTCAGGAGATAAGACATTGCTGAATTCAGGTTACACCAGGCTCGCGCTCGGGCTTTTGGCAGGTACGCTATTGCTGGCTTCGCCGGCCCTGGCGCAGGACCGCGATGCGAGGTCGGAGATCGACCCGTTCGGCCGCGTTGCCAAGGAGCGCACCGAAGCCAACGCCAAGTCGGGCGGCGACCGCGTCATCGGCGGTTATGCCGCAAATCCGGGCCAGTTCCCGTTCCAGGTTTCGTTGCAGGTGGCGGGTTCGCTCGACGAAACGCCTGACTCGCAGCTCAACGGCCATTTCTGCGGCGGCAGTCTCATCTCGCCCGAATGGGTGCTCACCGCTGCGCACTGCCTCGTTTATGCCGGCGCACCTGTCGAGCCGGACCAGTTCATCGTGCTGACCGGCGCGACCGATCTGGCCGAAGGCGAGCGCCATCAGGTGGCGCAGGTCATCGTGCATGAGAATTATGACCCGTTCACCATGGACAACGACATCGGGCTGGTGAAGCTCGCTGCGCCCGCCAGGCAGGCGAAGGTGGCGCTGACCTCGGCGAATGTCGAGGACGGCGAGGTCACCGTGACGGGCTGGGGCCGCACCGAGACGGGCGGAATGCCGCGCAACATGCTCGTTGCAAAGATGAAGTTGTTTCCCAACAACGCCTGCAACAGCGGCCTGAAGGAAATCTTCGCCCGCGACATGTCGCTTGTTCTGGCGCGCTATGCCGGCCGCTTCCGCCTGTCTGACGAGGCGCTGGAGGATGTCGGCCGCGCGCTGACGCCGTCGATGGGCGACCCGCTGACCGGCAACATGATCTGCGCCGGCGAGCAGGACGGCGCACGTGACGCCTGCCAGGGCGACAGCGGCGGTCCGCTCTTCACAGAGCAGAACGGCAAGCCTGTGCAGGTGGGCATTGTCAGCTGGGGCGAAGGCCCACTCGACGCCGAGATGCCCTGCGGCCACGTCAATGCCTATGGCATCTACACCCGCGTCGCCAACTACACCGATTGGATTGCTGCCAATTCAGGCGTGAAATAGATTCTGTTCGTCGAAAAAGCAGAAGGGGCAGCTTCGGCTGCCCCTTTTTATTCGCCGGCTAAAGGCTGGTTCGCAGCATGTAGGTTTGCGGATGCGTCATACGCACGAAGGTGACAGGTTTGCCGCCGATCCAGGTGGTGCGCTCGCCAACAAAGACAGGGTCGCCTTCGCTCACCATTAGATGGGCCGCTTCGTCGGTAGAGGCCCGCGCCGCGCGGAAGACAAAATCGGCGCGCGAGAAGGGCGCATTGTTGACGAGCCATTCATTCGGCCCGATGGCGGCGAAATCCTGATCGCGAACGGCCGGCACCGCGTCCATGTTGACCCAGCGGTCTTCATATTGCCACGGCATGGCATCGGCCAGATGCAGGCAGCGCAGGTGAAGCATGGGTGTCGAGGCGGGCAGGCCGAGGCGCGCGAGGATGACCGCCGGCGGCGTGCCGGCTTCACGCGCAAGAAGCCGGTAGCCATAGATCGCGCCGTCGCCCTCTATCTCCTGGCGGACGAGCGGAATGACGAACCGCGCCTCGCGCACCGGATGAAGTGCTACGCGCGTGCCTGCCTTGCGCTTGCGCTCGACGATGCCGGCGCGGGCGAGTTCCTGAAGCGCGCGGTTGACGGTGGCGCGCGCGGAGCCGAATTCGCGCGCCAGATCCTCCTCTCCGGGGATCAGCGCGCCGGGCGCCCAGACGCGGTCGGCGATACGCCGTTCCATCTCATGCTTGATGTCGCGAAAGGAGGCGCGCGCGGACATCAGAAACGCTCCATGATCGAGTGAAGACAGGCCGCGTAGCGTGCGGTGAACCGCTCGTGGGCAATGTGCCGGCCGCTTGTAACCATATGCCGCCCCGCAGACCAGACGTCCGATACGGCGCGGTTTCCGGACGAGAATATCCAGGCATCTAGCGCGGCGTCGCCGTGCAAGGCGGCAAATCCGTCTGCGGTGAGATCGAGCGCGACGAAATCGGCAAATTTGCCGACCTCTATCGCCCCGCTTGCCCGGCCAAGTGCCGCTGCGCCCCCGGCAAGGGCGGTGTCGTAGAGCCTGCGGCCGACCGACTGGCCGCTTTCGCCCAGAACCACGCGCAGCCTGTCGCGAAGGCGCTGCGAATATTCGAGCTGGCGCAATTCCTCGACGGCGGAAATGCGGATGTTGGAATCCGACCCGACGCCGAACACGCCGCCATTTGCGAGAAATTGTGGGGCGTTGAAGATGCCATCTCCGAGATTGGCTTCGGTGACCGGACAAAGGCCGGCGACAGCGCCGCTCTGCGCCAGCCGCGCAGTCTCATTCGGCGTCATATGGGTGCAATGGATGAGGCACCAGCGGCGGGTGACGTCATGCTCGCCGAGAAGCCATTCGACCGGCCGCGCGCCGAAGACGGCGAGCGTTTCCTCGATCTCCTTCTCCTGCTCGGCAATATGCATGTGGATCGGCCGATCGGTGGCGAGGTTTGCCAGCAGGCGAAGATCGTCGCGGCCAACCGCGCGCAGCGAATGCGGTGCGATACCCCAGTTCGCATCGGCATCGAGACCTGCGAGCACATCCGGGACGCGGGCGACCAGATCGGAAAAGCTGTCGATGTCGTTTCGGAAACGAAGCTGGCCGCCAGCCAGCGGACGCCCGTCGACGCCGCCTTGCGCATAATGAACGGGCAGCAGCGTCAGGCCGATGCCGGTTTCGCTGGCGGCAGCGGCAATGCGCACCGACAATTCCGCCGGATCGTCATAGCGCGCGCCGCCCGGCGCATTGTGCAGATAGTGAAATTCGGCAACGGCGGCAAAGCCCGCCTCCTGCATTTCCATGAAGGCGAAGGCCGCGATTGCCTCGATCTCGTCAGGGGTCAGCACATCGAGGAAACGATACATCACCTCGCGCCAGGTCCAGAAGGAATCGTGCTGCGAAGGCCCGCGCCGCTCTGTCAGCCCCGCCATGGCCCGCTGGAATGTGTGACTGTGAAGATTGGAGAGGGCGGGCAACAGCGTGTCGACCTGCGTCGCGCCCACGTCCGCAGACGCACCTTCCTCGACCGCTGATATGCGGCCCGAACCGTCGATATCGATGCGCACCGAGCGCGCCCAGCCGCCGGGGAGAAGTGCGTCTTGCGCGAAGATGGTTTTCATCGAGCGTCACCGATTGACATATTATGTCTATACATAATACTAATATGTGCAGACATGAAAGTGGAAAATCATGGGACGCCTCATTCTCGATAATCTGCGCATCGCTACCATGAACGAGACGGGTCGGCCCTACGGCATGGTCGTCGGCGCGATCGGAATCGAGAATGATCGCATCGCTTTTGTCGGCGACATTCCCGCTGACTGGGGTTCGGCGCGGCGGCAGGATCACGCGGGACGGCTGGCGACGCCGTCACTGATCGACTGCCACACTCATCTGATCTTTGGCGGAAACCGCGCCGCCGAATTCGAGCAGCGACTTGAAGGCGCGACCTATGAAGAGATCGCGCGCGCCGGCGGCGGCATCATTTCCACCGTCAACCAGACGCGCGCCCGCTCCGAAGACGAGCTGGTATCTCAGGCTCTGCTGCGCCTCGACGCGCTGGTTATGGATGGCGTGGCAACCATCGAGATCAAGTCGGGCTACGGGCTGACCATCGCCGACGAGATCAAGATGCTGCGCAGCGCGCGCCGGCTCGGCGCTTTCGGCACGGTGCGCATCGTCACCTCATGGCTCGCCGCCCATGCCGTCCCGCCGGAATACAGGGGCCGCGCCGATGCCTATCTTGACGAGGTGGTGCTGCCCGGTCTCGAACAGGCTCATGCCGAAGGGCTGGTCGATGCGGTCGATGGCTTCTGCGAGGGTATTGCTTTTTCTCCCGCCCAGATCGCGCGGGTCTTCGACAAGGCGAAACAGCTTGGCCTGCCGGTGAAGCTGCATGCCGAGCAATTGTCCAATCTCGGTGGGGCCAGACTTGCCGCGTCCTATGGCGCGCTGTCGGCGGATCATCTCGAATATCTCGATGCCGACGGCGTGGCCTCGATGGCGGCAGGCGGAACGGTCGCCGTGCTTCTGCCCGGCGCTTACTATTTCCTGCGCGAGACGCAGGCTCCCCCTGTCGATCTACTGCGCAAGGCAGGCGTGCCGATCGCGCTGGCGACCGATTGCAATCCCGGCTCGTCGCCCCTGACATCGCCGCTCATGGCGATGAACATGGGCGCGACGCTGTTTCGCCTGACGCCGCAGGAGACGCTGGCCGGCATGACGCGCAATGCCGCAAGGGCGCTTGGCCTTGATGCCGAGATCGGAACGATCGAAGCGGGCAAGCGGGCAGAGATCGCCATCTGGAACGTCTCCGAGCCGGCCGAGCTGTCCTATCGAATGGGCTTCAACCCGCTGCACATGTCCATCAGAGGTGACGTCGCATGACCATCATCCTGCGCCCCGGCGCGGTCGCGCTTTCCGAACTTGAGGTCATCTATCGCGACAGTACGCCGGCGAGGCTCGACGACAGCTTTCGCGCGGGCATCGAGAAGGCCGCCGCCCGCATAGCCGAGATCGCCGGCGGGTCTGATGCCGTTTATGGCGTCAATACCGGCTTCGGAAAGCTCGCCTCGGTGCGGATCGCGCCAAACGATCTTGCGACACTCCAGCGCAACCTGATCCTGTCGCATTGCTGCGGCGTCGGCGCGCCGCTGTCGCCCGAGATTGTGCGGCTGATCATGGCGTTGAAGCTGATCTCGTTGGGGCGCGGCGCGTCCGGCGTACGCCCGGTGGTGGTCGAGCTGATGGAAGCCATGCTGGCCAAGGGCGTCGTGCCGGTCATCCCCGAAAAGGGATCGGTCGGCGCATCGGGCGACCTCGCGCCGCTGGCACACATGGCTGCCGTCATGATCGGTGAAGGCGAAGCGTGGTTTGCCGGTGAAAGGTTCGCCGGAAAGGCGGCGCTGGCAAAAGCCGGGCTGTCGCCGGTCGTGCTCGCCGCCAAGGAAGGGTTGGCGCTCATCAACGGCACGCAGGTGTCGACGGCGCTGGCGCTGGCCGGCCTGTTTCGCGCGCACCGGGCGGCAAATGCAGCGCTCATTACAGGCGCGTTGTCGACCGACGCGGCGATGGGATCGTCCGCGCCCTTCGTGGAGGAAATCCACACCTTGCGTGGCCATCGCGGCCAGATCGAAACGGCAGCGGCGCTCCGCGCGCTGATGGCCGGTTCGCAAATCCGTGACAGCCATCTCGACGGCGACGAACGTGTGCAGGACCCATACTGCATTCGCTGCCAGCCGCAGGTCGATGGCGCCTGCCTCGACCTCTTGCGCATGGCGGCGATGACGCTTGAAATCGAAGCCAATGCGGTGACCGACAATCCGCTCGTCCTGTCGGATGGGCGTGTCGTGTCTGGGGGCAATTTCCACGCCGAGCCGGTGGCGTTCGCCGCCGACCAGATCGCCATTGCGGTCTGCGAAATCGGCGCGATCGCGCAGAGGCGCGTGGCGCTGATGGTCGATCCAAAACTCTCCTACGGCCTGCCGCCATTCCTCGCAAAGAACGCCGGTCTGAACTCCGGCATGATGATCGCCGAGGTAACTTCTGCGGCGCTGATGAGCGAGAACAAGCAGATGGCGTTCCCTGCATCCGTCGATTCGACGCCGACATCGGCCGATCAGGAAGACCATGTTTCTATGGCCTGCCACGGCGCGCGCCGTCTGTTGCAGATGACCGACAACCTCGCCGGCATCATCGGCATCGAGGCGGTGGTGGCAGCACAGGGGCTGGACTTCCGCGCGCCGCTGACGACGAGCGTGGAACTCACCGCTGCACATGGAGCTATCCGAGCCGTGGTTCAGACCCTCGAAGTCGACCGGTACCTCGCGAGCGATCTCGAAGCGGGTGCCGAACTGGTAAAAAGCGGCGCGCTCAACGCCAGCGTCAGTGCAGGCTTGTTGCCGGGGTTGGTCTGATGGCGGCCTTCGAAATCCATGAGGGT
This sequence comes from Mesorhizobium sp., assembly GCA_049647505.1. GTDB lineage: Bacteria > Pseudomonadota > Alphaproteobacteria > Rhizobiales > Rhizobiaceae > Mesorhizobium_A. The sequence goes on from JBARXU010000023.1 coordinate 312,057, forward strand.
TCCTCGCCCGTCATTCTGGCGTTTCCGCACACCGGAACCGATGTAGTGGCAGAATTTGCCGCGCGCCTCAACGACGAGGGGAGGAAGCTTCGCGACACTGACTGGCACATCCACAAACTCTATGACGGACTGCTACCGGGTGCGACGACGGTGCGCGCGACGTTTCATCGTTATGTCATCGACGCCAATCGCGACCCGTCGGGAGTGAGCCTTTATCCGGGTCAGAACACGACCGGCCTCGTGCCGCTGACCGACTTCGACAATCAGCCGATATGGAAGCAGGGCGCGGAACCGGACGAAGCAGAGATTGGACGGCGTATGGCAGAATTTCACCGGCCCTATCACGCCGCGCTGAAGGCCGAGATCGAGCGGGTGAAGGCCGCCCATGGAATCGCGGTCGTCTACGACTGCCACTCGATCCGCTCGCGCTGCCCATTCCTGTTCGATGGCGCGCTGCCGGATTTCAACATCGGCACCGACAACGGCAAGACCTGTTCGCCGCAGTTTGAGCGAGCCGTTGCCGATATTTGTGCCGGGGCGGTTGGCTATTCGTCCGTTCTCAACGGCCGCTTTCGCGGCGGCTGGACGACGCGCCACTACGGCAGGACAGAAACCGGCGTCCATGCCATCCAGATGGAGCTGGCGCAGATCACCCATCTGGTGAGCGAAGAGCCGCCCTTTGCGCTCGATGACGGCAAGGCCGGACGCCTGCGTGCCGTGCTCGCCGACATACTCAATTCGCTGGAAGCCACCGCCCATCAACTCTCCGGAGTCCGCTCATGAGCAATCCCCGCCACAACATTCGTGAAATCCGCTCGCCGCATGGGGCCGACATCAGCGCCAGAAGCTGGCTGACCGAAGCGCCGATGCGCATGCTGATGAACAATCTCGACCCGGATGTGGCCGAGAACCCGAACGAGCTGGTCGTCTATGGCGGCATCGGTCGAGCGGCGCGCACCTGGAACGACTTCGACCGGATCGTCGCGACGCTCAAGACGCTGAACGACGACGAGACGCTGCTGGTCCAGTCCGGCAAGCCGGTCGGCGTATTCCGTACCCATGCCGATGCGCCGCGCGTGCTCATCGCCAATTCCAACCTCGTGCCGGAATGGGCGAACTGGGAACATTTCAACGAACTCGATCGCAAGGGCCTGATGATGTACGGCCAGATGACGGCCGGCTCGTGGATCTATATCGGCACGCAGGGCATCGTTCAGGGCACCTACGAAACCTTCGTGGAGGCCGGTCGCCAGCACTATGGCGGCAATCTCAAAGGTAAGTGGATACTTACCGCAGGACTGGGCGGCATGGGCGGCGCGCAGCCGCTGGCGGCCGTGATGGCGGGCGCCTGCTGCCTCGCGATAGAATGCGACGAGACCCGCATCGATTTCCGTCTGCGCACCCGCTACGTCGACGCCAAGGCGACGACGCTCGACGAGGCGCTGGAAATGATCGACCGCTGGACGAAGGCTGGCGAGGCGAAGTCTGTCGGCCTGCTCGGCAACGCCGCCGAGCTCGTACCGGAGCTGCATCGTCGCGGCATCCGTCCCGACATGGTCACCGACCAGACCTCCGCGCATGATCCGCTCAACGGCTATCTGCCGAAAGGCTGGTCGATGGCCGAATGGAAGGCGAAGCGGGAGAGCGATCCCAAGGCGGTCGAAAAGGCGGCGCGCGCGTCGATGCGCGAGCATGTCGAGGCGATGGTTGCGTTCTGGAACGACGGCGTGCCGACGCTCGACTATGGCAACAATATCCGTCAGGTCGCCAAGGATGAGGGTTTTGACAACGCCTTCGCCTTCCCCGGTTTTGTGCCCGCCTATATACGCCCGCTGTTCTGCCGTGGCGTGGGGCCGTTCCGCTGGGCCGCGCTCTCGGGCGATCCGGAAGATATCTACAAGACTGACGCGAAGGTGAAGGAACTGACACCCGGCAACACCCATCTGCACAACTGGCTGGACATGGCGCGCGAGCGCATCGCCTTCCAGGGACTGCCGGCGCGCATCTGCTGGGTGGGTCTGGGCGACCGCCACAGGCTCGGCCTCGCCTTCAACGAGATGGTGGCGAAAGGCGAACTGAAAGCTCCCGTCGTCATCGGCCGCGACCATCTCGATTCCGGCTCCGTCGCTTCGCCCAATCGCGAGACCGAGGCGATGAAGGACGGCTCGGACGCGGTGTCGGACTGGCCGCTGCTCAATGCGCTGCTCAACACGGCGTCCGGCGCGACCTGGGTCTCCCTGCATCATGGCGGCGGCGTCGGCATGGGCTATTCGCAGCATTCGGGCATGGTCATCTGCGCCGACGGCACAGCCGATGCGGCGCGGCGGCTGGAGCGCGTGCTCTGGAACGATCCGGCCACCGGCGTCATGCGCCATGCCGATGCGGGCTATGACATCGCGCTCGACTGCGCCCGCGACAAGGGCCTGCGCCTGCCGGGCATTCTCGGCAACTGAGGCTGCGCAAGAGACGAGGCCGCGGCGGCTTTACGCTGCCGCCGCCCGGCCCTATGGTTTCCCCGATTTGAGGGAGACTCTGTTTTGTCCATGATTTATGTCATCGCCACCATCGAACTGAAGCCGGGTTCGGTCGACGCCGTGCGCGAGGCGGCGGCCGCCTGCCGGGCCGAGACGCTGAAGGAAGACGGATGCATCGCCTATGAGATGTTTTCGAGCCTGTCGAATGCCGACAAGCTGGTGGTAGTGGAGCAATGGGCATCGCGCGAGGCGCTGACGGCACATTCAAAGCAGCCGCATCTCAAGGTCTGGCGCGATGCGAGCGCCCCCCACACGCTGTCGCGCAAGATCGAGATCGTGCATCCCGAAAAGGTCGAGCAGTTCTAGACCGGTACACGGGCCAGATAATGGAACCGCATCTATCGGCAGGACCGGAAGTATTCCCCCATATCCGCATCGTGATGGGTATGGTGATCGGGCTTGGCGTGACGCGTCTCCTGTCGGGCTTTGCGCGCATCGTCCAGCATCCGAAACAATATCCGCTCTATGGCGTGCATCTCGCCTGGTCGGCGCTGCTGCTTCTGATGTTGGTACATTTCTGGTGGTGGGAATTCGGCCTGTTCGGCGTCACCCACTGGACATTCCAGACCTATCTTTTCATCGTCGCCTATGCCGTCGTGCTGTTCCTGCTCTGCGCGATGCTGTTTCCCGATTCCATGCAGGGGTACAAGGGCTACGAGGATTTCTTCTATGCCCGGCGAAACTGGTTTTTCGGGCTGCTGGCCGCCACCTATCTGCTCGACGTGGTCGACACGCTGATCAAGGGCGAGGCGCATTTCGCGCAGTTCGGGACCGAATATCTGATCCGCACGCCGGTCATGTTCGCTCTATGCATGATCGCCATCCGGACCACCAACCGGCGCTTCCACATGGCTTTTGTTGCCTTCGCGCTGTGCTACCAGATAGTGTGGATCGTGCGCATGTTCGACGAGATCGGCTAGAGCGAGATGAGGCTGGATTGAATCATTCTGTGTCTTGTTTGGGGAGACGATCCACTAGGGAGGACGCGCAGGGCGATGTGGTGCATCGTCCGAGCGGCCCGACGACGTGGGCGTCCTCCAAACGGAAACCCGAAGGGCTGGGCCGGTTTGGGCCAAATCCATCGGGTTTCGGACTTGGCCGGGCCACCAGCCCGTCCGCACCGAACCCCTCGACCTAGTCCCAAACCGTCGCCAGCAGAATGCTTCAATCCAACCTCATCTCGCTCTAAAGGCAGGCATCATGTATCAGGCAGTTGGATCGCCCGGATCGCGGCTTACCCGCGTCACCTGGATGCTGGAGGAGTTGGGCCAGCCCTACGAGATCGTCAAGGCGAAGATGCACACCGACGTCGTGCGCCGCTACAACCCGACCGGCAAGATGCCGGCGCTGGTCGATGGCGACATGGTGGTGACCGATTCGGCCGCAATCTGCGCCTATCTGTCGGAGAAACACGCCGACAAGGGCATGGGGCCGAATCCGGGCCTTGCCGGGCGCGCCGAGATGATGAGCTGGATGATCTATGCCCAGGCTGAATTCGAGTCGCCGATGTGGAACAAGCTCAAGCACCGGCTGCTTCTGCCCGAGAACCTGCGCGCGGATGTGAGCAACTGGATCGCGCACGAATTCGACGCAGAGGCGCGCGGGCTTGAGGCCAAGCTGGCAGGCAGGCCCTATGCGCTTGGCGATCGTTTCTCGGCGGTCGATCTGATTCTCGGCCATTGCGGGCAATGGTCGCGCAGCGGCAAGTTTGCCGCGCCTTCGCCCGTCATATCTGATTATTTCGACCGGGTGCTGTCGCGCCCGGCGCTGGCGCGGGCGGTGGCCCGCGAAAAGGAAGCCGCAGCCGCATGAAGCTCTCGCTCAACACCGATTTCACCGCCATGCCCCGCGCCGGCAGCCTGTTGCGCGCAGCCGACCTGGCAGTGCAGGCAAACAAGGTCGTCCCGTTCGACCTTGCGGTGCTGGCCCATGACGAGCGGCAATTGCGCCGCCGGGCGATCCAGCTTGTCCATGGCGACAGGATTCTCGTCGACCTGACGGAACAGGCTTATCTCGCCAACCGCGACGTGCTGGTGATGGACGACGGTCGCCATGTCGAAATCATCGCAGCCGAGGAGCAGGTGGCGGAGGTTCTGGCACGTGATGCGGTCCATCTCGCCGAACTTGCCTGGCATCTTGGCAACAAGGGGCTGGCCGTCGACATCCAGCCAGACCGGCTCCTGGTCAAGCGGGACGATACTGCGCGCGAAATGCTGGAGGATCTGGGTGCCAGGGTCTCCGATGTTTCTGAGCCGTTTCATCCGCTGATGGCCGCCCAGTTCGGATATTCACATTCGCGCGGAGCGCCCGATGCCTATGGCCGCCTGCCCGGCGACCCGCATTACGGTCATAATCACGGTCCGAACGAACCGCACCATGATCATCACGACCACGACCACGACCACGGACATGAGCATGGCCATTCGCATGGCAAGGGCGAGCCTGACGGCTATGGCAGACTGCCCGGAGATCCCCACTACGGCCACAATCATGGCTGACGGCGGAAGACCAGTTTCGCTGGAGAATAAGCCGGCTAATAAAAACTTCTGGTGCCGATGAGCCTGCCGCGCTTTCACTTCGTTCAGGAACGCGGTCCGTGGATCGCGCATTGTGCCGATCCGCGCTGCGTTGAACTTCTCGGCACGGATACGGTGCCGGTTCTGCGCGATTTCAAGGACGGACAATGGACGTGGGGTAAGGCAGGGATTTCGCTCAACGCCAATCCGGACCAGTTTGGCCGCCCATGGTGGAACGATGCAGGTCAGGAAAGGTGGCGCGAACTTCTCCTTGCGGGCCTGCCTGTGCTGCTGCGTCGCGCGACGCAGCCGACACCTGATGCGCCAACAGGCTCGGTCGGCGATCCAGTCGGCGTGTTCCGCGCGGCCAATGTCAGGGTCGAAGCGGAGGCCATGTCGCTCGAACTTGTCGAGCGGCTGGCCAATGCTTTCTAAATATTAGCGCCCTCGAACCCTGTTGGGTTCGCAAGGCCGACTGGTCCTTTCGCTCTTTGGAACGCCGCCGGAGCGGCGAGCGCAGCGAACTCGCGTGAGGCAAATCACGAATGCGCGAAGATGTCCTGCTCGTCCCAGCCCATGAGGTCGAGTTTTGCGCGCGTCGGCAGGAACTTGAAGCAGGCAGCGGCCTCGGCCTCGCGCCCGTCGCGGGCGAGGCGCTGGCTGAGCACATCGCGCAGCCGGTGCAGATAGAGCACGTCGGATGCCGCATATTCGAGCTGTTCGGGCGACAGCGTCTCTGCCGCCCAGTCGGACGATTGCTGCACCTTGGACAGAGAGACGCCGATCAGCTCGGAGCACAGGTCTTTCAGCCCATGGCGGTCGGTATAGGTGCGTGTCAGACGCGAGGCGATCTTGGAGCAGAAAACCGGCTCGGGCATCACGCCGAAGGCGTTGTAGAGTACGGCGAGGTCGAAGCGGCCGAAATGGAACAGCTTGGTGATCTTGCGGTTGCGCAGGATCGAGACGAGGTTCGGGGCCTTCTTCTGGCCGGCGGCGATCTGGATGACGTCGGCGGTGCCGTCGCCGGGCGAAATCTGCACGACGCAGAGCCGGTCGCGATGTGGGTTCAGCCCGAGCGTCTCGGTGTCGATGGCGACCGCATTGACATCGTAATGTGTCAGGTCAGGCAGGTCGCCCTTGTGGAAGCGGATGGTCATCAATCAGCCCTTTGAAATGGCGTCGAGGATGCGCGCCCAGGAGCGCTGCCCCTTGTGAAATGAGGTGAGCTCGTATTTTTCGTTCGGTGAATGGATGCGGTCGTCGTCAAGCCCGAAGCCGACAAGCAGCGATTCCATGCCGAGGAAACGCTTGAAATCGCCAACGATGGGGATCGAACCGCCCATGGCAGTGACGACAGCGGGTTTCGGCCATTCATCCGACAGCGCGGCCTTGGCCTTGGACAGGAAGGGCGATTCGTAGGAAAGCTGGAGCGCGGGCGACCCGCCATGGACGCTGAACTCCACCGAGCAGTCTGCCGGAATGCGGGCGCGCACGAAGTCGCGGAACGCTTCGCGGATCTTGTCGGGATCCTGCTTGTGGACGAGGCGGAACGACACTTTTGCAGATGCCTGTGCGGCGATCACGGTCTTGAAGCCGTCGCCGGTATAGCCGCCTGTTATGCCGTTGAATTCGGCGGTCGGGCGCGCCCAGACCAGTTCGAGCAGTGAGCGGCCCTTTTCGCCAGATGGAATCGACAGGCCGATGGGACCGAGGAAAGTCTCGACGGTTTCGCCGAGATTGTTCCACTGCGACAGCACCTGCGAGGGCGTTTCCTCCACGCCGTCATAGAAGCCGGGGATGGTGACGCGGCCTGTCTCGTCATGCACGTCGGCCAGCACCTTGGAGAGGATGCGGATCGGATTGGCCGCCGCACCCCCATAGACGCCCGAATGCAGGTCGCGATTGGCGGCGTGAACGGTGATCTCCTCGCCGACGAGACCGCGCAGGCCGGTGCAGATCGACGGCGTATCGCGGTTCAACATGCCGGTGTCGCAAACCATTGCGAAATCGGCAGTCAGCTCCTCTTTGTTGGCTTCGAGGAATGGCTTGAGCGATGGCGAACCGGATTCCTCCTCGCCCTCGAACAGCAGTGTCACCTCACAGGGGAGGGCGCCGTGAACCTGCTTGTAGGCGCGGCAGGCTTCGACGAAGAGCATGAGCTGGCCCTTGTCGTCGGACGAGCCACGACCGGTGATGACCTTGCGGCCCGGCTCGATCTCCTTGATCTTCGCCTCGAACGGATCGTCCTCCCAGAGGTTCAGCGGATCGACCGGCTGGACGTCGTAATGGCCGTAGAACAGAACATGCGGCGCACCCGCAGGGCCGCGATGATGGCCGACGACCATCGGGTGGCCCGCGGTGTCGCGCACGCTTGCGGTAAAGCCGATCGAGATCAGGTCGGCGACCAGCCAGTCCGCTGCGCGGCGGCAGTCTTTGGCATAGGCCGGGTCGGTCGAAATCGACGGAATGCGGATCAGGTCGAACAGCCGTTGCAGGCTGGCATCGAGATTCTTGTCGAGCGCTTCCAGGACGGGGGCGAGCGATGTCATCAAATGGCCTCTCGTTGATTGGCGCGAGACTAATCGCAGTCGATGCGCGAGGAAACCGCTACGCCGGAACTTTCGAATGACCCAGAGACGAGTCAGCCGTCCGCGAGCGTCTCCGGCCCGGCTTCGTCCTTGGCCGGCTTGCGCCGTTCGGCGACGCGGTCGCGCACGATGCGCACGCGCTTGACGCGGCGCGGATCGGCATCAAGCACGTGGATCTCGAAGCCGGGAACCGCGCGCACCACTTCGCCGCGCACCGGAATGCGCCCGAGCGTCGAGAAGATCATGCCGCCGATCGTGTCGACATACTCGCCATGTTCGCCGACCGCGAAATCCGAGCCGATCTTCTCGGCGACATCGTCGATCTCCGCCTTGGCGTCGACGACAAAAACGCCGTCGCCCGTCTCGTTGATCATCGTCTCTTCGTCGTCGTCATGCTCGTCCTCGATGTCGCCGACGACCATTTCGACGATGTCTTCAAGCGAGGCGAGGCCGTCCGTGCCGCCATATTCGTCGATGACGAGCGCCATCTGGGTACGGCTGGCCTGCATCCTGGCCATCAGGTCGGACGCCAGCATGGAGGCTGGCACGAACAGGACGGGGCGTGTGATGCCGAGTTCGCCGACCGGCAGCTTCAGATCGACTTGGCCGAGATCGAGCTCGGTGACAGCGCGGCGCGAACGGCCCTTTTTCTGCTTGGCGGTGCGGGTGATGTAGCTCATCACGTCGCGGATGTGGATCATGCCGCGCGGATCGTCGAGCGTTTCGGAATAGACGGGAACGCGCGAATGGCCCCATTCCTCGAACATCTCCAGCACCTTGTCGAGCGGTGTCGATATCTCGATGGACTTGATGTCGGGGCGCGGGATCATGACATCCTCGACGCGCACTTCGCGCAGCCGCAGGATATTGTTGAGCATTGCGCGTTCGCCGGGCGAAAACGCATCGGCTTCGGGCGTCGTGTCGGAAAGCGCGTCCTCAAGGTCTTCGCGCAGCGATTTGTCACCGCGCCGGAAGAGCTGCTTCAAGCCTTCAAAGACGGAGCCGCGGGGCGCAGACGGCCGCGCGGCGGGACTTAGCGGGTCTGGTGCCGCTTCGGAGGCCGAGGCTTCCTGGGTGGAAGGTGCGGCCTGGGTGGTCCGGTCGTTCATCGTCATCTCAATGTGTAGTCTTCCGATAGCGCATAGGGGTCGGCAATGGCAAGCCTTGCCAGAATTCGCCGCTCGGCCGCCTCCATCACCTCGGCCTCGTCGTCGACCTCGTGATCGTATCCAAGAAGGTGCAGGCAACCGTGGACGACGAGATGCGTCAGATGGTCGTCGAAGCGCTTCGATTCAAGCGCTGCCTCGCGTTCGACCGTTTCGCGCGCCACGACGATGTCGCCCAGCATGGGCGCCACCGGCCCGCCGATGCGCGGCTCGAATGCCGGGAATGACAGCACATTTGTCGGCTTGTCCTTGGCCCGCCATTGCGCGTTGAGGAGCCTGATCTGCTCGTCGCCGGTAAACAGAACGCTGAGTTCGGTCCGCTCTCCGGCGGGCGCAATCTCGTCTATGGTCGCCTCGACCGCCCGCTTTGTCAGCGCGGCAAGCCGGCGCTTTGCCGGCCAGCCTTTCGTCTCGACGGAAATGTCGATGGCGACTCGCAGCCGCGCCTTTTTGGCACTGTCGGGCATCAGATGCGAGGTGAGCCTTGCGCCCCGTCCCTATCATAGGCGCGCACGATTTCGGCGACGAGCGGGTGGCGCACGACGTCGGCATCGTTGAAGCGCACCGTGACGATGCCGGTCACCCCGTCCAGAATGCGCAGCGCCTCGACAAGGCCGGACTTGGTGTTGGGCGGCAGGTCGACCTGCGTCGGGTCGCCCGTGACGATCATGCGTGCGCCTTCGCCCAGACGGGTGAGGAACATCTTCATCTGCATCTGGGTGGTGTTCTGCGCCTCATCGAGAATGACGGCGGCATGGCCGAGCGTGCGCCCGCGCATGAAGGCAAGCGGCGCGATCTCGATGACGCCCGCGGCAAGCGCGCGCTCCACCTTGTCTGCCGGCATCATGTCGTAGAGCGCGTCATAGAGCGGCCGCAGATACGGGTCGACCTTCTCCTTCATGTCGCCGGGCAGGAAGCCGAGACGTTCGCCCGCCTCGACGGCCGGGCGCGACAGGATGATGCGTTCCACCAGCCCCCGTTCCAGCAGCATGGCAGCGTGGGCGACGGCCAGATAGGTCTTGCCGGTGCCGGCGGGGCCAATGCCGAAGACGAGTTCGGAGCGTTCCAGCGCCCGCATATAGGCGTCCTGGTTGGGCGTGCGGGCATAGATCGTGCGCTTGCGCGTCGCGATTTGCGCCGCTGCGAGTTTTCCCTTGCGCTCAAGCGTCGGCAGGCTCAACTGGTCGTCGGCTGCGATCGCCATGCGGATCGCACCATCGACGTCCGAACTGGCGATCTCGGCATTTTTCAGCGCGCGATCGTAGAGATAGTCGATGGCGCGGCGCGCCTGTTCCGCGGCGGTGCTCGGTCCGCGCACGGTCAGCTGGTTCCCCTTCGAGCGCAGGTCGACGCCCAGCTTCTGCTCGATGATGGCGAGGTTCTGGTCGAACTGCCCATAGAGCGCGCTTGCGGCCTTGTTGTTGTCGAAGGTCAGAACGATATGCGCCATGTCCGAAGCCCCGGCGGGGGCGGTCTTCAGTTCTGCGGTGGCGGTCAAACGTCGCTCCTAGGGTCAGGACCTATTAATTTGGTCGAAATGGTGTGAGGCCAAATGGCCGGATAGGAGGAGCGAAGGCGATGGAGATGTTTATCATCTTCAAGTCCTTCGCGACGCGGTAGGCGGGCATTTGGACCACATCCTTCGGACGCCAAAACGGCTGCGATCTGCGGCGTCGACGTCCTCGGTCGGGCCACCAGCCCGCCCATTCGGACCTCTCCTTGCATCTCTTTGCCGTTTCAGGCGCCATTTCGATCAAATTAGTAGGTCCTGACCCTCGCTGGGGCCGTCAAAGCGTAACGGCGCGCAGAGTGTACCCGGTATCCGTGATTCGTACTGTGACAATGTCACCGATTCCACCGGCCTTTTCATCAACAATCACCGGTTGGAGCCAGGGAGAACGTCCCACAAGCTGGCCGGGTTCCTTGCCGGCGCGCTCGATGAGGATTTCAACCGGCTGGCCCTTGAGATTGGTGACGAATGCGGCCTGCTGGACGTCGAGCAATTCCTGAAGGCGTTGCAGCCGCTCGTCCTTGACCGGCTCAGGCACATGATCGGGCATGTCGGCGCCCGGCGTGCCGGGGCGCGGCGAATATTTGAACGAATAGGCCGCCGCATAGCCTACATCGCGCACCAGCTGCATCGTCGCCTCGAAATCGGCATCGGTCTCGCCGGGGAAGCCGACGATGAAGTCTCCCGATATGGCGATATCGGGCCTGACCGAACGAATGCGCTCGATGAGGCGCAGGTAATCGGCCGCCGTATGCTTGCGGTTCATCGCCTTCAGGATGCGGTCGGACCCCGCCTGCACCGGCAGATGTAGATAGGGCATCAGGGATGGCAGGTCGCGATGCGCCTCGATCAGCGCGTCGTCCATGTCGCGCGGGTGGCTCGTCGTGTAGCGCAGGCGGGCGATGCCGGGGATCTCGGCAAGGCGGCGCAGAAGCTGGCCAAGGCCCCATTCGCGAGTATTTCCCCCTTGGCCAGGCCCTTCGCCGTGCCAGGCATTGACGTTCTGGCCAAGCAGGGTGATTTCGCGCACCCCGGCGTCGGCTAGTCGCTGCGCCTCGGTGATGATGCGCTCGACAGGGCGCGATACTTCCGAACCGCGCGTATAGGGCACGACGCAGAAGGTGCAGAACTTGTCGCAGCCTTCCTGAACCGTGAGGAAGGCGGTGACGCCGCGATTGCGCGTGGCCGCGGGCTTGGGCTGCGGCAGGTGGTTGAACTTGTCCTCGACCACATAATCGGTCTCGACGACCTTCTCGCCGCCGCGCGCCCGCCTGACGGCGTCCGGCAGGCGATGATAAGTCTGTGGCCCGATGACGAGATCGACGACGGGCGAGCGGCGAATGATCTCCGCCCCTTCCGCCTGCGCCACGCAGCCGGCGATGGCGATGGTCGTCTGCTTGCCTTCGGCGGCGCGTTCGGTCTTCAGGACGCGCAGGCGGCCGACCTCGGAATAGACCTTTTCGGCGGCCTTTTCGCGAATATGGCAGGTGTTGAGCAGGATCAGGTCCGCCTGCGCGGCGTCCTGCGTCTCGGCATAGCCATCCGCCGCCAGCGCGTCGGCCATGCGCTGGCTGTCATAGACGTTCATCTGGCAGCCATAGGTCTTGACGAAGTAACGCTTCGGCTGCGCGGCAGCGGAATTTGTCTCCGCGCCCTTGTCGAGTTCGAGTTCCATAGGCGGGCTTTTAGCGCCATTCAGCGCCGGATTGAAGTCACAACCGGTTTTGCGGCCAATGGCTTGTCGCGCATCTGCTCGAACAGGCGCTTCACCTCGCCCTCGACCGCGCGCGCCACCTCCTTGCGGCGCGACGCCCTGGTATATTCGATTGGCGGGCCGAAGCTCAGCCGCGCATCGACCGAGCCGGCGCGCAGCAGGCGTTTCAGGTGAGGCCAAAGCCCTTCGCTGCCGGCCCATGAGACGAGCACACGCTCGCCCCTGCTCATCACCACGCCATGCTTTCGCACATAGGCGACCGCGACAGGCTGGATGAAGATGCGCTCGGCTTCCCCTTGCGCCAGTGCGGCGTCGGCAGCGCCAAACAGCGAGGTCTTGAACGGCAGCAGAAGATTGCCGTCGGCGGTCGTGCCTTCGGGAAACAGCACCATCGCATCGCCTGCTGCCATGCGGGTCGCGATTTCGTCTGTCTGGGCGCCGGTGCGCGTCTTGCGCTCCCGCTCGACGAAGACGGTGCGGTTGAGGCGCGCGATCGTGCCCCAGCCGGGCCAGCCGGCAACGTCAGACTTGGCGATGAAGCGCACGTCGGCATAAGCGCCGATCACCATGATGTCGGTCCATGAGACATGGTTGGACGCCACCAGAAGCGGGCGGTCGGAGACGAGCGCGCCGTCGACCTTGACCCGGATCCCCAGACAGAACAGCGTCAGCCTGTGCCACCAGCGCGGAATGAGTTTTTCAGAGAAGATGCCCGCCTTCAGCGCGACCAGCTGGATGATTGCCATTGGCAGCGTCAGCGTCCCGAACAGCCCAAAAACGGCGAGCATTCGGAGAGTGGCAATCATGATTTTTGGCGGGCCCAGGATATCGGGTTGGAGCTAGCGGACATCGCGGCGCATGACAAGCGCCCCGGTGGCGGGCGCGCCGTCCTCGCCGGCATAATAGCCGGGCCGCTTGCCAACTTGCGCGAAGCCGATCCTTCGATAGAGCGCAATCGCCGCGACATTGGTCTCGTCGACTTCGAGCAAGAGGTGGCTGGCCCGCTCGGCATGAAGCTGGCGCAGCACAGCGTCCATCAGCTCACGACCAAGCCCCTCGCGGCGATTGGCACGTGCGACCGCAATTGACAGGATTTCAGCCTCGCCTGCCGCGAGCCGTGCCAGCGCAAAGCCCGCCATATCGCCTTTGCGGCCAACCTCGCGTGCGGCAAAGCCGAACACCGTCTGCTGGTCGATCAACTCGGCAAATTCCGTCGCCGACCATGGACGGACAAAATCCTCGCGGTGCAGCAGTGCGACCCTGTCGGCGTCGACGCGCTCCAGTCGCTCGATCATGTATTCGCGCTGTCGCGAGATGAAGGGAAGGCGCATCAAGCGTCCGTCCTTGGCAGTGCGAATCCGCCCTGCGGTCTGGCGTCGGGCGCGCGAAGATAGAGCGGCTTTGGCGGCGAATTTGCGCTTTTGCCGGCAGCGGCAAGTGCGGCATAAATGGCGATGTCGGCAGTGGTCGCATGATCGTCGAGAATGGCTGGGCGCTCGCCGCCGGCCTGCTCGATCCTGTCTGCAATGATTGCAGCGCCGGAACCGGCGAGAACCGGCGGTTCGCCGGCGGCAAGCGAGGCGGCGGCGTCATAGCGGACGATCATCGGCCCCGCGGTGACGGAGCCGTCTCTGGCATGGTCGGCCGCGTAGAGTTCGTCGCGCTTCGCGTCGATCGCCGCGACGATGCGCCGTCCGGATGTCTTGGCTCGCACCGCCTCGGCAATAGCCGAAAGCGTAGTAACGCCATGGGCGGGAATGCCGAGCGCCAGCGCCAGACCGCGCGCGGCCGAAACGCCGACGCGGATGCCGGTGAACGACCCCGGTCCGACCGAAACGGCGATTACGCCGACCTTGTCATAGCCGATCCCGGCTTCACCCAGCGCACGCTCGATCAGCTCCATCAGGCGTTCCGCATGGCCCTTGCCGATGTCCTCGACCGCGCGGCCAAGTTCGCGCGACTGGGCAGCGTCCCACAGGCAGACGGCGCACAGTGTCGAAGCCGTGTCGATGGCAAGGACGATCATCGCGCTGCCATGGGCTGCGTTACCCCTTCGCCTTGAGTTCGAGGCGGCGGCGATGCAGGACCGGCTCGGTGTAACCGTTCGGCTGGGCGCGGCCTTCGAGCACCAGTTCGCAGGCTGCCTGGAAGGCGACGCCATCGAAGCCCGGCGCCATCAGCCGGTAGAGCGGGTCACCGGCATTCTGCTTGTCGACGACAGCCGCCATGCGCTTCAGCGATTCCATCACCTGTGCTTGCGTGCACACGCCGTGATGCAGCCAGTTGGCCATGTGCTGCGAAGAAATGCGCAGCGTGGCGCGGTCTTCCATCAGGCCGACATTATTGATGTCGGGAACCTTGGAGCAGCCGACGCCCTGGTCGACCCAGCGCACGACATAGCCCAGAATGCCCTGCGCATTGTTGTCGAGTTCGCGCTGGATATCCTCCGGCGTCCAGTTTGGACGCGTCGCGACCGGGATCGAGAGAATGTCGTCGAGTTTGGCCGGCTTGCGCGACTTCAATTCGTCCTGCACCGCCTTCACGTCGACCTTGTGATAATGGGTGGCGTGCAGCGTGGCAGCGGTCGGCGAGGGCACCCATGCGGTGTTTGCGCCTGCCTTCGGGTGGCCGATCTTCTGTTCCAGCATCGCCGCCATCAGGTCGGGCATCGCCCACATGCCCTTGCCGATCTGCGCCTTGCCCTGAAGGCCGCAGGCCAGCCCCACGTCGACATTGTTGTTCTCATAGGCCGAAATCCAGGACGACTGCTTCATGTCGCCCTTGCGGATCATCGGACCGGCGTCCATCGACGTGTGCATCTCGTCGCCAGTGCGGTCGAGGAAGCCGGTATTGATGAAGACGACGCGGTCTTTCGCGGCGCGGATGCACTCCTTGAGGTTGACCGTGGTGCGGCGCTCCTCGTCCATGATGCCCATCTTGATCGTGTTCTTCTTCATGCCGAGCAGCTTCTCGACACGATCGAAGATTTCGACCGCGAACGCCACTTCTTCAGGGCCGTGCATCTTCGGCTTGACGACATACATGGAGCCGGCGCGGGAGTTTTTCCCACGTCCCTTCGGCCCGATATCGTGCAGCGCGATCAGTGCCGTGATGGCAGCGTCCATGATGCCTTCCGGCACTTCGGAGCCATCCGACAGCAGGATTGCCGGATTGGTCATCAGGTGGCCGACATTGCGCACCAGCATCAGCGAACGGCAGACGAGATCGAACTTCGAGCCGTCCGGCGCGTTATATTTGAGGTCCGGATTGAGCTTGCGGGTGAAAGTCTTGCCGCCCTTCGACACTTCTTCCTGAAGGTCGCCCTTCATCAGGCCGAGCCAGTTGGAATAGACGGTGACCTTGTCTTCGGCATCGACGGCGGCGACCGAATC
The DNA here is from genome assembly GCA_049647505.1 of Mesorhizobium sp. Classification (GTDB taxonomy): domain Bacteria; phylum Pseudomonadota; class Alphaproteobacteria; order Rhizobiales; family Rhizobiaceae; genus Mesorhizobium_A. The sequence continues at coordinate 327,477 of JBARXU010000023.1, forward strand.
CTCGCAATCCTGGATCGTCGTCAGCGCCGATTCCAGCCAGACGTCGGAAATGCCGGCGGCGTCCGTCTTGCCGATGGTCGAGGTCGGATCGACCAGAACCTCGATGCCGAGTCCGTTGTTTCGCAAGAGAATGTTGGTCGGCGCGGACTTCTTGCCGAGATAGCCTGCGAATTGCTTGCGCTTGGCCAGGCCGACGACCTTGCCGCTGGCGGTAGAAACGGCGAGCTTGCCGTCACGCACGGCAAAGGCGGTCGCCTCGGTCCAGCTTGCACCCTTGAGCGGCGCTGCGTCGTCGAGGAAGGCGCGCGCCCAGGCGATGACCTTGTCTCCACGCTTCGGGTTATAGCCCTTGCCCTTTTCAGCCCCGTCCGTCTCGGGGATCGCATCGGTGCCGTAGAGCGCGTCATAGAGCGAGCCCCAGCGCGCATTGGCGGCGTTCAGTGCATAGCGCGCATTCATCACCGGCACGACAAGCTGCGGACCGGCCATCTTGGCGATTTCGGGATCGACATTTTTGGTCGAGACGCTGAACGCCTCGCCTTCGGGCACGAGATAACCGATCTTCTTCAGGAAGGTCTTGTAGGCCTTGAGATCGACGGCGCCGGGATGCGCCTTGTGCCATTCGTCGATCTTGGCCTGGATCTGATCGCGCTTGGCGAGCAACGCCCGGTTCTTCGGCGCGAGGTCTTCGACCAGCGCGGCAAATCCGGCCCAGAAGTCCTTCGCCTTTACCCCCGTTCCCTTTGCGGCACGGTCAATGAATTCATGAAGGCTGCTGTCGATTGCGAGGCCTGCGGCCGCGATGCGATTGCTCATGGGGCGTTCTCCGTCGTCGGTTTGGCGCTAAACCAGCCCGGCACGATCGTCAATCAGTTGAAAGGTTTAAGATGTCTGCTTTCCGGCAAACGGAATGTTAGGCCCTTCATGCAAGGCTGGTTTCAGAATAGGAACTGAACGATTGGCTGAGGACGAACAGCTGGCGGCCGCCAAAGTGGCCGCGCTTTTCAAATTGCTGCCCAATTCGACCATCGGCGCCTTGGGCGCCGCGATGATCTGTTTCGTCTACTGGTCCCCCGAATTGTCGTTCTGGCTCATCGTCTGGTGTTGCTTCGTCGCCGCTCACATCGCGATGGCGAACGGCCTGGTTCTCCTCAGCCGTCTGGGGACGCTCAAGCTGGGCAGTCGCTGGTTGCTCAGGGTTCAGACGGCCATCTATCTTTTCAGCGGCCTGAGCTGGGGCGGCGGCATCGGGCTGCTGCTGCCGTATGGCAACTCCGACCAGAACCTCGTTGCGCTGCTCGTCGCACTGGGTTCCGTCGTCGTGTCCTTTCCCTCGATCCTGCATCTTCCCGCCTATCTTTCCGTGCAGGTGCCGGTCCTGCTCTTTTCGGCCGCAGGCATGCTTTTCAGCTCAAACCCCTATGGCCCCTTGATTGCGGTCGGCGCGCTGGTCCTGTCAGGCTTCCTCAGCGTCACCGGCAAGATGATGGGCGACGCGCTGGGCGGCGTGATGCGCCTGTCGGCCGCCAATTCCGAGCTTGCCGAGCGCCTGTCGATCCAGGCGGCCAGTCTTCGCGAGGTCAATGACCGGCTGGTGCAGATCAACCTCTCCGACCCGCTGACAGGGCTTGGCAACAGACGCGCGCTGATGCAGACATTGCGGGCCGAGCGCGGCAACTCCAAATGTGCCGTGTTGCTGGTCGATATCGACAAGTTCCGAAACTATGGCGATGTCTTCGGCCATGTGGCGCGCGACCGCTGCCTGACCACGATTGCAGGCCTGCTCGGCAACGTCGCAAAGACGCGAAATGGCGTGGCGTTCCGGTACCGGGTCGAAGAATTCGCCATCGTGCTGACGGGCGTGTCGCCCGGATCGGCCGTCATGGCCGCAGAGGAAGTCCGCGCCGCCGTGGAAGGAGCCTATGATGCGGGAGCGCGGCTCAACCGGCGCGTGACGGTCAGTATTGGTGTCGCCGCCGATCTGTCGCGCCATGGGGTCGACGAGCTGCTCGACCTTGCCGCTTCGGCGCTGGAAGATGCAAAGCAGGACGGGCGCAACCTGGTCGTCGGCCCGCGCGTCGAGCATCGTTCAGTCGCCTGACGCGATCCGCGGGCGGCCGGCTGCGGTCGCAACGATGATCGCCTCGATGAAACTGCGCTGCCCTTCGACGGTCGCCGCCTTCATGTCGCGCACAAGCTCGATATCGGCCGTCTCGGCGCCGGCTTCGGCGGCGCGGATGGCAACGCGCTCGCGCAGCAGTTCCTCGATCGCCGCAGTGGCCGAGGCTTCATCGGGGAAATCGCGGATCACATCGCCGACCGCCATGCGAAACACGCCTTCCTTGGGCTGGCTGACGCGTCCCTCCACGGAAACGCGCACCTGACCGACGACCGCGCCAAGCGCATTGGCGACGTCGGTATACTCCGGCACGATGCATTGATTGCCGACGAGCGCGGGCAGGCCGGCATAGTGGAGCGGCGCGGACGCGCCTAGCCCGATGACCGGACGGTCGAGCGAAATCGAATGGCGGACGATCCCTCCGCGGCTGTCGAGCGCCCGCTGCACCAGCGGATGATTGACGGTCGCCGCTCCATCGAGGCCGTCTTCTTCAAGCGCGGTTTCGAGGATGACTTCCGCCGAGCGGCGTGTCAGCGCGTCGAGGACGCGCCGCGCCAGTTCTTCCGGGCTGCCGGAAAGCGCCTGTCCGCGCCGGTCGCGCCGTCGGGCAAAAAGCTCAGCGCCGAGCCGCGCGCTTGTCGCATCCCAATTGTCCTGAAGGCCGAGCGTATGGGCGGCATCCGACGGCGTGAAACCGCTGATATGGACGAGGCCGCGCGCCACCAAACGATTGAGGACGATCGCCTGCGACATGGTCTGGAGCAGCCGGTCGAGCGGCTGGGGCAGGGGCGTGATCTCGTCGAAGAGCTTCTGTTCCGCGGCCGTGAGACCGGCGGCGAGCCGGTCGGGAACGCCGGTGCGTAGCGCAAATCGGCCGTCCATGCGGCCGGGATTGGGCGCGCGCAACTGCCGTTCGAGATGGTCGGCGACAAGCGCGCCGTGCTGCGCGCCGATCAGCGACAGCGGCACAAGCCTGCGGGGGCCGATCAGGATGCGCGGATGAAGCCCGGTCTCTTCGAGCGAGATTTCCGAATCGCCGCCAAGCCCGAAAGTGCGCATCGCCACCGCCTCGACCATTGTGCGGAAACCGCCAACGGTCGCCCCTTCCGGATCGAGGCGAGGACGGCCCTTGTCGAGCACGGCGACGTCGGTCGTCGTGCCGCCGATATCGGACACCACCGCGTCGTCCAGCCCGGTCATGTGGCGGGCGCCGACAAGGCTTGCAGCGGGGCCTGACAGGATTGTCTCGATGGGGCGCTGGCGCGCAAATCCCGCCGAGACCAGTGCTCCGTCGCCGCGCACCACCATCAGGGGAACATTGATCTGCCGCTTGTGAAGGAAGGTTTCGGTTGCCGCCACCAGACGGTCGATCATCGAGATGAGGCGCGCATTGAGCAGCGTCGTCAGCGCTCGGCGCGGGCCGCCGAGCTTTGAGGTGAGTTCATGCGAGGCCGTGACGGGCAGGCCCGTATTCGAGTGAATCAGGTCGCGCGCGGCGAGCTCATGGGTGGGATTGCGCGTCGCGAAATAGGCGCAGACGGCAAAGCCGGATACCTTGCCGCCATGTTCGGCAAGGGCTGCCTCAAGCGGGCCGAGATCGAGAGGACGTGCATTGCCGTGCACATCATGCCCGCCGGGGCAGAAGATGACGGGATCGCTGCCGAGCGCGGCTTTCAGGCCGTCGCGGCCGATGTCGGCCTCCTCGAAGCCGATCATCACCAGTGCGACGCGCCCGCCCTGTCCCTCGACCAGCGCATTGGTTGCAAGCGTCGTCGACATTGAGGCCAGCCGGATCGCGCCCGGCGAGATTGCGGCTGAGGCCATCACCGCGTCGACCGCGCCCGAAATGCCGACCGACAGGTCGTGGCGCGTCGTCAGGGACTTCGCCTTGGCTACGACGCCTGCCTGCTGCGACCACAACACGGCGTCGGTATATGTGCCGCCGGTGTCGATGCCGAGAAATATGGGGTCGTGCTGGGTGGAGGCAGTAGGAGCTGTCATTTGATGCAACTGGAGCGCGGAACCTTTCCAACGCTCTAGTTCATTGTATCGACCGCGCAAAGCGCCGGCTGGCTACAACCTGTTCGACCAGTTCCAATGCGTCGCTGATCCGGCTCCACCGGGCTGAACCTTTATACGTCGAGATTGGCGACGCTCAGCGCATTGTCCTGGATGAATTCGCGGCGCGGCTCGACCTCGTCGCCCATCAGGCGCGAGAACAGCGAATCCGCATCCGTCGCGTCGTTCACCTTGACCTGAAGCAGCGTGCGCACGTTCGGGTCGAGCGTGGTTTCCCAGAGCTGCTCGGCATTCATCTCGCCAAGGCCCTTGTAGCGCTGCATCGTCAGGCCCTTGCGGCCTGCCGCGAAGATCGCATCGAGCAGCGCGATTGGCCCGGTGATCGTCTCATAGGCATCCCTGCGGCGCAGCACGACCGGGCCTGAGTAGACCTCGGTGAGGCGGGCTGCATAGCGGTCGAGCGCGCGCGCGTCGGCAGAGTTCAGAAGGCCCATGTCGAGATGCGCATATTCCTTCACCCCGCGCACGGTGCGCTCGAACGAGAAGCCGCCCGCGCCCTCGTTCGACGGGTTGGTGCGGCCGGTCCAGCCGCGCTCGGTGTCCTCGGCGATCATGTCGAGGCGTTCGGCGATCAGCTTCACCATCTCGCTGGAGCGTGCGGGGTCGGCTGCGATCTCGGCATTGAGGCCGCCTGCAATCGCCGCCTGTTCGACGACGCCGCGATTGTAGCGCGTATGCAGGCCCGAAATCAGCGTGCGCACGGCAAGCGCGTCCTCGATGGCTGCGCGCAGGTCCTGCCCGGCGCGAACTTCGCCACCGGTGGTGGTCAGCGTCGCCTCGTCAAGGCCGGAATCGATCAGGAAGCCTTCAAACTCGGCTTGATCCTTCAGGTATTGCGAGCTTTTCCCGCGCGCCACTTTGTAGAGCGGAGGCTGGGCGATGTAGAGATGGCCGCGCTCGATCAGTTCCGGCATCTGCCGGAAGAAGAAGGTGAGCAGCAGCGTGCGGATGTGGGCGCCGTCGACGTCGGCGTCGGTCATGATGATGATCTTGTGGTAGCGCAGCTTGTCGGCGTTGAACTCGTCCTTGCCGATGCCCGTGCCGAGCGCCGTGATCAGCGTGCCGATCATTTCAGACGACAGCATGCGGTCGAAGCGCGCGCGCTCGACATTGAGGATCTTGCCGCGCAGCGGCAGGATCGCCTGGTTCTGGCGCGAGCGCCCGCCTTTGGCGGAGCCGCCCGCCGAGTCACCCTCGACGATGAAGATTTCGGACTTGGCCGGATCGCGCTCCTGGCAGTCGGCAAGCTTTCCGGGCAGCGATGCGATGTCGAGCGCGCCCTTGCGGCGCGTCAGTTCGCGCGCCTTGCGCGCCGCCTCGCGAGCCGCGGCTGCCTCGACCACCTTTCCGATCAGCACCTTTGCTTCGGCTGGATGCTCTTCCATCCAGGTGCCGAGCGCCTCGTTGACGAGGCTTTCGACCACGGGACGCACCTCGGACGAGACCAGCTTGTCCTTGGTCTGCGAGGAGAATTTCGGGTCCGGAACCTTGACCGACAGCACCGCCGTCAGCCCTTCGCGGCAGTCGTCGCCGGTCAGCGAGACCTTTTCCTTCTTGGCGATGCCCGATGTTTCGGCATAGCCGGTGACCTGGCGCGTCAACGCGCCGCGGAAGCCGGCAAGATGGGTGCCGCCGTCGCGCTGCGGGATGTTGTTGGTGAAGGCCAGCACATTCTCGTGGTAACTGTCGTTCCACCACATGGCGACTTCGACCGCGATGCCGTCGCGCTCGGCGCGGATGGCGATCGGCAGCTCGATCAGAGGCTTCTTGGCGCGGTCGAGATATTTGACGAATTCTTCCAGCCCGCCTTCGTAATGCAGTTCTTGCGTCTTGACGTCGGCATGGCGCGCGTCGGTCAGGATGATGCGAACGCCGGAATTCAGGAAGGCGAGCTCGCGCAGGCGATGTTCAAGAGTGCCATAGTCGAACTCGACCATGGTGAAAGTCTCAGTCGAGGGCAGGAATGTCACCTCGGTTCCGCTGCGTCCTTCATTCACGCCTGGCTGGCGATTGGGGACGTAACTGCCCGTCACGCGCAGGTCGTCAACCGCGTCACCATGGTTGAACGTCATTTCATGGACGGAGCCGTCGCGCCGGATCTTGAGCCTCAGCCAGACCGACAGCGCATTGACGACAGAAACGCCGACGCCGTGAAGGCCGCCGGACACCTTGTAGGAATTCTGGTCGAATTTGCCGCCGGCATGGAGCTGGGTCATGATGACCTGGGCCGCCGAAACGCCCTCGGACTGGTGGATGTCGGTCGGGATGCCGCGTCCATTGTCGGTCACGGTGCACGAACCGTCTGGATTGAGCGTGACCGTCACCAGGTCGGCGTGGCCTGCCAGCGCCTCGTCGATGGCGTTGTCGACCACTTCGTAGACCATGTGGTGCAGGCCCGAGCCGTCATCGGTGTCGCCGATATACATGCCCGGCCGCTTGCGCACGGCGTCCAGACCCTTGAGGACCTTGATGGAATCCGCGCCGTATTCGGCCGGCTCGCGGCTGCCGTTGTCGGTCTCGTCGCTCATTAAGTTCTTTCAGTCGGTACAAGAAGTCGGGCAGTCGGTACAAGAAATCGGGACGGTAGAGCCGCATAACGAATCGACCGTCCTTACATGCCCAAGATATAGGGGTTCGGCCCGCCTTTTCCAAGCTTTGCCGCCTGTCCGGACCCTTCCTTCCACCGTTTGACGGCGAAACGCCGCCACGCGGGCATGACCGGGCGGATCGCGCGGGCAAGCGTGCGTTTGCGTCCGCCTGCGCAACAGGATAAGCGAAGGACCGCCAAACGCCTGCGCAGGATCGACGCATGACTTTACAGCCTCAACCCAATTCCTTGCGGACCGGTCCGGACGAGGAAGGCATGTTCGGTCTGTTCGGGGGGCGTTTCGTCGCCGAGACGCTGATGCCGCTGATCCTCGAACTTGAGGAGCACTGGAACAAAGCCAAGACCGATCCCGAATTCCAGGCCGAGCTGAAGGCGTTGTCGACCTATTATGCCGGCCGCCCGTCAAAACTCTATTTCGCCGAAGGGCTGACGCGCCATCTTGGCGGCGCCCGGGTCTTCTTCAAGCGCGAGGACCTGAATCACACGGGTTCGCACAAGATCAACAACTGCCTCGGCCAGATCCTGCTCGCCAAGCGCATGGGCAAGAAGCGCATCATCGCCGAGACAGGCGCAGGCCAGCATGGCGTTGCGTCCGCCACCGTTTCGGCGCGCTTCGGATATTCTTGCGTGGTCTATATGGGCGCAACCGACGTCGAGCGTCAGAAACCCAACGTCTTCCGCATGAAGCTTCTGGGGGCCGAAGTGCGCCCCGTCTCGTCGGGTCACGGCACTCTGAAGGACGCCATGAACGAGGCGCTGCGCGACTGGGTCACCAATGTCGAGGACACCTATTACCTGATCGGCACCGCCGCCGGTCCGCATCCCTATCCGGAGCTGGTGCGCGAATTCCAGTCGGTGATCGGCACGGAGGCCCGCGCCCAGATGCTGGAGCAGGAAGGCCGCCTGCCGGACGTCATCATCGCCGCTGTCGGCGGCGGCTCCAACGCCATCGGCCTGTTCCACCCGTTCCTTGACGACAAGGATGTGCGCATCATTGGCATCGAAGCCGGCGGGCGCGGCCTTGAAGGCACCGAGCATTGCGCCTCGATGAATGCCGGGCGTCCAGGTGTGCTTCATGGCAACCGCACCTATTTGCTCCAGAACGATGACGGCCAGATCCTCGACGGCCACTCGATTTCGGCCGGTCTCGACTATCCGGGCGTCGGGCCGGAGCATAGCTGGCTGAAGGACACCGGCCGCGTCGAATATGTGCCGATCATGGATGACGAGGCGCTCGCCGCCTTCCAGCTCTGCACGAAGACCGAAGGCATCATTCCGGCGCTGGAATCGGCCCATGCGATTGCGCACACCGTCAAGCTTGCGCCGACAATGGGCAAGGACCAGACGATCATAGTCAATCTCTCCGGCCGTGGCGACAAGGACGTCCACACGGTCGCCAAGATGATGGATATGGAGATCTGATCGTGAGCGTCACGATCTACCACAATCCGCGCTGCGGGACGTCTCGTAACGCGCTGGCGATTATCCGCGCTGCGGGCATCGAGCCGCAGATCGTAGAATATCTCGACGCCCGCCTGTCGCATCAGGCGCTGGCATCGCTGTTTGCCTCGACCGGCCAGCCGGTGCGCGATCTTCTGCGCCGCAAGGACACGCCCTACGACGAGCTTGGCCTCGACGATCCAAAATGGAACGACGAGGAGTTGATCGGCTTTGTCACGGAACATCCTGTCCTGATGAACCGTCCCATCGTCGTCACCGATCGCGGCGCAGCGCTTTGCCGCCCGTCGGAGAGGGTCGCCGCCCTTCTGCCGCCCGGTTCCCTGCCCGCGACCTTTGTCAAGGAGGACGGCGAGACCGTCCGCTTCCAAGAGCTAGTTCAATGACCGATACCCGCATCGACCGCCGCATGGCGAAGCTGAAGACCGAAGGCCGCCCGGCGCTCGTCACCTATTTCATGGGCGGCGACCCGGACTACGCCACCTCGCTGTCGATCATGCGCGCCCTGCCAAAGGCCGGCGCCGACGTCATCGAGCTTGGCATGCCCTTTTCCGATCCGATGGCCGACGGCCCCGCCATTCAGGCGGCGGGCCTGCGCGCGTTGAATGCCGGCCAGACCTTGCGCAAGACGCTCGACATGGCTGCCGATTTCCGCGAGGACGACAATGACACGCCGATCGTGCTGATGGGCTATTACAACCCGATCTACATCTACGGCGTCGACCGCTTCCTCACCGATGCCAAGGCCGCCGGCATCGACGGCCTGATCGTCGTCGATCTGCCGCCCGAGATGGACAATGAGCTGTGCGTTCCGGCGCTGAAAGCCGGCATCAATTTCATCCGTCTTGCCACGCCGACGACCGACGACAAGCGCCTGCCCAAGGTGCTCGAAAACACGTCGGGCTTCGTCTATTACGTCTCGATGACCGGCATCACCGGCTCGGCGTTGGCCGACACCGGCAAGGTGGCGAACGCCGTTTCGCGCATCAAGAGCCTGACCGACCTGCCGGTCTGCGTCGGCTTCGGCGTCAAAACGGCCGAACAGGCGCGCACCATCGGCGCGTCGGCTGACGGAGTCGTCGTCGGGACAGCCATTGTCAACGCCATCGCCAATGTGATCGGGCCGAAGGGCGAAATGATCGCCGACCCGGCTGAGGCGGTTGCGACGCTTGTGTCGGGCCTCGCCGCAGGCGTGCGCGCCGCGCGCCTTCATCCCGCCGAATAGTTCGTCAATATCAATTCAGCTCGTAAGGGAGACCATAACCCATGAACTGGATCACCAATTACGTCCGCCCGCGCATCAATTCGATCCTCGGACGGCGCGAAATGCCCGACAACCTCTGGATCAAGGACCCCGAGACCGGGGAAATGATCTTCCATGAGGAATTGAAGCAGAACCAGTGGGTCATTCCCTCGTCCGGCTTCCACATGAAGATTTCGGCCAAGGACCGGCTGAAGCATTTCATGGATGGCGGCGAATATCAGGCGCTTGAATCGCCGAAAGCGCCGGTCGATCCGCTGAAGTTCCGCGACGAGAAGCGTTATACGGACCGTCTGAAGGACGCGAAGTCGAAGACCGGTCTTGAAGACGCCATCGTTTCGGCGCGCGGCACCATCGAGGGTCTGCCTGTCATCGTCACCGTGCAGGATTTCGCCTTCATGGGCGGATCACTCGGCATGGCGGCGGGCGAGGCGATCATCAAGGCGTTCGAAACCGCTCTGGCAGAACGCCGCCCGATGATCCTGTTTGCAGCTTCCGGCGGCGCGCGCATGCAGGAAGGCATCCTGTCTTTGATGCAGCTTCCGCGCACAACGGTCGCGGTCGAGCGCCTGCGCGAAGCGGGCCTGCCCTATGTCGTCGTGCTGACCAACCCGACGACCGGCGGCGTTACTGCGTCCTATGCTATGCTGGGCGACATCCACATTGCCGAGCCGGGCGCGCTGATCGGTTTTGCCGGCCCGCGCGTCATCGAGCAGACGATCCGCGAAAAGCTGCCCGACGGCTTCCAGCGCGCCGAATATCTGATGGATCACGGCATGGTCGACATGGTCGTGTCGCGCATCGACATGAAGGAAACCGTGTCGCGCCTGCTGAAGATCCTGCTTCACGCGCCTGCCACGGCGGCGCAGCCTGACAAGCAGGTGGCGCTGGCGTCTGCACAGGAGGCGCAGGCCGGGGCATAGACTCCCCTCACCTGAAATGTGGCGGAGCGCGCCCATGCCCAAGACAACAGCCCGCCCGCAAGGCCCGACCGACATGACCACAAGTGAGGCCGAGACCGAGATCGAACGCCTGATGACCCTTCATCCGAAGGGCTTCGATCTGTCGCTCGGACGCATCCGCCGCCTGCTGGAGCGGCTTGGCAATCCGCAGGACCGCCTGCCGCCGGTGATCCATATCGCCGGCACCAATGGCAAGGGGTCAGCCGCCGCCTTCTCTCGCGCGCTGATCGAGGCCGCGGGCCTGACCGTCCATGTCCACACCTCGCCGCATCTCGTCCATTGGCATGAACGCTATCGCCTCGGCGCGCCGGGCGGCGGGCGCTATGTCGAGGATGCCGTCTTTGCAGACGCCATCAGGCGGGTGGGCGAAGCCAATGGCGGCCAGCCGATCACCGTCTTCGAGATACTGACCGCTGTCGGCTTCCTGCTATTTTCAGAGCATCCCGCCGATGCCGCGATCATCGAGGTCGGGCTTGGCGGCCGTTTCGACGCCACCAATGTCATCGAGAAGCCCGCCGCTACCGTCATCATGCCGGTGTCGCTCGACCATGAGGCGTTTCTGGGCGACCGGGTGGAGCTGATCGCCGCCGAGAAGGCGGGCATCATCAAGCCCGGCGTTCCGCTGATCGTCGGCGCGCAGGAGAGCGAGGATGCGCGCGAGGTCATCTGCGACACCGCCGAGCGGCTAGGCGCGCCCTACAAGACCTACGGCCAGGAATTCATCGCCTATGAGGAGCATGGTCGGCTGATCGTGCAGGACGAGGACGGGTTGATGGATCTGCCCCCGCCGCGTCTTCCGGGCCGCCACCAATATGCCAATGCGGCCGCCGCAATTGCCGTGGTCAAGGCCGCCGGTTTCCGCATCGGCGAAGCGGAATGCGCGCGCGCCATGCAGACGGTCGAATGGCCGGGCCGTATGCAGCGGCTCATGTCAGGCCACCTGACGACGCTTGCGCCGAAAGGCTCTGAGATCTGGGTCGACGGCGGCCATAATCCGGGTGCCGGAACGGTCATCGCCGAGGCCATGGCCGAGCAGGAGGAGCGCTTGCCGCGCCCGCTGGTGATGATCTGCGGCATGCTCAACACCAAGGACCAGACCAACTATTTCCGCTCGTTCGTCGGCGTGGTGCGCCATGTCTACACGGTGCCGATCACGTCGAGCGACGCCGGTGTTCCCAATGACGCGCTGGCCGCGCGCGCCATGGAGGCGGGCCTGTCGGCTGAGCCGGTCGCGTCGATCGAGAACGCTCTGATGCTTCTGCGCGACGGATGGAGCGAGGATCAGCCGCCGCCGCGCATACTCATCGGCGGCTCGCTCTATCTGGCAGGCGAAGTGCTCAAGCTGAACGGCACGCCGCCACAATAGACAGAAAAAGCCCGGCGCGACGGCCGGGCTTTCTGGAAAGACGTGTCTTAAGGTTCAGGCGACGGCGCCGTTGATCCAGCTTGCCAGCGCGGTCTTGGGCGCGGCGCCAACCTTCATGTCGGCCACTTCGCCGCCCTTGAACAGCATCAGCGTCGGGATCGAGCGCACGCCGAACTGGGCTGCCAGTTCCGGGTTCTCGTCGATGTTGAGCTTGGCGATCTTCACCTTGCCCTGCAATTCGTTGGAAATCTCATCGAGCGCGGGAGCGATCATCTTGCACGGACCGCACCATTCAGCCCAGAAATCGACCACGACAGGCTCCTGCGACTGCAGCACGTCGGCCTGGAAATTCTTGGTGTCGACCTTGACGGTGGCCATGATGGCTCTCCTTGATGTTGATGTCCGGCGTTCCGGGATATCTATATGTGGGATGGGCGGACGGCCCATTCAAGCCAACTTGTCTCACGCCCGCGTGAGTCGTTCAAGCGATGCGTCGAGCAGGGCGCGCGGCAATTCGATCAATCGCGGCGCTTCCGTAAAGAGTAGTCCGGCGGCAATCTCGCGTCCCGGATAGACATCGGAAAGCAGCCGCGCATAAAGCGCCATCTGCACGACATAGGCGGTCGGAATCTCCTCAACGGTCAGCGGCGGCGGGCGATTGGTCTTGAAATCGACGCACATCACCCTGTCCGGAAGCACGGCAAGCCGGTCTATCGTCCCGGAGACCGTGTGCTCCTCGTCATTGATGGCGATGCGGCCCGATATCGCGATTTCGGCGCGCGAGCCTTGCGCAAAGACCGGCGCGAAACGGCCGTCGGCCAGCACGTTCTCGGCAGATGTCCAAGCCCTGTCGCGTTCTGCCTCCGGCCATGCCTGCCCCGCCGCAGACAGATAACGTCTGGCGGCAGCTTCGCGCTCATTCGGGGCCACGTCGGGCAGCACCTGCAACAGCCGGTGGATCGCCAGACCGCGCGCAATGGCGAAGGACGGCTCGTCCTGTGGGTCGAAGACGGGGGATTTTGCCGAGACGACGGGTTCGGGCGGCGGGTCGAGCAGCGCCGACGCCGCCGAGGGCGAAAGGCTCGGCCCCGCATGGCGCGCCGGCGGCAGCGGTTGAAGCGGCGGGTAGGTGACTTCGGTGGCTGACGCGCTGGCCTTGTCTTCTTCGGCAGGGCTGATCGGCGGGTGGAACCGATAGCGCAGCACGTCGCCGGCAATCGGATCGGTTTCCGGCTTGGTGCGCTCCGAAGCGCCGAGTGCGGTCCAGACCATGTCGTGCCAGATGCCCTCCGGCGGCTTGCGCACACCGCGATAGCCGCAGACGATCAGCCTCTCCTCGGCGCGCGTCATGCCGACATAGAGCAGCCGGCGATATTCGTCTTCCGCGCGGTCGCGCAATTCGCGATTGATGCCGCGCGACACCGAATTGCCAAGCTCGCTGGAGGCGCGCCACAGGAAGCCGTAGCCCGCCCATTTGCCGGCGCTCGAGGCCAGCGGCGACAGGCGCGGCAGATGGTGCTCGCTGGACGGCGCGCCTGCGCTGTCGACCAGAAACACGACCGGCGCTTCCAGACCCTTGGAGGCGTGGACCGTCATGATGCGCACTTCATTGCGGGTCTGGTCGACTTCGCGCTTGATGTCGGGGCCGGCACTTTCGAGCGTCGCCAGAAACGCCTCAAGACCGGGTGTGCCGGTGCGCTCGGCGGCGAGCGTGAAGTTCTGGAATTCGTCGATGATTTCGCCAGCCGACGGGCCAAGCCGCGCAACCATCCGGCTGCGAACGCCATCGCGCGCCAGGACGCCGCCATAAAATTCGAAGACCGGACGGATCGCCGCCTCGTTTGCCCAGCGGTCGAGCGTGGCGACGATCTCACTGATGCGCGCGTCATCTTCGCGGCTTCGCAATGAGGCGAGAAGCGTGCCGGGCCGGTTCCATGCCAGATCGTAAAGCTTGTCCTCTGACATGCCGAAGACCGGGCTGCGCAGCAGTGCGGCCAGTGAAAGGTCGTCGTCGGGCTGCATGGCGACGCGACCGATGGCGATCAGGTCCTTCACCGCGATATGCCCCGGCAGGCTCAGCCTGTCGGCTCCAGCGACTGGCACATGCAGGTTCTTCAAGGCGCGCGTCAGCGCATGGATGAAGCGGTCGCGCTTGCGCACCAGAACCAGAACATTGCCGGGCCGGATGTGATGCGGCGGGCCGTCGCGCGTGCCGATGGTCTCGCCATTGACGATCCAGCCCTTGATCGTGCGCGCGATGCGGTCGGCCAGCACGACGGCGGGCGCCGAGGCATGATCGACAGGCTGCGCCCAGTCTTCGGGCGTGTCCACGGTGGTCGGTTCGACCAGCGGCCAGACCTCGACATGACCGGCAGCCAGATCGCGCACGCTGTCATGCCCGACCGGCGCGTCGTCGGCAGACAGGCCTTTGCGCGCGTCTTCGCCTGAAAACACCGTGTCGACGGCCGAAAGCACGTCGAGCGTCGAGCGGAACGAATAATGCAGCCGCACCTGCTCGAATGCATTTCCGGCCTCGCTTGCCTGCCGGCTGAAGGCTGCGCCGCTCTCGGAGAAGGAGCGAGGGTCGGCACCCTGGAAGGAATAGATCGACTGCTTCTCGTCGCCGACGGCAAAGATCGTGCGCGTCACGCGACTGCGCGCGCCGGCGCCAGCGAAGAACTCGCCGGCAAGCTTGCCAACCACCTGCCACTGGTCGGGGCTGGTGTCCTGCGCCTCGTCGACGAGGATGTGGTCGATGCCACGGTCGAGCTTGTAGGCGACCCACGGGCCGACATCGTCGCGCGACAGAAGCCGAACGGTGCGCGTGATCAGGTCGTTGAAATCGAGAAAGCCGCGCGCCGCCTTCATCTGCTCGTAGCGCGAAATCAGCACATCGGCGAGCGTCAGCGCCGCGTGCGTGGCGTGAAGCATGCGCAGCAGCGCGACCCGGTCGGCGGCAGCGGCGAGATGCATCGCATAGCGGTCGAACTCAGGCACGAAATCCGGGAAATGCTCGGCGACGCCCTTCGACATGATGCGCGCCGCCGACTTCGGCACCGCCTCTTTGGTTTCCTTGTCTTGCGTCACGAATTTCGAAACGAGGAATCCCAGTCGCGCCAGCGGGTCCGCGACCGTCGTCGCATGTTGCAGGTCCGCGGCGAAGTCTGCCGCCAGCTTCTTGCCTTCAGCTGACGCCCGGTCGCCGATGCGCTGCGCCAGATCGGCAGTGAAATAGTCGTCGGGCCAGATCGAGGCGGCGATGGCGCGCGGTTCGTCCGAGTGCGAGAAACCGAATTCGTCAAACAGTACCGCGAAGTCAGGGCTGGTCTGGTCGATGAACCTCGCCAGCGCGTCACGCCGGCCAACGATCTCGCCAAGCAGCTTGTCGAGGCCGTCTTCGCCCGCCAGCGCAATGATCTCGTCGAGTGCCGCGACCAGTTTCGGATGTTTTCCGGTCACAAGTCCCGTCAGGATGTCGCGGCGCGCCTCGGCGACGAGCGCCTGCTCCTTCTGCCCGTCCAGCATCTCGAAATGGCCGGCAATATTGGCTTCGAGCGGGAACTGGTGAAGGATCGCCTCGCAGAAGGCGTGGATGGTCTGGATCTTCAGCCCGCCCGGCGTCTCCAGCGCGCGGGCAAACAGCCGCCTGGCCTGCGCCAGCCGCCCGTCGTCCGCTGGCCTCCCGTCGAGCTTTGCGATTTCGGCAGACAGCGCCGCATCGTCCATCACCGTCCAGGCGGCGAGGTTCTTGAAGACGCGGTTCGACATGTTGGCGGCGGCCGCCTTGGTATAGGTCAGGCACAGGATGCGCGACGGGTCGGCGCCGTCGAGCAGCAGGCGGATGACGCGCTGCGCCAGCACATGCGTCTTGCCCGAGCCGGCATTCGCCGACACCCAGGCGGAGCCTTTCGGGTCGGATGCAAGCGCCTGTGCGGCGACAGTGGCGGGCGGAACGTTGACGTTCATTCCTCGCCCCCCTCGTCGCCCGCTTCGCCGCCTGCCGACCATTCATGCACGCGCGCCAGATGGTCGTAATCGCCATCGGTGTCGCCCTCGCGGAACGGCAGCGCGCGTGACAGATAGCCCTTCTCCGGACCGTTATAGAGGGTGAGCAATCTGTCGAGCTTGTCCCACGCTTCCTCCGACAGTTCGGCAGCGGATTTCAGCGACTTCTTAGCACCCTTGACCTCAAGGATGGATTCCTCGTCGACGGCACCGGACGCCCGGAGACGAACATAGGCGAGTTCGCCCGGCGTCAGTGCGCCAAGCTCTGAAAACGCATCGCGCATCAGAAGCGCGCCTTCCAGCGCAAGCTGCGGCGCAAGCAGCGTATGCGCCTGGTTCTTGCTCGGGCTGGTGCCGGTCTTGTAGTCGAGAATGTCGGCCACGCCGCCATGCATCACGTCGATGCGGTCGGCCCGCCCGGCCAAAGTGACGCCCGTTGTCCCGACGGCGGTTTTTGAAGCTTCTGCCTCGGAAAACGAGCGCGATTTGCCGGCGCTGCGTGTCTGTTCCCAGTCGATCAGGTTCGGCGCCATCAACTTGAAGCGCGGCCACCACACTGCATCGACATCGGGCGGCAGTTGCTCCTCGTCGAACAGCCTGCGGGCGATCGCCAGCAGCCTGTCGAGCGCATCGGGCGCGCGCGCATCGACACCGTCGAGCGTGAAGGCGTGGAGAATGTCGTGGAACAGCGAGCCGCGCTCCGACGCGCCGGGGTCGCGCAGCAATTCGTCGAGCGCGCTGAGCCGCAGCACCTTGCGGGCGTATATCGCATAGGGGTCGCGGCGCAGCGTCTCGATCTCGGTGACGGAGAAATGCTTCGGCCGTGCCTCGACCG
This sequence comes from Mesorhizobium sp., assembly GCA_049647505.1. Taxonomy (GTDB): domain Bacteria; phylum Pseudomonadota; class Alphaproteobacteria; order Rhizobiales; family Rhizobiaceae; genus Mesorhizobium_A. The sequence goes on from JBARXU010000023.1 coordinate 344,170, forward strand.
GCGGCTTCTGGTCGGGTCGGGTTGCAAACGGCACCGGTTCCGGCGCATCGCCTGCATAGTGACGCGAAGCCGCCAGCAAGGTGTCGCCGCGTTTGCGCACGTCCCCGGTCGCACCCTCTCCGACAAAGGCGGTCAGCCGCTGCACCCAGCGCGACGGCACCGAAGGCGCGTCGGCGGTGCGCATCGCCCGCGTCAGCACGACCTGCGGCTGGCCCAGCGCCATCATGAAATCATGCGCCGCCTGACCGATGCGCCGCTCTGGCGGGTCGAGGTCGAGATCGGTCTTCATCATGCGCGACATGAACCCGCCGGGGTCCGTGCGCACCGGCCATGTGCCTTCGTTCAGTCCGCCGCAGATGATGAGATCGACATGCAGAAGACGCGCTTCGAGCGCGCCCCAGATCGACACCGCGCCTTCGCGCGCATGGCGCGGCTTCACCGTCTCGCCATCGATCAGGGCGGCAAGCACGTCCGGCCAGTCGGCAGGCGCGATCTTCAGCCCTGCGGTCGAGCCGACAAGGCTGCGCAGCACGTCGGCAAGCTTGTTGCCCGCTTCGCCGCGATAGAGCGCGGTGACGCTGCCGTCGGCCGCCCTGCCTGCGCCCTCGAATGCCTGCGCGGTCGCAGCCGCAAGCGTTGCTATTGAGGCCTGTTCGACCTCGCGCATCGCGGCAAGCGGCGCGATGGCTGCGACGATGGCGTCGGCGACCGCCTGCGTCGCGTCATACTCATTGGCGCGCCGTTTTTGCCAGCGCGGTTCGCGCGGCTTCCGGTCGCGATGGAACCCCTCGCTGAACATATTGCCAAGCCGGCAAATATCCGGACGACCGACGCCGCCGCGTAGGCCGGCAAGCTCGATCAGCTCGACCGTGCGGCGCACAGTGCCGCGCTCCATGCCGGCCGTCAGCAGGGGATGTTTCAGAAATGAGAGGACCGAGACCGGATCGCCCGGTTTCATGACGGCCTCGACCAGCAGCGCCAGCAGGCTGGCCGGCAGCGAGGCAGACAGTGGCGAGCCAGCGGAATCGTCAGCCTCGACGCCGAAGCGCTGCAACTCGCTCGACACGCGCCGGGCGAGCGCGCGGTCTGGCGTAACCAACGCGGCGCGCTTGTCATCGGCTGCCGCCTGGCGCAGCGCCAGCGCGATCGCCAGCGCCTCCTCGCGCTCGTTCGGAGCTTCGACCAGCGTCACCCCGTCAAGCGCTCCGGCCGCCAGCGCGCTTGCGACGATAGCGCGCTCGCCGGTCCACAGATCTGTCGTTTCGGCCGGACGCATCGCCTCCGATACGAGCGCGGACCGCGCGGCGAGTGGCGCAGGTTCCGGCGCAAGTTCGGTAACGCCGCCCCGCTCGACGCCGATGGTCGCCATCAGCTTGCGTAGGCCGAATTGTGGATGGCCAGCGACCGAAGGCGTCCCTGCCGCATCGCCGAGCTTTGCCCATGCGTCCGCATCCAGTCGCAGGTCGAGACCGGGCAGCACGACGGCGCCATTGGGCAGGGCGGCAATCGTCTTCAACAGGCGGGCGGTCGCGGGGATCGAGCCGGTCGAACCTGCGGCAATGATCGGCCCGCGCGGCGGCTGACGTCTCAGTCGCTCGGCTTCCGCGTCGATCATCAGGCTACGATGGGCGGCGGGGTTTGAGCGCTGCATTTCACGCAGCGCTTCCGGCCATGCCTGTGTGACGATCTTTAGGAAATCGAGCGTCACCTGCCACCATCCGGCAAGCTCCGCTTGAACCAGCCCATCAAGCCTCGACCAGTCGGACTCCTGCGTCTCGATCTCGTCCATCAGCGAGGCGAGGTCGCGCGCCAGCCAGATCGCCTCGGCAGAGGATGACGGCACCACGACCTGTTCGGCAAACATGCCTGCGATATGGGCCGGCAGCCGCCGCTTCCAGACCTGAACCAGCGGGGCGAGAAGCAGCAGGCGCTCGCGCGCGTCGATGGGCGGGTCGATGTGATCGAAAGGCGGCAGCGCCTCGTCGAACCATGCCGTGTCCTCGTCAAAATCGCCGAGCGGTCGGATCACCGGCAGGATGGCCGCGCGCCCGTTCTGAAGTCCGGCAAAGATGGCGCGAAGTTCGCGCGCGGCGCGCCGCGTCGGCACGAAGATGGTGACATCGGCCAGCGCCAGCGGGTCGGCACCGGCTTCAAATCCCGGCACCACACGCCCGCCAAGCAGGGCCGACGCCAGTGTCGGAAGAAAGGGAACCCCCGGCGCGATGGTGAAGACACGCGGCGCCTGTGCCGTCATGCTCGCGCCGTCATGTCAGGATGTCCGTGCGCGGGCGACCGCAGCCTCGGCTGGTGCAATCGCGTCGGGCGTGCCGACCGTGATCCAGTCCCCATCGAGAACGAGGCCATGCAGCCTGCCTGCGGCATGGGCCTGATCGAACTGGAGATTGAGCGAATGTGGGCCGGATGGCGCGTCGGAAAAGACGCGCGGGTGGATGATTGCAGCACCGGCATAGATGACGCCGTCGCTCGCGCCGCGCGCCCGCGTCAGCCGGCCGTCGCCCGACATGATGAAGTCGATGCCGCCCGAATGCCCGGTCGCTTGCTCCAGTTTCGCCACCATCAGCAGAATATCCATTTGATCGTCGCGCCAGGCAAGCGCCAACCGTCGCAGATTGTTGTCGGCACGGTCGATCCAGAATGTATCGGCGTTGAGGATGAAGAACGGATCGCCGCCAAGCTGCGGCAGGGCGCGAACGATACCGCCGCCTGAATCGAGCAGCGCATGACGCTCGTCGGATATGACAATTGCCGGGCTTTGACGGTAGCCGAGATGCTTGATCAGCATATCAGGCAGGTAGTGCACATTGACGATCGCCTTCTCCACACCGGCCTGAGCCAGCGCGTCCAGACCCCAGTCGATCAGCGGCTTGCCGGCGACCTCGACCAGCGGCTTGGGTATCGTATCGGTGATCGGCCTCATGCGTTTGCCGAGCCCTGCGGCCAGCACCATGGCGGTGTCGGGCGCGGTCGTCATGAGGCGTCCTTCAAAAGGCCCCGGCTCTCGTAGAAGTCGCGCAACGGTGCGAGTGCCGGATGCGTCAGCGAGCGGCTGACATAGTCGCGGATACGCGGCAGATGTCTGAGATAGGCGGGCTTGCCGTCGCGGACATTGAGCCGGACAAAGATACCGAGAATCTTGGAATTGCGCTGTGCGGCCATGATCGCATAGGCCTCGCGGAATCCGGCCTCGTCGAACGCGCCGCCAGCCTTGCGCGCCGCCACATAGGCCGCGACGATCCCGTTCTCAAGCTCGGGCGAGATGGTGACGCGCGCATCCTGCGCCAGCGAGGCGACATCATAGGTCGATGGCCCCCACAGCGCGTCCTGAAAGTCGATGATGCCGACCCGGTCCAGGCCTTGCCGGTCGCCGCGCCAGATCAGGTTGGGTGAATGATAGTCGCGCAACACGATGGATTTTTCGACTGTTTCCAGCCGGTCGAACGCGCTGCTCCATGCGGCGGCGTATTCGGCCCGGTCCTTGGCGGATGTCGGCTGGCCTGATTGTGCCGGCATGTACCAGTCGGTCACCAGTTCTGTCTCGATCGCCATGGCTTCGCGGTCATAGGCCGGCAGCCGGTGCACGACACCGGGTGCGGCCTCCATGTCGCGCGGCCATTCCTTCTGGTGGATAGCGGCGAGCACCTCAGCCGAGGTGATATATCTCTGCGCGACAGGAGTGCCGTTCTCGTCCAGCACGCCTTGCGAGCCGAGATGTTCGATCAGCAGCAAGCCGCTATCGAGGTTCTGAGCGTGGATTTGTGGCGCGCTGAAACCGTTGGCGACAAGCGCCTTGCCGATGGCGACGAAAGGCGTCACCGACTCGGCGAGATGGGCGATCTGGCTGTAGGGTTTGCCGTAGCGGATCGGCGGCCCGTCCGGCTGGCGCGGCGCGTTCATCAGGATGCGCACCGGAGCCTCACCGTCGTAAATGGTCTCGTAGGCGCGCGTCGAGGCATCGCCGAGCAGGAATGTGCGGCGCGCGTGCTCAGCGCCCGCCTCGGCGAGAAATGCGCGGATGTCGAGCGAGCGGGCGATCCTCGCCATGGCCTTCGGCGCGCCGGAGATCGTCGCGCGCCTGCCCTCGCCTTCGTGGGCAAGTTCAATATCGACGCGTTCGGCAGGCAATGCCTCGCCTGCCCGCTCGGGCCATTCGATCAGCGTTGCCGTGTCCGCCTGCTCGTCTTCAAAGCCGAGTTCGTCGAGGTCGGCCATGCCGCCGATCCGGTAAAGGTCGAAATGGCGGACGGGGATGCGCCCCTCATAGATCTGGACGAGGGTGAAGGTCGGGCTCGGCACGTCGAGGTCGGGATCGCCCGCCAACTGCCTCACGAAGCCGCGCGCCAGCGTCGTCTTGCCTGCACCCAGATCGCCATGCAGGGCAAATACGTCGCCCGCCTTCGCGGCAGCGGCGATATCGGCGCCGAGGCGCGTTGTTGCCGCGTCGTCGGACAGCGCAACGGAAATCAAGGTCATGAGCCGGCTTACTCCGCCGCCGGCCTGATCGCGCCCGGCTCCGCCGGAAAGCGGCAGGAGACGACGGTGCCGCTGCCTGGCGCGGTCTCGATCACCACCTGCCCGCCATGCAGTTCGACGAAGCTCTTGACGATGGACAGGCCAAGGCCCGCGCCGCGCCTGCGGCCGCCGTTCGGCCGCGATTCGAAACGCCGATAGACCGTGTCGAGAACTTCGGGCGGGATACCCGGTCCTTCGTCGCGCACCGAGAATTCATACCAGCCCGGCTGCGAACGGCAGGTGATGGTGATCGTCGAGCCGTCGGGCGCGTAATTGACGGCATTGGAGAGAAGGTTGAACAGCACCTGCCGCAGGCGGTTCTCGTCGGCGCGGATGCGCTGCGGCGCGGACGACAGGTCGGTTTCGAGCTTGATGTCGTTCTCGCGCAGCCATTCGGCGACCAGCTCCGTCGACTGCCTGACAATCGTGTCGACGGTGATCTCCTCGACATCGAGTTCCATGATGCCGGCATCGACGGTGGCAAGGTCGAGAATGTCGTTGACGATGGTCAGCAGAACCGCAGACGACGAGCCGATATGGTCGAGATATTCGCGCTGTTTCGGCAGAAGCGGCCCGGTGGTCGGCAGCGCCAGAAGCTCGGTGAAGCCGATGATGTTGGTGAGCGGCGAGCGCAGTTCGTAGGAGACGTGCTGGACGAAGTCGTTCTTCAGCTGGTCCGCCGCCTGAAGCGCATCGTTCTTGTCCTTCAGTGCGCGTTGCACATTCACAGTGTCGGTAATGTCGACAAAGGTGATCATCACCTGGCCGTTGGGCAGGTGGATGACCGCATGGCGCAATACGCTGCCGTCGGTCAGCTCGGTCTCGCCGTGGCGGTCGTGCCGCTCGTCGGCAAATCCGGTGACGTCCGACACGAAGCCGGCCCATGGGCTTTGGCGCGCCACAAGGTCGCCCGCCCCGCGAATGGTGGCGATGTGGACGCCGGCCATGGTCAATTCGGATGGCAGGCCCCAGAGCCGCGCAAAGGCGGGGTTGCACAGGCGCAGTCGGCCATCGGGCCCGAACACTGCGACGCCCTCCGCCAGATTGTCGAGCGTTTCGCCCTGGACCCTGACGGCGGAATTGTAGCGGCTTTCGAGGTCCATCTTCTCGGTCATGTTCTCGAAGACCCAGGTCAGACCGCCCGTCGGCTGTGGATTTGCCAGCACGCGCAAGGTGCGCCCGTCGGGAAGATGCCACCAGTCTTCCTGCGGCTCGACCTTGCGATAGGCAGCAAGGATATCGTCTTTCCAGCGCCGCCATTCGGGCTGTTCGGCGAGTTTGCCGTCGGAGCGCAGCCGGTCGATGACCGTGCCGTTCGACGGCGCGCTGTCGAGGAACGAAGTCTCCAGATCCCAGAGCTTCTGGAAGGCCTGATTGTAGAAGCGGAGCTTTTCCGACGCATCGAAGGTGGCGACAGCGGTCGTCAGCTGGTCAAGCGTTTCGGAATGGCTGCGCTCGATCTTGCGCATCTCCTCGCGTACCGTCTCGATGTCGGTCCGGTCGATCGCGACGCCTGCCGACAGATCGTCGGTCGCGACATCGGTCACTGAAAGCAGGTGACGGTTGCCGGCGATGACCGTCGAAACAGTCTCGCTATAGGCCAGCTTTTCGGCATGCCGGCGCTTGATGGCATCGCGCGCTTGCGTCGGCAGGAGTTCGCGGCTCTCGCGCATTGCGGCCGCCTGATCGGCGTCGACCGCCTCGCCATAGGCGCGGTTGACCCAGCGCAGCTGGCCGTCCTGCTGGCGCAGCCAGAACGGCATCGGCAGTGCGTTGAGCAGGTCGCGCATTGCGTCGAATTCGCCTTGCAGCCCAGCATGCTCGGCCTTGAGCCGGGCATGGGCGATCTGGGCGTCGGAGAAGGACAGGAAGCGAACGACGGCGTTGGCGCCGGAGCTTCTGCCCTGAACCTCGACCAGCGCGCCCCGCTGCGTCTCGGCAATCAGGTCGAAGGTCACGCCGCGCGTGCGCAGCTCCGAAATCGCGCGTTCGACCGCCGTGGCGGACCGTGGATCGAGCCAGCGTCCGAAGGCGAGGAACTGGGCGCGCTCTTCCGGAACGCCCGCCGACAGGCCGAGCGAGCCGATGATCTCGGGCCGGGTCGTGTCCTTCATCCAGACAATGGTGCGCTGATCCTTGAGGTTCAGCATCGCCTCCGACCGCTGCAGTGACGATGAAAGCTCGGCGATGCGGCTGCGAAGGTCGAGATTGTCGTTCGAGATGCGGCCGCGCTCGCGGATCAGGTAAAGAGCAGACAGGAGGGCCGCGCCGAGCACGCCGGCGAAGACGGCCCCCTGAATGACCTCGAACGTGCCGACCGTCATGCCGGCGATGATATCGACCGCAGGCGCGGCTTGGGCGACGCCGGGTATGATCGCGACGCCCGCAGCCAGGGTGCGCCATGTCGCGCGATAGTCCGCAAGCCGCGAAACGCGCCGCGCTGTCTTCTGAGAATCGTTCCCGCAGCCCGCATGCCGCGTGCCGATCGGGGTGTCCCCGAACATTCCTCGCATCTCTCCGCTCCAAGTCGCGGCGCTGTGCCGCGCCCATAACGCCGGCAAAGTCCGCGCCCCTAAACACGAGCGCCGCCACGCCCGGAATCCCTCAGCCGGCCCGCGCGTCATCGCACGAAACCGGGGTATGCGCCGGAGAACGAGACACTAGTCGCCGGAAGGCTTTCGCGAGGCATCATGCGCCACGATTCGGAACAACATAGACGCTACGCGAATCGCCGTGAAGCTTGCTGGCCGCAAAAATAATGCCGGGCACAGAGTCAAGTGCCCGGCATCAATATGATGTGTGTATCGCGCTGCGATATCAATATCTGTAGTGTTCAGCCTTGTATGGGCCTTGCGTCGTCACGCCTATATAGGCGGCTTGTTCGTCCGAAAGCGTCGTCAGCTTCGCACCGAGCTTGTCGAGATGCAGGCGCGCGACCTTCTCGTCGAGATGCTTGGGCAGGACATAGACCTCGTTCTTGTACTGGCTGCCCTTGGTGAACAGCTCGATCTGGGCCAGCGTCTGGTTGGTGAACGAGGCCGACATGACGAAGCTCGGATGGCCCGTAGCATTGCCGAGGTTCAGAAGGCGGCCTTCCGAGAGGAGCAGCATGCGCTTGCCGTCCGGAAAAGTGATCATGTCGACCTGCGGCTTGACGTTGGTCCATTTGAGATTGCGCAGCGCGGCGACCTGAATCTCGTTGTCGAAATGGCCGATATTGCCGACGATCGCCATGTCCTTGAACTTGCGCATATGGTCGAGCGTGATGACGTCCTTGTTGCCGGTCGTCGTGATGACGATGTCGGCGGTCGGTGCTGCGTCTTCGAGCGTGACGACCTCGAAGCCGTCCATGGCGGCCTGAAGGGCGCAGATCGGATCGACTTCCGTGACCTTGACGCGCGCGCCGGCACCAGCCAGCGAAGCAGCGGAACCCTTGCCGACGTCGCCGTAGCCGCAGACGACCGCGACCTTGCCGGCCATCATGACGTCGGTGCCGCGACGGATGCCGTCGACCAGCGATTCCTTGCAGCCATACTTATTGTCGAACTTCGACTTGGTGACGCTGTCGTTGACGTTGATTGCCGGGAAGGGCAGCAGGCCCTTCTTCTGGAGCTGGTAGAGGCGGTTGACGCCGGTCGTCGTCTCTTCGGTGACGCCCTTGATGGCGTCGCGCTGCCTGGTGAAGAAACCCGGCGTTGCCGCCATGCGTTTCTTGATCTGCGCGAAGAGGATTTCCTCTTCTTCCGAACCTGGGTTCGACAGAACGTCTTCGCCGCCTTCAGCGCGCGCGCCGATCAGGATATACATGGTGGCGTCGCCGCCGTCGTCGAGGATCATGTTGGACAGGCCGCCGTCGGCCCACTGGAAGATCCTGTCGGTATACTCCCAGTAGTCTTCAAGGCTCTCGCCCTTGACCGCAAAGACCGGCGTGCCGGACGCGGCAATTGCCGCAGCGGCGTGGTCCTGCGTGGAGAAGATGTTGCAGGACGCCCAGCGCACGTCTGCGCCCAGGGCCTTCAGCGTCTCGATGAGCACCGCCGTCTGGATGGTCATGTGCAGCGAGCCGGTGATGCGCGCGCCCTTCAAGGGCTGAGACGGGCCGAATTCCTCGCGCGTGGCCATCAGACCCGGCATTTCGGTTTCCGCGATCTCGATTTCCTTGCGGCCCCAATCGGCAAGGCCGATATCGGCCACCACATAATCCTTGTTCGCCATTTTTCGCTCCGGACGTTCGCTCATATCACCACGCGCCCGCCGCCAGCGGCTGCGCTTTCAAGGCGCGTGACTAGCAGATCGCCCGTCGCGCCACAATGCACATAAAGAAATCTTTATCTGTCTATGTGTTGAGCCTCCGGCAATTCCGGTACATCGTCCTGACAAACGCAGTCGGGCTAACGGCAGCCTGACCGATCGAGCCTCACTCGGAGATTTGACGATGTTTCCTGACCTTTCGAGACGGCGAGGCCATGGGCGGCGCATATCGTCGATCCTGGTGCTCATGGCCCTCGGTCTGGCGATGCCGGTAGATGCGGCCGTTCAACGGATGTCCGGTATCGCCCTGATTATGCCCGCACAGGCTCATGCGCAGTCCGCAGAGGCCGAAGCCCTGAGCCGCGCCGCTCCGATCATTGCAGATTATCTCGACGTCGACGTCAGCCGGGTGGTGCCCGAGGCACGCATCGTCGAAGACCTCGGAGCCGACGACCTCGATCGTGTGGAGCTGGTGATGTTGATGGAGGACGAATTTATCGTCGAGATTTCCGACGAAAAGCTGGATCGAATGGTCACCGTCGCCGATCTTGTTGCAGCAGCCATCGGCCGATAGCCTATTTTAGCTGCGCGCGGAACTCTGGCGTCAGGCCTCTTCGCCGAAGCGGCCCGAGACCAGCTCCTCAAGCGCCACCATGGCCTGATTGGCGTCGCTGCCTGTTGCCGTGATCTGGATCATGCAGCCGGGGCTTGCCGCCAGCATCATCAGGCCCATGATCGATGAACCGCCGACCTCGAGACCGTCCTTCTCGACGGTGATACGCGACGTAAACTGGCTTGCCATCTGGACGAACTTGGCGGATGCGCGGGCATGGAGGCCGCGCTGGTTGACGATCTTCACCGTGCGCGAAACGGTGCCATGAGTTTCTTCGTCCTGTGCGCTCATTGTCCGCTCAGCACCTGGCTTGCGACATTGATGTATTTGCGGCCGGCCGTCTGCGCTGCGTCGAGCGCCGCCTGCATGTTGTCGCCCATCCTCACGCTGGTCAGCTTGATCAGCATTGGCAGGTTCATGCCGGCGATCACCTCGGTCTGGCCGGGGTCCATGATCGAAATGGCCAGATTGGACGGGGTGCCGCCGAACATGTCGGTCAAGATGATGACGCCATTGCCGGAATCGGCGTTTCTGACGGCGGCCAGTATGTCCAGCCGCCGCGCCTCCATGTCATCGTCCGGCCCGATACACACCGTCTCCAGCTTTGGCTGGGGTCCGACGACATGCTCCACGGCGTTGCGGAACTCTTCGGCCAGGCGACCATGTGTCACCAGCACGAGACCGATCATACTTCCTTGGCTCCCGGCACGCTTTAAAAGGCGCTTTGTTTGCCGCCTCCGGAAATCTCCGGCGCGGAGTTGGCTATGTTGTCCGTAGCAACATCGTTGGCAAGCCCAATTCTGCAACCAAACCGCGACGAAACGGCCTATTTCGCACCTGCGAAAGCGGTAATGGCCGACATGGAGGCGGCAATATTGCGTGCGGGCAGTTCATTCAAAGGCACATCGATGCCCAGCATTCTGCGCATTTGCGGCTCCGGCATCCGTGCCGCCTGCCCCGCATCCCGCAGTTGCACGATCATGTCGATCACGGCTGCCGGCTGGTGATCCGTCGATACGATGCCAAGCCCATGCACCTCGACGAGACCTGCAATCGTGGCCGGCGCACGCGCAATCAGGCGGCCCGAATGCGCGGTGAGAAAGACCTGATCGTCACTGACCAGACGTGCGAACCGGCCCGTCGCCTGCCAATGTGCGATGAGCGCGCGCGCCAGCGTCGTCTTGCCCGCGCCGGAATCTCCAGTGATCAGCAGGCCGCGCTCGCCAAGAATGATCGCCGTGGCGTGGATGTTTTCGAGAGGCGGCGGCGCGGTCATTCCGCCGGCAGGGACATGACGAAGCGCGCGCCGCGCAGGTCGCCGGGCTTGACGCCGGGAATATTCTCCGCCGTCAGCGTCCCGCCATGCGCCTCGACGATCTGCCGGCTGATCGACAGGCCGAGGCCCGAATTCTGGCCGAAGGCCTCGCTGCCGGGCCGGTCGGTGTAGAAGCGTTCGAAGATGCGGTCGATGTTCTCGGCGCGGATGCCGGGGCCGTTATCCTCGACCGTGACATTGACCCGGCGCGGCGTGCGCGACAGCGCGATCGAAATATGACCGTCCCTGTCGGGCACGAAGGAGCGGGCATTCTCGATCAGGTTGGTGATGACCTGTCCCAGCCGCAGGTCGTGGCCCGGCACGGTCCAGCCGGATGTTCCCGCCGGTAGGCTGCCGGTCTTCAGGTCGATCTCGACGGCCTTCTTCTGCCGACCGCCGTCGCGCGCGATCGAGATGAGGTCGGACAGAAGCTTCTTCATGTCGACGCGGGTCGCGTCCTCGCGCGCCAGCTCTGCATCGAGGCGCGAGGCGTCCGAAATATCGGTGATCAGGCGATCGAGCCGCCGGACATCGTGCTGGATGACATCCATGAGCCGCTTGCGGGAATCGTCGTTCTTGGCCAGCGGCAGGGTCTCGACCGCGCTTCTGAGCGAGGTGAGCGGGTTCTTCAACTCGTGGCTGACATCGGCGGCAAAGCTTTCAATCGCCTCGATGCGCCCATACATGGCGTTGGTCATGTCGCGCAGCGCTATCGACAGATTGCCGATCTCGTCCTGCCGGTCGGAGAAATCGGGGATCTCCTCGCGGCTCTTGACGCCCCGCCGCACGCGGACCGCCGCCGCCGACAGCCGCCGCAGCGGATTGGCGATGGTCGAGGCAAGAAGCGCCGACAGGATCGCCATGACCAGCGCCGCCACGCCGAACACACGCAGGATCGCCTGGCGTTCCTCGGCCAGGATGTTGTCGATGTCGCCGCCTTCGGTCGACAGCATCAGCACGCCGAGCACGCCACGGAAACGCTGCACCGGCACAGCGACCGACACCATCTGCTCGCCGTCCTCGTTGACGCGGACAACGGTCGCCCGGTTGCCGGTCAGCGCATTGATGACTTCGGGATAGATCGCGCCGCTGCCGCCGGGCTGTTCGCGGTAGACCGGAAGGTCTGATCGGGCCAGAAGGCTGGTGATGAAGCGCGATATCTTCTCGCTTATCGGCTGATCCTTCGGCTCGACCGGCGGCAACTGGTAGCGCAGCACCTGCCCGCGCGAATAGAGATGCTTGGAATCGAGCAGCAGATTGGCGTCACGGTCGAAGATGCGCGCGCGTGTGCGCGTCGGCGAGATCAGCCGCCTGAGAACGGGCGCGACCGCTTCCGGGTCGATTGGGAAGTCGAGGCTGTCGAGCTCCGACTGTGGCCCGACGGATTCTCCGGCCTGGAGTTCGAGCAGCTTTTCCGGATCGATGATGATCGAATCCGTCTCGACCGACGCATTGCCGGCGATCGCCGCGGCGATGATCTCGCCCTGCGTCATCAGGCTTTCGACCTTGGCCTCGATCAGCCCCTCGCGGAACTGGCTGAGATAGAGGATACCCGACACAAGCACGGCGAGACCCGCCAGATTGAGGATAAGGATGCGGCGGGTGAGGCTGGAGAAGATGTGGTGGCCGAGGAAACGCCGCAACGACGCAGCGGCGCGCGCCGGAAGCCGGGCGCGCTTGCGCGCCGTGGCGGCTGCGCCCGTCCGTCCCGGGGCCATGTCACTGTTCACAGTCATTCAGCGTTGTCGTGTCCTTCGGCGTCCACGGACGCGTGCGGTCAAGCTTCGCGGAACCGGTAACCCACTCCATACAGCGTTTCGATCATGTCGAAATCGTCGTCAACCGACTTGAACTTCTTGCGCAGGCGCTTGATGTGGCTGTCGATCGTCCGGTCGTCCACATAGACCTGCTCATCATAGGCCGAGTCCATCAGCGCGTCACGGCTCTTGACGACGCCCGGGCGCTGCGCGAGCGAATGCAGGATCAGGAACTCGGTCACTGTCAGCGTCACGGGCTCGCCCTTCCAGGTGCAGGTGTGCCGCTCCTGGTCCATGACGAGCTGGCCGCGCTCCAGCGAGCGCGCCTGCTGGTTGGGGGTCTTGGCGGTCGCTTCCTTAGCGCCGCCCCGGCGCAGGACGGCGCGCACGCGTTCGACGAGGAGGCGCTGCGAGAACGGCTTCTTGATGAAGTCGTCTGCGCCCATCTTCAGGCCGAACAACTCGTCGATCTCGTCGTCCTTGGAGGTCAGGAAGATGACCGGAAGGTCCGTCTTCTGACGCAGGCGGCGCAGAAGCTCCATGCCGTCCATGCGCGGCATCTTGATGTCTAGGATCGCAAGGTTCGGAGGCCGCGCGGCAAGACCTTCCAGCGCGGACGCGCCGTCGGTGTAGGTCTCGACCCGGTAGCCTTCCGACTCCAGCGCAATCGAGACGGACGTCAGGATATTTCGGTCGTCATCGACTAGCGCGATGGTTGCCATGTCAAACGGCTCCTTCATGTGATGTCCCTTCTTTTTCGAAGGGCATGTGAGGACAAACTGGGTACAAATTGTGGCACGGCTCGCCGATAGGAGACAACCCGCGTGAGTTGCCGCATTTCACGACCCCTCGGCCATATGTCGGCCAAGCGCGTCGAATCCTTTGGTCGGTCAACTGTATATAAACGATTTAAGAGAATTTCAAAATCTTTAAATCGATTATTGATTTGATATCGTTCGGCTTTTCTGTTTCTGGCGATCCCAGCGCGACGGCTGACCCTACCACAGGGCGGGGTCCGGGTTTGTTTATCAGGAGACGAAAAGGCATGCCAAAAACGGAAACCGGTACGTTCAACCCGGCTTGCGGCATCGCCGCGACCGGCCTGAAAGACCTTGGAACGGTCCGCTACAACCTTGGAGCGGCTGAGCTTTACGAACTGGCGCTGTCGCGCGGTGAGGCCAAGCTGACCGACAAGGGCGCGCTCGTCGCCTATACCGGCCAGCACACCGGCCGCTCGCCCAAGGACAAGTTTGTCGTCCGCGACGCCAACACCGAAAGCCGCGTGTGGTGGGACAATAACAAGGCGATTACGCCTGCCCAGTTCGACGCGCTCCATGCCGATTTCATCGCGCACGCAAAGGGCAAGGACCTGTTCGTGCAGGATCTGGAGGGCGGCGCCGACCCGGCCAATGTGCTCCCCGTGCGCGTCGTCACCGAGTTCGCCTGGCATTCGCTGTTTATCCGCAACCTGCTGATCCGTCCCGATGCGGCGGCGCTTTCCGGCTTCCTGCCGAAGATGACGATCATCGACCTGCCGTCCTTCAAGGCCGATCCCGCCCGCCACGGCGCGCGCACCGAAACGATGATCGCGGTCGACCTGACCCGCATGATCGTGCTGATCGGCGGCACCGCTTATGCCGGCGAAATGAAGAAGTCGGTCTTCACCGCGCTCAACTATCTTCTGCCCGAAACCGACGTCATGCCGATGCACTGCTCGGCCAATGTTGGCCCCGACGGCGATTCGGCGGTGTTCTTCGGCCTGTCGGGCACCGGCAAGACGACCCTCTCCGCCGATCCCTCGCGCACTCTCATCGGTGACGACGAGCATGGCTGGGGCAAGGACGGCATCTTCAATTTCGAAGGCGGCTGCTACGCCAAGACGATCCGCCTGTCGGCCGAGGCCGAGCCTGAAATCTATGCGACGACCCAGCGTTTCGGCACCGTGCTTGAAAACGTCGTGCTCGACGCGCGCCGCACGCCCGATTTCGACGACGGCTCGCTGACAGAGAATACGCGCTGCGCCTATCCGCTCGACTTCATTCCCAATGCGAGCGCAACCGGCCGCGCCGGCCACCCGAAGAACATCATCATGCTCACCGCAGACGCCTTCGGCGTCATGCCGCCGATCGCCAGGCTGACGCCGGCGCAGGCCATGTATCACTTCCTGTCGGGCTACACCGCAAAGGTCGCCGGGACGGAGCGCGGCGTCACCGAGCCGGAGGCGACGTTCTCGACCTGCTTCGGCGCGCCCTTCATGCCGCGTCATCCGTCGGAATACGGCAACCTGCTGCGCGAGCTGATCGCCGAACACAAGGTCGATTGCTGGCTGGTCAACACCGGCTGGACCGGCGGCGCATACGGCCAGGGCAAGCGTATGCCGATCAAGGCGACGCGCGCGCTTCTGGCCGCCGCTCTCGACGGCTCGCTCAAGGACGCGAAGTTCCGCACCGATCCGAGTTTCGGCTTCGACGTGCCCGAGGCCGTCACGGGCGTCGACACCGCGATCCTCAACCCGCGCTCCACCTGGGCCGACCATCAGGCCTATGACCGCCAGGCCAAGAAACTGGTCGGCATGTTCATCGACAATTTCGGCAAGTTTGAAGACCATGTCGACGCGACCGTGCGTGGCGCGGCGCCCCGCGTCCAGGAAGCCGCTGAATAAACGATCGTCCTCCCAAGCCGATCATCGACCCGGCCATAGCGCCGGGTCTTTTCTTTTGGGCCGTGGCGCGCGACAACGGGCCATGCCGCCTGAAGACGACATCACCATCGCGCCCGGCGTCGTCATTCATGACGACGAGCTGGAGGAGACGTTCATCCGCGCGTCGGGTCCCGGCGGCCAGAACGTCAACAAGGTGGCCACCGCGGTTCAGCTTCGCTTCAATGTCATCACCGCCCGCACGCTGCCCGAGCGCGTGCGGGACAATCTCCTGAAACTTGCCGGCCAACGGGCGACCAAGGACGGCGACATCCTCATCGAGGCGGGCCGCTTCCGCACCCAGGAGCGCAATCGCGCCGACGCGCGCGAAAGGCTGGCCGAACTGGTGGGGCGCGCCGCCGAGCCGCCGCCAAAGCCCCGCCGCAAGACGAAGCCGTCCAAAGGGGCCGTCGAGCGCCGCCTCAAGGCGAAATCGGGCCGCTCCGTGGTCAAGAAGATGCGCGGTCGCGTCGGCGAGGATTGACTTCTGAGGCGCGGGCCGCACTTTTGACACCGGGACGATCTGCATATCAGCGACCGAAACCACAGCAGGAGACCTTGAATGGGCATTTTCGACTTCGTGAAATCAGTGGGCGCAAAGCTCGGCATTGGCGGCGACGATGCGCCGACTGCCGAACAGCTCAAGAAGGAACTGGATTCCCACAAGCTGGGCACCGACAAGGTCGAGGTGGTCGTGCAAGGCGACAAGGCCGTGGTCAAGGGCGTCGTCGCCGACCAGTCGGCCTTCGAGAAGGCGGTCATCGCCATCGGCAACACGATCGGCATTTCCAAGGTCGAGGCCGACGATCTGAAGGTCGTTGCGCCCGATTCCGGCCTCAAGCTCGACGGCAATGCCGACATGACCGCCATCGTGGCCGCCGCCACGCCGGCCAAGGAGCCGGTGTTCTACACGGTCAAGAAGGGCGACAACCTGTCGAAGATCGCCGAGCGGCACTACGGCAAGGGCAAGGCCGGTCGCTACAAGGACATTTTCGAGGCCAACAAGCCGATGCTGACCCATCCCGACAAGATCTATCCGGGCCAGGTCCTGCGCATTCCCGACATCGAAGCAACCGCCTGATAGGCGGCTCTGGTCGGTCGGCACCCAGCCGACCGGCCTTCAGATTGCCGCCTGACAGGCTCCGTCGACCTCAGGATCGGCCTTACCATCTATTGTATCGGGATTTTTCGCAGGCTGTTAAACCGGATGCTTCGATGATTCGACATCAGCGAGGAACCGGGGACGAATGGGACTGGCCGGCAGGGTCATTCTGCTGTGGGGGTGGCGACGCGCACTCGTGGCTTTTCTCGCCGGTGCACTAGCTGTCCTGGCGCTGCCGCCATTTGATTTTCCTGCTGTCTGCTTCATCTCCTTCCCCGTTCTTGTCTGGCTGCTCGACGGCGCGGTCGCCGAACGCGGCGGCGGCTTGATACGGCGTCTTGCGCCGGCGTTCTTCATCGGCTGGTGGTTCGGCTTCGGATACTTCCTCGGCGGCCTGTGGTGGATCGGCAATGCGCTGCTCGTCGAAGGCGACAGCTTTGCCTGGGCGCTGCCTCTGGCGATGGTCGGTCTGCCGGCGTTTCTCGCGCTGTTCTATGCGTTGGCCTGCGCGCTGGCGCGGTCGATGTGGTCCGACGGGCTTGGACGCATCGCCGCCCTGGCCTTTGCGTTCGGCGTCGTCGAATGGCTGAGATCCTTCGTCTTTACCGGCTTTCCATGGAACGCGATCGGCTATGCGGCGATGCCGACGCCGCTTCTGATGCAGTCCGCCTCGCTTGTCGGGCTGATCGGCATGAACGCGCTCGCCGTCTTTGTCTTTGCCTCGCCCGCTTTGCTTGCCTCGCCTCGCGGCCGCCGCACAGGTCTCGCTCTGGCGGCCATCCTGCTGCTCGCGCATATTGGCTTCGGCGCATACAGGCTGAACCAGCCGCCTGTTGCCGACGGCCAGGTGCTGACCGTGCGTGTCGTCCAGCCGGCGGTCGACCAGACCGAAAAATGGGATGCGGCGGTGCGCGACCGCATCTTCAAGACACTGCTCGATCTGACAACCGCGCCGCCTGACGAGGGCAAGACTCCACCATCGCTGGTCGTGTGGCCTGAGACGTCGGTGCCTTTCCTATTCACGGACCGCCCGGACGCGCTGGCGGCATTGGGAGACGCGCTCGGCGAGGGGCAGATGCTTCTGGCCGGCGCCATCCGCAGCGAAGGCGAAGGCGGTCCCGATCCGCGCTACTACAATTCCGTCATCGCGATCAACGACCGCGGCGAGATCGTGGGTGCCTCCGACAAGGTGCATCTGGTGCCGTTCGGTGAATATCTGCCTTTCGAGGGTCTGCTCAGCCGCCTTGGCGTGAAAAAAGTGGTGCCGTTGCCGCAAAGCTTTTCGTCCGGTGCCGGCCCCCAACTGCTTAGCCTGCCCGGGGGGCTCAAGGCGCTGCCGCTGATCTGCTACGAGGCGATCTTTCCGCAGGAGATCGCCGCGCATGTCGGCGGCTCCGACATCATGGTCAATGTGACCAATGACGCCTGGTACGGCGACACTCCCGGCCCGTACCAACATTTTCGTCAGGCCCAGTTGCGCGCCGTCGAATTTGGGCGTCCCCTGATCAGGGTCGCCAATAACGGCATCTCGGCGGTGATCGGCCCTGACGGTCGCGTCATGGACGGATTTGCCCTCGATGCCGTCGGACATTTCGACGTGAGCATTCCGGTGGCCCGGAACGGCGGGCCTTCTTGGTCAGCCACGACTTACGGAGCAGCCGTCCTGCTCGCTTTTTTTCTGCTTGTTTGTGCAATGCTCATAATGAGATCGCGGTCTCAGAATTGACAACACGAAGCGGAAGTGAACATAGTTCATTTCGCACGAACGCTATAGGGTGCGGACTGCGGCCTGCGATAATCATTTAGCAAATCAAGCATTTAAATCCGAATTCATTCCAAAGCTCTGGCGGTGCTTTCCTGATGGTTGAAAACAAGAAGAAACCAAATCCAATCGACATACATGTCGGAAGCCGCGTGCGTTTGCGCCGTAATATGCTTGGGATGAGCCAGGAAAAGCTGGGCGAGGCGCTCGGCATCACTTTTCAGCAAATACAGAAGTATGAGAAAGGCACGAACAGGGTCGGCGCAAGCAGATTGCAGGCGATCGCGGCCATTCTCGGCGTGCCTGTTGCCTTCTTCTTCGAGGATGCGCCGAGCCTTAACCAGGCCGGCAGCTTCAATGAGCCGGATGACAACGGCACCAACTTCGTCGTCGACTTTCTCAACAGCGCCGAAGGACTTCAGCTCAACCGTGCATTTGTGAAAATTCCCGACGCGCGCGTTCGCCGCCGTCTGGTTGATCTCGTCAAGACGCTGGCCGACGCCACCGACGAGTAGAACAACTTTCTAACGTGACAAGCCATTGGGGGTAATGTCGGCTTGACGGTTGCGGCGCGGGTAACTTAACAGAGGCGCGCTTATTCCAGCCCGTTTTCGTCAGGCGAAGGGGACCTCCGTGGCGCGTCTCAATTATTCATTCACGTCGGAATCTGTTTCCGAAGGTCATCCCGACAAGGTTTGTGACCGCATATCCGACGAGATCGTCGATCTGGTCTATCGCGAAGCCAGGAAATCGGGGATGGACCCCTGGGACGTCCGCGTGGCCTGCGAAACGCTTGCCACGACCAACCGCGTCGTCATCGCCGGCGAGGTTCGCGTTCCGCCATCGCTTCTCAAGAAGAACCCGGACGGCTCGATCAAGCACGACGCCGCTGATTTCCCGGTCATCAACCCGTCCAAGTTCAAGTCCGCCGCGCGCAAGGCGATCCGCGCCATCGGCTACGAGCAGAGCGGCTTCCACTGGAAGACCGCCAAGATCGACGTTCTGCTGCACGGCCAGTCGGCCGACATTGCGCAAGGCGTCGACAACGCCGCCGACAGGCAGGGCGAGGAAGGCGCCGGCGACCAGGGCATCATGTTCGGTTACGCCTGCACCGAGACGCCGGACCTGATGCCGGCGCCGATCTATTACTCTCACAAGATCCTCGAACTGCTCGCCGCCGCCCGCCACGAAGGCAAGGGCGCTGCCGGCAAGCTCGGCCCCGACGCCAAGAGCCAGGTTACGGTGAGGTATGTCGACGGCAGGGCCGCCGAGGTGACGCAGATCGTGCTGTCGACGCAGCATCTCGATGACAGCTGGGACTCGGCAAAGGTTCGCAAGGTTGTCGAGCCCTATATCCGCGAGGCGTTGGGTGACCTGAAGATCGCGGCCGACTGCAACTGGTACATCAATCCGACCGGCAAGTTCGTCATCGGCGGGCCGGACGGCGACGCGGGCCTGACCGGCCGCAAGATCATCGTTGACACCTATGGCGGCGCGGCACCCCATGGCGGCGGCGCATTCTCGGGCAAGGACACGACCAAGGTCGACCGCTCGGCCGCCTATGCGGCGCGCTATCTGGCAAAGAATGTGGTTGCCGCCGGTCTGGCGGAACGCTGCACCATCCAGCTCTCCTATGCGATCGGCGTCGCCCAGCCGCTGTCGATCTATGTCGACCTGCACGGCACGGCCAAGGCGGGCGTCACCGAGGATGGGGTGGAAGCGGCGATCCGCAATGTGATGGACCTGTCGCCGTCGGGCATCCGCCGGCACCTCGACCTGAACAAGCCGATCTACGCCAAGACGTCGTCCTACGGCCATTTCGGCCGCAAGCCGGGTCGCGACGGTTCGTTCTCTTGGGAGAAGACCGACCTGACCAAGCGCCTGCGCGCTGAACTCGCGGCCTGAGACGACCATGGTGTCCGACGAGCGCCGCAGCCGCACGGCTGAGGCCTTTTTCGGCCGCCGCCATGGCAAGCATATCCGCCCGCATCAGGCCGCAGCGCTTGAGCATATACTCCCGACGCTGCGGCTCGACCTGACCTCGCCCGCCCCGGTTGATGTCAGGACCTTGTTTTCGGTGCCAGTCGATCGGGTCTCGCTGGAAATCGGCTTCGGCGGCGGCGAACATTTCCACCACTGCGCAGGACGCAATCCTTCGACCGGACATATCGGCGTCGAGCCCTTCGTCAACGGCATGGCGACGCTGCTGCGCAGCCTAGAGCGCGAAGAACGGCCCAATGTCAGGCTGCATGACGACGACGCGACCGAGGTGCTGGACTGGCTGCCGGACGCGTCGCTCGATCGCATCGACCTGTTCTATCCCGACCCCTGGCCTAAGAAGCGGCACTGGAAGCGGCGCTTTGTCAATCAGGCGAACCTTGCCCGCTTCGCCCGCGTCCTGAAGCCGGGCGGCATGTTCCGTTTTGCTTCCGACATCGGCCACTACATCAACTGGACGTTGATTGAGACCGCGCAAAGCGGTGCTTTTTCATGGACGGCGCGCAGCGCCGATGACTGGCGCAAGCCTTACGAGGGCTGGCCCGGCACACGCTATGAGGCCAAGGCCATCCGCGAGAATCGCACCCCGGCCTATCTCGCTTTCGTACGCCGCTGAGCGCATGCCGCCGCCGGATGCATGAAAAAGGCCCCGCCGCGCAAGCGACAGGGCCTTTCTGGGCGGCAACGCATTGCCGCCGGGTGTGCTACCGTCAGAAACGGTTGATTTCGCGGAAGCGCTCCGGGTCGATGCCCAGACGCTTGAGATCGCGCGGATCGGGCACGCGGCGATTCTCGATTGAAGAAGAAGCGCCGACGGCGCTGCCAAAAATGTCGAGGAGGCCGAGCAGCCTTCCTGAGAAGATGCCTCGGTTCATGTTCTTGCCTATCGTCTTGTTGCTTACAGGCTGTATATAGGTGGCTGCCTGCGCATCAGTCAGATGCCCTCGCGCAGGGCTGCCATGCGCGTTGTGCAATGCAGCATAAATACCGGAGCGGCTGCGGCCTTGTCATCTGGACGTGCGTGGATTATATCTGTCGCAAATTCTTGGTCGGTATGACGAAGAGTGGGTCCACCCGGTCCCGCTCTTTTTTGTTTCCACCGCCCAGCTTCTCAAGCCCGGTCAGGGCCCGGTGAGGGAATGGACGAACAGACGATACAGGACGGCGTTGCCGATGACGACCGGATCATCCGCGAGACGGGCATCGATGCGCGAATCGCTTCGATCATCGCGCCTGCGGTTGCCGGTGCGGGGTATCGCCTTGTTCGCGTGCGCCTCAATGGCGAGAACGGCCTGACGCTTCAGATCATGGCCGAGCGCCCGGACGGTTCGATGACGGTCGAAGATTGCGAGGCGCTGAGCCGGGCGGTGTCGCCGGCCCTCGATGTCGACGACCCGATCGAGAAGGCCTATCATCTTGAGGTCTCGTCGCCTGGCATTGATCGCCCGCTGGTCAGGAAGTCGGATTTTTCGGTCTGGACCGGCCATCTGCTCAAGATGGAGACGAACATGTTGGTTGCCGAGCGCAAGCGCTTTCGTGGCCGCATCGCTTCGGCTGACGAGGAGGCGGTTACGATCAATCGCGATGCGCCCGGCTACGGCGAGGAGCCGACGGTCAGGGTGCCTTATGACGCGATTTCCGAAGCGCGGCTGATCCTCACCGACGATCTGGTGCGCGACGCGCTGAGCAAGGACAACAAGGCCAAGAAGCAGGCGCGCAAGCGCGACCGCTCCGGGTCGGACGAGACAGACGGCGGCGACGCCGTTCCCGAGGATATCTAAGGCGGAAGCCTGAGAGGGAGACTTTGAAATGGCAGTCAGTGCAAACAGGCTCGAACTTCTGCAGATCGCCGACGCCGTCGCGCGCGAGAAGTCGATCGACAAGCGCATCGTGATCGAGGCGATGGCTGACGCGATCCAGAAAGCCGCGCGCCAGCGTTATGGCCTGGAGACCAACATCCGCGCCGACATCAACCACCAGACTGGTGAGATGAAGTTGCAGCGCCTGATGGAAGTGTCAGAGACCGTCGAGGATTACGGCCGCCAGATTTCGCTGACCGATGCCCGCTTGCGCAATCCCGACGCACAGGTCGGCGACTTCATCGCCGAGCAGCTTCCGCCGATGGACTTTGGCCGCATCGCCGCCCAGTCGGCCAAGCAGGTCATCGTGCAGAAGGTGCGCGAGGCCGAGCGTGACCGCCAGTATGACGAATACAAGGACCGCATCGGCGAGATCGTCAACGGCACGGTCAAGCGCGTCGAATACGGCAATGTCATCGTCGACCTCGGCCGTGGCGAGGCGATCATTCGCCGCGACGAGCTGATCCCGCGCGAAAACTACAAGTATGGCGACCGCATCCGCGCCTATGTCTACGACGTTCGCCGTGAGCAGCGCGGCCCGCAGATTTTCCTGTCGCGCACCCATCCACAGTTCATGTCGAAGCTGTTCACGATGGAAGTGCCGGAAATCTATGACGGCATCATCGAGATCCGGTCGGTCGCCCGCGACCCCGGCTCGCGCGCCAAGATCGCCGTGATTTCGCGCGATTCGTCCATCGATCCGGTCGGCGCCTGCGTCGGCATGCGCGGCTCGCGCGTCCAGGCCGTGGTCGGCGAATTGCAGGGCGAGAAGATTGACATCATTCCGTGGTCGCATGACCCGGCCAACTTCATCGTCAATGCGCTGCAGCCCGCCGAAGTGGCCAAGGTCGTGCTCGACGAGGATGCGGAGCGCATCGAGGTCGTGGTTCCCGACGACCAGCTTTCGCTGGCCATCGGCCGTCGCGGCCAGAACGTCCGCCTCGCCTCGCAGCTTACCGGCTGGGACATCGACATCCTGACCGAGCAGGAGGAGAGCGAGCGCCGCCAGAAGGAATTCAGCGAGCGTTCGGCGCTCTTCATGGAGGCGCTCGACGTCGACGAGATGGTCGGTCAGGTGCTGGCGTCGGAAGGCTTCACCTCGGTCGAGGAAGTCGCCTATGTCGACCCGAGCGATATTTCCTCCATCGACGGTTTCGACGACGACACTGCCACCGAGATTCAGACGCGCGCCCGCGCTCATCTGGAGCGCATCGAGGCCGAACACGACGCTGCCCGCAAGGAGCTTGGCGTCGAGGACGAACTGCGCCAGATCCCCGGCGTCACCACCGCCATGATGGTTGCGCTCGGCAAGGACGGCGTTAAGACCATCGAGGACTTTGCCGGCTATGCCGTCGACGACATCGTCGGCTGGAAGGAGCGCAAGGACGGTGAAACCAAGACTTTCGAGGGCGTTCTCTCCGAATATGGCGTGACCCGCGCCGATGCCGAGCAGATGGTCATGGCCGCGCGCCTGGCTGCCGGTTGGGTCACCGCGGAGGAACTGGCCGCCCAGAACGCCGAAGAAGACGCTGACGCCGACATGACGGCGTAGCGGAGATGGCACGGACCGGAGCATCGCTTGGACGAGATGAACGACCGCACCTGCATTGTGACGCGGGAGACGCGTGAGCCTGACGCGCTCATCCGTTTCGTTGCCGCGCCCGATCGGTCGATCGTTCCTGACATCAAGCGCAAGCTCCCCGGCCGTGGCTGCTGGGTTGGCGCAGAGCGCCGCCTCGTCGACGAGGCGGTCAGGAAGAACCTGTTCAGGAAATCGCTGAAAAGCGAAGTGACGCCGTCCGCCGACCTTGGCGCGATGGTCGACAATGTGCTGGCGCAAAGCGCGCTTGGCATGATCGGGCTGGCGCGAAAGGCCGGCGCGCTGGTGACGGGCGCGGCCAAGGTCGATGCGGCCGTGCGCTCCGGCGAGGCCGTTGCCGTGTTGCACGCGGTTGAAGCGCAGCCGGACGGTGTCCGGAAGGTTGGCCAGGCGCGGCACGCCACAGTGCAGCTCGGCGGCCCGGATATCCCCGCATACAAACTCTTCTCCGAGGCGGAATTGGGTTTGGCATTGGGTGGCCTAAGTGTGATACATGCAGCCCTGCTCGCCGGGGACGCGGGTAATGCGGCACTGAAGCGCATGGTGGCGCTTGACCGGTACCGGGGCGGTTCCCCGGGTGGCGGCCTCGGCTTGGCGACCATCGAATCTGTCGATGGCGCGTTGAAGGACTAGGAATGAGCGATTCTAAATCAGGCGACAGCAAGACGCTGACCGTCAATCTGAATGCAAAAAAGACGCTGAGCCTGAAGCCCCAGATCGGCGGCGCGCAGAGCACTGTGCGCCAGAACATGCCGCATGGCCGCACCAAGCAGGTTGTCGTCGAGACCAAGGGCAAGCGCAAGATCAACATGCCGGGCGAGAAGCCGGCGCCGGTGACTGTTGCCCCCGCACCGCCGCCACCGCCGCCGCCGCAGGAGCGCCCCGTCGTTGCCGCGCCCAAGCCGCAGGTCGCCCCTCCGCGCCCCGCGCCCGTCGAAATCGTCCGCCCGCCGCAGCCGGACCGTGGTGCGATGGTGCTGAACGAATTGTCGCCCGAGCAGATCGAGGCGCGTCGCCGCGCACTTGAGGGCGCAAGCGCCCGCGAACAGGAAGACCGCCAGCGCGCGCTCGACGAGCAGCGCCGCCGCGCGGCCGATGATGAGCGCCGCAAGACGGAGCGCGAGGAATCCGCCCGCCGTCAGGCCGAGGAAGAGGCGCGTATCCAGAAAGAGGCCGAAGCCCGCAAGCGCGCCGAGGAAGAGGCTCGCCGCCGCGCTCCTGCCGCTGCTGATGCTGAAGAGGATGACAGCGCTCGTCCGCGTCCCGGCGCCCCGCGCAGCCCGCTGCCGCCGCGCCGCATCGTAACGCCGGAGGTGGCCAAGCCCGCCCGCACCAAGGGCGAGGCGGACCGCCGTCAGGGCAAGCTGACCGTCACCAGTGCTACGTCGGGCGACGAGGGCGGCCGCAGCCGCTCGCTGTCGGCGATGCGCCGGCGTCAGGAGAAGTTCAAGCGCATGGCCGAGCCGCGCGAGAAGATTTCGCGTGAGGTCATCCTGCCGGAAACGATCACCATCCAGGACCTGGCCCAGCGCATGTCCGAGCGTGCGGTCGATGTCGTCAAGTTCTTCATGAAGCAGGGCCAGATGATGAAGCCCGGCGACCTGATCGACGCCGATACCGCGGAACTGGTGGCAGCCGAGTTCGGCCACACCGTCAAGCGCGTTGCCGAGTCCGACATCGAAAGCGGCATCTTCTCGGTCGAGGATCGGCCCGAGCACATGAAGCCGCGCCCTCCGGTCGTCACGATCATGGGCCATGTCGATCACGGCAAGACCTCGCTGCTCGACGCCATCCGCAGTGCCAATGTCCAGTCCGGCGAAGCCGGCGGCATCACGCAGCACATCGGCGCCTATCAGATCGACAAGGACGGCCACGACATCACCTTCCTCGATACGCCTGGCCACGAAGCCTTCACGGCGATGCGCTCGCGCGGTGCGCAGGCGACCGACATCGCCATTCTTGTGGTCGCGGCTGATGACAGCGTCATGCCGCAGACGATCGAGTCGATCAGCCACGCAAAGGCGGCCGGCGTGCCGATCATCGTCGCCATCAACAAGATCGACAAGCCGTCGGCCAATGCACAGAAGGTACGCACTGAACTTCTGCGCCACGAGGTCTTCGTCGAATCCATGGGCGGCGAAACGCTCGACGTCGAAGTCTCCGCCAAGACGGGTGCCGGCATCGACAAGCTGCTGGAAGCGATCCTGCTTCAGTCGGAAGTTCTTGACCTCAAGGCCGATCCCGACCGCACCGCCGAAGGCGTCGTCATCGAGGCGAAGCTCGATCGCGGCCGTGGTCCTGTGGCGACCGTTCTGGTTCAGGCCGGCACGCTCATGCCTGGTGACATCATCGTTGCCGGCAATGAATGGGGCCGCGTCCGCGCGCTGGTCGATGACCGCGGCGAGCAGATGCCCGAGGCCGGTCCGTCCATGCCCGTCGAGGTTCTCGGCATGCAGGGCGTTCCGCAGGCGGGCGACCGCTTCGCCACCGCCGAGAACGAAGCCAAGGCACGAGAGATCACCGAGTATCGCCAGCGTCTGGCTCGCGACAAGGCGGTTGCCAAGCATGCCGGCCAGCGCGGTTCGCTCGAACAGATGATGTCGCAATTGCAGACGTCGGGGCTGAAAGAGTTCCCGCTCGTCGTCAAGGGCGACGTCCAGGGTTCGGTCGAAGCGATCGTTACTGCGCTTGCCAAGCTCGGCAATGACGAAGTGCGTGCGCGCATCGTTCATTCGGGCGCCGGTGCGATCAATGAAAGCGACGTGTCGCTGGCCGACACCTCGCAGGCTGCGATCATCGGCTTCAACGTCCGTGCCAACAAGCAGGCGCAGTTTGCCGCCGATCAGGCCGGCATCGAGATCCGCTACTACAACATCATCTACAACCTCGTGGATGACGTTAAGCAGGCGATGTCGGGCCTCCTGTCGCCGGAGCGTCGCGAGACCTTCATCGGCAATGCCGAAATCCTCGAAGTCTTCGATATTACGAAGGTCGGCAAGATCGCCGGCTGCCGTATCACCGAAGGCAAGGTGGAGCGTGGCGCGGGCGTTCGCCTGATCCGCGACGGCGTCGTCATCCACGAAGGCACACTCAAGACGCTCAAGCGCTTCAAGGACGAAGTCTCCGAAGTTCCCGTCGGTCAGGAATGCGGCATGGCGTTCCAGAACTACGAGAACCTTCATGTGGGCGACATCATCGAGTGCTTCCGCGTCGAGATGGTGACGCGCACGCTTTAGGCCCGAGTTCGGCGTATCCTGCAGGAGGCTTTTGTCATGCAGGATACGTCCGCCCGGCCGCTTCGAGTTTTACAGTTCCAGCTGGTCCGAGACGACGCCCACGCCTATGCCTCGCTCGGGCGCGAGCTGCGCGGTCCCGAAAAATTCCAGATGCTGGTGGTGATCGCGCTGGTCGGCCTGCCGATCGGCCTGTTGCCCGATGACATGTCTTCGCCGCTCTGGTGGTCGATCGCGGTGGCGACGATCGTTGCGGGTGGCGCGCTGGCGCTCGTCTGGTTGCGGGTTCTGGTTCGGCGCGATGGTTCTGCGATCCCGGTGCCGGACGGTCCGGTAACGCTCGAACAATGGCCTGATCGTCTGGTCGAGACATCCGCGCTTGGGACGCGCACATTTGCGATGACCGACATTGCCCAGGTCATCGCGACGGATACGCATCTTTTCGTCAGAACCACGCAGCGGCCACTGATCGTGCCGTCGGCGGCGTTTGCCGACAGGGCCGACCTTGACGGGTTCGCCCGCTGGCTCGACGAAGAGAGCGACAGGTCGCAGCCGTGAGGAATGCGGGAAATTGACGATTTGCCGGCAATCGGCCGGATATGGACACATTGAAGCGGGATTGCGCATTGCAGCGGCGGCAGCTTTTCTCTACTCGCTCTAGTTTCGCCAAGGACATCTAAAATGGCAAAATCACAGACGCAGGGACTGTCCCAGCGCCAGCTGCGTGTCGGAGAACAGGTGCGCCACGCTCTTTCCGACGTGCTCGCGCGCGGCGAGGTGCGCGACGATCTCATCGAACAGACCGTCATCTCGGTTTCCGAGGTGCGCATGTCGCCGGACCTGAAGATCGCGACCGCCTTCGTCTCGCCGCTTGGCTCCGCCGACACCGCTGCCGTCATCAAGGCGCTGGCCAACAACGCCAAGTTCATTCGCGGCCGCGTCTCGGGCGCGCTCAGGCAGATGAAATATATGCCGGAATTCCGCTTCCGGCTCGATACGAGCTACGACAATATGGCGAAAATCGACCAGTTGCTGCGCTCGCCCGAGGTCGCCCGCGACCTTGGCCATAAAGACGAAAACGACGACGAGAATGGGGAAGGCCGCTAGTGGCGCGCAAGAAGAAGGGCCGTCCGGTCTCCGGCTGGGTCATACTGGACAAGCCGGTCGGCATGGGCTCGACCGAGGCGGTGTCCAAGGTTCGCTGGCTTTTCAAGGCCGAGAAGGCCGGCCATGCCGGCACGCTCGACCCGCTGGCGTCCGGCATGCTGCCGATCGCGCTTGGCGAGGCAACCAAGACCGTTCCCTATGTGCAGGACGGCGCCAAGGTCTACAAATTCACGGTGGCCTGGGGCGAGGAACGGTCGACGGACGATCTCGAGGGGCCGGTCACGCAGCGGTCCGACAAGCGCCCCAGCGAGGCAGAGATCCGTGCGCTGCTGCCGAAATATACCGGCGTCATCATGCAGACGCCGCCGCAGTTCTCCGCAATCCGCATCGACGGCGAGCGCGCCTATGATCTGGCCCGCGCCGGCGAAACCGTCGAGATCGCCGCGCGCGAGATCGAGATCGGCCGCTTCGATGTGATCGAGCTGACTGCGGATACGGCCGTCTTCGAGGTCGAATGCGGCAAGGGCACCTATGTGCGCTCGCTGGCGCGCGACATGGGCCGCGACCTCGGCTGCTACGGGCATATCGCGACGCTCCGCCGCGAACTGGTCGACCCGTTCGAGCCGGAAGACCTGATCACCATTGCCTCGATCGAGG
Source organism: Mesorhizobium sp. (assembly GCA_049647505.1). Classification (GTDB taxonomy): domain Bacteria; phylum Pseudomonadota; class Alphaproteobacteria; order Rhizobiales; family Rhizobiaceae; genus Mesorhizobium_A. The sequence continues at coordinate 372,652 of JBARXU010000023.1, forward strand.
CTGCCGCCGACGTTCCGCCAAAGGGCGAGGACGGCGAGCGTCCGAAACTGTCGCCGGAAGAGACGGCCAGCCGCGAGGCGGCGCTGGATGCGCTTCTGGTCGAAACATCGGCTGCACTCGACAACCTGCCCGAGATCGTGCTCGGCGACGATGCCGCCCACAAAGTCAAGCTCGGCAATCCGGTCATCTGCCGCGGGCGCGATGCGCCGGTGGAGGCGGCGGAAGCCTTCGCCACCTTGCGCGGCAGGCTCATCGCCATCGGAGCGGTGGAGGCAGGCATGTTCAAGCCGCGCCGGGTATTCACGGCCTGAGCGCCATGAGTTAGCGTCGGCGCGGAGATCGGCACGATGCGCGAACACAATCCGAAAGACGTTGCAGCGGCGGTCAGGCGCTCCCGCCGGAAGGTGCAGCTGCCGCCCGTAGGGTCATCGCCGGGCACGCTGATCGCCGACCCGTCGGCGCACGCGCCAACTCTCACGCTGACGCTGATTTCTTCGGAGCGCGTCCAGACCATCGAAAACGCCGACATGACGCAGCTTCGCAATGCGTGGGGCAGGTGGCCGCTCGTCTGGCTCGATTGCGCGGGTCTCGCCGACATTGCGCTCATCGAGGAGATCGGGCGGCATTTCGACCTGCATCGCCTCGCGCTTGAGGACACGATCAACACCGCCACACGGCCCAAGGCGGACTTCTATCCCAACTGCGTCTACGCGGTCATGACGATGATCGACGACGAGGCGACGCATCGCTACGAGCAGATTTCACTGTTTTTCGGGGAAGGTTTTGTCGTCACCTTTCAGGAACGCCCCGGCGACCCGTTCGGTCCGGTTCGCAAGCGTTTGCTGTCGCCCGCACCGAACCGCCTGAGAGAGAAGAAGTCGGACTATCTGGCCTATGCGCTGACCGACGCCGTCGTGGACAGTTACTTCCCGCTTGTCGAGAAGATGGGCGACAAGATCGACGACGCCGAAGACGATTTGCTCGCCAACGTCCACAAGAACCAGTCGGGCAGGCTTCATCTGATGCGTCGGGGCGCTGGTGCGCTGAAGCGGCCGCTGATCCCGATCCGCGAGACCGTCTCGGCACTTCTGCGCAGCGACACTCCGCTTATCGCTGCCGAAACGAAGATTTTCCTCTCCGATACGCTCGACCACGCAACGACGCTGATGGATCTGGTCGACGGCCAGCGCGACATGCTGACCGGCCTCATCGACATGCATCTGTCGCTCAGTCAGGCCAAGACCGCCGACATCATCTCCTTCCTGACGGTCATCTCGTCGATCTTCATTCCGCTGACCTTCCTTGTCGGCATCTGGGGCATGAATTTCGACACGTCGGTCTCCAGGTGGAACATGCCGGAACTGGAATGGGCTTATGGCTATCCGGCGGCGCTTGCCTTCATGCTCGTGATCGCGCTTTTGCTGCTGGGCTATTTCAAATGGCGGCGCTGGTTGTAGGCTTGCGCCCCTCTACCGAACTGGCATGATCGGCCATTCGGAGACGGTCCCATGCGCTTTGCCCTCGTCCTTGCCGCGCTTCTCGCCGCAACGCCGGTTCTGGCCTGCGACGGGCCGCCGGTCTGCACAGTCGTCGACCCGACAGGCACCCCGCTCAATGTGCGCTCGGGACCGAACGGAACGATCCTGTCCTCGTTGAAGAAGGGCTCGATGGTCGAGGTCATCGATCACAAGGAACACGACGGCAAGCGTTGGGCGCTGGTGGGCAGATATGCCGAAGCATGGGGCTATGTCTTCGGCGCCTATCTGAAATGCGGCGGCTCCGACGAGATGGGCCGCATCTGCACGGTCGCCGACCCGACCGGCACGCCGCTCAACATCCGCGAGGAGCCCAACGGCACGATCCTCGGCACCTGGGCCAATGGCGTGCGCGTGCGCCCCTACGAGGAAAAGACCCACAATGGCAAGCTCTGGTATGCGGTCGAGCGCATGGCCGACGACAACGCCATCGGCTGGGTCTTCGACCCCTACCTCCAATGTGAGGAAGACGGCGGGCATTGATTGCGGCAGCAGGACGCCGCCGCCTGACGTAGCGGATACAATAGCACTGGCCTTTTGCCGGCAATTGCACTATATGCGCCGCAACAAAGCGTCCCTCGCCCCGATTTCGGGCCATTTGGAGCTTTGTCCACCGGCCCCTGCTGGACGACATCCCGGCCGCGGGCATCCCGTTTCCTCAGTTCGAAAGGAAAAACACGATGTCGATTACTGCTGAACGCAAGTCGGAACTCATGAAGGAGTTCGCAACCAAGCCGAACGATACCGGTTCGCCGGAAGTTCAGGTTGCGATCTATTCGGAGCGGATCAAGAATCTGACCGAGCACTTCAAGGGCCACAAGAAGGACAACCACTCACGTCGTGGTCTTCTCGCGCTGGTCTCGCAGCGTCGCCGTCTGCTCGACTATCTCAAGTCGAAGGACGAAGCGCGCTACACCACGCTGATCGAAAAGCTCGGTCTGCGTCGCTGACGAAATCGCCGCCGGACCCGGCAACGGGTTCGGCGGTTTGCCTATCCGGACCGGCAATTGACCGGACCGGCCGGTTCCCGGCCTGAGACGCAGGCAACAGGAACCACCCATGGACAGGTCATGGGGCAGGATTGCAGGACGCTCGCCCGACCGGCGGACTTTTCGAGCCTCCCGTTGTCTTGCCCATGGCTCGTCGAAGACAGAAGCCAGGGAGGGTCGTGGTGCTGCGCCATTGCGCAAGCGCCCCTCCCGCACATCCAAGGACAGAATATGTTCAATCACCACAAGGTGGAAATCGAATGGGGCGGCCGTCCGCTCATCCTCGAAACCGGCAAGATCGCACGTCAGGCTGACGGCGCGGTTCTGGCGACCTACGGCGAAACCGTCGTTCTCGCCACCGTCGTCTCGATGAAGGAGCCGAAGGCAGGCGTCGATTTCTTCCCGCTCACCGTCAATTATCAGGAAAAGACCTACGCAGCCGGCAAGATCCCCGGCGGCTATTTCAAGCGCGAAGGCCGTCCGTCGGAGAAGGAAACGCTGGTTTCCCGCCTCATCGACCGCCCGATCCGCCCGCTCTTCCCCGATGGCTACAAGAACGACACCCAGGTTGTCGTGACCGTCATGCAGCATGATCTGGAAAACGATCCGGACGTCCTGTCGATGGTTGCCGTATCGGCTGCCCTGACCCTCTCCGGCGTTCCCTTCATGGGCCCGGTCGGCGGCGCGCGCGTCGGCTACATCAACGGCAAATATGTCCTGAACCCGCATATCGACGAAATGCCCGAGTCAAAGCTCGACCTCGTCGTCGCCGGCACGGGCGATGCGGTGCTGATGGTCGAATCCGAAGCGCAGGAACTGGACGAAGAGACCATGCTCGGCGCGGTCATGTTCGGCCACAAGGGTTTCCAGCCCGTCATCGACGCGATCATCAAGCTGGCCGAAGTGGCCGCCAAGGAGCCGCGCGACTTCACGCCGGTCGATCTTTCGGCGCTCGAAAAGGAAATGCTCTCGGTCGTCGAGGCTGACCTGCGCTCCGCCTACAAGATCACCGAGAAGCAGGCTCGCTACGCCGCTGTCGACGCTGCCAAGGCCAAGGTCAAGGCGCATTTCTCGCCTGCCGAAGGCGAAGAGGCGAAGTGGTCGGCCGACAAGGTCGCCGCCGTGTTCAAGGAACTGCAGGCCAAGGTCGTGCGCTGGAACATCCTCGACACCAAGAGCCGCATCGACGGCCGCGACCTGTCGACGGTCCGCAAGATCGTCTCGGAAGTCGGCGTCCTGCCGCGCACGCACGGTTCGGCCCTGTTCACCCGCGGTGAGACGCAGGCGATCGTCGTCGCGACGCTGGGCACCGGTGAAGACGAACAGTATGTCGACTCGCTGACGGGCATGTACAAGGAGAAGTTCCTCCTTCACTACAACTTCCCGCCCTATTCGGTCGGCGAGACCGGCCGCATGGGTTCGCCCGGCCGCCGCGAAATCGGCCACGGCAAGCTCGCCTGGCGCGCCATCCGTCCGATGCTGCCGTCGGCGGAGCAATTCCCCTACACGCTGCGCGTCGTCTCCGAGATCACCGAGTCGAACGGCTCGTCCTCGATGGCAACCGTCTGCGGCACTTCGCTGGCGCTGATGGACGCAGGCGTTCCGCTGGCAAAGCCGGTTGCCGGCATCGCCATGGGCCTGATCAAGGAAGGCGACCGCTTTGCGGTTCTCTCCGACATTCTCGGCGACGAGGATCACCTCGGCGACATGGACTTCAAGGTTGCGGGCACGACCGCCGGCATTACCTCGCTCCAGATGGACATCAAGATCGAGGGCATCACCGAGGAGATCATGAAGGTGGCGCTCGAACAGGCCAAGGGCGGCCGCGAGCACATTCTGGGTGAAATGGGCAAGGCCCTGTCGGGCGCGCGCTCGGAACTCGGCGAATTTGCGCCGCGCATCGAGGTCATGCACGTTCCGACCGACAAGATCCGCGACGTCATCGGTTCGGGCGGCAAGGTCATCCGCGAGATCGTCGAAAAGACCGGCGCCAAGATCAACATCGAGGACGACGGCACGGTGAAGATCGCTTCGTCGAACGCCAAGGAGATCGAGGCCGCCAAGAAGTGGATCCACTCGATCGTGGCCGAACCGGAAGTCGGCGAAATCTACGAAGGCACGGTCGTCAAGACCGCCGACTTCGGCGCTTTCGTCAACTTCTTCGGCCCCAAGGACGGCCTGGTCCACATCTCGCAGCTCGCTTCCGAGCGCGTGCAGAAGACCACCGACGTCGTCAAGGAAGGCCAGAAGGTCTTCGTCAAGCTCATGGGCTTTGACGAGCGCGGAAAGGTTCGCCTGTCGATGAAGGTCGTCGATCAGGAAACCGGCAAGGAAATCGTCCGCGAGAAGAAGGCGGACGCAGAAGCCGACGCCGAGTAAGCCACATATCATCGCAAATCGAAGCGGGCGCGGCGGCAACGTCGCGCCCGTTTTGCATGGAGGGTTACGCTACAGCAGCGCCGCAACCTGTCCAAATTGTAATCTCCAGGCCATCTCCTCGTAAGGTTGGCCCTGTCATCTTGACGATCAGGGACAGACTTCCGGCCAACAGGCCCCCACCAGGAGACCAGACCGTGAGAACCATCCAGATCGTCATCGCAAGCGGTGTGCTTGCAGCTCTTGCATCGGGTGCGATTGCACAGACGCCGACGCCGGCCGCGCCTCAGACCGAAGCGGCCAGACAGGGTGGCGAGCGCATGCATCCGCGCATGCAGCGCCTCGACACCGACAATAGCGGCTCGATCAGCCAGGACGAATTCGCATCTGCTGCAAAGCTCAAGGCTGCCGACACCAACAATGACGGCGAGCTGAGCGTCGGGGAGATCGCCGCCATGCTCCAGAAGCAGGAGTATGAACGCCGTGCCGCGCGCATGATGCGCCGCATGGATATCGATGGCGACGGCAAGGTGACGGTGGCCGAGATGGAACAGCACCGCGCCAAGAAGTTCGCGCTGATGGACCGCAACAATGACGGCAAGCTCGAAGGCCGCGAATTGCGGCAGGGCAAGCGCGCGGAGCGTGGCGAACGCAGCAGACATGCCGAGCGCGGCGAGCGGCGTCACTGGGAGAAGCGCCACGATGGCGAACGTCGCGGCGACCGCGACCGCAAGGGTCAGGACAAGATGGATCTCTGATATCCGCGTCTGACTTCCTTCCTCCAGGGGAAGCATGACGCTTTGACATCCTGCGGGACGGTTCCTGAAATCGTTCCGGCAGGAGTTTCCCTTCAGGCCACTCTGGCCAAAACGGCCTGCGCTTCGTCTGCCAGCAGTTGGGTGAGTTGTCCCGCCGGCATCTCGCGGCCGAGCCGCATTGCCTGACCCGACCACAACGACATGAAATCGCCGGACCCCTGCGGCTCCGACTTTGCCCGCAAGGGCGCGAGCGCGCCGCCCGACAGGGGAAACGCCGGCGGAAGGTCCGACATCGGGCCGACCTCGCGCATGATGCGGTTAACGATGCCGCGCGCGGGGCGGCCGGTGAACACGCGGGTCAGCGCCGTGTCGTCGTCCCATGCGGCCCGCAGCGCGGCCCTGTGAGGTGCGGCCAGCTTCGCCTCCGGGCAGAACATGTAGGCCGTGCCGATCTGCACGGCGGATGCGCCTAGCGCCAGCGCGGCCACGATGCCGCGTCCATCGGCGATGCCGCCAGCTGCAATCACCGGCACCTTCACGGCATCGACGATCTGCGGCACCAGCGCCATTGTCCCGACCTGCTGGTCGGCCTGCGGCGACAGGAAATTGCCGCGATGCCCGCCTGCCTCGAAGCCTTGAGCGATGACCGCATCGCAGCCGCGTTCGGCAAGCCAGATCGCTTCCCGGACCGTGGTCGCAGATGCGATGATCTTCGCGCCTGTCGCTCTCACACGCGCCATCAGCGCATCGTCCGGCAGGCCGAAATGAAAGGACACTACTTCCGGCTTCACCTCCTCGACCAGACGGCAGAAGCCGTCGTCGAAGGGCGCACGGTTCGAGACAGGAACAGGCGCGTCCGGATCGATGCCGAGTTCGAGGTAGTAGGGCCGGAGCCGCGCCCGCCATGCCGCCTCGCGCGCATCGTCGGGAGCGGGCGGCGTGTGACAGAAGAAATTCATCTGGACCGGCCTGTCCGTCGCCGCCCTGATCTTGCCCATCTCGGCCCGCGCCGCTTCATGGGTCAGCAGGGCGCAAGGCAGCGCGCCGAGGCCGCCGGCTTTCGCAACCGCAATTGCAAGCTCGGACAGAACCGGCCCGGCCATCGGCGCAAGCAGGATCGGCAGTTCGATGCCGAACAGGTCGAGAATTTGCCGGTCGCGCCACATCTTCGATTTCCTCTCTTGCCCGCGCAGTCTACATGCTGTCGCCAACGGCCGCATCGCCACGGCAGGCGACCGGATGGACCAGAGCAGGGCCGGACCCATGGCGAGCGAAGCCGCACAGACATTGTTTCACCCGTTTCACACGGGCGATATTGACCTTCCGTCGAATGGCGTTCGCGCGCTCTTCATCGGCGCGGAAGCCGGCATGCGACTGCCGCCGGGCTTTGCCGCCGAGCTGACGCTTGTGAACGGCTTCCGTCCCGCTTTCCTCGACCTCAAGCGGTCGGGTCATGCGGTGCTGCCGGAGCCGGAGGGGCAGGGATATGGCCGTGTGCTGGCGCTTGCCGGCCGCCACCGCGGCGAGAACGAGGCGCGTCTGGCGCAGGCGATCCTGCGCTGCGCCGATGACGGCGTGGTGGCTATGGCCGGTGGCAATACGGACGGCATATCGAGCCTGCGCAAGCGCCTCGCCGCCGCAGGTGTTCCGGTCTCCGGCCATCTATCCAAATATCACGGCGAGGTCTTCTGGCTGTCTCCCTCGGCAGAGGCGCGCGACCATGCTGCGCTGCTCATCGCCGCCCAGACCGAAGCGGAGTTGGTCGACGGACGGTTCCGGACGGCTCCGGGCATGTTCTCCCATGATCGCATCGACGCCGGTTCGCGCCTGCTCGCTACGCATTTGCCTGACGATCTGAAAGGCGCGGCGGCAGATTTTTGCGCGGGCTGGGGCTACCTCTCGGTCGAGCTGGCGCAGCGTTCGCCGTCGATCGCCAGCATCGACCTCTTCGAGGCAGACCACGCCTCGCTGGAGGTGGCGAAGGTCAACATGGCGGCGAATGCGCCTGCCGTGACCACGGCGTTCCACTGGCTCGATCTGGCAGGCGAGACCGTGCCGCGAAAATTCGACATCATCGTCATGAACCCGCCCTTCCATCAGGGCCGCGCGGCAGACCCCGGCATCGGTCAGGCGTTGATCCGCGCTGCGTCGGCGGCGCTCGTCCCCGATGGGCGCCTGTTTCTCGTCGCCAATCGCGGCCTGCCCTATGAGCAGGTGCTAGTGGCATCCTTCCGTCGCTCGGGAGAGCTTGCGCGCGATGCCGCCTTCAAGGTTCTGTGGGCGCGGCGCTGAGCGCGGACGCTAAGGCGGCTTATTCCTCTTCCCGCCCGAAGCGCGAGTGTTCGAAGGCGAGCACGATCACCAGCGCGATGACGAAGGGGATGATGAGGTAAAGCAGGCGGAAGACCAGAAGTGCCGCGATCACATCGGCCGGGTCCATGTCAGGCAGCGCCAGCACGAAGACCAGTTCGAGTACGCCAATCCCGCCTGGCGCATGGGATAGAAGCGCCACCGTGAACGAGATCAGAAAAATGCCGAGCACGATCATGTAGCCGGGATTGCCTGCCTCGGGCAGCGCGAAATAGACGATGCCTGCCGCTCCGATCAGCTCGATCGGTCCGATGACGAGTTGCTGCGCGACGACCGGCAGTTTCGGATAATGCAGCGAGAAGCCGCGAATGGTGAGTGGGCGAAGCTGTGCCGCGCTTCCGATCACATAGAGCAGCACCAGCGCGAGCAGAATGTAGCCGCTGCCCAGTGACAGATATTGCGGCACGACGTCTGCGAACCGGTCGAGGATTTCCGGTTCGTAGACAAAGACCAGGCCGGTCAGAAGCACGACTCCAAGCGCGAAGGTGAACGAGCAGAAGGCGATGAGCACGCCGATTTCGGCTGCGCTCAGGCCCTTGGTTGCATAGGCCCGGTAGCGCACGACCGCGCCAGAAAACACCGATGCGCCAATGTTGTGCGAAAGCGCATATGTGGTGAACGAGACCAGCGTGATGAACAGCCACGACACGCGCCGCCCCAGATGCTGGAGCGCGATGCGGTCATAGCCGGCCAGCGCGGCATAGGCCACGAATGTTGAAACTATGCAGAGAAGCCAGTTGCGCGACGAGATGGCCCCGAAGCTCGCGCCGAGTTCCCGCAGCGAGACGCCTCGCAATTCGTGATAGAGAAGCCAGATCGAGAAGACGACGGCGGCCGAGCCCACCACGGGCCAAAAAAACTTGCGCAGCTTCATCCTGAACCGGCGTCACCTCAAGAGTGTTTGCAGGGAGCGGCGCAGCCCGGAACAAATCAGGTCGGGCCTTGCGCCACGCGACAACAGCTTTGATGGCCGCTGAGGCCAATGAGGTCAAGGCCGCAACCTGCAATCGATGCCAGTTTCGCCGCGCCTTGCCGCAAGTGGCGGATTTCGCGCCCGCCACGCCCCCGGGTGCTCGAAACCGTTGCAAGGCGGCAACAGAGACGAGCAATCTGGAATTGCCGCGCCGTTTGCCCGATTTCGCCGCCTTTCCTTCGCCAATCCGTCACGATCGGCCTGTTTCTGTCGCCCATGTGAAGAGGCGATTCACCGCCCATTCACGTTCTGCGCGTAAACTGCAGGAGCATTCGGAAGGGACATTCCGAAGTACAGGGTAAAGGTCGATGTCGTTCTGGTCATCCATCAGCCACTATGCCGTGGCCATTCGTGAGTTTCTGTCGCCGACTTATCGTCCGGAGCGCTATTACATGCGCGGCCCCGGCCCGGCATGCGCACGCCGCGAGCGGACCCTGCTCGGCACTCACTGACGCGTCCTCAACCAATGTCGTCCGGCCCGCCGCTCTGCGGGCTTTTTCGTTTCGATTACGGTTCGCAGGCGCTGAGCAGGACAGGCTCGTCGGCCTCCTTGCCGATCTCCCGACACTCCCCCGCCGCGCAAAGCCGCCAGCCTCCCTGCGTCGCGCCTGACGATGCGAGCAGGATTGACGGGCGCGGCGGCAGTTCGGGCTTATAGACCCACCAGCCGTCGACAAGGCGCGCGCCGTCCGGCGGCTCCATTCCCGCACCCGATCCCTTGATGCGGGCTTGCGTCAATTCGAGACCGGCATCTGTGATGCTCCAGTCTTCGCTCCATTCCGATTTCTGGGCCGAATGGATCCATGACAGCGTGAAGGCGCTCGCCGCGATCACGGTCGTCTTGGCCGCGGCGAGGATGCACAGCGCCATTGTCAGGCGGCCGCGGTTGCCTGTCCGGCGTTGCGCCACCGCCACCAGCTCCAGACGAAGAAGCCGATGCCGAGCACCCAGCCGATCTCGTCCGTCAGCGGCAAGGCGAGCACCAGCAGAACGCCGGCGGCAAACGCCCACAGCCGTTCCCAGATCGCGACCCGGCCGAACATGAAGCCGACCACGGCCGCGCCCCACAGGGTGACGCCGACGCAGGCTTTCGTGACGATGTAGGCGACCTCGACCCAGTAACCGTAGGCGGCGGCGATCCCGCCCCCGTCCTGAAGCATCAGTGCTGGCGTGTAGACCGCCATGAACGGCACGAGGAACCCTGCGGTCGCCAGCTTGGTCGCTTGGATGGAGATTTTCAGGCCCGATGTCTTTGCCATGGGGGCCGCGGCAAAACAGGCGAGTGCCACCGGCGGCGTGAGGTCGGCCATGATGCCGAAGTAGAAGACGAACATGTGGCTGACGAGCAGCGGCACGCCGAGTTCGAGCAGGGCCGGACCGGCAAGCGACGAGGTGATGATGTAGTTGGGAATGGTCGGGATGCCCATGCCCAGGATCAGACAGGTGATCATGGTGAGGACGAGCGACAGGAACAGATTGTTTTCGCCGATGGAGATGATGAAGCCGATGAAGGTCGAGGCGATGCCGGTGAGCGTCAGCGTGCCGATGACGATGCCGACGATGGCGCAGGCGATGCCGACCGGCAGGGCGTTCTTGGCACCTTCCGCCAGCGAGTCGCGGCAGATCGCCAGCGTCTCCTTGCCGCCGTTGATGAAGACGCAGACCACCACCAGCGCTGCGATGATCAGCGCCAGAACGTTGATGCCGAATTTCATGAAGGAGGCGGCGGCGAGGCCGAGCGCGATCCAGAACACGACGCGGAAGGCGATCGGTCCGATAAGTGCTGCAATCGGCGTGCCGAGGATCAGAACGACGATCAGCGCAAGACCCATCGTCCCGGCGAAGATTGGCGTGTAGCCCGCGAAGAGCAGATATACGAGCATTCCGAGAGGCAGGACCAGCGGCCAGTGCTGGCGCACGGCGAGCCACGGATTGGGCAGCGTGTCTTTCGACATGCCGCCAAGACCTGCCTTGCCGGCCTCCAGATGCACCATCAGGAAGCAGACGCCGAAATAGAGGGCGGCGGGGATGATTGCTGCCTTGACCACGTCGACATAAGGCACGTTGAGTGTCTCGGCCATGATGAAGGCGACCGCGCCCATGACCGGCGGCATGATCTGCCCGCCCATCGACGATGTCGCCTCGACTCCCCCGGCAAATGCCGAGCGGAAGCCAAACCGTTTCATCAGCGGAATGGTGAACTGGCCGGACGCCACGACATTGGCGACGCCCGAGCCAGAGATCGTTCCCATCAGCGCAGACGACATGACGCAGACCTGCGCTGGTCCGCCGCGCCAGCTTCCGACGAGGCCGAGCGCGAAATCGTTGAACAGCGCGAGCATGCCCGCCCTCTCAAGGAAGGCCGCGAAGACCACGAAGATGAAGATGTAGGCGGCCGAGACATAGATCGGCGTGCCGTAGATGCCTTCCGTGCCGAAGCCGAAATGCTCGATGATCTGGGCGAAGTCGTAGCCGCGATGGATGAAGGGCGCGGGCAGGTAATTGCCGAAGAAACAATAAGCGAGGAAGATCGCCGCGATGATCGTCAAAGGCAGGCCCATCAGCCGGCGCGCGCCCTCGAAGACCAGCACGATGACCAGCGCTCCCACCACCAGATCGAGCGGCGTGTGGAAGCCGGAGCGGATGATCAGGTCCTTGTAGAAGACCCAGTTGTAGAGGCCGGTGGCAAAGCCCAGCACGCCGAGCGTCCAGAACCAGACCTTGCCGAGGTTGGACTTCGCCACGAGATTGGCGATGAGCGCAAAGCCGAGCAGCAGCAGGAAGGCGACATGCATGGCGCGCACCACCTGGCTTGGCAGCGTGCCATAGGCGGCGGTCCAGAGCTGGAACAGCGAGAAGGTGAAGGCGATCCAGAATGCGACGCGGCCGGTCACGCCTTCGCCGAAACCGGGAGGCAGGCCCTCGATATGTTCCTCTGCCGTCTCCTGCGGGATGATCGGCCCGTCCGCCGCCGTCGCCTTGCTCATCGGAGCCTCCTCATCTGGCAAGAGCGCCACGCCCCATCTCTCTCCATGGGGCGTGGCGCATGCATTCAAGCATGTCGCCCAAAAGTGGGCACCGGTTTTGGGACAACGACATGCACAAAGAAATTACTTGAAGCGAGACAGGATCGGAGCATCCGGTTCCAATCCATATGGACCTCGCTTCAAGCGGCGGTTACTTCAGCAGGCCCGCTTCCTTGTAGTAGCGCTCGGCGCCGGGATGCAGAGGCACAGGCATGCCGTCGAGCGCCTTGGTGGGGTCGATCTGCTTGGCGGCTGCGTGCGAGGCGATCAGGTGCGGCAGGTTCTCGTAGAGAAGCTTCGTCATCTGATAGGCGGTCTCGTCGGAGACGCCCGAATGGGTGATGAGGAAGTTGCCCACGGCTGCCGTCTCGACATCCGCTGTCTGGCCTTCATAGGTGCCGGCGGGAATGATCGCCGAGATGTAGGGCGCGCCGATCTTCTCGACATCGGCCTTCGGCACGGCAACGACATTGATCTTCAGCGAGGTCGACAGGTCGCGGATCGAGGCGACGCCGAGGCCCGCCGATTGCAGCGTGCCGTCGAGCTGGCGGTTCTTGATCAGTTCGACCGATTCGGCGAACGGCAGATATTCGACCTTGCCGAGATCTTCATATTTCATGCCGGCAGCGGCGAAGATCGCGCGCGCATTGAGCTCGGTACCCGAAGCAGGCGCGCCCACCGACAGGCTCTTGCCCTTCAGGTCGGCCAGCGTCTTGATGCCGGACTCCTGGCTGGCGACGATCTGGATGTAGTTCGGATAGATGGCCGCTATGCCGCGCAGCTTGTCGAGCGGCACGGGGAAGCCGGCATCCTTGTTGCCCTTCACCGCTTCGATGACGGAATCGCCGAGTGAAAAGCCGATCTCGCCCTTGCCCTGCTGGAGCAGGTTGAGGTTCTCGACCGAGGCCTTCGTGGCCTGAACCTGGGTGCGCGAGCCGTCGATGCCCTTGGCGTAGATTTCCGACAGCGCCACGCCGAGCGGATAATAGACGCCGGACGTTCCGCCCGTCAGCACATTGATGAATTCCTGCGCCTTGACCGATGCGGTCCCGACGCCGATCGTCAGGGCGACAAGGCCGGCCGTCATCATTTTTGATCTGAGCATTAAGTTACCTCCCATTGGCTCGCTCCTCCTTGAGGGGGCGATCTGGGCGCATGTTAGCGATTGAGCCGGTGTTGCCAACCCTTGCCGACTAAGCCGTTCGTCTCGGTCGGTGGCCCCTCAATAATACTGCTGTCAAAATCATCCGGTCTGATATTCATTGATCAGGTTCCGCGGAGAGGGCGTCATGACTGGGGAAGTTGCGGCAAGAACCAACAGGAAGGGCATCTGGGGCTGGATGCTGTTCGATTTCGCCCAGCAACCCTTCCATACGCTCATCATCACCTTCGTATTCGCGCCCTATTTCGCCGCCCATGTCGCGTCGAACGCGGCGCAAGGCCAGGAATATTGGGGTTATGCGGCGGGCATAGGCGGCGCGATCATCGCGCTGACCTCGCCGATCCTCGGCGCAATCGCCGACGCCACCGGGCCGCGCAAGCCGTGGATACTGATGTTCTCGATCGTCGGTTTCATCGGCTGCTGGATGCTCTGGTTCGCCACGCCGGGCGCCGCCTCGCTGATGCTGCCCATGCTGGCAATCGTGCTGGCGCTGGTCGGCATGGAATATGCGGCGGTCTTCAACAATGCGATGATGCCGACGCTGGTGCCGCGCGCCGAACTTGGCCGCCTGTCGGGTTCCGCCTGGGGCCTTGGCTATATTGGCGGCCTCATCTCGCTCGTCATCGTGCTCGGCTTCATGTCGGCCAATCCCGAAACCGGAAAGACGCTGCTCGGCCTGACGCCGATCCTCGGCCTCGACCCGGCGACCAATGAGGGCGACCGCGCATCCGGCCCGCTGACCGCGCTCTGGTCGGCGCTGTTCATCCTGCCGCTGTTCTTCTGGACGCCTGACGTGAAGCGCCGCGACAGCGTGGCGGGCGCGATCGGCCGTGGCCTGTCGGAGCTTTGGCAGACGATCCGCACGCTGCCCTCGCAGCGCAGCTATTTCTCCTTCCTCATCTCGTCGATGTTCTATCGCGATGCGTTGAACGCACTCTATTCCTTCGGCGGAATTTACGCCGCCGGCGTGCTGCAATGGCCGATCATGAAGATCGGCATCTTCGGCATTCTTGCCAATCTGACCGGCGCAATCGGCGCATGGATCGGCGGCCGCGCCGACCAGCGTTTCGGCCCGAAGCCCGTCATCACCGTGTCGATCATCATCCTGATGCTCTGCTGCCTCGTCATCATCTCGACGACACCGACACAGGTTCTGTTTACGGCGGTCGCAGCGGGCAGCGGCCTGCCAGACATCGTCTTCTATCTGTGCGGGGCGTTGATCGGGGCCGCAGGCGGCTCGATCCAGGCGGCCTCGCGCACGCTGCTGGTCGATCAGGTGGACGGTGACAAGGTCACGGAAGCCTTCGGCCTCTACGCGCTGTCGGGACGCGCGACATCATTCATCGCGCCCTTCTCGATTGCGCTGGCGACGGGCTATTTCGCGTCGCTCGCCGGCTGGTCGACGGAGGATGCGCAGCGCATCGGCGTGACGCCGATCATCCTGCTGTTCGCAATCGGCTGGTTCCTGCTGCCGTGGGTCAAGAGCCGCGACTACAAACTTGCCTGACGCGCCGCCGTCGTCACTCAATGCCGGAAATGGCGCATGCCTGTGAACACCATGGCTATGCCGGCCTCGTCGGCGGCATCGATGACGGCCTGATCGTTCATCGAACCGCCCGGCTGGATGACGGCGGTCGCACCCGCCTGCACGGCCGCCAGCAATCCGTCGGCGAACGGGAAAAACGCGTCTGACGCGACGACCGATCCGCGTGTCTTCGGCTCGGCATCGCCTGCCGCCTGTGCCGCGTCCTCCGCCTTGCGGGCGGCGATGCGCGAGGAATCGACACGGCTCATCTGGCCTGCGCCCACGCCGACCGTAGCGCCGCCGTTCACATAGACGATCGCATTCGACTTCACGTGTTTTGCCACGCGGAAGGCGAAGATCATGTCGGCCATTTCCTGCGCGGTCGGCTGGCGCTTGGTCACCACCTTGAGTTCGGATGCGTCGACTGCACCTGCGTCACGCGACTGGACGAGCATGCCACCCGCCACCGACTTCACGGTGAGGCCCGGCGCGAGCGGATCGGGCAGGTCGCCCGCCACCAGCAGGCGCAGGTTCTTCTTGGCGGCAACGATTGCCGCTGCCTCGTCGCTCGCCGAAGGCGCGATGATGACCTCGGTGAAGATCTTGACGATCTCTGTCGCCGCTTCCGCATCGAGCGGCCGGTTGAGCGCGACGATGCCGCCAAAGGCCGAGACCGGATCGCAGGCGAGCGCCTTCAGATAGGCTTCGCGGATGGTCGCGCCCGTGGCGACGCCGCAGGGGTTGGCGTGCTTGATGATGGCAACCGCAGCGGAAGCCTTGGGGTCGAATTCCGCGACCAGCTCATAGGCGGCGTCGGTGTCGTTGATATTGTTGTAGGAGAGCTGCTTGCCCTGCAACTGTCGCGCGGTCGCGACACCCGGCCGCCCGTCGCCATTGACGTAGAAGGCCGCATCCTGATGCGGGTTCTCGCCATAGCGCATCACCTGTTCCAGCTTGCCGCCGAATGCGCGCCATGCCGGATGGCCGATCTCCAGCGCATCGGCAAACCAGCCGGAGATCGCCGCATCATAGGCAGCCGTGCGGGCGAACGCCTTGGCCGCTAGCTTCTGGCGGAACTGGTAGGACAGATTGCCGGCATTCTCGTCCATCGCTTCGAGCACAAGCGCATAGTCCGACGGGTCGGTGACGATGGAGACATAGGCGTGGTTCTTGGCCGAAGCGCGCACCATGGCCGGACCGCCGATGTCGATGTTCTCGACGGTCGAGGCATAGTCGCCTCCGGCGCGACGCACCTCCTCGAACGGGTAGAGATTGACGACGACCAGATCGAACGGCTTGATGCCGTGGGCGTGCATGGCTTCCTGATGCTCGGCGTCGCCGCGCACCGCAAGCAGGCCGCCATGGACCAGCGGGTGAAGCGTCTTGACGCGGCCGTCCATGATTTCGGGAAAACCGGTGACGTCGGACACGTCCGTGACAGCGATGCCTGCATCCGCAATCGCCTTGCGCGTGCCGCCGGTGGAGACGATCTCGACGCCGTGGGCGGCAAGGCCGCGCACGAAGTCGATCAGGCCGGCCTTGTCGGAGACCGAAATCAGCGCGCGGTCGATGCGAACCATGTCCGGTGGAGGAACGTTGCGCGACTGGACTGCCATGATCGTGACCCTTGCCGGTGAGATTGCTGCCGCTCTAAAGCCTTGACGCGCGATTGCAAGGGCCGAGGGCCGCAGCGCACAAAAGTCCGCCGCGCCGATGGTCGCAGTGAGCTGATTGCGAGCCGAAGCTTAACTTCCTAATCTCGATCCATGAGCACTGACCTGAACATCATTTATGACGGTCCCGCAGATGCGCCGGCCACCATCATCCTCGGCCATGGCGCGGGCGCGCCGATGGACTCCGACTGGATGACCAATGTCGCGGGCAAGCTCGCCTCGCGAGGCTTGCGCGTCGCGCGTTTCGAATTCGGCTATATGGCTGCGCGCAGACAGGGCCTGCGCCCGCCGCCGTCACCGGCAAACAAGCTCATTGGCGAATATCTGGGCGTGATTGCAGGTGTGGAGCGGGCCGGCAAACTCTTCATCGGCGGCAAGTCGATGGGCGGGCGCATGGCGTCGATGATCGCGCAGAAGGAATTCGACAAAAGCGAGATCGCCGGTCTCGTCTGCCTCGGCTATCCGTTTCACCCGCCTGGCCAGCCGCAGAAGCTGCGCACCGATCATCTCGAACCGATGACCGTGCCTTCGCTCGTCTGCCAGGGCGAGCGCGATCCGTTCGGCACGCGCGACGAGGTTGCGACCTATCCGCTGCCCGCGTCCATGCGCGTCGAATGGCTGACGGATGGCGATCATGACCTGAAACCGCGCAAGGCGTCGGGCGCGACGTTCGACGGCAATCTCGATCAGGCGGCCGACGCCATCCGCGCCTTCATCGCCACGAATGGCGGCTGACATGGTCAATGGGAGGGTCGGCGACGACCGGCTGACGGGCGACGAACTTGAGCGGTATGCGCGCCATATCGTGCTGCCGGAAATCGGCGGGCCGGGGCAGCGAAAGCTGCGGGGGGCTCGCGTGCTGGTCATCGGCGCGGGCGGGCTTGGCGCGCCCGTCCTGCTCTATCTGGCAGCCGCCGGCGTCGGGACGCTCGGCATCGTCGATGACGATATCGTCTCGCTGTCGAACCTTCAGCGCCAGATCATCCACGACACCGCATCGATCGGGAAAACCAAGACGGCAAGCGCGACAGGCTCCATTGCACGCATCAATCCCCATGTGCGCGTCGAGACGCACAATGTCAGACTGGACGTCGCCAATGCCGAGGCGATCTTCGCCCAATATGACATGGTCATTGACGGGTCGGACAATTTCGCCACCCGCTTTCTCGCCGCCGACACCTGCGAAAAGCTCGCTCGTCCGCTGATCGCCGGTGCGGTCGGCCGTTTCGACGGATCGCTGACCGTGCTCATGCCGCACGAGACCGACAAGGACGGCCGGCGGAACCCGTCCTATCGCGACCTCTATCCCGAGCCGCCGCCCGATGGCCTCGTACCATCCTGCGCCGTGGCCGGTGTCGTCGGCGCATTGACCGGCGTCATTGGAACCTTGCAGGCGATGGAAGCGATCAAGCTGATCACGGGCGCAGGGGAACCGCTGGTCGGCCGCCTGCTGCTCTACGATGCGCTCGGCGCGCGCTTCGAGACCATCCGCTACCGGCGGCGCTCCTGAATCAGAAGCTCCACTTCATCCCTTGTTCTGGAATGAGGAACTTCGCGCCGATGTCATTGTCGGCAAGCAGTTCCTTCAGGATGTCGTCCTGCGGCAGCGAGGCCTTCTTCAGCGAATATTTGATGTGGCTAATGACGATCGGCATGTCCTTCAGGCTTCCCTTGCCGGCCTTGCCTTCTAGATCGCGCAGGGATTTGAGCAGCCAGGCCGGTGTCAGATGGCCGAACAGGAACTTGTCGGGTTGCGAATTGACGTAGGACACTTCGACGATAACCGCCTTCAGCTTCTTGTCGCGCACCTTGTCGGCCACAGCCGTCCAGATGTCGGCCATGGCGGTCGATTTCTCGATCTCATCTGGTCCCGTATCGCCGAAGCACAGAACGGCGTCGTCGTCGCTCTCGATCAGGAAGGCGGTTGATTCGACGCCCGAATGAGCCAGCGGATAGGCAGTCACGCTCATCGCCGTGCCGGAAAGCTCGGTCTTCTCGCCGGCGGTCAGATTCTGCATGGCATATTTCTTGAGCTGCGGTTCCTTGCCGCGGTCGCCGAAATTCGGCCAGGCATCCCAATTGAAATAGGTCGAGGAAATGTCCGCATTGACCGAGGGCAGCGCGTAGATCGGCTTCTTTGAATCGTCCGGCGAGGCGGCGATCAGACCGGCAATGTGATCCATATGCGCGTGGCTGACGAGATAGCCCTTGATGTTCTCGGTCAGCATGTAGCCGATGCGGGTGAACTCGGAATCTGCCGGCACCTCGACATGATCGAGCGCGCCCTTGGCATCGGCTGCGCGCAAGCCGTTGACGAGCGCGCCGACATCGCAGGTGACGCCGCGCGGGTCGCCCTGCGGCGATATCAGGTAGGAGGAGAGGTTGCCGTCCTCGATGCCGCCGCGCGCGCCGAGCACGACGACGTCGAAGCCCGCGGCTTGCGCGGAGGCAGAAAATCCGAGGCTGATCGACAGGGCAAACGTGGCGGCTGCACGCATCTTTGGCTCCTTTGGCTCTTTGAGGCCAACGCCAGTAAAGCGCCTTGATGACGCCGCCGTGTCGGTCTCGTTACAGTCTGATCGGCAGCACCCGATCCGGCGGGCGGTGCCCGTCGAAGAAGGTGCGGATATTGATGATGACCTTCTCGCCCATGTCGATGCGGCCCTCGATCGTCGCAGATCCCATATGCGGCAGCAGCACGACCTTGTTCTTGCGCGCCAGCTTGACGAGCTTGGGGTTGACCGCCGGCTCATGGGTGAATGTGTCGAGGCCGGCACCCGCCAGCTTGCCCTGCTCGATCATCTTGATCAGCGCGTCTTCGTCGATGATGTCGCCGCGCGCCGTATTGACCACATAGGCCGACGGCAGCATCAGCGCGAGCCGCCGCGCCGAGAGCAGGTGGAACGTCGCAGGCGTCGACGGGCAGTTGACCGAAATGATGTCCATGCGGGCGAGCATCTGGTCGAGGCTCTCCCAATAGGTCGCCTCAAGCTCTTCCTCTACCGCCGGCGAGACCTTGCGGCGGTTGTGATAGTGGATTGACAGTCCGAACGCCTTGGCGCGCCGCGCCACCGCCGTTCCGATGCGGCCCATGCCGATGATGCCGAGACGTTTGCCCCAGATGCGGTTGCCCAGCATCCAGGTCGGCGACCAGCCGGCCCATTTGCCGTCGGTGCGCAGCATGTTGCCGCCCTCGACGAGGCGGCGCGGCACGGCCAGCATCAGCGCCAGCGTCATGTCGGCGGTGTCTTCGTTCAGCACATTGGGCGTGTTGGTGACGGTAATGCCTTTCTTCTGGGCTGCCACCACGTCGATATGTTCGACGCCATTGCCGAAATTGGCGATCAGCTTGAGGTTCGGCCCGGCGCGCTCGATCATCTCGGCGTCGATCTTGTCGGTGATGGTCGGCACGAGCACGTCGGCGTCGGCCACTGCCGCTGCGAGCTGGTCCTGGCTCATGGCCTCGTCGTCGATATTGAGGCGCGCATCGAACAGCTCGCGCATCCGCGTCTCGACAGGGTCGGGCAGCTTGCGCGTTATGACGACGAGAGGTTTCTTCTTGCCCTTCATTATTTCTCCGCGACCGGCTCGGACAGACGTCTTGTTGAGGGACCCTTAACCAAGACCGGCGACATTTGTAACCGGATTCCCTGCGCTTCTCTGTAACAAGGCCGATTGGTCATGACAAAGAAAAACAGGACCGGTGGCTTATGTGTGGAGTTTAGTGTCGTGGCGCGTTTTCGCTCGCTCAATCTGGGCCTTGTTCTGCTGGTCGGGCTCGGCCTTTTCGGACTGGCATCGGCAACGGGCGCGCCGGGTCTTGTCGGCGAGGCGACCGCGCAGGCGGTCGGCCCCAACAAGAGCGGCCTGCCGCTGCCGCGATTCGTCACGCTCAAGTCGAGCCGCGTGAACCTGCGCATCGGTCCGGGCCGGAATTATCCGGTCGATTGGATGTACACGAAGTCGGGCCTGCCGGTCGAAATCATCCAGGAATATGACAACTGGCGGCGCATCCGCGATTCGGAAGGCACCGAAGGCTGGATCAACCAGTCGCTGCTGTCGGGCCGGCGCAGCGGCATCGCAGCTCCCTGGTTCAAGGGCAAGGAGATGTCCATTCCCATGATGCGCGATCGCGACGAGGCGTCCCGCCAGGTCGCGCTGATCGAGCCGGGCGCGATGGGCACGATCGAGACCTGTGACGGGAAATGGTGCGAAATGCGCTTCGGCTCGTATAGGGGCTACGTCATCCAGTCGCTGATCTGGGGCGCTTACCCCGACGAAAAGATCGACGGCTGATCCCCCGCATTTCCAGCAAAAGTGTGAAGCGCTTTTGCGTAGGAAAATGCGGCGGCAAAAAATAATTCGGCCCGATCAGGCTCAGGCCTTCGGGCGCAGCCTGATGACGATGTCGATATTGGCGATTTCCATGCCCGGCGGCGGCTCGGGTACATTGGTCACGCAAACTCCGCCCGTATCGATGTCGAGAACCTTGTTCTCGCCTTCGATGTAGAAGTGATGATGGTCCGACGTATTGGTGTCGAAATAGGTCCGCTGGCCTTCGACTGCGAGGATGCGCAGCATGCCCGCCTCGGTGAACTGGTGCAGCGTGTTGTAGACGGTGGCGAGCGAAACCGCGACGCCGGCGGTCTGCGCTTCCTCGTGCAACTCTTCGGCGGTCAGGTGGCGGTCACCCTTGGCAAACAGCAGCGAGGCCAGTGAAATCCGCTGGCGTGTGGGCCGCAGGCCCGCATCGCGGACCCTGTTCTCCACCTCTTTAGGCGATGTCGCCTTCATTCCGCTCCGCCAGTTCAATTGCAAATCCCGTCATGACGGGCAATTTTTTCGCCACAAAGGGCCTGTCCACTCGACTTTAGCATATATTCGCTCGCGCCTGCTCTATCAATAGCGCGGTTTCGGAACGCATTGACCCGTATCGGCCTGCAAGCTAATCGGTAACCGCAGCTTTCGGGCTGATACATCATGTGTCCGGCATAGTGTTCGCGACGCGCCGGAAGCTGGAGATCAAGGGGAGACCATGGCCGGACAGAAATCGAGCTACGACTACGCGGATCTGCTGGCCTGCGCCAAGGGCGAACTGTTCGGTCCCGGCAATGCGCAATTGCCCTATCCGCCGATGCTGATGTTCGACCGCATCACGCAGATCAGCGAGACGGGCGGCGAATTCGACAAGGGCTTCATCCGCGCCGAGTTCGACATCCATCGTGATCTCTGGTTCTTCCCCTGCCACTTCATCGACAATCCGATCATGCCCGGCTGCCTTGGCCTCGACGCGCTATGGCAGTTGACGGGCTTCTATCTCGGCTGGCTCGGCGAGCCCGGCAAGGGCATGGCGCTCTCGACCGGCGAGGTGAAGTTCAAGGGCATGGTGACGCCGAAGGTGAAGCTCGTGGAATATGGCGTCGACTTCAAGCGCGTCATGCGCGGGCGTTTGGTTCTGGGCATTGCCGATGGCTGGCTGAAAGCCGACGGAGAGACCATCTATACGGCCACGGACCTAAAGGTCGGCCTGTCCAAGGTCGACGCGCAGTCGTAATCGTCCGCCACAACGGAGTAGCACCATGAGACGCGTTGTCGTCACAGGCCTGGGTATCGTCTCGTCCATCGGCAACAATGCCGAGGAGGTCGCGGCATCGCTGCGCGCCACGAAATCGGGCATCTCGTTTTCACCGGATTTTGCCGAGCACGGTTTCCGCTCGCAGGTCTGGGGCAAGCCGACACTCGACCCGACCGAACTGGTCGACCGGCGCGCCATGCGTTTCCTGCATCAGGGCGGCGCATGGAACCATGTCGCCATGCAGCAGGCGATCGCCGATGCCGGCCTTGAGGAAGGCGACATCTCCAACGAGATGACCGGCATGATCATGGGGTCAGGCGGGCCATCGACGCGCACCATCGTCGAGGCGGCCGAAATCACGCTGAAGAACAACAGCCCCAAGCGCATCGGCCCGTTCGCCGTGCCGAAGGCAATGTCGTCGACCGCTTCGGCCACGCTCGCAACCTGGTTCAAGATCCACGGCGTCAACTATTCGATCTCCTCGGCCTGCTCGACCTCGGCGCATTGCATCGGCAATGCGGTCGAGATGATCCAGTGGGGCAAGCAGGACCGCATGTTTGCCGGCGGCCACGAGGACGTCGACTGGACGATGGCCGATCTGTTCGACGCGATGGGCGCGATGTCGTCCAAGTTCAACGACAATCCGGCGGTCGCCTCGCGCGCCTATGACGCCGACCGCGACGGCTTCGTCATCGCAGGCGGCGCGGGCGTGCTGGTGCTGGAGGCGCTCGATGTCGCCAGGGCGCGCGGTGCGAAGATCTATGGCGAGGTCGTCGGTTACGGCGCGACCTCCGACGGCCACGACATGGTTGCCCCTTCCGGTGAAGGCGCGGTGCGCTGCATGCGCAAGGCCATGGCGACCGTGAACGGCAAGATCGACTACATCAACACCCACGGCACGGCGACCTCGGTCGGCGATTCGAAGGAAATGGGCGCGGTCCGCGAGGTGTTCGGCACCGACCAGCCGGCGATCAGCTCGACCAAGTCGCTGACCGGCCACAGCCAGGGTGCGGCCGGCGTGCAGGAATCGATCTATTCGCTGCTGATGATGCAGGGCGACTTCATCACCGCCAGCGCCCATATCGACAATCTCGATCCGGAATTCGAAGGCATGAACATAGCCCGCAAGACCATCGAGAATGCGGGCCTGAACATTGCCATGTCCAATTCGTTCGGCTTCGGCGGCACGAATGCGACCCTGATCTTCCAGCGCTACAACGACTGACGCCGAGCGAGGCCTGATATGACTGAACTGATGAAGGGCAAGCGCGGCCTGATCATGGGCGTCGCCAACGATCATTCGATCGCATGGGGCATCGCCCAGACGCTCGCCGCACATGGGGCCGAAATGGCCTTCACCTATCAGGGCGACGCGTTCGGCCGACGCGTCAGGCCGCTGGCCGAGAAGATCGGCGCAAAGCTCGTCCTGCCCTGCGACGTGGAGGACAGCGCATCGGTGGATGCGGTGTTCGATGCGCTGAAGGCCGAATGGGGAACGATCGATTTCGTCGTCCACGCCATCGGATTTTCGGACAAGAACGAGCTGAAGGGCCTCTACGCCGACACGTCGAAAGAGAATTTTTCGCGGACGATGGTGATCTCCTGCTATTCCTTCACCGAAGTCTCCCGCAAGGCCGCCGCCATCATGAACGAGGGCGGTTCGCTCCTGACCCTGACCTATGCCGGTTCGGTGCGCGTCATGCCCAACTACAACGTGATGGGTGTTGCCAAGGCCGCGCTTGAGGCGTCCGTGCGCTATCTCGCAAACGACTATGGTCCGCGCGCCATCCGCGTCAACGCCCTGTCGCCGGGACCCGTGCGTACGCTGGCCGGCGCCGGCATTTCGGATGCGCGCTACATGTTCTCCTATCAGCAGCGCAATTCGCCGCTGCGCCGCACCGTCACGCTCGACGAGATCGGGGGATCTGCGCTCTATCTCCTGTCGGAACTCGGCTCGGGCGTCACCGGCGAGGTCATCAATGTCGATTCCGGCTACCACATCGTTTCGATGCCGACGCTTGAAGAGCTGAAGCGCACCGAGATACTTCCGTGACATCGGAGCCTGTCGTCCGGGTCGCAATTGTGACCGCCGGGTGACAAATGTCGCAGTACAGTGGCCGGGTGGCACTGGCATTGTCCGCCTTTAATCACTAAATGGCGACGAAACCGCCGTTTTGGCCAGTCGGGGCAGGGCACGACTGGCCGCGATCAAGGGTAGATCATGAAGGCCGATTTCTACGAGACATTGGGCGTCTCGAAATCCGCGGACGAAAAGGAGCTGAAATCGGCCTATCGCAAGATGGCGATGCAGTTTCATCCCGACCGCAATCCGGGCGACGCCTCCTGCGAGGCGAAGTTCAAGGAAGTCAACGAAGCCTATGACACGCTGAAGGACCCGCAAAAGCGCGCGGCCTATGATCGTTTCGGCCATGCGGCGTTTGAAAACGGCATGGGCGGTGGCGGCGGCTTCCAGAATGCGGGCGGCTTTGCCGACATTTTCGAGGATATTTTCGGCGACATGATGGGTCGCCGCCAGCGATCGTCCGGCGGCCGCGAGCGCGGCGCGGACCTGCGCTACAATATGGAAATCTCGCTGGAGGAAGCCTTCACCGGCAAGACCGCGCAGATCAGGGTGCCCTCGTCGATCCAGTGCACCGAATGCTCCGGCTCGGGCGCAAAGCCCGGCACCTCGCCGGTCACCTGCGGCACCTGTCAGGGCTCGGGCCGCGTGCGCGCCGCACAGGGCTTTTTCTCCATCGAGCGCACCTGCCCGACATGCGGCGGGCGCGGCCAGACCATCAACGACCCCTGCGGCAAATGCGGCGGACAGGGTCGCGTCACCGAGGAGCGCGCCCTCTCGGTCAACATTCCGGCTGGCATCGAGGACGGCACGCGCATTCGCCTGGCCGGCGAAGGCGAAGCCGGCACGCGCGGCGGCCCGACTGGCGATCTCTACATCTTCCTGTCGGTCAACCCGCATGAATTCTTCCAGCGCGACGGCGCCGATCTCTATTGCAAGGTGCCGATCTCGATGACGACGGCGGCACTTGGCGGCTCGTTCGAAGTGGCGACGCTCGACGGCACCCAGACGCGCGTAAAGATCCCCGAGGGATCGCAGAACGGCCGTCAGTTCCGCCTCAAGGGCAAGGGCATGCCGGTGTTGCGCCAGCCCGCGGTCGGCGATCTCTACATCCAGGTTTCGGTGGAGACGCCGCAGAATCTGACACGCCGGCAGCGCGAGCTTCTTGAAGAATTCGACAAGATTTCGTCGACGGAGAATTCGCCGCAATCGGCAGGCTTCTTCAGCCGCATGAAGGATTTTCTCGAATCCTTCAGCCAGTGATTTACCTGTGCGCCAGTTCTCGCTCGCCTTTTTTCCGGCGGCTTGAAGGCGCATAGGCTGAATTCGTCAATCGAGGGGACGTCGCTCATGGGTTCGGTCAGGCTGCGCGAAGCGCTCGGCAGGAAGTTTGACGAGGAACTCAAGTTTTTTCGAGGGTGGATAGAGCGACCCCGTGCCGTCGGCTCCATCGTCCCGACCAGTGCTGTCACCGCGCGCAAGATGGCTTCCGTCATTGAACCCCACTCGGGTCTGCCTGTGCTTGAGCTTGGCCCCGGCACAGGCGTCATCACCCGCGCGATCCTGGCGCGCGGCGTCAAGCCGGAGAACCTCTGGTCGATCGAATACTCGCCAGAATTCTTCGCCCACCTGACCAAAGCCATGCCCGACGTCCGGTTCATTCAGGGCGACGCATTCGACCTCGACGCCACGCTGCCGGAACCCGGCATGAGGTTCGATTCGATCATCTCGGCCGTGCCGCTGCTCAACTTTCCCGTCGAGCAGCGCGTCCGCTACATCGAGGACCTGCTCGACCGCATCCCGGTCGGCCGTCCGATCGTGCAACTGACCTACGGGCCGCTGTCGCCGGTCCCGCCGCGGCGCGGCAACTACACGGTCAAGCATTTCGACTTTATCGTGCGCAACATTCCCCCGACGCAGCTGTGGATCTACCGCCGTCCGCCGCAGGCTTGATCTCTTTGCCGCCGCGCGGTAGCGGGAGAGACCAAGCGCAGGAATTATCATGACGCCGAAAATCCTCGTTTTCGCAGGCTCCATAAGGTCCGGAGCCTATAGCGGCCGGGTCGCCGATTGCGCCCAGAAGGAACTGGCGCTGCAGGGCGCGGACGTCACCCGCATTTCGCTGGCCGATTATCCCCTGCCGATCATGGACGAGGATCTGGAGGCCGAGAAAGGCGTTCCCGAAAATGCCTACAGGCTTGCCCGGCTTTTTGTCGCCAACGACGCGCTCCTGATCTGCACGCCGGAGTATAACGGCTCGATCCCGCCACTTTTGAAGAACACGATCGACTGGGTCAGCCGCATCTCGAAGGACACGAATGGCACGCCGCTCAGGCCCTATCCGGGCAGGCTCGTCGGCCTCTGCTCCTCGTCAAACGGCCATTTCGCCGGCATCCGCTCGGCCAACCACCTTCGCGCCGTGCTGTCGCACATCCAGATGGAAGTGATCGCCCCGCAGGTTTCGGTTCCCACTGCCGGCGATGCTTTCGACGATGCAGGCGAGTTCAGGGACGAGCGCCTGCGCAAGGGCATGACCCGGCTCTGCTCGACCCTCATCGAATACGCCGCGCTTCATTCCAGACGGGCGGACCGTTGATCGCCGTCTACCTGACGCACCCTCAGATCGTCATCGATCCGTCCATTCCCGTTCCCGACTGGTCACTCTCCGAACTTGGCAAGGCGCGCGTCAGCGCGATCCTGAGCAAGCCATGGCTCGCCCGGATTGGCCGCATCGTGTCGAGCGAGGAGCGAAAGGCGACGCAGACGGCCGCCATGATCGCCGATGAGCTTTCGCTCGGCGTCGAAACCCGCGCCTATATGGGCGAGAATGACCGTTCGGCCACCGGGTTCATACCGCCCGAAAAATTCGAGGCGGCGGCCGACGCATTCTTCGGCGCTCCGGAGACGAGCTATCGCGGCTGGGAGCGCGCGATCGACGCGCAGGCACGTATCGTCGCTGCCGTCGATGCTGCGCTCCGGCAGGATGTCGCGACCCCGGTCCTGTTCGTCGGCCATGGCGGCGTCGGCACCCTGCTCAAATGTCATCTGGCGGGGGTGCCGATTCGCAGGCTCGACCAGCCACCGGGCGGCGGCAACATTTTTGCATTCGGTCTGGCCGACCGCCGCCTGTTGTGCGACTGGACGCCGATGGAAACATTCGAGGGAGATTTCGATGGCGCATGACAGCAGCAGGCTGATCGTCGGTCTCGACGTGCCGACGGTTGCCGAGGCCGAACGCATCGTAGCCCAGCTCGACGGCATCACCTCCTTCTACAAGATCGGCTACCAGCTTGTGTTTGCCGGCGGGCTTGAACTGGCGCGCGATCTGGCGGCTGCGGGCAAGCATGTGTTCCTCGACATGAAGCTGCTCGACATCGACAACACTGTTGCCAAGGGCGTCGAGAACATCGCTCGCATGGGCGTCTCGATGCTCACCCTTCACGCCTATCCCAAGGCCATGCGCGCAGCAGTCGCTGCGGCTCGCGGCTCTGATCTGTGCCTGCTCGGCGTCACCGTGCTGACCTCCATGGACGAACGGGACATGGTCGAGGCCGGCTATGAATACGACCCGCACACGCTTGTGCTGCGCCGCGCCGAACAGGCGCTGGCCGCCGGCATGGGCGGTGTCGTCTGCTCGGCCGAGGAGGCGAAGGCGGTGCGCGCCATCGTCGGCCCGAACCTGGCCGTCGTCACCCCCGGCATTCGCCCGGCAGGCGCCGATCATGGCGACCAGAAGCGGGTGATGGCGCCGGCGGATGCGCTGCGCGCCGGCTCAAGCCATCTGGTGGTTGCGCGTCCGATCGTGCAGGCTGGCGATCCGGCGGCGGCGGCGCGGGCGATACTGGCCGAAATGGCCGCAGCATAGGGAGGGAAGACATGGCCAAGGGATACTGGATTGCGCGCGTCGATGTGCGCGATCCCGAACGTTACAAGGACTATGTGTCGACCGCCAAACCGGCCTTCGAGCGGTTCGGCGCGAAGTTTCTGGCACGCGGCGGCGCTCACTCCGAAATGGAAGGCACTGCGCGTGCGCGCAATGTCGTCATCGAGTTTGAATCCGCAGACGTGGCCCGCGCCTGCTACAATTCGCCGGAATATCAGGCGGCAGCCGCCATTCGCCAGACATGCGCCGACGCAGAGCTGGTGATTGTCGAGGGTGCCGATTGAGCATTCCCGCCGGCTATCGCATCATCGGTCGCACCGAGGCCGACGATGTGGCGCTGGCTGCGCTTGAAACACGCGCGGGCAAGCTTTTTGCGCCCTATCATCCGCAGGTCGCAAATCAGCCGCCTTCCGACGCCGGGTCCGTGCGCGCCCTTTTTGCCGGGCGAGACGTATGGGTGGCAGCCGATGGGTCGGGACCGGCCGGCTTCATCGTTGCAGCGCCGCTCGGGCCATATTTTCATATCTTCGAACTCTCGGTCGATCCTTCCCATGGCCGTCGCGGCCTTGGTTCGGCTCTTGTCGCTTGTGTCGAACATGAAGCGGCCAAGCGCGGCCTTGAAGGCATCTCGCTGACGACCTTTCGCGACGTGCCGTTCAATGCGCCCTTCTATGCAGGGTTGGGCTTTGTCGAAGCCGACGGCCCGCTTCTGGCAGAACGGCGCAGACTGGAAACCCCGCAGGGCTGCGATCCGGCCAGCCGCGTGGCCATGCTGAAACGTCTGTAAGGCACGTCAGCCCTGACCTTTGAGTGCCGCCTCCAGCGCGGCAAGTCCCTCGCGCAACCGTGCTGCCGCCTGCGGGTCCAGCCTCGCCATAAGGTCGCGTTCGTAACCCTTGGCCAAAGGCACGATCTCGTCCGTCATCGCGCGACCCTTGGGCGTCAGCGCCAGACGGCGCGCTCGGCCGTCCTCGCCATGCTGCGCCGACGACACAAGCCCGCGATCGGTCAGCGCCTGCACCGCGCGGCTGATCGTCGATTTGTGGGTGCGAGTCGATTCGACGATTTCCTGCGCAGTGACACTGTCGCGGTCGACCAGCGTCGCCAGCACCCGCCATTGCGGCACGTCGATACCGAAACGCTCCTCATAGGCCATGGCAAGCTGGCGCGACACGTCGGCGGCAAGCTGGTTCAGCCGGAAGGGCAGGAAGGTCGGCAGGTCGAGTGGCGGCATGGCGCGACCCTATTTGATTTCGTTGCATGTGCAACCATGTCATGATAGTTGCACATGAAACGAATTTGCGCGACCCTTCAGTGGCGCAAATCTCCGGGAGGTTGTCATGAATGAGATGAGCAAGCCCGTCCGCCTGACCGCGACATCACCGCAGCGCACCGCCCCGAAGGGCTATATGCCGGGTTTCGGCAATGATTTCGAAACGGAAAGCCTGCCCGGCGCGCTGCCGCAGGGCATGAACTCGCCGCAGCGACCGGCCTATGGCCTCTATGCGGAGCAACTGTCCGGCTCGCCCTTCACCGCGCCGCGCGGCGCAAACGAGCGGTCATGGCTCTACCGCATCCGCCCGAGCGTCAAGCATCATGGACGTTTCGCCAGCGCGTCCTTCCCCTTCTGGAAAAGCGCGCCCAACAATGACGAGAGCGAACTGCCACTTGGCCAGTTGCGCTGGGACCCGGTCGAAATTCCGACCGAACCGACAGATTTCCTCGCCGGCATCCGCACCATGACGACTGCGGGCGACGCCATCGGCCAGTCCGGCATGGCGGCGCATCTCTATGTCACCAATGCGGATATGGTCGATGACCATTTCTTCAATGCCGACGGCGAGCTTCTGATCCTGCCTCAGCAGGGCGCGCTTCGGTTCCTGACCGAAATGGGCGTGATCGATGTCGCGCCCGGCGAGATTTGCGTCATTCCGCGCGGCGTCACCTTCAGGGTCGAGCTGACCGACGGCCCTGCCCGCGGCTATATCTGCGAGAATTACGGCGCCAAGTTCACCATGCCCGAGCGCGGGCCGATCGGTGCCAATTGCCTTGCCAATCCGCGCGACTTCAAGACGCCGGTCGCCTGGTTCGAGGACCGCGAGACGCCCTGCCGGATCTTCGTCAAATGGTGCGGCAAGTTCCATGTGACCGAGATCGACGCCTCGCCGCTCGATGTCGTGGCCTGGCACGGCAATTACGCGCCCTATAAATACGACCTGTCCACCTTCTCGCCGGTCGGCGCGATCCTGTTCGACCATCCCGATCCGTCGATCTTCACGGTTCTGACCGCTCCCTCCGGCGAAGAGGGCACGGCCAATGTCGATTTCGTAATCTTTCCGCCGCGCTGGCTGGTCGCCGAGAACACCTTCCGCCCGCCATGGTATCACCGCAACATCATGAGCGAGTTCATGGGGCTGGTGAACGGCCAGTATGACGCCAAGGAGAAGGGTTTCGTCCCCGGCGGCGTCAGCCTGCACAACATGATGCTGGCCCACGGCCCGGACGCGTTCGGCTTCGACAAGGCAACTCGCACCGAGCTGAAGCCGGTGAAGCTCGACAATACGATGGCGTTCATGTTCGAGACCCGCTTCCCCCAGATGCTGACGCGTTTCGCATCCGAAACGACAGCACTGCAGGACGATTACGCCGACTGCTGGTCGGGCCTGAAAAAGCGGTTTGACGGCACACTGGAAGGCGACTGGAGCTGACTACCCATCGGACAATCGTGCCGCGCCAAATGAACCGGTCGCCAAAAGTGCAAATCATGGACAAACGTTTCTGGGCGGGGCGGCGGCTGCGTGTTAACGCGGCGTCCCCTGCAATGGAATTCGTGCCGCATGTCCTTCTTCAACCTGTTCCTGACGCGCCACGAGCCGGTGCGCGGACTGGCCGAACATCTGAAGTCGGCGGTGGGCGCGACACTGGCCATGCTGATGATCGGTGGACTGGCGCAACTCATCGAACTTCCACTGATGATCGCCCCTCTCGGCGCTACTGCGGTTCTGGTGTTCGGCTATCCCGGCAGCGCGCTGGCGCAGCCGCTCAATGTCTTCGGCGCCTATCTGGTGGCAACTGTTTTCGGAGTTCTTGCAGCCGCCATCTTTCCCGGTGTCGTCTGGGCGGTCGCAGTCGCGGTCGGGCTGACGCTGTTTGGCATCCAGACATTGCGTATCACCCATCCCCCTGCCGGTGCGGTGCCGCTGGTGGCGGCCGCGACACCTGGCGATTGCGGTGTGCTCTTTGTCACCCTGCTGGTCTCCAGCGCCGGCATGGTTGCGCTTGCGCTGGTGTTTCATGCGCTGCCGCCGCGCCGCCGCTACCCGGCGGCCCATCCGGGCCTGCCGGTCCAGAGCTGACCGCACAAGCCCTCACATACCGGTCGCGCGCCGCGCCCGACATCGCTAGACTGATAGCTATCAGCCCCGCCATCTGGCGCGGCGAGCGGAGGAATGCATGAAACTCGCCACGTTGAAGAACGGCACGCGCGACGGCCAGCTTGTCGTCGTCTCGAACGACCTGACGCGCTACACCGACGCATCGTTCCTCGTAACCACCCTGCAATCTGCGCTCGACAACTGGGCGCGTGTCGCGCCGCATCTTGAGGCGATGGCCGAAAGTCTTGAGCTTGGCTCCGTGCCGTCGCTGCGCTTTCACGAGCATGACGCAGAATCGCCTTTGCCCCGCGCCTATCAGTGGGCCGATGGCTCGGCCTATGTGAACCATGTCGAACTGGTGCGCAAAGCGCGCAACGCCGACATGCCGGAAAGCTTCTGGACCGATCCATTGATGTATCAGGGCGGCTCCGACACGTTCCTCGGGCCGCGAGATGCGATCGTCATGGCCGACGAGACCTATGGCATCGACATGGAAGGCGAGATCGCCGTCATCGTCGACGACGTGCCGATGGGCGCAAGCGTCGAGGAAGCGGCCGATGCGATCCGGCTGGTCATGCTGGTCAACGACGTGTCGCTGCGCAATCTCATTCCCGCAGAACTCGGCAAGGGCTTCGGCTTCTTCCAGTCGAAGCCGTCGTCGGCCTTTTCGCCTGTCGCCGTGACGCCCGACGAGCTTGGCGAGGCGTGGGATGGCGGCCGGCTGCATCTGCCGCTGGTGGTCGATGTCAACGGCCAGCCTTTCGGCCGCGCCAATGCCGGCGTCGACATGACCTTCGACTTCCCGACGCTGATTGCGCACGCGGCAAAGACGCGGGCGCTTGGCGCAGGCACCATCATCGGCTCGGGCACGGTCTCCAACAAGCTCGACGGCGGGCCGGGCAAGCCTGTGGAGCAGGGCGGCGTCGGCTATTCCTGCATCGCCGAAATCCGCATGATCGAGACCATAGAACAGGGCGCGCCCAAAACGCCGTTCCTGCGCCATGGCGACACGGTGCGCATCCAGATGAGCGACGCAAAGGGTCACTCGATCTTCGGCGCCATCGAGCAGACGGTCGAGAAGCCGGGCGGCGAGTAGGCCGCCCCAGCCGAAAGAGCGAGCCATGACAGCGATCCTCTACGATTACTGGCGGTCGTCGGCGAGCTACCGTGTGCGCATCGCGCTCAATCTGCTCGGCATCGGGTTCGACAAGGTCGGCGTCGATCTGCTGGCGAGGGACAACAAGTCGCCGGAACACCTTGCGCGCAATCCGCAAGGGCTGGTGCCGGTGCTCGACATTGACGGGCTGGTGCTGACGCAGTCGCTCGCCATCATCGAATATCTGCACGAGACGCACCCCGGCCACGCGCTTCTGCCGCCGGATGCGGCGGGTCGAGCGCGGGTGCGGGCCTTGTCCTATGCGATTGCCATGGACATCCACCCGATCTGCAACACCGGCACGGTCAATCACGTGATGGCGATCACCGGCGGCGGCGATGCCGTGCGCCAGGACTGGATGAAGAAATTCATCGGTGATGGATTAGCGGCTTTCGAGAAGATGCTCGACCATCCATCGACGGGAAGCTTCTGCCATGGCGACCGGCCGTCAATGGCCGACATCTGCCTCGTCCCGCAGGTCTATAATGCCGACCGATGGGGCGCGGCCGTTTCCGGCTTCACCCGCATCCGTGCCATTGTCGCCAATTGCGCCGCGCTTCCCGCCTTTCAGGCCGCCGCGCCGGTCGCTCCCGCTTAAAGCTCGGTGCGCAGGTTCCACAGTTCCGGGAACAGCACGACGTCGAGCATGCGCCTCAGATACGAGACGCCGCCCGTGCCGCCGGTGCCGCGCTTCAGCCCGATTATGCGCTCGACCGTGGTGACGTGGTTGAAGCGCCAGCGCCGGAAATAATCCTCGAAATCGACCAGCTTTTCGGCGAATTGATAGAGTTCCCAATGGCTGGCCGGGTTCTGGTAGACTTCGCGCCAGGCGGTGCGCACCGCGTCAGTTTCTGCGCGCGTCGTGCGCCAGTCGTCGCGGTTTGCCGCTTCCGGCGCGATCAGCCCGCGCCGCGCCAGAAGCAGGATCGCCTCGTCATAGAGGCTCGGCTGGGACAGGATCGCTTCCAATTTCTCGATGATCTCGGCGCGGTGCTCGTGCGGTCGCAGCATCGCCAGATTGCGGTTGCCCGCGAGATACTCGACCGCGCGATACTGATAGGATTGGAAGCCCGATGACTGGCCGAGATCGTTGCGGAACTGGGTGTATTCACTGGGTGTCATCGTGCGCAGCACGTCCCAGGCATTGTTCAGCTGCTCGAAGATGCGCGCCACGCGCGTCAGCATCTTGAAAGCCGGCTGAAGATCATCGCGGCGGATCGCCTCGATCGCCGACGTCATCTCGTGGATGGCCAGCTTGATCCACAATTCCGATGTCTGATGCTGGATGATGAACAGTAATTCGTCATGCGCTTTCGATAGCGTCTTTTGGGCCGTCAGCACCTTGTCGAGCTGCAGATAGTCGCCATAGGCCATGCGCTCGCGAAACGACATCTGCGCGCCTTCCGACGCCGGGTCATATGGCTTGCTGGCTTCTGGTGCATCGTTCATGTCACGGATGCCTTCTTCTTGAATTCGGCGCGGTTCCACGACCCGCTGGTCATGATGTCGGCGAGAATGTCGACCGCGCCCATCACCTCCGTCTCGCCGATATAGAGCGGTGTGAAGCCGAAGCGGATGATGTCGGGCGCGCGGAAATCTCCGATCACATTGCGTGCGATCAGCGCCTGCATGATGGCGTAGCCTTCGGCGTGGCGGAACGAGACCTGGCTGCCGCGCTGCTTGCCGTCGCGCGGCGAGGCGAGGGCGAGGCCGGGGCAGCGGCTTTCGACCTCGGCGATGAACAGGTCGCAAAGCGCAATAGACTTTGCCCTGACATCCGCCATGTCGACCCCCTCCCAGGCATCGAGTGCAGCCTCAAGGGCGGTGAGCGCAATAACTGGCGGCGTGCCGACCCGCATCCGCTCGATGCCGTCGCCCGGCTGATAGGCGAGGTCGAAGGCGAACGGCGCCACATGGCCCATCCAGCCAGACAGTGCAGGTCGCGCCTGATCCGCGAGATGCGGTGCCACATAAATAAAGGCCGGCGCGCCCGGCCCACCGTTCAGGTATTTGTAGGTGCAGCCGACCGCGAAATCGGCCTTTGCACCCGCCAGATCGACCGGCACTGCACCCGCCGAATGGGCAAGGTCCCACACCGTCAGCGAGCCGGCGACATGAGCCTTGGCGGTCAGTGCCGCCATGTCGTGCTTGCGCCCCGTCCGGTAGTCGACCTCGGTGATCATCAGGACGGCGACCGTCTCGTCGATCGCGCCTTCGATCTCCTCGGGCGCGACGACCTTCAGCTCATGGCCCTTGCCCAGCGATTGCAGAAGCCCCTGCGCGATATAGAGGTCGGAAGGAAAATTGCCGTTGTCGGAGAGGACGACGCGACGGTCGGGCCGCATTTCGAGCGCCGAGGCCAGCGCCTGATGCACCTTGATCGACAGCGTGTCGCCCATGACGACCGTGCCTTGTGCAGCGCCGATCAGCTTTGCGATACGGTCGCCGATGACGCGCGGCTGCACATACCACCCCGCGCTGTTCCAGCCCTTGATAAGCTCCTTGCCCCACTCATTTGCGATCATGTCGACCACGCGCGCCTTCGCCGCCTTCGGCAGTGGCCCGAGCGAATTGCCGTCGAGATAGATCATTCCTTCCGGAATATCGAAGAGCTTCTTCGTGCGGGCAAAATCGGTCATTTGCTGTCTTCCCGCAGGCGGAACCGCTGGATCTTGCCAGTCTGTGTCTTGGGCAGCGCATCGACGAATTTCACCGAGCGCGGATATTTGTAGGGCGCGATCGTCGCCTTCACATGGTCCTGCAAAAGTTTCACCGTCGCCGAGTCACCTGCCGCATCGCCGTTCAGCACGACGAAGGCCTGCACGATCTGCCCGCGCTCCGTGTCGGCGACGCCGATCACGGCGCATTCCTTGACCATGTCATGGGCCAGCAGCGCCGCCTCGACCTCCGGTCCGGCGATGTTGTAGCCCGCCGATACGATCATGTCGTCGGAGCGCGCGGCAAAGTGGAACCGTCCGTCCTCGTCCTGAATGAAGGTGTCGCCGGTAATGTTCCAGCCATTGCGAACATAGACCCGCTGCCGGTCGTCGGCGAGATAGCGGCAGCCTGTCGGTCCGCGCACCGCAAGCCGCCCCGGCTGTCCGCGCGGCACCTCGTTCATGTCCTCGTCGACGATCTTCGCGACATATCCGCCGACCGGCCTGCCGGTCGTCGATGCCGCCATGTCGTCGAGGCGGTTGGAGATGAAGATGTGCAGCATCTCGGTTGCGCCGATGCCGTCGAGCATGGCCTTGCCGGTCTTGGCCACCCATTCCTCGAACACCGGCCCCGGCAGCGTCTCGCCGGCAGACACGGCGATCCGCAGCGACGACAGGTCCGCACCCTTGTCCATCGCCGCCATCATGGCGCGATAGGCGGTGGGCGCGGTGAAGCAGATCGTCGCCTTGAAGGTCTCGATGATCTCGATCATGCTGGGCGGCGTCGCCTGTTCGAGCAGCGTGGCGGCAGCACCAAAGCGTAGCGGGAAGATCGCCAGCCCGCCAAGGCCGAAGGTGAAGGCGAGCGGCGGCGAGCCGACGAAGACGTCGGTCGGTTGCACGTCGAGAACCTCGCGCGCATAGCCGTCGGCGATGATGAGAAGGTCGCGATGGAAATGCATCGTCGCCTTCGGCTTGCCGGTCGTGCCGGAGGTAAAGCCGAGCAAAGCGACATCGTCGCGCCCGGTTTTCACTGCCTCATATTTGACCGGCTTGTTGAGCGCGATGCGGTCGAGTTCGGCGTCATGGTTTGCGGTGCCGTCAAAGCCGACCACGGCCCTGAGATATTTGCTTTCCTTGGCGCAGGTGGCGATCTCATCCATCAGCCGCGTGTCGCACAGCGCCAGGCTGATCTGGGCGATATCGACGATCTGGCCAAGCTCGCCCGCGCGCAGCATCGGCATCGTGTTGACGACGACGGCACCCGCCTTCGTCGCGGCCAGCCAGCAGGCCACCATGGCCGGATTGTTGGCCGAGCGGATCAGCACCCGGTTGCCGGGCTTGACGCCGTAATCCTCGACCAGCGCGTGCGCCAGCCTGTTCGTCCAGTCGGTCAGCTCCTTGTAGGTCCGCCGCCTGCCATTGCCGATCAGTGCAGTGTTGTCGCCGAAGCCGCGCTCAACCATGCGGTCGGTCATCTCGACCGCCGCGTTAAGGTGGTCGGGATAGTTGAAGCCTGTCAGCGACAGTTCCGGCCATTGCTCGAATGGCGGGAGATTGTCGCGCGAAAACGTATCCGTATGGGCCGAGGGTCCGAGTTTCATGCCGTCACCTGTCTGGCGATAACAACCTTCTGCACGTCGCTTGCCCCTTCATAGATGCGCAGCGCGCGGATCTCGCGATAGAGGCTCTCGATGATGTGTCCCTTGCGCACGCCGTCGCCGCCATGCAGCTGCACGGCCTTGTCGATGACCCTCTGGGCGCGGTCGGTGGCGTAGAGTTTTGCCATCGCCGCCTCGCGCGTCACGCGCGGCGCGCCCATGTCCTTGGTCCATGCGGCGCGGTAGACGAGCAGTGCCGATGCGTCGACGTCAAGCGCCATGTCGGCAATGTGGCCCTGCACCATCTGGAGGTCGAACAGCGGCGCGCCGAACAGTTCGCGGCTGGCAGCGCGCGTCATGCTTTCGTCGAGCGCGCGCCGAGCAAAGCCGAGCGCGGCCGCGCCCACCGTCGAGCGGAATACGTCGAGCACCGACATGGCGATGCGGAAGCCATCGCCCGGTCTGCCGATGATCGCGTCTGCGGGGATGCGGCAGTTCTGGAATTTCAGACGTGCAAGTGGATGCGGCGCGATCACGTCAATGCGCTCGGCAATGGTGAGACCGGGCGTGTCGGCGGGCACGAGGAAGCAGGAGAGGCCCTTGGCGCCCGGCGCTTCGCCGGTGCGGGCAAAGACGATGTAGAGGTCGGCAATGCCGCCGTTCGAGATCCATGTCTTCTCGCCGTCGAGCACGTAGTCATCGCCGTCGCGCCTTGCCGTCATGTCCATATTAGCGACGTCTGAACCCGACCGCGGTTCTGACAGCGCGAAGGCCGACAGGGCCTCGCCGGCCCGCGTCTTGCGCAGCCATTCGCGATGATGCGCCTCGCCGAACAGGCTGATCGCGCCTGTGCCAAGCCCCTGCATGGCAACCGCGAAGTCTGCCAGCCCGTCATGGCGCGCCAACGTCTCGCGCGTGATGCAAAGTGTGCGCACGTCGAGCGGTTGTGGATCGTCGGGGTCGACCGCAGTCGGCTTCAGCCAGCCGTCGTCGCCCAGCATCTTCACCAGCTTGCGGCAGGCGGCGTCGACGTCGTGATGGTCGACCGGCAGGTTCTTTTCGCACCACGCTTCCAGCCTCGCGGCGTGATCGCGGTGGCGATCCTCGAAAAAGGGCCAGTTGAGGAAGGTGCGGTCGGGCATCCTAGTTCCCCTCGAAGACCGGCTTCTGCTTGGCGACGAAGGCGTGGTAGGCGCGGGCGAAATCCTGCGTCTGCATGCAGATCGCCTGCGTCTGCGCTTCGGCCTCGATCGCCTGGTCGAGGCTCATGTTCCATTCCTGGTTCAGCTGCGTCTTGGTCATGCCATGCGCGAAGGTCGGCCCTTCGACCAGCCGTTTGGCAAGGTCCAGCGCCTCGGCTTCGAGCGCGGCGGCCTCGACGAGGCGATTGTAATAGCCCCAGCGCTCGCCTTCCTGCGCGCTCATCGTTCGTCCGGTATAAAGTAGCTCGGCCGCGCGGCCCTGCCCGATGATGCGGGGTAGCATGGCGCAGGCCCCCATGTCGCAGCCTGCCAGCCCGACACGCGTGAACAGGAAGGCCGTCTTGGCTTCGGGCGTCGCCAGCCGAATGTCGGAGGCCATGGTGATGATCGCGCCTGCACCGACAGCCACGCCGTCGACGGCGGAGATGATCGGCCTGCCGCAATGGAGCATCGCCTTGACGAAGTCGCCGGTCATGCGCGTGAAGGCCAGAAGCTCCTTCATGTCCATGTCGACCAGCGGCCCGATAATGTCATGCACATCGCCGCCCGAGCAGAAATTGCCGCCATTGGACAGGAACACGACCGCGTCCACATCGTCCGCATAGGCCAGCGCCCTGAACAGGTCGCGAAACTCGGCATAGGAATCGAATGTCAGCGGGTTCTTGCGCTCAGGCCGCGACAGGCGGATGCGGCCGATGCGGTCCTTCAGCTCCCAGTGAAAATGCTGCGGTTGATAGTTTGCGAAGCTGGTCACTTGTCGACCTCCCAATTGCTGCGGAACGCCTTCAGCGTATCTGCCAGATGTTTCGCCTCATGGCTCGGCACCCCGGCCATCGCCTTGTTGATCCAGCCTTCGTGGATCTCCGCCATGCGTGCGAACAGGTCGCGGCCCTGCGGCGTCAGGCTGACGATGGACGTGCGCCTGTCGCCCTCGCGCTGCGAGCGGATGACCAACCCGTCCTGCACGAGGCGGTCGACGATTCCGGTGACATTGCCGTTGGAGACCAGCAGGAAGCGCGACAGGTCGCTCATCAACATGCCCTCGGGTACGCGGCTGAGCGCCGACATCACGTCAAAGCGCGGCAGCGTCGTGTCGAACTCCGATTTCAGAAGCTCGCGCAGTTCGGCCTCGATCAGGCGCGAGACACGCAGGATGCGTATCCACAGCCGCAGCCGGTCCTTGCTTTCCTGATCGTCGTCCATTTGGGTCATGGGCCTGGCTCCCGAAGCTACCAAGTCTCGCCTCCCGAAACTGAAATCGACTGACCGTTGATCGAGCGTGCGCCGTCAGAGACGAGCCACATGACCGTGTCGGCGACTTCCTGCGGCTGGATGAACCGTGCCTGCGGATTGCCCGCATAAAGGCCCGCGCGCGCCTCCTCGACGCTGCGTCCAGTCCTTTCGACGATGCGCGCCACGCTCCGCTCCAGCATCGGTGTCTCGACAAAGCCGGGGCAAACCGCATTGACCGTCACGCCGGTCTTGGCGAGTTCGGCGGCCAGCGCCCGCGTCAGGCCGATGACACCATGCTTCGAAGCCACATAGGGCGCGATGTAAGCCCCGCCCTTCAACCCAGCGATCGAGGCGATGAATATGATGCGTCCCTGTCCGGCCTTTGCCATGCGGCCAAGCGCCGGCTTCACGGTCAGGAACGCGCCTGTGAGATTGACGTCCATTATGCGCTGCCAGTCGGCAAGGCTTGTCTTTGCCGCAGGCGAGCTGGTGGCGATGCCGGCATTGGCGACTACGATGTCGAAGGGCGTACCTGCCTGCTCGGCAGCCTCGTGAACGGCGGCGATGGACGCTTCGTCGGTCACGTCTGCGGTGGCCACCGTGATCTTTGGCGAGGTCTGTGCCACGCGCTCCAGTTCGTCCCTGCGGCGGCCGCAGATGACCACCGAAACACCTGCTTCCGCCAGTGAAACGGCAATCGCTTCGCCGATGCCGGAGCCGCCGCCCGTTACCAGTGCATGTTTGGCCAAAATCATCCGTCCTCCCGTCGTCGCGCGAGGATGACATGCGCGCAATCGTTGAAAATCCTCGCATGGCATGGCAATTATTTCAAGCCTAAAATATATACGGTTGAAGTAGCGCTCGGGCTTGAATAGCTTCGCCCGGAGAGGAGATCGCGCAATGATGCTGCACAAGGTTACGGACTGGGACGACGCTTACGCCAATGGTGCGCATATTCCCGGTGGCGACCGCTGGCCGGGGCTATGGGTCGACCCGGCGCAGGCGTTTCGCAATCACCTTGCAGCTCAGGGTCGCGCGCGGCTCGACCTTGGCTATGGTCCCGCCGAGCGCAACAGGCTCGACCTGTTCTTGCCGGAAGGCACACCCAGGGGTCTCGTCGTATTCGTCCATGGCGGCTATTGGCTGCGCCTCGACAAGAGCATGTGGTCCCATCTTGCGGCCGGCCCGCTGGCGCTTGGTTTTGCGGTCGCCATGCCGTCTTATACGCTCTGCCCCGATATCCGTATTTCCGGCATCGTGCGCGAGGTCGCGCAGGCGATCGAATTTGCAGCAGGCGAAGTTGGCGGCCCGATCAACCTGACTGGCCATTCCGCCGGGGGGCATCTTGCCGCGCGCATGGTCACGACCACCTCGCCATTGGGGGAGGCCGTTCGCAGGCGAATCCGCAACTGCGTCCCGATCTCTGGCCTGCACGATTTGCGTCCACTGATGAACACCGCGATGAATGCCAATCTCAAGATCGATCAGGCCGAAGCCGCCGCCGAAAGCCCGGCCCTTCTCGCGCCCATCGATGGCGTGCGCGTGACCTGCTGGGTGGGTGCCGGCGAACGCGCCGAATTCATCCGCCAGAACGCGCTTCTCGCAAATATCTGGCTCGGCCTTGGCGGCGCGACCGGTTGCGTGGCGGAGCCGGACCGGCATCATTTTAATGTGATAGACGGCCTTGCCGACCCGGAACACCCGATGGTGCAGGCGCTGCTGGGCTGATCGCCCTCCGCGTCGCACCTTCTTTCCGTCGCGTTCCTTCGTATCTATGTTCGAGATACGAAGGAGCCACAATGGACACCGTCCCAGCCCCGTTCACCCCGCCAGCCCCGAAGCCGCGCACCTCGCCGCCTTCCGCCCTGCAGATGATGCGTATCGTCTATCGCAATCCGCTCGAACTGTGGGGTGAGCCGTCATACAACGAGCCGTGGATCTCCATCGGTTCGGGCATCGGCGGCCCGCTGGTCATTGCAAACGACCCCGGCCTCATCCGCCATGTGCTCGTGGACAATGCAAAGAACTACAAGATGGCGCGCGTGCGCCAACTCATCCTGCGCCCGATCCTGCGCGACGGGCTTTTGACCGCCGAGGGCGCTGTCTGGAAACGGTCGCGCAAGGCGATGGCGCCTGTCTTCACGCCGCGCCATATCTTCGGCTTCGCGGGGCCGATGCTCAAGAGCACGCAGGCCTTCGTCGAGCGCTATCAGGACGGCCAGACGGTCGACGTCGCGCGCGACATGACCTCGCTGACCTATGATATTCTCGCCGAAACGCTGTTCTCCGGCGAGATCGCGGGCGAACCCGGCACCTTCGAGGACCAGATCGACCATCTGTTCGAGACGATGGGTCGCGTCGACCCGCTCGATCTCCTCGGTGCGCCGACCTGGCTGCCGCGCATCACCCGCCTGCGCGGGCGAAAGACGATGGCCTATTTTCGCAGAATAGTCGACGACACGATGGCGATGCGGCGCGAGCGGCTGGCGCGCGATCCCGACAACGCGCCGGAGGATTTCCTCACCCTTCTGCTTCGCGCCGAAGGGCCGGACGGCCTGACGCGCGAGGAGATCGCCGACAATATCATCACCTTCATCGGCGCCGGCCATGAGACTACGGCGCGCGCGCTCGGCTGGACGATCTACTGCTTAGCGGAATCGCCATGGGAGCGTGATCG
This sequence comes from Mesorhizobium sp., assembly GCA_049647505.1. Classification (GTDB taxonomy): domain Bacteria; phylum Pseudomonadota; class Alphaproteobacteria; order Rhizobiales; family Rhizobiaceae; genus Mesorhizobium_A. Next base: position 414,477 of record JBARXU010000023.1, read on the forward strand.
CATCGAGATCGAGATCGCCGAGGTGCTGGCGCGCGAACCGGACCCGGTCAAATGGCTCGATGCCATGCCGCTGACCCGCGCCGCCTTCGAGGAGGCGATGCGACTCTATCCGCCGGCTCCGTCCATCAACCGGGAACCGATCGTCGAGGACCGCTATCAGGATCTGGTGCTGAAGCCCGGCGCGACCGTGCTCATCATGCCATGGACCGTCCACCGGCACCGAAAACTCTGGGACCAGCCCGATGCATTCATGCCGTCGCGCTTCCATCCCGAAAACCGGGCGAAAATGGACAAATATCAATACCTGCCCTTTGGTGCAGGGCCGCGCGTCTGCATCGGCGCGAGTTTTGCCATGCAGGAGGCCGTCATTGCGCTCGCGGTTCTTTTATCACGCTTCCGGTTCGATACCACCGAAACCACCAATCCATGGCCGGTGCAGAAGCTGACGACACAGCCGGAGGGCGGCCTGCCGATGCGGGTGTCAAAGCGCTAGAGCATGTCGCGCAAAAGTGTGCAGCGCTTTTGCGACAACGACATGCGACAGAACAAAGACTTTGAGCGTGTCGAGTGAATCCGAAGGATTGCGACACGCTGTAGGTCGCTTACCGGCCCTGAAAGAAGTTCTCGACATGCACCGGCCAGCGCCACGGCAGCACGGCGACGAGGTCGAAGCGCACCGACAGCCGCGCATAGTCGCGTTGACGGGCAAGCCACAGATCGGCAGCGCCCTCGATGCGCCATGAGGATTGCCGCCCGACCGCTTCCATGGCTGATGCAAGTGTAGGTCGCGCCTTGACCTCGACGATGGCGATCATGTCGCCGCGCCGGGCGATCAGGTCGATCTCGCCGAGTTTCGTCCTGTAATTGCGCGCCACGATGCGATAGCCCTTGGCCATCAGCGCCACCGCCGCCAGCCATTCGCCACGCTGGCCGCGTTTGAGCGCGCCAAGCTTGCGCGGATCGGCAGGTCGCTTCTCAGCGGCCATCGGCCTCCTCGCGCAGTTGCAGCAGTCGCCGATAGAGATCGCCCTTTGGGCGGCCTGTCAGTCGCGCGGCTTCCGCTGCTGCCTTCGACGCAGGCATTTCGGCCGACAAGGCCAGCAGCATCGTATCGACGTCGCCGGCCGTCTGGACCTGTTCGAGCGGCGGGCCGACGCAGATGACTGCCTCGCCCTTCGGCGCGTCCGTCGTGCCATAGTACTCGGCAAGCGCGGAAAGCCTATCCCTGCGGAATTCCTCGAAGGCCTTGGTCAGTTCACGCCCTATGACTGCGGGGCGGTCTCCAAGCACCTCAGCCATGGCTTTGAGAGTGTCGTCCAGCCGGCGCGGCGATTCGAAAAAGATCAGCGTGGCGGGGGAGGCTTTCAGTTCTTCAAGGCGGCTGCGGCGCTGCCCATCCTTGACCGGAAGGAAGCCGGCAAACAGAAATGCGTCGGTCGGCAGGCCCGAGCCTGCAACCGCCGCCAGCACCGACGACGGGCCGGGCACCGGGACGACCTTGATGCCGCGCGAGATCGCTTCCTCGACAAGCCTGTAGCCGGGGTCTGACACCAGCGGTGTCCCGGCGTCGGAAACGAGTGCGACGGAGCGGCCGTTTTCAAGCTCTGCAATGAGGCGCGGGCCAGCTTCTGTGGCGTTGTGCTCGTGATAGGGCGTCGGCCTTTGCCTGATCGCATAGCGGTCGAGCAGGACGCGTGTGACGCGCGTGTCCTCGCAGGCCAGCACATCGGCAGCGGCCAGCGTTTCGAGCGCGCGTATGGTGATGTCGCCGAGATTTCCTATGGGCGTCGCCACCAGATAGAGCGCCGCCGGAAGCGGACGCGCCGGAACTTGCGCCCCGCCGACGACAAAGCTTCGCCCGCTTTCCCTTGTCTCGTTCATCGCGCGTATGTCGCACAGCCGCACGGCCAATAGAAGGGGCGGCTCAGGCCCGTATGGCGACCAGAACCGCGCCGACCGCGATAAGCACGATGCCGACCCAGTTCACAAGCGCGAGCTTCTCCCGCAGGAACAGCACCGCAAAGACGGCGACGAAGACGACGCTCAGCTTGTCGATCGGCGCGACCTGAGAGGCCTGCCCGAGCTTTAGCGCACGGAAATAGCAGAGCCAGGATGCGCCCGTCGCCAGCGCCGACAGCGTGAGAAACACCCATGTCCTTCCCGAGATCGAGCCTAGAGGCTGCGCCTGCCCGGTCACCGCGATCAGGCTGCCGAGCACCAGAACGATGATGACCGTGCGGATCAGGGTGGCAAAATCCGGATTCACGTTCTCCACGCCGACCTTGGCGAAAATCGCCGTCAGCGCAGCGAACACTGCCGCCAGAAGCGCCCAGAATTGCCAGCTGTCGAGCGTCAAACGAATGCTCCGTAATCCTCGCGTGCCAGATCGGCAACGAGCGCGTTGAGCACGATCATCCCTTGCGGCGTGGCGCGCAAGCGCGAATTGCCGACCGGTTCGACAAGACCCTCCTCGCGCAGGATCGAGATGCGCCTGGCCGACAGCGGCCTGCCCGCCAGCGCCTCGTAGCGCACGAGGTCGATGCCTTCGCGCAGCCTCAGCCCCATCATCAGGAATTCGTCGGCCTCTTCCGAGCGGTCGAGCAATTCACCATCGACGACGCCATGCTCTTTCGTTTCCACAAGCTCCAGCCAACGCTCGGGCAGGCGCTCGGCAATGGTGACGATGCGCTGGTCGTGGTCGACGAAACGACCATGCGCGCCGGGACCAGAGCCGACATATTCGCCATAACGCCAATAGACGAGATTGTGCCGGCTTTCCGCGCCCGGCACCGCGTGGTTCGACACTTCATAGGCCGGCAGGCCGCGTGCGGCGGTGACGATCTGGGTAGCCTCGTAAAGGTCTGCGGCCAGATCCACATCGGGAATGGTGAACTTGCCGCGCTGGTGCAGGTCGAAGAAGCGCGTCCCCTCCTCGATGGTCAGCTGGTAGAGCGACAGATGATCGGCTGCGAGGTCAATCGCCTGGTTCAGCTCCGCTTCCCACGCCGGGATGGTCTGGCCCGGCCGCGCATAGATCAGGTCGAAGGACAGGCGCGGGAAGGTGGCGCGGGCAAGTTCGATGGCGCGCCGCGCCTCGGCAACATCATGCAGCCGACCGAGGAACCGTAGGTCCTTGTCGTTGAGTGCCTGAACACCAAGCGACACACGATTGACGCCTGCCGCCCGATAGCCGCGAAACCGCTCTGCCTCGACGGATGACGGATTGGCTTCGAGCGTGATCTCGGCATCCGGCGCGACGCTCCAGAGCTCTGCGACAGTGTCGAGCAGTGACCCGACCGTTGCCGGCTCCATCAGCGAGGGCGTGCCACCGCCGAGAAATATGGAGGTGACTTCGCGCGGCCCGGTGCGCGAGCGGAAATGCGTCAGCTCGCGCCGGAACGCCTGCGCATAGCGAGCCTGATCCGGCGGCTGGTGGCGTACATGCGAATTGAAGTCGCAATAGGGGCACTTGGCTGCGCAGAACGGCCAATGAAGGTAGATGCCGAAGCCCGGCGCGGTCATCGACGCATCACCCGAGCCGTGCCTCGGCAAATGCCTTGAAGGCGCGGGCGCGGTGCGAGGTCGCGGTCGCCATTCCGGGCTTCCAGCCGTGCTTCTCTTCGGCCGTCATTTCGCCGAAGGTGCGATCATGGCCGTCGGGCTTGAACATCGGATCATATCCGAACCCGCTTCCGCCGCGCGGTGGCCAGACGAGCGTGCCGTCTGCCTCGCCGCGATAATACTCGGCCTCGCCATCCGGGAAACACAGGCAGATGACCGCGACGAAGCGCCCAGTGCGCTGGTCTGGCGCGGTCGCGCTGGCCGCCAGCATTGCGTCCTGCGTCTTCTGCATCGCCATCGCGAAATCGCGTGTTCCATCGGGCTTTGTCGCCCAGTCGGCCGTATAGACACCCGGCTGGCCGTCGAGAGCGTCGACCACAAGGCCGGAATCGTCCGACATGGCAGGCAGGCCGGTCGCGCTCGCAGCCGCATGGGCCTTGATATAGGCGTTCTGCTCGAACGTAGTCCCGGTCTCGTCCGGTTCGGGCAGATCGTATTCCTTAGCCGACTTTGCTTCCAGACCGTAAGGTCCCAACAGGTCGGCAAATTCCGCGAGCTTGCCGGCATTGTGGCTGGCGACGACGATCCGCTTGCCGATATCTCTCATTTCATTCCCCAGATCGTAGGATTGGCGAATTCGAGCGAATTGCCCGAAGGGTCGCGGAAATAGATCGAACGTCCGCCGCGCGGCCATTCGAACTCGGCCTCGATCGCTACGCCATGCTCGCCGAGCCGCGCTTTCCAGGCATCGATTTCGCTTTCGCTGGCGGCAAAGCACATGTGTCCGGCGCCTGTCGTTCCATGCGGTGGCACAGGCAATCTGGCATCGGGCGGCGGAGGAACCTGCGTTGCCTCTGCGTTGAACAGAAGCACGATCGCGTCGCCGCATTTGAAGAACAGATGCCGCCCCGCAACCTTTCCAGCCGGCTCCAGCCCGAGAACCACGCCGTAGAAATGTTCTGCGGCGTCGAGATCGGTCACATAGAGCGCGGATTCAAGGAGGCGGGAGGGCGTCATTTAGCTGATGGCCATCTTCTGCAGGTCGACCAGACGGCCGATGCCCTTTTTTGCCAGCGACATCAGCGCGGCAAATTCCTCTTCCGAGAACGGCGCGCCTTCAGCCGTGCCCTGAATCTCGACGATGCCGCCCCTGCCGGTCATGACAAAGTTGGCGTCGGTGCCCGCGGACGAATCTTCCAGATAGTCGAGATCGAGGACCGGCACGCCTTCATGGATGCCGCAGGAAATCGCCGCGACATGGTCTTTCAGCACCTTGGAGATGTCGATCATCTTGCGCGCGGCCATCCACGACAGGCACTCATGCAAGGCGATGAAGCCGCCGGTGATCGAGGCCGTGCGCGTGCCGCCATCGGCCTGGATCACGTCGCAGTCGACCGTGATCTGCACTTCGCCAAGCGCCTGAAGGTCGACAACCGCGCGCAGGCTGCGGCCGATGAGACGCTGGATTTCAAGCGTGCGCCCGCCCTGCTTGCCGCTCGATGCCTCGCGGCGCATGCGATCGCCGGTCGAGCGCGGCAGCATTCCATATTCTGCCGAGACCCAGCCCTTGCCCGAATTGCGCATCCAGCCCGGCACCTTCTCTTCAAGGCTGGCGGTGCAAAGGACATGCGTGTCGCCGAATTTGACGAGGCATGAGCCTTCGGCGTGTTTTGAGACGCCGCGTTCGAAGGAGACTGCGCGCATTTCATCGGGCTGGCGCTTTGAGGGTCGCATGATTGGCCTTTCGTGAGGAATGCGGGCTTGTAGGCGTTTCGCGCCCGGTTGGAAACAGAACTCTTTTTCGCAATGCACCAGCCCGGCGATTTCCGCGCATTGCACGGCGCGGCCAAGCTCTCTATTTTTGCGGCCTGATCATGACGAATCCGATCCTCGATCCCAATCTTCAATCGCTGGACGCGCGGTCGCGCGACATTTTCCGGGTGATCGTCGATTCTTACCTGCGCGAGGGCGAGCCGCTCGGCTCGCGCAACCTGTCGCGCATGCTGCCAGCCACCCTGTCGCCCGCGACCATCCGCAACGTGATGAGCGATCTGGAGCAGCTTGGCCTGATCTATGCCCCGCATATTTCCGCCGGCCGCCTGCCGACGCAGAAGGGGTTGCGCCTGTTTGTCGATTCGTTCCTCGAATTCGGCGATCTGTCGGCGGATGAGCAGCGCAATATCGAGGCACAGATGAAGGCATCGGGCTCGGGCGCCACGCTGGAGCAGATGCTGACCGAGGCAAGCCAGATGCTGTCTGGCCTTTCGCGAGGTGCCGGCCTGGTCGTCGCGGCCAAGAACGAAGTGCCGCTGCGTCATCTCGAATTCGTCCAGCTCGACCCGGCGCGCGCCCTGGCCGTTCTGGTGTCGCAGAACGGCGATGTCGAAAACCGCGTCATCGAGCTTCCGGCCGGCGTCACCCTGTCACAGCTCACCCAGGCGTCGAACTTCATCAACGCCCATATTGCGGGCAGGACGCTGGCCGAGGCGCGAACCGAGATCGAGCGGCAGAAGGTCGAGACGCGCGCCGCGCTCGATACTCTTAGCCAGGATCTCGTCGACCGCGGCCTTGCCATCTGGTCGGGCGGCAGTGGCGGGTTGCCGGCGCAGCTCATCGTGTCGGGCCGCGCCAACCTGCTCGAAAATGTCACCGCGCAGGCCGATATCGAGCTGTTGCGCCATCTGTTCCAGGATCTGGAAACCAAGGATGGCCTGACGCAACTGCTCGATCTTGCCGAGACGGGTTCAGGTGTTCGCATCTTCATCGGCTCGGAGAACAAGCTGTTCTCGCTGTCGGGGTCATCGCTCGTGGTCGCGCCCTATCGCGACAAGGAACAGCGCGTCATCGGCGCGCTCGGCGTCATCGGCCCGACCCGCCTCAACTATGGCCGCATCGTGCCGATGGTCGACTATACCGCCCAGATGATCAGCCGGTTGCTGCGCTGACCCTTGATTTTTATGGCCCAAGCCTCGATATCCGGCTCAACTCACGGACAATTGACTACAGGACCGACGCGATGAGCGATTTGCCCGATAACGAATCTATGGACCCGACGGCCGGCGCCGCGCCCGAAGGCGTGCCGGAAGCCGACTACGAAGCCTTCATGAGGCTGGTGAAGGAAAACGAGGAGCTGAAGGACCGCGCTCTTCGCCTTGCTGCCGACATGGAGAACCTGCGCCGCCGCACCCAGCGCGACGTGGCCGATGCTCGCACCTATGGCGTGACGAATTTTGCGCGCGACATGCTGACCGTTTCCGACAATCTGCGCCGCGCACTCGACGCCGTCTCGGAAGAGGTGAAGTCGAGCGCCGACGCCTCGCTGAAATCGCTGGTCGAGGGCGTCGACATCACCGAGCGCGGGCTGCTCTCCACCCTTGAACGTCACGGCGTCAAGAAGCTGGAGCCGCAGGGCGAGAAGTTCGATCCGAACTTCCATCAGGCCATGTTCGAGGTGCCGAACCCGGAAGTTCCCAACGGCACCGTCGTTCAGGTCGTCCAGTCGGGCTATTCGATCGGCGACCGGGTCTTGCGCCCGGCCATGGTCGGCGTGGCGCGCGGTGGCCCGAAGGCTCCCGCCAACGACGCTCCGGCAGAGCCTGGCCCGATCAATGCACAGGCTGAAAAAGACGCCTGAACTTAAGGCGCAACGCGGCTCAAGGTTTGAAGGGCGGTGGGCCAAAAGTCCGCCGCCCATCTGATGTCTGGATAGGGCCTCTTGCCTTATCTGCCGTTTGCCGTACTCCCTGTTGGCATGAACCCGATCCTCGCCCTCGACTATGCAGGCGTCGCCGTCTTTGCGGCCACCGGGGCGCTTGCCGCCTCGCGCAAGCAGCTCGACATCATCGGCTTCCTGTTTCTGGCCGGCGTGACCGGTGTCGGCGGCGGCACGTTGCGCGACCTGATCCTTGGGCAGGCGCCGGTCTTCTGGGTGCGCGAGCCTGACTTCATCCTTGTCTGCGCCGTGGTCGCGGTGCTGGTCTTTTTCACCGCGCATCTTGTCGAAAGCCGCTGGAAGGTGCTGCTCTGGCTCGATGCGGTCGGCATGTCGGCCTACAGCGTCATGGGCGCGGCAAAGGGGCTGGCCGCTACCGGTTCGCCATCCGTCGCGCTCATCACAGGCGTTCTCACGGCGACCTTCGGTGGCATCCTGCGCGATGTGCTGGCGGGCGAGCCGTCCGTCCTTCTGCGCCCCGAGGTCTATATCACGGCCGCTCTTGCCGGCGCGTCCATGTATACGCTGCTCATCGTGCTGGGTTTTCCGGTCGTAGCCGCGGCACTCATCGCCGCTCCCACCGCCTTCTTCGTGCGGGCAGGTGCGCTGCGTTTCGGCTGGGCCATCCCGCCCTATCGTCCTCGGCCCGGCCGCAGGCCAGAGGATATTCCCTGAAATCGCCCTCTTTTGACCTCATTTTTCCTTTGGAAGGGAAGGGTGCGGGGGTCTGTAGAGGAGTATTGGCTGTGGCCATGCACAGCGCACACGCCCTTCGATCTGTCTGTTTCTCAGCATTTATGTTGGGTGCGCTTGGCGCCGCCAACGCGCAGGAGATCGTGCGCCAGCCGCTTCCGCCACCGTCAGTGTCTCGGACCACGGCCGAAGGGTCGACCGACGCGCAGCCTCAGGCCAAGAACCCATCCACGCAGACCGAAGCCCCATGGGACATCCGCTCTGGCGATGCCGCTTCGGTTCCGGCGGACCCTGCCCCTTCTCAGGCACAGTCACCCGTTGCAGCGACGGCTCCGGAGGCGGCTGCCGGTGAAATTGCAGGGGTCAAAATCGATCTTGAGCAGCATCTCGACCGTGTCGAAACTGCTATTGAGGAACGCGCAGTGGTCGATCCCCGCCTCGCCGACAAGGCCGAGAACATGCAGTGGGACGATGATGACGTCGGTCTGGTCGAGGGTGATTTTGCCGCTCCGAACGATTCCAGCAGCAAGGTCGGGTGGGTCGCGCCGGGCAAGAAGTCCGATGCGCCGAAGATCAGGCGACCGCGCATCAACATCGATTCCATGACAAAGCTGCGCCTGACCGAACAGGGCAGCACCTATCTCGACCTCAAACGCGGTCAGGTCGTTCATCGCTGGTGATGCGCGGTCGCCTATCCGCCGGCCTTAAGCCATGTCGCGCTTCCGCGCACTTTCGCGAATGACCAATGTTGCCGGCAGAACCTGCTGCGACGGCGCGGCCTCGCCGCCCTTTTGCATCAGCGGCAGAAGCGCCTCGAATGCAGCTTCGCCAAGGCCTTCTCGCGGCTGGTGAACCGTCGTCAGGCCGGGGATGAACTGTTCGGCAATGTCGATATCGTCGAAGGATACGACCGACATGTCGCGCGGCGTTTCGACCCCATGGCGATGCAGTTCCGAGACGAAGCCGCATGCCATTTCGTCATTGGCGATGAACATCGCCGAGGGCCGCTCGGCAAGTTCCAGCCATGTCCGCGCCGCCGTCACACCTGAGCCGAGCATGAAGTCGCCGCCGATCATCCATTCGTCGCGCACCGTCAGCCCGTTCCTGCGCATGGCACGCAGGAACCCGTCGCGCCGCGTCGTCGAAAGAACGTTCTGCGAGGGGCCGAGTACATGGCCGATCTCGCGATGGCCGAGCGAGACGAGGTGGTCGACCGCGAGTTCCGCCCCGCCCTCATTGTCGAACCTGATCGAGGGCAGCGGCGATCCTTCCTTCCATTCGCATGCATAGATGAGCGGCGGGCCATTGCGCTGTGGACCATCGATGTCGTCCGGCAACGCGCCGTCGAGGCTGATCAGACCGTCGGCGCGGTCGGGCCGCACCTGTCCGGCCAGTTGAGGGCGTCCGCCGCCGGTCGGGCGGGTGTCGCAGATGAGCACCGTATAGCCGGAGCGCGCCGCCGCCGCTTCGATGCCGGCAAGAATGCGCGAGAAGAACGGATTGCCGATATTGGGCACCAGCACGACGATGGCCCCGGTTGTGCGCTTGCGCAGGTTGCGGGCCATCTGGTTGACCGAATAGCCCGTCAGTTCGACCGCGGCCAGCACTCGCCTGCGCGTCGTCTCCGACACCGATTCTGGATAGGACAGGGTGCGCGACACGGTCGCTGTCGAAACCTCTGCCTGGCGCGCAACATCCTGAATTGTCGGTTGCGCAGCGCGCATGTCTGTCTCCTCGAAGATCTGTTGTTTCGCGCCCGGCGCTGAAAATCAACGGAGAGGCCCGATTGTCCTGTCGATAGCCATGCATTGGTCCTATTGGTGTCGGCTCGAACGTGGAAAAAGACCACCCATCAGGGAGAACAAGAGATGAGCTGGCAACCCGCTGCCGACCGTTACACCGATATGATCTACAATCGCTGCGGCCACTCCGGGCTCAAGCTGCCGGCCATTTCGCTGGGGCTTTGGCAGAACTTCGGCGACGACAAATCCTATGCCACAAAGCTCGCCATTACCCGGCGTGCGTTCGATCTCGGCATCACCCATTTTGACCTCGCCAACAATTACGGTCCGCCTCCCGGCCGCGCCGAGGAAGTGTTCGGCGAAATGCTGCGCACCGATTTTCGCGATCACCGCGACGAGATGATCATCTCGACCAAGGCCGGCTACAACATGTGGCCGGGGCCATACGGCGAATGGGGCAGCCGCAAATATCTGCTGTCCTCGCTCGACCAGTCACTCAAGCGCATGGGCCTCGACTATGTCGACATCTTCTATTCGCACCGTTTCGATCCCGACACTCCGCTTGAGGAGACCATGGGCGCGCTGGCGCATGCGGTCCGCTCCGGCAAGGCGCTCTATGTCGGCATCTCGTCCTACAATTCGCAGCGCACCCGCGAGGCCGCCGCGATCCTGCGTGATCTTGGCGTGCCGCTTCTGATCCATCAGCCGAGCTATTCGATGATCAATCGCTGGATCGAGGAGGACGGCCTGCTCGACACGCTCGACGGTGAAGGCACAGGCTCGATCGTCTTCTCGCCGCTGGCGCAGGGCATGTTGACCGACCGCTACCTGAAGGACGTGCCGCAAGACAGCCGTGCTGCGCGCGACGGCTCGCTGCAAAAGGGGTTCCTCTCGGCCGAGACGCTCGCAAATATCCGCGGCCTCAACGACATCGCATCCAAGCGCGGCCAGACCCTGGCGCAGATGGCAATCGCATGGGCTTTGCGCGGCGGCCGCGTCACCTCGGCGCTGATCGGCGCGAGCCGGGTCGCGCAGGTCGAGGACAGCGTCGGTGCGCTGAAGAACCTCGCATTCAGCGAGGCCGAACTGGCCGAGATCGATCGTTTCGCCAAGGACGCAAACGTCAATATCTGGGCGCAGTCGGCCGAGCGCGAAGGCCCGTCGCGCGGCAAGTGATTGCGCAAAACAAAACCGGGCTGAGGCAGCGCCCCAGCCCGGTTTTCATCAATAGCGATGAACGGCTCTACAGCTTCGTCCAGGCAGCGTTCTTCTTGGAGGACTTCACGCAGGCCTCGATAAAGGCGACGCCTTCCACGCCATCCTGAACGGTCGGGAAGATGACGTCCTTGGGCAGCTTGCCGCCCTTGCGGCGTGCGGCACGAATGGCGCGGGCGGCCTCTGCATAAATCGTTGCAAAGCCTTCCAGATAGCCTTCAGGATGGCCCGACGGAATGCGGCTCACGCGCGCCGCCGCCGGTCCCGCACCAGCGCCACCGCGCGTCAGCAATTGTTTCGGTTGGCCGAAGGGCGTGAACCACAGATGGTTCGGCTGCTCCTGGTTCCATTCGATGCCGCCCTTGGAGCCGTAGACCCTGAGCTTCAGCGCGTTCTCATTGCCCGGCGCGACCTGGCTTGCCCAGAGCATGCCCTTCGCTCCGCCCCCATCCCCGACCGGCTTGAAGCGCAGCATGACATGGGCGTTGTCGTCGAGCAGGCGGCCCGGGACGAACGCATTCAGGTCTGCCGACAGTGCATCCAGTTCCAGCCCAGAAACGAAGCGGGCGAGATTGTAGGCGTGCGTCCCGATATCGCCGGTGGCCCCGCCGACGCCCGACTTCTTCGGGTCGGTGCGCCACATCGCCTGTTTCGAGCCGGTGTCCTCGGCCTTGGTCGTCAGCCAGTCCTGCGGATATTCGGCCTGTATCACGCGGATCTCGCCGAGCTGGCCGCTGGCAACCATTTCGCGCGCCTGCCGGACCATGGGATAGCCGGTGTAGTTGTGGGTGAGCACGAACACCTTGCCGGATTTTTCGACCAGCGCCGCCAGCTTCTTCGCGTCAGCCAGATTGGACGTGACGGGCTTGTCGCAGATGACATGGATGCCTGCGTCGAGAAACGCCTTGGCGGCCGGATAATGCATATGGTTCGGCGTCACGATCGACACCGCCTCGATGCCGTCGGCGCGCGCGGCCTCGGCCTTCGCCATCTCCTGAAACGAGCCATAGCTGCGCGACGGATCAAGCCCGATTTCGGCGGCTGATGCCTTGGCGCGCTCAGCGTCCGACGACAGCGCGCCCGCCACCAGCTGGAACTCGCCGTCAATGCGCGCGGCGATGCGATGCACGCCGCCGATGAAGGCGCCCCGTCCGCCGCCGACCATGCCGAGCCGGATCGGCCCGTTGCCCGATTCAGTTCTGCGTCCGCTGACCATCGTCGTGCTCCCGCTAGATTCCCATGACCTTGCGCAGCGCCTCCCGGTCGGGGTTGGCGCCGGCAAAATCGTCAAATGCCTTCTCCGTGACGCGGATGATGTGCGAGGCGATGAAGGGTGCACCTTCGGCTGCGCCGTCTTCCGGGTGCTTGAGGCAGCATTCCCATTCGAGCACCGCCCAGCTGTCGTAGTCATACTGGGCGAGCTTGGAGAAGATGCCCGAGAAATCGACCTGCCCGTCGCCGAGCGAGCGGAAGCGCCCTGCGCGGTTCAGCCAGCCCTGATAGCCGGAATAGACGCCCTGGCGACCATCCGGATTGAACTCGGCGTCCTTCACGTGAAACGCCTTGATGCGCTCATGATAGATGTCGATGAAGGCGAGGTAGTCGAGCTGCTGCAGCAGGAAATGCGACGGGTCGTAGTTGATGTTGGCGCGCGTATGGCCCTTCACCTCGTCGAGGAACATCTCGAACGTCGCGCCGTCGAACAGGTCTTCGCCCGGATGGATCTCGTAGCAGAGATCGACGCCAGCATCTTCATAGGCGTCGAGGATCGGCGTCCAGCGTTTGCCAAGCTCGCTGAATGCTTCCTCGATCAGGCCGGCCGGCCGCTGTGGCCAGGGGTAGAGATAGGGGAATGCGAGCGCGCCCGAGAAGGTGACGGAGGCATTGAGCCCGAAATTCCGCGACGCTTTGGCGCCGAACATCAGCTGCTCGACCGCCCATGCCTGCCGGGCCTTCGGATTGTTGTGCACTTCAGCCGGGGCAAAGCCGTCGAACTGGGAATCATAGGCCGGATGAACGGCGACCAACTGGCCTTGAAGGTGGGTCGACAGTTCGGTCACCTCGACGCCCGCATCGGCGCATACGCCCTTGATGTCGTCGCAATAGGCCTTCGATGTGGCGGCTTTCTTCAGGTCGAACAGGCGACCATCCCATGTCGGGATCTGGACGCCTTTGTAGCCCAGGTCGCCCGCCCATTTGGCGATTGCGGGAAGCGAATTGAACGGCGCGGCGTCACCCGCGAACTGCGCCAGGAAAATGGCTGGACCCTTCATCGTCTTCGGCATGCATCCTCTCCCCGTATGTCTCGGCACGGACGGTCTTATCTGGTTCGACCACCGGCCGACAGTCTATTCTGTGTCTGACTGATTGCCGTCTGGTATGACCAATACCTCTCCTTGGGTCAAGTCGGTAAGTCGGCGTCGTAGTCCGGTAATCGGGGCGAAAACCTACGGTTACAGTCGATTCAAGCCCGATCCATCGCTTTTGGCCTGGCTGCTTGCAGGTCTGTCTGAAATGGTTTAGTCGTCCGGTGAACGCATTTTGGTCCAACCAGTTTGCCGGTTGGGCGGGTCTTGGCATACCTGAGCGCGGGCTTTCGACAGGTCAGCGGTCAACACTGGAGGAGACAACATGCATCTTTCGACACACAACTGGATGCGGGCGGAGCCGCTTGAAAAGACGCTCTCGCGCATCAAGAAATATGGCTACGAATCGATCGAGATTTCGGGCGAGCCGGAACAGTACAAGACCAGCGAGACGCGCGCGCTCCTGAAGGAGCATGGCATTCGCTGCTGGGGCGCTGTGACCCTAATGCTGGGCGAGCGCAATCTCGCCGCGCGCGATCAGGGCCAGCGCGAGCGCTCGGTGCAATATGTGAAGGACGTGCTGACGATGGTCGGCGAGCTTGACGGCGAGATCATCACGCTCGTTCCCGCCACGGTCGGCAAGGTCGTTCCCGACGGCACAGAGGAAGAGGAATGGGGCTGGGTCACGGACGCCGGACGCGAGTGCTTCGCCCACGCCAAAAAGGTTGGAGTGCGCATCGCGGTCGAGCCGCTGAACCGCTTCGAGACCTATCTCTTCAATCGCGGCGAGCAGGCCATGGCGCTTGCCGACGCCATCAGCCCCGAATGCGGCATCTGCCTCGACGCCTATCACATCCATATGGAAGAATTCGATGTGAAGGAGGCGATCATGAAGGCGGGCAAGCGCCTGTTCGACTTCCACGTCGCCGACAACAATCGCTTTGCCGCGGGCCTCGGCACGATCAACTGGAAGCAGCTTGTCGGCTGGCTGAAGGAGGCCGGTTACGATGGCGCGCTGACCAATGAATTCGTCGCACCCGTCGACCGCACACCCGCCAATCGCTATCCCGATATGGTCGAGCGTAACCCGGTCGACATCTCGCCCGAGCAGCTGAAGTTCATTCAGGACCACGGGTCGAGCGTTCTCACCGAAAAATTCTACGCAGACCAGATGCGCATAACAGCCGAAACGCTGCTTCCGCTGATCCGGTAGAGCGCCAGCAGACATGCCCGTCTTGCCGGTTGCGGCGGGACGGGCGCGGGGAACAGACATGCGTATCGTAAACGTCGAGGCCTGGTGGGTCCGGATTCCGATCGAGGCTGCCAGCCAGCACAAAAGCGACTTCGGCCAGATCGCGACGTTCGACGCGGCGATCGTTCGCGTCGAAACGGACACGGGTCTGGTCGGCTGGGGCGAGGGCAAGAACGCGGCCGGCAGCGCGGGCACTTACAGCGCACTCGTCCATCTCATCAATGCCGAGGTCGGTCCCGCCATCATCGGCCTCGACCCGCGCGACATCACAGCGATCTGGGAACGGCTCTATAATGGCGTGCGCCACGAGAAGGCGGCGGCTTCTGGCCACATCATGCCGGCGCTGTCGCGGCGCGGCCTGTCGGTCGCGGCGATCAGCGCGATCGACATCGCGCTCTGGGACATTCTTGGCAAATCGTTGGGCGAGCCGGTCTGGCGCGTGCTCGGCGGGCGCAAGCAGCAGCGCATGGCCGCCTATGCGTCGGGCGGCTGGGCGCCGGCGCAGAGCATCGGCGCGCAGCTCCGGTCGTATATAGATGCGGGCGGCTTCAAGGCGGTGAAGATGCGAGTCGGTTCGATGGACGGCTCGCCTTATGCCTCTGCCGAACGCGTTAAGGCCGCGCGCGCGGCCTTGGGACCGGACATCTCGATCATGGTCGATGCACACGGCACCTATACGGTCGCTGACGCCAAACGATTTGCGCATCTGGTGCGCGATTGCGACCTTGCGTGGTTCGAGGAGCCGGTTTCGGCCGACGACAAGACCGGTATCGCGGAACTGCGCGCCGCCATTTCTATCCCCGTCGCCTGCGGTGAAAGCGAGACGACGCGCTTCGACTTCCGTGATCTGGCCATCCTGCGCGCCGCCGACATCTGGCAGCCTGATCTCGGCTTTTGCGGTGGCCTCACCGAGGCGATGCGCATCGGCGCGATGGCCTCGGCCTTCAACATCCGTTTCGCCCCGCATCTGTGGGCAGGCGCGCCGGCCTTCTATGCCGGGCTTCATGTCTGCGCGGCGTCACCGGCGAGTTTCATTCTCGAATATTCGCTCGGCGCCAATCCGATGCTACACGATCTTGTAACGGAAAATCTCGACGTCAACGATGGCACGATCGCCATTCCGGACGCGCCGGGGCTGGGTATTACGATCAACGAGGACTATTTACACGCACATGTCGTCGGTTAAGAACCGGCACGTGTCACCGGAGGTCTGAGGACCATATGGCCGAGAAAGATTTGCTGTCGCAGCTTGCCGCCTATCTGATTGCGAAATCGGACGCGCAGAGCAATCGGACGCCGTCCGAGCGTGAACTGGCCGAGCATTTTGGCGTGTCGCGCGGCCAGATCCGCGAGGCGCTGGCCATCCTCGAAGCGATGCGGCTGGTCGAGCGGCGGGCGAAGTCCGGCATCTATCTGACCAAGCGCGAGGCGAGCGTCGAGGCGATGGCGCTGTTTGCCCGCGCCGGACTGCAACTCGATCCCGTGCAGATCTACGAGACAGTCGAACTGCGAAAGATCCATGAGATCAAGGCGGCCGAGCTCGCCTGCAGCCGCGCAACGGACGAGAATTTCGAGGCGCTGCAACGTATTCTCGATGAGTCCGAGCGCAAGGTCATGGCCGACCAGCCGATTCACGAGGAGGACAAGGAGTTCCATCTCGAAATCGTGCGCGCGACCAAGAACAGCATCTTCTACCGGGTCTGCTCGGTCTATTACGTGATGGGCGAGGCGCGGCTGCCCGTCTATTTCAACGATCCCGCACGCGGTCGCAAATCCCATGCCGAGCATCTGCAGATATTCGAGGCACTGCAACGTCGCGACGGCAATCTTGCCCAGGCCCTGATGAGCGCGCATCTGCAAGGTGCAGAAAGCTACTGGAAGGGACTGATCGACGACATCGACCGCGAGCGCGCCAGGGCCGCGCTTGCCCATGTCTAATTTCATCCATGTCTGATCTGGCCCATGTCTGATCCGGTCGTCTTCTCGACTCATGGTCTCCACCCGGCCGCTATGGCGGTCCTGAAAGATGTCTGCGAACTCAGGATCGCAACCGCGCTCGACCCAACAACGCTCATCGCGCAATCGCGCGATGCCAGTGCCATCATCGTGCGCGCCAATCTGCCCGAGGCCATATTTGAAGGTGCACCCAGGCTGCGCGCCGCCGTGCGCCACGGCGCCGGCCTCGACATGATCCCGATCGAGGCGGCGACGCGCGCTGGTGTGTTGGTCGCCAATGTCCCGGCGGTGAATGCGCGCTCGGTTGCAGAACACGTCTTCTTCGTTGCCATGGCGCTTTTGCGCCGCTTTCGCGCGATGGATCGCGATCTGCGGCAAGGCGGCTGGTTCGCCGGCCGCGACCATGCCGAGCGCACCAACGAGCTTTCAGGCCGGACAATCGGCATTGTCGGTTATGGCGCGGTCGGGCGGCAGGTTCACGCAATTGCCGAATACGGCTTCGGCCTCGATGTCCTTGTGACCAGCCGCAGCCGCCCGCAGGGTCTCGGATCAGCCCGATTTGTCAGTGTCGACGAACTCGCGGCGGCGAGCGATATCGTGGTGCTTTGTTGCCCGCTGACGCCCGAGACGCGCGGCATGATCGACCATGCCCGCATCCGCTCGATGAAGCCCGATGCGCTCATCGTCAACGTATCGCGCGGTCCGGTGATCGAAGACGGCGCGCTCATCGATGCCCTGCGTGAGCGCCGCATCGGCGGTGCTGCACTCGACGTGTTCGCCGAGCAGCTGCTGCCGCCAGACCATCCCTATTTCAGCTTCGACAATGTGATCGTCACGCCTCATATGGCGGGCATCACGCAAGAAAGCATGATGCGGATGGGCACCGGCGCTGCGGCTGAAGTCGTGCGAATCCTGTCGGGGGAATTGCCGCTCAATCTTCGCAATCCCGATGCTGTCGAAGCCTATCGACGTCGATTTGGCTGAGCTTGATATCAACTTGAACAGCGCCCGCATCGGCTGACGGAGTGTGTCAGCAGGACTCCAAATGTCATCGCCAGACCTGTCCTGCCGTCTCAGCGCCGCATTCGCACCACATTGAGTCCGCCTTCCGCCGATAGGCGCGCACCGGTTTCAACAGCCGGGATAGTCTCTGAATGCGGAATTTCTTCATCGCTGCGGCGGCGGTCTCGATGCTTGCGTCATCTACCGGGTTTGCCGCCGCCCAATGTGGCAGCGCCTCCTGGTATGCGCTGACATCGAAGACGGCGTCGGGCGAGCGCATGAACCCATCGGCCATGACGGCCGCCCATCGCACCCTGCCCTTTGGCACCAAGGTGCGCGTCACCAACAAGCGCAACGGCAAGAGCGTGGTTGTCAGAATCAACGATCGAGGCCCGTTCATCCGCGGCCGTGTGATTGACCTGTCGAAAGCGGCGGCGGGCAGCCTTGGCTTTATCGGTCGCGGCCACACCGATATCTGCATGGCGCGGATCTGAATTCGTCCGGAATAGCAAAAGGGCCGAACTGCCGAGCCTTCTCGCTGGATTCCATCCGCGCAATTGACTACCCATCTATCGATGGCTGGGCCAGTTCGGCCCTGAAAACACGCGTCGGTGCGCTGCCGCCATTTATTTACGGCGGAACAGAACGGGGCATGTGCCGACGGAGTCCGAGACCGTGTCCAGCCATGCTTTTGCCGTCGCGTCCCCACTGACGAAGGCGTCGAGAAAGGCGAGCGTGAGTTGCTCGACCGCGTCTCTCTGGTTCGGCACCGGCGACTGGTCCGTTCGGGCGATGCCACCCAGATAGTGATCGGCATCGCTCAGCACGGCGAGATATTTCGCGCCGGCCGGCGCGAACTCGTAGGGTTCGACTTTCCAGTGCCAGTCCTGTCCCTTCGCCCCTCCGTCAAGCGTGCCGGTCACGTTGAGCATGGGGCCAGTGATTGCGTCCCAGGAGCCTTCCCGCAGGCCCTGCTGATCGCGTCCCTGCGCGCTGAGCAGGATCGCCGCCGCGAACCGGTCATCCCTGAAGTTTCGCACGCCTTCGCCCGGAACGTCGATCTCGGCTCCGGCGAACAATTGTGATGTGTATGCGCCGAAGGAATGGCCGGCGATAGCGCACTGGACAGGCGCGGCGGGGGAGCCGCAGGTTGACTCAAGGATCCCGTCGAGGCCGGCCATGACCTGCCGCACGATGCGAATCCGTTCGAACCAGTACGAAGGCGAGTGCAGGATTTCGTACATGCGTTGCCGTGCCGTCGCATCGTTGGGCCATCCGGTGAGGTCGCCGTCAGGGTCCAGTCTCAAATCCGGCTCCGCTTTCGCCACCGCGCCAATCCAGTCGGGGAATGTGGGGTGGATCACAAGATATCCATGCGCCGCCCAATGGCGGGAAAGCTCCGCATAGTCGCGGCCGCTTGCGCTCAGTCCGTGACAGAACAGGACGATGCCCTTGATCTTGCCGCTTTGCGGCCAGCGGCACACAAGCGGGAGGATGGACGCATTGCCGCCATGCGCGCCGGCGTCCAGCGATCGTTCAACGATGCCTGTCGGGGAGCCGGACGGGTAGGATGTCGTGCTGGTCATGCGATCTGTTCCCCTTGCTCGACAGTTGCGACGTCCGGGCCGGCGTAAAGGAAGCAGTTCGCCGTGCCACCCCCGTCGATCAAATAGGCCGGTGGCATGGCTTGCGCGCAGACCGCCATCACCTTTGAACAGCGGTTGCGGTATGGGCAGCCGCTCGCAGCCACGCGCGCGACTTCCGGTGGCGCGGTGGACCGGCGCGCCGCGCGCCGGGCGCGCTGGGCATCCGGATCGATCAGCGGAACCGCCTCGACCAGCGCCCTCGTATAGGGATGGGCCGGGGCCTTGTAGACGCGATCGGCCGGGCCCTCCTCCACGATATGGCCGAGATACATGACCGCTATGCGGTCCGAGATGTGATGCACCAGAGCGAGGTCGTGCGCGATCAGCAGATATGCGATGCCGAGCGCATCCCGCCGCTCGTAAAGCAGG
This sequence comes from Mesorhizobium sp., assembly GCA_049647505.1. GTDB lineage: Bacteria > Pseudomonadota > Alphaproteobacteria > Rhizobiales > Rhizobiaceae > Mesorhizobium_A. Next base: position 433,931 of record JBARXU010000023.1, read on the forward strand.
TTGATGATCTGGTTCTGGGTCGACACGTCGAGCGCGCTGACCGGCTCGTCAAGGACGATCAGCTTCGGTTCCAGCGCAAGGGCCGATGCGATCGCGATGCGCTGGCGCTGCCCTCCGGAGAACTGGTGCGGGTGCCGTTCCAGATGCTCCTCCGACAAAGAGACAAGCTTCAGCAGCTCGATGGCCTTGGCCCTCCGCTCCGCCCGGCTCATCTGCGTGTGCACCCGCAGCGGTTCCGTGACGATGTCCTCAACCGTCATCGAGGGATTGAGCGACGAATAGGGGTCCTGGAAGACCGCCTGGATGCGGCTGCGCACCTCGGCCGGGTAGCGCGCTTTCATCGCCGTCAGCTCGTGGCTGCCGAAACGGATCGAACCACCGGAGGCAGGTACCAGTCCGAGTACCGTGTTGGCGATGGAGGATTTTCCCGAACCGGATTCCCCCACCAGTCCCAGCGTCTCACCGGTGCGGATCGCGAGACTTGCACCTTTCACAGCATGGAACGCCTTCCCGCCCATGCCCAGCAGCGAGCGGCCCCAATAGGTCACCTGCAGGTCGGTGATTTCGAGAAGCGCGTTGTCGCTCATGGCGTCGCCTTCAATTGGAGTTCATCACCCCGCACGCAGCGGACCAGCCGTTCGCTGCCGGTCAGCGGCACGGGACGGTCGCAGGCGGCGACATGGAAATCGCAGCGATTGGCGAAGCGACAGCCAGCCGCCCATGAGCCTGGTCTCGGCACATAGCCGCGAATTGTCGGCAGCGGAGGATTGCGATCCGAGGCATGCGGCATCGCCTTCAGGAGGCCGCGTGTGTAGGGATGGCGCGGGTCCGAGAACAGGGAGCCGACGCTCGCCATCTCCACCATTTCGCCCGCATACATCACGCTGATGCGGTTGCAGATATCGGCGGCCACGGCAAGATCGTGGGTCACGAACAGCATCGCCATGCCGAACTCGTCCTGAAGGTCGCGGAAAAGATCGAGGATTTCCTGCTGGACGGTAACGTCGAGCGCGGTCGTCGGCTCGTCGGCGATCAGCAGGGACGGATTGCAGCTCAGCGCACGCGCGATTGCGATGCGCTGCGCCATGCCGCCCGAGAGTTCGTGCGGATACGCTTTTGCGCGTTCCTGCGGTCTTGGAATGCCCACACGATCGATCAGGTCGACGGTGCGTGCCCATGCCTGCTTCTGCGTCAGACCTTGCTTGGCCCGCAGCACCTCGACGATCTGGCTGCCGACGGTGAAGGCCGGGTTGAGGCTGGTGGTAGGGTCCTGAAACACCATCGCAACCTCGTTGCCGCGCAGCGCCTCGAGTTGGCGGGGGCCTAGACCGCGCAGTTCCCGGCCGTTCAGCCGGATCGAGCCGCCGGTTGTGCGCAGCGCCGCCCCCATCAGGCCGAGGATCGCAAGTCCGGTGAGCGTCTTGCCGCTGCCGGATTCGCCCACCAGACCGAGCGTCTCGCCCTTCGAAATGGCAAAGGACAGGTCGCTGATGACCGGCACCTCGCTGCCCCCGCCGATGGATATGGCCACATCCAGCCCTTCGACGCGCAGAATCTCGTCGGCGGCCATCGGTGGCAGCGGGCTGACCGTGGCGGCGGCTCGAACGGTCGTATCGTTGCGGGCAATAGGCGTGTCCGGTCTTGCCGTGACCGCAATGCCGCGCCCGATTGAATCGCGCAGCACGTCGCCCAGCAGGTTGACGGCCAGAACGGTCACGATGATCGCGACGCCGGGCGGCACGGCGAGAAACCAGTTCAGGTCCATGAACGCCGCGGCGCTGTTCAGCATGGTTCCCCAGCTTGCCTGCGGCGGTTGCACGCCAAGGCCGATGAAGCTCAGGCCAGCTTCGGACAGCAGAACCGCGCCGACCGTCAGCGTGACCTGCACGATGAGCGGGGGCGCGATGTTGGGGAGGATGTGCCGCAGGAGGATGCGGCTGTCGGACGCGCCGATGACGCGGGCGGAGCGCACATAGACTTCCTCCCGCTCCGCCAGCACGACGCCGCGCGCCAGGCGCAGAAACGACGTGGAGTAGAGGATGCCGAGCGCAATCATCGCCTTGTGCAGGCCCGGCCCCAGGATGGCGATGATGACGATGGCCACCATGATGCCGGGGATGGACACGACCGCCTCGACGATGCGCATCACCGTCCAGTCCCACCAGCCGCCGCGATAGCCGATGAACAGCCCGAGCGGCACGCCCAGCAACAGAGCGAGCGTCGTCGCTTCGGCGGCGGCGATGACCGCAATCCGGCAGCCGTGAATGAGACGCGAGAGGACATCGCGCCCCAGGTCGTCCGTGCCGAGCCAATGTTCGGCTGATGGGCCTTGCAGGGCCTTGATCAGGTTCTGCCGCAACGGATCATATGGCGCGACCCAGTCCGCGAAGGCCGCCATGAAGACCAGCAGCACAAGCACCGCCAGCGCAACGGCGACGATGAGCGACGAGGCATCCAGACGGAGGCGGCGTCGGGTCCGGTTTTCTGGAAGAGTTGTCACGTCGGCCGCGCCTTCGGATTGAGCAGCCCATACAGAATGTCCGTAGCAAGCTGGACCAGCACCACGAGCCCGACCATCACCAGCACGAGCCCCTGAAGCATCGGGATGTCCTGCTGACGCACCGCACCGATGGCGAGCGTGCCCAGCCCGTTGATCGCAAAGACCTGCTCGACGATCAGCGCCCCGCCGAGCAGAACGGTGATCTGGAACGACAGGACCGCGACGACTGGAACCATCGCGTTGGTGAGCGCGTGCCTGATGATGATGCGCTTTGCCGACAGGCCCTGCGCGCGCGCGGCACGTATATAGTCCTGCTGAAGAACGCCGACCATGGCGGAGCGGACCTGCCGGGCGATGGCGGCGCTCGACGACAGGCCGAGCGCGATCGACGGCAAGGTGACACTGCGCAGCCACTCCCATGGAGAGGTCGAGAGAGATGTGAAGCCGGTTGCCGGGAACCATCTCAGATTGACTGCAAAGATGGCGACGAGGATCAGGCCGAACCAGAAATTCGGCACTGCCTGACCGAAGGTCGCGCCGACTGTCGACATCCGGTCGACCCACGACCGAGGGCGCAGCGCAGCCACAATGCCGGCCGCCACGCCGACAAGGATGGCGATCACCGCCGACATCGCAGTGAGCGAAAGCGTGACCGGCAGCCTCTGCATGACGGCGGTGGTCACGTTGACGCTGTTGAAGAACGACGTTCCCAGATCTCCCTGCATGGCCCGGCCCAGCCATTGCACATAGCGGACCACGACAGGCTGGTTGAGGCCCAGCCTCTCACGCAGCATCTCATGCTGCTCCTGGGTTCCGGTGTCGCCAAGGATCAGGTCCACCGGGTCACTGGGCAGCAGCGACGTAAACGAGAACGTCACCACCGACACGATGAACAGCAGGGGAACCAGCGCGACGAGTCGCTGGACGATAAGTCTGAGCATGGAACCCCGACGTCAGTCGTTGGCCTTGAGGCCGCGCAGATTGATCGAATCCTCGCCGTAACGATACACCACGGACGGATTTTCGGCGGTCTTGTCGCTGACGCCCATCAGGATCGGCGCATTGGCGACGAAGATCAGGAACGCCTGGTCGGCCAGTTTCGCGGCCATCTCCTTGTAGACCGGCGCGCGCTCTTCGACGTCGACCGACTCCAGCCCCTTTTGCGCCAGCGCGAGCAGGTCTTCGCTCGGTTTTGCCTTGAAGGGATTGTAGGCGGCGTTTTCGTAGATGTAACGCAGCGCCAGGAATTTCGGATCGGTGTTGGTGTTCCAGACGAGGTTGGTCGCCGGATAGTCCGTCGTTCGGCTGACACGGGCGAGCGTGCCCGGCTCCTGCGGCGCGATCTTCATGGTGATGCCGATCTCGTTGAAGAAGCCGGCCAGCGCTTCGAGACGCGACTGGTAGATCGGGATCGACGGCATCTCGAAGGAGAACCCGTTCGGGAAGCCGGACTTCGCCATCAGCTCCTTCGCCTTGTCGAGATCATAGGCATAGACGCCGTTGAGAGCGCCATCATAGGCCCAGTGGCCCTCGTCATATGGCTGGTAGGAGTCGACCGCGAGGCCGAACTGCACTGCCTTGCTGAACGCCGTCCGGTCGATCGAGTGGGCCATGGCGAGCCGCACGTTCCTGTCGGCGAAGGCCGGAACGCGCGTTCCTTCACGATCGGAGATGATCACATGATAGTTGAGGCCGCCGGTATTGCGGATGAGCTTCATGCCTTCCGAACGGTCGATGATCGCCGATTGCGGGTTGGCGAGCCAGTTGCCGGCGTCGATCTGCCCGGTCTTCAGCGCATTGAGCCGCGCGGTATCGTCCGGCATTTCCCAGACCTCGTATCGGGCGAGGCCGATCTTGTCCTTGTCCCAGTATGTCGGGTTCGGCGTGTAGACCTGCACCTCGCCCTCGCGGGACAATTCCTTGCTGTGGACATAAGGTCCGGTGCCGACGGGATTGCGGTCGATTGTCGGGTCCGCCATCGCGGACGGCGCGAGCATCATTCCGCCGGTGTAACAAAGGCTGTCGATGATGGCCGGGTCGAGCTCCTTGAGCGTGATCTTCAAGGTCGACGCGTCGACCGCCTCGGCGCTTGCGACGGTCTTGAGCCCTTCGATGATGCCCAACTTAACGCCGCGATTGATGTTCGCAGCCGCCACCTCGGCGTTGAACGCCTCGCCATTGGAGAAGGTCACGCCTTCTCGCAGCGTGATCGTGACGTTCAGTCCGTCAACCTTGTAGCCGGTCGCCAGCAACGGAGTGGGCTGGCCGTTCGGAGCCTTCTCGAACAGCGATTCATAGACCGGGCGCAGATAGGGAACGCCGCTGCCGCTCTGCTGCTGCGGGTCCATGGTTATCAGCTTCACCTGCTCGGCATATTTGAAAGTCCCCGCCGGCTCCGTGAACGCCGTGGCGGCGCCGAACCCGATGCTCGTGGCGACGAGCGCCGACAAGGCTGCGTACCTCATGACAAGTTTCATAACGTTTCCTCCCTGAATGTCCTCGATCAACCGTCTGGCCGACTATCGCTGGCCTGCGTGCGCCCCACCTGTCGATGCCAAGGGCGCAGTGGCGCTGAACGTGTCATTGTCGGCGCCGAGCCGGGGTGCCGGCGGCAATGACGGCTTCCTGCCCTTGATATCGCGAAATGCGGGCCCCAGCGCGAGGGGCTCGCCGATCACCCCGATGCCCGGCGTCAACGGATAGAGTTCGGCCATGTACTCACCGAGGTCTCGAACGCGGGCCGCAGGCACGCCGGCCGCGTTCAGTGCGTCCTCCAGATCGGCGGCGCGGTTTTCCGCAAAGGCCGCCGAGAGCTTTTCACGCAGATCGTCGGTCGCCGCATCGGTGAGAAATGCACCCGGTGACAATCCCTCGGGCACGTGCGGCGGGCGGGCAAGTTCAGGATGACCAAGCAGGCCGCACAGGGTTTCGAACTGACCCATCGTATTTGCGGCCACCGAAATATGGCCGTCAGATGTAGCGAACGTTTCCGCGCCGGGGCTGCCCACGAAGCCGCGATTGCCCACGCGCGGGGGCGTCTTTCCGCTCGCGATCATGTTGGCGGCAGGTCCGGACATCAGCGCAAGGGCGCAGTCGATCATCGAGACGTCGAGGAATATGGGCGTGGAATCGCCACGCAGCCTGCGCACGATGGCCGCAAGGATCGCTTCCGCCGCCGATATGCCGGTCGCAATGTCTATAACCGGGAAGCCGACCTTGATCGGCGGGTCGCCGGCATTGCCCTGCATGGCCATCATGCCGGTCGCCGCCTGGATGACATGGTCATAGGCGCCGCGCGCATTGTTGGGACCGCTCTGGCCCCACCCGGAGATGGAACAGTAGATCATGTCGGGCCGGACAACCGCGAGATCTTCGGCAGCAAGGCCGAATTTACGCGCCACGCCGGGCCGGAAATTCTCGACGAAGACATCGCAGGTCTTGGCGATCCTCAGCACCGTAGCGCGCCCTTCCTCGGTCGCGAGATCGACGACCACAGATTTCTTTCCTGCATTCAGCGCGCGAAAGCCGGGCGTGAGGCCTTCGAGTTCGGGCTGCATGTCGAGCGCACGCATGGGGTCGCCGCCGTCCGGTCGTTCGATCTTGATCACTTCCGCGCCCAGGCAGCGCAGATGATGGGTAGCGCACGGACCGGCCAGAACGTGAGTGAGATCGAGCACCCGAAAGCCTTCGAGTGGAAGCATGCAGTTCTCCTCCCTTGCGCGTCTTCGCAGCAACTCTGCTTCGAAAAGCGGTGCAGCACCGCTTTTCGCCCGAGCCGCACAGCACCGTTGGAGCAAACTAGGATCGGAGATGATGTTAATGGTAGTTATATTTGCTAAGGTTTGCGTTCCGATTTTCTGAAACCAGGACGCGCTTCGTATGGACCTCAGGCAGATTCGCTATTTCGTCGCCGCCTGCGAGGAAGGTTCGCTGAGCGCGGCCGCCATACGCCTTCATTGCACGCCGTCGGGCGTGAGCCAGCAGATGAGCGCATTGGAAGCGCGCATCGGCACTGGCCTGCTCGAACGGACGCGGCGAGGCGTCACCCCGACGGCAGCCGGCTGGCGCTTCTATGAAAGATGCCTTGTCGTCCTCACCTCGGTTTCGGAAGCGCAGATGGAGCTGGAGGATTTTGCAGCCGGCCTGACCGGCTCCGTCGCCGCCGGCTTCGCTCCCGGCCTTGCCAAGGCGGTTCTTCCGGCAGCGCTCGCGCGCTACACCACCGAATATCCCCGCGTAGATATCGAGATAGGCAGCGGAACGGCGGATGCTCTTGTGGCCGAAACCTCCGGTGGGGCGCTCGATTTCTACGTCGGCCAGTTTGCCAGGCCGCAAGTGGGGCTGAAGGCAACGCCGATCGGGCGATTTCCGGTTGCCCTCATTTCAGGTGCCCGCCGGGGATTCAAGCCGATGGAGCCGGTCCGGCTTCATGATGTCCCGCCGTTAAAGCTCTCAGTCCCTTCGTCCACGCACAGTTTGCGGCCCCGGATCGAGGAGGCGGTGCGCAACGGCGAAATCTCCGTCGAACGCACCATCACCATCGCCAGCCTTTCGGCAGGCCTCGATTTCGTCGCGCAGACGGACTGGTCCTCGATCCTGCCATTCTGGATAGCTCTCAAGGAACTCGGGAATGAGCGTGTCACGGTCAACCCGATAGCGGAGCCGCATCTGAGCGTGGAGCTTGCGCTTATTCATCCCGCGCAGCGCCCGCTCTCCCGGGCCTCGCGCCATCTATACGACCTCTTCCGTCAGGAACTGCAGAACTGCGAGGATGAATGGCAGCGGGTGACCCGGTGACCGTTCTGCTTTAAGTCACGCTTACAGAATGGTTTAGTACAAATTAGTTTTCGTGATCCCATGACGGCACTAGCATGAAAGCTGGAGGAACGCCGTATCTGATGCCGGGAAAGCCCTCGTGACCTTCCATTTCGCCAGATCCGTCGACGCCGGCAGTGGCATGGTTGGGAAGCCTCATGGAGGCTGGGAGGAATTCGATGACGACTTCAGAACACAGCAAGGGTTCGCCTACAGGTCAGGGTATCAGCCGCAGGACATTTGCCGGCCTGACACTTGCCGGCCTGGCTGGCCTGCAGGCCACGGGTAGCGCGCAAGCCGCCGCCGAAAGCCTTGAGCTCAAGATGCAGTTCGCTGCACCCGACGGCACATCCTGGAACGCGATGGACCGTCGCTTCGCCGCCCAGTTGGAGACGATAACGAAGGGCCGCGCGAAAGTCGTTTTCTTCCCGCCCAACTCCGTCACCCCATTCAAGGACTGGCTACAGGCGACCGGCTCGGGATTGCTTGATATAGGTTTCGTCTGGCATCCCGTTCTGCCCGGCAAGTTCCCGCAGCTCGAGCTTCTGACATTGCCCGGCCTGTCGAAGAACCAGACCATCTCAAGCGCCGTCTACTGGCGGCTGCGCGAGAAGTATCCAATGCTTGGCGAACTCTTCACCGAGCAGGACAATGTCGCCGAACTGGCCACGTTCGTGGCCATGGGCGCGCATATGCATTCCAAGTCGCAACTGGCCACGCTGGCCGATTTCAAGGGCAAGGTGTTTGCAGCTCAGGATGCGGCGGGAGCCGAGGTGCTGGAAAAGCTCGGCGCAAGTGCCAGCGTCATGGTCGGTCCCGACGCGTATCTCGCCCTTCAACGCGGCGCCGTCGACGGCGTCCTGTGTGCGTGGGGCTGGGTCAACAACTTCAAGCTGGGCGAAGTTACCACCTATCACACATTGCTGAACCTCAATCCGGGCACCTACAGCACGGTGATGAACAAGGACGCCTATGACAGACTGACGGACGACGAGAAAAGTCACATCAAGGATCTGCTTCCCGTCTATTTCTTCTACAATACCACCGACGCGGCGGCGGCAGCGACCGCAACCATTCCTGCGGAAAACATCCTGACTTTGTCGGGCGAGGATCAGGCATCGCTGGCGCAGATCATGCAGCCGATGTGGGCCGACTGGGTGGCCAAGGCCGATGCAAGACAATGGCCAGGCCAGGAAATCCTCGACGAGACGGTCCGGCTGATGAAGCTCTACGACCAGAACTGAGATGGGTCCAATGCCCGCATAGGGCGCATCGGCAGGCGAAGCGCGATCGTCTCCGTGCGCCCTGTGTCGTCCATAATTCCAGTACCCAAAGGCGAAGCAGATGCAGTCGACCGAAACAGCGATTCCCGCGTCCGCCCCGACGCCTACGTCGACCATCGTTTACGCGCTTGAATGGTTGAGCCGCGCTGCGCGCTATGTCGGCGGCGCGGCTCTTTTCTCGATCATGGCCCTGACGGCCGCCGATGTTGTCCTGCGCAACCTGTTCTCCATGGTCGTGCCGGGCGGCGTCGAGATCATCAGCTTTCTGATGATCTTCGTCGCCCTGTCGACGCTGAGCCTCGTCGAACTCGACAAGGGACACATCCGGGTCGACATCCTGCTCAACTCGGTGCCTCGCTTTGTCCGGCTTCCACTGACGGCAGGTGGTCTGCTGCTGACATTGGCCACCATCTCCATCACGACGGTCCAGGTCGCGCGCCAATCGCTCTATCAGGCCGAGAACGGCATCGTGGCCAGTGTCACTCGCCTGCCCGAATGGCCGTTCGCGCTGATGGCTGCCATATTCATGGGGCTGTTTGCGCTGGCGCTGTTGCGCAATCTCGGCAGTGCCGTGGCCGCAGTGCTCGCCAGCGACGACCGCCGCTCGATGGCCATACTGCTCATATGGGCGGTGGCCGCGATTGCCATTGTCTGGTTCGCACTAAGACCCGCTGACCTGCCCTTCGACATTCCGCGCGACATGCGCGGCCTTGCCTGCATCTTCCTGTGCTTTGTGCTCATCTTCCTCGGCGTTCATATCGCCGCGGCGATGGCGGTCAGCGCGGTTCTGGGCATAAGCCTGATGATCAGCCCCATGGCCAGTCTGACCAGCCTCGGAACGACGACGCTCGACGTCGTTCGCGACCCCACCTGGAGCGCCGTGCCGCTGTTTACGTGGATGGGCCTGATCGTGGTGGGTTCCGGCTTCGCGGAGAGCCTTTACCGCGCCGCCTACAAATGGATCGGGCACCTTCCCGGCGGCCTTGCATCGGCCAGTACGGTCGCCTGCACGGGGCTTTCGTCCATCGTGGGCGATACGCTGTCAGGCGTCTATGCGATGGGTTCCATCGCGCTGCCGCAGATGAAGTCCTATGGCTACGACATGAAGCTCGCTGCGGCGTCCATCGCTTGCGCCGCCACGATCGGCGTGATGCTGCCCCCGTCCATCGCCTTCATCGTCTACGGGATGATCACAGAGGTCTCGATCGGCAAGCTCTTTCTGGCCGGCATTCTGCCTGGCATTCTTTTCGCCGTCATCCTGGTCGGCCTGATTACCGTGAGGGCGATGCTCAATCCGGCGCTGGCGCCCCGGGGGCCGAGGAGCAGCTGGAGCGAGCGCATGTCTGCCAGCAGCGAAACATGGCCCATTATTGCGCTGGTGCTGATAGTGCTCGGCGGCATCTATGCAGGAATGGTCACGACCAACGAAGCAGGCGGGCTTGGCGCATGTGGGGCGCTCGTCATCGCCGCACTCACCGGCAGGCTGCGGGGCGATACCTTCTGGCACTCGATCGAGCAGACCCTACGACTGTCCACCGCGATCATGGTGATCTTCATGTTCGCCACGGTGTTCTCCCGGTTCATCGCGGTCAGCGGCCTGACGGCTCAGCTTGCGCAGATCATTGCCGATCTCGAACTCGGCAAATACCAGCTGCTGGCTGCGATCCTGGTCTTCTACCTGATCGTCGGCATGTTCATGAACGCGCTTCCGCTGCTTGTTCTGACCGTGCCGCTGTTCTTCCCATTGGCAATGGGCGCCGGGTTCGATCCGGTCTGGTTCGGCGTGATCTGCGTTGTCATGGTGGAGCTTGGCGTGGTGACCCCGCCGATCGGCGTCAATGTGTTCGCCATCGCAGCGATGACGAAAGACGTGACCATGTACCAGATTTTCCAGGGGGTCTTTCCCTTCTGGTTCGCCTTCCTTATCCTCGTCGTCCTGATCACGATCTTTCCGCAGATCGCGCTCTATCTGCCGTCGATGATGTAGCGCGGACCTGCGGTCGAGAGGCTGCCTGAACCTTCAACATGTGAAGAGCTGTCGGTGGGATAGTTGGCATCCGGTCGCGTCGCCAATTTTTTCTGCCTGACGAGCAATTCGACCCCACGTCCCGGCCCTCCTAGAGCGGTTCTGGTTTTCACAGAATCGGCAGAGCCGCTCTATCTCTGTGTTTTGGCCGCACTTCCGGACGCAAAACCGCTTCACACTTTTGCTGGAAATGCTCTAATGATTGTCCCGCGGCAAGCCGCTGGTGACGGCGATGTTCTGATATTTGACCGCCGGTTTCAGAACCATTCCCTCGGACAGCTGGTCGACCATCGACCGCTGGATTTCCTGCCAGGGCGTCTGATGCTTCGGATAGACGTAGCCGCCATCGTTTTGCAGGTCGATGCGCCGCCGATTGATCTCGTCGTCCGAAACGAGGATGTCGGCAGTCCCCTTGCGCAGGTCGATGCGAACGCGATCGCCCGAACGCAGCAGCGCAAGGCCGCCTCCCACCGCCGCCTCTGGCGAAGCATTGAGGATGGAGGGCGAGCCGGACGTGCCGGACTGACGCCCGTCGCCGATGCAGGGCAGCGAGTGGATGCCCGCCTTCAACAGGTAGGCTGGCGGCTGCATGTTCACGACTTCCGCGCCGCCCGGATAGCCGACCGGGCCAGCTCCGCGCATGAAGAGTACCGATTTCTCGGTGATGCCGAGTGACGGATCCTCGATGCGATTATGGTAGTCTTCAGGACCGTCGAAGACGACGGCGACTCCCTCGAAGGCTTCGGGGTCTTGCGGATTTGACAGATAGCGGTTGCGAAACTCCGGCGAGATGACCGACGTCTTCATGATCGCGGAATCGAACAGGTTGCCCTTCAGGTTGATGAAGCCGGCATCCTTCCTCAGCGGATCGGCGACGCTCCGGATGACCTTGCCGTCGAGGTTCTCGGTCATGGCGCAATTGTCGCCGATCGTGCGACCGTTCGCGGTCATCGCGCCCGGATGCGGCAGCAGGCCGGCTTTCATAAGTTCTGACACCACCGCCGGCACGCCGCCTGCGTGATGATAATCCTCGCCGAGATATTCACCGGCCGGCTGGAGATTTACGATCAGCGGAACGTGGTGGCCAACCGTCTGCCAGTCGTCGACGGTCAGCGGCACGCCGAGATGCCGCGCGATGGCGTTGAGATGGATCGGCGCATTGGTCGAACCGCCGATTGCCGAGTTGACGACGATGGCGTTTTCGAAGGCCTCGCGCGTCATGATGTCGGAGGGCTTCAGGTCCTCGCGCACCATGTCGACGATGCGCTTTCCCGTCTGGTAGGCGATCTGTCCACGCTCGCGATAGGGTGCGGGAATTGCGGCGGAGCCCGGCAGCTGCATGCCCAGCGCCTCGGCCAGCGAGTTCATCGTCGTCGCCGTGCCCATCGTGTTGCAATAGCCGACGGACGGCGCCGATGAGGCGACGATGTCCATGAACTGGTCGTAGTCGATCTCTCCTGCCGCCAGCCTCTCGCGTGACTTCCAGACAACCGTGCCGGAGCCGGTGCGTTCGCCCTTGTGCCAGCCGTTCAGCATTGGGCCGACGGACAGCGCAATGGCCGGAATGTTGACGGTGGCCGCGGCCATCAGGAGGGCGGGCGTGGTCTTGTCGCAGCCGATGGTCAACACGACGCCGTCCAGCGGATAGCCATACAGCACCTCGACGAGACCGAGATAAGCGAGGTTGCGGTCGAGCGCGGCGGTCGGCCGCTTGCCGGTCTCCTGGATCGGATGCACCGGGAACTCTAGCGGCACGCCGCCTGCCGCCACGATGCCGTCGCGCACGCGCTTGGCCAGCTCGATATGATGGCGGTTGCAAGGCGACAGGTCCGAGCCCGTCTGGGCGATGCCGATGATCGGCTTCCCGGACTGCAACTCGTCGCGCGTCAGCCCAAAATTCAGATAGCGCTCCAGATAGAGCGCCGTCATGCCGGGATTGTCCGGATTGTCGAACCACTCGCGTGAGCGCAGCCGTTTCGCATCATTGATCTTGGGCATTTGCACCTCCCAGCGCCGCCTCTTTTCCATCGATATGGCATATCTCTATCGCATTGAGCGCGCGATTTTCGAACAGATGCTCGAAAGTGCATACGATGAAGATCATCCGAGCGATGTTGTCGTTCGGCAAGCATTCTCTCGCTGCTTGCAGGCCACAGTGTCACGATCGCCGCCGCCGTCAGTAACGCCCCTTTGCTAGGACAGCTCATACTTTCGAGCCGAAGTGGCGCACCCGACAGGATTCGAACCTGTGACCTCTGCCTTCGGAGGGCAGCGCTCTATCCAGCTGAGCTACGGGTGCATGGTGCGATGCATCCTCATAGACGATCGCTCCAACCGCTTCAACGGGTAATGAAGTTGCGTTCGCTTCGCTCGGAGGGCTGGCAGTTCAACTTTCTAACGCGCCGCCTGGGCCGATGAGCCTGTCTCCAGCCTGGCTTTGACGAAGACGTCGTAGCGCGTGCTCTTCCCAAGGATCTGGTGGGACGGTTTGGGCAGCCCGGGCATCTGGTCGGCACGCATAGGCCACTTCAGTACGACGCGGTTTCTTGCGGCCTGCAGCGCAACCAGCATCAGCTGCGCGGCGTCTGGATCTGTGCCGACAATCTCGCGGATCAACCGCATTTCCTTCTTGACCAAAGCCGTGTTGTTGCGCGGCGGGTGCATTGGGTCGACCAGCACCACCTGCGGGTTCAGTTGCGGCAACAGCGCGCACGAATCGCCGTGGAGCAGCGTCATTCGCCCGACCACTTCCGCATATCGCGCCCCATGTGCACGGGCGCGCTCGAGCCCTTCGGCAAGCAGGTTGTGCATCGTCGACGAGCGCTCGATAAGAGTGACCTTTGCGCCCAGCGATGCGAGGAGAAACGCATCGCGCCCGAGGCCGGCCGTGGCATCGACAATCTCCGGCGTGACGCCGCGCGAAAATCCCGCTGCCCTGGCCAGCGCCTGCCCGCGCCCCTCGCCCGAGCGAAATCGGTGGCCGATCGCGCCTTCGACGAAGTCGACGACAAGTGAGGTGTCGAAGGCCTGCGCCATAACCGAACTCAGAACGGCGCGGGCACGACGAACGCCGCGTCCGAACCATCCGGGTGGCGAAATTCCAGCCGTTCGGCGTGAAGCAACAGGCGACTCGCCGAAGTGAGGGCGTCTCCATCGGCATAGAATTCGTCGCCCATGATGACGTGGCCTATCGCCTTCATATGGACCCGCAATTGATGTGTGCGCCCGGTCAGCGGAACGAGGCGCAGGCGCGTATTGTTGCCAGCATAAGATAGAACGCGCCAGCGCGTCTGCGCGGGCTTGCCATGCTCATGGTCGACACGGTGCCGGGGCTTGTTTTCGGCGTCTATCGCCAAAGGCAGGTCGATCAGTCCTTCTTCCTCGGCCACCCGTCCCCAGACCTGCGCCACATAGGATTTCCGGGCCGTGCGCGCCTCGAATTGCGCGGCGACGGCGGCATGTGCCTTGCGGTTGAGCGACATCACCACGACGCCTGACGTATCCTTGTCCAACCGATGGATCATGCGCGCCTGCGGAAACTCTTCCTGAACGCGCGTTGCCAGGCTGTCGAAGAGAGCTGGGTGTCGCCCTGGCACGGAAAGCAGGCCACTCGGCTTGTCAAGCACGAGGAGGTCTGCGTCGCGATGCAGGATCGAGACATAGGGTTCGAGCGGCGGATTGTAGACGGGATCAATATCGGACAACGAATCCATGCCGGCCGTCTACCACGTTTTGCGGCAACCGTAGAACAAGCCCCGCCTTTGCCTTACCGCCCGGTGCCGCCGATGTTCCAGCCGCGCCCGCGCGCGCCCATCAGCTCGTAGCCGTCATTGGTCACTGCGAGCGTGTCCTCCAGCTTGATGAAGCCGCGCGACGGATGCAGCATCGTCGTCTCGACCGAAATCACCATGCCTTGTTCGAGCGGCTGGTCGGCGTCTATGCCCTCATAGGCGACGGGATGGTTGGTCATCAGGAACGGCGCTTCATGGCTGATCAGACCCATGCCGTGGGCGAAGAAATCGGTGTAGGGCGCGACCGCCGACGCCTTCAGCACAGCCTCGCCCGCCTCGATCATCTCACGCCCGAGCGCTCCCGGCCTGATCCTGTCGAAGGCGGCGTGCTGCACGGCGTCGACCTGCGCCAGCAGATCCTGCAACTCGGCATCCGGCTCGCCCAGCACCGCCATGCGGCAGAGATCGCCGATATAACCGTGGTAATTGCCGCCCGAATCGAGCGACAGGACCTCGCCCTGGCGCCACACTTCGGGCGACACCGCGCGATTGTGGCTGGCCCCCAGCGTCAGCAGCGCATATTCGAATGTCAGGCCGCGATCGGTCTCCTCGCGCCGCAATCGCTCGACGATGTCAGCCTTCGACGATCCCGCGCCTTCGCCGGCAAATGTCGCCTGCATGGCGTCGGTGATGAGTTCCGAGGCCAGCCGCAGTTGAGCCAACTCGGCTTGCGTCTTGATCGCGCGCATCCGCTCCAGCATGTGGGTCGCGTCGAGCAGCGTCGGCGCGCCAAGCTCTGCCGTCAGCGTTGCCCACGCGTCATGGGGCATGAAGCCGGGTTCGACGCCTATGCGGGCGCTCGCCAGCCCCGTCGCCTTGAGATGGGCGGCCGCCTGCCGCGCCGCATCGACCGACCCCCAGCAATTGGCGAAGACAGATGGCGTCCAGAATGGATTGACCTGCTGCTCGTGCCCTTCCATGCGGTTGCCGACATAGGCGGATCTATCCGGTTTGCCGCGCGCATAGATGACGACGGGCAGGTAGCGGCTGTGGCCGATGGCATCCATCGCGTGGAAGAAGATGTAGCGGTAGCCGCCCATCAGATATTGGACATTGTGCCTGGACGTGACCAGCAGCACGTCGATGCCGGCCTCGTCCATCAGGCGGTCGACACGCGCCGCGTCAAACGGCGCGACGCCCAATTCATGTCTGGAATGCTGCACTGTCATCGTCTCCTCCGCTCCTCATCACGAGGTTTAGCGGAGATGACGGCAAAAGAAAACTGGTCCTACCAGTTAGTTTGGGCCAGATAGATCGGCGCCAGATCAGCCCCAGATCAGCAGCGCGGCTCCTGCAACGACACCGACGACGATGCGCCACCAGCCGAACAGCGAGTAGCCCCGGCGCGAAATGTAGTCGAGCAGGGCGCGCACCACTAAGACGGCCGAGATGAAGGCCATGACGAAGCCGATGGCGATGACGGTGAAGTCCGAGCCGGACAGCACGTCGCGGTTCTTGAACAGGTCGTAAGCAACCGCACCCGCCATTGTCGGCATTGCGAGGAAGAAGGAGAATTCCGCCGCCGTTCGCTTGTCGGCCCCCAGAAGCAGCGCGCCGACGATTGTCGCGCCCGAGCGTGACGTGCCGGGGATCATCGCCAGACACTGGAAGAAGCCGATGGCGAGGCAGACCCCAAGCGGCAGGTCCATCGCATCCTTGTATTTCGGCTGGATCTGCCAGCGGTCGACGACCAGCAGCACGATGCCGCCGAGAATGAGCGTGATGCAGATCAGCATCGGCGATTCAAACAGCACGGTCTTGATGAAGTCATGGGCAAGCGCACCGATGAAGGCGGCAGGCAGGAAGGCGATCAGGATGCCGGCGACGAATCGCCTCGTTCGCGCCTCGCTCGGAAAATCGATCAGCATTTTCCAGAGGCGGGCGAAGTAGACGCTGAGAATGGCAAGGATCGCGCCGAGCTGAATGACGATCTCGAAAACTTTACCGGTCGATTCAAAGCCGAGGAAATGCCCCGCCAGCAGGATGTGTCCGGTCGAGGATACCGGCAGGAACTCAGTCAGGCCCTCGATGAGGCCGAGCAGGATCGCCGAGAAAATTGATTGGTCTGGCATGTTGTCTCCGGGACATGGCTGAGGCCGCCTTGCTTGTCACAGCGGCCATCAATGCCTATAGGTCTGACGCGAATCCCCGCAGGTGCAGAGGATTATCCCTGCCCCGCGAAAAATGCCAGTGGCCACGGGTCGCAGACACCGAACGCTGAACGGATAATGCTGACGCTATTCCACAATCCCATGTCTTCCGCATGTCGTTTCGTCCGCCTCGCCTTTGGCGAGTATGGCGAGGACCTAGCCTTGATCGAGGAAAAGCCCTGGGCGCGCCGCAAGGAATTCCTGCAGCTCAACCCGGCCGGCACTCTGCCTGTTCTGCTGGCCGAGGGCGACATGGCGGTCATAGGCGCCAGCGTGATCGCCGAATATGTCGACGAGACGCGCGGTGTGCTGAAGCGCGACAAGCGCCTGTTTGCCGAAGACCCGCTCGGCCGCGCCGAGATCAGGCGGCTGTGCGACTGGTATCTGGTCAAGGCCGACAGCGAGACGACGCGCCATCTCGTTCGCGAACGTGTCTTCAAGCCGCATATGCCGTCGGGGCAGGGCGGCGGCTCGCCCGATTCGACCGCCATTCGTGCGGCGCGGGCCAATATCAAGCAACACCTGAAATACACCAACTGGCTGGCGGGAACGCGCAACTGGCTGGCCGGCGACCGGCTCTCCTATGCCGATCTGGCAGCGGGCGCGACCCTTTCGATCCTTGATTATCTCGGCGAAGTGAACTGGTCCGAGCATCAGGCGGCGCGCGACTGGTATGTCCGCGTCAAGTCCCGGCCGTCCTTCCGCCCGCTGTTGAACGACCGCGTGCGCGGACTGTCGCCGGCCGCCCACTACGCGGATCTGGATTTCTGAGCATGGCTCCGGGATCGGCAACCGATCCGGCAAGACTTCGTCGAATGATCGATGAGGAGGCCGCGCGCCTCGGCTTCAGCGCGGTCGCGGTAACGACACCTGACGCCATTCCCGCAGCCCGCGACAGGCTGGCTGCCGCGCTCGCTGAAGGCCGCCACGGTTCGATGGAGTGGATGGCCGAAACCTTCGAGCGCCGCGCCTCGCCGCAGGTGCTTTGGCCCGACGTGCGCTCCGTCATAATGCTGGCTATGAATTACGGGCCGGACAGCGACCCGCGCCTCCTCCTTGAAGCCAAGGACCGCGCCGCGATCTCCGTTTACGCGCAAAACCGCGACTATCACGACGTTGTGAAGGGGCGGCTGAAAGAACTGGCCGGCAAGATCGTGTCACGCGCCGGCGGCGACGTGAAAGTCTTTGTCGATACCGCCCCCGTCATGGAAAAGCCGCTGGCGGAAGCTGCCGGTCTCGGCTGGCAGGGCAAGCACACAAATCTAGTCAGCCGCGACTTCGGCTCCTGGCTGTTTCTCGGTTCGATCTTTACCACCGCGCTTCTCGAAACGGATGCTCCGATCGGCGACCATTGCGGCTCGTGCCGCGCCTGCCTCGACATATGCCCTACGGCGGCGTTTCCCGCCCCCTATCAGCTCGATGCGCGGCGCTGCATTTCCTATCTGACAATCGAGAACAAGGGGCCGATCCCGCGTGAATTCCGCACCGCGATCGGCAACCGCATCTATGGCTGCGACGACTGTCTGGCCGCATGTCCGTGGAACAAGTTTGCCAAACAGGCGAGCGAGGCAAAGCTGGCCGCCCGCGACGACCTGCGCGCGCCGGCCATCGCCGACCTGCTGGAACTGGATGACGCAGCGTTTCGCGCACGTTTCGCCGGCTCGCCGGTCAAGCGCATCGCCCGCGACCGTTTCATCCGCAATGTGCTGATCGCTGCGGGAAATTCGGGTGAGGCGGTCCTTGTCGCGCCCTGCCGTGAACTGCTGGCCGACGCATCGCCGCTGGTGCGCGGCGCGGCCGTGTGGGCATTGTCGCAATTGTTGGACCGCGCAAGCTTCGGCGCTCTGATGGATGCTGCGGTCGAGCAGGATGAGAGCGTCGGCGAAGAGTGGCGAATGTCGATGAATGATCTGGAACGGGTAACGGCATGAGCCATTTTCTGATGATCGGCGCTGGATACAGTGCGCGAGCCTTTGCGCGACGTGTGCTGGCCGACGGACACCGGCTTTGCGGCACGACGCGAACCGCCGAAAAGGCCGGGCGGTTGCGGGATATCGGCATCGAGCCTGTCTTGTTTGACGGCTCGGAGATTTCGCCTGATCTCGACGCCGAACTGGCGCGCGCCACACATCTCATTGTCTCTGCCGCGCCTTCGGAAGAAGGCGACCCGTTTCTTGCGGCGCTTGGGACACCGGCGCGCGACCGGATGCCTGATCTGCGTCACATCGCCTATCTCTCGACCGTCGGCGTCTACGGCAACCATGACGGCGCATGGGTGACGGAGGACAGCGAATGTCGCCCGCGCCCCGGCCGCTCGGACCACCGGCTGGAAACCGAAGCGCAATGGCGCGATGCCGCCGCAGCACTTGGCGCGCCGCTGGCAATCCTGCGCCTGTCAGGCATTTACGGGCCGGGACGCAATGCGCTTGTAAATCTCGCAAATGGCTCGGCACGACGCATCATAAAGCCGGGCCAGATTTTCAACCGCATCCATGTCGACGACATTGCTGGCACCCTCGACCATCTGTGCGCCCGGACAACCGGCGGGGTTTTCAACGTCACCGATGACGAGCCGTCGCCGCCACAGGACGTGATCGAATTTGCCGCCGGTCTGATGGGCATCGAACCGCCGCCCGCGATCGATTTCGCCACCGCCGATCTCAGCCCGATGGCGCGGTCCTTCTATGGCGAGAACAAGCGCGTCTCCAATGCGAAGCTGAAGGCATCGGGCTACAGCTTCGCCATGCCGAACTTTCGCGAAGCCTTCGCCGCCATGTGGCGCGACGACAGGTGGCGGAGCGAAGCGTGACGCCGGCCTGCCTTGGAGGGACGGGCAGGGAGAACATCTCGCATTGGGGGGGGCGGCAGGCGTCGTCTTCTGCGCGTAATTTACGCTTCGTTAACCAAAGCCCGCCAACGCTTTGCCACGGTTTGCCTGCAAGCCGTCGGACCGGGACGCAAGGGAACAGCACATGAAACGCATCAACCGGCTGATGGCGCGCGCCATGCTTGCGACCCTTGCATTGGCCACAGCGATCCCGCAAGCAGGTGCGCAGGAGCTTGCAAAGGACCTTTTCGGCTCAAAGAAGCTGCCTGCGGCTACCGAAGCACGCTCCTACGGCTTTTATTCCAAGGGCTGTTTCTCGGGAGGCGTCGCCATCGCCACCGACGGCCCCAACTGGCAGGCCATGCGGCTGTCGCGCAATCGGCGCTGGGGCCACCCGGCCATGATCGGCCTTCTGGAGAAATTCTCGCGCGATGCCGCCAGGGATGGCTGGCCGGGCCTGCTGCTGGGCGACATTTCGCAGCCGCGCGGCGGTCCGATGCTGACGGGCCACGCCTCCCACCAGATCGGCCTCGATGCCGACATCTGGCTGACCCCGATGCCCGACCGGACGCTGAGCGCGCGCGAGCGCGAAAAGATCAGCGCCACGCTCATGGTCGATCCGAAAACCCATCGCGTCTATGACAAGCTCTGGACGCAGAGCCATACGCAGCTTCTCAAGCGCGCGGCGAGCTATCCCGAGGTCGAGCGCATTCTCGTCAATGCGGGCATCAAGAAAAAGCTCTGCGACACGGTGACCGGCGACCGCAGCTGGCTGCGCAAGGTGCGGCCGTTCTGGGGGCATGACTATCATTTCCATGTCCGCATCGGCTGCCAGCCGGGTTCCAGCGGCTGCAAGGGGCAGGAGGCGGTCGCCGCGGGCGAAGGCTGCGACAAGTCGCTTGCCTGGTGGTTTACCGAGGAGCCGTGGCGCCCCAACAAGAACCCTGATGCGCCCAAGGCCCGCGACCTCATGACGATGAAGCAGCTTCCCTCCGCCTGCGTCGCGGTCCTCAATGCGCCATCGCCCGCCTCCGAGCTTGCGGTGACCGTGGGCGGCAGGGGACAGCGCACGACGACTGCCGCGGCTTCCACGTCAGGAGCGGGCCTGCCCGCCACCGCGACCGGCTTCGTCGAAATCCCGACCGACCGCATTCCCCTGCCGATGCCCCGCCCGGACGGGCGCTAGACCAAGTTGGCCGGACGGACGCGAACGCGGTTTGTCCTTTCAATCCGTGTCCGGCTTGGCTATAGGCAAAGGCGATTTGAACCGATTTAGCCGATGCCGCCGGCTTGGGTCGCGACGAAGCGGATGAAGGGGAAAACCATGCCACGCGCGGGCGATGTCGACGTCATGCTGAAGTTTCCGGTGCTGATCGGCGACATCGGCGGAACCAATGCGCGTTTCGCCATCCTCGTCGACGCATTTGCCGAGCCTAAGGAATTCCCGACGGTTGCGACCGCCGATTTCGCCACGATCGACGAGGCGATCCAGACAATGGTTCTGGATCGTACATCGCTCCAGCCCCTCACCGCGGTTCTGGCGGTTGCAGGGCCTGTCGATGGCGACGAAGTGGCGCTGACAAATTGCCCCTGGGTGGTCCGACCCAAGGTGATGGCGGCGAATCTCGATCTTGAAGATATCATCATACTGAACGATTTCGAGGCTCAGGCGCTGGCTGTTGTGGCGCTGGGAGAAACCAATCTCGTTAAGATCGGCGGCGGCGCTCCCGATCCGGGCGCAGGCCGGGTCGTTCTCGGCCCCGGCACGGGCCTCGGGGTCGCCGGCCTCATCTGCTCGCGCCATATCTGGATTCCCGTTCCCGGCGAAGGTGGTCATATGGACATTGGCCCACGTTCGCCGCGCGACTTCGAAATCTTCCCCCATATCGAGCGGATCGAGGGGCGCGTTTCCGGCGAGCAGATCCTCTGTGGCCGCGGTCTGGTCAATCTCTATCGCGCAGTGTCCAAGGCCGACGGCAAGGAGCCTGTCCATACGACCCCCGCCGAGATCACGGCGGCGGCACTCGACAAGTCCGACCCGGTCGCTGTCGAGACCATCGAGCTGTTCTGCGTCTATCTCGGCCGCGTTGCAGGCGATCTCGCGCTCGTTTTTATGAGCCGCGGTGGCGTCTATCTGACAGGCGGTATCGCCCAGAAGATCGTGCCGGCCCTGCTTCAGAGCGGCTTCAGGCAGGCCTTCGAAGACAAGGCGCCGCACAGCGCCCTGATGCGCGACATGCCGATCTTCGTCATCACCCATCCGCTCGCCGCGATCATGGGGCTGGCAGCCTATGCACGCATGCCGGCAAGGTTCGGTATCGAGACCGGCGGCCGCCGCTGGCGAACATGATTTCGCACCTGTGACCATGAGGCCATAGGCAAAACAGCCTCTTGCCGCTATGAGACGGCAGAGTTCGTGCGGGCTGGCGCGGATCTAAACGCAATTGGGCTGTTGTTACCCTTGGCTGAGACCCGAACAAGCGGATCGCGGGCACATTCCGGCGAAGTGATCGCCGTTGTCCGGCGAATCCTCGCGGAAAACGGGCGCGACTATGCCTGGTATTACGCATTTGCGATTGCCTGTCTGCTGACGATCGCCGGCACCACGGCCTTCATGGCGTGGATCATGCGCGATGTCGTCGACCAGCTGTTTGCCGCCCAGCGCCAAGACTTGATCATCTATATCTGCGGCGCAATTCTTGCCGCCTTCACTTTGCGCGGCGTGGCCAGTTATGCGCAGGCGGTGGTGCTCGCCAAGATCGGCAACAATCTTGTCGCGCGTTACCAGCGCCGTCTGTTCGACCATTTGATGCGGCTCGATGTCGGCTTCTTCACGCAGATTCGCTCCGGCCAGCTTGCGGCCCGCCTGACCGAAAACGTCAATGGCATTCGCGACCTGTTGTCCCAGACCCTGACGGCGGTGGCGCGCGATGCCGTGTCGATGGTGGCGCTCGTCGGCGTGATGTTCGTTCAGGACCTGACTTTGTCGCTCATCGCGCTGATGATCGGCCCTCCGATCATCTATGCCGTCAACTATCTGATGCGCCGCCTGCGCCGGGCGACACGTGAGGCCGTGGAGATCAATTCCCGGCTCGTCGGCGCGATCCAGGAAGCGACGCAAGGCATCCAGATCGTCAAGGCGTTTACGATGGAGAACCTGCTGGCGCAGAAGATCTCCGGCCTGATCGAAAATGCCGAGGCGCGCGCCAACCGCATCGCTCGCGTCTCCGAGCGCATGACGCCGATCACCGAGATGCTGGCGGGCTTCGCCATCGCAGGCGTCATCGCCTATGCCGGCTATCGTGCCGCTGTCGACCAGCAGGCGCCCGGCGCGGTCATTTCCTTCATCACTGCCCTGCTGCTCGCCTATGACCCGGCGCGCCGGCTTGCGCGCGTCCAGGTCAATCTGGAAAAGTCGCTGGTCAATGCGCGTATGATCTACGAGATCCTCGACCTTGAGCCGCAACAGGGCGACACGGCGGGAGCGGTCGCGCTCCAGCCGAAGGCGGGCGAAGTCCGCTTCGACAGTATCAGCTTTTCCTACTCGGAAGACCTCCCGGTGCTGGACGATGTTAGTTTCGTTGCGCAGCCCGGCAAGACGACCGCGATCGTCGGCGCATCGGGTGCCGGCAAGTCGACGCTGATCGCCCTGCTGCAACGCTTCTACGATCCGTCCGGAGGAACGATCACCATCGACGGGCAGAACATCGCAACTGTCACCAAGGCGTCGCTGCGTGGCGCAATGGCGCTAGTCTCGCAGCAGCCTTATCTCTTCGAAGGGTCAATCCGCGACAATATTCGCTACGGCCGTCCAGACGCGACAGACGCCGAGGTAGAAGCCGCGGCACAGCTTGCGCAGGCCGACGAGTTCATCGCGCGTCAGCCGAACGGCTGGGACACGCTTGTCGGCGAGAACGGCGTTACCCTTTCGGGAGGCCAGCGCCAGCGCCTGTCGATTGCGCGCGCCATTCTGCGTGACGCGCCGATCCTGCTGCTCGACGAGGCGACGTCGGCGCTCGACAACGAATCCGAACAGCGTGTCCAGCAGGCGCTGGAAAACGTCATGCACAATCGCACGACGCTGGTGATCGCGCATCGCCTGTCGACCGTCGTTGGCGCGGACCATATCATCGTGCTCGAACAGGGCCGTCTGGTCGAGGAAGGAACACACGCTAAGCTGGTCGCGCGGCCGGGCGGTGCCTATGCGCGGTTCCACCAGCTCCAGTCCGACCGCAAGGCAGAACCGGCCCGACCAAAGCCGAAGGGCAGCACCGTCAGGAGAGAGACATGACCGACATGAAGCTGGTGGTGGTCGGCGCGACGGGCCGCATGGGCCGCACCCTTATCCGCGCCATCGCTGAAACCGATGGCGTCACGCTGTCGGGCGCCATTGAACAGGCCGGCTCCCCCAATCTCGGCAAGGATGCCGGCGTCATCGCCGGCGTCGGCGAGACGGGTGTGATGGTCTCCGATGACCCGCTGCCGGTCTTTGCCAAGGCAGATGGCGTTCTCGATTTTACCGCGCCTGCCGCGACCGTTCTGTTTGCGGGCTATGCGGCGCAGGCCAATGTCGTACACGTCATCGGCACCACCGGTTGCACGCCGGACGACGACGCCAAGATACGTGCTGCGTCGCGCCACGCGCCCATCGTCAAGTCGGGCAATATGAGCCTCGGCGTCAATCTGCTGGCCGTTCTCGCCAGGCAGGCGGCGCAGGCGCTTGGCGAGGATTTCGACATCGAGATCCTTGAAATGCATCATCGTCACAAGGTCGATGCGCCGTCGGGCACTGCACTTCTTCTGGGCGAGGCGGTTGCCGCCGGGCGTGGCATTGCGCTTGCCGAAAACAGCGTGCGTTCGCGCGATGGGCACACAGGCGCAAGGCCGTCTGGCACGGTCGGCTTCGCCACCCTGCGCGGCGGGTCTGTCGTTGGCGATCACAAGATCATTCTGGCGGGGCCGGGCGAGCGCATCACGCTCTCCCACCATGCCGAGGATCGCTCGCTCTTTGCCCGTGGAGCGGTTCGCGCGGCACTCTGGGCGCATGGCCGCAAGCCCGGCCTCTATTCCATGCTGGACGTGCTTGGCCTCGAAGGCTGAGGCTGAAAGTTCATCCAACTCTCACTCGCGAAATTCAAGGGGAAACAAGATGTCGGGAATTCTGGTGCTGGTCCGCCACGGACAAAGCGAATGGAACCTGAAGAACCTCTTCACCGGCTGGCGCGACCCCGATCTGACCGAACTTGGCGTCGAAGAGGCCAAGCGCGCCGGCAAGGCGCTGAAGGGCGAAAAACTGCAGTTCGATCTCGCCTTCACATCGGAGCTGTCGCGCGCGCAGAAGACAAACGACCTGATCCTGAACGAGCTCGGACAGAGCGGCCTTGAGATCATCCGCAACGTGGCGCTGAACGAGCGCGACTATGGCGACTTGTCGGGCCTCAACAAGGATGATGCCCGCGCCAAGTGGGGCGAGGAGCAGGTCCACATCTGGCGTCGCTCCTATGACGTTCCGCCGCCCGGCGGCGAGAGCCTGAAGGATACCGGCGCACGCGTCTGGCCATACTACATCCATACGATCCAGCCGCAGGTGCTGCAGGGCAAGACCGTGCTCGTGACGGCGCATGGCAATTCTCTGCGCGCATTGATCATGGCGCTTGACGGTCTGACTGGCGAAGAGATCGTCAAGATGGAGTTGGCGACGGGCGTGCCGGTCATCTACCGGCTCAACGCCGATTCGTCGGTCAAGGCAAAGACAACGCTCAAACCGTGATCCAATCCGGCTGAGAAGCAAGCTTCTGAGCCGGTAAATCGTTTGGGCGCGTTTTGTGCGTTGACACCCGCGCCGCGCCCGACTACATCACCCGCGCTTGCCCAGATGGCGGAATTGGTAGACGCGCACGGTTCAGGTCCGTGTTCCGCAAGGAGTGGAGGTTCGAGTCCTCTTCTGGGCACCATCTTATCTCGACTGCCAACGAGATCGACAGATCAATCCTCTCCTCAGCCCTCGTTCGATGGCGATACCGTCTCGCCTTGCCCTCGGTGTTCTTATCCCTGCTTCCATTGATAGCTGCCTCCCTGTGAAGGCAGTCGAAGGCTGATTTTTTTCCTCAGCTGCGCGGCATTCCGGCCGGGCGGATGTGGCGCTTCTGGGCGGCGATGCGGAATGGGGCGTTCGGCGCGCCATAGCCGCGATATCCGCCGCGCCGCTCGACGATCTCAAAGAAGAAGCCATCGCCGATAACGGGACTGTAGAGCTGGAAATACTCGCCGCCGTCCATGTCGCGATCATAGAGGATGTTGCCCTCTCGCAGCCTGTCGGCAAGATCGGGATCGAGCCCGAAACGCGCTTCCAGATCGTCGTAATAATTGGGCGAGATGGTCAGTCGCTCGAAGCCGAGGCGCTGAAGCGTCTCTGACGTTTCAAAGATGTCGCGGCTCTCGAATGCGAGATGCTGCACCGATGAGCCGAAACTTTCGGCGATGAAGTGACCGGCCAGCGTCTTGCGGTTCTCCGCGCCGTTCAGCGTCAGGCGCAGGCCGCCGCCTTCGATGGCCTGGCTGCGCACCAGTCCCGCCGGGTCGATCACGTCGACCATCGGCGCTTTGCGCGTGTCGAAGATCGAGGTGTAGAAGAGGAGCCAGGTCAGCATCTCCTCATAGTTCATCGTCTGCGCGACATGGTCGATGCGCAACAGACCGGCGTCTTTGCCGCCCGACGTCGGAAGCGGGTCGAACTCGACGTCCCAGACCTTCGACAGCGCCTCGTCGATGAAATAGATGACGCCGCCGCCCACGCCCCTGATGGCCGGGATCGGCAGTTCTCCGGGCCCGCGCCTCTGTTCGAAGGTTTCAGCGCCGAGTGCGCGGGCGCGCAGGACCGTGGCCGCAGCGTCCGCCACGCGAAGCCCGACCGCATAGGCATTGGTGCCGTGAACGAGATAGGACGAGTGCGCAAAGCCCTCATGCTCGGTGTTGACGACGATGTTGATGCCGCCGCAGTCCGGCCCCTGCCGCCACAGCGTCACATCCTTGGTGCGATGACGCGCCGAAGCCGAAAACCCCATCGTCGCCAGCATCGCGCCGAGTGTCTTTGCCTCATCCTCATTGGCGGCGAATTCGACGAATTCGACCCCTTCGACGTCGATGCGATCGGGCATGTCCGGCACGTAGATACGAAGCGCCGGTTCGGCTCTCCGCACCTGATCCATCAGCGAGACGAGCGAGCGGCGGCCGTCCGCGGCGATGGATTTCGGTGAGCCGCCCCGGAACTGGTCGTTGAAGATTTCGAGCGACAGCGGCCCGCCATAACCGGTCGCTGCGACCGCGCGCATGAAATCGACGACGGGCAGGTCGCCTTGACCGGGCATGTTACGGAAGTGGCGCGACCAGTAGAGCAGGTCCATCTCGATCAGCGGCGCATCCGCCAGCTGGATGATGAAGATGCGATCGCCGGGGATGGAGCGGATCGTTTCGACATCGGTGCGGCGCGCCAGCGTGTGGAACGAATCGAGGATGAGGCCGACATTGGCGTGGTCGGCGCGGCGCACCACCTCCCATGCGTCGCGATGGTCGCTGACGTGGCGACCCCAGGCCAGCGCCTCGTAGCCGACGCGTAAGGCCCGCTTCGCCGCCCGCTCGCCAAGCTCGCGCAGGTCGGCCGCCGCGCGATCGATGCCGCCAAGCGACGCCTGCGAGACGGACGAGCAGACGAGAATGAGGTCCGTGCCCAGTTGCTGCATCAGGTCGAATTTGCGCTCGGCCCTGTCGAAGGCGCGGCTACGCTGCGGCTCGGGCAGCCCTTCGAAATCGCGGAACGGCTGGAACAGCGTGATCTCAAGCCCGTGGTCGCGCACCATGCGGCCGACATCTTCGGGCGAACCGTCAAAGGCGAGAAAGTCGTTCTCGAAAATCTCGACCCCGTCGAAGCCCGCAGCCGCTATCGCCGCCAGTTTCTCACGCAGGTCGCCGCTGATCGACACGGTCGCGATCGAGGTTTTCACGCCACATCCTCCCAAAAGTAACGAACCAGTTCGTTACTTTACCGAAAATGCGCAGTCGGCGATAGCCTGCATTGACGCAGTGGCGGATCAGTTGGTGACGAAGCGAAGCACCATTTCGACCGTGTTTTCGCGCAGGCGCTTCAGCGTGTCTGCCTCGCCCATGTCGCGGCCGAAGATCTTCGAGAAGGTCGAGCGGTTCGAGACGTTGAAGAAGCACAGCGCGCTCACCTGCCAGTGCAGGTCGACCGGGTCGATGCCTGCCCGGAACACGTCCTCGCGCACGCCGCGCTGGTAGATCGAGGAGATACTGTCGATGGCGGTCACGTTGAGGCCGCGAATGACGTTGGATTTCTCGAGAAATTGCCCATGATGGATGTTCTCGATCATCACCATGCGTATGAACTCCTCGTGTTCATGGTGATGGTCGAAGGTGAATTCGACGAGCCGGCGCAGTGCATGGCGCGGCGGCAGGCCGTCGATGTCGAGCTTGGATTCGCCCTCGCGCACCTTGCGGTAGGCGTCCTCCAGCGCGGCGACATAGAGACCCTCCTTGTCGCCGAAATAATAGTAGATCATGCGCTTGGAGGATTTCGTGTTCGCGGCGATCTCGTCGATGCGGGCGCCCGAAAGCCCGTTCATGGCAAATTCGCGGGACGCCGTTTCCAATATGTCGCGCCGTGTGCCGTCCGGGTCCTGCGCTCGCTTCGGCGGCTCCCTGTCCTTGCGCGTCTTCTGCACTGTCATCCATGCCTCATCATTCGCGAACCGCGTTGACAAACTAACCAGTTCGTACATAGTGTCGCAATCGACCCACCCATTTACCGGGTGAGGGCGAATGAACACAAGCCGTCCTACGCGACGGTTGGGGAGGATCGATGCAGGGCACCGCGATCGCGCGATCGATCGACGCGTTGCTGCGCCGTCACGCGGTGGCGGGCGCACGGCGGCCGGATGTGCTCGTCGGCCTGATCGGGCGTGGCATCCAGCTCTCTAGATCGCCTGCCATGCATGAGCGCGAGGCAGCGCGGCTCGGCCTGTCCTGCGCTTATGTCCTGATCGATTTCGACGCGTTGAACCTGTCTGATGATGAACTGCCAGCCGCGCTCGACGCAGCGACGTCGCTCGGCTTTCACGGTGTCAATGTCACCTATCCCTTCAAGCAGGCGATCATGCCGCTGCTCGACGAGGTCGCGCAGGACGCGGCTGCCATCGGTGCGGTCAATACGGTTGTCTTCGGCGCACGCAGGATGGGTCACAACACGGATTGCTGGGGTTATGCGCAGAGCTTTCGCGCGGCCATGACAGGTATGACGCTTGAGCGCGTCGCCATGTTCGGCGCAGGTGGCGCAGGCTCGGCGGTCGGCTATGCGCTGATCGAGCTTGGCGCGCGCCATGTCAGCGTCGTCGACCCCGATCTTGCCCGTGCCGAGGCGCTGGCCCTGCGCTTTGCAAACGCTGGCGTCGCGACGCTTGCCGCGATCGGCTCGGCTGAAGACGCGCTTGCAGCTGCGGACGGCGTGGTCAACACGACGCCGGTCGGCATGGCGAAACATCCCGGCGCGCCGTTTGACATCGGCCTGTTGCGGCCGTCTCAATGGGTCTCGGACGTCATTTACTTTCCGCAGGAAACGGAACTCCTCCGAGCCGCCCGCGCGCTCGGCTGCCGCACACTGCCGGGCATCGGCATGGCCATCGGGCAGGCGGCGCGCGCCTTCGAGCTGTTCACCGGCCGTAGCGCCGACATGGCGGCCATGGCCGGGCATTTTGAGGCGGCCGCATGAACGCAGTCGCCTCGCCCCGCATCGATGTGCTTGTCGACCGCGCCGACCAGCTCGGCGAGACGCCGCTGTGGTGTGATCGCACGGCCAGGCTCTGGTGGCTCGATATCGAGAAACCGAAGCTGCAGAGTTACGATCCCTCGACCGGCGCACATGAAATCATCGATCTGCCCGGCACTTTTGCCGGCACGCAGGCGCTGACTGGCACCGGCGAACGCCTGTTGGCCGAAGACCTGACGCTATATGCCCGCAACCTCGAAACCGGCGCGCGCAAGGACATCGTTTCGGTCGATGCGGGGCTCGACAACAGGCTGAATGACGGTCGCGTCGATGCGCGTGGCCGCTTCTGGGTCGGCACGATGGACAATCAGCTTCATCGCCCGAACGGCAGTCTTTATCGAATTGACCCGGACGGGACCGCGACCGTCATCGAACGTGACGTGATCGTATCCAACGGCATCGCATTTTCGCCCGATGGCTGCACGATGTATTTCACCGATACGCGACGGCATCTCGCTTACGCCTACGATCTCGACCTCGACGACGGCGTCGTCACCAATCGCCGTGTCCTTGCAGACCACACCTCGACCGGCGAGCGCCCGGACGGCGCATGCGTCGATGTCGACGGCTGCATCTGGATGGCGTTCTTTGCCGGTGGACGCATCGTTCGCCACCGGCCCGACGGGACTGTCGACAGGACCGTTCGCATGCCTGTCACCAATCCCACCTGCCTCTGCTTCGGCGGTGCGGATCTGAAGACACTTTTTGTCACCACGGCAGCCAAGTTCCTGACCGACGAGCAGCGTGCGGCCGAGCCGTTGGCTGGCGCATTGTTTGCGATCGAAGGGCTGGGGCAGGGCCTGCCGGAACACAGATTTGATTTGGGAGGTTTCTAGATGAGATTTGACTTCACCCGCCGCCTGCTTCTGGCTGGCGCTGCAGCCCTTGCCCTTGCTGGCTCCGCCGCGGTCGCCCAGGCCGACGCGCTCAAGCTGCGCTTTGCAGATTCGACTACGGCCGACGCGCCGCGCTCCAAGGCCCTGGTCGATATCTTCGCCAAGGAACTTGGGGCGGATTTTGCCTTCGAGCCATACTTCGGTTCGACGCTCTATAAGCAGGGCACCGAGATCGTCGCCGTGCAGCGCGGCAATCTCGAAATGGCGCTCATGCCGCCATCCGATTTCGCCAAGCAGGTTCCGGCCTTCTCGATCTTGACGGCGGCCTATCTGGTGCGTGACGCCAAGCATCTGAAGGCGATCTTCGACGGTCCCGTCGGTGACGAATTCAAGAAGATGGCGCGCGACGAGATGGGCGTCGTCGTGCTTGCCCCTGCCTATTACGGCACCCGACACGTCAACCTGAAGGGCGACAGGAAGATCATGAAGCCAGAGGATCTGGGCAGCGTGAAGCTGCGCATGCCCGGCGGCGAAGCGTGGCAGTTCCTGGGTGAATCGATCGGCGCAAATCCGGTCGCGATGGACTATGCCGAGGTCTATACCGGCCTCCAGACCGGCGCGATCGACGCGCAGGACAATCCGCTGCCCAACAACAAGCTTATGAAGTTCCACGAAGTCACGAACCAGATCGTGCTGACCGGGCACAATGTCGGTTTCGGCCTTTTGATGATCAATGCCGCCGTCTTCGACAAGTTGACGCCCGACCAGCAGGCAAAGATGCAGGCCGCCGCCGACAAGGCATTCGAGTGGAGCGATGCCGAATACATCAAGCAGGAGGCCGAGCTGATCGACTTCTTCAAGCAGGCGGGTCTCGACGTCTACGAGCCGGACGTGGCTGCGTTCCGAACCTATTCGAACAAGAAATACCTCGAATCCCCGCTGTCCAGGGACTGGCCCGAGGGCATGCTCGACAAGATCAACGCACTGTAGTTTCAAAAAGGGAGGAAATGAAATGACGCTGAACTTCACCCGCCGCCAGTTCATGGCGGCAACCGGCGCAGCTGCTGCTCTGGCGGCGGTCCCCGCGCTGGCGCAGGACAAGCCCAAGCTTCGCTTCTCGGCGGTGTTCTCCGATCAGGACATCCGCGCCGACATGATGAAGCAGTTTGCCGACGCAATCGCCGGCGACTTCACCTTCGAAGGCTATTATGGCGGCAACCTGTTCAAGCAGGGCACCGAACTCGTCGCGATGCAACGCGGCAATCTCGAAATGGGCAACCTTGCCCCGCAGGACATCTCCAAGCAGATCCCTGCCTGGTCGATCGTCACCGCAGGCTACCTGTTCCGCGACGCGGCCCATGTGAAGACCTTCTTTGCCAGCGAAGCCGGTGCGGAACTGAAGAAGATGACGGAGGACCAGCTCGGCATCAAGGTTCTCGGCCCCACCTATTTCGGCGTCCGTCAGGTCGGCCTCAAGGGCGACAAGGAAATCAAGGTTCCCGCCGATCTGGCAGGTGTGAAGCTGCGTATGCCGGGCGGCGATGCGTGGCAGTTCCTCGGCACCGCGCTTGGCGCAAATCCGACGCCGATGGCCTATGCGGAGGTCTATACCGGCCTCCAGACCGGCGCCATCGACGGGCAGGACAATCCTTTGCCGAACGTCGAGAACATGAAGTTCTACGAGGTCATGAACCAGATCGTCCTGACCTCGCACCTCGTCGGCTTCGACCTGCTCTGCGTGTCGAAGAAGGTCTGGGACGAGATGGGCGCCGACAAGCAGGCAGCCTTCCAGGCGGCGGCGGACAAGGCGATGGACTTTTCCACCGACAAGCACCTCTCCCGCGAGACCGAACTTGTCGAGAGCTTCAAGGGCCGTGGCCTCAAGATCTACGAGCCCGACCTCGACGCCTTCCGCAAGCACGTCCAGGAGCAGTATCTGGCGTCCGACCTCGCCAAGGACTGGCCGGCAGGCATGGTCGACAAGATCAACGCTCTCTGAGAGCACTTCCAGCAAAAGTGAGAAACGCTTTTGCGTCCGGAAATGCGACTAAAAGAGAGAGCCATATGACAATGTTCGGCCCGGCGCGTCTGCCGGGCCGGCATGACCGACGATTGATTTCGGGAAATTGAGGGAGGGCATCGTGAACCCTGGACTGCGCCGGGTGGGCCAATGGCTCTATGCACGGGCGGAGAATGTGCTGGCGGCAATGCTGGCCGTGATGTTCTTCGCCTTCCTTCTGCAAATCCTGTTCCGCTACGTGCTCAACTGGCCGACCGGCTGGACCAATGAGCTTAGCGCCATTCTGTGGATATGGATCGTGCTCTGGGGCGCGGCCTTCGTCCTGACCGAGCAGGAGGAGATGCGCTTCGATCTGATCTATGCCTCGGTCGGATCGCGCGTCAGGAGCGTCATGTTCCTGATCTGCGCGGTGTCTCTGATCGCCCTTTATGGCGGTTCGCTCCCGGCCGTCTATGACTATGTCAGCTTCATGAAGGTCGAGAAGACGGCCTATATGAAACTGCCCTTCGACTGGGTCTTCTCCATCTACGTCGTCTTCGTCGTCGCGATCATCGTGCGTTACGTCTGGTTGTCCTGGCAGGTGATGCGCGGCTCGGCGCCTGAAGAGTTCGACCCCACCAAAGCGAGCTCAGGCGTATGAATTTCGCAAGTCCATTCTCTCTTAGCATCGTTGCGATCACCGGCCTGGCGATGCTCGGCCTGCCTGTCGGCCACGCCATGATCGCAGGCTCGATCTTCTATCTGTGGATGGCCGGCCTCGACATGGGGACCGCCGCCGAACAGTTCCTCAACGGCATGTATTCGAACTACATCATACTTGCCGTCCCGCTCTTCATCCTCGCCGCCGAACTGATGAACATCGGCTCGATGACCGATCGCCTGATGACCTTCTGCAATGCCTTTGTGGGGCGCTTCCGTGGCGGCCTGGCACAGGTCAACATCCTCCAGTCGATTATCTTTGCCGGCATGTCGGGTTCGGCCATCGCCGACGCGGCAGGATCCGGCAAGATCATGCAGAACATGATGACCGCCGACGGCAAGTATACGCCGAGCTATGCGGCGGCGCTGACAGCGGCGACAGCCGTCATCGGGCCGATCATACCGCCGTCAATTCCGATGATCATCTACGCGCTCGTTTCGGACGCTTCCATCGGCTACCTGTTCCTCGCGGGCGTCGTGCCGGGCCTGTTGATGTCGGCCTTCATGATGGTGCTGGTTGCCTATCAGGCGCGCGTGCGCAAATTCCCGGTCGAGCCGCCGACGCCGGTGCGCGAACTGCCGCTCATCACCTTGCGGGCACTGCCGGCGCTTCTGATGCCGGTCGTGCTTCTGGGCGGCATCTATTCGGGCGTCACCACGCCGACGGAAGCCGCTGCGGTTGCAGCCGCCTATGCGCTGCTGATCTCGGTCGTCTTATACCGCAGCGTGTCCTTCGGGGATTTCTATCGCTCGGTGCTGGCCAGCGCGCGCACCACCTCGTCCATCGGCATGTTGATCGCGGGTGCGCTGGTGTTCAACTATGTCGTCACGGTCGAGAACATTCCCCATTCGCTGAGCATCCTGCTGCAAAGCTGGAACCTGTCGCCCATCGGTTTCCTTATTCTCGTCAACGTCATTCTGTTGGTCCTTGGGTGCGTTCTGGAAGGCACGACGATCATCCTCGTCATCCTTCCTGTATTCATACCGACAGCGCAGGCGCTTGGGATCGACCTCGTCCATTTCGGCGTGATGTGCGTCGTCAACATCATGCTCGGTCTGGTGACGCCGCCTTACGGCATGTTGCTCTTCATCATGGTGCGTATCGCCAACGTGCCGCTGTGGGACATCGTCAAGGACGTCATGCCCTTCATCGGGGTGATGATCTTTTCGCTTGTTGTCATCACCTTCTTCCCGGAGACGGTGCTGTGGCTGCCGCGACTGTTCGGATATCAGGGGTAAGACATGAAGCCGATCTATGTGCTGAACGGCCCGAACCTGAACAGACTGGGCAAACGCGAGCCGGAGATATACGGCACCACTACGCTTGCCGAGATCGAGGGCTGGTGCCGTCAGGCGGCGGGCGGCCGGCCCGTCCGCTTCCACCAGACCAATGCCGAGCATCAGCTTGTCGACTGGATTCATGAGGCGATCGACGAAGGTGCTGGCATCATCATCAATCCGGCGGGGCTTTCCTTCCGGTCGATCCCGCTGCTCGACGCGTTGAAGATGTTCCCCGGCCCGATCATCGAGCTGCACATCTCCAACATCCACCGGCGCGAGGAAATCTACCACAAGTCGCTGGTGTCGAGCGTCGCCACCGCCGTCATCGCCGGGCTTGGCGCGCGCGGTTATAGTGTGGCTGTCTCTGAAATGCTGGCAATGTGCGGCGAGGCTGCGCGCTGACGCGCCCAATCTCGCGCTAGCCCCTTGGTGCGATAGTCGTCTTCAGCGGCGGCAGGCGGTCGATCTCGATCACGCAGATATCGCCCGGCTCCAGCCTGCCGACGCCGGCCGGCGTGCCGGTGAAGATCAGGTCGCCCGGCGCAATCTCCATCGCCTGCGACAGGAAGGCGATCACGTCCGCGACCGGCCAGATCATGTCGGCGAGGTCGGCCGACTGCTTCTCTACGCCATTGACGAGCGTGCGGATCGCGCCGCTGTCGAACTGGCCCACTTCGCTTGCGCGAACGATCGGCCCGCAGGGCGCGGAGCGGTCGAATGCCTTGGCCCAGTCCCATGGCCGAGCCATGTCCTTGGCGACGTTCTGGAGGTCGCGCCGGGTCAGGTCGTTGCCGCAGGCATAGCCGAACACATGGTCGAGCGCCGCATCGCGCGCGATGTTTGCGCCGCCCTTGCCGATGGCCACGACCAGTTCGCCCTCGAAATGCAGGTTCGAGGTCAGAGGCGGATAGGCGATGGTCGCATCGCCTGACACGAGCGCGTCGGCGGGCTTGGTGAAGAAGAAGGGCGGCTCGCGGTCCGGGTCCTTGCCCATCTCGCGCGCGTGGGCGGCATAATTGCGCCCGACGCAGAAGATGCGCCTGACCGGGAACAATTCATCGGTCCCGGCAATCGCCGCTGCCGGAACCGGCGGCGGCGCGAATGCGTAGCGCGGTGCGCTCATTTCGATCAGGCCAGTCCGTCGAACAGTGCCGTCGACAGGTAGCGCTCGGCAAACGACGGGATGATGACGACGATCAGCTTGCCGGCATTCTCCGGGCGCGCGCCGATGATGGTCGCAGCCTGAAGGGCCGCACCCGACGAGATGCCGACCGGTACGCCTTCGAGCCGCGCAAGCAGGCGCGCATTGGCAAAGGAATCCTCGTTGGAAACCGTTATGACCTCGTCATAGACCGACGTGTCGAGAACCTTGGGCGCAAAGCCTGCGCCGATGCCCTGTATCTTGTGCGGGCCGGGCTGGCCACCGGACAGGACCGGAGACGTTTCCGGCTCGACGGCGATGACCTTCACGCCCGGCTTGCGCGCCTTCAGCACCTGGCCGACGCCGGTGATGGTGCCGCCCGTGCCGATGCCTGACACCAGGAAATCGATCTTGCCGTCCGTATCGTTCCAGATTTCTTCTGCGGTGGTCGCGCGGTGGATCGCGGGATTGGCCGGATTCTCGAACTGCTGGGGAATGATCGCGTCGGGAATGGTGGCGGCCAGTTCCTCGGCCTTGGCGATCGCGCCCTTCATGCCCTTCGCGCCTTCGGTCAGCACGAGTTCCGCGCCGAGAAGCGCCAGCATCTTGCGCCGCTCGACCGACATGGTTTCGGGCATTGTCAGGATCAGGCGATAGCCCTTGGCAGCGGCTGCGAAGGCCAGCGCAATGCCGGTATTGCCCGATGTCGGCTCGATCAGCGTCGTCTTGCCAGCCTTGATGCGGCCGTCGGCTTCCATGGCCTCGATCATCGCGACGCCGATACGATCCTTGACGCTGGCGATAGGGTTGAAGAATTCGAGCTTGCCGGCAAGCTTTGCCACTATCCCCTTTTCGCGGGCAAACTTGTCGAGCCTGACGATCGGCGTGTCGCCGACCGTTTGCGTGATCGAGTCATAGATGCGTCCGCGTCCGGGCTTCTTGTCGTTCGACATGGTGGCTCCTCGATGGTGGCGCTCATTCGCCGTCATTATTCGATGCCGCTGCCGCGCGCGCGGGTCAAGTCCCCGTAGTCACGCCGCCTGCAATCGCGCCTTGCAATCGCAGCGCGACCCGCTTAACCGGACTGCGGCCAGACGGGGACCCTTGATGAGCAAATATGACGTGCTGTGCATCGGCAACGCGATTGTCGATATCATCGCCCGTTGCGACGAGGGCTTTCTCGTCGACAATGAGATCATCAAGGGCGCGATGAACCTCATCGACGCCGAGCGCGCAGAACTGCTCTACGGCCGCATGACGCCCGAAATCGAGACGTCGGGCGGAAGTGCCGGCAACACCGCCGCCGGCATTGCTTCCTTTGGGGCGCGCGCAGCCTATTTCGGCAAGGTCGCCGACGATGCCCTCGGCCGGATCTACCGCAATGACATCCGCGCGCAGGGCGTCGCCTTCGACACCGCGCCGCTCGACACGCCGCCGCCGACCGCACGCTCGATGATCTTCGTGACGCCGGACGGCGAACGCTCGATGAACACCTATCTCGGCGCCTGCGTCGAGCTTGGCCCCGAGGATGTCGAAGCCGACAAGGCGAGCGGCGCGAAGGTCACCTATTTCGAGGGATACCTGTGGGACCCGCCGCGCGCCAAGGAGGCGATCCGCCTGACCGCCGGCCATGCCCATGCAGCAGGGCGCGAAGTGTCGATGACGCTGTCTGATTCCTTCTGCGTCGACCGCTATCGCGCCGAGTTTCTGGAGCTGATGCGCTCCGGCACCGTCGATATCGTCTTCTCCAACGAAAGCGAGCTGAAGGCGCTCTACCAGACGTCTTCGTTTGACGCGGGACTGGAGCAGATCCGCAAGGACTGCAAGGTGGCGGCCGTCACCCGCTCCGAAAATGGCTCGGTCATCGTCAGAGGCGACGAGACCGTGATCGTCCAGGCGATGCAAATCGGCGAACTGGTCGACACGACTGGTGCCGGGGATCTTTACGCGGCCGGTTTCCTGTTCGGATACACGAGCGGTCGTTCGCTGGCCGATTGCGGCAAGCTCGGCTCGCTGGCCGCCGGCCTCGTCATCCAGCAGGTCGGGCCGCGCCCACGCGAGAACCTGCGCGAACAGGCGCAGAAACTGGGCCTTCTCTGATTTACAGGCCGGATCGTTCGTATACAGAGGGTTTGCCAGCAGGCCAGCGCCTGTTGTTCGATTTGCCGGCATCCCCATAACGTATTCCTATTGGGTGCCGGCCGACCTGACCTGTCAGACTTTCCTTCGATGGGCCACCGCATCGGCACGGCCTGTGCGGAGGAAAAGCCATGCCCGACAGCGAGCGGATCAGCATATCGACCGGTGGCGACGGTGTTGCGAGGATCGTCTTCGATCACGCGCCGACCATGAACGCGATCACGCTCACCATGGTCGAGCAGATCAGGGATGCGTTGCCCGATATTTCGCGACATGCCCGATGTCTGGTCGTCAGCGGCGGCGGGCAGCACTTCTGCTCGGGCGCAGACCTGTCGAAAGGCACTTCGACCGGGAGCCAGAAAAGCGATGCCGGCTACCGGCTTGAGACCCACTTCAATCCGATGATGTCGGACCTGCGCAATCTGTCGATACCCTGGGTGTCCGTGGTGAGGGGCGCGGCGGCAGGCATAGGCTGTGCGATTGCGCTTTCGGCAGATCTGATCGTCGCGTCCCGCAATGCCTATTTCCTTCAGGCGTTCAGGCGCATCGGGCTGATCCCGGATGGCGGGTCCGCCTTTGTGCTGGCGCGCGCCGCTGGCCGGGTTCGCGCGATGGAGATGATGCTGCTTGGCGAGAAGGTACCGGCGCAAACGGCGCTCGACTGGGGCCTCATCAACCGCTGCGTCGAGGATGACGCGCTGGAGGCGGAGGCCGAGGCGATCGTTGCAAGGATAGCCAGCGGACCGACGCGGGCGCTGAGCCTTGCCAGGCACTCCGCCTGGGCGGCGGTCGAGCGCGACTATGAGGGTTCGCTGGCGGTCGAGCGCAAGTATCAGGGCGAGGCTGGAATGACCGACGACTATCTGGAAGGCGTCGCTGCATTTCGCGAAAAGCGTCCGGCGCGCTTCACCGGGCGGTGATCGTCTGTGAGGTGGCAGGGACCGGGTGTCCATAGTGCCCGCCTATAGCGCCGAAGCTCTCCCATATTGGACGCGGCCTTCGATGAGGCTCAGTTTGCCGGCGGTGCAGGGAGGGACGGAGCGGCCATTTGCCGGAAGAAGCGTCCATCTGGAACCTCGGGAGGAGTTCATGAACAAATTCAACAAGGCATTAATGGCAGGCATTGCGCTTGCCGCAATGACATTGTCTGGCGCCCAGGCGCAGCAGAAAGACACTTTGACAGCTGCGCTCGCATCAGAAGCGCAGACCATGAACCCGTTCAAATATGCGGGTGCGACCGACCTTTTCTATATTGGACAGATGTTCGAGATGCTGGTCCGGCCCGACCGTGACGGCAAGCCGGTCAACTGGCTGGCGGAGTCCTGGAGCATCGAGGGAACGCCCGAGAAGCCGGTCATCGACGTTCAGTTGCGCAAGGGGGTGACCTTCCACAATGGCGAGCCGCTGACCGCCGCCGACATGGAATTCTCGTTCAAGATGCAGAGCGATCCGAAGGTCAGCCGTCTGGCGCAGCGGCTTGCCAGCGTCGAGAAGTTCGAGATCGTCGACGATCACCATTTCAAGCTGCACCTGTCGAAGCCCGATGGCAATCTGATCTCGGCCTATCTCCAGATCTTCGCCGTGCCGAAGAAATATTACGAAGAGATGGGCGAGGAAGCATTTGCTCAGAACCCCGTTGGCACCGGCGCGTGGAAATTCGTGTCGCGCAACATCAAGACCGACCTGAAGCTGGAAGCCTATGACGGCTACTGGAACAAGGATCATCACCCGACGGTGAAGAACCTCGTCATCAAGATCATCCCCGAGGATATCACCCGCGTCGCCGCCTATGAGAGCGGCGAGGTGGACTGGATCGACAATGTGCCGGTCACGCTGGTCGAGAAATTCAAGTCGATGCCGGGAACGCAGACGGTCAGCCTGCCCGGCGGCAACCATCTCTTCATCGACTTTCCGGCCTATCAGGCTGGCAGCCCATGGTCGAAGCTGGAGGTCCGCCAGGCGATCGCCCACGGCTTCGACATGGACGCGATCATCAAATCGGTTCTGAACGGTCAGGGTGTGCGTTATGCCGGCATCGGCACCGACAGCCTGGCCTATGACCCGTCATGGCCCCTCTACAATTACGATCCCGTCAAGGCCAAGGACCTGCTGGCCAAGGCTGGCTTTCCGAACGGCTTCGATACGCCCTGCTACAACCTGACGACGCAGCGCGAAGCGAACATCAAGGAAGTCGGGGAGGCGATCTACGCCTACCTCGGAACCATCGGCATTCGCTGCCAGGTCGTTGGCCTGGAATATGGCGCCTGGGTAGACAAGCTGCGCCGCGCGACAGGCGAGATGGACGGCATCCTGTCGACCATGTCGACGCAGGGCATTCCGGCCGATCCGGGCAATGCATGGACGCTGTCGCTGCACACCTATTCCAAGGACACCGGCTACGGCGTCTATTCGCAGACAAGCGATCCTGAAGCCGACGAGATGGTGCAGGAACTCCAGCGCGTCATGAAAATCGAGGATCGCATCGCGCTGATCCAGAAGCTCGGCAAATACAAATACGACAATCTGCTGGCCGGAATTCCGACCTACCAGCCGATCCTCACCTTTGCCTGGCGCGACACTGTCAAGTTCGAGCCGTGGCCCTATCCGGGCTACTGGCGCAATTTCCAGGAGATCGGGTTCAAATAGCCTGATCCGTCTGGCCGGACCGGCATTCCTGCCGGTCTGGTCATGCGCTTGCCGCGCAGAACACTTGCAAGATCATTTCTACGAGGAGCGACAAACATGACTGCCAGGACACAGATGGCGCCGGGCGCCACTAAGCTGCTTTCGCCGACGCTTCGGATCGCAGCCGTTTTCGCCGCCACGCTGCTTCTTGCCCTGTCTGCCCATGTGCAGGTGCCGGGATATCCGGTGAAGATTTCCATGCAGACGGCAGCCGTTTTTGCCATCGGTATCGCGCTCGGCTCGCGGTTGGGCGTCGCGGCCGTGCTCGCCTATATCGCCGAGGGCCTCGCCGGCCTGCCGGTGTTCCAGAGCGGTGCCGCTGGCCCTGCCTATCTGTTTGGACCGACAGGCGGCTATCTGGCCGGCTTCGTCCTGGCCGCCTTCATCGCCGGCCGCGCGGCTGAAACGGGCCGGATGACCTCGTTCGCGGGTTCGGTCGCCGTCTTGCTCGTCGCCACCATTGCCATCTATGCGCTGGGTGTGGGCTGGCTTTCCATCCTGCTCGGCTTTGAAAAGGCGGTAGCTGTCGGCGTTGCGCCATTTCTGTTCGGCGATGCGCTCAAGGTTCTTCTCGTTGCCGGTCTGGTTGCCGCGGGCGTCATCAGGCCCTTGCGCCGTCTCGCCGCGCGCCGCTGATCAGCTGGCAGGGAGGGCCGATCATGAACGAATCCAAACGTCAGGATGAATCCAAGGCAAGCCATCCGGCAGGGCCGCTCGCCGGCATCAAGGTCATCGACCTGACCCGCGCCATTGCCGGCCCGTTTTGCGGCATGTTGCTGGGTGACCTCGGCGCCGATGTCGTGAAGGTCGAAACTTCGCCCGCCGGTGAGCGGTCGCGCAAGCTGGAGCCGTCGGCAGGCGGCCAGAGCCTTTATGCCTATGCGGTCAACCGCAACAAGCGCGGCATCGTCATCGACCTGCGCAGCGACGGCGGCAAGGCGCTGTTGCGCGAAATGATCTCCAAGGCCGATGTTCTGGTCGAGAATTTCCGGCCGGGCGTTATGGAGAAGATGGGTTTCGGCTGGGACGTCGTCAGCACCATCAATCCCCGTCTCGTCATGGCGCGTATCTCCGGATATGGCAGCGACGGTCCCTATGCGCAGCGGCCGGGCCTCGACATGATCGGTCAGGCCATGGGCGGTATGATGCACCTGACGGGCGATCCAGACGGCCCGCCGACTATAGCCGGCGTCTATGTATGCGACTACACGACCGGCATCTATGCCTCGCTGGGCGTCGTCAGCGCATTGTTTTCGCGGCAGGCTACCGGGCGCGGGCAGGTAGTGGAAGCCAATCTCGTCGATACGGCGCTGCCGATGCTGCACGGCACGATTGCCGATCTGCTGCTCAATGGGCGTTCGGCCAAACGCATGGGCAATCGCGATCGCCACACCAGCCCCGCCAACACGTTCAAGACGCGCGACGGCCATTGGGTCATGATGCTGGCCGGTAACCAGCAGATCTGGGAGCGGTTGGCGAAGCTCGTCGGCAAGCCTGAACTCATCGAGGACGAACGTTATCTGACGGCCCCGATGCGCAATGCCCGCGTCGACGAGGTCGAAGCGTTTGCCGCCGACTGGATCAACGCGCGCGATGCCGCGGACGTGGTGGAGGTCATGTCGGCTTCCGGCATCCCCTGCGCCAAATGCGCGACCGTGGAAGATATCGTCGAAGACCCGCATCTGGTGGCGCGCCAGCGGATCGTCCACATCGATCAGCCGAGCGGCGTTTCGGTGCCTGTCGCGGCAAGCGCGATGAAATTGTCGGAAACGCCCACGACCATTCGCGGCGGCCTGCCCAATCCCGGCCAGCATACCGGCGAAGTGCTGGCGCAATGGCTCGGCTATGACAGGAGTTCGATCGACGGCCTCATTGTTTCGCAAGTCGTGTTCCAGGGTGCCGGAGCGGCGCAGTCATGAGCTGGGAAAAGGAAGTTTCCGAGCTTAACCGCCTGAAGGCGATGACGGCCGCCATGGGTGGCGAGGAAGCTCTCGCCCGCCGCAAGAAAAGCGGGCGGCTGAACGTGCGTGAGCGCATCGACAGGCTGGTCGACGATGGCACGTTCCGTGAGGTCGGCGCGCTGACGGGTCGCCCCGAATTCGATGATGCGGGGGTGGTGAAGAAGCTCAGCCCCGGCAATTTCATATTCGGGCGAGCAAAGATCGACGGGCGGCCGGTGGCGGTTGCGGGCGACGACTATTCCGTCGTCGGCTCGGCTGGCGGTGCGACCGTGCCTGGCAAGTTCGGCATGTGCGAGAAGATGGCGAACGAACTGCGCATTCCGCTGGTGCGTTTGCTTGAATCCACCGGCGGCAACAGCCGCTCTCTCGAACAGATGGGCCGCACCTATATTCCCCAGATGGAGGGATGGGAGACGGTGATCGCCAATATGACGACTATCCCCGTCGTCTCGCTGGGCCTGGGGCCTGTTGCCGGCATCGGTGCGGCCAAGATGGTGTTCAGCCATTATGCCGTGATGGTGCGAAACCAGTCTCACATGTTCATGGCCGGCCCGCCGCTCGTCGCCCGGCTCGGCGAAGTCGTCACCAAGGAAGAGCTCGGCGGTGCCGATCTTCATGCCCGCGCCGGGGGCGTGGACGAGGTGGTGGACAACGAGGAGGAAGCCTTTGCCGCCGCGCGCCGGTTCCTCTCCTATCTGCCGGCATCCGTTCACGAACTTCCGCCGCGCGCCGAGGCTGAGGACGATCCGGAGCGGCGCGACCCCTGGCTCGTTCAAGCCGTGCCGAAGGAGCGCAGGCGTGTCTACGACATGCGCCGTGTGATCAAGTCGGTCTTCGACGCCGGATCGTTCACCGAGATGACGCGGCGCTATGGTGCTTCGGTCATCACCGGGCTTGCGCGCCTCGACGGCTGGCCCGTCGCGGTGATGGCGAGCGACCCGTATCAATATGGCGGCGCGTGGACGAATGAGTCGAACCAGAAGATCGAGCGTTTCGTCGATCTCGCCAACACCTTCCATCTGCCGGTCGTCAATCTGGTCGACGTGCCGGGCTTCCTGATCGGTCGCGATGCCGAGATGGCGGGAACGATCCGTTCCGGAGCACGCGCTCTTTCGGCTGTGTTTCAGGCAAAGGTGCCGTGGTGCACGGTAATGATCCGCAAGGTGTTCGGTGTCGCGGGCGCGTCCCATGCCGACCATTCGCGCTATCACTATCGCTTCTCGTGGCCGTCGGGCGATTGGGGGTCGATCCCGGTCGAGGGCGGTATCGAATCCGCCTACAAGGACGAGATCGCCAGCGCCGCCGACCCAGAAGCGATGGTCCGGCAGATCGAATCGCGGCTGAACGAAATACGCTCGCCCTTGCGCACGGCAATGGCCTTCGACTGCGAGGACATTATCGACCCGCGCGATACGCGCCCGCTTCTGTGCGAATTTGCCAACAACGCATCCAGATTGCGCATGCCGGGAACGGTTGCGACCGGAATGAGACCTTAGGAGCCGCCATGTCGAACCAGACCGTCAGAAGCCCGATCAAGGCAATGGTGTGGAAGATCGAGGTCGAAGTCGGCCAGCCGGTCGCGGAATATGACCCGCTGCTGATCCTTGAATCGATGAAGACCGAGATACCCGTCGAAGCCCCGGCGGTCGGTGTGGTTCGAGAGATTCTGGTCAAGGAAGGCGATCCGGTCGAGGAAGATCAGCCATTGTTTGTTGTCGGGCCTGCCGCGTGACCGACGCACAACCGCCGTTCAGGAAGGTCCTGATCGCCAATCGCGGCGAGATCGCCTGCCGCGTCGTCCGCACCTGCAGACGGCTGGGCGTTGCGACGGTCGCGGTCTGCTCCGACATCGACGCCGCCGCGCGCCATGTGGAACTGGCCGATGAAAGCGTCGTGATCGGCGGCGCGCGCGCAGCCGACAGCTACCTCAATATCGAGGCGGTCATACGCGCCGCGAAGGAAACGGGCAGCGAGGCGATCCATCCGGGCTATGGGTTCCTGTCCGAGAATGCCGGGTTTGCCGAGGCGTGCGCGGCAGCCGGGATCAGGTTCATCGGGCCGAGCGCCGACGCCATCCGGGCAATGAGCTACAAGGGCGCGGCCCGCCGGATCGCGCAATCCTGCGGCGTGCCTCTGCTGCCGGGTTATGACGGCGAGGAACAGGACGACGCGTTGCTTCTCGCCGAGGCCGGACGCATTGGCTGGCCTGTCATGATCAAGGCGGTGGCGGGCGGCGGCGGCAAGGGAATGCGCCGTGTAGACGATGTCGCCCAGTTCTCCCGCGCTCTTGCTGCCGTCCGGCGCGAGGCGATGTCGGCGTTCGGCAATGACAAGGTGATGATCGAGAAGTTTCTCGTCGAGCCGCGTCACATCGAAATCCAGATACTCGGTGACGGAAAGGGCCGGACGCTCGCTCTGTTCGAGCGCGATTGCTCGATCCAGCGCAAGCACCAGAAGGTGATCGAGGAGACGCCGGCACCCGGAGTGCCC
Organism: Mesorhizobium sp.; assembly: GCA_049647505.1. Lineage (GTDB taxonomy): Bacteria > Pseudomonadota > Alphaproteobacteria > Rhizobiales > Rhizobiaceae > Mesorhizobium_A. The sequence continues at coordinate 478,413 of JBARXU010000023.1, forward strand.
GAGGCCATGCGGCGGCAGATGATGGCATCGGCCGTCAGGCTTGCCGACAATGTCGGTTATGAAGGCGCAGGCACGGTCGAATTCGTGGTCGACGCGAGCGGTGAACTAAGTGAGGACCGCTACTATTTTCTCGAAATGAACACGCGTCTTCAGGTCGAGCATCCGGTGACCGAAATGGTGACGGGCCTCGACCTCGTCGAATGGCAATTGCGCATTGCGGCCGGTGAGCCGCTGACGATGACGCAAGACGATGTGACGAGCCGGGGGCATGCCATCGAGGTGCGCATCTGCGCCGAAGATCCGGACAGGATGTTCCTGCCATCGCCGGGCGAACTGACAGTCTTCGATCTCGGCAAAGAGGCCCAGGGCGTGCGGATCGAGACGGGCGTCCGCCCCGGCGACGCGGTGACGCCCTATTACGATTCACTGCTGGCGAAGCTGGTTGTTCATGCGCCCGATCGTGCCGCGGCGATCGCACTGATGAGCCGCCGTCTCGCCGGAATCGAGATCGCCGGTATCAAGACAAATCTCGGGCTGCTCCAGCGCCTTTGCAAACATGACCAGTTTGTAGCCGGAAATGTCGCGACGACTTTTATCGAGCGCTTTTCGGCCGATCTCCTGACGACGCCTTCCCGCGCCGCTCAGGGACATAGCGAGCGCGTATAGCGAGCGAGGCATGTTGTATTGGCTTTGCCTGCTCTCACCCTGAACAATGACACGCAACTGGGGAGAGGAAACGCATGAGCCATCCATTAGCCGGGCTTCTGGTGGTCGCCATCGAGCAGGCTGTCGCTGCGCCTTATTGTTCGGGTCGGCTGGCGGCGGCTGGCGCGCGCGTCATCAAGGTGGAACGTCCCGAAGGGGATTTCGCCCGCAACTATGACGACTATGTCGCGGGAGACAGCGCCTATTTCGTCTGGCTCAACCGGGGTAAGGAGTCTGTCGTGCTGGACCTCAAGTCGCCGGGCGATCTTGCCGTGGTCCGTGAAATGGCAGCGCGCGCAGATATCCTCATCCAGAACCTCGTTCCGGGCGCGCTCGACAGGCTCGGTCTTTCGCTCGATGAACTGCGTTCCGGCAACGAGCGGCTGATCACGGTCTCCATCTCGGGTTATGGCGTCGAAGGCGCTCTCGCCCATCTCAAGGCTTATGACCTGCTGGTGCAGGCGGAAAGCGGGCTGGCGTCGCTGACGACCAATGCCGCAGGCTCGGCGCGCGTCGGTGTGTCGGTGTGCGATATCGCTGCCGGCATGACCGCCTATCAAAGCATTCTCGAAGCTCTGATCGCCCGTTCGTCCTCCGGCAAGGGCAGTCATATCGATGTGTCGCTGTTCCACGCCACGGCTGACTGGATGAACGTCCCGCTGCTGCAATTCGTCTATGGCGGCAAGCTGCCGGAAGGGGCGGGCCTGTCGCATCCGACGATTGCTCCCTATGGCGCGTTCACCTGCTCGGACGGCCGGCAGGTTCTCATCTCCATCCAGAACGAGCGGGAATGGGGCTGGTTCTGCGACAAGGTCTTGCAGCAGCCCGATCTCAAGGGAGACGAACGCTTTTCGGCCAACACGCGGCGGGTCGAGAACCGTGCGGCGCTCGACGCAATCGTGCGGAGTGTCTTCTCGACGATCGACCGCGACGCGGTGATCGCCCGGCTAGAGCTGGCGCAGGTCGCCTATGGCCGCATTTCGACGATGAGCGATCTCGCAGTGCACCCGCAAAACCGTTACGTCGAGGCTGTCACGTCGACCGGAGAGAAAATCAGGCTGCTGTCTCCCGGCGCGATGACGGACGGCCTGGTGGCCACTGCCTCGGATGTGCCTTCACTGGGTGCCGACACGGCGGCGATCAAGGCCGAGTTCGCGCCGGCCCACGCGGCCCGCAAGGTCGCAGTGGCGGACTGAGCCGGTTTGGAATTTCAGGGAGGACACATGGAAAATCGCACCGCAGTGGTCACAGGGGCCGCAGGCACGATAGGCGGCGGCATCGTCGAGCAACTGCTCCGGCATCAGCGCCGCATCGTGATGGTGGATATCGACGCAGCCAGGCTGGACGAGGCTGCTGCCCGCTTTCCAAAGAACGCCGTAACGACGTTCGCCGCCGACATCGGAGATGAAGCGACCGGGCGTCGCATTCACGACCATGTTGCCTCGCTCGGCTGGCGGCCAGCCGAGATCCTGATCAACAATGCCGGCATTTCGCCGCGCACCAACGGCCAGGTCGCAGGCGCTCTGGATGTTACGGTGGGCGAATGGAACCATGTTTTCCATGTCAACCTGACTGCGATGCTGCTTCTGGCGAGGGCCTTCATTCCCGACATGAAGGCGGCAAACTGGGGTCGTATCGTCAATTTCTCGTCGCGTGCGGGCCGCTCGAATGTCGGCACATCGGGCCCGGCCTATGTGGCCAGCAAGGCCGGCGTACTCGGGTTGACGCGGTCGCTCGCCTGCGACTTTGCCCCATACGGCATCACCTGCAATGCGATCGCGCCCGGCTTGGTGGATTCGGCGATGACGCGCGCGCTTACGCCGGAAAAATTCAAGTCGCTGCTCGACGGCACACCGGTCGGGCGCCCCGGCACGGCGACCGAGCTTGGCGCGACAGCCGCCTTTCTCGCCTCGGAGGAGGCAGGCTTCATCACCGGGACGTGCATCGACGTCAACGGTGGGCGCTCCATGCTTTAGGCTCAGGAATTCGAAAAATGGCGATCGACTACGACAAACTCATGAACCTGCGCATTCCCGAAGTGCGCTCATCCTACGATTTCACGGACTGCATTCTATATGCGCTCGGTATCGGACTTGGCCATGATCAGATGGACGAGAACCAGCTTGCCTATGTCTATGAGAAGAACCAGCGCGTCTTTCCGACGACGCCCGTCGTCCTCGGCTCTCCCGGTTTCTGGATGCGTGATCTCGACACCGGCATCGACTGGACGAAGATCGTGCACGGCGAACAGACGCTGCGCGTTCACAATCCCATGCCGGTCAGGGCCAATTTGATTGGCCAGTCGCGTGTCGTCGACCTGATCGACAAGGGTGAGGGCAAGGGCGCGATCCTCTATTCGATGCGCGAATTACATGATGCTGACACCGGCGTTCATTATGCTTCCGTCGGCAATGTCGCCTTCTGTCGTGGCGATGGTGGTTTCGGTGGCCCGCAGAAGTCGCAGCCGAAGACACCGCCTTTGCCCGATCGCACCCCTGATCATGTCATGGACCTGACGACGCGGCCGGAGCAGGCATTGATCTACCGGCTGTCGTCGGACATGAACCCGCTCCACGCAGAGCCGGCATTCGCGAAAAAGGCAGGGTTCGACAAGCCGATCCTCCACGGGCTTGCCACTTACGGAACCTGCGCTCACGCGGTCGTGGCAAAGGCGCTCGACTATGACGATGCCCGCCTCAAGAGCTTTGATGCGCGCTTTTCGTCCATCGTGTTTCCGGGCGAAACGATCCGCACCGAAATCTGGATCGAGGGCGACACGGTGCGCTTTCAGGGAAAGGTTCCGGCTCGCGACGTCGTCGTCCTGTCGAACGGCATTGCGGAGATCTCGTGATGAACGCGACTGTCGCGCTCGACGACCGACCGCTGGTTCTGTCAGAACGAAAGGGCGACGTCGTCACGCTCACGCTGAACCGGCCCGAGGCGATGAATGCCACCATGCCGGGCATGATCCCGGAGCTGGCCGCAAGGCTCGACGCCGCGCTTGAGGCGGGTGCGCGCGCAATCGTGCTCACTGGCGCTGGCAAGGGCTTTTGCGCGGGAGCCTATCTCAAGGGCGGTCCGAGCGCCGACGGCAAGCCCAAAGACATGGGCGAGGGATTGGAGAAAATCCTCAATCCGTTGATCGAGAAGATGATGTCGATGCCGGTGCCGGTGATCACGGCCGTCAATGGCGGCGCCGTTGGCGCGGGCATGGGTCTGGCACTGGCGGGCGACATCGTGCTGATGTCGAAATCCGCCTATTATCTGGTCGCCTTCGCGCGCGTCGGCCTTGTGCCGGATGCGGGCCTGACCTGGCAGTTGCCACGCATTGTCGGCCGCCATCGCGCGCTCGAATTGATGTACCTCGCCGAGAAGCTGCCCGCCGATGAGGCGGTGCGCCTCGGCCTTGCAAACAGGGTGGTCGACGATACCGAGCTGATGCAGACCGCGGGCGAACTGGCCGAGCGGCTGGCAAGCGGACCCACGGCAAGCTTTGCGGCCATGCGCCGGGGCGTTGCCGCGTCGCTTCAGGACGATCTCGGTACATCGCTGGCTCAGGAGGCGGTACAGCAACGCGCCGCCGGCTTCCGCAATGATTTTGCCGAAGGCGTCGCGGCATTCGCGCAGAAGCGCGCCGCTCGCTTTACCGGAAGCTGAACCGATGGCCGCGCTTCCCCTCTTCTCGCAGCTGCGCCTGCCGGTCATCGCATCGCCGATGTTCATCGTGTCGGGTCCGGATATGGTCATCGCTCAGTGCAAAGGGGGCATTGTCGGTTCGTTTCCCGCCCTGAACGCGCGCGAGCAGGAAGGCGAACCTGTCCAGCTCGAAGTCTGGCTGAAACGAATCTCCGAGGAGCTTGACAGGCACAACCAGCAGCACCCCGACCGACCGGCAGCGCCGTTTGCGGTCAATCACATCGTGCACCGCTCAAACACGCGTCTTGAGCGGGATATGGAGATCTGCGCGAGGCACAAGGTGCCGGTCTGGATCACGTCGCTTGGTGCTCGCCCGGATGTGAATGAGGCGGCGCATGCGTCGGGCGCGATCGTTCTTCACGATGTCATCGATGACCGGTTCGCCCGCAAGGCGATCGAAAAGGGCGCGGACGGCCTGATCGCGGTTGCGGCAGGTGCGGGCGGCCATGCCGGGTCGCTCTCGCCATTCGCGCTCTTGCAGGAAATCCGCAGCTGGTATGACGGTCCCGTCGCGCTCTCTGGCGCAATCGCCAACGGCAGTGCGGTTCTCGCGGCGCAGGCGGCAGGGGCCGATTATGCCTATGTCGGCTCCGCCTTCATCGCAACCGATGAGGCGAACGCGGTCGCCGGCCACAAGCAGGCGGTGGTTGACGCGCGCGCCGCCGACATACTCTATACGGACTACTTCACCGGCGTGAGGGGAAACTATCTCGCGCCTTCAATCCGGGCAGCCGGGCTCGATCCTGATGCGCTGCCGGAGAGAAACGGCGCTGCCGTCGATTTTTCGGCAGGCAGGGAGAAGCCGAAAGCCTGGAAAGATATCTGGGGCGCGGGCCAGGGAATTGGAGCGGTCAGTTCCGTCGTACCTGTGGCCGAGCTGGTTGCACGGCTGGACAGCGAATATCGCGCCGCCGTCGACCGCCTGGCCGCGATCAGTGCGCCGCGTCATTCGACCTGGAGGAGATAGACATGAGCGACGGCGTCGAGCGCCCATGGCTGAAGAATTACCCACAAGGAGTGAGCCGCGATTTCACGCCGCAGCCGCTTAGTCTGCCGCAATTGCTGGCGGAATCGGTGACGCGATTCTCGACCCGGCCTGCAATCGAATACTTCGGCCGCACCTTGACCTATGCCGATCTCGGCAACGAAGTCGCCAATGCCTGCGCCATTCTCAAGCGGATTGGTGTGCGTCCGGGGGACCGGGTTGGCATCCTGTTGCCGAACTGCCCACAGCACCCATATTTCTTCTTCGGAACGCAGTTTGCCGGAGGAGCCGCCGTTCACCTTTCGCCGCTCGACGCCATGCGCGAATCCGAGCACAAGCTGCGCGACAGCGGCGCGCGCGTGCTTGTCACGCTCTCGACCACCTCTTTCGCCGAAAAGGCGCTCGAACTCCTTGGGCGCGGTGCGGTCGAGACGCTGATCATCTGCGACGATCCGGTTTCTGCCGAGGGCGAAGGCGCATTAAGCGAGTTTCCGGCAGGCGTCGTCCGGGCGTCCGAGCGCGGGTCTGATGCGCCTCTCGATCTGATCGTTCCCGACCGTGATCCCGCAGAGCTTGCGCTGCTGCAATATACGGGCGGAACCACCGGCCTGCCCAAGGGCGCGATGCTGTCGCAGGGCAATATCACTGCCGGAACCCTGATCGCCTGCGAATGGTGGGCTCATGTCCCTGGCGGCGGCCCTGACAACATCTATCTCTGTTATTCGCCGCTTTTTCACGCGTTGGGCTTGACGGGCCTGCTCAGGCGCCTGCGCGAAGGCGCACTCAGCATCATACGCCAGCGATTCGACGTGGCTGACGCGCTTGACCTGATCGAACGCCGCCGCATCTCTACTTTTGCCGGCGTGCCGACAATGTGGCTGGCGATCTCCAATCACCCCGGCATCGAAAAGCGCGACCTGTCGAGCCTTGTCTATCTGGGTTCGGGCGCAGCTCCCCTGCCGCTGGAGATATCCAGGCGGCTGGAGGCGTTGACGGGGCACCGGCTGCGCGGCGGCTGGGGCATGACCGAGCTGGGCGGCGCAACGACAATCCCCCCGGACTGGTCGCGCGAGAAGAATGGGACCGTTGGCATACCGCTGCCGGGCATCGACATGCAGATCGTTTCGGCCGACGACCCGCGCAAGGTTCTGCCGGCGGGCGAAATCGGCGAACTGCGCGTTCGCGGTCCGTGCGTCATGTCGGGATACTGGAGCAAGCCCGAAGAAACCGCACAGGTCTTTGTCGATAGCTGGCTGATGACCGGCGACATCGCTCGGATGGACGAGGACGGCTATTTCTACATCGTCGACCGCAAGAAGGACCTGATCCTGTCGGGCGGCTTCAATGTCTATCCGCTGGCGATCGAGAACGCGGTAATGGAACACCCGTCTATTGCCGAGGCCATGGCGATCGGTGTTCCCGATGACTATCGGGGCGAATCTGCCAAGGTGTTCATCGTCCTGCGGCCGGGTGCAGCCGACGTGACGCTCGATGAACTGAAGGAGTTCCTGAAGGAACGTCTCGGGCGGCATGAAATGCCGAGGCTGATGGAGCGGGTCGACGAATTGCCGAAGACGTCGGTCGGCAAATATTCGCGCAAGACGATGCGGGACCGCGCGCTCGCCGCTGCCGGCCAGTAGCGGGCTGGCGGCACTCCAGACCGCGCAAGCCATAGCGTAGCCGTATGGGACGAAAGCCAACGCCTATTGGAACGCTCGCCGATATTTGGCGATGGTCTGACATGGACGCCACCTAGGGAGGGAACGGATGGTATCTGGCTTTCGAAAGTTTTCGGCTATTGCCGCGCTTGCCGCAGGTATCGCTCTGGCGGGAGCGTTTTCCGTCGCTGCCAAGGATACGCTGACGGTCGGCTTCACCAATGAAGCGACGACGCTCGATCCATCGAAGCTCAACGGCACCGCAGATCGCTTTTTCGTTTTCCAGATGTTCGAACTGCTTGTTCAGCCGGATCGCGATGGAAAGACCATTCCATGGCTCGCGGACAAGTGGGAGGTCGTCAATGAAAACGGCAAACCCCGCATCGACGTGACGCTGCGCCCGGGCATCAAATTCCATAACGGGGACCCTGTCACCAGCGAGGACTTCGAGTTCTCCTTCAAGCGCGAATCCGACCCGAAGATATCGCGAGGCGCGTCACGCCACACCAAGGTCGAACGATTTGAGGTGAAGGACGATCGGAATTTTTCTATTCACTTCAAGGAGCCTGACGGCGGCTACATCGCCAGCTTTCTTCATCTGACCGCATTGCCGAAGAAATATTTCGCCGAAGTCGGAGACGATGGCTTCCTGAAGCACCCCATCGGCACCGGGCCTTGGAAATTCGTGTCGCGCACTCCGGGCAAGGAGATTCGCTTTGCGCTGAACGAAGACTATTGGAACAAGGATCATATGCCCAAGGTGAAGAACCTGGTCATCAAGGTGATCCCTGAGGAACTCACTCGCGTGGCGGCATTCCGTAACGGCGAAGTGGACTGGATCGACAACGTGCCGCTGCCTCTGATCGAAGAATTCAAGTCGATGCAGGGCGTGACGACATTCAGCACGCATAGCGGCAACAATCTCTATTTCGACTTCCCGCAGCATGATCCCAAATCGCCGTTCCACGATGTAAGGGTCCGCAAGGCCGTCGCAATGGGCTTCGACATGGACGCGATCATCAAGAGCGTCCTCTACGGTCAGGGAAAGAGGTATACTGGCGTTGGCACGTCTAGCGTCGGTTATGACCCGGACGTTCAGCCCTATTCCTATGACCCCGCAAAAGCCCGCGCACTTCTGGCCGAGGCCGGATATCCCAACGGCTTCGATACGCCATGCTATAACATGACGACGCAGCGCGAGCCGTCGATCAAGGAGATGGGCGAGGCTGTCTATGCCTATCTCCAGACGATTGGCGTTCGCTGTCAGATGCGTAATGTCGAATATGGGGCATGGGTAGACCTCATACGGCGCAGCAATAACAAGCTCGACGGCATCACAACCAACATGTCGTCGCAGGCCATCCCGTCTGATCCGGGTAACTCGTGGGCGGCCATCTGGCATTCCAACCGCCCGGACAGAGGTTTTGGCGCGTACTCCCACACTGAGGACGAACAATCCGACAAGTTTGTCGAACAGTTGCAAGGCGCGATGGATATAATCGAACGCGCCGAAATCATCCGTCAGGCGGGCCGCTACAAATACGAAAATCTTCTGGGCGGCATTCCGACCTATGAGCCGATCATGACGGTGGCGTGGCGCGACACCATAGACTTCAAGCCCTGGCCGTTCCCTGGATACTGGCGCGCGTTCCAGGAGGTCAGCTTCAAATAGCGCAATCGACCAAGGAAAATCGCGGCGCGCAGATGTCGCGCCGCGAATGATACCAAGGGAAGGCCAGACAATGGCGATGTATATTTCCAAACGCCTGCTGCACGGGCTGTTCAGCATCATCGGCGCCAGCATACTGATCTTCGTGATCACGCGCCTGACGGGCGACCCCGTCTCGATGCTGTTGCCGCCCGAAGCGTCCGACCAGATGATCGCCGAGACGCGGACGGCTCTCGGTCTCGATCTGCCGATCTGGCAGCAATATCTGATCTTTGCCTGGAATGCGCTGCATGGCGATCTCGGACGATCCTATCGCTGGGAAACGCCGGCGCTGTCGCTTCTGCTCGAACGCCTTCCCGCAACCATGCAACTGGCGACCGCCGGCCTTCTGTTCTCCATCATCGTCGCTGTGCCGCTGGGCGTTCTTTCCGCCGTCTATCGTGGCTCGTGGATCGATCGCATTGGCAAGTCGCTCGCTATGGTCGGCCAGGCGATGCCCAATTTCTGGGTCGGCCTGATCCTGATTCTCGTATTCTCGGTCTATCTCGGCTGGCTGCCCGCCTATGGGTCGGGAACCTGGCGGCACCTGATCCTGCCGGCGATCGCGCTCGGCTCCTATCCCGTCGCCGCGCAGACGCGCATCGTGCGCTCGTCCATGCTCGACGTACTCGACAGCGACTACATCAAGATGGGCCGTATCCTGGGGGCGAGCGAACGGGTGCTCGTCTGGAAATACGCATTCCGCAACGCGGCCGTTCCGCTCGTCACCGTACTTGGTGTCTATTTCGCCGCAATGCTCGGCGGCACCTTCGTCGTCGAGGTGATATTCGCCTGGCCCGGTGTCGGACGCACGGTCGTCGAGGCAGTGTTCGCCCGCGACTTCCCCGTCGTTCAGGCAGGTGTGTTGTTCACGTCGGTGGTCTTTGTGACGGTCAATCTTCTGGTCGACCTGAGCTATGGGGTCATCGATCCGAGGGCGCGCGTCAATGGCTGAGATCGCTGCATCGACTGCCCCTGCGCGCCGCCGTGCGAGCTGGACGCTTGCCCGTATTGCGCGGCTTCCCCTCCTTCCGATCCTGATCCTGGGTGTGCTTGTCCTGTGTGCCGTGTTCGGCAACCTTATCGCCCCGCATGATCCGACGGCCCTCAATCTGGCCATGTCTCTGAAGCCCCCGGGTTGGGTCGAGGGCGGAAGCTGGGCTTATCCGCTGGGGACGGACAATCTCGGCCGCGACATATTGAGCCGCATCATCGCCGGTGCGCGCATCTCGGTCATCGTCGCGCTTTATGCCATCGTCGTTTCGGGCGGCATCGGCGCCATTGTCGGCATGACCGCCGGCTATTTCGGCAAGGCCGTGGATGCGGTCATCATGCGCCTTGTCGATATCCAGATGTCGGTGCCGGCGCTGGCGCTGGCGCTCGTGATCGCGACGCTGCTTCGCCCCAGCCTCGGCACGGTGCTGATCGTCATCGCCGTCACCTACTGGAGCTGGTATGCGCGCATCATCAGGGCCGAGGTGATTTCGCTGAAGCAGCGCGACTATGTGGCGCTGGCCAGGATCGCCGGCGTCTCGACCCCGGTCATCTTCCTACGGCATCTGCTGCCCAACGTCATGAATACGCTGCTCGTGCTCGCCACCTTGCAGGTCGGTCAGGTCATCATCTTCGAGGCGTCGCTGAGCTTCCTTGGCCTCGGCATCCAGAATCCGGATGTGTCGTGGGGACTGATGCTGGCCGATGCGCGCAGCTACATCACCGTCGCCTGGTGGGCGATCACGATGCCCGGCATCGCGATCATGCTCACCTGCCTGGCCGCCAATCTTTTCGGGGATTGGATGCGCGACACATTCGACCCCAAGCGCAGGCAGTTGTGATGATGAACGTGACCCCAACCAAGGCCACCGTCGAGCCGCTGCTGTCGGTCAACGATCTCCAGGCTAGCCTCGTTCTGGCGCGGGGGACGCTGAAGGCCGTCGACGGCGTGTCTTTCCATGTCAACCGCGGCGAGACGCTCGGCATTGTCGGCGAGTCCGGTTCGGGCAAGACGCTGACGAGCATGTCGATCATTCGCCTGCTGCCTAAGCCCGCAGGCCGCATTGTCGGCGGCTCCATCATGTTCGACGGCGTCGATCTCGCCGCCCTGCCGGAAAAGGATGTCGCCCGGTCCTGGCGTGGAAAGCGCATCTCGATGGTCCTGCAGGACCCGCTCACCTCGCTCAATCCCGTCTACACCATTGCCGACCAGCTTGGTCAGCCCTTCCGCTATCATCACAAGGAGATGAGCCGCAGCGATATTCGCGATGCATCGATCGAGATGCTGCGCAAGGTGCGCATTCCGGCTCCCGAAACGCGGCTGTCGAACTATCCGCATCAGTTTTCGGGCGGGATGCGCCAGCGTGCGGTCATCGCCATGGCGATCGCTGCAAAACCTGAACTGCTGATCGCCGACGAGCCGACCAGCGCGCTCGATGTCACCATTCAGATCCAGATCATGGACCTGTTCCGCAAGTTGCAGGCCGAGACCGGTGTCTCGATCATCATGATTACGCACGACATGGGTGTCGCGGCGCAGCTCTGCGACCGTGTGGCTGTCATGTATGCGGGCCGCATCGTGGAGATCGGGCCGGCGCGCGAAATCTTCAAGCGACCGGCGCACCCCTATACGCAGGGGCTGCTCAAATCCATTCCCCAGCTTGGCCATCGCCAAAAGCGCCTCTACGCCATCCCCGGCCAGCCGCCATCCCTTTTCGACCCGCCCAAAGGCTGCCGGTTCGCGGAACGCTGCCCCCATGTCATGCCCAAATGCGCCGAATATCCGCCGACCACCAAACTCGGCAACGACCATTCCGCGGCCTGCTGGCTTCTGGAGGGCAAGCAATGAGCGCGCTGTTGCAGGTCCGCGATCTCACGAAGCATTTCGTGACCGGAACGTTCGGCAACCGCGCAACCGTGCGTGCTGTCGAGAACGTCAGCTTCGAAATTAACAGAGGTGAGACCTTTGCATTGGTGGGGGAGTCCGGCTGCGGCAAGACGACCCTGACAAAGCTGATACTCGGACTTGAGGAGCCGAGCGCCGGCTCGATCAGGTTCGACGGGATGGAACTTGTCGGGGCCTCGCGTGCGGATATTGCAAAGTATCGGCGCGCCGCGCAGGCTGTGTTTCAGGACCCCTATTCGTCGCTCAACCCGCGCCTGCGCGTGTCGGGCATCATTTCCGAGCCGCTAAAGGCTCAAGGGGTCGGCGACCGCAGCTCGCAGGCGGAGCGGATCAGGGAGGTGCTCAAGATCGTCGGCCTGCCGGCATCCGCCGCCGACCTTTATCCGCATGAGTTTTCCGGCGGCCAGCGCCAGCGCATCGCGATTGCCCGCGCGCTCGCGCTCCAGCCGCCCTTCATGGTTCTGGATGAACCGATCTCCGCGCTGGATGTGTCCATTCGCGCGCAGGTTCTGAACCTGCTTGCCGACATCCAGCAGGAGTTCAAACTGACATATCTGATCGTCGCGCATGATCTTGCACTGGTCGAACAGTTCTCGACCAATGTCGGGGTGATGTATCTCGGCAATCTGGTCGAGTGCGGGCCGGTGGAGAAGGTGTTCTCCGAGCGCAGCCATCCATATACGCAGGCGCTCCTCGCATCAGTTCCCGATCCCGATCCTGACAGGCGCAACCGTGTCGACCTGATCCGGGGCGAAGTCGGCAGCCCGGTCAACCCGCCCTCGGGATGCAAGTTCCACCCGCGTTGCCCGAAGGTCATGGACGTGTGCTCGACGGAATTCCCGGCGCAGCACACGATCGACGAAAGACATTGGTCGGCCTGCTATCTGCATGACAAGGTCCGCGCAGATGCCGCTACAGCCAACAGGGAAACGGCATGACCCCCGACAGCGAGAAAGCTCATTTCGCCGAACTCGACGCTTTGTGGGCCAAGAACTGGCCAGCAGGCGTGCCGCGCGCGCTAAACTATCCGCACGGCAGGGTTCCGCTGTTCAGCTACATCACGCAATGGGCGCGGCTGGACCCCGAACGCGCCGCCGTCAACTATTACGGCAGCGTGTGGACCTACGCGCAGTATGACGCCATGTCGGACAAGGTCGCCGCGCTGCTGGCCGCTCATGGCGTGCGCAAGGGCGACCGTGTCGCGATCATGATGCAGAACTGCCCGCAATATCAGTTCGTCTTCTACGGCATTTTGAAGCTAGGTGCGGTCTACACGGCGGTCAGCCCGATGTCGAAGAGCTTCGAGCTGTCGCATCAGCTGCGCGACAGTGGCGCGCGCGTGATCGTCGCCCAGGACCAGGTCATGGATTTGGTGCGCGAGGCGCGGGAAGCGGGACTGGTCGACACGGTCTTTGTCACGTCGCTGGCCGAGACCTTGCCCGAAAACCCGGCTGTCCCCATCCATCCGTCGATCCCTCGCACGCGCATCGAGTGCGCCGACGCCATAGATCTTCTGCCTGCGCTGGATGCGACCGGCCGCGACTATCCCGACAATGCGGTCGGTCTCGATGATCTGGCGGCGCTCAATTATACCGGCGGCACGACCGGCCTGCCGAAGGGCTGCATGCACACCCATGGCAACATGCTTTATACGGCCTCGTCGTCGCGGTCGCTGTTCGAGCGTGGCGACAAGGTGGAGACGACGCTTGTCTTCTTCCCGCAGTTCTGGATCGCGGGCGAGAATGCGAGCCTGATCGGCCCGCTGCTCAATGGCGAGACGGTCGTTCTTCTGGCCCGCTGGGATCCTGCTGCGATCCTGGACGCGATCCAGAAATTCAAGGTCGCGCAACTGACCCTGCCGGTCGACAGCGCGATCGAGATCATCGAACTCCCCGAGCTCGACACCTACGACCTGTCGAGTCTGACGGCGGTGCGCGTGCTCGGCCTGATCACAAAGCTCACCATCGAGCTGAGGCGCGAATGGGAGAAGAAGATCGGCGTGACGCTGATCGAAAGCTCCTGGGGCATGACCGAAACCCATGCCTTTGACAGCTTCACGATGGGCATGCAGAACGATGATTTCGACCTGAAGCAGACGCGCACCTTTGTCGGTCTGCCGGTGTCGGGCACGCGCTTCAAGATCGCGGATTTCGAAACCGGCGAGACGCTGCCCATCGGGCAGCAAGGCGAGCTGTGTTGCCTGAGCCCATCGGCGACCAAAGGCTACTGGCAAAAGCCGGAGGCAAGCGCGGACCTGATCCGCGATGGCTGGATACACACGGGCGATCTGGGCTTCATCGGGGAGAGCGGCCATATTCACTATCTCGGCCGCCGCAAGGAGATGATCAAGGTGCGCGGCATGAGCGTGTTTCCCGCCGAGATCGAGACCATCCTCGCCATGCATCCGGCCGTCGACAGCTCGGCGGTAGCGCCGCGTCCCGACACGCACAAGGGCCAGGTTCCCGTCGCCTTCGTCAAGCTCGCGGCCGAGGCGGATGCCGCTGAACTGGAACGCTGGTGCGCAGAGCGTCTGGCGGTCTTCAAGGTTCCCGAAGTGCGCATCGTCGACGACTTCCCGATGACCGGCACCGGCAAGATCAAGAAACAGGTTCTGGCCGAAAGGCTCGCCGCCGAATCCAAGGATGCAGCCGCATGACGCTGCACCTCAAAGGCCAGGTGGCGCTGGTGACAGGCGGCGGTCGCGGCATCGGACGCGCCATCTGCGAGCGCCTTGCAGCCGATGGCGCCCACGTGGTGGTCATCGACATCACCGGGGAATGCAAAGCTGTCGCTGACGACATTGTAGCCGGAGGCGGCAAGGCCAGCCCCGCGCAATTCGACGCGACGGATGAGCCTGCCATGCGCGATCTCGTCGCGGCGACGCTGGCCGAGCATGGCCGCATCGACATTCTCGTCAACAACGCCGCGATCTCGCCCAAGAACAATGGCCACAAATTCTTCCTCGAAGAGACGACGGCGGCGATGATGGACGAGATCCTTCACGTCAACCTGACATCGCCCTTCGTCTTCGCCCGCGAGGTCGTGCCGGCGATGCGCAAGGCGGGCAATGGCGGCCGCATCGTCAACATCATTTCGCAGGCGGCACGGACCAGGCCGGACAAGACGTCCGGTCACTATGCGGCCTCCAAGGCCGGCCTTCTTGGCCTCACGCGCGCTCTCGCCAATGAGGTCGCCGGTGACTGCATTACGGTCAATTGCGTGGCGCCCGGTTTCATCGACACGATCAAGCTTGCGGGGTTCTCGCAGGAGACGCGCGACGAGGTGACGAAGAAGGTGCCGCTCGGTCGCTTCGGCACCCCGCGGGATATTGCCGGCGCAGTTGCCTTCCTCACATCCGCCGACGCGTCCTACGTCACGGGCGCGACGATCGATGTGAATGGCGGCGCCTTCATGGCGTGAAATTTCGAACTGGTACAGGACACTATCATGGACAATCTCCAGGCACGGCTCGTCGGGGCCTATGAACATCCGACGCGCTTTGCACCCGACAAATCTCTGGTACAGCTTCATGTCGAATCCGCACTCGGCGCGGTTCAGGACGCGGGACTGTCGCTGAAGGACGTCGACGGCTTCTTCTGCGGGGGCGACGCGCCGGGCCTTGGCCCGCTCACGGTTCTGGAATACATGAACCTGACGCCGCGCTATGTCGACACGACCGAAACCGGCGGCTCTTCCTATGTCGCCCATGTGGCGCATGCCGCCCGGGCGATTGACGCCGGGCTTTGCGACGTGGCGCTGATCACGCTTGCCGGAAAGCCGCGCAGCGAGAACAAGTCGGCGTCGGCAGTCGCGCTGTCCCTCACGGCGGAGCGGCCCGAGCGCGATTTCGAGATTCCATACGGGCCAACCGTGCCCGGCAATTATGCCCAGTGCGCCTCACGCCATATGTACGAATATGGCACCACCAGCGAGCAGCTTGCCTGGATCAAGGTCGCGGCGTCCCACCACGCTCAATATAACCCGAACGCCATGCTCAAGAAGGTGGTGACGGTCGACGATGTGCTGGCTTCTCCGGTCGTCGCGTCGCCGCTCCACCGGCTCGACTGCTGCGTCATAACCGATGGCGGCGGCGCGCTGATCCTGACCCGCAAGGAGATCGCTCGCGATCTGAAGCGCCCGGGCATCCGCATTCTCGGCACCGGCGAGGCGATAAAGCACCAGAATGGCGGCGACATCGACCTGACCTATTCGGCAGGGCGCGCATCCGGCGCGCAGGCGTTCCGGATGTCCGGCGTCACCCATGACCAGATCCAGTACGCCTCGATCTACGACAGCTTCACCATCTCCGTGCTGATGGAACTGGAAGATCTTGGCTTCTGCAAGCCGGGCCAGGGCGGCGGCTTCGTTGCCGAAGGAAACCTGATTTCGGGCAGGGGCAAGCTGCCGTTCAACACGGATGGCGGCGGTCTTTGCAGCAACCACCCTGCCAATCGCGGGGGCATGACCAAGGTCATCGAAGCCGTGCGCCAGTTGCGCGGCGAAACCCATCCCGCCGTTCAGGTTCCAGACTGCGCCATTGCGCTGGTCCACGGCACCGGCGGCAGCCTCGGTTCGCGCCACGGCGCGGCCACCCTCGTTCTCGCACGGGAGGACTGATCATGTCCGAGAAGATCGAATATATTCACCCTGAAATCTCGCCCGAGACCAAGCCCTTCTGGGAAGCGGCGAACGAGGATCGTCTGCTGGTCGCGACATGCACGGATTGCGGGCGAGGCCATCACTTCCCGCGCGCCGTGTGCCCGCACTGCCATTCGACAAACCTCGAATGGAAGGAAGCGGACGGCCGCGGAACCATCTATTCCGTCTCCGTGATATCGCCCGGCAAGGACGCACCACGCTATGCGCTGGCCTATGTCGAGATCGCCGATCGCGTGAAGGCGATGACCAACATCGTCGATTGCGACATGGACGAACTGCACATCGGCCAGAAGGTCAAGGCAGTGTTCAAGCCGTCGCGAAGCGGGCAGAAAATTCTCCTGTTCACGCCGGACAATTAGCAATAGGGTCCGCCCGCCCCCAAGACTGAACTGGCCAGACCCTTGAATATCAGACAGTTGCAATTCTTCGTCGCCATTGTCGAAGAGGGTTCGCTCTCCAAGGCTGCGCTGAAGGTGCACGTTGCTCAGCCATCGCTGAGCCAGCACCTTCGCCAGCTCGAATCGGAGATGAAGGCGAAGCTCCTGTTTCGTGGCCCCAAGGGCGTCGAGCCGACGGAGGCGGGCCAGACACTGCTGCATCATGCGCGGCTTATCCTCGGCCATATCGAGGTCGCGCGCGATGCCATCGTCGGCAGCCAGCAGCAGCCCGTCGGTAATGTCCGCTTCGGCATTCCAGGCACTGTCGCCAACGTGCTGGCCATGCCGCTGGTCGAGGAGATGCGGGCCAAGTTTCCGATGATCCGCCTCAGTCTCGCGGAAGCCATGAGCGGCGACATCCTGGGCTGGCTGCGCGAGGGTCGCGTCGACATCGGCATCATCTATCGCACTGCGGACGCGCAATTGATCAGCTCCGAGCATCTGCTCACCGAGGAGCTGTGGCTGATCGCCCCGAACCGCAAGGGCCTGCCAACCACTTCCGCCACCGAGATTTCCTTCCAGGAGGCCGCGAAGCTCGATCTCGTTCTGCCAACGACGGCCCATGGCCTTGCGCACCGTATTGGACGATTTCGCTGCCAAGGACCGCGTCAGTTTCGAACCCAGGATCGAGATCGATTCCGCGACACAGATCAAGCTGATGGTCGAGCGCGGCATGGGTTATACGATCCTGCCTCTGATGGCCGTCAGCCAGGAATTGGTGCGCGGCTCGCTTAAGGCCGTGCGTATTGTCGAGCCGCGCCTGACCCGTAGGCTCTTTCTGTCGCATTCGGCAGAAAAGCCGCTGTCGAACGCTGCCGTTGCCGTGCAACGCGTGACGACCAAGCTCATCCGCAAGCTGATCGACGCAGGAACCTGGCCTGCCGAGCTTCCCTGACCGGTCGCGGGATAGTGCGCCTGCCGATAGGCCCATAGCTCCAACCGCTATTCACCTCCGCTTCGTCCCGACGCTAATGTGCCAGCGATTGCCGGGATTGCCGGCGCGTTGTGATGAGGATGCCATGACTGAGAACGCCCGCTCGATGGAGGGTAAAGTTGTGATCGTGACGGGGGCGGGGCGCGGCATTGGCCGGGCGATCGCCATGCAGATCGCGGCGGAAGGCGGCAGCGTCATCGTCAACGACATCGGGGCCAGCCTTGAGGGCGAAGGCCTGAGCGCGGGTCCCGCCGAAGATGTCGTCGCCGAAATCAGGGCGGCAGGCGGCAAGGCTGCTGCCAGCACCCTGTCCATCACCGATTACAAGAATGCGGCGGCCATGGTCGATCAGGCCGTATCGGAATTCGGTCGCCTCGACGGCGTCGTCAATAATGCGGGCATTCTGCGCGACCGCATCTTCCACAAGATGACCGAGAGCGACTGGCTCGACGTGCTTGGCGTTCATCTGAACGGCTCGTTCAATCTGAGCAATGCCGCAGCCCAGGTGTTCCGCAAGCAGGAGAGCGGCGCCTATGTTCACATGACCTCGACGTCGGGCCTTGTCGGCCAGACGGGTCAGGCCAATTACATGGCGGCGAAGATGGGCATTGTCGGGCTTGCCCGCGGTATTGCGCTCGACCTCGCGCGCTACAATGTGCGGTCCAATTGCGTCGCCCCATTCGCATGGAGCCGCATGACAGAATCCGTGCCTGCGGAAACGCCTGAAATGAAGGCGCGCATCGAGCGGGCCAAGCTGCTGACGCCCGAGACTGTCTCGCCGCTCGTCACCTATCTGCTGTCCGGCCTTTCGGATGGCGTGTCGGGTCAGGTCTTCTGCGTTCGCCGCAACGAGATCTTCCTGTTCAACCAGATGCGCCCGATCCGCGCGATCCACCGGTCAGAAGGATGGACGCCGGCTCGTCTCGGCGAGCAATTGCGCGCCTCCTTCCAGACGTCGTTCACGCCGCCCGAGGAATCGCGCGACGTGTTCTCCTGGCCGTCGATCTGACGAGCGGCCCAGACGTGCCGCACATGCCGAGCCCGGAAGCATCGGTTGCCTGCCTTTTCGTTCCGGGGAACCACCCGGAGCGTTTCGGCAAGGCTGCTGCGACCGGCGCTCTGCCGATCCTCGACCTTGAGGATGCGGTGGCCGCAGCCGACAAGGATCGTGCGCGCGACTGCCTGGCTGATGCACCCGACGTCGTCAGGCAGGCTGTGGTGCGCATAAATGCGCGCAACACCGACGGGTTCGACGGTGACCTTGCGCTTCTGGGCGATGTCATGCCGGCGGCAGTCATGCTGCCGAAAGCCGAAAGCGCAGACGATATCGCAGCGCTGAGGGCAAGCCTGCCGAATCGAAGCATCATAGCGCTGGTTGAGACAGCGAAGGGCATCGCGTCTGCACGCGCCATTGCGGCCGCTGACGGTGTCGTTCGGCTCGCCTTCGGCACGGTCGATTTCTGCGCCGACATGCGCATGCGCGATGAAGGGGGCGCGCTTGCAGCCTTCAGGTCAGAGCTTGCCTTGGCGTCGCGCCTCGCCGGCATCGCATCCCCCGTTGATGGCGTGTGCGCCAATTTCTCAGATGACGTCGCCTTGCATGAACATGCACGCCGTGCCGTGACATTCGGCTTCGGCGGCGTCCTTTGCATCCATCCTCGACAGGTATCCGTCGTCGAGCAGACATTCGCCCCTTCGGCAGAAGACCTTGCGCGTGCCCGCCGTATCGTCGATGCAGCCGGTTCGGCATCGAGCGGCGTCATCAATGTCGATGGCGTCATGGTCGACCGGCCTGTCGTCGAACTGGCGCGACAGTTGATCGCGCTGCATGAGCGCCTGTCGGGGGCCGTATGATGAGCGAGGCGGGAGACTACGCGGCCTGGATCGGAAAGCAGGAAACGTCGACCGACGAGGCCCGGCAATCCGACCTCGTGCGATTTGAGGCGATGTTCGGGACGCTTCCCGCGTCTCGGCCGACCGAACTGCCTCCGCTGGCGCACTGGATGCTGTTTCCCGCGATTGCCGCGCAAGCGGATCTTGGTGACGACGGTCATCCGAAGCGCGGCGGGTTTCTTCCGGCCGTCGATCACCTGCCACGCCGGATGTGGACAGGTGGGCGTGTCCGATTTCATGGCGCGGTACCGGTTGGCGCTCCCGTGCAGCGCAAGTCCACCGTTCTGTCGATCAAGCCGAAGATGGGCGGCAGCGGCGAACTCGTCTTCGTCACGGTGCGCCATGAGATCACGGATATGGGCGGAACGCTGCTGATCGATGAAGAGCAGGACATCGTCTATCGAGGCATGGGAACGGCCAACGCGCCGCCCGCCGCCGATCTGGAAGGTGCGGTAGCGACGCGGACCGTAACGCCGGCCGCGACGCTGCTGTTTCGCTATTCGGCTGCGACCTTCAACGGCCACCGCATCCACTATGACCGAACCTACGCGACCGCTGTGGAAGGATATCCGGGGCTGGTCGTGCACGGGCCTCTCACCGCGACGCTGCTGCTGAATCTGGGGATCGGTGCGGCGGCTGGCGAGCGACCCTCCACCTTTTCGTTCAGGGCGCAGTCCGCTGCCATCGACGGGCATCCCCTGGTGCTAAGAGCCGCCAAACGGGCAACCGATGGCAGCATGACATGCTGGGCGTCGACCGGCGAAGGCCGCGCCGTCATGACGGCACAGATCGGATTTCGCGCCGCCTGACGCGGCGCAACAAAGCAAGGGTTTTCAGATGGCGAAGGCGTCCACCGACGAGTTTCAGGAGATGCGCGAGGCGCTGCGCGATCTGTGCTCGGCATTTCCCGCAGAATATCACCGCAAGCATGACGAGCACGCGACCTATCCCGACGAGTTCATCGACGCGCTGACCTCGGCAGGCTGGCTGGCGGCGATGATCCCGGAGGAATATGGCGGGTCCGGGCTCGGTCTCACCGAAGCGTCAGTCGTCATGGAGGAAATCAACCGTTCGGGCGGCAATGCCGGCCATTGTCACGGCCAGATGTACAATATGAGCACGCTGCTGCGGAACGGGTCGGACGAGCAGAAGCGCCGCTACCTGCCGAAGATCGCTTCGGGTGAATTGCGTATGCAGTCGATGGCCGTCACCGAGCCGACGACCGGCACCGACACGACGAAGCTTAAGACGACGGCGAAGCGCGTCGGTGACCGTTACGTGGTCAACGGGCAGAAGGTCTGGATCAGCCGCGTGCAGCATTCGGATCTGATGATCCTGCTGGCGCGCACCACGCCGCTCTCCGAGGTCAAGCGCAAGTCTGACGGCCTGTCCGTCTTTCTGGTTGAGCTGAAGGATGCGGTCGGCAAGGGCCTGCGGGTCAATCCGATCCGCAACATGGTCAATCACGAAACCAACGAGCTCTTTTTCGACAATCTCGAAATTCCCGCCGAGAACCTGATCGGTGAAGAGGGCAGGGGCTTCCGCTACATCCTCGACGGGCTGAACGCGGAACGCACCCTGATCGCTGCCGAATGTATCGGCGACGGATACTGGTTCATCGACAAGGCGTCGAACTATGTGCGCGAGCGCATCGTCTTCGACCGGCCGATCGGCCAGAACCAGGGCGTGCAGTTTCCCATCGCCCGCGCTTACGTCAATGTCGAGGCGGCCAATCTGATGCGCTTCGATGCGGCGCGGCGTTTCGACCGCAACGAGGATTGCGGCGCGCAGGCCAACATGGCCAAGATGCTGGCCGCCGATGCATCATGGGAGGCGGCAAATGTCTGCCTCCAGTCGTATGGCGGGTTCGGATTTGCGGCCGAATATGACGTGGAGCGCAAGTTCCGAGAAACCAGGCTCTATCAGGTCGCGCCGATCTCGACGAACCTGATCCTGTCCTATGTCGCCGAGCACATTCTCGGCCTGCCTCGCTCTTTCTAGGAAGGTCCATATGGCAAATTCCCGCAATCCGTTGCTCGCAAACGCAAAGGGCGATGAAAGCGCGCGGCTCGCTGCATTCGCCGCCTCGCTGGCGTTCGAGGACATTGACGAGGCTGCACGCGCGCGCTGCGTTGACCTGTTTGTCGACTGGCTCGGCTCTGCCCTTTCCGGTCGCCAGCAGCGCGCCATCGGCGCGATCGAAAAGGTGGCACGGATGATGGGGCCGACAGAAGGCCCGTCGGAAATCCTGACCAGCGGCACATCGTCCTCACCGCTGTATGCAGCCCTGATCAACGCCGCGGCATCGCACATATCCGAACAGGACGATGTGCATAACGGTTCGGTCTTCCATCCCGCCACGGTCGTCTTCCCGGTGGCGCTTGCCGTCGCACAGGAAATCGGCGCGTCCGGCAAGGAGATGATCGCCGCCTCCGTTGCGGGCTATGAGGTTGGCATCCGCGTCGGAGAGTTTCTCGGCCGGTCCCATTACAAAGTGTTCCACACCACCGGCACGGCTGGCACGGTAGCCGCCGCCGTCACGGCAGGTCGCCTGCTTGGTCTGGATGCGGGCCAGATGCTCAATGCAATGGGGTCTGCCGGTACACAGGCGGCGGGCCTCTGGGAATTCCTGCGCGATGCTGCCGATTCCAAGCAGCTGCACACGGCCAAGGCGGCCGCTGACGGGCTTTTGTCCGCCTATCTGGCGAAAGAAGGCTTCACGGGCGCGCGGCAGATCCTCGAAGGCGCGCAGGGCATGGCCGCCGGCATGTCGAGCGACGCGGACCCGGCAAAGCTGGTCGATGGGCTGGGCACCCGCTGGACCGTCAGCGAGACCTCGTTCAAGTATCACGCGTCCTGCCGCCACACCCATCCCGCCGCCGACGCTCTGCTGGAGGCCATCCGCGCCAACACGCTCGACGTCGCCACGATCAGCAGCGTTACCGCCCATGTCCATCAGGGGGCGATCGACGTGCTCGGCCCGGTTCGCCATCCGGTCAGCGTCCATCAGGCGAAGTTCTGCATGGGTGCGACGCTCGGCCTGATCGCGGCGCACGGCCGCGCGGGCATGACCGAGTTCGACGGCGTGCTTGCCGACGCGGACGCCCTGCGCTTTCTCGACCGCGTGGAGATGGAGCTCGATCCTGAGGTCGACGGCGCCTATCCCGCCCGGTGGATCGGCAAGGTGACGGTCGAGACGGAGGACGGCAGGATCGTCAAGGCCCGCGTCGACGAACCCAAGGGCGACCCCGGCAACACGCTGTCGCGTGAGGAGATCACGACCAAGGCGAAGGCGCTGGCGCTTTACGGCGGTATCGCTGCGAGCGAGGCCAGCGGGATCATCGACCGTTCCTGGGACATTGCCGAGGTCAATCGCGTGGCGCGCCTGCGCGCCTGACCGCCGCTGACGAGGCGGGACAAGATCTTTCAACCAAAAAGAGCGGCGCGGGACTGATGTCTCGCGCCGCAATCGTCTGGGAGGGGACGATTATTCGGTTGGATATGGAGCGATTGTACCAGGCGTCCAGTCCGGCTTCGGTTGCCCGATCACCCAGACCGGCGGCGTGATCGGCATCAGCTTCTCGCGGGCCTCATCAAGCGTGATGACTTCGGCCGGGTCGCACTTCCTGATGCGGCGGTCGGCGCCGCGATAGACGCGTTCTTCGCGTAGGCGGCCAAGATCGTCATAGGGCCACCACATCGCCTGCGTGTTGGAAACGAGGTAGACGGCGTTGGGATCGTCGATGTCGTCGCCGATCTTGCGCAGCAGCCAGCCGGGCCAGAAACGATGCGTGACGTATTCCGTCAGGAAGCCGTCATCCTTCACCGCGACATGCCCGTCGGTGTGATAGATGACCGTGTTCTGGTCATCGAGATAGCTCTGATATTCGGCGCGAACTGCCGCCATACCGTCAATGATGCGTAGGCCCGTCGGCGCGTGAAAACGGTAGATCGGATGCTCGACCATCATGTCGGGCGCGACGATGCCGTGCCAGTAGCCGCACACCTCGAGATTGGCGTGGCGAACATAATTGTTGAGAATTGCAAGGTGACGGGGATTTTCGGTACGTGCGATGCACTCGTCCACTTCCGCCAGCCGTTTGGTGATGTCGAATTTCACGTCATGTCCTCCTGTAAACACACCGCGCGGGCGGTCGATTCGAATTCGTCTGGTCTGCGTCGATCACCATGTGTCTATCCACGGCCGCTTCTTCGTGTCGCGGGCCGGAGGCTTGGGCGCGGCGCGCAGCGCCTCCACCACGACGCGGCGCGTTTCGGCCGGGTCGATGACATCGTCGACCTCGAAGACCGAGGCGATGGATAGCGCCTTGCCCTTGTCGTAGAGGTCGGCGACGTAGCGCTCGTAGAGCTCGCGGCGTTCTTCCGGGTCGGAAATCGCTGCCAGTTCGTTGCGGCGGCCGAGCTTGATGGAACCCTCCAGGCCCATGCCGCCAAACTCGCCGGTGGGCCACGACACCGACAACATGGGCTCGTGGAAGCCGGCGGCGGCCATGCCCATCGCGCCGAGCCCGTATGCCTTGCGCAGCACGACGACCACCACGGGAATGGTCACGTTTGAAGCGATGACGAACAGGCGGCAGCAATGGCGCACCAGCCCCGTACGCTCATGCTCCGGGCCGACCATATTTCCGGGCGTGTCGCAGAGCGACAGCATCGGAATGTCGAAAGCGTCGCAGAGCTGGGTAAAGCGGGCGGCCTTGTCGGCCGCGTCGCTGTCGATCGCCCCGCCGAGGAAATTCGGATTGTTTGCGATCAGGCCGATCGGCCGGCCTTCGATGCGGATGAAGGCGGTGATGATGCCGATGCCGAATTCGCGCCGCAGCTCCAGCACCGAATCCTTGTCGGCGATCAGGTCGATCACGTTGCGGATGTCGTAGGAGCGCAGTCGGTTTTCCGGCACCGCCTTGCGCAGAAGCCTCTGGTCGGCGCATTCCCAATGGTCGACCGGTCCCTGGAAATAGGAGAGATATTTGCGGGCTGCCTCGACGGCCTGCTCCTCGTCGTCGACAACCACGTCGATCACGCCATTTGGTGACTGGACGCTGACCGGACCGATCTCTTCCGGCTTGTAGACGCCGAGCCCGCCGCCCTCCACCATGGCAGGGCCGCCCATGCCAAGCGTGGTGTTCTTAGTGGCGATGATGACGTCGCAGCAGCCGAGCACGACCGCGTTGCCGGCAAAGCAGCGCCCGTTGACCACGCCCACCAGCGGCACGAGGCCGCTCATCTTGCCGAGCATGTGGAAGGTCTCGACGATCAGGCCGCCGCCATAGGATTTGTCGGTGTCGCCGCCGCGCCCCCCGCCGCCTTCGGCGAAGATCACCGTTGGAAGCTTCAGCTTGGTGGCGACATTGATCATGCGGTCCATCTTCTGATGGTTCCGCTTGCCCTGCGTGCCGGCATAGACGGTATAGTCGTAGCTCATCACCGCGCAGCGCGCGTGATCGTCGTCGAAATCCTTGCCGTTGATACGCGCAAGTCCCATGACGAGCCCATCGCCCGGCGCAACCTCGGTCATTTCGTGCAGCGTCGGGCGCGTATGCTTCGGCGGAAGCGCCAGCGCGCCATATTCGACGAAGGAGCCTTCGTCGATCAGCTGGCCAATATTCTCGCGCGCCGTGCGCTGGCCGCTATTGTGGCGGCGTTCGACCGCCGCCTTGCGGTGGGCGTCGAGGGTGAGCGCCTTGCGTTCGAAGGTTTCGGCCAGATCCGGGCGGATTGCGTCCAGATCGACGGCCTCGACTTCGTCTTCCACGCCGACGTCTTCGGTCGCGCTCGATCCGACATAGACGAGCGGACTGTTCTCGCTGACGGTCATGCCCTCGGACACGCTGATGTCACGCACAATGCCGGCATGAGGCGCGCGGATTTCATGCTGCATCTTCATCGCTTCTAGGACGACGAGCAGGTCGCCTCGCCTGACGGTCGCGCCTGGCTGGACGCAAACCTGCACGACAGAGCCTAGCATCGGCGCACAAACCTGGTTCGGGTCGGTCGGAGCGTCCAGACGCGCGAGGGCGGCAGTCTGGGATGCTCCGGCCGCCTTGCCGAATTCGATGACGGCAAGCGGGTCGGAACTGTTGACGCGCGCGCCTGCGATACGAGCTGCGGCCGCCGGTTCGAGATAGCGTGCCCGCGGTGCTGCTGCTTCAAGCAGGCCCGTGATCTCTTCGGTGATGAACGTCGTGGTGAACCGCCCTGCCGCGACCTCGGCATTGCCGAGTATGGCCTGAACGAAGGCGATGTTGGTGTCGATGCCCGACACACGGAATTCGGAAAGTGCGCGGCGCAGCACGCGGCAGGCGCGCCCGAAATCGCCGTCGGCCGAGGTGACGATCACCTTGGCCAGCAGGGAATCGAAATTGGGGTTCCACTGATAGCCGGCATAGCCGCAGGCGTCGACGCGGATGCCGGGTCCGGACGGGGCCTGAAACGCCGACAGCGTGCCCGACGAAGGCCGCGCCATGCCGCCGACCATCATGGTTTCGGCATTGATGCGGGCCTGAATGGCAATTGCTGCGGGCGGCTCGCTTCCGGGGTCGATGCCGACCTGTGCCAGCGTCGCGCCGCCGGCGATCCTGAGCTGGGAGGCGACGAGATCGACGCCGGTGATCTGTTCGGTGACCGTATGTTCGACCTGAAGGCGGGGATTGGCCTCAATGAAGCGGATGTCGGCGTCGGCGCCTCCCTCGGCGGAAACGAGGAACTCGAACGTGCCGAGGCTGGAATATCCCGCATCGCCGGCCATGCGCAGCGCGTGGCCGATGAGCCTGGCGCGAACCTCGTCGGCAATGAACGGCGCAGGCGCGATCTCGACGACTTTCTGCCTCTGGCGCTGAAGCGAGCATTCGCGTTCCCACAGGTGGGTCAGGCCGCCCAGCGTATCGCCGACGATCTGCACCTCAATGTGGCGCGCATTCTCGAACAGGCGTTCGACGTAGACTGCGTCATTGCCGAACGCGGCCTTGGCTTCGGCCTGGCAGCGCCTGAACAGGTCCGGCAGTTCGGCCCCATTGCGCACTGGTCGCATGCCGCGTCCGCCACCGCCCGCCACCGCCTTGATCATCACGGCAGCGCCGCTGCCCAGCCCCTCGAAGAAAGCCTGTGCTTCTTCGAGAGTGGTCGGGCCTTCGGTTCCTTCGATGACTGGTACACCGAGCCCGATGGCAAGCGCGCGCGCCTGTGCCTTGTCGCCGAACAGAGAAAGGACTTCAGGCGATGGGCCGACGAACGAGATGCCCGCGTTGCGGCAGGCTTGTGCAAACTGCGCGTTCTCGCTCAGGAAGCCGTAGCCCGGATGGATCGCGTCGCAGGCGCGGTCGCGGGCGATCGCGATGACGCGCTCGATATCGAGATAGGCGACTACGCCAGCGGCACCGAGCGAGACCGCCTCGTCGGCCATCGCGACATGCAGCGCGGCGTGGTCGTCGTCGGAATAGATCGCCACCGTTTCCAGATCGAGGTCGCTGGCGGCGCGGATGATACGTACGGCCACTTCGCCCCGGTTGGCGACAAGCACTTTCCTCAACGTCAATGTATTGCTCCCATGCGGTCCGCGCCTGTTCGCCCGAACCGGCCTTCAGCGTCCGAAATTCGACGAAGCGGTTATCTTCCGTCCAATACCATCCGCCTATAGGGCTATGAATGGCCGGTGCGTAGAGCATCTTTGGCTGCCGCCCCATAGTGGCGGCCTATAGGGGCGTTGGCCATCGGTATTTGCGACGGTCGCCGGTCCGGGCCAGCATGATGACGGTAATGTCGGCGCTCGCTTGTCGTGCAGCCGTATTGAGGGAGTAGCATGTTCGTATCTCGTTCATTCGCCAGGGCGGCCCGCTCGCTTGCGGCTGCAACGGCGCTTCTGTGTGCCACCGCGTCGATGGCGCAGGATCGCGACCCGGACACGCTCGTCGCCGCCTTTGCCGCAGAAGGCACGGTCCTCGATCCGACAAGGCTGATCGCGGGCGTCGACCAGTATTATTTGGCGCAGATGTTCGAGACGCTGGTGCGTCCCGACCCTGACGGCAAGATGGTCAACTGGCTGGCGGAAAGCTGGTCGCTGGGCGAAGAGGAGGGCAAGACCGTCATCGACGTGCGTCTGCGCAAGGACGTCACCTTCCACAATGGCGACCCGATGACGAGCGCCGATTTCGAGTTTTCCTACCAGCGCTCCAAGGATCCAAAGATTTCGCGCCAGCCCCAGCGCCAGGCCAAGGTCGAGCGTTTCGAGATCGTCGACGATCATCACTTCAAGCTGCATTTCAGCGAGCCGGACGGCGCCTATATCGCGATGTATCTCCAGCTCTACGCGATTCCGAAAGCCTATTTCGAAAGCGTCGGCGAGGAGGGTTTTGCGGCCGCGCCGGTCGGCACCGGGCCATGGAAATTCGTGTCGCGTGAATTGAAGGACAATCTCAAGCTGACGCGGTACGACGGCTATTGGAACAACGAGCACATGCCGCAGGTGAAGAACCTGACGATCCGCATCATCCCGGAGGATCTGACGCGGGTTGCAGCCTTCAAGAGCGGCGATGTCGACTGGATCGACAGCGTGCCGCCCGCCATGGTGTCGGATATCGCGGCGATGGATGGTGTCGAGACCTTCAGCACGATCAGCGGCAACCACCTCTACATCGACTTCCCGAGTTTCGATGAAAAATCGCCCTTCTCGAAACTGGAGGTGCGTCAGGCGATTGCGCAGGGGTTCGACCTCGACGCGATCATAACCTCGATCCTGCACGGGCAGGGTCAGCGCTACAATGGCGTTGGTGTCGACAGCGTCAATCACGACAGTTCGCTGGCAAACTATGCCTATGACCCCGCTGCCGCCAGGGAACTGCTTGCCAAGGCGGGTTATCCCAACGGCTTCGACACGCCATGCTACAACCTGACCACACAGCGCGAGCCTTTCGTGAAGGAAGTCGGTGAGGCGATCTTCGCCTATCTCCAGACGATCGGGGTGCGCTGCCAGGTGCAGGGCCTCGAATATGCGGCGTGGCTCGACATGATGCGGCGCAAGCCCGACCATGCGGCCGACGGCATCATCTCGACCATGAGCGGCCAGGGCATTCCGAGCGATCCCGCCAATGTCTGGGTGCTGCATCTGCACGAATATGTGCCGGGCGGCGGGCTGGGCGCTTTCTCGATGACCAAAGACGAAACCGCAAACGGGCTTGTGCGCGAATTGCAGGGCACGATGGAGCCGGCGCGGCGTTCCGAACTCATCAAGCAGATCGGCAGATACAAGCACGAGAATGTGCTGGGCGGCATACCCACCTATCAGCCGATCGTCACTCTGGCCTGGCGCGACAGGATCAAGTTCAAGCCATGGCCGTTCCCCGGCTACTGGCGCGGCTTCCAGGACGTTTCCATTGCCAATTGAATGCAGGGCACATCATGCAGCCTAACATGACGAAGAGCCACTCCGCCGAGGGGCGAGACGCCGCCTATGAGGCGCAGCTCGACGAGATATGGAGCAGGAACTGGCCTGCCGGGGTTCCGCGCGAACTGCGCTTTCCCCATGGCCGCCGCCCGATCTCGGCCTATCTGCGCGAGTGGGCGAAAATCCAGCCGCAAAAGCCGGCGATCATCTATTACGGCAAGGTCGTCACCTTCCGGGAGCTGGACGATCTGAGCGAGCGATTTGCCCGGCTGCTTATCGCCAATGGCGTGTCGAAGGGCGACCGCGTCGCGGTTCTGATGCAGAACTGCCCGCAATTCACCATCGCGTTCCACGGCATCCTGAAGGCGGGGGCGGTCTATACGCCGATCAGTCCGATGTCGAAGACGTTCGAACTGTCCCATCAACTGCTCGATTCCGGCGCGCGCGTCATCGTTGCGCAGGATCGCCTCATTCCGCTGGTGCGACAGGTGCGCAAGAGCGGAATGCTCGACACGGTGTTTGTCACGTCGCTGGCCGACATGTTGCCTGCCGAACCTGAACTGCCGCTGCATTCGGACATTCCGCGCGACAGGATCGCCTGTTCGGACGCGATCGACATGATGCCTGCTTTGTTGCAGGGGTCGCCGGTCGAGCCGCTGCCGGAGGTTGGCATCGACGACCTGGCGGCACTGAACTACACGGGCGGCACGACGGGCATGCCCAAGGGCTGCATGCACAGCCAGTTCAACATGATCTATGCGGGTGCTGCCGGTCGGTTCCATGCGGTCGGCGACCACGGATCGGAAGTTCCGCTGATCTTCGTGCCGCAATTCTGGATCGCGGGCGAGAACACCAGCCTGCTTGCACCGATGATCGACGGCAACACGACGGTCCTGCTGACAAGGTGGGATGCAGCCGCCGCGCTCAAGGCGATCCAGACCTATCGCATCACGCAGGTTTCGCTGCCGGTCGACGCGGCTATCGAGATGATCGACCGCGACGATTTCAAGGACTACGACCTGTCGTCGCTGCGCACCATTCGTGTCATCAGCCTGATGCGCAAGCTGACGCCGGAACTGCGGGCGCGGTGGAAGGCGGCCACGGGGCTTGCTCCCTACGAGGCTTCATACGGCATGACGGAAACCCATACGGGCGACTCGTTCACGGTAGGCATGCAGGGCGACGATTTCGACCTCAAGGCGCGGCCGATCTTTGTCGGCTTTCCGGTGCCGGGAACAAGGTTCAAGATCGCCGATTTCGATACCGGAGAGACCTTGCCGCTCGGATCTGAAGGGGAAATCTGTTCGCTCAAACCCTCCGCCACCAAGGGTTACTGGAAGAACCCGGAAGCGACATCCGACCTGATCCGCGACGGCTGGATACATACCGGCGACCTCGGCATGCTGAGCGAGGACGGGCATCTGCACTATTTCGGCCGCAAGAAGGAAATGATCAAGGTGCGCGGCATGAGCGTCTTTCCTGCCGAGATCGAGACGGTTCTGGGCATGAACGAGACCGTTCGCTCGGTCGCGGTGGTGCCGCGTTCCGACGCTGCCAAGGGGCAGGTGCCGGTGGCCTTCGTCATCCCGCAGGGCGAGGCCGATGCCGGGCAATTGCGCCAGTGGTGCGCCGAACGGCTGTCGTCGTTCAAGGTGCCCGAGGTGAGGATCGTCGATGCCTTCCCGATGACGGGTACAGGCAAGGTGAAGAAGGCCGTATTGGCCGAGCTTGCGGAGCAGGAGGCTGCCGGCTGATTTCGGGCCGGACGCTTTCGGCAAACGGCTCGGATCGGGCGAGGAGCGACCGTGGCCGACATAGAGGAAGAGCATATCGTTCAGGGCATCGCCGATGCCCTGCAATACATATCGTATTTCCATCCGCCGGATTTCATACGCAGCATGGCGGCCGCCTATGAGCGCGAGCAGAGTTCTGCGGCGCGCAATGCAATCGGGCAGATCCTTCTAAATTCGCGCATGTGTGCGCTCGGCCGTCGCCCCATCTGCCAGGACACAGGCACGGCCAACGTCTTCGCATCCGTTGGGGTCGGCGCGCGCATCTCCACCACGCGCTCGCTCCAGTCGCTGGTCGATGAAGGTGTCCGCCGCGCCTATATGAGCGACGTCAATCCGCTACGTGCCTCGATCGTCCTCGACCCGCTCGGTGCGCGCATCAACAGCGGCGACAACACGCCGTCGATCCTGTCCGTAGAACTTGTCGAAGGCGACACGATTTCCTTCGACGTTTCCGCCAAGGGTGGAGGGTCAGAAAACAAGGCGCGTTTTGCCGTTCTTGAGCCGTCGGAACCGGTGGCCGACTGGGTTGTCTCGACCGTCGAGAAGCTGGGGGCGGGCTGGTGTCCGCCCGGCGTGCTTGGAATTGGTGTCGGCGGCAGCGCCGACAAGGCCATGCTGATGGCCAAGCAGGCGCTGAATGAGCCGCTCGACATGTTCGATTTGAAGCGGCGTGGCCCGGCGTCGAAGGCTGAGGAACTGCGCCTCGAAGTCCATGACCGGGTCAATGCCCTTGGCATCGGCGCGCAGGGCCTTGGCGGATTGACGACCGTGCTTGATGTCCGGGTTCGTACGTTTCCAACCCATGCCGCTTCCCTTCCGGTCGCCTTGATCCCCAATTGCGCCGCAACCCGGCATGTGCATTTCGCGCTCGATGGCACTGGGCCGGCACGGTTCGATCCGCCGGACCTGTCCGACTGGCCGCAGATTGTCCTCGATCAGTCGGCAGCCAATATGCGCCGCGTCGATCTCGACCGCTTGAACGATAGTGAGATCAGGTCCTGGCGTCCCGGTGAAACGCTCTTGCTGTCGGGAACGCTGTTTACCGGCCGCGATGCCGCCCACAGGCGGATGGTCGAAAGCCTTCGTCGCGGCGAGGCGCTGCCGGTCGATCTTCGCGACCGCGCAATCTATTATGTAGGGCCGGTCGATGCTGTAGGCGACGAAGTGATCGGCCCGGCCGGCCCGACCACCTCTACCCGGATGGACCGCTTCGCCGACGAGCTTCTTTCGGCTACGGGCCTCAAGGTGATGATCGGCAAGGCCGAGCGCGGCGCGGCGGCGATTGACGCAATCAGGCGGCATGGCGCGGCCTATCTCGTGGCGGTCGGCGGCGCGGCGCTTCTCGTGTCGAAGGCCATTCGTTCCGCCCGGATCGTCGCCTATGACGACCTTGGCATGGAGGCGATCCGCGAACTGAAGGTAGAGGATATGCCGGTGACGGTTGCCGTCGGTTGCGATGGAACGTCGATCCATGAGACCGGCCCGCGCCGCTGGCGCAGAGCAGGCGGTCAAGGCTGAATATTTCCGCCGCGGCCGACATTCAATTCGGGGACGCCGGTCCGGCGTCCCCTGCGGCAAGCCTTGGGAGGCTTTGCAGGCTACTTGCAGATTACAGATTAGAAGTAGTTCGGCAGGAATGTCACGATCTGCGGGAAGATCGTGAACAGGAGCAGCGCCAGCAGCATCACGCCGATGAAGGGCAGAGCACCCCTGCCGATGGTGATGATGCTGACGCCCGTCAGCTTTTGCAGCACGAACAGGTTGAATCCGATCGGCGGCGTCACGAGGCCGATTTCCACCAGGATCACCATGTAGACGCCGAACCAGAGCAGGTCGATCCCGGCGGCCTTCACTACTGGAAGCATGACCGCGCCGGTGAGGACGATCATCGACAGGCCGTCGATGAAGCAGCCCATGATCAACAGGATGATGGCGAGGATGAACAGCAGGCCGTAGGGGCCCATGTCGACCGCTTGCATCCAGCTGACGATTTCGCGGGGAATGCCGGTATAGGCCATCGCCACTTGAAGGGCAGCGGATGCGCCGAGCACGAAGCCGATTGCGCCGCTGAACATCACAGTGTCGCGCAGACTAAGCACGATGTCGTTCCAGTGCAGCGTTCGGTTGAAGGCAGCGATGATCATGCCGCCCACAACACCGATGACGGCCGATTCGGTCGGCGTTGCAAAGCCTCCATAGATCGACCCGAATACGATGAAGATCAGGGTAAGCAGAGGCAGCATGTCGATGATCGCGCGGAGCTTGCTCTGCGGCTCGTCGGTGATGTTGGTCGCGTCGATGTTTCTGTGGGCAATCGCCACATAGGTGCTGAACATCAGCATCAGGATGATGCCGGGAAGGATGCCGGCCAGAAACAGGTCGGCAATCGAGACGTCGAAGGTGAAGCCGTAAAGGACTAGCGCGACCGACGGCGGAATGAGGATGCCGAGCGTGCCTGCGCTGGCGAGCGAGCCGAGCGACAGGGTCTGGGAATAGCCGCGCGCCTCAAGCTCCGGATAGCTGAGCTTGCCGATGGTTGCGACCGTTGCGGTGGAGGAGCCGCTGAGGGCCGAGAACAGCCCCGACGCCAGGACGTTGACCTGGATCAGTCCACCAGGCGCTCGTCCGATAAGGACGGCCATCGCCTTGAAGATCTTGGCGGCGACACCCGTGCGGGCGAGAATTTCGCCCATCAGCACGAAAAGCGGCAGAGCCGTCAGGCTCCAGCTCGTGAACTGGGAGAAGACGGCGGTTGCCAGCGCAAGCCCGGAATCGATGTTGCTGACCAGCATGATGCCGGCGCCTGCGAGGATAAGCACCGTGACGCCGATCGGGATGCCGAGCGCCAGAAGCACCATCAGCGATGCGATGAAAAGGATCGAAAGAAGGTCGCGGTCCATGGATCAGTGCTCCGGCGCGGCTGCCGGCTGGCGGCTCAGAATGTTGCGAATGAAGACGCAGGCGAGTGCGATGACGAACAGGCCGATGCCGGTCAGGACGAAGCTCATCGGCAGATAGCGGGGGATCGGCAATGCGCCGAGCATCTTCTGGTTGGATCGCAGCGCAGCCGAAAACAGATGGTAGACGCCGATGAAGAGATAGGAAGCCACGGCAATCGAGATCGCCTCGGTGGCACGCAGCAGCCACCATCGCACCTTTTCGGGAAGCGCATCGACCAGCAGCGTGATGGAAAGATGCTCGTTCGACCCGACTGCGGCGGCGAGCCCATAGGCAAACACGGCTGCAAGCATGATCGAGCCGATGTCGTCGACGGCCGGGATGTGCAGGCCGAACATGCGGCCGACAATGCTCGACGTGAACAGGATGACGAGAAGCGCCAACCCGATCATCGAGAGTGCGGTGGCGATGCGCGCCACGATGCTAAGAATGCGTTCAGCTAGGTTGACCATGTCAGCTTTCCGGGCTCGTCAGGCAGGCGAAGGGGCGCCGCTCGAAAGGCAGCGCCCCACCCGGCTTACTTCTGCATCTCGGTGACGACGGCCTTGGCCTGGTCGTCGGCATTGGCCATCCATTCCTGGACCATGGTGTTGCCGATGCCCTTCAACTCGCCCGCAAATGCCTCGTCGGGCCGAGTGACGGTCATGCCCTTGTCGACGAAGGTCTTCTCGGCCTCGGCGACGAGGCTTTCGCTCTTGTCCCACAGCCACGCTTCGGCTTCGGCGCTAGCGTCGAGCACGACCTTCTGGTTCTCCGGGGACAGCTCGTCGAACTTGTCCTTGCGCACGAACACCATCTGTTTGGGAATCCATGCGTCCGTCTTCAGGTAGTAGGGCGCATAGTCCCACATCGTGTAGACGACGCCGGAAGTCGGCGAGGTGTTGATCGAATCGATCAGGCCTGTGGCGAACGCCTGCGGGGTCTCGGTCATCTGGACGGTTAGAGGCGTCGCGCCGAGCAGTTCGGCCATGCGTGTGGTCGAGGGGTTGTAGGCACGCATCTTCAGGCCCTTGAAGTCCGCCACGGCCTTGATCTCCTTCTTGGAGAAGAAGCCCTGCGTCGGCCACGGAGCGGCGAACAGAAGCTTGAGGCCGGTCTGCCCCAGCAGTTCTTCCATGCGCGGACGCGACAGTGCCCACAGCTTCTTGGCTTCGTCATAGCTCGAAACGAAGAAGGGCAGGCCGTCGAGGTCCCATAGTGCGTTTTCGCGGCCGAGATTGGTCATCAGCTGCGTGCCGACTTCGACGAGGCCGTCGCGCGTCGCCTGCAGGATTTCAGGATTGGGGAACAGCGAGCCGCCGTGATGAAGCGTGATATTTACCGCGCCATTGGTGCCCTCCGACACTTTCTTGGCGAACATGTCGTAGCCCTGGCTCTGGAATTCAGTCGCGGCATAGGCGTTGGCGAAGTTCCAGTTGGTCTGGGCCATGGCCGGCTGCCAGCCGGCAATCAGTGCCGCTGAGGCAAGTGCAATCGTCGTTATCTTTCCCATTGATCTCTCCGTTCCCTTGGATCTGGCGGCGCCGGGCGCTTGAAACGCCGCTATTTGGATCGTGGGCGCTCAAAATACGTTGTCGCCCGCAGCCCAACGGTAACTTCATTTTGTCATCTGTCAACATTTGACTTTATGCATTCAGTTAGTAGAGTGGCCGGACGAAATCACGTGCGGACACAACCGATGGAAATTCAGGCGATCGACAAACGCTCGTCGTTGAGCGACCTGGCGCTGGAGCGCGTGGTCGAAGCCGTTATCAAGGGCGATCTCGTCCCAGGAGAGCGATTGCAGGAGGCGGTGCTTGCGCGTCAGCTCGGCATCAGCCGCGGCCCGCTGCGCGAGGCGATCCGCCGGCTCGAAGGCCGCCATCTCGTGGTGCGCATCCCCCATGTCGGCGTAAAGATCGCAAATCCGTCCGCAGACGAGATCCTCGACATGTTTCTTCTGCGCGAGGCGCTGGAAGGTGTCGCCTGCAGGCTGGCAGCCGAGCGGATGACCGATCAGGAGATCAACGAGCTTGAAGGCATTCTCGCCGGTCATGGCGAGCAGGCCGACGTTTCATCTGGCGGGGGCTATTACCAGACGCCGGGCGATCATGATTTTCATTACAAGATTATCCGGGGAAGCCGCTCGGCACGCCTTGAAGACCTGCTTCTGGGCGATCTCTACCACTTTTTGCGCATCTTCCGTTATCGGTCGAGCGTGAAGGGCGGTCGCGCCCGCACTGCACATTCCGAGCATCTGGACATCATTGCCGCCCTGAAGAAGCGTGACGGACGCGCCGCCGAGGCTGCGATGCGCACTCATGTCGGAAACGCACGCAAATCACTGGCCGAGTCTCTGGCCCAGCATCCTGAATAACTGAACGAGGAATTATCGATGGGCATGAATCATGCCGCCTGGCTGAAGCAGGCGGCTGGCGAACGGCGGGCTTTGCTTGTTCCAGGGGTCATGAACGCTCTGGCGGCGCGTATCGCCGACGACATGGGCTTCGAGGCTCTCTATGTGACCGGCGCAGGCGTGACCAACGCCTATCTCGGCCTGCCCGACGTCGGGCTGATCTCGCTGTCGCAACTCGCGGAGCATGTATCCGTCATCCGCAACGTGACCGAGAAGCCGTTGATCGTCGACGGCGATACGGGCTTCGGCAATGCCGTCAATGCATGGCATACGGTGCGCACGCTGGAGCGCGCTGGCGCAAGCGCGATCCAGATCGAGGATCAGGTCTTCCCGAAGCGCTGCGGCCATTTCGATGGCAAGGGCGTGATCGCACAGGGCGAGATGGTGCAGAAGATCCGTGCCTGCGTCGACGCGCGGCAGGATCAGAACACGCAGATCATTGCGCGCACCGACGCCTATGCGACCGACGGGCTGCAAGCGGCACTCGACCGCGCTGCGGCCTTCATCGAGGCGGGTGCAGACATTACTTTTGTCGAAGCGCCCAAGCGGCTTGAAGAGATCGAGAAGATCACCGGCAGCTTCGCAGTTCCGCAACTGGTCAATCTGGTCATCGGCGGCAAGACTCCTCCGGTTTCCTACGAAGATTTCCAGCGCATCGGGGTCGGCATCGTTCTCTATGCAAACGCCTCGCTCCAGGGGGCGGTGCTGGGCATGCAGGCGGCGCTGCAGCAGCTCAAGACGACGAAGGTCATCACCGAGCAGGACGGCATCGTCGCCACCTTTGCCGAACGCCAGCGTCTGGTCGGAAAGAACGAGATCGACGCGCTCGAAAAGCGCTACGCCTATGAGGAACAGCAGTCATGACCGGAAAACCATGGGAAGGCGTCATTCCTGAGGAGGAGCTTCTGGCCTACCGGAAGGCAGGCTTCGGCGCGCCGTCGGGCCTTGGCCGCAAGCCGGCACTGCTCATCATCGACGTGCAGTATCGGACGGTCGGCACGGAGCCGAAACCTTTCTTCGAATCGATCAAGGAATTTCCGACAAGCTGCGGCGAGGTCGGCTGGAAGGCGGTCGGCAACATCGCAAAACTGCTGGAACTGTTCCGCGGCAAGAACTGGCCTGTCGTCTATCCCTATGTCGCGCCGAAGATCGAGCACGATCACGGCCGTCTTGCCGAAAAGATCCCGGCTTTGATGACGGTCGGGGCAAAGGGCTATGAATTCGTTCTGGACGTCGCGCCGGCGCCAAAGGATCTGCTGCTGCCGAAACGGCACCCCAGCGCCTTTTTCGGCACGCCGCTGGTCAGCTATCTCATCAATATGGATGTCGACACGCTGATCGTGACCGGCTGCACGACGAGCGGCTGCGTGCGCTCGACGGTGGTCGACGCGTTCTCGTTCAACTTCAAGCTCGGCGTGCCGCATGACGCGGTCTATGACCGCTCGGCCACGTCGCACGCGGTCAATCTGTTCGACATGAGCTCGAAATATGCCGACGTCTCGACGACGGAAGAACTGATGGCCTCGCTGTCGAAGCTCGACGCACGCGCCGCATGAGCGCAGGCGGCTACCAGGCTGTGTAGCCGCCATCCATGAGGAGGTCGGAGCCGGTGATGAAGCCGGCCTGATCGCTTGCGAGATAAAGCACGCCTGACGCAACTTCCTCGGGCGTACCGAGCCTTCCGATCGGGTGTTTGCGCGCCAGTGCCGCCGTCACCGCCTCCTCAGACCCGTATAGCGAAACGAGCCGGTCCGTCATCACCGCGCCGGGCGACAGGCTCACTGCCCGAATGCCTTCCGCCGCATGGTCTAGCGCAATGGAGCGTGTCATCGAGATCAACGCCGCCTTGCTCGCCGAATAGCCCGCGCTGCCGGCAGTCGCGACATGGCCGAGCTGCGAAGCGACGTTGACGATGACGCCATGGCGGCGTGCGCGCATTCCCGCCAGCACCAGGCGGGTCAGCGCAAATGCACCGGTCACGTTGACGGCAAATGTCTGCTCCCACGATGCCGTGTCCTGCTCGGCAATCGTCGCGCGCACCGATCTGTAGGCCGCATTGTTGACCAGTATGTCGATCCCGCCGGACCGCTCCTCGACCGATGAAACGGCGTCTGAAACCGCCTCCATGTCGGTGATATCGACTGCCAGCGGATGAATGTCCCCTGACGGGCTTCCCGCCAGACGCGCATCGAGCGCGTCTAGGTCATGGTCGAGCGCGTGAACCGTCGCACCCGATGCGCCAAGAGCCGAGGCGATGGCCCAGCCGATGTCGCCCGCCGCGCCCGTCACGACTGCGACCCGGCCAGTGAAGTCGAAGACGAGCCGGGTCGGCTGGCGGCTCATCAGGCCAATGTCCGCTTGATGTAGCGGCCCGAGCCGATAGCGTCGTCATTGAGCGCGCCGTTCTCGAAGACGGTCCTCCCCCTGACGATCGTGCGGTCGACCCGGCCCCTGAGCGTCCAGCCGTCATAGATCGAATAGCCGGCATCGCTGCGGACGCCAGCCTCGGTGACCGTCCACTCCGCGTCGAGATCGACGATCGCGAAGTCGGCATCCTTGCCGATCTCGATACTGCCCTTGTCGGTCAGGCCCATGGCGAGCGCGGGATTCGTGCTCAGCATCTCGACCAGCCGGCCGAGCGGGATGCCACGCTTGTGATAGCCTTCGCTGAGCATGATCGGCAGAAGCGTCTCCATGCCCGGCATGCCCGGTGAGGCCTTCCAGATATCCGCCTGCTTGCTCGTCTTGTGGCGGTGTACGTGGTCGGTTGCGAGCGTATCGACACGCCCGTCAGCCACCGCCTCCCACAATGCCTCGCAATCGTCCTGTTCGCGCAGCGGCGGGTTGACCTTGCCGAGCGATCCGCCAGCCCAGTCGACAGAATGCGTCAGGTAGTGCGGGCAGGTCTCGATGATGATGTCGATGCCTGTGTCGCGCATCCGCGTTGCCGCGTCGAGCGCTGCCCGGGACGAGGTGTGAACGAGGTAGAGCCTGCCGTCGACGGCTTCCGTCACGAGCGCCGCGCGCTGGATGGCGTCCGCCTCGACAAAGGGCGGTCGTGTCGCGTTCCACGCGGCAAGCCCGCCCT
The DNA here is from genome assembly GCA_049647505.1 of Mesorhizobium sp. Lineage (GTDB taxonomy): Bacteria > Pseudomonadota > Alphaproteobacteria > Rhizobiales > Rhizobiaceae > Mesorhizobium_A. The sequence continues at coordinate 517,621 of JBARXU010000023.1, forward strand.
TGCCCTCTGGGTCTTCCTGCATGATGCGATCGCGCAGCGCCATGGCGATCTCGATGTTTTCCGGATGCGGGCAGACCATGCCGCCCGCCTCCTTTGCCGCCGCCGCCAGCCGGTAGAGGAACCCGTCGTCGATGTCTGGCAGGCCGAGCCGCTTCCCTTCGCCGCGACGGTTGTTCATGAACAGCTTGAACGATGGCACGCCGTAGTCGGCGACATAGGTCGGCACGGCCGCAAGCTGTTCTTCGGTGGCGATCACCAGATGATAGCCGAAGTCGATGCGCGATCCTGCCTCGGTGATCGCTATCACGTCGTCCAGCCCGCCATTCTCGAACGGCTCTGACGAATAGTAGTAGGGGATCATGGTGGTGACGCCGCCGGCCGCCGCCGCGCCGCTTTCGCTTGCCGCGTCCGCCGCCTCGCGAGGGCGCGAAATGTCCGCGCCATGGCCCAGATGCAGATGCACGTCGATCACGCCGGGCAGGACGACCTTGCCGGATGCGTCGATGACGGTATCGGCCGACCATTCGAAGCCGGGTTCGAGAAGTGCGGAAATTCGCCCGTCGGAAACCGCTATGTCGAGCGCCTGCAACGAGCCGTCGGGCATGAGGACGCGCCCGTTGGCGACAAGTGTTGTTGTGGTCATTGCGGTCTCCTCGCCTGCATCAAGCTGTTTTAACGATCCTGACAATGGTTTCCACATTGCCGCGCGTCGCATTGGAATAGGGGCAGTTGCGCTTGGCCTTGTCGACGATGCGTTCGGCCAGCTCAGGCTCGACGCCGGGCAGCGAAACGTCGAGTTCGGCGGAAAGTCCGTAACCCTCGCCGTCCAGCTTGCCGAGCGAGACGCGCGTCGACACCTCGATCGGGCCGAGATCGAGTTTCTCCTGCTTGGACAGGAAGTCGATCGTCGAGGCGAAACAGGCCGCGTATCCGCAGGCGAAGAGTTGTTCCGGGTTGGTGCCCGACCCGTCTCCACCCATTTCGACCGGTCTCGTCAGCGAAAGCGAGAGCTTCTGATCGTCGGTAGCGACGGTGCCATGTCTGCCGCCGCGGGCGGACGCCTGTGCGGTGTAGATCGTCTTCATCTCGTTCCTCTCGTTCGGTGGCAGGAGGCTAGCACAAAAAATGGCATTGTCATCTGTAGACAGGTGACAATTTTTATGGAACGTTTTGCTTCAGAGGTGGAGTGAGCATGCAATCAGCTTTCGTAGATGTGGGGGATGTCACCCTTCATGTGAGGACCGCGGGCTCAGGCATTCCGATGGTGCTGATCCACCAGGCACCCATCTCCGCGCGGACGCTAGAAAGCCGTATCGAACGCCTGTCGGCGGACTTCTTCTGCATCGCGCCCGATCTGCCGGGCCTGGGCCAGTCGGACGCGCTTGGCGGCGGGTTAGTGACGGTCGAGCGCATGGCGAAGACGATTGTCGGCCTGCTTGACCGGCTCGGCATCGAGAAGGCGGTGTTCTACGGCCAGCACACCGGCGCGCTGGTGGCGACCGAGATCGCGGCAAGTACGCCAGACAAGGTGGCAGCGGTGCTGATCGGCGGCATGCCTATCTATACGGCCGAGGAAAGCTCGCAGCGCGTCACGTCTTATGCGCCGCCGCTTGCCGCGCCTGATTGGGACGGCGGCCACCTGTCTTGGCTCTGGTATCGCTATCGCGAGCAGTTCATCTACTGGCCCTGGAACTCCAAAGAGCCGCGCATCCGCGCCACCTGCGCCATTCCGTCGAAGACCTTCCTGCACGATGGCGCAGGCGAGATCGCCGCGCGCCATGCATCCTATGCGGCGGTCTATCACGCGGCTTTCGACTACGACGCCGAAGGTGTGCTCAACCGCGTGTCGGTTCCGATGCATTTCATCCTCGACCTTGCCGATTCTCTCTCGCTCAAGATCGAACTGGCTGCGGCCGCAAATCCTGCACTGAAGCGCTGGCCGGGCGCGACGCAGGACATCGAAGCCATTGAGCGCAAGGTGGCGATCGAGGCGGCGCGCGGTCTCAAGCCCCAGCCGCCGATCAGCACCGATGCATTGTCGGCGCGCCGTATTGCACGGCGCTGGCAGGGCGGCGCTGTCGATTTCTGGCGTGTCGGCAAGGGCGGTGCGCGGCCCTGTCTAGTCCTGCCGCCATTCCCGGTCGGCGCGCGCGGTGTGCTGCCAGAGCTGGAGAGTTTGCCCGGCCGCAGCTTCATCATTGCCGATTTGAAGGAACTGCCGGAAGCGGGCGGCGAGGCTGCCTGGCTCGATGGTCTTGCCGCGGCCATTCGCGAGATTGCCGGCGACGGCCCACTTGACATCGCCGCTTTGGGCGGGGCTTGCGCAGTCGCCGCCGCTCTTGCCGAACGGCTGGGCGCGCTCGTTGGTAATGTCACGCTGGTCGACCGCGACGACCGCGGCGACGGCACGCCGTTCGACCCGACCATCTGCGCGGCCGGCGGCCATATGCTGCGTCTGTGGGACAGGCTGCGTTTCGAGCGGATGCGCCCGCCGAAGGCCACGCCGGACGATCCGGCAACCGCGCGCGGTCGCTATGAAAGCCTCGACCTGCTCGGGCGTTATAGCTGGGACGCGGTGCAGAATATCGAACGGCTGCCGCAATGGGACCGCCTCGTGGCTGCACTTGAGGCGACCGAGGAAGGCTTTGCGCAAAAGCCCGGCGTCGTGACTGTCGTTACCGGTGTCGATGCGCGTGGCAGCCTGCCGGGCAATGAGCGGGCAGCGCGCGCCGCCCATCAGGTGCGAGGCATCGTCGATGCGCCATTCGCCGCCGCTCTCAGCCTCGCCGGAAAATAGAATGTCGCTCTATCCGCACGTGGCGCAGCCCATCACGATCAATGGCGTCACCGCGCGCAACCGCATCTTCATGCCCGCGCATACGACCAATTTCGGCGAGCACCACCTGCCGAGCCAGCGCCATGTCGACTACCACCGCGAGCGCGCACGCGGCGGCGTCGGAGCGATCGTCTTCGAGGCGATCCGCATCATGGAAAACACGCTCGGCCGACCGCAGGGCGTGGCCGGATTCCTGCCGGGAAGCATCGAGGCGTTCAGGCAGGTTGCGGACGCGACCCATGAACATGGCGTGCCACTCATTGGCCAGATCTGCCATATGGGTCGCCAGATCGAGGGCGAGTTCGAGCGCACCTGTTCCATCGGTGCGTCGCCCATCCGCTGGTCTACGACCGCCTTTGCGCCGCGCGAAATGTCCCGGCGCGACATGATCGCGGTGCGCGACGGCTTCGTGCGAACCTCCGTCAACATGCTTGAGGCGAAGCTTGACGGGCTGGAGCTGCATTGGGGACACGGTCACCTGTTGCAGCAGTTCCTGTCGCCAAGCTCCAACCAGCGCAGCGACGCCTATGGCGGATCGGTCGAGAACCGGATGCGTTTCCCGCTCGAAGTGCTGAAAGCCGTGCGCGCCGAGATCGGCGCGGATCGCTGCATGGGAATCCGTTTCACCGCCGAAGAATTTCTGCCTGACGGCATCCATCCTGAAATGGCTGTCGACATCATCCTGCGCGCAATGTCCGAAGTGCAGATCGATTTCGTCCATGTCACCCACTCGGCCTACAACATGGCCTATTCGGTCGGCACTCAGATGGCCGACATGACCTTCGACGAAAGCCTCGTGCGCCCGCTGCCCGGCATCATTCGCCGCGCCATGAAGGACAGTGGCCACGACGCGCCTGTGCTGACCGTGTGCAAATATCGCGATCTTGCCGAAGCCGAACAGATGATCGCTAACGGCGATGCCGACATGGTCGGCATGGCACGCGCCCATATCGCAGACCCGGCAATCGTCTCCAAATCGCTGGCCGGGCGCGAGGACGAGGTGCGCCCCTGCATCGCCTGCAATCAGGGTTGCGCGCAGCATCTCGAACGGAACATCGCGATCACCTGCGTGGTCAACCCGATCGCCGGGCGCGAAGCCGAATGGCAGGAGCCGTCCCCCGTCGGCACGCCTCGAAAGGTGCTCGTCATCGGCGGCGGTCCCGCCGGCATGGAGGCGGCATTTGTGGCCGCAGCCGAGGGTGACGATGTGACGTTGTGGGAACGCAGCGACCGGCTCGGCGGCCGGCTGGCGCTCGCCCCGCTCATGCATAAGCGTGAGGATTTTTCGCGCCTGCTCGACATGCAGCAGCGCAGGCTCGCAGCATCCGGCGTCTCCGTCGAGACCGGCCGCGCGGCGAGCGCAGCCGACATCCAGGCCTTCGGTGCCGAACTGGTTGTCTTGGCCACCGGCTCGACCCAGCATGCGCATCGTTTTCCCTCGGGCGTGGTCGCGATGACGGTCGATGAAGCGGTCGCCGCGCCGGAGCGCATCGGCCGCCGCGTCACCGTCTATGACCAGACAGGCGACTGGCCGGCCTTCTCGCTGCTTGAGCATCTGGCGCTCGACGGCCACGAGGTGACGATGATGAGCCCGCTGGCGGGTATCGGCTGGCGCACGACGATCTATTCGACCACCGCGACCCGCAAGCGGCTGCGCGAACTGAAGGTAAAGATCGTGCCGCTGCGCGCGCTGGTCGATCATGTCGGCACGACGCTTTCGGTCGAGGATGTATCGACGGGCGAGGTTCTGGCGCAGGAAGCAGATACGGTGATCGTCGCCCTGCCGGCGGCACCCTTCAACCCGCTTGAGGATGCGCTGGAGGAAGCAGGCATTCCGTATGCGTTGGCGGGCGATTGCCTTGCACCGCGCACCGCCCTTGAGGCGATTTTCGAGGGTCACGCCGCCGCGCGCAAAGCCGGGGCACGGCTATGAGGATCGCGGTCACCGGAGCGGGCGGCTTTGTCGGCCTGAACATTGTTGAGAGGCTCACCGCCGACGGCCACGAAGTTCTGGCCATCGACCGGGCGTTCTCGCAACGCTCTGCGGCCGTCATCTCGCCCGTTGCGAAAATGGCGCAGGCGGACGTGCTCGACGCCGATGCGATCAAGGCGGCGCTCACGGACTTCAGGCCAGACGCCCTGTTTCATGGCGCGACGCTGACCGCAAATCTGACGCGCGAAAAGTCGTCCTTTGCCGACATCATCGACGTGAACGTCGTCGGCACCGCGCGTGTCCTCGAAGCGGCCCACGGCTGCGGTGTCAGGCGCGTGGTCGTTGCAAGTTCGAGCGCCGTCTATGGGCAAGCCCTGTTCATGGCTCCGCCGGCCGAGACGGACCCTGCCGTGCCGGTTACGCTCTACGGCATCACCAAGCTTGCCGCCGAGCAGGCCGCCCTGCGCTTTGCAGACATCAACGGCCTCGATGTGCGCGTGGCGCGCATCGCCGCAGTATTCGGAGCCTATGAGCACAGGTCCGGCGCGCGCGACGTTATGAGCCCTCTGTTCCAGCTTGGCGAAAAGGCACTCGCGGGCGAGGCGGCCCACCTGCCGAAAGGCGGCGCGCGCGAATGGATAGCCGCCCCGCGCGTTGCATCAATCGTGGCATCGCTGCTGACCGCGCCTCAGCCTGCTCACCGCATCTACAACGTCGCCGCGTCGCGCACATGGGCGCCGCCGCTTCTGGCGCGCGCGCTGGAAGCCGGGTTTCCCGGCTGGCGCTGGTCGCATGAGGGCGTGCCCAATGTCGACTATGCCGACGACCTGACCCGCACGCGCTCCGCGCTCGATACGTCGCGACTGCGCCGCGAATTCGGTGATGCGGTCGTGGGCGACCCCGATGCTGACGCAGCCGACTATGTCCGCTGGCTGCGCGGACATGGCGACTGGTTCCACTGAACGACATGAAGGAGACCGAGATGACAGACGACACAGTTCTATTCGGACGCCCATATCTGGGCGACGCCCGCCTCGACCGCCTGATGGGCATGGTCTTTTCGCTGGCTGGTGAAGTAGCCGTGCTCAAGGCCGAGGTCGCCCGCCTGTCGGGGCAAAGCTCGCCCGAGGAGATCTCCAGCGAGCTTCAGGCTTTTGCGCGCGAGATCCTCACGCCGCTGACCGATCCAGATCCCAAGCACACCGCCTAAACCGAAGGGTCACAATCATGCATATGTCTCAGAAAGGTGAAGCCTTCCAGGCGTTCCTGGTCGGCGCAAAATCGTTCCTCATGGATACGGTCTATCCCAAGGCCAGGGACGCGGTTGCAGACGCGCGTGCCGCCACCGCCGACAAGGAAGAAGCTGTCGAGGCGCTTCGTCCCGATGCCGACTACGGCTACTTCTGCTGGCTGGAACATTACATCCAGCACTACAAGTATAATGCCCGCTTCGGTCTCGCCGCAGAGGCGGAATCCCAGCGCGACGCGCTGGTCAGCCGCTTGACCGCGATCGACAAGCGCCATGACGTTGCCGTGCCCGTCGACGTGCCGGAATATTACAGCGTCGTCGACATCCACCAGCACCCCGGCAATCTGCACGCCGACATTCTGGCCGGATATATCTACAAGGCCAGCGCCGCCTCCACACAGCCCGGCTCCACCAATTCCTACGGCCTGCACTACAAGTTCACCGATGTCGTCGAGCAATATGCGAAGGATCCGAAGTCGATCCTCGACCTCGCCTGCGGCTTCGGCAAGAGCGCGTTGCCGCTGGCCCAGCGCTGGCCCGACGCCAGGGTCGAGGGCATCGACCTGTCGGAAGGCTGCCTGCGTCTTGCCGCTGTCGAAGCGGAAGAGAACGGCCTCGACAATCTGAGCTATTCGCGCGCCGACGTCGCCTCAACCGGCAAGCCGGACGCCAGCTACGATCTCGTCACCTCGACCATGCTGCTGCACGAACTCGACACCGATGCGGTGAAGGCATCGATGAAGGAGGCGCATCGCGTGCTCGCTGACGGCGGAACGCTGGTGCAGCTCGATTTCCGCGCCCGCAATCCGGTGGAGGAATTCTTCCTGCACGGCCACGGCCAGCGCAACAACGAGCCCTATATGGCCGCCTTCGACGAACTCGATTTCAAGGCCTACCTGGAAAGCATCGGCTTCACCGATATCGAGATCAAGCCGTTCGAGGAATCGCCCGGCGCGACATCGGAAGACTTCCCGAAATGGCGTCTTCCATGGACCGTCATCAGCGCGCGCAAGGCCGCCGCAGCCTGACCGCCGACCGTCAATCGCCCGCGCTCATTTCAGCGCGGGCGTTTCTCCAGATTTTCATTTGCCGGTGATGTTGATGTCAGATTTCGAACATGTGCTTTCGCCCTTCACCTTTGGCGGGCGGCAGGTCAGGAACCGCGTCCTGATCACCGGCCATTCGGTTCTCTACGGGCAGGATGGCGCGTTCAGCCAGCGCCATGTCGACTATTACGGCGCGCGCGCCAAGGCGGGTGCGGCCATCGTCATCACCGAGCAGCAGGCAGCCCATCCGGGCGGGCGAAACTACCGCGCGGGCCTCAAGGGTTACGACCCGGCAAACCTGCCGCACTGGCTTGCGCTGACCGATGAGGTGCGCGGCCATGGCGCGCTGATCTATGCGCAGCTTTTCTGCGGCGGGCCGCAGGGCATGAGCACCCAATATATGGACGACTGGGCCGCCCTTCATTCGCCGTCGGGCATTCGTTCGACCCAGTTCGGCGAGATACCCGCCGTCATGACGCAAGCCGATATCGCCGAGGTGCGCGACGGCTTCGTCCGCTCGGCGCTCAACATGAAGCAGGGCGGCTTCGACGGCATCGAGGTTCATGCCGCCCACAGCCAGCTTCTGGGCTCGTTCCTGAGCCCCGCCTTCAATCGTCGCACCGACTCCTACGGGGGGAGCCATGAAAACCGCTGCCGCATTGTGATCGAGATCCTCGAAGCCGTGCGCGAGGCGGTCGGTCCCGACATGCATGTCGGCCTGCGCCTCGGCGCGTCGGAACATCTGGGCGAAGCCGGCATCCAGGAAGACGAGGGTCTGGAGCAGGCGCTGACATTCGCGCGCACCGGCCTGGTCGATTTCCTCGACATGTCCGCCGGCGGCTATTTCGCCAAGAGCGTCTCGGTCCCTCCAATGGCTTCGCCGCTGCCGACCGGCTTCCTCAAGCCGTTCACGACCCTCCTCAAGGAGAAGGTGCCGCAAGGCGTCGCCGTCTTTTCGGTCGGCCGCATAACGACGCTCGACGAGGCCGACGAGATGATCGCGTCGAGTGCCTGCGACATGGTCGGCATGACGCGCGCGCATATGGCAGACCAGAACCTGATCGAAAAGGCACGCGCCGGTCGCGCCGTCACCCATTGCATCGGGGCCAATGTCTGCGCCAAGCGGCTCGTCAGCAATCTGCCTGTCGCCTGCGTGCTCAACCCGACCATGGGCCGCGAGGCTGAAGCGGCTGCGCAGAGCGCCGCGCATGCGCAGAAGGTCGTTGTCGTCGGTGCGGGGCCGGCAGGTCTCAGGGCAGCGATCACGGCGGCGCGGCTGGGTCATTCCGTCGTGGTTTTGGAAGCGTCGGACAAGATCGGCGGGCGGCTGTCCGTGCTCGCACAATTGCCGTTCCGCGAGCGTTGGCACACCGCAATTGCGGATCTCTCGGCCGAGGCCGAAGAGGCGGGCGTCGAGATCAGGCTCGGAGCGAAGGCTGCGCTCGCTGACATCCAGGCTCTGTCGCCGGACCGCGTTCTGGTCGCGACAGGCAGCGCATGGGAAACGAATGGCGCAACGCCATTCCGTCCGGCGCGCGACGGCGTTGCGGTCGAGCAGGGCTCGAAGGTGCGGATGATCGGCCTCGATGAGGCGGTGACGATTGTTTCAGCCAATCGCACCGCGCTCGGGCAGCATGTCGTCATCGTCGACGAGACGTTCGATTCAACAGGCGCGGGCCTGTCGATCCTGCTCGGCGAGGCGGGTGTCGCGGTCGATATCGTGACGCCTGCCGCCAGCTATGCCGATCATCTCTTCCAGACCTATGAGCTTCCCTATTTCATGCGGCGCATCGAAGAGGCGGGCGTTGCGGTCCATGCGGGCGTGACGCTCGACGCGGTCGCGGCAGACGGTGCGGTCAGCGCCTCGTCGCTCTATTCGGCAAAGGTCAGCCGGCTGGAGGCGGTCGACACGATCGTCTTCGTTGCGGGCCGCACCCCGCGCCATGACCTCTATGACGAACTGCGCCAGGCCGGCATCGGAGCGACGCTGGTCGGTGACGCGCTTGCGCCCCGCGCCATCGAGGCCGTCCTTCGCGATGGTTTCGAGGCAGGGTCTTCTCTGGGCAACAGGAGCGCCTGAACCATGCCGAGCACGACCGCCATCTTCCTCACCTACTCCCATCGCGCCCATTTCGACGAGAAGGACTATGAGGGCTTTCTGCGCCAGCACGACAATCCGTTTTTCAATGGCATCGCAGGCATCGCGCGATACGAGAACTGGAAGCTGGTCGCACCCTATTCGGCCGCGCTGGGCTTCGACTATTACGACCTGATCTATCTCGACGGTTCGCGCACGCTCGAAGAGGTCTGGTTCGATGCCGATCTCACCGTGTTCCGACGGGGCTGGGTCGATCTGTGGGGCTACAGCAGCTTCCCGCCTCCGGTCGTCAACGGGCAGGGCTATGTGCTGTTAGGCGTCGAGACGCCTCCGCTGGCGGAAGACGGCAAGGCGACGCTGACATTCCTCGATCAGGGGGCCGGCCTGCGCCAGCCCGGACAGTGGGACATCGAGGCCGTCATGCCCAAGCATTATGCCTATACGGAAGGGCAGGCCCCGCAGCCCTGGCGCACCGAGCGCTTCGACAGGTCGGTGCTTCCGGGTGACCGGCTGACGCTTGCCGAGGGCAGCCCCGGCATTGCTCTGGCTTCGAGGCGCATCGCACCATAGAGGCCAGTTTCTAGAGCTGTTTCTTCAACAGCCTGCCGATGACCCCGACGATGCCTTCGCGGAAGAGCAGCACGGCGATCACGAAGATGCCGCCCTGAATGACCGTCACCCATGCGCCGAGGCTGGCGAGATAGTTCTGCATGGTGATGATGACGGCCGCGCCGACGATCGGCCCGAAGATCGTGCCCATGCCGCCGAGCAGCGTCATCAGCACCACTTCGCCCGACATCGCCCAGTAGACGTCGGTCAGCGATGCCAATTGCACCACGATTGCCTTGGTCGCGCCGGCCAGTCCTGCAAGCGTGGCCGACAGCACGAAGACCGCAAGCTTGTAGCGGTTGGTCCTGTATCCGAGCGACATGGCGCGCGGCTCGTTGTCGCGGATGGCCTTGAGAACCTGCCCGAAGGGCGAATGCACGATGCGGTAGATAAGCAGCACACCGAGCATGAATATGGCGGCCACGACGAAGTAAAGCGTCATCTGGTTGGATAGCGGTATGAGGCCGAACAGCGAACCCTGCGGCACCGCCTGGATGCCGTCCTCGCCGCCGGTAAACGGTGCCTGAACTGCGAAGAAATAGGCCATCTGTGCAAAGGCCAGCGTCACCATCGCGAAGTAGATGCCCTGCCGGCGGATGGCGAGCGACCCGAAGGCCAGGCCGAGCACGCCGGCGGCCAGCGTGCCCGATAGGATCGCCAGTTCCGGCGTCAGGCCCCAGACCTTCGCGGCATGGGCGCTGACATAGCTCGCCATGCCGAAATAGGCGGCGTGGCCGAACGACAGCAGTCCGCCATAACCGAGCAGGAGATTGAAGGCGCAGGCAAACAGCGCAAAGCACAGCACCTTCATCAGGAAGAACGGATAGATGAAGAAGGGCGCGATCAGCAGCAGCACGAACAGCGCCGCGAACAGATATTTCTGATGGCGCTTGTCGTCTGCCGATACGTGCGCGGGCGCAAGTTCGGTGGTCGTCGATGTGGCGTCGATGCTCATCTCAGGCCTCCCGTCCAAACAGGCCTGCGGGCTTCACCAGAAGCACGATTGCCATGATGATGAAGATCACGGTCGACGCGGCCTCCGGATAGAATACCTTGGTCAGGCCCTCGACCAGCCCGAGCGAAAAGCCGGTTACGATTGCGCCGAGGATCGAACCCATGCCGCCGATGACGACCACGGCGAAGACGACGATGATGAGGTTTGATCCCATCAGCGGATTGACGCTGTAGATCGGCGCGGCGAGCACGCCTGCAAAGCCGGCAAGCGCGACGCCGAAACCGTAGGTCAGGGTAATCATGAGCGGCACGTTGATGCCGAACGCATTGACCAGTGTCGGGTTCTCGGTCGCGGCGCGAAGATAGGCGCCGATGCGCGTCTTCTCGATGACGAACCAGGTGAGAAGGCACACGGCAAGCGACGCCACCACCACCCAGCCGCGATAGAGCGGCAGGAACATGAAGCCGAGATTGACGCCGCCCGACAGGGACGGCGGGATGGAGTAGCTCATGCCCGAGATGCCGTAGGAATTGCGGAACAGGCCCTCGATCATCAGCGCCAGGCCGAATGTCAGCAGCAGACCGTAGAGATGGTCGAGCTTGTAGAGGCGCGAGATCAGCAGACGTTCGAGGATGATGCCCACGACGCCGACGATGAGAGGGGCGAGCAACAGCGCCGGCCAGTAACCGAGACCGAGGTAGTTGAGCAGCATCCAGGAGATGAACGCGCCCATCATGTACTGCGCGCCATGCGTGAAATTGATGATGTTGAGCAGGCCGAAAATGACGGCAAGGCCCAGGCTGAGCGTCGCGTAGAACGCGCCGTTGATGAAACCCAGCAAGAGCTGGCCATATAGCGCAGCGGTAGGAATGCCAAATATCTCAGTCATCGCAACCTGTCCGGGGGGCAAGGTGAGGAGGTGCTGCAGCACCTCCTCCGGGTGGGCCTGCTGCATGTCACCCAAAGATGCGCGCCGGTTTCCCGGCGCAGGGACATGCGTTGAGACAAGGGAATACGGCGCGGCGACGAGCTGAAGGGCCGCGCCGCGCCTTGGTTTTACTTGACGAAGCTGCAACCGCCGTCGGCGAGCGGACGGAAGGCTTCGGCCGCCGGGATGACTGCGAGCTGCTTGTAGAGATCCCATTCGCCTGTCGATTCTTCCGGCTTCTTCACCTCGAAGAGATACATGTCGTGGATGTGACGGCCGTCTTCACGGATCGTGCCCTTGCCGAACAGTGGATCTTCCGACGGCATTTCCTTCATCTTGGCCATGATGGTCGCGGTATCCTTGGACTTGGTGGCTTCGACGGCCTTCAGATAGTGCAGGACCGAGGCGTAGACGCCACCCTGAACCATGCTCGGCATCTTGCCGCCATTCCTCTCGCCGAAACGCTTGGAGAATTCGCGCGTGCCGTCGTTCTGATCCCAGTAGAAAGCTTCGGTCAGCACGAGGCCCTGCGCCGTCTGCAGCCCGAGTGCCTTGATGTCGGTGACGAAGGTCAAGAGGCCAGCGAGTTTCTGGCCGGCCGCGGTGATGCCGAACTCGGATGCCTGCTTGACGGCGTTGACCATGTCGCCGCCGGCATTGGCAAGGCCGATGACCTTGGCGCCGGAGCTTTGCGCCTGCAGCAGGAAGGACGAGAAGTCCTGTCCGGGGAACGGATACTTTGCCGAGCCGAGCACTTTGCCGCCGGCCTTTTCGACCAGCGCGGACGTGTCTCGCTCAAGTGCGTGACCAAATGCGTAGTCTGCCGTGATGAAGAACCAGGTGTCGCCGCCTGCCTTGACCATCGCGGCGCCGGTTCCGTTGGCGAGCGCCCAGGTGTCATAGGTCCAGTGGACGGTGTTCGGCGAGCAGGCCTTGCCGGTCAGGTCGGACGAGCCGCCGCCGGAATTCATCATGATCTTGTTCTTCTCGCGGGTGATCTCGCTGACCGCAAGCGCAACCGAAGACGTCGGAATGTCGAGGATCACGTCGACGCCGTCCTGATCGTACCACTGGCGCACGATCGTCGAGCCGATGTCGGGCTTGTTCTGGTGATCGGCCGAGACGATCTCGACCTTGATGCCCTTCTCGGCGGCCTTGAAGTCTTCCACCGCCATCTGCGCGGCAATCACCGAGCCTTCGCCGGTCAGGTCGGCATAGATGCCCGAGCGGTCGTTCAGCACGCCGAATTTTACGCTGATATCCTGCGCCAGCGCGCTGCCGGCCATGAGTGCGGTTGCCAGCACTCCAAGAATGAATGTCCTGCCCTTCATATTCTCTCTCCCGTTCCTATCGTTAAACACCAAGATATTTGTGCAGCTTGCCCATGTTCGCCTCGAGGTCGCTGTTTGCGATCTCGTCGACGACGCGTCCCTGCTCGACGATGTAGTGCCGGTCGGCCACTGTGGCGGCGGCATGGAAATTCTGCTCGACCAGAATGATCGTGAAGCCCATTTTCTTGAGCTTGCCGATCAGTTGTCCGATCTGCTGGACGATAACGGGCGCAAGTCCCTCGGTCGGTTCGTCGAGCAGCAGAAAACGTGCGCCGGTGCGCAGGATACGGCCGATGGCCAGCATCTGCTGCTCTCCGCCGGAAAGCTTCATGCCCATGCTGCTGCGGCGCTCGTGAAGGTTCGGAAACATCTCGTAGATCTGCTCCGGCGTGAACCCGCCCGAGGCGATGACCGGCGGCAGCAACAGATTTTCCTCGACGTCGAGGCTGGCGAAGATTCCGCGTTCTTCAGGCACCCAGGCTATGCCCTTTCGCGCAATGGCGCGGGAGCTTAGCCGGATAAGTTCGTCGCCTTTCAGCCGCACCGAGCCCGAGCGCTTGTCGATGACGCCCATGATCGATTTGAGCGTGGTTGTCTTGCCCGCGCCGTTGCGGCCGAGCAGCGTCACCACTTCGCCCTCGCCAATGTCGAGATTGATGCCGTGCAGCACGTGGGACTCGCCGTACCACGCGTTGAGATCGCGCACGCTGAGCGCAGCGGCAGGCCCGGTCACAGGACGCTGATCTTCCGCGGCTTCGCTATGCATGTCCGGCCCCAATGTAAGCTTCTAGCACGCGCGGGTCCTTCGATACGGTGGCATAGTTGCCCTCGGCAAGAACCTTGCCTCGTGCCAGCACCGTAATGCGGTCCGACAGGGTCGAGACGACGGAAAGGTTGTGCTCCACCATCAGGACCGTGCGGTTCTTGGCGACCCGCTGGATCAGCCGGGTGATACGGTCGACATCCTGCGCGGCCATGCCGGCCATAGGCTCGTCGAGCAGCAGCATTTCAGGATCGAGCGCCAAAGTGGTGGCGATCTCCAGCGCCCGCTTGCGCCCATAGGACAGTTCGCCCGCGGTATTGTCCTCGAAGCCTTCAAGCCCGACGGCGACGATCAGTTCGCGCGCCTTGTCGTTCAGTTCGCGCAGAACGCGTTCAGAGCGCCAGAAATAGAATGAGTCCGAACGTGGCCGCTGGAGCGCGATGCGCACGTTCTCCAGAACCGTCAGGTTTGGAAACACGGCCGAGATCTGGAACGAGCGGACAAGCCCCAGCCGCGCAATATCGGCCGACTGGTAGGACGTGATGTCCTTGCCGTTGTAATTGATCGTTCCTTCGCTCGGCGACAGGAACTTGGTGAGCAGGTTGAAACAGGTTGTCTTGCCCGCGCCATTCGGGCCGATGAGCGCATGGATTGTTCCGCGCTTCACCTGCAGATCGACATTATCGACCGCCCGGAAGCCTGCGAATTGCTTCGACAGTCCCTTTGCAGAAAGGATGATATCCTCTCCCATGCCTCCTCCCAGATTGCACGGTTGGATCTTCTATTTTTCCAATCTTCGACCGCCACCACTGGTATGTCAACTTTTTCATTGTCACGCATACTAGTTCACGAGTATGAACTTTAGTCGGAGGACTTGGAGAGACGCATGAGGGTCAGGCAGGTCGACAAGGCGCTCGATCTATTCGAACTGTTCGCGCAGGATCGAAACGCCATGACGCTGACCGCTATCGCCCGCGAACTGGACATTCCGAAATCGAGCGCCTTCAACCTGATCGAGACGCTGACGATACGCGGCTATCTTCACCAGGCACGCCCGCGTGGCGGATATTACCCGACGCTGCGGCTGGCCGATCTGGCGCGCGCGATTGTTGGCGAAGATCTTCTGATCCAGCGCATCCATCCCGATCTTGAGGAACTGGCCGAGGAGACGGGCGAGACCGCTCTGCTGGCGCTGCGCGAGCACAATGAGATCGTCTATATCGACGTCGTCGAATCCAAGGCGCCGATCCGCTATCCGGCTCGCGTCGGCGAACGCCGTCCGCTGCACACGACATCGAGCGGCAAGGCCATTCTGGTCAGCTATGATGAGCGCGACCGGCGCGCGATCATCGATACGTTCGGGTTGTTGCCGGCTGCCGCTGACCGGCTCACCACCGAACTTGAGGCGATTGCCCAGCGTGGCTGGACCGAGGATGCCGGCGAGACGCTGTCGGATGTGACGGGCTTCGGCACGCCGATCGCAGCTGGCCGATGGCGGCTGGGACTTGCCGTCGCCGGCCCGGCCTATCGGATGCAGCCGGCGCGTGACAGGATCATTGGCGCACTGGTGGCGCGCGGCCGCAGGATCGTTGGCGAGATCAGCGCGGAGCTTTGATCCTGGCGGCTGGTTGAAATGGCATTCGTTTGGCCGAGAATATCTGCCGCGGGGAGGGCTTGCGCCCGCCTAGCCGGCTATCGCTGACAAACCAGATGTTGAGCGCAGGGTCAGATTGCAGCAGAGTATCTTGAGCCTGATGGAAACTGAAATGAATGGCATTGGCTACACGATGGTCGGCACGACAGACCTGCCGCGCGCATTGGCGTTCTATGATCCAATATTTGCAGCAATGAACCTGGATAAATGCTGGCGTGACGAGCGCTCTGCCTCTTGGGGCAAGGCCGGTGACGAGAAATTCCCTCGCTTCTTTACAGGTTACCCGTTCGATGGCGGTGAAGCTAACATTGGAAATGGAACGATGACGGCATTCTTGTGCGCACCCGGCCTCATCGACCAACTTCATGAGCTGGCTCTGAAAAATGGTGGAGTTTGCGAAGGCGCGCCGGGGCGCCGTCCACAGTATGGCGGCGGATTCTACGGCGCGTATGTTCGCGATCCAGACGGCAACAAACTAGCCTTCGTCTGTTACGATGCTCCATAAGCTCACTTGAGCGGTAAAGAATTCCACTGGCGGCTTTGACGTTCGAAGCATTCATTGCGAAAACCGAGCGTCAACGGATGAAACGCGTTCGAAAGAGGTCGTCGGAGTTCTCAGCTTCGTTCCAGAACGGTCGAAAATGGCGCGCCTTGATGGCGCGACTTCGAACGAATTGTTCGAGGTTTTAGCTGATTGGAACACCCATCTTGAGCACCTGAAGGCTGGAAAGCCTCCGGTGCCGCCATGTCCCTAGGCTACACGTTCAATTACACTGGAGGTGAGCAAGCCTATGTGCCTGGGCCCACCAAACCGAAGGCAAAGCGGCTTGCACCTTTCAGCATCCGGCTGAGCGAAGATGAACGCGCCCGCTTAGCTATGGAGGCTGCGGGCGCTCCGCTTGGGGCTTACATCAAGGCAAAAGCACTCGGCGTGCCGGTGCGCGCGCGCCGAACTGGCCTCGCGGTCGAAGATCGCGTGGCGCTGGCGAAGGGCCTCGCACTCCTTGGTCAATCCCGGCTCGCGAGTAATCTGAACCAGTTCGCTTATGCCGTGAACATTGGCTCGCTGCCGGTCACGCCGGAAACCGAGGAAGAGTTGTTCGCAGCTCTTCGAGATGTACGTGAGCTGCGCCGCCTCTTCCTCACCGCGCTTGGCTTGAAGCCGGAGGATGCACCATGATCCTCAAAGGCTCTCAGCGCGCGGGCGGTGCCAATCTCGCCAACCATCTGCTGCGTACCGACGACAACGAGCATGTCGAGTTGCATGAAGTGCGCGGCTTCGCCTCGAACGATCTCAAAGAGGCGTTCAAAGAGACTGAAGCGATCTCGCGCGGCACGAAGTGCAAGCAATACCTGTTCTCGCTTTCATTAAGCCCACCAGAGACCGAGCGCATGCCGGTCAGTGTGTTCATGATCGCCATCGACAGGGCAGAAGAACGCCTCGGTCTTCAAGGTCAGCCGCGTGCCGTTGTCTTCCATGAGAAGGAAGGTCGCCGTCATGCGCATTGCGCCTGGTCGCGGATCGATGCCGAGACGATGACGGCGAAGCAGATGTCTTTCTACAAGACGAAGCTGCAATCCCTCTCGCGCGATCTCTACCTAGAAAACGGCTGGAAGATGCCGCGCGGGCTGGTGAATGCCGCTGAACGCAATCCGACCAACTTCACGCTCGCCGAATGGCAGCAAGCCAAGCGCCAGAATATCGATCCGCGCTGGCTCAAAGCCACCTTGCAGGAATGCTGGAATGCCTCGGACGGGCGCAAGGCATTCGAACACGCGCTCGGAGAGCACGGCTTTCATCTCGCGCGGGGCGACAAGCGCGGATATGTCGTGGTCGATCATTCGGGCGAAGTGCATTCGCTCACGCGGATGGTCGGTGCAAAAACACGCGAGGTTGCCGGACGCCTTGGGAGCGCCGAAGCCCTCAATAGCGTAGACGCGACCAAGGCGGCACTTGGCACGACGATGGTTCCGGCGATCCGCCGTCATGTCGAGGAATCGCGGGCTCAGTTCCGTCAGCGTTCCGCGACACTCGCCCACTACAAAATGGAAATGACGCATCTGCACCGCGATGCGCGCTCGAAGCTGGATACGCGCCATCGCAATGAGTGGACCGATGAAATCCTAGCGCGAACCGCTCGGCTGCCGACGGGCCTGCGCGGTCTCTGGCATCGCCTAACGGGGCGCTATCAGGAAGTTCGACGGCAGAATGAGGATGAGGCAACGCGCTCGCGCGAGCGCCAGGCCGAAGAGCGTCAGAAGCTGATCGAGAAACAGCTCGAACAGCGCGCCGTCCTCCAAGCCCAATTCAAAGACCTCCGCAAACGGCAAGCCGAGCAGCTCCTGGAGCTGCGACGGGATGTGGGTCGCTTCCTCTTCTTCACGCGCGGCGATACCGGGCGCGGCCTCGCGCATGGAGCATCCCTCGGACTGAGACTCGAACGATAGCGCCTTCACCAAAGGAGATACGTCATGTCCTCGAACAACAACAATAGTGCCGCCAGCACAGGCATCGCGATCGTGTTTGGCCTCTTCGCAGCGATAGCGATGTTCGCCTTCGCATTCTCTGCCTTCGTGGCCTTCGTTCTCACGATCCTTGCGATCTGCGCCTGGAACAAGCCGCTGCATATCGGTGGCAAACTCAGCATCCAACCCGAGGAGGCCCGCTCATTCGTCTGGCGCGGGCTCATGGGCATGTGGATGCTGCCCGCCTTCGTCCTCTTCGTGAACGTGTTCCTCGGCGTTCACATCAATTGGGGCTACCTGCCTCACCTGATGGTCTTTGGCTACGTGGCCGGTTCTCTCGGCTTAGAGATGATGATGGCGGAGGACGGTAGCGATCATTCGCACGCTGAACCGCGAAAACATCATGAGGTTCTGCCCCCGCAGCCACCTCAACGGAACCTACCCGCAGCCCCGCGCGAGCCATTCACTTATGCAAGCTGGGACGATGAGGAGGAAAACCGCCGATGAGCACCTTCAGCCGCATCATGGAAATCTACAACTTCGTCTGGATGCTGGAATCGCATGCGGCGCAGCGCCTCGCATGGAGAGATGCAGAAGAAATGCGGGTTGCGCGTGTGCGGGCGGAGGCGCAGGCCGCCGCTCAGCTTTACGCGATGCTCGATGCCAATCCGAGCGGTCAGCTCGGCAATGCCATGCTCGATGATGAGCAAGCATTGAGAGAGTCTGGCTTGCTATGAGTGCTTTGACCCAGTCCTACCGCAACATTCGGCGCGGTATTGAGTTGGGCTTCTTCAAGGGAAACCCAGCCGTCTATGATGGCACCGAGCCCGTCGCCATCGATGCGCAGGCGGGTAAGGGAAAGCTGACGCGGTTCCTCGGCGTGAACCTCGTCTCACCTCGAACCGCGCATCTCTCCAAGATCACCACCGACCCCAAAGACGGTGAACTTGCCTGGGTGTCATGGAAGACGCTGGAGCGGCAGGGCTATCGCGTTCGCTTCATCAATCCCGGTCGCGTCCACGGCTACCCATCGGATTCCTTCAACATGAACACGCGCCTTCTGGAAGTCGCGGCGCGACCTGAACTGCGTTCTATCGTCGGTGAAATTGCCTACGATTCTGCCAGTTATCTGGTGCCTGTTGAGGCACATTCATCGCATCGCTGGATCGGCCAAGGCGTGCGCACCATGTTCGCGCTCTACAACAAGATATCGGCGCTCCATTCCTCCACGCGTTGGTCATGCACGCCAGGCGGCTTATGGGACTTCTTCGGGCGGAGTGAAGTGGAAATCCAGCAAGACCTTCTCGTCTGGGCAGCGGACGGGCGGATGCAGGATGATTCAGGCATGTGCCGACAACTCGCCGCGCTGACAAAATCTCGCGACCAGTGGAACGCTTACTCCTCGCTTATCATCGAACGCCTGCAAGGATATCAACCCGGCACTGCTGGCCGCGCAGCGACTGATGGCAATACCTTCGATCCTGCGGACATGAAAACCGAGCGCACTGCTCTATTCATCATCGGATCAGCGCGTTCGGAAACCAGCCGCACCTTCGTTGGCGCAATGGCTGCTGCCATGATTGAGCGATTTGCCGATGCGCATGGGCCTCTGCGTGCCCTCGTCATCGGCGAGGAATGGGGGCAACTCTACGTCTCAAACTTCCACGAAATCTTGACCCTCTACCGTCAGGGCGGGATCAACTTCCTTGGTGTCTTCCAGAACGCCGCCGCACAGATTGAGACCCGCTACGGCAAAGAGACTGCGCGCATCTGGAAGAAGGCGGTTGCGCATACGATTTATCGCGGGCTTCCCGATACGGAGACGCTACGCGATATCGAGCACCGCTCGGGCCGCACTTCCGTCATGGTACGCGGCTTCAACGTCAACATGAACCAGGTCAGCGGATCAGGCGATAATCTCGGCGAGCAATCGCGCCCGCTTCTTCAGGTCGAAGATATTCGCCGCGCCACTGGCGGCGATAAGGGGCTTCTCGATTCGCGCGACCACGGCTTCTTCACAGTCGACATGCCAAACTATTGGGAACGACCGGAAATGTCCGGCTATCTACGCGATGCGCGCGACAAGCCCGATAAATATGCGTGGCTCGACGACCGGCCAACGCTGCCAGTGATTGCCGCTTCGGTTGATCGTCTGGACGATGTCGCCGACTTGGCTGCGCTCATGGGACAGCTACGGTCGAAAGCTGAATAGGCTTTCCGAGAATTGGGTATTTGCGGTTATGAAATTGGCAGGGGTCCATCGGACCCTGCCCTTCGGCGAGAATGGGGGTGGCGTGTCAAGGATCAGCGCGGCGGGCGCACAAGCCGTAGGCGCGGAGCCTCGGGAACCGCGCCCTTGTCCGCGCCGTGGGCAAAGCCCTAAGCTATCGCAGTTCTCAAAATAGAAAATTTGAAGCATAATTCGCTGGGGGGGGGAGACGATGACTGTTGCTTGCGATCAGGAGTTCAAATCAGTTTTATCGCTCATCGAAAGCGGGTTTGAAAGCCGAGGGGTAGATGCCTTCTGTGTGGCTTGGATCAAGTATGAGCGCCAACTCCGAAAATTGGCGGCGCATCTCATTTATCAGTCCGCGCATTTTGATCGAAACAATCAAGCAGCACTGCGGACTGCTTTTCTTGCCAACACGGGCATGTCACATACCAGTGCGCGGGGCTGCTTCTGGCGTTTGACTGGCACGAGTATCAATGAATTGATCGGTTTACGTTATGCGCCCTTGAATCATTCGATGAATGCTTCTTTTCGCGCGCGTGAGAAGATTTTCCATGGCCAACAAACAGGCGATAGTTTGAATCGCGCCCAGCTAATTGGGCAAGTTCAGCATATTCAAGAATGGTGTCAGCTACTATCAGATGCCGCGCAAAATCGTTTTGGCTATGACGGGTTCAGCGGGCCGACATCATTGTTCAAGCAAGACAATGACGAGCTGACCCAAAGAGTTGATCGAGAACTGGCCAAACTCGGATGGGAGGAATTCGTCAGGCGGTTGTAAGCGAGCGTGGATAGTTATGAACTGCGCCGACGCATTATTTTTAGCACTGCCTTGCCGATATATTCTCCGACCATCGTTGGAACCGCGTTTCCGAGTTGGCGTGTGGCAGCTTTCCAACTTCCTGAAAAAACAAAATCGTCGGGAAATCCCTGCAATCGAGCCATTTCACGCACGGTAAAATACCTTACTTGGCCACTTCGATTTGCTAGCATGTTCTCGCCGCCTGGAACCCCATGGTCACCTGCTTTCAGTGCTTTGGCAGGCTCATCAAGCGCACTCCCTGTGTGATTTCGATATGCTTTTGCTCCCGGGTGCTGCCAATGTCCGGAGACTTTCTCGTGTCTACTCGGCGAAGGTAAATCGCAAATTGCGTCGCGTACAGTCAGCCATGGGAGTTCTTTTGGCTCTTTATCAAGGGCATTAACACGCCTAAGAGCTTGGGCTTCGGATACTGACGAGGGTTCACTGATACGTCTGACGCCGTGACGCTTCCAATAACTCAGATCAACGTGCTTCGACCAAGCCAATGCATTCTGCGAATGTGTGGGTTCAGGAAACGCCCAGTCATCCCCAAAATCTGTTGCCAACCCGATGAAAATAGCACGGTGCCGCTTTTGCGGTGCTCCGTAATCTGCCGCGTTAATGGACCGCGAAATCACCCGATACTCACCACCATTTTTCCGCCGGCCGGCATGAGCACTCAACCGCGCTAAATGCTCGATCCAGCTTTCGTCACCGCGTGGACTGATATCAGGGTAGGTAAGTTGCTTCGTAATGTAGTCGAGGTATTGCGCAAAATCAGGGCGAAACAGGCCCCGGACGTTTTCGAGAATAAATGCTTTGGGGCGTATCTCTCGAATGACGCGAACAGCCTCTGGCCACATGTTTCTCGGATCACGTGGGCCAAGGTGCTTGCCACCTATCGAAAAAGGCTGACAAGGCGGCCCGCCCGAGAGGAGCGCTACGTCGCCGAGTTCGCGATAGTCTAAATCGCGGGAGTCAGCATGTTCGATTTCCCAATCACAAACATGTTTGACCTTGCGGTTTTTGTTTTCGTTGAGCGTTGCGACCGAATCCCTATCATATTCGACGATGAGATCGTGCTTGAAGCCTGCGCGAGCTATACCCAGCGCGAGCCCTCCACAGCCAGCAAACAACTCAACGCTACGCACTGGGGCCGCCCACTTTCGGCGCGCGTCGCTTCTTTAGATATTCGCGCACCGCCTCCCGTATCGACCACGCAAGGCTACGATCGGCATTGGCCGACAGCCTCTCCAATTCCTCTCTGTCGCCTACATCAAGTGTAACCGTTACGCGGTCAGATTGATTGGGCGTTACCTTGCGCGCGGGCATGAGTCCTCCTGACCGCATGATGCAACATGATTCATCTTGCGTCAACTTGCTGCTATTAATTCACAAATATTGACGTTTGTGCGAATCGTGATTATGTTGATCTGAATAAATGTGAATTAGACTGCTTCCCCGCGAAGCGAAAGGTTTCAGGCACGTTGTATGACGGACGAATTGCAGGGCGCGGAGCCCGTAGACCCTAAGAAGCAGATCGAGCAATATGCTTCTCACCTTGAGTTTATCGCGAAGGTGTTCAACCAACACGCCGAACAGCTTGGGCTCGGGGTCCGTTTGAACACTAGCAAAGTGACCAAGGCGGTTCGCGAAGGTGTGAACTACGGCAAGGCCAAACGGTTTGCCGAACGCGAGGACGATTCCGGCGTCCTTCATGACGAGCAGCTGATGACCGCTTTGGATTGCGTCGGCGAGTTGCTCACCTCGCCTAACAAGAATGGTCTGGTGCTTGGCGCGATGCAGTCAGGCAAGACAACAACGTCAATCGCGCTTCAATTTGCGGGGCCGATTGTCTATCAACTGACGGGCCGCCGCCTCTATCCACTTTATCTGATTACCAGCCACACCAGCCAGGAAGATCAGACCAAGATTGAGATCTCGAAGTTTTTAGATTTTTATGGAGATTTGGCCGTCGAGGTTGATGGCGAACATCGCTGTACCATCATCCAATATATAAAGCAGAATCTCGATCCGAGCTTTTCGTTCTCGCCCACGATACAAACGTATCGCGACCATGTGGCCGAACGGGCATTTCCGGATACGATGGTTGGCCCGCGGCTGGAAGATTTTATCCAGCGGCGCGTCAAAGGCGACAGCATAAAAAAGGTTGCAAATATTTGCCGCCGCGTCAGTGCCAAGGGCTTCACGCCTATGCTTATCGTCGATGAGCCTCAATACGGCGCGAGTGACCGTATGGTGAAAGTTGACGACCAATTCGAACGGCGCTCATGCGTACTTCTCCAGATTTTCGACAGCATTGATGAAGCACTAGGTGACGACGCTGGCGAGCGCGTATTTATCGGTCTGTCTGCGACGCCTTATGAACTTCATGACATTCAAGGCGTGTGGAAGGTAAATCAGTACCTCAGCTCAGCTTATTCAGGGTTCAATTTCTTCGCTAGTAATGCGATCGACTCGGGCGCTGACGTAACGCCGCCAGAGGTCATGAGCTTCGGCGAGTTGGGTGGAAGAATCGACGTTCCGTTCCTAACCCAACTTTCCATCCAAGCCTACGACGCGCAGCCACAGGCGTTCGATCGCTTTGCGAAGAAGGTTGGATACCATGGTAATCAAGATGAATATCGTGCAGAGTTTGAGGCGTCTTTGCGCAAAGTCCTTCTTTACATGGCGACAAACGGCACAACAAAGGCGCCAGGTATATGTATCCGCCTATTCAATAATAATAACCGATCCAGCACACTGATTGAACGCCTCCACCTCCCGCCCGATCAGATCGAGATCATTAAATACTATGGGTCTGACCATAAAGGGCAGAGCGTGAAACGCTCTCTTCGCCAGCGTCAAAATCCAGAGCTTCCTTTTCTAATTCTTGTTACCAACCGCGCACGGATGGGCGACGCGTTTCCGCGCGAAGTTGAATGGTTCGTGGAATTTTCCAAGAAAGCGGCGAACCTTAACGCCCTTCTACAAGGCCTTCTTGGACGCGCTTGCGGCTACGGCAAAAAATCAAAAGTGATCATGTCGTCCGAGAATGCCGATCTGGTGGCCGACTTTTCCCGCGGCCGCGGGGCTTACTTCTACAAAACTAGTGCCCATAGCCGCGTGGTTGGCCCATTCCGTCGCGGCGCGCCGACAAACCTGATCAGGGTTCGCCGTGATATGCCCGACGCTGTAGTCCAGAAATTTTTTGCCCGGATCGATAGAGAGGTTGTCGAACCGAACTTCAATCAGAATACCGCCAAGATGAGCCCCAAGCGCACCAGTGACGGGTTTCGTACTGGGCCTATTTTGCGGATCGCGGAAGAATTAGGGCTTTTCGCACATCTTGAACAAGAATCGGTGCGCGGCAAACTGTTTCCAACATATCCCGATTTCCGTATTGCGCGCGCAGATGACGAAGTGATTTCTGCGCGCCAGCCCGATCGTGCTCTCCGCTACTCGCTCGATGCAAACGGCGATTGCAGGTTTACTTTCCGCGAGTGGGAAACGGGTGCCAACCATGGTGGCGTTAGAAGCCGCGGTTATGGAGCTAACGATGCGCGTGATAAAACACAAGCGGGTGACACACTGGAACCTCAAGTCAATATGCGGAAATTTGATCCGCGTACTGGCAAGACGATCGACGACAAGCGGACGGACGATGGTCACATGACTTTGAAGTCGGATCGTCAAGTCGGCGACTGGCGCGCCGAATTGGTCACTCTCCCGCTTGTCGCTGCAGTTCGTGAATTGCAAACATCGGATATGACCTATCCTGTCCCGCTCAGCCCCTATGCCGACTGGCTAAATTCAGAAGAGCGTGTCCACGGCGGTCAAGATTATGTCGACGCCGAGTGAGAGCTCTCAACAGGTCCGGAAGCCCCCCCTTGTAGCACTGGGGCTAGCTCTTGATCATTTCCAAATGCACAATCGTGGCGCGGTTGAGATGATGCATATGCCCCGGGTGTCCGGCGGCATCGAATTCGCAGGGTTGGCCAGGCGTCCAGAGGGCTCGAAGGCACTTCGGTCGCATCCATGTGCGAAGGGATGACGCGGTCCAGGGCAATGGACGCCTTGGTGCGGTTCAGCGGCAAACGCTGACGGTTCCAAACGGCGGACGGTTGTTCAGGATTGCACAAGGGCAGCAACGCCCTTTGCTCGATGGGTGCAGGGAGAGAGAAGTCTTTTGGACGATACGGCTGGATGGCGTGCCAAGGCTGGATGCCGAGAAGCGCCACCGGCCAGAGGGATGCAACGGGAGAGCGCAGCGTCTCCCTTGCCAAGATTGCGGTACTACACCGCACATCTTGCGAACAGCACTATCACCTCACCCTGTTGCGAACAATTCATCCGATGACAGCATCAATTCTCTAACTTTCCTGAAAGGTTCCTTGCGCCTCGGGCCCGCGTCTTTTTTCGTAATTCGCGTGTTCGCTCAGCGATCAGTTTCTCGAAAGATGCCATCAGTGTCCGGCGAAGTTCGATATCCGGGGATTTCTTACGGCGAAGCCAGCTCATATGTCGTTGCAGTTTAAGCAGGTATAGGCGCTCGTGCCACAGGTCGAGATTGTCGGGCGGCCTGTTAAGGGGCCCAGTGACTTTAATGGCCAGCTTGATATCGGCAAAGAGAACGTCCGCGCTCATTTCCGGCTGTTCGGATCGGAATATGATCTCGGCGACGTGGTGTCGTAAGGTTTCCTCGGTCGCACCTCGCAAACTGCCAACCCGCTCCGCAATTCGGGCGGCGGCACCACTGAAGGCAAAGGAGCGGGCCAAGTCCTGCTCGCTTTTCCAATAAGCAGAATAGCGTTCAGGATCGGGATAGTACCCGATCTCTGTAAGTCGCTTGCGGACCAGCGCATATATATCGAATACGGTGTTGGCCGCCCGCATGCGGCGCTTATTGCCAGTATCGGCTTTGATCGCCTCGCTCGCGGCGATGCCTTCGGCGTAGCGGCGGAGGATCTGTTCGATCTGAAAATCAGACAGTTTCTGCGAAATTAGATAGCGCGATTGTGTCATTCGCCTTCTTGCCGCCGCCAGCACACACAAGTCATTCCCGATTTTTGACAGGCCCACAGTAAGATTTTTCGAAGTGCTCTCAATGCGTTAGCAACCGCATGGGCAATGATCAGAACAATTCTGCTGGGGTAATCGCGGGCGGACCAGGTTGAGTCCTCGCTTTTTACTGCCTTCTATAGTTCTACATGCGAGGGTTAGTCTAGGAATTTCTTCCTTGATTGTTCTCTATTTGTTCTATATTATGCCTGTGGCTCGTAAGAGCTGGAAAGGAGAGCGTTATGAGTAACAACACGGCGAGTTGGGCGGAAGAGCGCCAAACGCTCGACAAAGTGGCCGCGCCAGCGTTGGGCGGCCCAGACTTCGCTATCGACCATTACCGGGACGATCTCGCCGAGTTGGGATTGACCGTGGATCAGGGGCGCGAGCTTTTGGAAACCCTCTGGTCAATTATGGGCTACTTTGCCCGGCTCGGTCATTCGGTCGATGTCTGTGGACTGATTTTCTCTGAGTTTAACGAAGCGTCCTCCCCCACTGACGGTACTGCTAGGCTGATGCACTCAACCAACATGGAGAGCGCATCGGACCGAACGGAGGCAGCGCATGAATGATTCAGAATTCAAACCAGCCGTCATTTACTGCCGCGTCAGCGAAGAGAAGGCGGGGATGCGCGGCACAAGCCTGCGCTCGCAGGAAACGACATGCCGCGAATATGCGCGCTTCGCTGACTTCGATGTCCATGAGGTCTTCACTGACAGCATGACCGGCGGCGTCACAAACCGCCCCGGCATGAGTTCGATGGTGGCGTTCCTCAAGAAGAATCGCAGCGCCGGATACACCGTCATCATCGATGCGATTGATCGCTTCGCGCGCGACGTTCGCGGACATTGGGATTTGCGCGACCTGCTCCGCGAAGCGGGTGGCAGGCTTGTCAGCCCGAAGATGGAATTCAATGACGACGCTGACTCGATGATGGTCGAGAACATTCATGCGACGTTCGCGCAGCACTTCCGGCAAAAGAATGCCGAGCAGACACTGCGCCGAATGAAGGCCCGGCTGATGAACGGCTTCTGGCCGTTCCAGGCACCCGTCGGATATGAGTATTACTCGGTGAAGAATGGCGGGCGCATGTTGCGCCGCTGCGAGCCAGTTGCATCGGTCGTTCAAGAAGCGATGGAAGGCTTTGCCTCTAACCGCTTCGAGACAGCGGCAGACGTGATGCGCTTTCTTCAGGACAATCCGCTCTTCCCGAAAGATGCGCGTGGCATCGTGCGCCACCAGCGCGTTTCGATCCTGCTGCGCAATCCTGTCTATGCCGGCTATGTGGAAGCGCCGAAATGGAACATTCCGTTGCGCGAGGGGAAACATGAAGGGCTCATCTCATTCGAGACCTTCAAGCGCATTCAGGACAAGCTTGATGGCAAGACAACTGCGCCGCGTCGCCGAAACCTGAATGAAGATTTTCCGCTACGCGGTTACGTGCTCTGCAACGACTGTTCAACGCCATTGACCGCATGTTGGTCAAAGGGTCGAACGAGCCACCACGCATACTATTTGTGTCCTCAGCGTGGTTGCGAGAGCTACGGCAAGTCGATTCGCCGCGATCAAATTCACGGCGAGTTCGAAGCCCTGCTCCACACGGTGCAGCCTAGCGATAAGCTTTTCCACATCGCAGAGCGGATGCTCCGAAAATGGTGGGATGGCCTCGCCGCAAATTCGAAGCACCAGGCAAAAGCACTGGATGCACAACTCACCAAGATCGAGCGCGAGGTGAATGACGTCGTTGATCGAATCGTCGCTGTCAGCGATCCGACTGTGATCGCCCTGCTTGAGAAACGAATTCGCGATCTCGAAAGCGAGAGAATTCTGACAAGGGAGCGCGCGGAGAAATCGCGGCGTCCTGCAACCAACTATGACGATACACTTAGAACCGCTCTCACGTTCCTCGCAAACCCTTGGAATCTGTGGCGCTCGCAGAGCTTTGACGGGCAGCGCTCGGTGCTCAAACTCATGTTCGCCGAGCGTCTTCGTTATGCACGAAATGAGGGATTTAGAACCGCAAATTTGACCTTACCATTCAAGGTCTTAGGTGCATTTAATATGGGTGATAACGAGATGGCGCGCCCGAAGAGATTCGAACTCCTGACCCCCAGATTCGTAGTCTGGTGCTCTATCCAGCTGAGCTACGGGCGCGCAGGCATCTGAGTGACCAGATGCTCCATCCAGGCAATGCCCGGATGTTCAAGAGCCGCGTAACTAAACGCTGCAATCGCGAAATGCAAGCGGCCTCGAAAAAAGTCTGACGCATTTCAACCGCCCCATTCTGTCGCAGGGGCCGCCTCATGTCGCCCAAAAGTGGGCACCGCATTTGGGCCAACGACATGGACGCATCCGCGTGCCGATGCACGTGTCCCTGCCAGGGGTTCTCGAGGCGGTCTCAAACGCCGTTCTGCCGGATTGACAGGTGCCGTTGCGACAGATATTTTAAGCTTGAAATATATAGCGATGAACGTCACGGGGAGGTCTCATGCGCATTGTCTGCATCGGCGGTGGTCCGGCCGGTCTTTATTTCGGCCTCCTGATGAAGAAGCTGCACCCTCAGCACGACATCAGCGTCGTCGAGCGCAACAAGCCCTATGACACCTTCGGCTGGGGCGTGGTCTTCTCCGACGCGACGATGGAATCGATGCGTGTCTGGGATCCCGAAAGTGCCCACGAGGTCGAGGATGCGTTCAACCACTGGGACGACATCGAATTGGTGTTCAAGGGCGAACGCATACGCACATCGGGGCATGGCTTCGTCGGCATCGGCCGCAAGAAGCTGCTCAACATCCTGCAACGGCGCTGCGAGGCGCTGGGTGTCGAGCTGGTCTTCGAGCGCGACGTCCAGTCCGACCTCGAATTTCCCGATGCAGACCTGATCATCGCGTCCGATGGCGTCAATTCGCGCATCCGCAACGCCTATGTAGACGTGTTCAAGCCGGACATGCTGGTGCGGCCGAACCGCTTCATCTGGCTCGGCACCAAGAAGATGTTCGACGCCTTCACCTTCGATTTCCGCCGCACCGAGAACGGCTGGTTCCAGGCGCATATCTACAAGTTCGACGCCGAGACTTCGACCTTCATCATCGAGACGACGGAGGAGGCCTATCAGGCACACGGCCTCGACCAGATGAGCCAGGACGAGTCGATTGCCTTTTGCGAAAACCTCTTTGCCGAAACGCTCGACGGCGCGCCTCTGCTGACCAATGCACGCCATATCCGCGGTTCGGCCTGGATCAATTTCTCGCGGCTCATCTGCGATCATTGGAGCCATTTCAACGGCAAGTCCCATGTCGTGCTGATGGGCGATGCGGCGCACACCGCGCACTTTGCCATTGGGTCCGGCACCAAGCTCGCCATCGACGACGCGATCGAGCTTGCCCGCCAGTTCAAGACGCTCGGCCACGACAGGTCCAACATCCCGCAGGTTCTGGAGACCTATGAGGAGATCCGCCGCGTCGAAGTCGCCCGCATCCAGAATGCCGCGCGCAATGCGATGGAGTGGTTCGAGGTTGTCGGCCAGCGCTATGCCGACCAGCTCGAAGCGCCGCAATTCATGTATTCGATGCTGACGCGCTCGCAGCGCATCAGTCATGAAAATCTCAGGCTGCGCGACAAGGCGTGGCTGGAAGGTTACGAGCGCTGGTTCGCCGCGCGCTCTGGCGTCGGCGTCCCGGAGGACAAGCCGACGCCTCCCATGCTGACGCCCTATACGATGCGCGGCGTCACCCTGCCGAACCGCATCATCTGCTCGCCGATGGCGATGTATTCGGCGACAGACGGCCTGGCGGACGATTTCCACGTTTCGCATCTGGTGGCGCGCGCGCTTGGCGGCGCAGGACTGGTCTTCCCGGAGATGACCTGCGTCTCGCCCGATGCGCGCATCACGCCTGGCTGTCTCGGCCTTTGGAACGACCAGCAGACGCAGGCGCTGAAACGCGTCGTCGATGCGATCCATCGCGTCTCTCCGTCAAAGGTTGGCATCCAGCTTGGCCATGCCGGCCGCAAGGGCGCGACCCATGTGCCGTGGGAAGGCGAGGACGAGCCGCTGGCAGTGGGCGGCTGGCCGCTCCTGTCGGCAAGCGCCATTCCGTACCTGAAGCACAGCGTCGTGCCGAAGGCGATGGACCGCGACGACATGGACCGCGTCACCGCAGATTTCGTCGCCGCGACGAAGCGGGCCGCCGAGACGGGCGCCGACTGGCTGGAGCTTCATGTGGCGCACGGCTATCTTTTGTCGAGCTTCCTGTCGCCGCTCACCAATACGCGTGACGATGAATATGGCGGCAGCCACGAGAACCGCGCG
Source organism: Mesorhizobium sp. (assembly GCA_049647505.1). Taxonomy (GTDB): domain Bacteria; phylum Pseudomonadota; class Alphaproteobacteria; order Rhizobiales; family Rhizobiaceae; genus Mesorhizobium_A. The sequence goes on from JBARXU010000023.1 coordinate 547,891, forward strand.
CGCTATCCGCTGGAAGTGTTCCGCGCGGTGCGCGAGGTCTGGCCGGAAGACAGGCCGATTTCGGTTCGCCTGTCGTGCCATGACTGGATCGAGGGCGGCAACACCGCAGACGACGCCGCCATTTTCTCGGCCATGTTCAAGGAGGCTGGCGCAGACGTGATCGACTGCTCGTCGGGGCAGGTCGCCAAGGGCCAGAAGCCGGTCTATGGCCGCATGTGGCAGACGCCGTTTGCAGACCGCATCCGCAATGAGGTCGGCATCGCGACGATTGCCGTCGGCGCGATTTCGGACGGCGATCAGGCAAACTCGATCCTGGCTGCTGGCCGCGCCGATCTCTGCGCGGTTGCCCGTCCCCACCTTGCGGATGCTGCCTGGACGCTGCACGAGGCGGCAAAGCTTGGCGTCAGGTCAATCGCCTGGCCGAAGCAGTACCTGTCGGGCAAATCGCAATATGAGACGAACCTGGCGCGGGCCGCGGAATTGGCGGCGGCAGGTAAATAAGGAGGCATTGATGTTCGAGTTTTTGCAGCCAGAAGGCTGGAAGAAGCCGGTTGGCTACGCCAATGGCGTGATGGCCAAAGGCCGCATCATTCATGTCGGCGGGCAGATCGGCTGGAACGGCCAGAGTGAGTTCGAGACCGACGACTTCGTCGCCCAGACACGCCAGACCCTGCAGAATGTCGTCGACGTGCTGGCTGCCGGCGGCGCAGGGCCGGAGCATATCGTCTCGATGACCTGGTATTTCGTCGACAAGGCCGAATACGTCGCCAATCTCAAGGGGATAGGCGCGGCCTATCGCGATACGATCGGCCGCCACTTCCCGGCCATGGCGGCGATGCAGGTGGTGGCGCTGGTCGAAGACCGCGCCAGGATCGAGATTCAGGCCGTCGCAGTCGTTCCGGACTGAGCCTGGCCCTCACTGAGCGCCAAACAGCCGCGAAAGGGCCTTGTCGAGGCGCGAACGCTCGTCCGGGTCGATCGACGGCGCGAGGATGTAGCGGTTCATGAAGTTGCGCGCTTCGGTGGCTGTCTTCACGCTGCCGCGCCGCAGCAGCGACAGCGTCGACAAAAGCGCGCCGGAATCGCATTCAGCCGGCGAATAGCTCCAGTAACCGCCCTTGTCGCCCGGATGCCGGCTCATGCCGCAACGCTGCTCGGGCGGCGCGTCGCGCCAGAACAGCGACAGGATGTCGGTCAGCGCCGACGGGTTGTTGGCGTAGTAGCTGTGAGCGAGCATATCCTCGCCGATGGTGGTCATGTCGATCGAGTCGACATCGGCGAGTTGAACGATGCCCGCTCCCGCCTGACCGGCGCGCGGCGCGTCGCCATGCAGCTTGCGGGATACGGCCAGCGCCCAGTCGCGGTCCGAGGCATAGAGCGTGATGCGCTGGGCCGTCGGGCGGATCGTCTCGACCATTTCCGTGAACAGGCCGGCATCGAGATCGGGCGCGGTGAACAGCACCTGATCGAAGGCGGGCGGCTTGCCCTGATGGCGTAGCGCAAACAGTTCGAGCGCATCGGTCAGCGCGCGGTTGCCCATCGAATGGGCGATCAGATGGATACGCGTCGCGCCCGATTTCGCCACCACATCGTCAAGGAAGCGGCTGAGCCTGCGGCCCGACAGGTTCACGACGGCGGTGTCTGCAATGTAGCTCAGCACCGAGGCGCGCGACGGCCAGGAATAGAGGATCGGCAGGCCCTCGAAATTCATGTCATAGGCCATCTGCGCGGTGCGCATCGCCGCCTCGTTGAACGGCACGTTGAAGCCGTGGACGAAGACGAAGGCGTCCTTTGCGGCGCTCGTCTCCATCTGCTTCTGCATTTCGGCAAAGACGTCTTCGCCGGCCTTCGGCACGACGCTGGACAGCACGATGTGGCGTTCGGGATCTTCACGGAAATCGAAGGTCCAGATCGACGGCGCTTCGATTGCGCCCGGCCGGTGGCTGAGTGGAATGCTGACATTGGCCGTGCCAAGCTCCAGCTCACCACGGTCGCCGCCGTAAAAGTTCGATGGAAGATCGCTGCCCGTGCGCGCCCGGTCGGTCGCGTAATAGATCTTCACGTCCTTGTAGCGCTTTTCGGGGTCGCCGACATCCTTCAGCCCGCCTTTGGCGCGGTCGGCAAAGTCCTGCCGGTAGCCTGCAAAATCCTCCAGCGCGTCGAGCGCATCGTCTGCCGGGTCGCCGTCCGGCGCGTTTTCGGCCAGTTTGTCGAGGCGGTCATAGAGCGATGCGGCAAGGGCCGGGTCGAGACCGGAAGTCGCGACGATGCGCAGCGCTTGCGCATAGGCAGAGATAGCGGCGGCAATGTCCCCGGCCTTCTCGAAGGCCGCGCCTGCCTTGTCCCAGACCGGGATGAGTTCTGGCGAAAGCGTTTGCGGCTGATTGTCGGGGGCAGTCTTGCCGAGCCGCACGGCGATTGCGTCCGCGAGCCTGGCATAGGCAGCGCCAGCATCCGCCGCACGGCCTGCACCGTCCAGCAGTTCGGCCCGGCGGCGAAGAAGGTCTTCGGTGATGACGGGATCGGTCTCGCCCGCGATGGCGCTGTCGATCAGCACCAGTGCGTCATCGGTTCGGCCGGTGGCGACAGCTTCTGCAACGCTCACATCCAGCGTCGGGTCAAACGCCAGCGCCGGTCCGGCCAGAATTGAAGCCGCCACGGTGGCGGCGAGGATCGCCGCCCGCGCCTGACGTATGCGCCTTGCAAGTTCCCCCAGGATCATGTCGCCCAAACTCCACCCGGCTGTCCACCGGACCCGATCCAAACGCGTCAGCCTGTCACCCGGATGACGGTCTGGAGCACAATTGCGGAAAGTTTGAGGGAGCGGAAGCGGTTTTCGACAATTACGCGAAGCTGATCGACTTGAAGAGGCGCGTCTGCTCCATCAGCGCGGTTTCGACCGGCAGCCGCTCCATCGAGCTTGCGCCATAGAAGCCGTGGCAGTTTCTCGCGCGCTTCAGCACATAGGCTGCGTCGTCGGGCATGGCGATTGGGCCGCCATGGCAAAGCACCAGCACGTCGGATCGGACGGAAATGGCTGCATCGGCGATTGCATCTATCTCTTCAATGCACGCATCAAGCGATTTCGCCGACGTGGCACCGATCGCACCGCCTGTCGTTACGCCCATATGGGCGACGATGATGTCTGCACCGGCCTTCGTCATCGCGCGCGCCTCGTCGGCATTGAAGACATAGGGCGTGGTCAGAAGGTCGAGCGCGTGCGCCTGCGCGATCATGTCGACCTCAAGCCCGTAGCTCATGCCGGTTTCCTCGAAACTCTGCCGCATCACGCCGTCGAACAGGCCGACCGTCGGAAAATTCTGGACGCCTGAAAAGCCCATGGCCTTCAGCTCGGCCAGAAACTGTGGCATCAGCACGAATGGGTCGGTGCCGTTGACGCCGGCAAGGACAGGCGTCGATTTCACCACCGGCAGAACCTCGACCGCCATTTCCTTGACGATCTCGTTGGCATTGCCATAGGCGAGCAGCCCGGCGGCCGAGCCGCGCCCGGCCATGCGATAGCGGCCGGAATTGTAGATGATGATGAGGTCGATGCCGCCCGCTTCCTCGCCCTTGGCAGACAGGCCGGTGCCCGCGCCGCCGCCGATGATGGGAATACGCTTCTCGCGCAGGCCGTTGAGCTTTATCAGAATGTCCTTGCGGGCGATTGCGGGCATTGTCGTTCTCTTCAGTTGGAAATGTCGCGGAATGCGGCAACGGCCGCGTCGGCAAAGGCCGGGTCGTTGATGTGAAGCGGCAGGCGGACGAGACGCCGGTTGCCTCCCCACTTGCCGGTGCGCTCGATTGCATCGAACAGGGCGGCATCCGCCTGCGGGTCGCAGAACGCGCCGCCTTCGATGTCGAGGGCCGACACGCCCTTCTCGGGGATCAGGAAGCGTACAGGGCCTTTGCAGAGCGCCATCTTCGCGCCGATCCATTCGCCGATCATGCGGCACTCTTCAGCAGTGGTGCGCATCAAGGTGACGTTTGAATTGTGGTGGTGGAACAAGCGGCCGGAGTATCGCTGCGGGATCGTCTCCGGAGCCCAGAAATTGACCATGTCGAGCGCGCCGACCGACCCGACATAGGGCAGGCGCGTTTGTGCGATCACATCGAAGCGGCTCTCGCGTGCCGGCAGGACACCGTCCAGCAGCAGGTCGCAGACCTCGGTGGTGGTGATGTCAAGCACGCCGGCAAAGGCGCCGCTTGCGGCCAGTGCCTCCATCGCACGGCCGCCGGTGCCGGTCGCATGAAAGACGAGACAGTCATGGTCCGCCTTCAGCCGTTCGGTGATTGCAGTGACGCAAGTCGTAGTGACGCCGAACATGGTCAGGCCGAGCGCCGGCTTGTCGTTTGTTTCCACTGTCCGCGGCTGCGACATGGCGACGATGGCGCGTGCCGCATTGTCGAGCACGACGCGGCTGATGCGGTTGAGGCCGGCAAGGTCGGTTATCGCGGGCATCATCACGATGTCGGTCACGTCGACATAGGGCGAGACGTCGCCCGAGGCGAGGGTCGAGACCATCAGCTTCGGCACGCCGAATGGCAGTTCGCGCATGCCGGCCGTGGCAATTGCCGTGCCGCCGCCGCCGCCGATGCCGACGATGCCTGAAATATCGGTGCGGCTGCGGACAAATGCCGCAAAGGTAGAGGCCATTGCGCTTACCGCTGCGCCCCGCTCGCCCGAGCGCAGGCCGGCAACCGCTTCAGGCGGCGCGAAAGCCGTCAGCTCGGCAAGGCCGAGATGACCGAAAGTCTCATGCGGTGTCGTGCCGAGATCGACGATTGTCGCCAAGCCGCCGAGATCGGTGATCCGGCCTGCTAGAAAGGCCAGTTCCTCGCTCTTCGTGTCGCCGGTTCCGACGACGTAAATGCGCCTTGGTTCTGCCGGCAGGGACACGCGCACTTTCCTTTCTGGTCTCATTGCATCCAGGCGAGATTTATGTATCATAATGAGATGTCGATCTCATCGCAAGATAGTGGCTTTGTCATTCCGGAGCGCGGCCCCCGCGCGCGAACCGCACGTCTGATACTTGAGACGGCGGTGGCTTTGATGCAGCTCGGCCGCATTCCCACGATCAGCGAGGTAGCCGAACAGGCAGGCGTCTCCCGCGCGACCGCCTATCGATATTTCCCCACCCAGACCTCGCTCGTTCATGCTGTCGTCGGCAGTGCGTTGGGCCCGAGGGTCGACCTGTCGATGGCGACGGACGATCCCGAAGCGCGCATAGAGAAGCTGATTACGACGGCCATGCCGCGCCTGTTCCGGTCGCAGACCGTGTTTCGTGCGGCGCTGAAGCTGTCGCTTGAACAATCGCTCGCCCAGAAAGATGACGACAACCCCGCAGAGCCGACATTCAAGCGCGGCAACAGGGTCGAGCTGCTGCGCGATGCCCTGTCGCCACTTGCAGCGACGCTTTCGCCTGACAAGCTCGACCGGCTGACCAAGGCCCTTTCGCTGATCTTCGGCATCGAGGCGCTGATCATCATGACCGACATCTGGAACGCCGACGAGCAGGAGGCCGGCGAGGTCGCATTGTGGGCGGCGAAGGCACTGGTCCGCTCCGTATTGAATGAGTCATCTGTATTGAACGAGTCGGGCGACGCCTGAACTGGTCCGACCAAAGATCGCTGCAGGAGATAGAGCCTGCGCGGTCGATTGGTCAAATAAAATCGATTACACGCGCCGTTTTTGAATCGAAAGCGCCGAGATAGGCAAGGCATGTGATGCCGATCCACCGGGGCAGAAGAATCAGCTTGACCGCCAAGGCGCATTGGTAATACCAGATTGAAGCAATGCCGTGTCCGCGCCTGCGTCAGCTTCGCGGTATTCGGAGAATAAGGATCGGCCCGTCCGGGAGGAGAACTGGACGGGATGAGCCGGCGAAAAAGGCCGGCGAAAGATGCCGTCCCAAATCCTCGCGATCGAGGACGGAGCCCGAAAATGCATCAATGGGAGGACTAGACATGCGCAGCAAATTGACCGGCCTTCTGGCCGGTATCGGTCTTGCACTTGCAGGCAGCGTCTCGCCGCTGTGGGCACAGGAACTGACCATCTTCTGGGCGGAATGGGATCCGGCAAACTACCTGCAGGAACTCGCCAACGAGTATGAGAAGGAAACCGGCGTCAAGGTCACCGTCGAGACGACCCCCTGGGCCGATTTCCAGACCAAGGCTTTCACCGAGTTCAACGCCCGCGGCTCGGCCTATGACATGATCGTCGGCGATTCACAGTGGCTGGGCGCCGCATCCGAAGCCGGCCACTATGTCGACCTGACGGAGTTCGTGAAGGACAACAAGGTTCTCGACACCATGGCGCCTGCCACAGTGAAGTTCTACGCCGAGTATCCCGGCAATTCAGGCAAATACTGGTCGATTCCCGCTGAGGGTGACGCGGTCGGCTGGTCCTATCGCAAGGACTGGTTCGAGGATCCCAAGGAGATGGAGGCGTTCAAGGCCAAGTATGGCTACGATCTCGCGCCGCCAAAGACCTGGAAGGAACTGCGCGACATCTCGGAGTTTTTCCACCGTCCTGACGAGAAGCGTTATGGCGTCGCCATCTACACCGACAATTCCTACGACGCGATGGCCATGGGCTTTGAAAATGCCCTGTTCTCCTTCGGCGGCGACCTCGGCAACATGGAGACCTATCAGGTCGACGGCATCATCAACTCGGACAAGGCGATAGCCGCGCTGGACGCCTACAAGGAGCTCTACAAGTTCACGCCTCCGGGCTGGGCCAAGACCTTCTTCGTCGAGAACAACCAGGCCATCACCGAAGGCCTGGCCGCGATCAGCATGAACTATTTCGCCTTCTTCCCGGCTCTGCTGAATGAAGCGACCAACCCGCATGCCAAGAACACCGGCTTCTTCGCCAATCCGGCTGGTCCGGGCGGCGACCAGTTTGCCGCGCTTGGCGGGCAGGGCATCTCGATCGTCAATTATTCCGAGAACAAGGAAGAGGCGTTCAAGTTCCTGCAGTGGTTCATCAAGGACGACGTCCAGAAGCGCTGGGCCGAGCTTGGCGGCTACACCTGCAACAAGGCCGTGCTTGAATCGGCCGAGTTCCAGAACGCCACGCCTTACAACAAGGCCTTCTACGAGACCATGTTCAAGGTGAAGGACTTCTGGGCCGTTCCCGAATTCGCCGAACTGCTGACCGCACTCAACCAGCGCGTCTACCCGGCTGTTGTCGGCGGCGAGGGCACCTCCAAGGAGACGCTCGACGCTCTGGCGGGCGACTGGAACACCATCTTCCAGAAATACGGCCGCCAGAAGTAACCGGCCCCAGGATCGCGGGAGGAGGTGCGGCTGCGCGCCTCCTCCATCCGATCCGGGATTCCCAATCCGGCAACCTCGATCCGGCGACAAGGCCCGATCCGGCGACAAGGACTGACATTCGTGACAACGGTCGATCTGGCGAGACTTGATCCGGCGTCCCGGGCGGCGCGGCGCGGCATGAGCGATCTGGCCATCCGCAACCTGTTCATCATCCCGACGATCGTTTTCCTGATCGTCTTCAACATCTTCCCGCTGCTCTATTCGCTCGTCTATTCCTTCACGGACTTCCGCGCCTCGACCAATGCGCCGGCAAATTTCGTCGGCCTTCAGAACTATCGCGAATTGCTGGCGGACCCGTTCATCTGGAACAATTTCACGATCACCGCCAAATATGTGATCGTCTCCGTCCTCGGTCAGGTCATCGTCGGCTTCGGCGTTGCGATGCTGCTCAACCGCGACATTCCCTACAAGGGCCTGCTGACCACGCTTCTGCTGCTTCCGATGATGCTGTCGATGGCGGTCGTCGGCCTGTTCTGGAAACTGCTCTACGACCCGTCCTTCGGCATCATCAATTACGCGCTTGGCCTTGGCACGTTCGAATGGCTCGCCAATCCCAGGATGGCGCTCTATGCGGTCGCGCTGACCGATATCTGGATGTGGTCGCCCTTCGTCATGCTGCTGTCGCTTGCCGGCCTGTCGGCGGTGCCCAAGCATCTTTACGAAGCCGCCGCCATCGACCGCGCCGGCCCATTCTACACATTCTTCCGCATCACGCTGCCGCTGGTCGCGCCGATCCTGATGATCGCGATCATCTTCCGCACGATGGAGGCCTTCAAGACCTTCGACCTCGCCTATGTGCTGACCAGCCAGCCGACGACCGAGGTCATCTCGATCCGCCTCTACAAGATGGCGTTCCAGGAATGGCAGACCGGCCGCTCATGCGCGCTCGCCTACATCGTGCTGATCATGGTGCTGGCCATCACCAACATCTACGTCAAATACCTCAACAAGGTGAAGGAGCGCTGAGATGGCCGATATTTCCACGCTTCATCTGGATTCACCCCCACCCCGTACCCCTCCCCACAAGGGGGAGGGGGATTTCGGCCGACGGTCCGTCGCCTCATCAAAGCCGTTACACAGGCTCCGGTTCCCCTCCCCCTTGTGGGGAGGGGTCAGGGGTGGGGGTCGTGATCGCAACTCGACGGTGGAGACCTGACCATGGCTGCCGTGCGCACCTCCACCGAGAAGAACCTGAACCGGATGGCGATCGTCTCGGTGCTGATCGTGACGATGATCTTCCTGGCGCCGATCTACTGGATCGCCTCGACCGCCTTCAAGCCGCGCAATCTGGCAACGACGGTGCCGCCGACAGTCACCTTCACGCCCGAAGTCTCGCCCTTCGTGAAGCTTTTCACCAAGCGGTCGCAACTGCGCGAGGCGCCGACACCCGAGGAATACAATGCAGCGCCCTGGTGGGAGCGGCTGGTCTTCGATGGCGGCGAAAAGGTCGTGCGTTCGGGCCGCGGCGAGGTCCAGCTTTCGGGCTACCCCAACCGCTTCATGAATTCGCTGATCGTCGCCATCACCTCGACCGTGCTCGCGGTCGGCATGGGCACGCTCACCGCCTACGGATTCTCGCGTTTCAAGGTGAAGGGCGAGGGCGACCTGCTCTTCTTCATCCTGTCGACGCGCATGCTGCCACCCGTCGTAGTCGCCATTCCCATGTTCCTGATGTATCGCGCGGTCGGCCTCAACGACACGCACTGGGGCCTGATCATTCTCTATACGGCCTTCAACCTGTCCTTCTCGGTCTGGCTGATGAAGGGTTTCATCGATGAGATCCCGAAGGAATATGAGGAGGCGGCACTCGTCGACGGCTACACGCGCATGGAGGCCTTCTTCAAGATCGTGCTGCCGGAAGCCGCCACCGGCATCGCGGCGACCGCCGTGTTCTGCTTCATCACCGCCTGGAACGAATATGCCTTCGCGCTGATCATGACCAACCGGCGCGCCCAGACCGCTCCGCCATTCATCCCCTCGCAGGTCGGCTCCGGCCTGCCGGACTGGACGGTCATTGCGGCAGGCACCTTCCTCTTCCTGCTGCCGGTTGCGATCTTCACCTTCCTCCTGCGCAATCATCTTCTGCGTGGCATGAGCTTCGGGGCGATCCGCAAATGATCTCGTCGCAGAAGCTTCAGCGCATTGCCGAAATTGTCATGGTGCTGGGCATCGTCTTTTTGTGCCAGCCATGGGTCGAGTTCCTTCACCGCTACGGCCTGACCGTCATCATCATCGGCCTCATCACCTTCATGTGCACCAACTGGTTCGGCTCGGCCGAAGTCATCTCCGACGACGCCAATGACGGCGCTTTCGATGTCTCCGACAATCGCGGGGGGCATCACTGATGACGCAGATCGAGCTTCGCGGCGTCCAGAAATTCTTTGGGCCGGTGCAGGTCGTCAAGGACATGAACCTGTCGATCGCCGACAATGAATTCATCGTCCTGCTTGGCCAGTCCGGCTGCGGCAAGACGACGACGCTGCGCGCCATTGCCGGGCTGGAAACCGTCGATGAGGGCGACATCCTGATCGACGGCAAACCGGTGCAGCACCTGAAGCCGGCGGACCGCGACATCGCGATGGTGTTCCAGTCCTTCTCGCTCTACCCGCACATGACGGTGTTTGAGAACATCGCCTTTCCGCTGCGCGCCACACGCATGAGCGCGACGGACGTGGACGCCCGCGTGCGCGAAATCGCAGGCGTGTTGCGCATCACCGATCTTCTGGCAAAACGCCCGTCGGCTCTGTCGGGCGGCGACATGCAGCGTGTTGCGATAGGCCGCGCTTTGGTGCGCAAGCCCAAGGCCATGCTGATGGACGAGCCGATCGGCGCGCTCGACGCCAAGCTGCGCGAGGAGATGCGCGCAGAGATCAAACGCCTGCATCTGAAGCAGGGCTCGACCACGATCTATGTGACGCACGATCAGGTCGAGGCGATGGCGCTGGCCGACCGCATCGTCATCATGCACGAAGGCGTCTTGCAGCAGATCGGCTCGCCGTCGGATGTCTATTCCAGCCCGTCGAACCTGTTCGTCGCGCAGTTCGTCGGCAGCCCGGTGATGAATGTCCTGCCTGTCTCGGTCAGGACCGCCGGAAACGCCGGAGAGGTCATGATCGGCGGCGCGGCGAAGGGGTTCGAGTTTCCACCTTCACTTGTAGAGGCGGTTTCCGCCAGCGGCGGCCGCGAGGGACAATTGATGCTCGGCATCAGGCCCGAAGGTGTGCTCATCTCAAGTGTGGCGCAGCCCGGCTTTATCGAGGTCGAGGCCCACATCATCGAGCCGCTCGGCTCGCATGACATTGTCGATCTCAGGATCGGCGACGAAATGCTGCGCGCGCGAACACGGTCGGGTGATGTGAAGCGCGCGGGCGACAAGGTCTTTGCCCGCATCGACCCGGCGCAGGCGCATTTCTTCGACACGGCAACCGGCAGGAATCTCGGGGTGACGCTGTGATTGACAGGCGCGCACCCTCCCCCTCCCCCTTGTGGGGAGGGTCGAGCCGCGAAGTGGATCGGGGTGGGGGTCAGAAATTTGACGACCTTCTCACCCCCACCCCGCTTCGCAGTTTTCACTTCGTTCCAACTGCTCATCGACCCTCCCCACAAGGGGGAGGGTGAGGACGGACTATGGCTCACATCAAGCTCGAAAACGTCACCAAGAAATTCGGCAACCACACGGCCCTCAGGGGCCTCGATCTTGAAATCGCTGATGGCGAATTCTTCGTCCTGCTCGGCCAGACAGGTGCGGGCAAGACAACGACCTTGCGCCTGATCGCGGGTCTCGAAAAGCCGACGCAGGGGCGTATCTTCATCGACGGCAACGATGTTGGCGACTGGGGGGCAGCCGAGCGTGACGTGGCTCTCGTTCTCCAGCAATATTCGCTTTATCCGCGCTATACCGTGCGCGAAAACCTCGAATTCCCGCTGAAGTCGAAGCTTCGCCGCGTGCCGGACGCAGAGATAGCCGAGCGTGTCGACAGGGTGGCGAAAACGCTGCGCATCGCCCATCTGCTCGACCGCAAGACGGACAGGCTTTCGGGAGGGGAGATGCAGCGCGTGTCGATCGGTCGCGCCATCGTGCGCAAGCCGCGCGTCTTCCTGATGGACGAGCCATTGTCTGCGCTCGACGCCAAACTGCGCGAGGCGCTGCGCACCGAATTGAAGAATATCCAGATGAACCTCGGCCAGACGTTCCTGTTCGTCACCCATGACCAGATCGAGGCCATGTCGATGGGCGACAAGATCGGCGTGCTGAACCATGGCAGCCTGGTTCAGGTCGGAACGCCGCACGAGATCTACAACAATCCGAAGAACACCTTCGTCGCGCGCGCCGTCGGCTCGCCTCCGATGAACCTGATCGACGGCACTGTGAGTGCGAACCGCGCCGTTCTCGCGGCAAATTCCTTCGAACTGCCGCTTGGCGGCACGACGGCCAATTCCGGCGACCGGCCTTTGACCTTCGGCGTGCGGCCGGAAGATATCAGCCTTGGGCAGGGCGCACCCGTCGAGGCCAATGTGCAGGACGTGGAAAACCATGGTGTGGAGAAGATCGTCACGCTGCGCATCGGCGATCATGTGCTGCGAGCGACAGCGCCTGCCCAGACCCGCGTCGAGATCGACGATCAGGTGCGCTTCGGCTGGAATTCGGACAAGGTCGTCCTGTTCGACAGGTCGTCGGGCGTCAATCTGCGCCACGCGGGATAGACCCGCCTATCGCTTCTTGCGCTTGCGCCCGTAAAGCTCCAGCCGGTGATGGACGATGTCATAGCCCAACGATCGGGCGATCTCGTCCTGCAACTGCTCGATCTTGTCGGAATGGAACTCGATCACGTCCCCCGTATCGAGGTCTATCAGGTGGTCGTGATGCTCGCCATCGGCCTGCTCGAAGCGGGCCGGGCCGCCGGCAAAGGCATGGCGCTGGATTTCGCCCTTGTCTTCCAGCAGTTTCATCGTGCGATAGACGGTCGACAGCGAAATCGTCTTGTCGAGCGTCACGGCGCGCCGGAAGATTTCCATCGCGTCTGGGTGGTCCACCGTCTCCGACAGGATTTTGAGAATGACCTTGCGCGGGCGCGTGATGCGAACGCCGGCATCGCGCAGGCGCTTTTCATACTCGCTCTGTTTGGCCGCAGCATTATCCATGAGGCCTTATCGGACATTCCAGTTGATTTGCAAAGCTTTGCAACTGGCTCATCGGCTTGCGGGCGCGTCAAACCACTTGTCTTTCGATCGACCACACCTTCGCTCGATCTTGTGATCGGCCGGGCGGCGCTTTTCGCTTGGGCGGCAGGCGTTCGAATCGCATATGATCGAGCGATGATCCTGAGCCTGTTCAAGCAGACTGCCGCAACCGTGACAAAGGCGCCGCGCGAGCGGATGCTGGAGGTTGCCGGGCGCACTCTGCCCTTGCGCATCGTGGAGAGCGAAAGGGCGCGCCGCCTCATTCTGCGCATCGAGACGGGCGGTCAGGCTTTGCGCGTCACCGTACCCATCGGCGTGCCGTTGCGCGAGGTTGACCGCTTTGTCGAGCGCCATCATGGCTGGCTGGAGAGCCGGCTGGCCAAGGTTCCCCGGCGTCCGATGGTCCGCCCGGGCATCAAGCTGCCGCTGCGTGGAGTGCCGCACAGGATCGTCCATGACGCCGCGCCGCGCGGAACGGTTTCCATCGGCGTCTCGGACGACAAGCCGGCCCTGATCGTCCATGGCGACCGGGCGCATCTGCCCCGGCGTCTCGCCGATTTCTTGAAGCGTCAGGCCAAGAAGGACATTGAACGCCTTGTCGAAAAGCACACCACGACCATTGGCAGGAAGGCGAAATCGATCCGCTTCCGCGACACGACCAGCCGCTGGGGGTCATGCACGTCGGGCGGTAATCTGTCCTTTTCCTGGCGCATAATGATGGCCCCGCCGGTGGTCATCGACTATCTGGTGGCACATGAAGTCGCGCATCTGAAGCAGATGAATCACGGTCCGAAATTCTGGAAATTGTGCGAGGAGCTTTGCCCGCGCACAGACGAGGCCAAGGCCTGGCTGAAGCGCAACGGACCGGCATTGCAGGCGATCCAGTTCGAGTAATCCTCGACATATGGCCTCGCCGGGCGTAGATGGCGATCGATGCCGCTCGATATCAAGATTTGCGGGCTCTCCACGCCCGAAACGGTTGCCGCCGCCCTCGACGGTGGCGCAAGCCATATCGGCTTTATCTTCTTTCCCAAAAGCCCGCGCAATGTGACGGCAGACCTTGCCGGTCGCTTGCGGCAGGCTGCAAAGGGCCGCGCCGGCGCGGTTGCGGTCACGGTAGATGCGTCCGAGGCGGAGCTTGCCGCGATCGTCGGGACAATGGCCCCCGACATGCTGCAACTCCACGGCAAGGAAACGCCGGAGCGGGTGGCCGAGGTCAAGGCGCGTTTCGGCCTGCCGGTCATCAAGGCGATCTCGGTGAGCAATGCCGAAGATATCACGCAAGCGAAACGATATCCGGGAATTGCGGATCGCCTGCTGCTCGACGCCAAGGCGCCCAAGGGCTCGGAACTGCCGGGCGGCAATGGCGTCTCGTTCGACTGGACCTTACTTTCCGGACTTGGTGGCGGCGTCGACTATATGCTGTCGGGCGGTCTGAACCCGGAAAACGTCGGCGAGGCGCTGCGCATCGCCAATCCGCCGGGGATCGACGTGTCGTCAGGGGTGGAAAGCGCGCCGGGGGTCAAGGATGTGGCGCTGATCGCCGCTTTCTTCGCGGCGATCAGGCAGGCCGCACAGGCCGATATTTAGCCACGGGCCGGAATGTTCAGGCCCTTCTGCACGGCAGGACGGGCGAGCGCCCGGTCGAGCCATGCCAGCACGTTTGCAAAATCCTTGATGCCGACAAGGTCGCCCGCCTCATAGAAGCCGATCAGATTGCGCACCCAGCCGACATGGGCAACGTCGGCGATCGTATAGTCGTCGCCCATCAGCCATGTCCGGCCGTCGAGGCGCTTGTCGAGCACGCCCAGCAGGCGCTTCGATTCATCGACGTAGCGCTTGAGCGGACGCTTGTCCTCGTAATCTTTGCCGGCAAATTTGTTGAAGAATCCGACCTGCCCGAACATCGGTCCGATCGAAGCCATCTGGAAGAATACCCACTGGATCGTCTCCCACCGTGCGATCGGATCGGACGGGATCAGCTTGCCCGTCTTTTCGGCGAGGTAGAGCAGGATCGCGCCGGATTCGAACAGGCCGATCGGTTTGCCCTCCGGGCCGTTGGGGTCGATGATCGCGGGGATCTTGCCATTCGGATTGAGCGATAGGAATTCAGGCCCCCAGGTCTCGTTCTTGGTGATGTCGATAGCATGCGCCTCGTAGGGAATTCCAAGCTCTTCGAGCGCAATCGAAACCTTCACGCCGTTGGGCGTCGGAAAGGAATAGAGCTGGATCGCATCGGTGTTCTTTGCGGGCCAGCGCGCGGTGATCGGGAAGTCCGAAATCGAAGCCATGAGGGTGCTTTCGTCTGGAGGAAATGTCACTCCTATCTAGGCAGGCCCGCCGCATCCGCAAGGCGTGGCCTGTGGCCGTCCATGCCGCTGGCCCATAGGGCGCCCGGCCCGTGAGGCAAAACCTCGTCAGCCTGCGGGCTTGGCCGCCACATAGATGGCCACGGTGTCGTCGCCGAACTCGACGGCGAGCACGTCGCGCAGCAGGACCTGACGCGAATCGATGGCGTGGAAGAGGATAGCATTGCCTTCGATCTCCTGACGCAGGGCCTTGACCTCGCTCGCCCGCTCTTTCAGCTTGGCATCGATATCTGCCGGTGGGCCGCCTTCCGCTTGTGCCGCATCTGCCAAGAATACGAGATCGACCTTCGAGGTGCGAGTCAGCTTGCGCACCTTCTCGGCGTTCTGGGCAGATTGCTCGATGGCCTCCAACACTCTTGCCCGGTCGGCCGAGGCCGATTTCTGCTCTTGAGTGACTTTGGACCCGATAATCGCATCGACTGTGGCGGCGGGCGCGGTTTGAGCCGAGGCAATGCCCGTCGTCGCGGCACCAAGTGCAAATGCGATCGCAGCCATCGTCAGTCGGGTCCTCATGTCGAAACTCCTTGCAAGATCGTCCAGATGTCTATCCACCATGTGCCGCCCGGAACGCAACGTATCGCCGGTGGGCCGCGTCTCAAAATTCGCCATCATCATGCACACAAAAGGGGAGATTGCATGGCGGCGGTGCGACGCAGTTTCGATCCGCCGGTGCTGCCCCGATGAGCGCTGCCCCAATGGTTGCACCTGTGGCACATCTTGCGCATCGGCGGCTTGCCGCTATGCTTCGACGTGTCAGTGAAACGGATCGTCGCGTCTTGAGCGCAGAGTTTTCACATCTTCCAGTATCGGGGGGCCGCGCACGGTTATTGAACCATGCTGGCAGCCTCATCGTATGCATCTAGCCCTGGCGCGGTCGCAAGACCGTCGACCGGGGGCCGGAAATCCAAAACCACTCAATGTTTCGGTTCTGATTTCCGGGTTGCCACTGAAAAACCCGGTGGAGATGCATTATGAATATCCGACAATTCTGTCAGCGGCCTTTCGCAGGACGCGATTATCCTGCCCGCACGGCGGGCTCCGCCGGCTCGCGGGTGATTGACTTTCCCTCGCGGCGCTGCGTGAGTTCAATGCCGCAACAGCCTTGCTGCGGGAGGCACGCATGAGAACCGTCGTTCTGGGTGCAGGTATCATCGGCGTCACCACGGCGTGGCAGCTTGCCAAGGCCGGCCATGAGGTCACGGTTATCGACCGTCAGCCCGGCCCCGCGCTGGAAACGAGCTTCGCCAATGCGGGCGAGGTGTCCTTCGGCTATTGCTCGCCATGGGCAGCGCCCGGCATTCCGATGAAGGCGGTGAAGTGGATTTTCATGAAGCACGCGCCGCTCATCCTGCGGCCCAAGGTCGACATGGCCATGCTATCATGGATGGCGCAGATGCTGCGCAACTGCACCTCGGCCCGCTATGCCCTCAACAAGAGCCGCATGTTGCAACTGGCGGATTACAGCCGCATCTCGCTGGCGGAGTTGCGCGCGGAGACCGGCATTTCCTATGACGAGCGCATGCAGGGCACGCTCCAGCTCTTCCGCACGCAGGCCCAGCTCGACGCATCGGCCAAGGACGTCAAGGCGCTGGCCGCCGACGGCATTCCATACGAGGTTCTCGACCCCGATGGCTGCATCCGCGTCGAGCCGGCGCTCGCCCATGTGCGCGAAAAGATCGTCGGCGGCCTGCTGACGCCGAAGGACGAAACGGGCGACTGCTTCAAGTTCTCCAATGCGCTGGCTGCCAAGGCGGCGGCTGCGGGAGTGCGCTTCAATTACGGTTCGATCATCCGCAATCTCGATGTCGAAGGCGGCCGGGTGCGGGCCGTCGTCACCGCCCATGGCGTCATCCCCGCCGATGCTGTCGTTGTTGCGCTGGGGTCTTTCTCGCCCCTGCTCGTCAGGCCGCACGGAATCCGCCTGCCGGTTTATCCGGTCAAG
Source organism: Mesorhizobium sp. (assembly GCA_049647505.1). Taxonomy (GTDB): domain Bacteria; phylum Pseudomonadota; class Alphaproteobacteria; order Rhizobiales; family Rhizobiaceae; genus Mesorhizobium_A. The sequence goes on from JBARXU010000023.1 coordinate 564,724, forward strand.
GGCTATTCGCTGACGATTCCCATCACCGACGCCTCGCGCGCGCCTGAATCGACCGTCATGGACGAAACCTACAAGATCGCAATCACGCGTCTGGGCGAGCGTATTCGGGTGGGCGGCATGGCCGAGATTTCGGGGTACACGAATGATCTGGGCGAACCGCGAAGGCTCACCCTCCAGCACTCGGTGATGGACTTGTTCCCCGGCGGCGACATTACCAAGGCGAGCTTCTGGTCGGGCCTGCGCCCGATGACGCCGGACGGCACGCCTGTCATCGGTCCGACCAAGGTGCAGGGACTTTATCTGAACACTGGCCACGGCACGCTCGGCTGGACCATGAGCTCAGGCTCTGCCCGCATCGTCGCCGATCTCGTCTCCGGCCGAAAGCCAGACATAGACGCGACCGATCTTGCGGTCGGGAGATATGGGTGGTGATCGATTTCGCAAGCGCGGCAGCGGGCGCGGTCCTCACCATCGATCTTCATGCCATCGCCGAAAACTGGCGGCGCCTCGGCCAGATGTCCGGGGCGGCGGAGTGCGCGGCGGTGGTCAAGGCGGATGCCTATGGGTTGGGCGCGGCACAGGTCGCGACCGCCCTTCAGGAGGCAGGATGCCGCACATTCTTCGTCGCCCATCTTGAGGAAGGTATTGCCCTGCGCGCCGCCATCGGTCCCGGCTCGCGCATCTTCGTGCTGCATGGCGCGCCGGCAGGCACCGAAGCTGGATGCATGGCGTCGGGTCTGATCCCGGTCATCAATACGGCTTCTGAGTTGGCGAGATGGCGTGGCATTGCGGCCTCGTCCGGCACACGGCCATCCATAGCGGTTCAGGTCGACAGCGGCATGACGCGGCTGGGCATGTCGCAAGCCGAGGTCGAGGTGCTGACGGCGGCGGATTTTCACGGCCTGTCGGTAGAGCTGATCCTGAGCCATCTTGCCCGTGCCGATGAGCCAGACCAGCCGGCAAGCGCGCAACAGCGGGTCGCCTTCGAGCGGCTGCGCAAATTGCTTCCAGCGGCAAAGGCATCGCTCGCAAATTCGTCCGGTGTCTATCTCGGCGGCGGCTATCAATACGATCTGGCGCGGCCTGGCGCGGCCCTTTACGGCATCAACCCGACGCCGGGTCGGGCAAACCCGATGCTGCCCGTTGTAACGTTGAGTGCGCGCATCATGCAGATGCGCGATGTCGCGCCTGATACGGGCGTCGGCTATGGTCATGCGGTGCGCACCGGCCGCGCTTCAAGGCTGGCAACCATCTGTCTTGGCTATGCCGACGGCTGGCCGCGCAACTCGACCGCTGGCGCGTTCTTCCACAGCCAGCCCATGCCGCTCTTTGGCCGCGTCTCGATGGACAGCATCATTCTCGACGCGACCGATTGCGTCGATATCCCGGCCGAAGGCGACTTTGTCGAACTGATCGGTGAATATCAGACGGTGGACGATGTTGCGCAGAGCGCCGGCACGATCGGCTATGAAATACTGACGCGCCTCGGTCGCCGGTTCAACCGTCGCTACGTCTGAAAGCAGAAACGGCTGGCCACGTCTCCGTGACCAGCCGCGTCCTCGCGAAATCGCGTTGCTATGGGTGCATCAGTTGCACTTGTCGGCAGGGGCCTCGTCGAACTTCGTCCATTCGTTGCCCTTGATCTCGATGACGTAGCCGGGCAGTTCGGCGTCATGGCCGACGAAGCAGATGTCGTCGCCGAGAATGCCGCTGAACGAGATGCCGGCCATGTTGTCGACCAGCGCCTGGCGCTCTTCGGCGAGCTTGGCCGGATCGCCGGTGGTGCCGGCCTTTTCCATCAACTGCTTGATCAGGAAGACGGTGTCATAGGCCTGCGCGTCGGAATGGTGTGCGCCGAGCTTGTGGATGTTGCGCTTCGTGGCTTCAGCAACGAACTTTTCGTTGAAGGAACTCGAAGCCTCGTTGCGGCCCTTCCAGAAACCGGCGACCAGCAGCGTGCCGTCGCCTTCAGGACCGAACAGTTCGACGACGTTCGGATCGGCGAAGATCTGCGAGCCGATGATGCGGCCCTTGTAGCCCTGACGGCGCAGTTCCTTGATGACCTTGGATGCCGATTCCGGCAATGCCGCGATTGCGACGAGGTCAGGGTTGGCCTGCAGGATCTGGGCTGCCTGCGCGGACATGTCGAAGCTCTTGTACTGCACCGCGATCGGAGCGGCGACAAGCTTGATGCCGGCTTCTTCGAGCAGCGCCGGATAGAGCTTGGTGCCGGCCGAGTTCGAGACGACTTCCTCGGAAATGTAGACGATTGCCGCCGTGTCCGACTTCACGCCCTTGTCCTTGATGGACTTGAGCAGGCGGCCGAACTGCTTGCGCTCGTCTTCGCTGAGACGGTAGGCGTAATTCTTGCCTTCGGTGATGCCCGGGGCCGAAGCCGAGGTCGGCATCATCAGAACCTTCAGGCGTTCAGCGTCGTTGAAGGCGACCGCCGATTCACCCGACGAGAACGGGCCGACGATTGCCAGAACGCCGTCGTCCTGCGCCAGCTTGCGCGTGCCGACGGAGGCCTGCTTCGGGTCGGAACCGGTGTCGAAGCGGATCAGCTCGATCTTCTTGCCGTTGATGCCGCCAGCCGCGTTAATCTCGTCAACTGCGATGTCGACTGCCACGACCGTAGGCTCTCCCGGGCCCTTGAGCGGGCCAGCGGTGACGACGATGTTGCCGATCTTGATCGTGTCCTGTGCCCAGGACGTGCTGGTCAGCATCGCCAGGGCGGCTGCTGCCAGCAGAGACTTAATCCTCATTTCATTCTCCTCTTGGAAAACCCCAACTCGTTGTTCTTTATCTTCCCTCAGGCGTGGCTTGCGGCCGCGTCCGATGGATTTCCGTCGCCGCCGAGATAGGCCTCGGTCAGCGCCGTATTCTGCGAAAGTTCCTTGGCGTCGCCCGACAGCATGACGCTGCCGAGTTCCAGCACGTAGCCACGCGCAGCGACTTCAAGCGCCATGGTCGTGTTCTGCTCCACCAGCAGGATGCTCAGGCCCCCGCGGTTCAGCTCGACGATCAGGTCGAACAGGCGCGAGACGAAGAGGGGCGAGAGGCCAAGCGACGGCTCGTCCAGCATCATGAGGCGCGGACGGCCGACCAGCGCTCGCCCGATTGCCAGCATCTGTTGCTCGCCGCCCGACAGCACGCTTGCCGGCATGTCGCGGCGCTGCGCCAGATTGGGGAAGCGGTCGTAGACCGCGTCGATGTCACGCGCGACCTCACGGTCGGAGCGCAGGTAGACGCCCATCTGGAGGTTCTCGTGAACCGTCATCGACACGAATATCTGACGGCCTTCCGGCACGAGCATCATGCCCGAGCGCACGCGCGCCGACGGATTGCTCGATGTCAGATCCTTGCCATCGAAGACGATCTTTCCAGATGCGGATTTGACCGCGCCCTGGAGCGCGCGCAGTAGCGACGTCTTGCCCGCGCCATTTGCGCCCAGCACGGTGACGATCTCGCCTTCGGCAACGTTCAGGCTGACATCGCGCACCGCATGATTGCGTCCATAGCGGACGTTCAGGCCGGAAACCTCAAGCAACATTTGCCGCCTCCGAACCCGCCTTTTCCGCCTGCTTCGTCCCGAGATAGGCTTCGAGCACGGCGGGGTCGTTCTGGACGGTCGCGGTGGCGCCGTCATAGATCTTCTTGCCGAAATTGAGCACGACGGCATGGTCGCAAAGGCTGCGCACCAGACCCATGTCGTGCTCGACAACGAGAAGCGTGACGCCGGTCTTTGCGATATCCATCAGGAAGTCACGCAGATTGGCCGTCTCGGTGTTGTTGAGGCCGGCCGCCGGCTCGTCGAGCAGCAGGATCTTCGGCTTGGCGACGAGCGCGCGCACCACCTCGATCTTCTTGCGGATGCCGTAGGGCAGGGTGGCGACTACCTGGCCCGGATAGGTATCGAGGCCCATCGAGCGCAACAGGTCTTCGGCCTCGCGCCGCCAGGGCGACGTGCCGAACATCGAGACCGGCGTCAGCATTTCCTTCAGGCTGCCGGCGCGCGCCTGCTGGCCGAGCATCACGTTCTCGACCGCCGACAGGTGCGGCATCAGGCGGATGTTCTGGAAGCTGCGGGCAATGCCGAGCCCGATGCGCGACCGCGACGCAACGCCGGAAATTTCCTGCCCTTCCAGCTTGATCGATCCTTCGCTCAGGTCATAGACGCCCGAGATCAGATTGAAGATGGTGGTCTTTCCGGCACCGTTGGGGCCGATCAGCGCCATGCGCGCGCCCTTCGGCACGTCGAAGGACACATCGGTGATGACTGCAAGGCCTCCAAAATTCTTGGAGACATTCGTCAATGACATCATGGGCGCGCTCATGCTGCGGTCCCCGTGGTCTGCGTTTTCCGGCCGAAGCGCAGGCGCTCGACCATGGTGCGGGTGATCAGCCCTTCGGGCCGCAGCGCCATCATGCCGACCGTGATCAGGCCGAGGATGACGAAGCGCCAGGAATCATCCGGCGGCGAGATCGTGCCCTCGACGCCGAACAGGCTGTAAAGCGTGTTCTTGATCGCAGGCAGGATGGTGCGCATCGCTTCGGGCAGAAGTGTGAAGAAGGTCGCGCCCGCCAGCGGACCCCACGCTGTCTGCGTGCCGCCGAGCAGCACGTAGAGCAGCACGTAGATGGAGACCATCGCGTTGAAGCCCTGGATCTCCACGAAAGAGAAGACGTTTGCATAGAGGCCGCCGGCGAGACCTGCGAGCGCGCCGCCAATGGCGAATGCCGCCACCTTCACGCCGCGAATGTTGACGCCCATCAGATCGGTCACGACCTCGTCGTCATGGGTGGCGCGCATGGTCAGGCCGAAACGCGTCGACATCAGATAAAAGATGAAGAGCGTGACGACGGCCGCCGTGATCACCGGCACGTGCCAGTCGATGAAATCAGGCACCGACATGCCCATAGCGCCGCCGAGCATTTCCGAATTGAGGATCAATCCGGCCACAACCTCGGCGAAAGCGAATGTCGCCAGCACGAGGTAGACGCCGCGCGTGCGCAGGATCGGGAAGGCGATCATGAAGGCGATGACGCCGGCGATCGCCATGCCGATCAGGATGTTGATCGGAACGGGCAGGCCGAAGGTCGTCGAGAAATAGGCGACCGAATAGGCTCCAAGCGCCTGGAAGCCCGCACCGCCCAGATTGAGCTGGCCGGTCGCGACCGGAAGGAAGATCGCATAGGCGAAGATGATGTTGATTGCGAGGATCGACAGGATCCCTGACCAGTAGCCGCTCATCTCAGAGCTTTCCCTTGCCGATTGCATTGTGGCCGAACAGGCCCTGCGGCCGGATCAACAGCGTAACGAGCAGCAGGCCCCAGACGGCGACCTGCACGGTGTCGGCGCCGAAGAAATGGATGGTCATCATTTCGGTCAGGCCGACGATGAGCCCGCCGAGCACGGCGCCCCAGATCGAGCCGAGGCCGCCGACCACCATGCCGGCGATCGCCTTGGTGCCGATGTCTTCGCCCATCATCGGCGACACCTCGCCGTAATTGACGGCAAAGAGCGCGCCCGCCAGGCCGCATAGAAGGCCTGTGAGCATGAAGACGACGGGAACGACGCGCGACGTGTCGACGCCCAGAATATTGGCGGCGTCAGGATTTTCGGCGATGGCGCGCAGGCCGCGGCCGATGCGCGTCCATTTGAGCAGCCATGTCAGGCCGACGACGATGACCATGACGGCGATGAGGCTGACCACCTGCGGCACGCGGAAGAAGATGCCGCCGACCGTCACCGTCAGATCGGCGCTCGGGCCGGGGAAACGCTGCGCGTCCGTGCCGTAGCCGATGCGAACGAGATTTTCGAGAATGAGCAGGAAGCCCAGCGACGACACCAGCGGGATCGCGTGTTCGGTCGAGTCGCCATACTTGGTCTTCATGTAGCGGAAGGTGAAGCGCTCGACGATGAGCGAGGCGATGATCGCTGTGACGACGCCGATGGCCAGCGCCACCGGCCAGGGCAGCGGGCCGGACAGGCCGAGCGGTATGCCCCAATAGGCGAGCGCCCAGCCCATCATGCCGGCCAGCATGAACAGGGTCGGGATGGTGAAGTTGAGGAAATTGAGGACACCGATGGTCAGCGTGAATGCGACCGCGACGGTTACATAGACGCTGCCGAGCATCAGGCTGTTGACGAATTGCTGCATCAGCAACATGACAGCTCACCTCCAAAACACACTAATGTTGTATACATTCCACTGCCTATTCATATGCTGCTGGATACAAAGGCGCGGCAAATTCGCCGCAACAATGCTCCGCTGGATCGCGCGCCGCCTGTCCTGTCGAGGATCCTGCCATTTATCGGGTCGCAATGTGCTGCGCTCGAAATCTCTGTTCCCCATCGCCAATCGGATCAACGCAAATTTTGCGCAGATGGCCAGAAGCCGATGTTTTCATACTGTTGAGCCCTTATATGGGCTTCTCATTCTGGTCCTGGATATCGGCTGGTTGGCCGCGCCCGTCCTGCGCGCCCGCCCTGCCTTCCGACTTATTATCAGCCCATCACCCGAAGAATTAGGTTGATATGTCCTGACAATATGTACACATTGAGTTAGCCATTCGGCATTGTCAAGCGGAACATTTTCGAGAGCGCCAGCATGAGTAAGACAGACGAACGGGTTCTTATAGCGGGGGCGGGGCCGGTCGGTCTGGTGGCGGCCGCCGCCCTTGCGGATGCCGGAATTCCAGTCACTATCGTCGAAGCCAGCCGCGATCTGCCGACCGATCTGAGGGCCTCCACATTCCATCCGCCGACACTCGACATGCTCGAGCGTTTCGGCATCAGCGAACGACTCGTCGCCCAGGGTCTCGTCTGCCCGCTGTGGCAGTTCCGGGACCGCAATGAAGGCGTCGTCGCCACGTTCGATCTCGGCATTCTGGACAAGGACACGGCTCATCCGTTCCGCCTCCAGTGCGAGCAATGGAAGCTGACCGAGATGCTGCGCGAGCGCATCGATGCAGGCGGCGGCGTCGAGATCATCTATGAGACCGAGTCGGTCAGCGCGACACAGGACGATGATGGCGCGGTCCTGACCGTGCGCAACCCGGACGGCTCGCACTCCGAAATGCGCGCGCGTTATCTTATTGCCGCCGAAGGTGCGCGTAGCCCGATCCGGAAGTCGCTCGGCATCGATTTCGAGGGCATGACGATCCCGGAGATATTCCTCTCCATGTCGACGCATTTCGACTTTGCCGAAGCGATCCCCGATCTGGCGCCGATCGCCTATGTCACCGACCCCAACGAATGGGCGGTGCTTCTGCGCACGCCGAGCCTCTGGCGGGTGCTTCTCCCAACCGACCCCAATCAGACCGACGAGCAGATCAAGGACCCGCATGTCATGCAGGAACGGCTTCAGGCGCTATGCCCGAACCCGAAGGGCTACGACATCGTCCACGCAACCGCCTATCGCGTGAACCAGCGCGTCGCGGCCCAGTTCATCCAGGGCCGCATCTTCCTGGCGGGCGATGCGGCGCATGTGAACAATCCGCTCGGCGGCATGGGCATGAATGGCGGCATCCACGACGCGATCAACCTGACCGACAAGCTCGCTTCTGTCTTCAAGGGCGACGCTCCGCTGGAGAGCCTCGGCCGTTATGAGCGCCAGCGTCGCAAGGTGACGCTTGAGGCCGTGCAGGCCCAGACGCTGCGCAATCGCCAGATGATGGCCGAGACGGAGCCGGCGGCTCGCAAGGCTTATCATGACGACCTGCGCGCCGTCGTCGCCGACCCTGCGCGCCATCGCGACTACCTTCTCAAGTCGTCGATGATCCAGTCCTTGCGCGACCTCGATACGGTCGCTTGATCCAACATCGCCCACGCACATACTCAGGGAGCAGAACCCATGGTCGACAGTCTCGGTTATCGTATGAAATTCGGCGTCATCGCGCCGTCAACCAACACCTCCGTGCAGCCCGAATTCGATTCGATGCGGCCGGTCGGCGTCACCAACCACTTCTCCCGCATCATCATTCCGGACAATCCGGTCAACTCCGACGAGGACTTCAACACGCTGGTCATGGACATCCGCGCCGCGACCATGGATGCCATCGATGCCGTCAAGACCTGCTCGCCCGGCGCGCTCGTCATGGGCATGTCGGCTGAAACCTTCTGGGACGGCAAGGACCGCGCCGATACGCTCAAGGCGCAGGTCGAGGAACGCGCCGGCATGAACGTCGCGATGGGGTCCGATGCTTGCCAGGCCGCGCTGTCGAAGTTCGGCAACATCAAGCGCATCGCCGTCGTCACGCCCTACATGCCGATCGGCGACGAACAGGTGCGCAAGTTCTTCACCGATTGCGGCTACGAGGTCGTCACCGTCAAGGGCCTGAAGTGCAAGAGCCCGATGCTGATCGCCCACGAAACCGAGCAGACGCTGCGCGACGCGATCATCGAGGTCAACGACCCGTCGGTCGAGGCCATCGTCCAGGCCGGCACCAATCTCGCAATGGCCCGCGTCGGCGCCATGGCCGAGTTCTGGCTCGACAAGCCGGTGATCGCCATCAACACGGCCACCTACTGGCACGCGTTGCGCATGAACGGCATCGAAGACAAGGTTCAGGGCTTCGGCTCGCTTCTGAGCCATCACTGACGGAGGGGCGCCCGATGGACTACGATTTTGTCCCGATGCCGCGGCGCAAGCCGTTGCAATGGCCGGACGGCAAGCGTCTGGCGATCATTCTGACGACCAATTTCGAATATTGGGACAAGGTCCAGCCGACGGCGAAGAAATACTATCCGGGCGGTCCGGGCATTGTCGGGGGCGATCTCCCCGGCAATGTTTATGACAACCCCAACTTCACCTGGCGCGAATATGGCCAGCGTGTCGGCGTCTGGCGCATGTTCGACGTATTCGACGCCGAAGGCGTGCCGTCGAGCTGCACCATGAACGCCAAGATGGCGGTCGAGCGCAAGGAAGTCATCGATGCTGCGCTCGAACGCGGCTGGGAGATCGTCGCCCACAATTATGTGCAGGACGAACTCCTGACCGACTACATGTTCGACGAGGCTGCCGAACGCGAGGTCATCAAGCGCACGCTCGACATCTACGAGCAGGCGGTGGGCAAGAAGGCCAAGGGCTGGCTGTCCTCGTCGCTTCGCTCCACCTTGAACACCATCGATATCCTGTCGGAAGAAGGGCTGATCTTCATCACCGACCTTCTGAACGACGACCAGCCCTACATGGTCAAGACGCGCTCCGGCGCACCGATGGTGTCGATCTCCTACACGTCCGAGGTCAACGACTTCTCGTTCCTGCGTCAGGGACTGACGGTCGAATCCGGGTTCATGATGTTCAAGGAACAGTTCGACTGGCTCTATGCGGAAAGCGAGACCAGCGGCCGCTTCATGAACATCGGCCTTCATCCCCATGTCATCGGCCAGCCGTTCCGCATTCGCGCCTTGCGGGATTTCATTCGTTACGCCAAGCAGTTCGACGGGGTTTGGTTCGCGACCCGGGAGGAGATTGCGCAATGGTATCTGAACAACCACGAAAGCCACATCGGCTGAACCCGGCCAGGTTTCCCGTGGAAGACCATGAAGACGGGATCGTCCTCTTCGATCTCGCTTCGGCTGCGGGCATCGGCGAAGAAGATCCGACGCGTCCCGTCGAGCGCGCCTATCAGGGCATCCGCCGCGCCATCCTGAGCGGCGAACTGAAGCCGGGCGAGCATCTTCGCGAAGAGCCGCTCGCGCTGATGACCGGAACCAGCCGCACGCCGGTTCGCGAGGCGTTGCGCCGTCTCGTCGGCGAGGGGCTTGCAACGGCGGAGAACCGCCACCGCTTCGTCACCGACTTCTCCTATGACGAGGTTGTCATCGTCTTCGAGCTGAGGTCGAAGATCGAAAGCTATGCCGCGGGCGTCGCCGCTGCTTCCATCAATGATGAGGAGCTGCGCACGCTCGAACGCGTCATCGAGGAAATCGACCAGATCGACCTGACGGACGGGACGGCAGCCGCCAACCGCTTCCTCCTGCTCAACTCGACCTTTCACAGCACGATCGTCGAAGCGACGCGGTCGCGCCAGCTCAAGCAAATGACGGCGCAGGCGGTCTCGCTGCCGCTGGTCCTCATCAAGCAGTTCGTCTGGGACCAGAGCATCAACATAGTTCGCTCCAACGCCCAGCACCGCGACATCTTCGCAGCCCTCGTCCAGCGCAATGGCGAATGGGCCGCGACCGCGATGGCGGGCCACATTCTCTCGACCAAACCACGACCCCGCGATGCGGGCGGCCGCAGATAGCCGACGAAGGAAAGCATGACATGACAGTAACGCGTGAAGCCATGGTGGCGAGCCCGAGCCGGATCTCCGGTTTCGTCGACGGCGCTTTCGTGGCGCGTGACGGCGAGGCAATCGACGTCATCGACCCGACGACTGAACGGCGGGTTGCCGTGCTTCATGAATCGAGCGCAGCCGAAGTGGATCGTGCCGTCGGCTCGGCGCGCGCTGCCTTCGAGAAGGGCCCGTGGGGGCGTGCCACCGTTGCCGAGCGGCAGACCGCGCTACTCGCCATCCATGATCTCATCCTCGCTAATGCAGAGGAACTGGCCGCGCTTGAAACGATCAATACGGGCATTCCGCTTGGCCAGTCCAGGCTCATGCACATCACGCGTTCAGCCTATAATTTTCGATTCTTTGCCGAATACATCAATCAGGCGGACGGCGACGTCTTCACACAGGAGCCGGGCCTTCTGAGCCTCGTCACGTATGAACCGATTGGCGTGTGCGGGTTGATCGGCCCGTGGAACATGCCGCTGGGCCTGACCGCAATGAAGATTGCTGGCGCTCTTGCGTTTGGCAATGCATGCGTAGTCAAACCGTCCGAGCTTACGCCGCTGACCGTGACGCGGCTGTTTGAACTGATCGATCAGGCGGGCGTCCTGCCCAAGGGCGTCATCAATCTCGTCAACGGTCGCGGTCATGTCACCGGTTCGGCGCTGTCGTCGCATCCCGACATCGACATGATCTCGTTTACCGGCGGCACGGAGACGGGTGCAGCCATTCTCGGCGCGCTCGCCAAGGGCATCAAGGGTTCGGCGATGGAGCTGGGTGGCAAGTCGGCCAGCATCGTCTATGGCGACGCCGACATGGATCTGGCGCTTGATGGGACGATGCTCGGCTCCTTCATGAACAATGGCCAGATGTGCCTTGCCGGCAGCCGCATCTTCGTCCAGCGCAAGGTCGCCGATGAATTCATCGACAAGTTCGCCGCGCGCACCAGGGCGCTGAAGGTCGGCGATCCGATGGAGGCCGGCACCGAAGTCGGCCCGATGATCAACCATGCCCAGCGCGAGCGCATGGCGCGCTACTCCGAAAGCGGGATCAAGGATGGCGCTACGCTGATCGCAGGCGGCCACCGCCATGCCGGCTTCAATACGGGCTATTTCGTCGAGCCGACGGCCATGGTCGCACCGGACAATTCGGTCGCGATCTGTCAGGAGGAAATCTTCGGCCCCTTCGCCACGCTTCAGGTCTTCGACGATGAGGAAGAGGTTGTCGCACGCGCCAATGACAGCAAGTTCGGCCTTATCGGCTATGTCTGGACGCAGGACCTGACCAAGGCGATGCGCACCTCGGCCAATCTGCGCACCGGCACCGTGATGGTGAACACGCCTATCGTGCGCGACCTGCGCACCGGTTTCGGCGGCTACAAGCAATCGGGCCTGGGCCGCGAAGGCGCAAAGGGCTCGCGCGCAATGTTCACCGAGATGAAGTCGACCATCATCGCGCAGGAGCGGCGCACTTTCCCAAAGCTTGGAGTGAACTGATGCCTGCTAACACCTCTCTTTCCGGCCGGGTCGCCATCGTCACCGGCGCGTCGCGCGGCCTTGGCCGTGAAATGGCGCTGGAAATGGCGGCCGCCAAAATGCGTGTCGCACTGCTGGGATCGACCCCAAGCGATGCTCTCAATGAGACGCTTGCCGAGATTCGTGCCGCAGGCGGCGATGCAATTGCACTGGTCGCAGACGTTGCCAACTACGCGGCCTGCGAAAAGGCCGTTGCCGACACCGTCGCTGCCTTTGGCCGCGTCGATGTGCTCGTCAACAATGCCGGCCTTGGCATGCGGCTGATTTCGCAGACCTTCAATGTCGAGCCGACCAAGTTCTGGCAGGCCGCGCCCGACGCATGGCGCCGCATCATCGACGCCAATGTCAACGGCGCGTTCAACATGGCCCGCGCCTCGGTGCCGCTGATGGTCGCGCAGGGCTTCGGCAAGGTCATCAATATCTCGACCAGCGACCAGACCATGATCCGCAAGGGTTATTCCCCTTATGGTCCGTCGAAGGCGGCGCTTGAGGCCATGTCGCGTGTCTGGGCGCAGGATCTTGCCGGCACCGGTGTCGACGTGAATGTCTATCTGCCGGGTGGCGCTGCCGATACAGACCTGCTGCCGCCGAGCGACGACAAGAAGGGTGCGGACGGAAATCTTCTGCCGGCGTCGATCATGCGACGCGGCATTCTCTGGCTGGCGTCCGATGCATCGAACGGCGAAACCGGCGGCCGCTACATTGCGCGTCTTTGGGACGAGGCATTGCCGGCAGATCAGGCGGCAGCCGGCGCGCGCTCCGCATCCATCGCCAAACCGCAAATCATGTGAGGTAATCGATGCTTGATCTTGGCACGGCCCGACTGGACAAGATCGTCGATCTCGATCCCTTCGTGCTCGATCTCGACTTCCTGATGCCAGATGCGAAGATCGACGTGCTCGAACCGCATCGCGCGCTGCTTGAGCCGGACCATGTCGATTTCACCTCGAAAACGGTGCTGCTCGGCCTGCACAGCCTGTTACTGCGCTCAGGCGGCCTGACCATCCTCATCGACACCTGTGTCGGCGAGCACAAGCCGCGCCCGCGCCGCGCCGACTGGCATGAGCGGGCGGCGAGTGGCTATCTCGAAAGGCTTGCCGCAGCCGGCGTTCAGCCCGCCGATGTTGATATCGTGCTCTGCACGCATCTGCATGCCGACCATGTCGGTTGGAACACGCGCCTCGACAATGGTCGCTGGGTGCCGACCTTCCCTAATGCGCGCTATCTGATCGGCCGCGAGGAATTGGCGCACTGGCAGGCGGAGGAGGCGATCGCGCCCGGCCAGCACAATCACGGCGCTTATGCAGACAGCGTGCTGCCGGTCGTCGTGGCTGGGCTTGTCGAAAAGGTCGATGACGGTTTCGAGGTCGGCCGCGGCGCGCGGCTGATCGGCCTGCCGGGCCATTCTCCGGGGCAACTCGGCATGTGCCTCGACTGTGGTCCCAAGGGCAAGGCGTTCTTCTGCGGCGACGTCGTCCAGACCCCGGTTCAGGTCCTGCATCCGGAATGGTCGAGCCGTTTCTGCATCGACCCGGCTCTGGCCGAAAAGACACGGATCGAACTGTTCGGCGAAGCGGCGGAATCGAATGCGCTTGTCATCCCGGCGCATCTACGCAACGCCTACGCCATGCGCGTGTCGCCGCTGGCCCGAGGCTTCATGCCAACCTTTGTAACCTGACGATAAGCGGCTCAGTCGAGCGCGGGCTTGGACCGGTGGATCTGCATGACATAGGTCATCTGGTCCGCCGGATGCCAGTTGAAGGAAGCGATCAGCACACCTGAATCCGTCAGGTAGCGCCGCAGCAATTGCAGCGACCATGCGCCGGGCAGAAGGCCCAAATGCCGCGACATGTCGGCGGGCATCGGCAGAGCGCGGATCTCTTGAATCGCCTCCTCGATCTTACCGTCCGAATGCTTCTCCAGCAACGAGAAGAACGGCCCTTGATGGTTTTCCAGAAGCGGGATGACCTTCTCGAACCGTGCGGGAATATAGCTCTGGATGTAGCAGATCGGCTTGCCGCCGGGCTTGTTCCAGCGCACGCCTGAGACGAGGAACCACTCTTCGCCGGCAAGACCGCCGACCAGTTCGGCGGTCGGCTGGTCGAGCTTGACGCGCCGTGTGTCGAGAATCGCGAACCAGGTTTCGAGCGCCACCTGGAACAGTTCTTCAAGCGAATCGAACGACTGGACGAAACTGGAGTGCTGGGTAGCCGAAATGACGCGCGTGCCCACACCTTGCCGCCGCTCGACATAGCCGTGCTCGCGCAGATAGCGCAGCGCCTCGCGGATGGTGAAGCGGCTGGTGTTGAACTCCGCCGAAAGCTCGATCTCGGTCGGGATAAGGCTGCCGATGGGATAGGTGCCGTCGATCACGCGGTCTTCGAGGATCTTCTGGATTCGCGCATAGCGCGGCCCCTCCGTCGTCGAACTGTCGGTCGAACCGTCTTCATTCATGGCGCACGCACCGCCCCGGGCGAATGTGAGATAGGGAACATATCAGCTTTTGGCTCACCGCCGTGCGAACCGCAATAGCCGCCGTTTGACGCCGTAGTTCAATGCCTTTGTGGCGCGCGCTTAAAAGTCCGGACAAATCATGTTGACTTTTGGCATTTGATACGCACATTCCGAACTGAGCGGGCGCGGCCTGCGAGGAGAGGTGCGCATGACTGACCGGCATTTATCGACCTACAGCAAGCGCGCCAAGCTCGGTCTCATCGTGCCGCCGACCAACACGGTCAACGAGGCGGAATGGGCGCAGATGATGCCGCCCGGCGTCACGTTTCACACACATCGCATGCCGCTTCATCCCGATACCACGAGCGAAGAGGGCAAGCGCGGCCTGATGCGCGACCTCGACCATGTATTCGGCATGTTGAAGCAATCGCGCGTCGATGCGATCGCCTATGCCTGCACTGCCGGGTCGATGATCAACCCCGTCCAGTCGCTTCCGGATGCCTTGCAGGAACGCAACGGCGTAAAGGCCGTGACGACCTCGGCGGCGATCATCGCGGCGCTCAAGGCGCTGGGCGCAGTCAAGCTCTCCGTCGCCACGCCCTACGCCGACCGGCTCAACGAGCATGAGACGCATTTCCTCGAAGAGAACGGTTTTGAAGTTCTTCGGCTCATCGGCCTTGGCATCGGAGCCAATGGCCCGGCGGAATATGTCCGCATCGCTGAAACGCCGATCGACGCTGTGCTGGCCCATGCCCGCGCCGCATTCGTTCCGGGCTCAGACGCGATCCTCATCACCTGCACCGATTTTCCGGCGCTGCCGCTGATCGCGCCTCTGGAAGCAGAGTTCGGCGTTCCGGTCGTTACCTCCAATCAGGCGACCTTCTGGGCCATGCTGAGGACGGCCGGAATTGACGACCGTCTCGAGGGTCTCGGACGCCTGCTCGAACAACATTGAATCGCATAAGGAACTGACAAGATGGCCGATCCGGCACTCAAATCCGCGCTGAAGAACAAGGACTTCATCCTTGCTCCCGGCATTTTCGACCTGATCTCCGCGCTCATCGCTGACCGGCAGGACGTCAAGGCGCTCTACGTCACCGGCTACGGCACGGTCGCCTCCTATCTCGGCCTGCCGGATGCGGGCATCGCCACCTATCGCGACATGGTCGAACGCATCGCCCAGATGGTGAAGATGACGACCAAGCCGGTCATCGCCGATGCCGACACCGGTTATGGCGGCCTGCTCAATGTGCGCCACACGATCCGCGGCTATGAGGACGCGGGCGTCTCCGCAATCCAGATCGAGGACCAGGAATTCCCGAAGAAGTGCGGCCATACGCCGAACCGCCGCGTCGTTCCGCTCGAAGACATGGTTCGCAAGATCGAGGTTGCCGTCGACAGCCGTCGCTCCGACGATTTCCTCATCATCGCGCGCACCGACTCGCGCACCTCGCTCGGCATCGACGAGGCGATCCGGCGCGGCAAGGCCTTTGCCAAGGCGGGTGCCGATGTCGTCTTCGTCGAGTCGCCGGAAACGGTCGAGGAAATGAAGAAGGTTGCGGGCGAAATCGACGCGCCGCTCTTCGCCAACATGGTCAATGGCGGCAAGACGCCGCTGCTCTCGGCCGACGAACTGGCAAAGCTCGGCTATGCCATCGCCATCCATCCGGCCATCGGCTTCCTGTCGGTCGGCGCTGCCTTGCAGAAGGCCTATAGCGATCTCGCGAAGAACGGCGAAACCTCGAAGGACATCGACCTCTACTCGTTCGCGGAGTTCAACAAGCTGATCGGCTTCGAGGATGTCTGGGCGTTCGAGAAGAAGTTCGCGCAGGACTGATCGGAGGACGAGCGATGAGTGACAATCTCGAAGAGAACTACAAGCGCGCCTATTCCAACATGGTCGGTTTCGGCAAGCGCCCGGCACTGGTGCTGGTCGATTTTGCTCAGGCCTATTTCGACAAGGATTGCGACCTCTATGCAGGCGTCGAGGATGCGCTGGCTTCGGCCCTGCGCCTGCGCGAAGCAGCACATGAGGCTGGTATTCCCGTTATCCTGACCGAGGTCAGCTATCAGAAGGGCGGCATCAATGGCGGCCGCTTCTTTGAAAAGGCAAAACCGCTCAAGGCCTTCGTCAAGGGTGAGAAGACCGCCGCCTTCGCAGAGGGGCTGGTGCCGCGCGAAGACGAGATTATCGTCACCAAGCAGTATCCGAGCGCCTTCTTCGGCACGTCGCTGTCGGCGACGCTGACCGCAATGGGCATCGACACGGTGATCCTGACCGGCCTCACCACGTCGGGCTGTGTGCGCGCGAGTTGCGTCGACTCTATGTCCTACGGCTTCACGACGGCTGTCGTGCGCGAGGCATGCGGCGACCGGCATCCCGCCCCGCATGAGGCCAACCTGTTCGACATGAACGCCAAATATGCCGACGTCGTCTCCGAGGAGCAGACGCTCGACTATCTGCAGTCGCTGCGCGGAAGGAACGACCTTTGAGCGGCCGAATCGCAGTCCTCGGCGGCGCCGGCGGCATAGGCCGGGCGCTTGTCGCCGAGTTGCGCAGCGCCGGTGACGAGGTGGTCGTGCTCGACCTTCAGGCCTCGCTCGACCGTCATCAGCTCGATGTGCCGTCGATTGCGATCGACGTTCTGTCGGAGGCGGCGATCACGGACGCATTCGCAAAGCTGGCCGAGCGCTGGCCGACTGTGACCGGCTTTGTCAATCTCGCCGGCTATAACGCCAAGCTCCAGCCGATCTCCGAGACTTCGGCCGACTATTTCGACGATGTCATCGCGGGCAATCTGCGCGGCGCGTTCCTGTCGACCAAGGCGGCCCTGCCGCTGATGGCGGACGGATCGAGCATCGTCATGGTGGCGTCGGGTCTCGGCCGCTTCATTCGCCCGAATTATGGCTCCTACGCAGCCGCGAAGGCGGGCGTCATCGCGCTTGCCAACACGCTGGCGCTGGAATGCGCGCCGCGGGTCAGGGTCAATACGGTCGCGCCGGGTCTGGTCGACACCGCCTTCCTGCGCGGGGGCACCGGCCGGTCGGATGAAAAGGGCGACAGCGTCGTCGATTTCGCGCCATACCTCTCGGCGATCCCGATGAAGCGTCTGGCACAGCCGGAAGATATCGTCGGCCCGACGCGCTTCCTGCTCGGCCCCGACAGCGCCTACATGACGGGGCAGGTGCTCTGGGTGAACGGCGGCGCCTTCATGCCCTGATCAGGGTTGGCGCACAGAGCCACGGGCGACCAGTTCACCCGGCACAACCTGGCGCGGTGGCGCATTGTCGTCACCCGTCGCCGCCAAAACCGCCAGCCGCACCATTTCGGCAACAGGCTGGCGGATCGTCGTCAGCGCATAAGACGGCCATCCCGCCATGGCGATGTCGTCGAAACCGACGACCGAAAGGTCTCCGGGAATGGTGACGCCGAGATCGTGGCGCAGGCGGTCCATGCCGCCGATGGCCAGAATGTCGTTGGCAAAGAAGATCGCATCGGGCCTGACCGCCATCGCTTCTGCCGCCGCGCGAAAACCTTCCCGGAAATCATAGGCTGAAGTCTCGACGCGCCCGACAAGCGGACGGTCCCGCTCCATCAGCCGGCGGATGAAGCCTGATTCCCGCTCGCGATTGGTCGATGTGTGCTGCGGCCCTGCGACATAGACGATGCGTTGGTGACCGCTGTCGACCAGAAGGTCGGCGAGCTGGGCTGCCCCGCCTTCATTGTCGCAGGAAATGCTCGGCGCGGACTGGTCGCGAACCGTGCGGTTGAACAGCACCACGCGCCGCCCGTCGCGCTGCCATTCCTCCGCGATGCGCGATGAGATCGAAGCCGAGGCGACGATCAGCGCATCGACATTATACTGGCGCAGCGCCGGCAGCTGGTCATCGACATCCTGCCCCGGCGCGACGCGAAACAGGAGCGAGCGATAGCCGGCCTCGTCGAGCGCGGCCGCCGTCTGGTCCAGCATGTCGGCATAGAACGGATTGTCCATCGCCCCGGTGACGATGGCGACTATGCCGCTGCGCCGGGTGGCGAGGCTGCGCGCAATGACATTGGGCCGGTAGCCCAGCGCCTCGGCGGCCTGGAGGATGCGCTCGCGATTCTCGACCGAGACACGGCCCGCCGGGTCGAAGGCCCGCGACACCATCGACTGCGATACGCCGAGCGCGCGCGCAACGTCGCGAGAGGTCACGGTCTTGGGTCGCAGGGTGTCTTCAGGCACATTGTTCTCCTGTTGTGTGCATACGATTGCACGTGGCTATGCGCAAATGCAATCTTTTTGCCTGCGGTAGTAGGCATGGCGCGCTTGCAGTTGGCCGCGCTTTTCAGTATGCATACGGATGCATAGCCAATTTCGAGGGAGTTTCCGCCGTGGCAGTCTGGTTGAAGAAGGGTTCAGTGTCCGATCGCGACGTGCAGGACCGCAAGGTTCGTGACACGGTCGAGACGATCCTGCTCGACGTGGAAAATCGCGGCAATGCAGCGGTTCGCGAACTGTCGAACAAGTTCGACAACTGGGACCGTGACGACTACCGCCTGACCGAGCAGGAAATCGAAGCCTGCCTGTCGCAGCTCACCAAACGCGACCTCGACGACATCCGCTTCGCCCAGACGCAGATCCGCAATTTTGCCCAGCACCAGCGCGATTCGATGAAGGACATCGAGGTCGAGACGCTGCCGGGCGTCTTCCTCGGCCACAAGAATATCCCGGTCAATTCCGTGGGCTGCTATGTGCCGGGCGGCAAATACCCGCTGCTGGCATCCGCCCATATGTCGGTCATCACCGCCAAGGTTGCTGGCGTGAAGCGCATCATCACCGCCGCCCCGCCCTTCAAGGGCAAGCCTGCGCCTGCCATCGTCGCCGCACAGCATCTGGCGGGCGCTGACGAGATCTACTGCCTCGGCGGTATTCAGGCCGTTGCAGCAATGGCCATCGGCACCGACACCATCGCGCCGGTCGACATGCTCGTCGGACCGGGCAATGCCTTCGTCGCCGAAGCCAAACGCCAGCTCTTCGGCCGCGTCGGCATCGACCTTTTCGCCGGCCCGACCGAGACGCTGGTCATTGCTGACGACAGCGTTGACGGGGAACTGTGCGCGACCGACCTTCTCGGCCAGGCCGAGCACGGTCCGGATTCGCCTGCGATCCTGCTCACCAATTCCGAAAAGCTCGCACGCGACACGATGGCCGAGGTCGAGCGCCTGCTGACCATCCTGCCCACCGCCGAGATCGCACGCAAGGCGTGGGACAGCTTTGGCGAGGTCATTGTCTGCGACAGCTACGACGAGATGGTTGCAGAGGCCGATCGCATCGCGTCGGAGCACGTTCAGGTGATGACGCGCGACCCGAACTATTTCCTCGACAACATGACCAATTACGGAGCGCTGTTCCTCGGCGCACGCACCAACGTTGCTTATGGCGACAAGGTCATCGGCACCAACCACACACTGCCGACGCGCAAGGCGGGGCGCTACACGGGCGGCCTGTGGGTCGGCAAGTTCCTCAAGACCTGCACCTATCAGCGTGTTGAAAGCGACAGCGCCTCGGCGATGATCGGCGAATACTGCTCACGCCTCTGCGCGCTGGAAGGCTTTGTCGGCCACGCCGAACAGGCCAACATCCGGGTTCGCCGCTATGGCGGCCGCAACGTGCCCTATGCGGGCGTGGCCGACTGAGGCCGTCCCTCTGTGTCCAGCGCGCCGGCCTTAATCGGCCGGAGGCGGATCTGTTCGGCTCTCCGCCTTCGGTTCTCAGGCATGAGGGCTCCGGATGCAGCGCCTCGACAGCTTCTGTGAAGCCAGTCTATTCAGCTGCGTCTAGGCTGACCATCTGGCCTGGCCGCTGGTGGTCACTCACGGTCGTTGTCGAGACAGGCAACGGCCGGTCATCTTCGGTCACGCCCAGATCTGCCAGGAGCTTTCGGCGCAGTTTCACGAAGGCGGGTGCCGATCGGTCACGCGGCTTGGTGAAGCCGACATCATACGTCTTGGCGACGCGGCCGGCATCGAGAAGCACGATCCGGTCAGCTAGCAGGATCGCCTCATCGACGTCGTGCGTGACGAAGAGCGTGGTCAGATGATGCTGCTCGACAAGTCCCGCGACCTGCTGCTGCATCTTGAGGCGGGTGAGGGCGTCGAGCGCGGCGAACGGCTCGTCAAGCAGCAGGAGCTTCGGCGTGCGAACGAGAGCGCGGGCGATGGCGACACGCTGTGCCTCTCCGCCTGAAAGCGTCAGCGGCCACGCATCGGCACGGGCAAGCAGATTGACTTCGTCCAGCGCCGCCAGCGCTCTTGTGCGAAGCTCGTCCGTGTTGCCATGGAGGCCGAGCACGACGTTCTGCCAGACAGGCTTCCACGGAAGGAGCCGGGCATCCTGGAACACGATCGAACGATTGTTTTCGACATGGATGTCGCCCTCAGCGCCGCGATCCAGTCCCGCGATGATCTTGAGCAGGGTGGACTTGCCGCATCCGCTCGCGCCGACGATGACCAGAAATTCGCCCTTCCGGATATCGAGGTCGATATCGGAAAGGACGC
Source organism: Mesorhizobium sp. (assembly GCA_049647505.1). Lineage (GTDB taxonomy): Bacteria > Pseudomonadota > Alphaproteobacteria > Rhizobiales > Rhizobiaceae > Mesorhizobium_A. The sequence continues at coordinate 585,541 of JBARXU010000023.1, forward strand.
GGCGCTCGCCGAAGGTTCGACTCACATTGCGAAGGGAGATGCCCGACAGGGCGGTGGATCGGGACATGGTTATTCTCCCTGGAAAGAGCGCTGCCAGCGCAGAGCGTGGGTTTCGATGAGGCGTACGAGGACATCGGCGAGAATGCCGATCAGAGCGTAGACGGCGAGAACCATCATGATGACGGAGGTCTGGGCGAGTTCGCTGGCCTTGATGATCAGGTAGCCAAGGCCCGAGGTGGCGTTGATCTGTTCTGCGATGACGAGGACCAGCCAGGCGATGCCCAATGAGTATCGCAGCCCGACAAGTGCATTCGGCAGCGCTGCGGGAAGGATGATGTCGCGGATCATCTCCCATTGGCTGAGCCCGTAGCTGGCGCCCAGCTCGATCAGCCGCTCCTCGACGCCGCGGATGCCCTTGAAGACATTGAGATAGATCGGGAAGAAGGTTCCCAGCGCCACCAGCAGGATGCGTGGAAGTTCACCAAGGCCAAACCAGAGAATGAACAGCGGCACGAGACCAAGGAACGGCAGCGTCCGTATAGCCTGTATCGTCGAGTCGATAGCATCCTCACCAAACCGGGAGAGACCGGCAAGCAGCCCGGCGAGAAGACCGAGCGATCCGCCAAGCGCCAGTCCGAGAATTGCCCGCACAAGAGAGATGCCAAGACTGTCGAATAGCTGACCGTTGAGGGAGAGCCGCCACAGCGCGGACACGATGTCGACCGGCGAAGAGCTGAAGCGGCGATTGATCACTCCATAGCTGGCCAGAACTTGCCAGAGAGCAAGCAGAGCGATCGGCACGATCAGGCGCCGGAGCCAGCGGGGAAAGGAGGGGAGAGCGGCCCAAATCGGGGTCGCGGGCGTACTGGAATGTGAAATCGACATGAAAGCTCGCCATATGAATGTATGCGCAAACCCTACGATCGCAGTCATGCCGCCTGAAGGCATCAAGGCCCACATTGGCGTTCTTTAATAGAGTTATTTTATAGATATTATAGATTTTTAGGAATTGTAGACCTCCACCTTTCGATCGCAGCGCTGCTTAATCCTGTTCCTATTCATGGAGCAGAAATTTATGATCCTTTCCAATATGTTGCGCGGCGTGGCCGCTGCCGCTGTTGCGGTCACGCTGTCGCTGACGGCAACCGCCAGTGCCGATGACGCTAAGACCCTGCGCGTCGGGACGATCAATCTTTTCGGTGTTGCGTCGACCTTCAAGCACGCCGGGCACGATGTATCCGGCGACTACAAATTCGAGATCATCCCTTTCACCTCCGGCGTGGTTGGCCTTATCGCGGCGATCAATGCAGGAGAGATTGATGTTGCCGAGATGGGCGAGGTCGGGCCTGTCGTCGCGCAGTCAGCGGACGTGGAGGCGCAGATCATCGCCGCCACCGAGCAGTGGCGTATCGGCGAAGCGCTGATCGTTGCCGGCGACTCCCCGATCCGCACGATTGAGGATCTGAAGGGCAAGAAGGTTTCCTATGCGCGGGCGACCAACGGCCAGTGGGTAGTCAACAAGGCGCTGCAGAAGGCGGGGCTCGACATCACCGACATCGAATCGGTCTTCCTGCCTGCCGGCACGAACACGCTGTCTGTCCTGCTCGCAGGGCAGATCGACGTTGCGGTGGCCATCGACGCAACACTGTCTGCCTATGAGGCACAGGGCGCGCGTCGTCTCGTCAATGCGGGCGATGTCGACGTCGACAACGCGCTGTTCTTCATCGCATCGAACAAGGCGATTGCCGAAAAGCACGACGCCGTAGGTGCCTTCGTCAATCAGTTGGGCAATCACCTTGCCTGGGCCGACAAGAACCAGGAGACCCACGCTGGCTACGTGTCCGAAATCCTCGGCATCGAACCTGAAGTGGCGCTGGCCGTCGAAAAGAATCGCCCCAAGAAGCTGCAGCAGATCCGCCCGGAATTGATCCCGAGCAATCAGGCGATCGCCGACGAACTATTCCGCCAGAAGGTCATCGAGAAGGCCATCAAGGTCGATACGAGCTTCAACTACGATTTCAACAAATTCATCCCCTGACACACGGCGCGGGGGCGGGCAGCCCGTCCCGCTACGCCCAAATCACACGGAGAGTTCCATGTCGCCAGCCAACCAGAGCAGGCCACGACCAATCCTGACCGGCCATCCCCTGCGCTTCGGCGTCTGGGCGCCTTATCGCGGCCAATGGGTAATCGGTGAGCACGATCACCTCGTCGCCGATTTCGATTTCAATCGGGAGGTCATCAAGAGCGCCGAACGGGCCGGATTCGATACCGTCTTGATCGCGCAGCACACGATCAACCCGATCGACATATCCGAAGAAATCCTCGAAGCATGGACTGCTGCCGCCGCTGCTGCGGCGGTCACGGATCGCATCGAGATCATCGCTGCGATCAAACCGCGCCTCTACCATCCGGCAGTACTGGCGAAGATGGCGCTGGGCATCGAGGACATCAGCCACGGCCGTTTTGCGATCAACTTCGTCAACGCCTGGTTCAAGCCGGAGCTGATCCGGTCCGGCATAGGGTTCCCGGAGCACGACGAGCGTTACGCCTATGGCAGTGAGTGGCTGCGGATCGTGAAGAGCCTCATGGCCGGAGAAGAGGTGACAGTAGACGGTCAGAACTTTCAACTCGACCGATTCAGTCTGTCTCCGAAATCGCGCTATCGCGACCGGCCGGTGATCTATGCAGGCGGCGAATCGGAAGCCGGAACGAAGCTGGTCGATGAACTGGCGGACCATTGGCTTATCAATGGTCGCCCGCTCGAAGACGTCGTCCCGCTGGTCGATAGCATCCTCGCTCGGCGTGCTCCCAACCGCCCACCGCTGGGTATTGGCGTGACAGGCTTCGTGCTGGCCCGCGAGACCGATGAAGAGGCCGAGGCGGAAGTCGAACGGCTTCTCGCCATCCAGGAGCCGTTCTTCGCCTCACGCCGTGAGCAGATGAAAGGAAACATCGACGAGAAGGCCGAGGCGCTCAAGGTAGGCTTCAAGTATCCTGGCAAACCGATGATCGGCGCCAATGGCGGCACGCTGCCGGGCTTCGTCGGCAGCTATGAGACCGTCGCGCGTCGTCTCGCTGAGTTTCACGGCATCGGCATCTCGACCTTCATGCTCTCCTTCTTCCCGTTGATCGCGGAACAGGAGCGCTTTGCTCAACACGTCATTCCGCGCGCGCGTTCGCTCGTCGCCAGCCAGTCTCTCGCCAAGGCGAGCTGAGCCGCCGCGCGCCCATTTCAGGAGAAACACTTTGACAGCTTCAAATGCCGCCCGCGCGGCCGATCCGTCTTCGAGCGCTGTGCGTATTGTCCACGACGATTCCGAGGCACTCTCGATCGTCAATCGCCTCGCAGCCGAGTTCCGCACCGGCGCGCAGGAGCGCGACCAGGACCGCATCCTCCCGGCGAAGGAAATCGACGCCCTGACACAGGAAGGAATATTCGGCGTCGCCGTGCCGAAGGATTATGGAGGGGCCGGCGTGTCGGCTCGCACCATCGCCGATATCTTCCGCATACTGTCCGACGCCGATCCCAGCATCGGACAGATCCCGCAGAATCATTTCTGCTGGCTGCCGCTGTTCTCCAATGGCACGCCCGAGCAGGCAAAGTTCTTCTATGGCCGCGTCATTGCAGGCGACCGGATAGGCAACGCCCATTCCGAGGATACGCTCAAGCGTGCGGGAGACTACGAACACAAGCTGACCCGCGTTCCCGGCGGCTGGCGCGTATCGGGCCGCAAATACTATTCGACAGGCGCCATCTTCGCCCAGTGGATTCCCTTTATCGGACTGGACGACGACAGGAATCAGCTCATGTTCTTCGTCGACGCGTCCGCTCCGGGCGTGCAAGTGCTGAACGACTGGCGCGGCATGGGTCAGCGGACCACGGCAAGCGGCACGACGATCTTCGAGGACGTCTTTGTCCCCGATTTCAATGTCTTTCCGTTCGTCTCCCATTTACCGAACAATCGCGGTCGCATGCTACTAGCCAGCCTGATCCATGCGGCGATAGACCAGGGCATCGCCGAGGCCGTGCTGCGTGACGCGAAAGACTACATCACCACCAGCAATCGTCCTTGGATCGACAACCCGCATGACGAGCATGCCAAGGAGCCTTTCGTCGTCAAGGAGTTTGGCGAACTGGCGCTTGCAGTTCGAACAGCTGGCGTGTCACTGCGTCACGCGGCGGGTCTGGTCGATATCGCGCAGGCCAGTCGGGCCGAGGCAGACGTGCTGGAGGCGCGTCTTGCCATCGCGGATGCGCGACTCAACTGCGGCGCGGCAGCGACCAAGGTAGCGGACGAATTCTTCCTGCTGACTGGCGCCCGCGCCACGCTCGACAAGCACGGCCTCGACCGTCACTGGCGCAATGCGCGGACGCATTCGCTGCACGATCCGTTCCGGTGGAAGCTCTACCATATCGGCAATTACCATCTGAACGGCGTCGTGCCCGGGCCGCGCAGCTATATCTGAGAGGCAACATGACAACCACGTTTCCCGTCATCGATTTCCATTCGCACTATCTGCCGCCGGGCTTCGAGATCGGCGGCATAGGCCACGGTTCGCCGCAGAACAGGGCACGCTGGGAGAAGATTGCCAGTCGGATTTCGGACAAGGTGGCTCTCCTCGAAGACATCGAGGCGGGCGATCTCGCGGCCCGCGTCGTCAACAGTCCTACAGCCCTGCTGGAAGCGCCGGGGCGCAGTCTCCCCGACGACATTCATGAGCGGCTCAACACATCGCTGGCCGAACTTGTGTCTGACCATCCGGGAAAGCTCTATGCGCTGGCAAGCGTCGATACCTTCGGCGGCGAAGCCGGCGCGCGTCAGCTCGAACATGCCGTGCGCGAGCTTGGCCTCCATGGCGCGTTCGTCGACAGCGCGAAGGGCGATCTCCTTCTCGATGCGCCCGAAGCGCGGCCGGTTCTGGAGGCTGCTGCGGAACTTCGTGTCCCGGTATTTGTCCATCCGGTGAACCCGCCCGGACTTGTCGCCCAGCTTTCGCGATTCCCGCGTCTGGGTGTGCTCCACGCACGCGGCACCGTGAATGGATCGACCCTGATAGCCCTGATCGAGGGAGGTGTCCTTGAAGACCTGCCGGAACTCAAGGTCGTCGTCACGGCGCTTGCGGTTGGTGGCGTGCTTCTGTCCGCGACCTACGACAAGGGCGAAGAGGGCCGCCCGCTTGCACGCGATCTGTTGCGGCGGCAGGTCTATGCGGAGACGATGGGCTTCAACCCCGTTTTGCTTCGCGCCGTCATCGACACGATCGGCGTGGACCATGTTCTGGCTGGCAGTGACTGGCCCATCGTCAGCACCGGACCTGTCGCGGGGCGTCTCTTCGAGGCGCTGGATGAAATCGGGCTGTCCGATGAGAGCAAGGCGGCCGTCGCATCACAGACGGTCCTTGGACTGCTCAACCCCTAACTGAGCGGGTTCCAGAGACCGCACGATCGCTCAAAGCGACTTGATGGGGCGGCCTCGCTGGAAACGGCGGGGCCGCATTCGGGAACGAGCTCTAACTATGACGCCCCGAGCAAAGCTCCTTAGCCTGTAAGAGTGAATATTGGCGGGTCCGGCCCCTCCGACAACTGCACGACCTTATGCCGTTTCCGCTTGCAGGTAGGCACGAGTATTGCGCTCTCGGACTCCCGGGCCGGCTACTCAGGTGCCCTGTTTCGACGGCCGCGAAGCCGACCTTGCCTGTGGCCATCCGAAACCAGGCGGATGAACACCAGACTGCCGGCGCCTCATAACTCCAGTTTATGCGAAAATAAGCTCCGCCGGATAGCATCCGCTCTTTGCCGACCTTAATAGGACGCATGTGCCGTCAAGCGACTGCACCTTGGGCGAACGCGTAGCTTGGAACACTGGGAGGGGTCCTGCTATCACGGCTTGTTATCTTTTCCCGTTGTTTGAGCGATATCTCGGCTGCTGCCTGCATCTGGGCGACGCCCCAGCGCCCCTACGCCAAGGGTCTTAACCCGGAAATTTCTGATGAAGATCATATCAATTCTTAATCGCATAGAGCGCTTCACGACGGGCGCAGCGCTGACGGTAGCGATGTGCGCCATGCTCGTTCTGTGCTTCAGCTGCCTCTATCAGGTGCTGGCCCGGTTCGTTCTGCTGCAGTCTCTGGCCTGGTCCGAGACGCTTAGCACGATGATGCTCACCTGGGCCGTGTTCTTCGCCTTGCCTGCTGCATTCCGCGAGGGGGCGATGATTTCAGTCGACATCATCCCGTCAATCGTCGGCAAGGACAAGGTCTGGCTCGTCCTGCTTATTGGTTCACTTACGCTTTTCCTGCTCGTCTTTTCGGCGTGGTACGGCTGGCAGATGCTGCCGCGCGTCCGGTTTCAACAGCTGGCCGGACTTCATATCTCGATCTGGTGGGCCTACCTCGCCATTCCCGTCGGCACCACGCTGGCAGCCTTGGCAGTGGTCATGGAAGCCATTGATACATTGCGCGGTCGCTCCGAAGACAACTCGATGGAGATGGGCCTATGATCGTCGCAGTCATGATGATCGGCATGGTCGCCCTGCTGATGCTGGGCGTCTCGGTGGGCGTCTCCATCGCGCTGGCGGGTGTCGTCGGCATGTTGATGTACACCACGACGTCGCCGCTCCTTATCATCTCGCAGTATTTCGTTTCGCTCGACAGCTTCCCACTCATCGCGATCCCGCTGTTCATTCTGGCGGGGAATCTGATGGACGTCGGCGGCGTCTCCATGCGCCTCATCAACCTGTCCAAAGCGATGGTCGGCCATCTGCCGGGCGGCCTTGCGGCAACCTGCGTCGTCACCTGCCTGATCTTCGGCGCGCTGACCGGCTCCAGCGCCGGCACGACCTTCGCCATCGGCGCGATCCTCATTCCTGCAATGGTCGCACAGCGCTATCCCGTCGGATTTGCGGCAGCCCTTCAGGCGACATCTGCTGAACTCGCGGTTATCATTCCGCCGTCCATTACGATGATCATCTATGGCGTCGCCACCAACACCTCCATCAGCGAACTCTTCATCGCGGGCATCCTCCCAGGCCTGCTGATCGCTCTGGTCCTTGTCGTGACCGTCATCATCTGGTCCATGATCAAGGGTTATGGCACGGCGGAAGAACGCGCGCCGATGCTGCCCGCGCTGAAGGACGCAACGCTCGCGCTCCTGCTGCCGATTATCATCCTCGGCGGCATCTACGGCGGCATCTTCACGCCTACCGAGGCAGCGGTCGTCGCGGTGTTCTATGCGGTCCTGCTCTCGACATTCGTCTACCGGACATTGTCGCTAAGATCGTTCTACAGCATCCTCCGCAAGTCGACGATTTCGACGTCCTTCATAATGTTCACCTTTGCCGCGGCCGGCTTCTTCAGCTCGCTTGTAGAGGGATCCGGCGTGGGGCAGGCAATGGTGGCCTGGGTCAGCGAGAACCTCACGACACCATGGATGTTCCTGCTCGTCGTGAATGTGCTTCTGCTCCTCGTCGGCATCTTCATTGAACCCGCCCCGGCCATCATCGTGCTAGGCCCGCTTCTGGCGCCGATCGCGGTCAGCCTCGGAATCGATCCGGTCCACTTCGGGATCGTTATGACGGTCAACCTGGCGATCGGAATGATAACGCCGCCAGTCGGGGTCAATCTCTTCGCGGCCTGTGCGGTGGCAAAGATATCCATGCAGAAGATGATCGCGCCACTGATGGTCATGCTGGCCGTGGTCGTGGCAACGCTCATGGTCATCACCTACGTCCCGTTCTTCACGCTGGGACTGCTCGGCCGATGACCAAGTTCAACGCCGGCACAGGGCGGTGTGCCGGTGAGTGACGCCTTCCGCGGCGATCGCTATGATGGTGCCATTCGCAAATCGGATGGACCATTGGAAACGACCGACAACCTCACGATACGGCAGATGGAGGTTATCTACGCCGTTGCTCGACATGGGTCGGTGACGGAGGCCGCGCGGGCGCTGGGAATTTCCCAGCCTGCCGTCAGCGTCATCATCCGTGAGTGCAATCGGATCACCGGCATCGACCTGTTCGAGCGCAAGCAAGGCCGGCTGCAGCCTACGCCGGAGACGGGCGCACTGCTGCCCGAGATCGACAGGGTGCATACCGCCGTCCGCCGTGTCCGGGCTTTGGTCAAGGATTATGCACGAATGCCACGTGGGAACCTGCGTGTGGCAGCTGTTCCCATCATGGCAGACTATCTCATGCCCGCTGCCATGAAGGCATCCAAACGCGAGCTGGAAGAAATCAGCATCAGCCTGATGTGCCGCGATTACGAAGAAATACCGGATCTTCTCGAAGCCGGGCGGATCGACATCGGTCTGTCGGCTTCGGTCATACCCAGCGCAAGCCCGGATGTTATAGACCTATGGGGAACCAATCTAGTCGCGGTGATGAGCGACGATCACCCACTTGCGTCACGAACAATTCTTGAGCCGGATGACCTGCTCGAGCATCCGTTGATCGCGTTCAATCACAACATTCCCATTGGTCTTGCTGCAGACCTGGTGTTTCAGCAGGCTGGTCGAAAGCCAAAGATTGCCGTCGAAGTCAGTCAGACGTCCACGGCCATCGCATTCGCTCGGGCCGGCCTTGGCGTCTCGATCGTCAATCCACTCGGCATGGCGACGCAGTTGCGCAGCGGCCTTGCAGTAAAACCGTTGAAGCCGACTGCGAAATTGTGGAGCCAGGTCCTGCTGCCGAAAAGCGGTCACCTGAACCGCTCGACGCAACGCCTCATCGCAGCATTGCGTCGCGTCGTTCCTCGAATGATCCAGGTCGAAGCCCGCGTGCTGGACGGATCTGCGTAAGAAACAAGCTTCGGGAAGGCTGGCGCGTCAGTGCGATGCGCTGCTGTCAGCCCGGCACTCCAGAGCCGGGGTTCATCATGTTGTTCGGGTCAAGGGCGAGCTTGATGGCGCCAAAGATCTTGCGTTCCAGCGGCGACTTGTACTCGCCCGCCGCCGCGCGATTCTTGCGACCGATGCCGTGCTCGGCGACGAAGGTGCCACCCATCTCGACAGCAGTGCGCTGAACTGCGCGACGGGCGTCTTCGCCGTACGTGGTCGGGTCGGCAAGGCCGGCCCAATGATCGCGCGTAAAGGTCAGGTTATAGTGGACGTTGCCGTCACCCAGATGGCAGACGACTGTGCCTGTCGCTTCCGGGAACTCGTGGCGAACAATGGCGTCGGTCGCTTCGATGTAGGCTGCGACGCGCGAGATCGGAACGGCGACGTCGTGCGTCAGGCTCATCCCTGCGGCCTTCAGCGCATCCGAAAGCGAATGTCGGATGTGCCAGAAATCATCGGCGTGTTTCGCGGAGCGGGCGATGGCCGCATCGACGACGAGTTTGTCCTCCATTGCTTCGCCGAGGAATGCCTCCAGCGACGAGACAAGCGCCTCCTCGTCATCGTTCGCGCACAGCTCGATGAGAACGGTCCAGTCGGTCTCGGTCTCCAACGGATTGCGGGCGCCGGGAACGTGGGCGTAGGCCATTTCGGTCTGGGAGCGAGACATGAGTTCAAACGCCGTCAGCTTCGTGTCGAACGCCATTCGCGCCGCCTGCAACAGTGACAAGGCACCCTCGACGCTGCCCACTCCAGCCCAGGCCACCGCTCGGCTGTTCGTGGCAGGAAACAGCTTGATCGAGGCTGCGGTGATGATGCCGAGCGCACCTTCGGTACCCATCCAGAGCGACTTGGTGTCGAAGCCGGTGCTGTCCTTGCGGATCAGTTTGAGACCGTCCCATACCTGGCCATCGGGCAATACCACTTCCAGCCCGATCACCAGATCACGCATCGTTCCGTAGCGCACGGCGGCGATGCCGCCGGCATTGGTGGCAATCGTTCCTCCTATCTGGCAGGAGCCCTCGGCGCTGAGCGACAGAGGAAACAGGCGGTCGGCTTCGCTCGCTGACTGCTGCACCTGCGCAAGCACGCAGCCCGCCTCGACAATCATCGCGTTGGAGGCGAGGTCGATCTCGCGAATGCGGTTCATGCGCGACGTGCTGATGATGACGGCGTTGTCCACGCCATAGGGCACCGATGCGCCGCACACGCTGGTATTGCCACCCTGCGGAATGATTGCGACGCCGGCTCCGGCACAGATCTTCACCGCATCGACGACTTGCTCGCGGTTTGACGGCAGCACAACGCAAAGTGCACTTCCGGTGTAGCGGCCGAACCAGTCGGACGTGAATCCGCTCAGGTCGCTGTTGGCGTCCAGCACGGCGGCTTCTCCGAGTGCGTCTTTAAGCAGTTGGGCCACATTGGCCATCGGCCTGTCTCCAAAATTTTGGTTGTCGCCGGTCACCGCGAGGCGCCGCATATAACTAGAAATTCCAGTGCGGTGGCTGGGCGCCGGTCCATTGCAACCTCAGCACCGGCAGCGTCTCTTCGCCGAGTGTCCCGAGATATATGGTTCGCATGTCGGGTCCACCGAAGGCGAGGCTGGCAATATTGCCGAGCCGACCTTTGCCCGGATCGAGACGCGCTGGCCGGCCGGATCGGAAGATATCTTCAGCTTCGGCAAGGTGCTTCGCCTCCGCGTCCTCGAAAACGAGTGTCGTGTCGCCAGTGACGGTATCGACCCGGATAAGGCGATTGCTGACCACGCTGGTGATCCAGACGCCGCCGGCATTGTCGAAATCCATGCCGTCGGGAAAGGTGCCGTGCCCGAACTCGGCGACAGTTTCACGTGCGCCAAGCTCTCCGTCAGGTCGCAATAGGTGACGAACCAGACGCCGCCCGACCGTCTCGTTGATATAGAGGAACGCGCCAGAAGGATCGACTTTCGCTTCATTCGTATAGGCAATGTCGTCGGCCACGATGCGCGCGCCGCCTTCGTCGATCAGGATGACGCAGCCATCCGGCGCGACGTCTTTGGATAGGGATTGGTTGCGTGGGTTGCGTCGGGTGCTGACGGTTACCCAAAGCCGGCCAAGATTGTCGAGACCGACGAAATTGGTGGGTGGCAAGTCCCAACCGTCCACCCGCTGCAGCATAGGCGACAGGACGCCATCGCGGCGGAGATTCCACACGCCCCCATCCTCGCCAAGATTCGCGATGGCAAAGCTTCGATCGGCAAGCAATGCGATGCCATTGGGTTTGAAATCCGATGGGGCATCGCGGGCAATCAGTGTATCGACCCGGCCGTCCGGCCAAATTGTTGACACGCCGCCATTTCCATTGGCGACGAAGAGCTCGCCGGACGCGACGGCAAGCACGCATTCGGGGCGGACGAGGCCGCTGCCGATATAGGTGAGGTCAGCGCGGCCCGCTATTTGTCGCTCCGATTCCATCGCAGCCGTTCTACCCGCGCGTCAGGATTCGGGCGGCGTGGGCAGGGCTTCTGCGTCGAACGCGGCCGCCATGGATGCAACGAACGCGCCTATGTCGCCATGGCCGCCTGCCTTGCGTGCCACGAGCGCATCGGCAACGGCACGTGCAGCGCGCTGCGGAACGACAGTCACACCCTCGCTGCTTGCTGAAACGATATCACCCGGCTGCACGACGACGCCGCCGCAGACCACCGGCACGTTGATTTCGCCGGGTCCGAGCTTGGGGCCTGAATAGGCCGAAATGCCCGTTGCATAGACCGGAAATCCTGCCTTGCGGATATCCTCGACATCCCTGTAGGCGCCGTTCACGATAAAGCCCGCGAGGCCGTATTTTTCCTGCGCATGCTGGAGCAGCAGATAGCCGCCGAGGCACCAATGCGAAAATCCCTTGGCATCGACGACCAGCACATCCCCGGACTTCACTTCGGTCAACGCACGTATCATCGCCTGATTGTCGCCGGGCGGGCACTTGGCGGTCACCGCGATGCCGCAGACCTTCACGGCAGGCCCCGCAATCGGACGGATCGAGCCATCCATCGTGTACATTGCGCCGACAAGTTCACTGACATCGGTGACTTCGGCAACAGCGATCGTGGCAACGTCTTCCGCGGCGGGACGAGAAAAGTCGCCACCCACATAGGAGGGAATGACGACTTTGTAGTGCGATCTGGCTGGGGGCATGGGAAGGCTTTCCGAAGGATTGATAGAAGCAGCGCCCGGCGGAGCGCGAGTTGCGTCATCGCCGGGTGCCGGTTGCGACTATCAGTTGGTGTTGCGGATGCGGTCGATCAGTTCCTTGCCGAAACGCTGCTCGTAGCCGGCATAGGCTGACTCAACCGCTTCAGCGAATGCCTTGCGGTCAACTTCGGTGACAGTGACCCCGGCATCCTTGAGGATCTGCAGTCCCTTCTCGTCGTCAGAATCGACGCGCGCGCGCTCAACCTCGATGCCCTTGGCAACGGCCTGACGCACCCATCCCTTCTGCTCGTCGGAAAGGCTCTCCCAGCGCGCCGGCGAGAAGACCCATGCGATATTGGTGAAGGCATGGCCAGTCAGCGAGATGTGCTTCTGGGCCTCATAGACCCGCGTGGAAGTGATGATCGCAAGAGCGTTCTCCTGTCCGTCCAGCGTGCCGGTCTGGAGTGCCGGTATCACTTCCGACCACGACATCGGGGTAGGCAGTGCGCCCATCGCCTGGAACGCCTCGATATGCGTATCGGATTGCATGGTGCGGATCTTCATGCCCTTTGCGTCGGCGGGCGTGTCGATGACCTTCTTGTTGTTTGTCATGTGACGGAAGCCCGCTTCGCCCCAGCCGAGGCCGACCATTCCGGACTTCGTGATGAGTTCGAGCAGTTCCTGGCCGATCGGGCCATCCTGCACCTTGCGCGCATGCTCGGTGTCGCGGAAGACATAGGGCAGGTCGAGCACCTCGACAGCTTTGACGAAGTTGCTCAGCGGAGCCGCCGCGGCGATGGCCATGTCGATCAGGCCGATCTGAGCAGATTCGAGTGCGGCGCGTTCATTGCCACCCTGAAAGGAGGGCATGAGCTCGACGGTCATGGTGCCGTTGCTGAGGCGTGCGAGTTCTTCGCCGAACGCCTTCGCTCCGTCGCCGAGGTGCGAGTTCTGCGGCAGGCCGAAGCCGATTTTGATGGCCTCCGCGTAGGCAGGCTGGGCCAGAGCGATGGCCAGACCGGCGAGTGCCGTAGCCAGAATTTTCTTCATGTTACCCTCCCAAGGGTGTTCTTTGGTTTCAGCTATCCATATCCAGGATTGGCCCTGAATAATTCCAGTGGTGCATCGGCGCCCCGGCCACGGGGGACCGGAACGTGATGAGGTGCGGCAGGTCCAGCGAACCGACGTAAACTGTACGCAAGTCAGGCCCTGCAAAGGTAAGGCTCGTCGGGTGCGACAGGATTTTGCAGTCCGGGTCTTCCACGACCGTGTTGGTCGTCCCGTCCGGCAGAATCCGGACAAGCGCATGACGCGTGATCTCGGTCACCCACAGGCCCCCTTCAGCATCGAGGGTGATGCCGTCCACGAGCGCACCTTCGAACAACCGCTCCGGCCCATGGACTCTCGGATTGACCGGCAGACCCCGTTTGTCGAGGTCGTATTTCAGAACGCGCCCGGCACTGGTTTCGGCGACGTACAACAGGTTGCGTTCCGGATCGACGCGCACCTCATTGGGGAAATAGAGTCCGTCCAGGACGACCTGCGGCTTCATCTGCGCGTCGAACAGCAGCACATATCCATCTGCTACCTGCCCCGTCACGGCGGCACGGCGCGGAATGGTGCGCGTGGACACCGTGACCCAAAGACGGCCCTGCGGATCAAAGTAAGGGAAGTTCACCGAGCCGATCGGCTTGCCATCGATTTCGTCGAGGATGACGGTCTCGCTACCGTCCTGTCCAACGCGATAGAGGCGGCAGTCGCCGATATTGCCGACGAATATTTCGCCGTCGGGCGTGGCTGCAAGGCCGTTAGGCAGGTCGCGCATCGTGCCGGCGTCCGTCTGCCGGCCATCGGCCGAGAAATGCGTAACCGCCGCTGCGCTATTGGAAACGACGAGACGACCGTCAGCAAACGCCAGAATGCATTCGGGCCTATTCAGTCCGGACCCGAAAGGCCGCACTTCGTCCAATCCCACAGTGATCGCGTCGGGAACGCCGCAATCCGTCGCCGATAAATTGATGTTCATCAGTAGCCAGCAAGTCCTCACGATGCACTCGGTGCATGGGGTCGGAAACTATTTGAGCCAGCTCATTCACGCTATTATGCAGAGCCTAATATTACATAGCCGGAGGTTATGACCCCTTGCGTTGGTTCACCGGCGCTGGGTCAGCCCCACTTGGACATTGGGCATCGGTGTTCCACCACACGAAGGCGGATCTTTCAGTCGCGGCACCGATATATCTGCCTTGCGGCACCAGACCGGCTATTTGGACCACGCACTTTTCCGTGCCGCGGGGCAGGTTGTCGCCCGGATTTTGATGGAGTGTCGCGGGCGATGGAACGTCGCGGCATCGGCCCGGATCCGGAAAGCCCGATGCAGCATTAAATCGCCAGCATACCGTCTGTTCGGGAACGGTTCCCAGCTCTCCGCCCTGGCGATTGCGTGGAGCGGCAAATAAGCCGCCGGAGACGTCAAAGCGTCGAAGGCCCGATATCGGAGGAAGCAGGCAAGTCGCCGCCGGACGTATAAAGACCGGCGGAATTAACGCGCGGAAATATCGACGCTATCGGGAGCATCCGACGTTCCATTATTCGCAGGAAGAAAATTTGGTGGAGCCAATCGGAATCGAACCGACGACCTCTTGAATGCCATTCAAGCGCTCTCCCAACTGAGCTATGGCCCCACACCCGGCATGGCCGGCGCCGTTTCCGGCGAAGAGGTCGGCAGGCCGTAGCCCGCCGATGTGTGGCGGCTTCTACTCGGGCTTCCCGCACTTGGCAAGCCTTGAAAATCATGTGCGAAAAATAGCTTGTGCGAGAATGGCGGAATGAGACGAATTGCCTCGCATCAAGCGCCATTCACACGTGCCGGCAAACTGCCATAGCCCCGGGCATCGCGTGATCGGTCCCGCACGATCCTGGCTGCAAACGAAAACGCCCGGCGGGACTGGCCAGCCGGGCGTTTCGAAAATCATCGGGACCGATCAGACCTCGTCGTCGTCCTCGCCGCCGACGCCGATAATGTCGGCCACGTCGTCATCTTCCTCTTCTTCGTCGGGCAGGAAGGTGTCGTCATCCTCATCGTCGTCGAGATCGACATCGTCATCATCGACGTCGGGCAGGTTGTCCGAGCTGCCCTTGTCGTCATCCGCATCTTCCAGCGGCACCAGGTCCGGTGCATCGTCTTCTGCGTCGACATCCTTCTCGGCGTCTTCGTCCTCTTCGATCTTCGCAATGGCGCTCGAATCGAAATAGGACCGCGGATAGGTCTTGCCGGTATAAGGCGAGACGATCGGGTCCCGGTTGAGATCATAGAATTTGCGGCCGGTTTCGGGGTCGACCCGTTTCGTGCCGAGTTCGGTTTTTGCCACGTTCGCCTCGTTCTTCTGCTTGGCCGTCCCATAATAACAGAAATCGGCCCTGTCAAAGGCAATTGGCATGGGTTTGTTCTCGCGTCGCCCACTGAGTGCGCCACATCGGTAACTTCTCCGGCAGCGCGGCGCCGGCCGCCCTTGCGCGCATGCATCCGGCGCATTGCCAGCATGCGAAAATGTCACGGGTCGGGCAGTTTATTTATGAGCGTGCTCATATTATATCGCGCTTATCATGAGCGATCATAGTGAAACCCTCGGACTTCTGCTTCACGACAGCGCCAGGCTGATGCGCCGGTATTTCGACATGCGCGCTTCGGCCCACGGCCTGTCGTCCGCCCAATGGCGGCTGCTGGTGCGCGTCGCCAAGGAGCCGGGCATCGCGCAGGCAAGGCTGGCAGAACTGCTCGAGATCGAGCCGATCAGCGTGTCGCGCCTGGTCGACCGCATGACCGATGGCGGCTGGATAGAACGCCGCCCAGACCCGGCTGATCGGCGCGTGCGCCAGATTTTTCCGACAGACCTGGCGATGGCGACCTTTGGTGAGGCCAAAGCCGTGGCGACCGAAGTCTTTGAAATGGCGATGACGGGCCTCGACAGGTCTGAGCGCGCCGCACTGATGCATGGTCTCAAGACCGTGATCAAAAACCTATCCGACGGCGATGCCGTTGGCTCCAAGCCCAAAGTCGAGGCAGCCTGACCATGAATGCGATGACCAAACCAGATGAGATGAAGGGCGACAGTTCGCCAGCCGCTGCGCCGGTTGACCCGGGTCCGACGATTACGGCGCCGCAGATCGCCGCGCCCGTTGCGCCCCAGCCCGTGCGCAAGCGCCGCGCGGTGCGCACCGTGCTGATGCTGGCGGTTCCGCTGGCGCTCGTGGTTGCCGGCGGCTGGTATTGGATTACCGGAGGCCGCTATCAGGAAACCGAGAACGCAAATCTGCGTCAGGCCCGTGTCACCATATCGTCGGAAGCCGCCGGGCGTGTCACCGAGATGAACGTGGTCGACAATGGGGCCGTGAAGGCTGGCGACGTGTTGTTCCGTGTCGACCCTGAACCTTACCGCATCGCGCTCGCCCAGGCCGACGCGGCCCTGTCGACCGCGCGCATCAATGTCGAGCAGCTGCGTGCCGCGTGGTCGAAGGCCGTGGCGCAGGAGCGCGCTACCTCCAATGAAGTCGCCTATCAGCAGGGCGAACTCGACCGGCAGACGGCGCTCACCTCCAAGGGCGTCGGCACCCGCTCGGCGCTTGATACGGCGCAGCGCAACCTGACGACGGCGCAGGAAAATCAGGCCGCAGCCGTCGAGGGCGTGACCGGCGCTCTGGCTGCGCTAGGCGGCAAGGCGGATATTGCGACCGACAGCCATCCGGCCGTCCAGGCGGCGCTCGCCGCGCGCGAAAAGGCTGCCTATCAGCTTGCGCAGAGCACGATCCGCGCGCCTGCCGACGGTATCGTTTCGCAGGCTTCGTCGTTCAAGCTCGGCCAGTTCGTGATGGCCGGCACCGCTCTGTTCAGCCTGGTCGAGATCGGTGACACTTGGGTCGAGGCCAATTTCAAGGAAACGCAGCTCCAGAACATGAAGCTCGGCCAGGAGGCCGAAGTCTGGCTCGACACCTATCCGGACCGTCCGCTCAAGGCGACCGTCCAGTCGATCGGCGCGGGCACAGGCGCGGAGTTTTCCGTCCTTCCGGCGCAGAACGCCACTGGCAACTGGGTCAAGGTCACGCAGCGCATTCCGGTGCGCTTCAAGATCGCCGACGACGAACACGGTCTGGTCCTGCGCACTGGCATGAGCGCGACCGTCGAGGTCGATACCGGCGTTTCGCGGGGCCTTGGCGATCTTCTCCCAAAGGCGCTCGCGGGCGAAGCCTCGGCAAAGTAATCGGGGCAAATAATCTGGCGAAATAATCGGGTAGGGCCGGCATGTTCCGGCCGGTCCGTTCGGTGCACCCATGACCACGCAGAATTTCACGGAAGTCCCTCATCGCGGCCTGATCACCGTCTCGATCATGCTCGCGACGATCATGCAGGTGCTCGACACCACGATCGCCAACGTGGCGTTGCCGACCATGGTCGGCGACCTTGGCGCCAGTCAGGATACCATCAACTGGGTCCTGACATCCTATATCGTCGCCGCCGCCATCATGACGCCGGTGACGGGCTGGCTGTCCGACCGGATCGGCCGGCGCGAGCTGTTCCTGACGTCCATCGTCGGTTTCACCATCACCTCCATGATGTGCGGAATGGCCTGGAACCTGGAGGTCATGGTGCTGTTCCGCGTCGCGCAGGGCCTGTTCGGCGCAGCCATCGTGCCGCTGGCGCAGACCTTCCTGCTCGACATCAACCCGCGCGAACGCCATGGGCAGGCCATGGCCATCTATGGTGCCGGCATCATGGTCGGCCCGATCATCGGGCCGACGCTCGGCGGCTGGCTGACCGAGACCATGAACTGGCGCTGGGTATTCTTCATCAACCTTCCGGTCGGCATCATCGCTTTCCTTGGCTCCGCCGCCTATCTCCCGAAAGTGGCGCAGAGGCTGCGCGGCTTCGACTTCTTCGGCTTTGCCATGCTGTCGCTCGGCGTCGGCGCGCTGCAGCTCATGCTCGATCGCGGCGGCGAGGTCGACTGGTTCTCGTCGGCGGAAATCTGGATCGAGCTCGGCCTGTCGATCACCGGCTTCTGGGTCTTCGGTGTGCATCTTTTGACCGGACGCAACACGTTCATCGACCCGCGCATCTTCACCGACCGCAACTTCGTCACCGGGCTGATCTTCATCTTCGTCATCGGCATCGTGCTGCTGGCCTCGCTGGCGCTGCTACCGCCGATGCTGACGCGCCTTTTCAACCATTCGACCATCGACACCGGCCTCGTCATGGCGCCGCGTGGCGTCGGCACGATGATTTCGATGATCATTGTCGGGCGGCTGGTGCAGAAGGTCGACGCGCGCCTGCTCGTGGTCAGCGGTCTCCTGCTGACTGCCCTGTCGCTCTACGACATGACGAGGTTCACGCCCCAGATGGATGACAGCCTCATCATCTGGTCGGGCATCGTGCAGGGCCTGGGACTTGGGCTGGTCTTCGTGCCGCTGTCGACCGTGACCTTCGCCACGCTCGACCCGCGCTTCCGCACGGATGCCACAGCACTGTTTTCACTCGTGCGCAACCTCGGCTCGTCTATCGGTATTTCGGTGGTCACCGTGGCGCTGACGCACAATGTGCAGGTCAACCACGCCGAGCTTTCGGCTGGCCTGACGCCGTTCAACCCCAACCTGATGGCGGCCTCGCCCGGTGCGGTGGCCGGAAATCCCGCTGCCCTGTCGCAGCTCGATCTTCTGGTCAACCAGCAGTCGCTCATGATCTCCTATATCGACGATTTCTGGCTGATGATGATCGTGACGCTGGCTGCGGTTCCGCTGGCGCTTCTCTTGCGCAAGCCCCGCGCCATGCCGGCGGGCGCCGCCCCCGCCGCCGCACATCTGGATTGATCTGCCCCTTGTGGCGCACCGGGAGGCAGAGCAAGATCGGCCGATGCGCAGCTGCAAGACAATCCACGTCATTTCATGCCATGCCGAGGGCGAGGTCGGCGACGTTATTGTCGGGGGCGTAGCACCGCCGCCCGGAGATACGCTCTGGGAACAGAGCCGCTTCATCCAGCGCGACGAGACCCTGCGCAATTTCGTTCTGAACGAACCGCGCGGCGGTATCTTCCGGCACGTCAATTTGCTGGTGCCGCCCAAGGATCCGCGCGCGCAAATGGGCTTCATCATCATGGAACCGGCCGACACGCCGCCCATGTCCGGCTCGAATTCCATCTGCGTGTCGACTGTGCTGCTCGACAGCGGCATCTTGCCGATGAGCGAGCCCGTGACGAGGCTGGTCCTCGAAGCTCCAGGCGGCGTGATCGAGGTTGAGGCCGAGTGCCGGAACGGCAAGGCCGAACGCATCACCGTTACCAACCTGCCGTCCTTCGCCGATCGGCTGGCTGTCGATCTCGATGTTCCGGGTCTGGGCCGCATCACAGTCGACACCGCCTATGGCGGGGACAGTTTTGTCATCGTCGACGCGGCTGCGCTGGGCTTGGCGCTGGTACCCGGCGAGGCAAAACATCTGGCCGAACTCGGCACGCGCATCACTGCCGCGGCAGATGAGCAGATCGGCTTCGCGCACCCTGAAAACCCCGACTGGGCGCATTTCTCATTCTGCGCCTTCTGCGGACCTGTGACAGGCGGTGAAGGACGATATGAAAGCCGGTCTGCTGTCGCCATTCGCCCGGGAAAGATTGATCGGTCGCCCACTGGCACAGCAGTTTCGGCCAGAATGGCGGTGCTTCACGCCAAGGGGTTGATGCAGATCGGCGATGAGCTCACGCTGACATCGCTCATAGGCTCGCGCTTTGTTGGCCGCATCAAGGAGAATGCTGCCGTGGGGAGGAGGCCCGCGATTGTGCCGACGGTGACCGGCCGTGCGTGGATTACCGGTGTCCATCAGCACATGCTCGACCCGGACGATCCATGGCCTGGCGGTTATCGGCTTAGCGACACCTGGCCTGGGGCCGACTGACCCGGACAGTAACACACCGGGATCCGCAAGGTGTGGGACGGCAAGCCTGCCGTTCCAATATCGAGCCGGCAAGATTTACCCATCGCGCAAGCATTTCGGAGGGCACCGCAGCCGGTCCTATGCCGTCTGTGCAACCCGCTCCGCCGGCACCCGATAGGATATGGCTTCCGCGAGATGAAGCCGACCGACTGTCTCCTTGCCGTCGAGGTCTGCCAGCGTGCGCGCCACGCGCAGGATGCGGTGATAGGCGCGCGCCGAAAATCCCATCTTGTCGGCGGCGTCAGCCAGCAGTTTGACGCCTTGCGGGTCGGGGGCGGCGATCTGTTCCAGCACCGGCACCGGGCAATGTGCATTGGTCGTCGATGCAGGCAGGCCGAGCGCCTCGAACCGCCCGTGCTGCATATCTCGCGCGCGTGCTACGCGCTCAGCCACGGTGGAGCTGGGTTCCGACGCGCCGGGGCGGATCATGTCTGTCGCCGTGACCGCCGGCACGTCGATGCGGATGTCGATGCGGTCGAGCAGCGGCCCGGAAAGACGTGCGAGGTAGTCGGACTGGCAGCGCGGCCCGCGCAGGCAGCGATGCCCCGGAGTCCCGGCCATGCCGCACCGGCAGGGGTTCATAGCGGCCACGAGCTGGAAGCGTGACGGATAGCTGACACGGCTGTTGGCGCGAGCGATGACGCATTCGCCGCTTTCGAGCGGCTGGCGCAGCGCGTCGAGCACCTGCGGCTGGAACTCCGGGAGTTCGTCGAGGAAAAGAACGCCATTATGTGCCAGCGACGCCTCGCCCGGCTTGATGCGCAGGCCGCCGCCGACCATCGCCGCCATCGATGCGGAATGGTGCGGATTGCGGAACGGCCGCCGGTCGGTCAGCCTGCCGTCCGCGATCTCGCCGGCGATGGAGGCGATCATCGACACATCGAGCAGCTCGCGCGCCGATAGCGGTGGCAGGATCGAGGGCAGGCGCTGCGCCAGCATCGATTTGCCCGAACCCGGCGGTCCGCTCATCAGCAGATTGTGGCTACCGGCCGCCGCCACCTCCAGCGCGCGCCTGGCGCTCTCCTGTCCCCTGATGTCGGCGAGATCGGGCATCTGGCCCGAAATCTGGCGCACCGAGGGCTGCGGCCGCGACAAAACTTGTGCGCCGCGAAAATGATTGGCGATGGCGATCAGGCTGCGGGGAGCCAGAATGTCGACGTCAGCGCCCGCCCATGCCGCTTCCGGCCCCGACCCATATGGGCAGATCAGTCCCTTGCCGATGGCATTTGCGCCCATGGCCGCAGGCAGCGCACCGGCAACGGGCGCGATTGTGCCGTCGAGCGACAGTTCGCCCAGCACCATATAGGCGCCCAGCGCATCTGCGGGGATCGCGCCGAGCGCCGCCATCAGCCCGAGCGCGATCGGCAGGTCGTAATGCGAACCTTCCTTGGGCGGCGACGGCACGCTTTCGGTTGTTGCCCGGAATTGCCGGAACCTTTCAAAAGCCCGAGATAATGCGGGTTTCAACGTCCCGTCATTTTTCCCGCCACTACTCGGAATGGCGGTTGTTTCCTCGCCAGCGGTGAGCATAATGTGAGTGGGCTTTTACAGGGATCGCTCACCAATGCCAAAACTCACCAAATCCATAGTCGATGGAGCCGAGCTCCGGCCGAAACAGTACACCCTATGGTGCTCGGACCTGAAGGGTTTCGGCGTCTACATCCATCCCACCGGCAGCCGCACCTACTTCGTAGATTACCGCGTCGATAGCGTCCGCCGGCGCATGACGATCGGCAAGCATGGTGTTCTGACCACGGAACAGGCGCGCAAGCTGGCGATCGAGACGATGGGCGGCGTCGTGCTCCAGAAGGCCGATCCGCTGCTCGAGCGCAAGACGCGGCGAGCATCGCTCACCGTGGCACAGCTCTGCGATCAATACATGAAGGCGGCAGAGAAAGGCCTGATCCTCGGTAGACGAAAGAACCGACCGAAGAAGGCATCCACGATCGTGGTAGATCGCGGCCGCATCTCCCGGCACATCAAACCGCTTCTGGGCAACAAGCTTGTCATCGACATGACGCGGGCGGACGTGACGAGGTTCATGCGCGACGTGGCGGCCGGCAAGACGGCCCGCAGGGATCGCTCCGGAAAGAACGGCGCCCGTGTCCACGTCATGGGCGGCCTCGGCACGGCCGCCCGCACCACAGGCTTCCTCGGCGGGATCCTCACCTACGCTGTTGATGAGGGCATCATTCCCAGCAATCCGGCTCAGGGCGTCAAGCTCCCTGCCGATGGCGTTCGGACCCGTCGCCTTGTGGTGGACGAATACAAGGCTCTGGGGAAGGCGCTGAGCGGAGATGCTGCCGAATACGACACGCCCCAGGCAGTGACCGGGGCATGGCTGCTAGCGCTCACCGGATGCCGCCTCGGGGAGATCGCATCGCTGCGCTGGTCTGAGGTAGACGAGGAAGGCCAGTGCTTTCGCCTCGAAGACAGCAAGAGCGGGCCGTCAGTGCGCCCGATCGGCAGGGAAGCCTTCGACGTGCTGCACACGGCGCTGCGCGTTCCCGGCAATCCCTACGTGCTCCCCGCGCTCCGGCAAGGCGGTCAGAAACACTACAATGGACTTGCCGGGGCGTGGGTGAGGTTCATGAAGCGGGCCGAACTGGACGGCGTCACGCCCCACACGATGCGGCATAGCTTTGCCAGCGTGGCCGGCGATCTCGGCTTTGCCGAGAGCACCATTGCCGCGTTACTGGGCCACACGGCAGGGACCTTAACTAGCCGGTATATCCACCGGCTCGACACGGTGCTTGTGGCGGCCGCGAACAAGGTCAGCGGCGAGGTCTACCACCAGATGACCGGAGCGAGGGCGAAGGTGCTGGAGATGCCGAGGCGGGCTTAGTCTTCGTCAACAATCGACCAGACCGTGGTGAGGCGCTTGAGAATGGGACGCGCGGGAGCGTTCATTGGCAATCCGGTCGAGGGACGCACTCAAGCAAGCCTTGAACGGGAGGGCTTTCACGATCACTCGGAACGGGAGCGATCGGTATGGGCGAACGCTGGCCAAGATCCGCTTCAATGGCGAGGATGTTGGCGATGGCCTGATCGCGCAGGGGCTGGCGCACAAGTGGCGTGGCTACAAAGAGGAGTGGTGCTAACGTCCGAAAAGGCGCGCGCCATGAAACGGGCGCGCCGAGGGAGTATTATAGAACTAGGGGATGGAGAGCGTTCGGGCCAATCCAACGGTTATGGGACTGGCACTGGCGAAACGAGCCGGTATCCGCTATATAGAACAGAGTGGTCATGACGCAGGGGGTCAAATCCCTTTGAAGTGATCCGGGGCCGGCTGTTAGCGCAGATCGGCCCCATCGATTCTTGGTTCCCCGGCCAGGATTCGGACCTGGATTGCCACACTTGTAAGGGCGGGCGTCCTACCGTTAGACGAACGGGGAGAACAGTAAGTGCCTATTTCGGGGCCGTCCGCCTTCACCTTCGTGGGGATCGGGGCGGCGGCCCCTGCTTGTCGCTGCCCTACCAGTTCGGCGATCTGGTAGGGCTCTGCTCATGTTGTCATCTTCGGCTCCAACGATTCGATGACCGAACCTAGCAGCTAAATTCCGTAGCACAACAAGAAAAATCAATAGCGCCGTAAACATTTACGCCAAACGCTGTTGACGGACAAATTCGACAGTGCGATATTGCCGGTGGACGAAAAGGAGGTCCGCCATGGCCGACGAACAGCCCGCCGACGACAAGCCAAAGAAAGATCGTAGCCCGTCGTTTCCCTTCATCGCGCTCCCCGACGCTATCAAGCGATTGCAGGCATTCGACCAGACGTTCGGCCGGCATCCTGCGCCCGGCGTGAAGGTCGGCCTCGCATGGGGAATGAAGGACAAAAGCAGCCAAGCATATCAAATTTTGGCCGCTCTCAAGGCATTTGGCCTGGTCAAGTATGAGGGCAGCGGACCGCAGCTCAAGGCGATGCTCACCGACGACGCCCGCACCTATCTACGAGCGCAGCAAGACAGCATCAAAAATGAGGTCGTGAAGCGCGTGGCGCTTAAGCCAGCGCAGTTCCAAAAATTCTGGAGCATCTGGGGTGCTGATCGCCCTCCAGACCCGGTTTGTCTCGATCAACTCATCCTACAGCACGCTTTCACTGACAGCGCGGCCAATAACTTCCTGAAGGTATACGATGCCACTATTGCCTTTGCAGGACTTTCCAACTCTGATACGGTAATAGGCGACGATGTGGGCGATGATGATCCGCCGTTGGAGTTCAAGATTGGCGACTTCGTCAATTGGGAATCCGGCGATCAGGTTCAATGGAAAGCGCCTCGCAAGATCGTCTCGATAGACGAGAAGGACGGTATGCTTTTTTACAAGGTCGAAGGCCTTGGAGAACTGGCCGGCCAGAACGGATGGATTCCAGTGGAACAGGCTATTCAGCATCAAGCGCCGACGCCGGCAAACGTGTTCGCTCCACCGCCACCCGACCCCAAGAGCGACGACCCGGTTGTAGCGAAGGGGAGTCGCAAGGCGGTGTTTCCGGTGTCGGACGGAGACGTGACGCTTATTTTCCCCGCCACCATTTCGGATGATGGTTTGGAGGAGTTAGGCGACTATCTCGAAATCTTCTTGAAGAAAGAAAAAAAGAAGAAGGAGGGGTAAGGTTCGCTCCTCACACTCTCTAATTAGGACAGCACCATTAAGTTAGTCGCCCTAATCCCTACCCGGCATAACCGCTGGCGTAATTGAGAACGCCAGAAGAACCGCGATCATCAGCGCGGCCGCGATCAGCAATCCGATCTTGTCGCTGGCTTGAGGGGGTCGAAATCCCGAACTCATGCCTCGCCTGCCGTCTCGGTATCTTCGTCTAGTTCATGCTCTGGTTCGAGATAGCCGAAGCTTATCAGCCAGTCGCGCAGTGCGAGTTCGGCGGCCTCTGTAACATCTAGACCCCGATCCGCCGCAAAACGATGTAGCGACTTGCGGAGGTCGGCAGCGAGGCAGAACACGATCTACCAGCCGCATGCTTTGCGAAGAGGCTCAAGGCTTCCCTCCAAGCCTCCGATATCAAATGATGCCGTGAACGGACTTTCACCATACGGGGTCATTCGGGCGGTCAACTTGGTCTTGCCAATCAACCTCTTGATGAAGGGAACAGATTTCCCGCCCGACCACAGGCCCAAAGACCTGTTGTCGGTAGAGGCATTGCCGCCAACGGTTACAGCCTTCGCATCGTCTACTCGGTATTGTATGTCGCCGTAAGAATTGTAGTCGCTCGATGTCATGTGGCAGCCAGTGTCGAAATACGCGACCGTCCGGTTTTCCATGCACCTCAGAACAAGATTGATCTTCGCCCCTTTATTCCAACCGCAATTTGGGGATTCGTTGGACTCCAGCGACAGAACCACGGTTGCCTGATCTGTCATGGCGGACTTTTCAGTATGCAGTATCCACTTGCCTTTTGATTGGGCAGTCACCGCTACCGGCCTCCTCCCGGAGGCCTTGTCGTAGCAGGCGAGCCGGTCAAGGTCATTTTCCGTCCGAATGCATCCGGTGATGTCGAGTGCGTAACCGGGAGAAACAGTGAATACCTTTGCCGCAATCATGGCCGCAGCGATTGTTCTGAATTCCATCCCCCAAGCCCCTCCCAAGGCTTCTCCCACACGATTTAAGCGTCTCACGTCGCGGAGCGCAATCCGGTCGTGGGTAGGGACCTATTCCTAAGACCCTCCTATTTTTGCGAACTGAGGGGCAGGAGGGTCGTCGTTCCAGAACCAAAACCGGTCGAGCCTGCTTGAAATATCCGAGTTAGGACGATCGTCGCGATCGGGCATCAAATTGCCACGCCAGCGTTTCGGCACACTTGGATCAGTATCCCTGGGTCGGCCGTGGACATGTGGGCGTCGACCACGACGCCACCTTGAACCTTCGCAATGTAGGGACCGGCCCCAGTGTATCCGCCATAGCTGTTCTTGGCGTTGACCAGTCCGCAGACCGTCAAAGTTCCATCAGGCCAGCGGGCTGCAAGTGTCACGCCCGAGAAAATTGCGCTGTAAGGGTCTTTGAGCATCTGCCTCACTCCGGATTGGACAGTATCGATCTGAGATGCCGACAGTGTTATGGGGGTGCCTCGGGGCTGTATTGCTGGAGCTGGCGCGGAAGGGAACGCCAAACCTTGGGCGGCGTGTGGCCCTTGGCACCCTGACACCGCTCCCAACACCAATGCGGTGCATGTCATCCGCGCCACTGGGGCCATGCGACGACCTAGCCACAAGCCGAAAGCGGCGACCGCCCGAAGTGTCGATTCCATTCCCCAGACCTCCCAAGGCCGTATTATCTTCACCTGCACCAGCTCGACTGATACTTTGGCGTCCACCGAACGGCGTATCCCTCCCGCATCAGCACCTCGCCCGCCGTCGACCCGTTGCTGAGCCTGACGACGACGAGTGGTCGGCCATATCGGTCGCGTTTGCCGCTGTCTTCGACACGCGTGCCGCGCTGGTCGAGCAATTCCTGCAAGCGGATCTTTGCCTGTTCGCCCAGCAGCCGCTCTTGGGCGCACTTGGCATTACCGATCTCAGGCGCGTCGTATCCCGACTTGTTGGGAGAGCCCGGCCCCATGTCGCGCATCCGCTCAGTGCCGCAGCGGATCGTGTCTCCGTCAACGGCAACCAAGCTGGAGCATGAAAGAACAGTGGCCGCGAAGATGCCGAGCAGCATCAGTGACAATGAACCTGCCCGGTGCTGCTATCCATGTGGCAACATTTTCCAGGAGGAGAAGATTTCCGACAGCCGCCGCCATGTGCGGATGCGGCTGATGTTAGCCCGATCAAAGCAACGACGAGCACGGATAAAATCCGAGACACTTACCCCTCCCCAAAGAAACCCCATCAGCATCTAAGAGGTATTGGTCATTGCTTACAAGCCGAAACGCGGCTGCCGTCGATCTTCAATTTTCCCGAGCACTTGATTTCAATTGCAACTAGCAGTTTCAGTTACGGTGTATGTGGTCTTGCCCGGACCGGCTGGCGGGGAGGCGATAAGATAGACTCTCAAATCGCAATCCTGGGTGCGCGAGCGCGCGGTGCGGTTGGTGTTTGATCACGAGGCTGATCATTCTTCCCGCTGGACTGCCTGCCAGTCGATCTCGGCCAAGATCGGCTGCTCGGCGCATACGCTGCTGGATTGGGTGAAG
>JBARXU010000024.1:0-41150 GCA_049647505.1 Mesorhizobium sp.
CGCTGGTGACGGTCGCGGACGGTGGCGACATAAACCAGCCTCACGTCGCGCTGATTGCCGATCCCAATGGGATGATCAAGGCGGCCATTAGGCTGGGTCGCGCTTCTCGGGACGGCCAGCAAAGACGGAGGTAAAACGCCGGCGGCGCATGGTGGAGCGTCACTAAAAAAATACCTAAGGCGCAAAACCATGCGTCGCCTCCCTCAATTCATCCTCCGGCCGAAAAAGCGCGGAAACGCGGACGCATGTACGGCAATCAAAAAGTGCCGGTCGCCAGCCTCCCCGCATAACAATAGTTCTTGATTTGTTCCAGAATTCGCAATAGGAATAGTTTCATCAAAAGCGACTCACCAGTCCGTCTCTGGACAATCGGGAAACCTCGCAATGGAACAGATCCGCAGCGCCGACATTGCAGCCTTCAGGCAAGGTGGAGCAGCCATGGCCAATGCCATGATCGAGGGCAGCGGGGTGCGCGTCGGCGAGGACCGGCGGCGCGGTCGCGCGTCGGCCATCAATCCGTCCGGCCGATACGAGGCCCTGTCGCGCCATACGTTCGACGACGGCTGGAACTCGCTGGAAGAGCTGCCCGCCTTCAAGACCGAGGTTCAGGTCGAACGGCCGCGCAACATCATAACCCGCAACGAATCGCCCGACATTTCCTTCGACCGCTCGATCAACCCCTATCGCGGTTGCGAGCATGGCTGCGTCTACTGCTTCGCCCGCCCGACCCATGCCTATATGGGCCTGTCGGCGGGTCTCGATTTCGAAAGCAAGCTATTTGCCAAGCCCGATGCCGCGAAGCTTCTGGAAAAGGAGCTGGCCAAGCCCGGCTACCAGCCTCGCACGATCGCCATCGGCACCAATACCGACCCCTATCAGCCGATCGAGAAGAATTACCGCATCATGCGGGAGATCCTCGAAGTGCTCGACGCCCACAATCACCCTGTCGGCATCGTCACCAAGTCGGCGCTGGTAACGCGCGACATCGACATTCTGTCCCGCATGGCCGAGCGCGGTCTTGCCAAGGTGGCGCTGTCGGTCACCAGCCTCGACGCAAAGCTGTCGCGCCTCATGGAGCCGCGCGCGGCGACGCCGTCGAAGCGGCTTGAGACGATCCGCATTCTGTCACAGGCAGGCATTCCGACATCGGCTATGATTGCGCCTGTCATTCCGGGCCTGACCGATCATGAGCTGGAGCGCATCGTCGAATCGGTGGCCCATGCCGGCGCCCGCGAGGCGGGCTACATCATCCTGCGGCTGCCGCTCGAAGTCGCGCCCGTCTTCAAGGAATGGCTGCTGCGCCATTATCCGGACCGCTACCGCCATGTCATGTCGCTCGTCCGCTCGATGCGCGACGGCAAGGATTACGACGCCGAATGGGGCAAGCGGATGAAGGGCACCGGTCCTTATGCCTGGCAGATCGGCCGTCGGTTCGAGATCGCGGCGCGGCGCTTTGATCTCAACACGCAAAAGCGGCCCCTGCGCACCGATCTGTTCAAGGCGCCGACTGCCGAGACGGAGCAGTTGATGCTGCTCTGACGAGTGCGATGCCCGTTATCGTGCCTTAAGTTCCCGTCGGTCGGCTCGTCCCCTCGCTCGACTGACGGTGCCTGCCCCGGTTTGCCGCACATGTCCGGGTCGGGCTTGCGGAGAATCGGAGGCGGTGCGAGCTTGCCGCCAGCATGGCTCGTACGCGCTCCGATTCTCCCCTGTTTTTCGATCTGCTCCTGAAGCCCGACTTCAGCGCGGAAGAGCGGGCGCTCGCACGCGGGCAATGGCCGGTCGCAGGCACGGACGAGGCGGGACGCGGTCCCCTCGCCGGCCCGGTTGTCGCGGCGGCCGTCATCCTCGACCCCGACAATATTCCCGCCGGCCTGGACGATTCCAAGCGCCTGTCACATGGGCAGCGCGAGGCCGCCTATGCGGTCATCATCCAGTCGGCGCTGTCTGTCTCGATCGCCTCGGTCTGTGCCGCGTCCATCGATGCCAGCGACATCCGCAAGGCCAGCCTGGAAGCCATGCGCCGTGCAGTCGCAGGCCTGTCGATGCGCCCTCTCCTCGTCCTGGCCGATGGCCGCGACATACCGCCGGGATTGCATTGCGAGGGCGCCGCGCTCGTCAAGGGCGACCAGCGCTCCCAATCGATTGCGGCTGCCTCAATCCTCGCAAAGGTCGCGCGTGACCGGATGCTCAGCCATTGCGGCGAATGTCATCCGAGCTACGGTTTCGAGCGCCATGCAGGCTACGGCACCGCCGTTCATCTGCGCGGCATCGAAACACATGGCGCCATTCCTGGCCTGCACCGAATGAGCTTCGCCCCGCTTCGGAACTCTGGCGCGGTCGACTGATCGGGTTCCGCCTGGCTAACCGCGTGTCTAACCACCGACACACGCCTGGTGCGAGAGTCCCGTCTGCAATCCTCGCGATTGAGCCGCGTGCCAATGACGATCCTGGAGGAAGCTGATCGTTTCCCGTTCAGCATGAGCACCCGTCATCTATCCCCGGTCCCATCTGATCGGGATAGAATTCAAAGTCAGAATTCAAGGGCAGCAATCAAGGGACGGGCAATTCCAGGCAGACTGATGACGGCAACCATCCCATCTTCGAGCGTGTCGCTCGCTCTCTGCGAGAGGATCCCAAAAGCAAAGGCCGCGGACAATGCCGCGGCCTTGACGCCTTCGAAATCCTGCGTCGGATCAGTTCAGCTTGGTCTTCACCGCGCTGACCGATTCAGCGAACAGCTTGCCCGCTGCCGCCGCATCGACCTTGTCGCCGAGCACCTTGCGGGCCGCCTCGATGGCGATCTCCACTGCGCTGCCACGCACTTCGGCAATCGCGTCACGCTCGGCCTGAGCGATCTTCTGTTCCGCGAACGCCGTGCGGCGGGCAACATATTCTTCCGTCTTGGTCTTGGCTTCGGCGGCAAGGGCGGTTGCCTCGCGCCTGGCTGCATCGACGATGCCGACGGCCTCGGCTTCGGCTTCCTTGCGCTTGCGCTGATATTCGGCCAGCAACTGCTGGGCTTCCTCGCGCAGCTTGCGGGCTTCCTCAAGCTCGTTCTTGATCTTGTCGGCGCGCTGGTCGAGCTGGCCGGCAACCGTGCTCGGCACCTTGATGTAGACGACGATGGCCAGGAAAATGACGAGGCCGACTGTGGCCCAGAATGTGGCGTCCATGGTCCTCTCCTATTCCCGGACCGACTTGACGGCTGCGGCAATGGCCGCCTTGTCGGACTTGCCGACGAGGCTCTGGACGATTGCAGTTGCCGTCTCCTCGGCGATCGAGCCGACATCCTTCATGGCTGCGGCCCGGACGGATGCGATGCGCGCCTCGGCAGTTGCGAGACGGGCGTTGAGGCCGGCTTCGACCTCCTTGCGTTCGGCGTCCGCTTCCGCCTTGGCGGCGTCACGGGCTTCCTGCGCAATCTTGCCGGACTTGGCGCGGGCGTCGGCCAGTTCCTGCTCGTATGTCGCGACGGCGGCGTCCGCCTCTTCCTTCAGCCTTGCGGCGGTGTCGAGGTCATGCGCGATGCGGTCGCGACGAACTTCGAGAATGCCGCCGATGCGCGGCAGAACCACCTTCTTGAGGAAGATGTAGAAGAGGCCGAACGTGATCGCGAGCCAAAGAAGCTGCGACGCGAACGTGGCCGTGTCGAATGGCGGGAAGACCCCGGACGCGGCTCCGTGTCCAGCTTCCGTGCCGGTCGTCGTGCCGTGAGCGTCAGCGGCCCCGTGTCCGCCAGCGGCGGGCGCGGTTGCGTCTTGCTCCGGATTCGCGGTCTGTGCGATCGCTTCAGCCATGGTCGTCCCTGTCACAATCTCGAGGGCACGCCGGACGGCGGCCCCAAACGCCGGCCGCGTCTGCGGCCGGCCCTACTCGCATGATGCGTTGCCGATCAGACGGCGAACAGCAGCAGCAGAGCGACGAGCAGCGAGAAGATGCCCAGAGCTTCGGTAACGGCGAAGCCGAAAATCAGGCGGCCGAACTGGCCGTCAGCTGCCGACGGATTGCGCAGAGCGCCTGCCAGGTAGTTGCCGAAGATCGTGCCGAGGCCGATGCCTGCGCCGCCCATGCCGAGGCAAGCGATGCCGGCGCCGATGTACTTTGCTGCTTCTGCTTCCATGTCAATTCTCCTTGGAATGGATGTGTTCGTTGCAGACTTGATCGGGCTGTGCGCCCGAAGGGGTTAAACTCAGTGACCCGGATGGATCGCGTCGTTGAGATACATGCAGGTGAGGACCGCAAATACATAGGCCTGCAGGAACGACACCAGGAATTCGAGGCCCGTCAGCGCAACCGTCATGATCAGCGGCAGCACAGCACCGGCAACGCCAATCGCACCGAATGCCGACAGCGACGTGACAAAGCCCGCGAAGACCTTGAGCGTGATGTGGCCGGCCAGCATGTTGGCGAAAAGACGAACCGAGAGGCTGATCGGGCGCGACAGGAACGAGATCACCTCGATCAGCACGACCAGCGGCACAAGAACCGCAGGAACGCCCTGCGGCACGAACAACTTGAGGAAGCCGAAGCCGTTCTTCCAGAAGCCGTAGACGACGACCGTGCCGATCACCAGAAGCGCCAGCGCGAAGGTCACGATGATGTGGCTGGTGACGGTGAAGAAGTAGGGGATCATGCCGAACAGGTTTGCCACCAGAACGAACATGAACAGAGAGAAGACCAGCGGGAAGAACCTCATCCCCTGGGTTCCGGCGGCGTCGCGCAGCATGTTGGCGACGAATTCATAGGACATTTCCGAGACCGACTGCATGCGCGACGGCACGAGGCCGCGGCTCGACGTGGTCAGGTAAAGGAAAGCACCGGCGGCGACGACTGTAGCGACCATGAACAGCGACGAATTGGTGAAGGAGAAGTCGACCCCACCAACTTCGATCGGGATCAGCTTCGAGATTTGGAACTGGTGGATAGGATCGTTCGCCACCTTAGCCTCGCTTCACTCGTGCGCAAAAACGCGCAACTTTATTTCTGTCCAGGTCCGCTGCCATCCGGCTTGCGCACCTTGTGCTCTGCTACGAGCCCCGCAGACCGCAGGACATTCAAAACCCCGGCGCCGAAACCGAGCAGCAGGAGAACGATCAGCCCCCAGGGCGACGTCCCCGCCAGCCGGTCCAGGAACCACCCAAGTCCGGCCCCGACGACAACACCGGCGATGAACTCGCTGGAGAGCCGCAAGGCATACCCGACCCCGGTCATGCCGCTGGTTCTGGAGCCCGGCCCCTCTTGCTCCTGCCGCGGCCGTCTGGCTGCTATCGCAGCTTCGAGGTCGCGCCGGCGCCGATCGAGATCGTCTCCGCGAGGGTTGGCGTCGTTATCGCCCGTCCGGTCCTGGCCGGTTTCGTCTGGCCCCTTGTGCGCGGCCATCGCAACCTCCGTGCCCGGTCGGTCAGTCGCCTGCCGCCCGCTCCAAATTCGGCCGCAACATAGTTAGGGGGGCTTGACCAGTCAAGCCGACACCGGACCCGTTGGACTATGTATTTTTTGATGTTTTATCAGGCGCTTAGCGGGATGCGACAATGCGCCCGCCGAATCCGGACGCCTCGGCTGGCCGAATCCGGCGAATCCGCGTCAGCTCCAGCCGCCGCCACGGGTGCGGTAGAAGATGTGCAGGCCGATCTTCGACATGCGATTCATGGCCCTGGCCCAGCCCGGCGAAACATATTGCGCGTAGTAGTGCGTCGACGACCCCACTTCCTCGAGGAATATCTTTCCGGCGGTCACCGCCATGGCGATATCCTGGGCGGTCTTGTAGTGGGAAGGACTGGTTATGACGTCCTTCTTCCCGTCGCAGGCAAACGAGAACTGGCAGGCGTTGCGCATATGCTGGTTCTGGTAGACGACGCCGCAAATCGTATCCGGATAGGTCGGATTGCGGACACGATTGAGGATGACCTGGGCGACTGCCGCCTGCCCGCGCAGGCTTTCGCCACGCGCCTCAAAGTAGATGCCGTTGGCAAGGCAGGCCTGCTCCTTCTTCGAGAAGACCTCTGCCGGCAGCGCCTGAGCCAACCACTGGTGATCGCCCTTGCTCATCGGCGGGATGAAGCGGCCGCCCGCCATTTCCGGGCCGGGCATCAGGCTTTCGAAAGGCGAAGCGCGCGCATAGTCCGGCGCTGGCGGAGCATAAGCGGTGGCCAGAATATCGGGCTGATCGTTTGTGACGAGCGAGGCCAGCATGGCGGGCACCCCTGCCCCGACCTTCTTCGGCCCTTTCACATAGAAGGCCGATGCGATCTCAACCTCCTTGCCCTTGATCGGCGATTTCACGAATGCCATCGCGGGCGCGCCGATGTCGGGCTTGAGCATGGA
Source organism: Mesorhizobium sp. (assembly GCA_049647505.1). Taxonomy (GTDB): domain Bacteria; phylum Pseudomonadota; class Alphaproteobacteria; order Rhizobiales; family Rhizobiaceae; genus Mesorhizobium_A. The sequence continues at coordinate 6,328 of JBARXU010000024.1, forward strand.
GCGGCGTTCGAAAACCGACCCGGCATTGAAGGCCTTGGGCGGGGCAACCTTGACCACGCCGACGACGCGGCCCTGCTTGGCCGTGCGGTTGATGCGCTCCTCGTCGGGCGCATCGGACATCTGCGCCTTGCCGGTCAGCGCGACCTTGCCGATGCCGCTGGCGCTGATGCCGCCGCCGACGATCGATGCCGTCGTTGTCTGGTCGGTGAAGCGCAATTCGGCCTGATGCACGGAGCCGGCGGCTGAACGCTCGACATATGCGTCCCAGCTCACGCCATTGGTGATCAGGCTGGTCAAGTCCTGCTGCGCGCCCTGCGTGGGGAACCCAAGCCAGAAGGCAAGCGCAATGACAGCCGGGGTCAGCAGAGAACCATCGCGATGGCTAGATGAACGGCGAAACGCGATAGGCTGGCGACGCACGAGCACACTCCGGGACGCAACAAACAGACAGGAATTCAAAATGGAGCATTAACCTTGATGCAGGGTTAACACGAACTGCTTGCTGTCGGGCCGGTCATGGCGACGGCGGCGTAACCGCTCGGCACAGTCTTTTCAGAGATTGAACTTGCGCTTGATGAAACGCGCGCATTCGTCCGCGCTCATCAAGTCTGTGCGTACCCTCAGATCGTAGCGCATGTCCTCGTGGACGCGGCTCTCCTGCCAGCGGGCAAGGCCCGGCCTGCGGTCCCCGCGCAACCTCTCGCGATGCTCAAGAACATCCAGCGGCGCGGAAACCTCGACGACGAACAGATCGTAAGCCGAGAGCGCGTCGATGTAGTCGGCCTTGTCGGCACTCAAAAGCACGTCATCCAGGATCAGGTCGTTGCCTTCACGTGCCAGTGCGAGCACAGCCTGTCTCATGCCTCGAATCAGCCTCTCGCCGACAGGTCCGAGACCGATTGCGATCTCCGGCAGATCGTCGGTGCCGACATTCTCGAATGAAACGCCATCGGCACGCCCGACATAGGCGGGCGGCAACATGTCGAGAAACCCGTCCATCGCCACATGCAGGAACGGTTCGGTGGTCATCGACTGCAAGGCGCGCGCTATGGAGGATTTGCCCGAACTGCCGACGCCGTTCAGAAGAACGATGCGCGCCGCGCGATTGCGGTGGACCTCGGACACGGCTTACCTTTTCTTGGCACGGCCCGCGAAGGGATTGTCCGTGCCGCGCAGCACCATGCGCACCGGCACGCCCGTGATGCTGAACGTCTCGCGCAGCGAATTGACCAGGTAGCGGATGTAGGACTGCGGCATGGCGTCGGGACGCGAGACCGACAGGACGAAGCCCGGAGGACGCGTTTTCGCCTGGGTGATGTATTTGATCTTCAGGCGGCGACCGGCGACCGCCGGCGGCGGATGGTGGGCCAGAATGCGCTCGATCCAGCGGTTGAGGCGACCGGTCGAAATGCGGATGTTCCAGATCTCATGCGCCTTCATGACTGCAGCCATGAGTTTGTCGAGACCGCGGCCCGTCTCCGCCGACACCGGCACGGCCAGAAGGCCGCGCAGCTGCGGCAGCAGTCGGTCCGTCTTCTCACGCAGTTCGGCTAAATACTCCTGAGGGTTGTCGATCAGGTCCCATTTGTTGAAGGCGATGACCGGCGCGCGTCCCTCACGCGCGATCAGATCGACGATCTGAAGATCCTGCTTCTCGAACGGGATCGTGGCGTCGAAAACGATGACGACGACTTCAGCGAACCGGATCGCGCGCAGGCCGTCCTGGACGGACATGACTTCGAGCTTTTCCTGCACGCGCGCCTTGCGACGCATGCCTGCCGTATCGAACAGGCGAATGCGGCGGTTGGCATATTCCCACTCGACCGAAATCGAATCGCGCGTGATGCCGGCTTCCGGGCCGGTCAACATCCGTTCCTCGCCGATCAGCGTGTTGATCAAGGTCGACTTGCCGGCATTGGGCCGTCCGACCACAGCGATGCGCATCGGCTTGGTCGGGTCGTAGGGAGGAACTTCCTCGGCATCGGGATCGGCAACATCCTCCCCGATAAGCGGGGTCTGATCGAGGACGTCATCCGCCTCGTCCTCTTCCTCGCCGAACGCCCGCTCCTCGCCAAGCGCCTCGATTATCGCTTCGCGCAGGTCAGGCAGGCCCTGTCCATGCTCGGCGGAAATCGGGATCGGCTCGCCAAGGCCGAGTTCCCAGCCTTCGAGCATGCCGGCCTGCGCGCCACGCGCCTCGGCCTTGTTGGCCACCAGCACGACCGGCTTGCCCGAACGGCGGGCGACGTCGGCAAAGGTGCGGTCGTCGGGGGTGATGCCGGATTTGGCATCGATGACGAAGAAAACCAGATCGGCTTCCTCGATAGCGCGCTCCGTGCCTGCGGTCATCCGGCCCGCGAGCGAGGATGCGGCGGCAACCTCAAGACCGGCCGTGTCGATGACGTCGAATTCGAGATCGTAGAGCCTGGCTTCGTGGATACGACGGTCGCGCGTCACTCCCGGCATGTCGTCGACAAGCGCGATCTTGCGGCCGACGAGCCGGTTGAACAGGGTCGACTTGCCGACGTTGGGCCGGCCGACAATGGCGACCTTGAATGTCATCTGGCTATCAGGAGGCCTGACCGGAACCGCGGATGAGCTCTGTCATCAGCGTGGCGCGTTCACGGTTGTTTCTGGGTGCAGCAGCATCGGCCGCGATCTGGTCAAAGAGCGTGAGGGCGTCCTTGAACTTGCCTTCCTTCCAGGCGGACAGACCAAGCGCCTCGCGGGCCGAATGGCGCAGCGGGTTGGTATCGACCGCCAGCTGCTCGACACGCGAGGCGACATCGGCCTGCGTGCCGTGATCGACGAGCACCAGCGCCGCACGAAGGCGAGCCATGTCCCGAATGGATGCGGGGATGGAACTGTCGGCGGCAACTTCGTCGAACTGCTTGACCGCGGCTTCAAAGTCGCCCTTTTCGACCAGAACCGTGCCGGCGCGCAGACGCGCGAGCAGCGGATAGGCGCCGTAACCATCGCCTTCGAGCGACTCGAGTGCGGCGAGCGCTTCGTCGTTCTTGCCTTCGTTGGCCAGTGTCAGCGCCTGCGAGAAGCGATCGCCCGACGCGTTGGCGGTGCTCGTCTTCCAGTAGTCGTAGCCAACCCAGGCAGCGGTGCCGATTACGATTGCGACCGCCAAGCCGATCAAAATCGCGCCATAGCGTTCCCAGAGCGCCTTTGCCTGATCCTGGCGGATCTCCTCGTTGACTTCGCGAATGAAAATATCGTCGGACATGAAAAACCCGTGACGGCATGACTGCCTTGCGTGCCGCGTCTTTTAGCGGAATTCGCCAGCTATGGAAGGGGAACGGTCGAATTATGGCAATGGCGGCTGATTTGCACTGTTAACCATAGCCCCGGAAGGGCTTCTCAGCGACCCCATGGGCGCCACATTGAGGTGCGAACGGCAGGTGTGAATTGAGAGTGAGGTTGGGCATTCATGAGGCAGTTTTTGCGAGCGGTCGCGGCCGGGTCTCTGGTCGTGATGACGGGCAATGCGCTCGCTCAAGACACAGCAGCCGCGCCACATGAGGCGCGTACCAAGCTGCAATATGTGCTGATCTCCTTTGACGGTGCGCATGACAATTCGCTGTGGGCGCGCAGCCTGAAGCTCGCCGACGACACCGGTGCGCGCTTTACCTATTTCCTGTCCTGCGTCTATCTGCTCGGCCCCGATGACAAGCGCCACTACCAGCCGCCGGGCATGAAGGCGGGGCGCTCCAATGTCGGGTTCGCTACCTCTACGGACGATGCACGCACCCGGCTCGACCATGTCTGGTCCGCCTATCAGGCCGGCCATGAGATCGCGAGCCATGGCTGCGGCCATTTCGACGGCAAGGACTGGTCAAGGGCTGACTGGTCAGCCGAATTCAAACAGTTCGACGACATTCTCGCGCGCGGCTGGCAGATCAACGGCCTGACGGCCCCTGCCGGATGGGATGAGTTTGCGCGCAAGGGCATTCACGGCTTTCGAGCGCCCTATCTGTCATCGAATGCCGGCCTCATCGCCGCGCTGAAGGAGCGCGGCTTTTCATATGACTCGAGCGGCGTGACGCGCGGTCCACAGAACCCGACCTTCGAGGGCAATCTTGCCGCGTTCGGTCTGCCGATGATCCCGGAAGGGCCGAAATCAAGGCGAATCATCTCGATGGACTACAATCTCTTCGTCCGCCACTCCGCCGGTATCGACCGCCCCAGGGAGGCAGACACTTTCGCCGAGCGCACCTACCAGGCCTTCGCCGACGCATTCGAAGGCGAATATGGCGACGAGCGGCGGCCCGTGCAGATGGGCTTTCACTTCACGCTGATGAATGGCGGCGCATACTGGAACGCGCTTGAGCGCTTCGCCCGCCAATATTGCGTGAAGCCTGACGTTGCCTGCGTCAGCTATTCGGACTGGCTGCGCGCCAATCCGAATGCCTCGGCAAAGACCGCCGGCGGCTGATACCCGATAATCTAATGCGCGGGCTGTTCTTCCGGCTTAACGCCCGCCGCTTCGCGTTCCAGATAGGCCTTGTCGATATCCGGAAGATCTTCGCCGTAGATCATTGCCTCGAAAGCGCGCAGTCGCTTGTAGATCGAGAGCAGTTCGACAATCGTCGGCCATGAACTGACCAGATACTGGAATGACGACGTGACCTGGCTGAACGCGTAGCTGATCTGGTTCAGAAGGCCGAGCGTGATCGTGCCGGCGATGATCGAAGGCACCATCAGGAACAGCGAGAAAATGTTGTTCGTCTGCAGATACAGGAAGCGGGCGACGTTGAAATAGACGTAGTGGAAATACATGCGGAAGTAGTTGCGCCTCACATTGGCGAACAACTCCTTGACCGTCGGCGGCTGGGCGCGGGCCTCGTCATCCTCACCATAAACCAGTTCCTTGCGGTACGCGGCCTCGACACGCTGGTTGCGGAACTGAAGGCCCGGCAGCCTGATGCCGACCACGACGAGCAGGACCGTTCCGAAAAGCGACCAGGCAATCGCGGCAAAGACCAGCGGGTGTGCAATCGCCCCCACGACCGGAAGCTCGGTGATGTTTGCCGACAGCCGGACGAGGACCGGCATGAAGGCGATCAACGTCATGATGGCATCGACAAAATTGACGCCCAGCGTTTCGACAATGGTCGAGAACCGCATCGTGTCTTCCTGCACGCGCTGCGAGGCACCTTCGATGTGACGCAGCTTCGGCCAATGCGACATGTAATGATCGTTCATCGCCGTGCGCCAACGGAAGACATAGTGGCTGACGAAGAATGCGGTGAGTGCCGACATGGTGACGGCGACAAGCGCGATGCCCAGGAAGATGACAATCTGGGCGTAGATGTCGCTCTGGGTGGCGGTCACCTGCTTTGAAAGGATGTTCTGGATGAGGTCCCAGAAGGGTCCATACCAATTGTTGATCGCAACCGACACCTGGACCTGAAAATAGGTGACGAACAGGATCAGCGCCGACCCAAGTATCGACCAGTTCTGCCAAGGATGTGGCGAGAACACGCGCCAGAACAGGTAAAACAGCGCTGCGACGACGGCAAAATAGATGTAGAACCAGAGGAATGGCGGCGACCAGAAAACCTCGATTCCGATGATGGGCGGCGCCCCATCCGCCGCAGGCGGCATTCCGAACGATGCGCCCATCTGCTCTGCGACGAAGAACCAGAACAGGATTGCGCACACCGCCCAGATGGCGGCGCTGATGAAGAACAGTTTGGGTCTGGGGAAAAACGAGACGAACACGGCCTGCGCTCCGGTCTGCGGCCGAATGTGGCCGCCTCAGAAGGATTCGGGCGCATAAGGTCACAAAATTCCCGGCAAAGAAATGGCAGCAAGCCATGTCGGCTCATTACATTTCCGAAAGAAATGCAGGGTGTCAGGCCGGCCGCGACACCCTTCCCGCATCCCATGCAAGCCATGCGGATACAACTAGGCACAACGCTGCGATGGCAGACCCGGAAAAATAGCTGCCGGTCGCGTCTGCCAACGAGCCGGCGACCAACGGTCCGATGATCTGACCTGTTCCGAAGGCGGCAGTCATCATGGCAAGGGCCCGCCTTGGCGACGGGCCTGCGAGATTTCTCCCCAACTGGAGGCCGAGTGCGGTGATCGCGACAAACGTCCCGCCCAGCAGAAGTGCGGCAATGAGGGGGCCGGCATAACCGCCGATAGCGACGCTTGCCATGACGCCCAACGCTTCGGTGAGGCAGCCCAGTGCAATGGTCGCGCCAAGACCGATGGATGCGGCCAGCCGCTGCCACAGGAAATTGGCCGGCGGGATGGCAATGCCAACCGCAAGCCAGACGAGTGCCTCAAACACGCGGCCACCCTCGCCTGCCCGCACGATCGCGATCAGGAAGGTGGCGGTCACGATGTAACCGAACCCGAACAGGCCATAGGACCAAGTGATGCGCGTCAGTGACGGGCTCTTGGGCAGCGGCGGTTCCCGCCTCGCGTCCCCGGAAGCACGCGGGCCGTCCGGCACAAGGACGAAGACGACAACGAAGGCGATCGCAGAGAGGATGCCGGCCCAGAGCCAGCCGGCACTCCAGGGCTGATGGGAAACGACCAGCACGCCGATCATAACGGACGACACGCCAATCCCGACTCCGACGCCCGAAAAATGCAGCGCTTGCAAGTCCATGCGCCCGACAGATGCAATGTGGCTGAAGACGATGGTGGCGAGAAAGACCATAACAAAGGCGCTGGCGACGCCGGCAATCAGCCGGAGTGCAATGAAGGCGGCGACGCTGGTCGTCATGCCCATGGCAAGGCATAGCACCGCCGACATCGCGATTGCCGAAAGCATGACCGCGCGCTCGCGCCCATGCGCCCAGTTGCCAGCGCCAAGCAGCGCACCGATCAGATAGCCGAGATAGTTGGCCGACGCGACGAGCCCGGCCTGCCACGCGGTCAGGCCGAGTTCTTCCATCATGCCAGGCAGTATCGGCGTGTAGACAAAGCGGCCGATGCCCATGCCGGCCGCCATGCCGATCAGGCCACCGACGGCGTAGCGATAGGGATTGCTGGCAGGAGACATTGCCCGCAACTTACGGCCCTGATCGCGCGATGCAACGTGCGCGGCTGGTCCAGCGCGGCGAAAACTGAAGGACAGGCCCGTAGCCAAGCGGTAGTGAACATCCTATCTCAATGTCCGATCTCAATTGTCCGGCAATACGAGGACCAGCCCCATGACCTACCCCGCCAACACGCCCGCCATCGATCCGCAAAAGCTGGACAAGCTTGCAGAAGTCGCGGTCAAGGTCGGCCTGAGATTGCAACCCGGACAGGATGTGTTCCTGACTGCGCCGGTGTCGGCCCTGCCGCTCGTTCGCCGCATCGCGGTCCATGCCTACAAGGCGGGTGCCGGCCTTGTGACGCCGATCCTGTCGGATGAGGAACTGTCATTGGCGCGCTACCGAAACGCGTCCGACGAGAGCTTCGACCGCGCACCGAACTGGCTCTATGACGGTGTCGCCAAGGCTTTTTCGGCCAACACCGCTCGCCTTGCCATCGTCGGCGACAACCCGATGCTGCTGTCGGGTGAAGACCCGGCGAAAGTTTCGCGCGCCAACAAGGCCAATTCGATCGCCTACCAGCCAGCTCTCGAAAAGATCGCCGGCTTCGACATCAACTGGAACATCGTCGCCTATCCGGGCGCAAGCTGGGCCAAGCTGGTGTTCCCGAATGATGAGGAAGACGTCGCGGTCGCCAAGCTGGCGGATGCCATATTCGCCGCAAGCCGCGTCGATCGGGACGATCCGGTCGCCGAATGGGAAGCGCACAATGCGCGCCTCAAGGAGCGCACCGCCTGGCTCAACGAACAAAATTTCCGCGACCTGCATTTCAAGGGGCCGGGCACGGACCTGACAGTCGGTCTGGCTGACGACCATGAATGGCAGGGTGGCGCATCCTCCGCAAAGAACGGCATCATCTGCAACCCGAACATCCCGACCGAGGAAGTCTTCACCACGCCTCACGCAAGGCGCGTCTCGGGTACGGCTCGCTCGACCAAGCCGCTATCGCATCAGGGCACTTTGATCGAGAATATCGAAGTGCGCTTCGAGGACGGCCGCATCGTCGAGGCGAAGGCGAGCCGTGGCGAAGACGTCCTGAAGAAAGTGCTCGAAACAGATGAGGGTGCCGCACGGCTCGGAGAGGTGGCTCTGGTGCCTCATTCCTCACCGATCTCGAAGAGCGGGCTTCTCTTCTACAACACGCTGTTCGACGAGAACGCCGCCTGCCACATCGCACTTGGCCAGTGCTATTCGAAATGTTTCGTCGACGGCGCCAACCTGACGCCTGAACAGATCGCCGAACGCGGCGGCAACAAGAGCTTCATCCATATCGACTGGATGATCGGCTCCGACGAGATCGACATTGACGGCATTCACGCCGACGGGTCGCGCGTTCCGGTCATGCGCAAGGGTGAATGGGCGTAGGTCTGGAGCCTAGTCCGGAAGGATGGACGCGTCGTCGCCGCCATTGACGAGCGGCGCGTCCTCTTCGATGGCCGGCGTCGCCGACTGGTCGAGCGGCACGAGATAACGCGCGGCGGCCCATCCCTGGATGCGCTCGTCATCGGTCGCCGAGATCTTGCACCAGCGATATTTGTCGACGTCGGCACAACCGAGATTGCGCACGACGGCGCCCATGCGAACACGGGCGACCAGCATCCCGGTGGCGGACGCCGTTGCGCGCAGATTGAGTTCGTCGTCAATGGCAAGCCCGGTGACCTCGAATAGCTCCGGCGTGGCTGCAGGCGGCGGTGCGTCCTCGGCAAAAGCCGCCATCGGGGCGGTCAGGATCATCAGCAATGGGATCAGGTGCGCGCGCATGGGCCTATCCATTGAGGGGCGATCGCGACAAGATTGCGTCACTGGCGCCTATTTGCCGAGCGCCTGCGCCCAGCGGTCAGCCTTGAAGCCGAACAACAACTGGTCACCGGTGTCCAGCACAGGACGCTTGATGAGGTTGCGATTGGCCAGAATAAGCTCCTTGGCCTTCCGCTCGTCGATGCTCGCCTTCTCGGCGTCGGACATTTCCTTATAGGTCGTCGAATTGCGATTGAAGACATTCTCCCAACCAGCGCGCGCGAACCAGTCGTCGACCACCTTGGGTTCAAGCGGATTGGCGCGGTAATCGAAATAGCCGTAGTCGACCTTGTTGGCGTCGAGCCACTTGATCGCATTGCGGACCATGTCGCAGGACTTGAAGCCGTAGAGCGTGGTGGTCATCGCGAAATCTCCTTCAAAAACGGCGTCATGCGCGCCAGGCCATCGCGCAGTATCTCGGGCGAGTTGGCATAGCCGATGCGCAGATAGCCTTCCATGTCGAGCGCGCTGCCCGGCGTCAACATCACGCCGGTCTGTTCCAACAAGCGAATGCACAAGGCTTCGGACGGCATATCGAAGTCGTAGCGCAGCGCCGCGGTCGTGCCGGAGCGCGGCTTGACCCATGAGATGCGCGGTTCCGCCTCGACCCATTCAGACAGCATTGCAAGGTTCCCGCGCACGATGCCCCTGCCCCGCGCCAGCACCTTGTCGCGGCTCTCCAGGGCAAGCGCCGCCAGATAGTCGTCGATCATGCCGACGCTGATCGTGTTGTAGTCCCGGTGGACGGAAACGGCGTGGATGATCTCCTTCGGCGCGACGATCCAGCCGAGCCGCAGGCCCGCCAGCGAATAGGCCTTCGACATCGAGCCGGTCGAGATGCCCTTCTCATAGAGATCGGCAATCGATGCGGTGAAGCCGTCGCCCTCCTGATCAATGCCTCGATAAACCTCATCGCACAGGATCCAGGCACCGGCCTCGCGCGCAATCGCCACGATCTCTTCGAGTATCGGCCTGTCGATCAGGGCACCTGTCGGATTGTTGGGGTTCGTCAGCGAAATCAGCTTCGCGCCACCCTTCACAAGCTCGCGCATCCGGCCAAGGTCGGGCAGGAAACCGTCCTTCTCATGAAGCCGCAGGAGTCGGACGTCTGCGCCAAGGCTCTCAGGTATCGAATAGTGCTGTTGATAGGTCGGCACGACAGAGACAACCACGTCACCCGGCTCAACCAGCGTTTGGTAAATCAGCGAATTGGCACCGATTGCGCCGTGGGTGACGCTCACATTCTCAGGCGTCTGATGCTCGAACAGCGACGCAATCGCCGACCGAAGTCGCTCGCTGCCCTCGATGGCTCCATAGGTCAGCTTCATCGGTAGAAGCTCGTCGAGAAATGCATTGCCCTTGCCTGCGAGGTCGAGCAATTGCGAGACCGTCAGCGACTCGATGCAGGTCTCGGCCAGATTCCAGTCGCAACGCGTCTCATAGCGGTTCATCCACTGTTCGACGCCAAATTCCCTGATCTTCAACCGTGGCTCCCTCGATCATCTTCGAACGAAGCCTAGTCGCGAGCAGGCGGCCGTGTCGAGTGGCAGCAAGCTTGGTTGATAAGGTCAGGCCGGGGCTGGGACCTTCGCCTTCCTGCCCGCCTTTACCTGACGGCGCCGGCGCGTTGCATCGGGCTTGAGCTGGACCGGCTTTTCGTCGGCAAAGCCGCGCGCGATGGCATCCGCAATCGTCAGAACGGCGAAATCGGCCCCGATCGTGGCTGCATCGAACGGCTGATCGCGGTCGGCCAGACCCGGTGCCAGCAAACCGACGCGCAAGCGAGGCTCAAGCCTCTTGATGCGGCGAACGGCCAGACGCGCCCAAGCGAGCGCTGCGGGGTTGAGGTAGCTCAGCACGACGGTATCGACTCCAGTGAGGTCCACCTGGCTTTTCGAGGCGCGGAGCACTTCATGCGATTTGAACACCGCCTGCGCGCCCTGCGTTGCCATGGACTGCGCGGCCATTGCGGCAAGCGCGTCATCCAGTTCCGTGCGCCCGCCAACGACGATGAGCGAGCGTCCTTCGCCATCCGGGAGCAATTTTCCGTCCGAATCGCGGGGCAGGTCGTCAGCGTCTTCCTCCTCGTCGCTGTCGTCCTCCTCCTCGCTGTTGGCTTCCGCCTCCAACTCGCCGACGAGAGCCAGCGCAGCGGCCGCGAAGCGGTGGCGCGCTTCGTCGTTCATCACGCCGCGCAGCCTGTCCTCCTCCGCCTGCAGCAAGGCCGGGACCCCGATGCCGTCATAGAAATCGACGAGATATTGGTCCTCCAGAATATCCTCGGCGTGGTCGACCGCCTCGTCGGGGTCGCCGGCAAGCAGGCGCTGGTAGATTCTGACAGACGGCTCAAGCACGGGCCGATTGCCGAACATGACCGAGAAGAACTCGAATTGCGGAACGTGCTTGCCCAGCACGACAAGGCAGACGGTCAGCGGCGTCGAGAGGACCAGTCCGATCGGCCCCCAAAGCCAGCCCCAGAAGATTGCCGAGACGATGATCGCCAATGGCGAAAGGCCGGTGTTGGAACCGTAGAGCCATGGCTCCATAACGTTGTTGGACAAAAGTTCGACGCCGATGAACAGGGCCGCCGTCGCAATCAGCGGGGTCCATCCCGGCAGTGCTGCAAAGGCCACGAACATCGGGAGGATCATGCCGATGGCCGGGCCTATGTAGGGGACGAAACGCAGGACGAGCGTCAGCACCCCCCACAGCAGGGCATTTGGAACGCCGATGAGCCACAGGCCTAATGTAATTGGTATCGCATAGGTCGTGTTGATGACGAGTTGCATCAGGAGATATCGGCCGACCCGTTTGCCGGCATCGTGCAGCGCCTCCGTCGTCTTGTTGAGATCGCCCGCACCGGCAAGCCGGATGAACCTGTCGCGCAGGTCCTCCCGCTCCAGCAGCATGAAAATGACCACCACTATGACCAGACCGGCCGTCGCAAAAGGGCTGATGAGGGGCACGACGATGTTGGTCAGGATGTCGATCGGGCTCTGTCGCGTCACCACTTCGACAGGCAGCGGCTTGTTGCTCTCACCTGCCTCTTCACCGGGGCCCGATTCCTGAAGTTCCTGGCCAACCCGGTTGAGAGCGCTCGTCACCTGGTCGATGATGCCCCCGCCCTTTCCCATCTGCTTGAGGGAGTCGATCTTCTCGATGATGTTGGACTGATATGTGGGAAGGTTCTGCGCGAGGCTCGTGACCTGAGTGGCAAGGACGACGGCAAATAGGGCGATCGCCATGAATGCCATCAGGACCGTTGCAATGACGGCGAGAATGCGCGGAAGGCCACGCTTGCGCAGGAACCCGACGATCGGGGCCAGCGCGAATGTCAGCAGAATGGCGACCGAGATCGGAATGAAAATATCCCGGCCAAAATAGAGAATGGCGGTGATGACCACGACGGTGACAAGCGCAGGCATTTTCAGCTGCGAGAGATTGTCCCCTCCCTGGTCAGGGTGGAAGTCAGTCGCTGCGGACCCGGCTTTTGCGTCGTTCATCTGGAGGACCCGGCAGAATGTTTCAAGTCAACCTCGTCTCGCTCTAGGATTGCTCGACAATCCAGACGAACGCAATTGGTTGCATCGCCATCCGGACTATTAGTTGCGCCCAGGGTCAGGACCTGACGAAAGGTCGCCACTGTGCCAGTCGGCGGCCTTGCCAGTCAGGTCGCCGGCGTTCAGAAGAATGCTTCCGACCTTGCCGGCTAAGTAAGCTCCTTGTCCAGCTTCGCACTCATCATCGTTCTCGCAGCAGCCGTCATGCACGCCAGTTGGAACGCGCTCGTCAAGAATGCGAGCGACCGCGCGCTGACGCTTGCGGCTGTCGCCTGCATGCACGCTGTTGCTGGCGCGTTCCTCATCGCAGTATCGGAGGCGCCGGACAGGGCAAGCTGGGGATCCCTCGTCGCATCCACCTTCATCCACTACCTCTATTATTTCCTGCTGTTCCAGGCCTACAGGCTGGGCGATCTGAGCCAGGTCTATCCGATCTCGCGCGGTCTGGCCCCGGCCCTCGTCGCAATCGGCACCTATCTCATCATCGGCGAAACGCTGTCGCCGCTCGGAATAGCTGGGCTCGCGGCAATCTCGATGGGTATCGGAATGCTTGCCCTGCAACGCGGCGCGGCAAATGCCGATCCGCGCGCGGTCGGTGTCGCTTGCATCCTCGGACTGACCATCGCCGCCTATTCGGTTGCCGATGGGCTAGGCGTCAGGTGGTCGGGCAGCCCGACCGGCTATATGGGCTGGCTGTTCCTGTTCGAGGCTCCCGTCGTGCTGGCGGTTCTGGGACCGCGCGTCGCACGCCGGCACAAGATCGACTGGAAAGTGTTTGGCATAGGGCTGATCGGCGGGGCATTGTCGGTGACGGCCTATGGCATCGCACTTTACGCCACGACCATTGCGCCGATCGGTGCGGTCTCGGCAGTGCGCGAATCAAGCGTCATCATCGCGGCATTGATCGGCCTGATCGTGTTTGGCGAACGACCATGGCTCGGGCGGATTATTGCGGCATGCGTGGTTGCCGCCGGCATCATCACGCTCGCCAGCGCAGGCTGAATCCTATCAGACGCCTGCGCCTGCCCTTCGTCTCAACCGGTCGGCGCGCGCATGAACAAGTACGATCAGCGCAAAGGGCACGGCTGAGAACAGCATCAGCAACACCGCAACTGCCGCAATCGCCGGGCTGATCGATTCCCGGACGCCGGAAAAGATCATGCGCGGCAGAGTCCGCTCGGCTCCGGTCGACAGGAAGCTGGCAACGACCACGTCGTCGAACGAGATGATGAAGGCGATAACGGCACCGGTCACGACGCCGGGCATTATGAGTGGCAGAATGACCTTGAAGAAGGTGCGCGCATGCCCCGCGCCCAAGGAGTGCGCTGCGCGCACGAACGTCCGGTCGAAGGTCGAGAGGCTGGCAATGACTGTCGTCACCACCACCGGCACGGCGAGCGCGGAGTGGGTGAGGATGATGGCAAGTTTGCCGCCTACAAGGCCAAAGGACGCAAAGAACGAGAACGCGGAAACGCCGACTATGACGATCGGTGCGACGAGCGGGGCCGCGATGATTGCGTAGATGGCGCGCTTGCCGGGAAACTCGCCCCACGCCAGTCCGACTGCCGCCGGAATGCCGAGGATCAATGAAAGCGCGGTTGTTGCTCCGCCGATCACCAGCGAATTCCAAAGCGCGTTCGGCCAGCGCTGATCGGTCCACAATTCTTCATACCAGCGCAACGACCAGCCGGGCGTCGGAAACGCCAGTGAATTGCCGCTGGTGAGCGAGATGGGCACGATGACGAGCAATGGCAGAATGATGAAGGCCAGCAAGACCGCTGCATAGCCATACATCAGCCAGCCTCTGCCACGCGCCCCGGTCATGACCGGCCCATCCAGTAAGGCGAAAGCACTGAACGCGCCGTCCAGAACAGGAAGGCCGCGACCAGCAGGATCATCAGCAATTGCAGCGAGAGGGCCGCACTCATGCCCCAGTTCAGCGTTTCGTTCGTATAGAAGGCGATGTAGCCGGAGACCATCTGGTCGCGCGGCCCGCCGACCAGCGCAGGCGTAATGTAGTAACCAAGCGAGAACACGAACACGATCGCCGCGCCTGCCATGATGCCCGGTGCAATGAGCGGCAGTTGCACCCGCCGCCAGGCGGTAAACCAGGGCGCGCCGAGCGAAAGCGCGGCGCGCATGTGTGTTTGCGGGATGCGGCGCATCACCGAGACGACGGACAGGACCATGATTGGCAACAGCACCTGAACCATCGCGACATAGAGCGAGAAGCGTGTGTAGATGAAGCTGAGCGGCTCGGAGACAAGACCAAGACCGACAAGCGTTGCGTTAACAGGACCGTTTTTCTGCAGGATCATGATCCATACGACCGTGCGGATCAGAAGCGAAGTCCACAGCGGAAAAAGCACCAGCGCAAGCATGATGCGCGACCAGAGAGGCGGCGCGCTGACGATAGCTTGCGCAAGCGGAACGGCAAGCAGGATGCAGATCAGCGTAACGACGGCGCTGATCCAGATCGTGCGAGCCAACACGTCGACGAAGATGGCGCGCTCGGCCGGCACGCGCTCGATTGCACCCGCCGAATTGCGCTGAAGATCGAGGCTCGCCAGGAGATAATGATCGGTGACACCGCTCGTCTGGCGAGCGATCAGGCTCCACAGAGCGGCGTCGTTCCAGCCCGGATAGGCGGTCAGCAGCACGTCGCGCACCGGGCGAGCGTCGAACCGGCCTTCGGCAGCATCCTTGGCGGTTGCGATGACAAGGGAGCGTGTTCCGACCATGCGCTGGTTGATGAGTTGGGCGGCAACACCGTCCCTGCCCGCCCGGCGCGCTGCCGCCATATCCTCAACCAGCGCAGCGAAGGCCGCTTCTGGCGGCAGGCCCGCCTGCGACGTCCAGCCGGACAGTTCGGAAATGGCGCGCGGCAGATTGTCGGTGATGCCGGAATTGTCGACGCCGAGCGACAGATAGCGCGCCACCGGCCAGACGAAGACGAGGACCAGGAACAGGATGAGCGGGAGGACAAGGAACGCATGGGCCGCTTCACGCCGGCCACTACCTCTCCCTGTCGCGCCGTTCCGCATCAACTCCCTGCCCTATTTCGCCAGCCACGCCTTGAAGCGTTCCTCGAGGGCTTCCTTGTTCTCGGTCCAGAAAGCATCGTCATAGGGCATGCCATATTGCAGGTGCTGCGGCGCGGTCGGCAGGTTTGCCAGCCAGTCCGCAGGGATCAATTGCGCCGCCTCCCTGCGACCCGTGCCGTAGGCGTAAAGCTTCGAGAACCCTGCCTGATTATCGGGAATCGAGAACCATTTGAGAAGATCGAGCGCCTGCCCTTCATGCGGCGCGCCCTTGACCACGGCCCACATGTCGGAACCGTAGAAGAAACCGGCCTGCCATGCGATGCGATACGGCTTCTTTTCTTCGACCACCTCGCTTGTGATGCGCGCATTGTAGGAATCGCTCATCACCACCTCGCCTGAATCGAGGTTCTGGATCGCCTGCGGGATGGACGACCACCAGACGATGTTCTCCCGCAGTCCGTCCAGCATTGCAAAGGCGCGGTCGACGCCCTCCGGCGTGCGCAAAACACGATACATGTCTGCGGGTTTGACCCCGTCGGCCATCAGCGCGTTTTCGAGCGTGTATTGGGCCTGCGCGTTCACGCCACGCTTGCCCGGAAACTTTTTCACGTCCCAGAAATCGGCCCAGCTTGCCGGGCCGGCATCACCGAATACATCTGTGTTGTAGACGAGGATCGTCGCCCAGGTGTCGGAGGCAACCCCGCATTCGTGCAGAGTGCCGGGCAGATAGTTCGCCGCGTCGCCCGTTATCTCGGGTGTCAGCGGAACGAACAGGCCCTCCGCGCAGCCTATTTCGAGCGCGGGAACCTCGACCGACACCAGATCATAGGTCACGTTTCCGGCCTGCACCTGCGCACGAACCTTGGCGACCTCTCCGCCCCATTCCTCCTGCACGATGGGAATGCCGGTCGATGCCGTGTAGCGGTCCCACACGCCGTCCTTATAGGCCTTGTCCCAAGACCCGCCCCAGCCGACGACCGTGACGGGGTCTACCGCATGGACACCAGAAACGGCGAAGAGCGTGAGGGCCAAAGCGCAGGCGGTTTTTTTCAGAATCATGTTTGCGGCTCGTCCCCGAAGGGTTTGTGATCGATTTGCGAATGCGGTCACGGCCGCTATACAGAAGCCGTCTGATCCCGGCTGCAAAATTGTCGTGGTTCGCACCGGAAAAATCCCATGTCCAACAGCCAGCGCCAAGATGTGCATGTCGCCTTTCGTGGCGTGGAAAAGCGGTTCGGCGGCAGGGTTCTGGCTGTCGATGCTCTCGATCTGGACATATTGCGCGGCGAATTCCTGACGCTGCTGGGTCCATCCGGATCGGGCAAGACGACAGCCCTGATGATGCTGGCAGGCTTCGAGACCCCGACGCGCGGCCAAATAACCGTCGACGGCACATCCGTTGAAGGCGTCGCACCCAACAGGCGCGGCATCGGCATGGTCTTCCAGAATTATGCGCTTTTCCCGCATATGAGCGTGGGCGAAAACCTCGCCTTCCCGCTTGAGGTGCGACGCCTCGGCAAGGCGGGGATAGAGGAAAAGGTGCGGAACGCGCTCGACATGGTACGCCTGCCGGGCGTGGCCGGCCGGATGCCCGACCAGCTTTCAGGCGGCCAGCAGCAGCGCATCGCAGTTGCCCGCGCGCTGATCTTCGAGCCGAATCTGGTGTTGATGGACGAGCCGCTCGGCGCGCTCGACAGGCAGTTGCGCGAACAGATGCAGCTTGAAATCCGCGAAATCCATCGCAGGCTCGGCGTGACATTTGTCTATGTCACGCATGACCAGACCGAGGCGCTCACCATGTCGGACCGGATCGCGGTATTCAATGCGGGCCGCGTGCAGCAGGTCTCGACACCGGCAGAGCTTTACGAACGCCCGCAGACCGGGTTCGTCGCCGGTTTCATCGGCGAGAACAATCGCCTGTCAGGTGTCGTCGAGGCGATCTCTGGCCAACGGATACGAGTGGCGCTCGACAATGGCGACGGCAGCGTCGATGCGACTGCGCTTGCCGGAGACTGGAGAACAGGAGATCGCGTGGTGTTGTCGGTGCGGCCGGAACGGCTGGCGCTGATGCCCGCGGACGCCCCGGCCGGCCTGAGAGCGACGATGCGCCAGTCGATCTATGCCGGCGACCATCTGCGCATCGTGGCGGAGACGAAAGGCGGCCGTTCAATCGTCGTCAAGCAGATCAATGCGGCTGATGCCTACGCGCCCGAGATCGGCGCTGAATTGCGAATAGGCTGGCGCGCCGAGGATTGTCTCGCGCTCGCGCCTTGATAGCCTGCGGCTGCGCTCAGACGCTTTCGAGATAGGTCTCGATCTCGAAGTCACTGACCTGAACGGCGAATGTCTCAAGCTCCTGTCGCTTGCAGGCGATGAAGGACTGTTGCAGCAGCCTGGGGAAAATCTCCGGGATCGACGTACCCGTGTCGAAGGCGGCGATGGCCGAAGCCCAATCGGGCGGCAATGCCGACTGTGTCTGGAGGTTCTCATATGCCGCCATCGGATCGCCGGGATCGAGTTCGCGCTCGATGCCGTTGAGAGCCGCGCCGAGGATCGCAGTCAGAACCAGATATGGGTTGGCGTCGGCTCCGGCAACACGATGTTCGATGCGACGGGCGGCAGTTGGCCCGCCGGGAATGCGCACAGCGACCATTCGGTTTTCATAGCCCCATGCGACCGCTGTCGGCGCATAGGATTTCGGCCGCAGGCGGCGATAGGAATTATAATGCGGCGCAAAGACGAGCGTGCTTTCCGCCATGGACCCCAGAAGGCCGCCGACGGCATTGCGCATGATCGGCGAGCCCTGGTCGGTGCCGTCGTCGAAAATGTTGACGCCGTCCTTGTCGACCAGACTGAAATGCACATGCAGGCCGTTGCCCGCGCGCTCGCCATAGGGCTTGGCCATGAAGCAGGCAAGGAAGCCGTGGCGTCGCGCAATGCCCTTCACCGTGCGCTTGAAGAAGACGGCATCGTCGGCGGCACGCAGCGCGTCGGAGACGTGGTTGAGATTGATTTCGAACTGGCCGATGCCGTTTTCGGCGATTGCGGTATCGACCGGGATGTCCTGCGCGGCACAAGCCTTGTAGACATCGTGCAGAAAGGCCTCGAACTCATCGATTTCGTCGAGCGACAGCGCCGCGTCGGAATCGAGCCTGCGGCCCGTCACGGGAGAGATCGGACCTATAGGCCGCGAGGATTGCGGGTCGACCAGATAAAATTCAAGCTCGGTCGCGACAACCGGCGTCATGCCAAGCGCCGCATACCTGTCCAGCACGCGGGCGAGCGCGCGGCGCGGATCACCAAGATAAGGGCCGCCATTCTTCTCGTCTGCCAACCACAGGGGAAGCGTCGCGGTGGGATGGGCCGTCCAGTCGACCGGCAGGATGTCGCGACCGGTCCATTGGCAGATGCCGTCGGCGTCACCGGTTGAAAAGACCAGCGGATTGTTCTGGATATCTTCGCCCCAGATATCGAGGCTCAGCGTCGAATAGGGCATGCGCAGCTTGCCCTCCAGCGCCTTGCGCGCCTGATCGACCGGAATTCGTTTGCCGCGCATGACGCCGTTGAGATCGCAGAGAGCTGCACGGACGCTATCAACCTTCAGCTTCTCGATTTCGTTCAGTGCACGCTCGATCCCGTCGCTCAATCAAACCTCCGGCAACCCCGAGCTGAAGTCATATCGGCCCGGACAGGCAGTCAGATGAGCACGACATACGCCACGACTTCAATCTGATTCTGGTTTGCCACTTGCCGGAGCAAAGCGGAACGCGACCGGTTCATCCGAATGGCCCAGGCAGGTTTGCCGCCGCGCGGTTCGGGGCGAGCGACCTTTCAAGACCGACCCGCCAGCCCAATGTCAGGCCGCGCCGGCGGGTGCCTCGGCCTTCCTGCGCGCATCATATGCGCCCAGCATGCGATAGGTCGCGATGACCGCGATTGCCGACAGAACCGTTGCCAGCGTGAACAGCGCGCCATAGCCCATCGCGTCCGCCAACGTGCCCGCAATCATCGATCCGACGAGATAGACTATGAGCTGGGCGCAGGACAGGATGGTGAAATCCGTGCCCGGCTGGTCGGACGTGGTGACGGACATGAACAGACTATAGAGCGCGACGATCTCCATGTAGCGGATGAGCGTCTGGAAGAACGACGCGCCGAAGATCGGCCAGAAACCGCCAAGCACGCCAAAGGCGTGAAGCATGAACAAAGCGAAGCAAATGGTGCGTAATGTACCGAGCAGCCCCAGCACCGAAGTTGCGCCGCGCTTTTGCAGCATGAAGGCGGCAAGGAATGAGCCCCCCAGGCCAACTGTCAAAGCCGCCCCGCCCGACAGATAACCGATGATATCGAGCGGCACACCCGCGTCGACGAGATATGGCCCTTCCATCGCCTTCACCAAGCCCTCGCTCGCCCGGTAGATCAGCGCGATCCAGAGAATCTGGCGCGCCTCGGGACGGCGCAGAAAATTCATGATCGACGGTCTGGTGATTGCAGACGCCGTGGCGGTGGCGCGCGGATCACCTTCGCGCATGGCAAACGCGGCGATAAGCGGAATGACCGAAACCGCAGCGACGAGGCCGAGCATCGTCTGCCAACCGTAGTGGTGGTAGGAGAGAAGGCCGAGCGTGCCGCCGACCACCACGCCAAGCGCAACCGAACCGCCCTGGATGGCGTTTCCGACCGGCCTGTCACGCGGGTCGAGATATTTTGCGGCATAGCCATCGGTTGCGATGTCCTGCGTCGACAGAAGCATCGAGATGACGAATCCGAACGCAATGATGGAGGTCACATCATTCGGCTCGATCCACATCATGCCGATGATGCCCGCGATGATCAGGATTTGCGTGATTATGACCCAGCCCGCACGATGGGCGGACGAAATCGGCCGGAAACGGTCGACCAGCGGCGCCCACAGGAATTTGAGCACGAGCGGCAGCATCAAAAGGGCCGCCATGCCGATGGCCGTGCGCGACACACCCTGCTCGCGCAGGATCGGCGGTATCGCAGCGGCAAACAGGTAGCTCGGTATCGCCTGCGCCAGATAGAGACAGGCCAGTACCGTGAACAGCCGGTTGCGCGAGATGGCGGCTTTCGGCTCCGAGGTCGTTGCAATCGTCACGCGGGCGCGCTCCCGGAAGCGATGGCCTCGCAATAGGGTTTGAGGAACGCGTCGGCGCTCGACCTTTCCCGCGTCACCATAAGCGGGAAATCGAACAGGCTCTGCCAGACCTCCTGCATCTTTTCATCGGCTGCCGGCCGCACCAGCGAACAGGCCCTGCAGAGAGACTCCACAAGTTTGCGATCCCGCTTGTACCAAAGGTTCTGTACCTTTCGCTGATCGTGGGTCATGTTGATCTCAACGCGAATGTCGATCAGCAACACAAAGGGGTCGCGCTCGGCAGAAATGCGGGCGAGCGCCTCGACATATCGTTCGCCGTCGCGCTCATCTTCCGGCGCCTCGCCGACCAGCGAGACAAGGGCCCCTTCGCGTTTGAATACAATCGACATGGTCTAGAAATTGACCTGATAAGACAGGGCAACGGCACGGCCGAGACCGGGCACCTCGGCATTGCGCGTCGCTGTCGCCGACGGGTTGATGTAGAAGGTGTCGAAGACGTTGCGCACGGCGAAGTTCAGCACGCTGTCATTGGCGAACTTCTTGGAGACCGAGAAATTGACCAGTGCCGCGCCGTCGAGTTCCCGACCAGGGATGCGATCGCGACCGGAGAACCACTCCAGCTCCGTGCGCACCGACAGGTCGTTTTCAAAGCGCGAGGTCAGGTAGACCAGCCCCTTGTAAGTCGACGGAATGCGGTTGTTCGGCAGGTATTCGTTGGAGCCGATCTTGCCGTCGCCGTTGGCGTCATACTTGCCCTCGACGTAGCCGACCGAGCCGCCCAGCGTGAACATATTGGAGAGATCGGCCTCCAGATTTGCCTCGATGCCCCAGATGCGCTCCTTCTGCTGCGACACGCGATTGGCGGCGATGTCGTAGTTTACGCCGTTCCTGGAAGTCGACAGGTAGGCGCTGATACCACCGCGATATGTGCCCCAATCGCCTCGCAGACCTGTTTCAAACGTATTGACCAACTGCGGCTCGGGCGCGATGTCCGCATAGCTGATCGCATAGTCAGGCGCGTTAGTGCAGGGCAGACCTAGTGCGTTTACCGTGGTGCCATAGGCATCGCAGATCTCGCCATTTGTGTTCAGGCCGGCACGTCGGGTGAACCCGCCGATGTCGGTCAGGCTGTAGCCCTGCGAGAAATTGCCGAACAGTTGCATGCGCTCGGTCAGGTCGAAGACGGCACCGGCATTGAGGGTGGCCGCGCCATAGTCGAAGCTACCGCCAGTCACACTGATGGCCGGGAGGCCGACAATGTTGGCTCCGAAGAGCACTGCAGCTGCAGGGCGGGTGAAATCCGCCACGTCGAGGAAGAACTGGTCAAAGCGCGCGCCGCCGCTCAGCCGCAGCCGCTCGGTGACAGGCACTTCAGCCTGCGCGAAGATGGCGAACGAGTTCTGCGTCGTCGGCGCGATGGCGTCCTGGCCGTTGGTCAGGTGCTGCTCGGTCTTGTCGAACGTATAGTCTGCACCCCAGGTCAGCGTGCTGCCTTCGGTGAGGAAATCCATCGGCGTGTTGACGGTCAGGTTCAGACCGCTACGCGTCGAAGACAGAGCCGTCTGGTTGAACGGCGCAGTCGGATCGACATTGTTCGGCAGGAGGATCGGCGTCGCCGGATTGAACGGCATGTAGACCTGGCTGTTGACGGCCGAAAACTTGGTGAAAGGCGACTGCTTGAAGATGTCGTTGTAAAACGCCTTGATCTCCAAATTGCCGAGCGCAAAGGCGCTGTCGGAATAGGTCGCGGCGAGATATTTGGAATCCTCCCTCAGCGGGCGACCGATATAGGGATCGCCGAAATCCGGCGAGATCGGGTTGGTTGCGTAATCAGTGAACCAGTCCGCCTTCTGGTTGGCATAGGTCCAGTCGGCGCTGATCTCGAAACGGCGGCTGTCGATCTCATAGCCGGCGACACCGAACAGGTTTCCCGAGCCGGTGCGGTCGGCACCGCCCTGCCCCAGCATGGCGTCCGACGCCATTTCGTTGCCGTGGCCGTCATAGGTGCGGCGCGTCAGGCCGCCACTGGCTGAGAAGAAGTAATCGAAATTGCCCTTCTTGCCCTCGACAGATACGCTGCCCGAAGGCGCCGCAGACTTGCCGAGATTCTGGGTCAAGGCCGAAATGCCGGTCCTCACCGTGACCCGCGGCTTCTCGCTCTCGCCGCGTCTGGTGATGAAATTGATCGTGCCGCCGGTTGCGCCGGCGCCATAAAGGCTCGACGCACCATTGATGACCTCGACGCGCTCGACGGTTGACAGATCGATCATGGACAGGATGCGCGAAACGTCGCGTAGCGGCGTGTTGCGCGGTACGCCGTCCACCATGATCAGCACCGAACGGCCGCGGAAGGTTTCCGATGCCCCCGAAATCGTCTGGTTGCGCGGCGCGAAACCAGGAACGATACGCGCGATGAAGGTCGCAGCATCAATGTTCTCGCGCGCGGCTTCTTCGACCTTTTCCTTGTCGACCACCTGCACCGACTGCGCCACGCTCGAAATCGAGCGTTCGTCACGACCGGTAAGAACGATGGTGTCCAGAACCGTCACGCCGTCAGCATCCGCGTTGGCCGGCTGCTGCGCGTAGGCGCCGCCCATCAGGCATGTGGAAGAGACAAGAAAAACAATGGATTGACGCATAAAGACCCCGATCGCCTGAACGGCAACACCCCAAATGCGGCGCTGCTAACAATTGATGAGTGCTTGAGTCAAGTTATTGAACGGAGATAGTCGCCGACCATGTGAGGTCGAGCTTCCGGCGTGCCATTGCGGCCACAGGTACGCGCGCGACATAACCGCAGGCCAGCGCCGCCGATAGGCGTTCAAGCCATCGACGGTCGCGGGACGCAACAACTCAAATGATGATCAGGGATGACCGGGACGCGATGCACGACGTCTGAATCATTCCCACTCGATGATCTGCCCCTATAGTCAACTATTTGAAAAGAAAAGCAAAAAATTATTTTTTGAGGCAAAAAGTCCGTCAGCGTCAGCGGTAAAATAAATTGCTCATGAAACCATTGGGCTTTTTCGGCTGAGCGGCCTGTGGAAAATTCCGCCATCTATCGCTGGTGACGGCGACCGAGCTTTTTGAGGCTTCCAAAGGCGAAAGTGCTCGCCGTCACCGCGTGGTATCGACTCTCTTCGCAATTGGCGATCCTCCTCGAAAGATTCCGTCCGCGACGCCTGACAACGATCACACATCGGGCCAGAGGCGTTTGCCACTGCATTCGTCCTACTCCAGTCGTTGCGCAAGCTCCTCCGACTGCTCGGCGAATTTCCGAGCATTGGCTTTGCGCAGCCGCTCCAGGTTTTGCAGCTTCCAGCGCACGCCCGGAAGCTTCTCGACATGCGGGATGTCGAGAAGCGCCCATTCCGGTTCGGCCGTGACGAGGGACAGCAGGAAGCGCCTCTCATCCTCCGTCAGCCCTTGCTGGAGTTCGCGCATCATCTGCTCGCGCGCTGCCAGAAGCGCATCGAGTTCAACCGGCTCTGCGGTCATGCCGACGAAATTGTGCTCGAACTCGTGGCGGATGTCGCGCAGCGACGGAAACAGCACCTCATGGACAGGCCTGTTATGGCTCGCGAGATAGACGACGAACGCGCGGCGAATGCCAGCCGTGATCCCCTCATGCGCAAAGAGCTGCATGACATCGAACAGATCGCGAGGATGCTGCCGGTCCATCGCCGCCATGAGCTTGCCGCCATAGACGTCTTCGAGCGACACAACCGGAATTTCGATATCTGCCTCCAGCGTGTCGCGGGCGTTCGGTGTCAGCGATGCCATCCGCACGGGCTGAACCGTGCCACGCATGACGAAATTGACCTCGACCTTAACCTCGGTCGCTCCCTGCCTCACCAGCAGCTTGGTCTCGCCGGCGTCTCCTGATGCAGGAACATGTGTCTGGAAACCGCGCCTGTTGAGGCGCTCGACGGATTGGCGGATGGCATCATTGATCCGACCCAGGGCTTCGTCGCGGGGCAGCCTATGGTCTGGGAAAACCAGATCGAGATCGACCGACAATCGAGGCATATCGCGCACGAAGAGATTGATCGCCGTGCCGCCCTTGAGTGCGAAGGTGTCGTCCACAAAGACGAGCGGCGCGACTCGCGTCAGCAATCGGGCAGTGTCGAGATAGGTTCGGTTCATGGCTTGAGCACTAGCAGACCGTCGGCTGAACGAGACACCCAGGGTCGATCACTTCCCTTGGGCAATTGCGATGGATCGAGCTTGCTGACCCATGGCTGGGCAAGCTCACGGCCGAGTTGCAGACAAAGACGCACGGTCTTGACGCTGGTGCAGCCCTTGAGCAGTTCGCCGAACACATTGGCGCGCAAGCTATAGCTGCTTTCGACCAGTTCGCGCGCCTCTTGCAGCGACTGACGCACACCGACTTCGCTCAAAACCTCCAATAGCGCGCGCTCCGGCGCCGAGACGAGCGGCGCGCCGTCCCGGTTCTCGAACGGCCGGACATGCAGCAGCGCGTCCGGGCGCTCGATGAATAGCCGCTTGCGGTGATATTCGGCCGGAAAGCGATCCGTGAACCATCCGGGAAGGCGCCCTGCCTTCCAGCCGTAAAGATGAATGGTCGGCCGCTGCGCAACGTAGTGGCGGATGCCGTGCCAGTCGAGCGCGGACTTCCCACCGACATGCAGGCCCTCGAAGCTTCGCTGCAGCAGGACGAGGCTGGGGTGCAAGGCGGGCGGGTCGTTGGGACGGCAATAGACACCGCGCGCCAGTCGCTCCAGCCAGCCGGCCCGGACATAGTGGACCGCGAGGTCAGCCGATATGTCGAGGGCGGCGAGGTCTTCGGAGGTCAGCGGCGTTCCCGGCGCCAGATGGCCATAGAGCCTATTTAATTTATCTCTCTGTATCGTAGCCATACTACGATAATAGGAACAATATCAAAGAATGGCAAGTTTGAATATGATCGGCAGATCGTAGGCTGGCTACGATAGGAACAACTTTTCCAAGTGATTGCGCAATAAGAAAGAGACCCCATCGCGGTCTACGACGTCTTCCCGGTCCTGCGCTGCCCCGGTTTCGCCTTCTGTACTCGCAGCCTGGCTGAATTGAGCTTCCTCGCCGCGGCAGATGTCGGCTGTGGGCGGGACTGATTGGTTTGATATCGGGCCGTAAGCAGTTGCCCTAGAGATAGAAGAAAGTCATCGTCTTAATCTGTAGAGCTGGATGCGCGGATCACAGTTGGCGCCTGTTGGTTGAAAGTGAGATTTGATGCAAAGACGGTTCGCGTTCGACACTCCGGTGATCCTAACGGTGTTGACCGTTCTGGGCATGCTCCTGGCCGTAGCCGCCCTTTGGCCACTCACAGGGGTTGTTGCTGATAGATCCTCGCTCGCCGGACTTTGCCTCGTCTATCTCGCCGGTGGCCTACCGGCCGCGTGGCGTGCCCTCGAGGCCTTGTGGAAGGAGCAAATCCTTGACATCGATCTTCTGATGGTTGTGGCGGCGGTTGCCGCAGCGGCCGTTGGCGCGCCTTTCGAGGGTGCGGTTCTGTTGACTCTGTTCAGCGTTTCCACAACCCTGGAACAACAGGCCCTCGGCCGTGCCCGCCGCGCCGTCGAATCCCTGATGGCGTTGCGGCCGGAAACGGCACTGAGAAAAAAAGCGGATGGCACCGTCTCCGAGGTTCCTGCGGCCGATCTCAAGGTCGATGACGTCGTGGTGCTGCGGCCCGGTGCCCGCGTCCCCGCCGACGGGGTGATCGTTGGCGGTCGCGGCTCTCTGGACGAGGCAAGCATCACCGGCGAATCCATGCCCGTGGCAAAGGATCCGGGCGCGCAGGTGTTCGAGGCGACCGTCAATCTGGACGGCGTTCTCGAGGTCGCGGTCACGAAGACCATCGAAGACAGCACCGTCGCCCGCATGATCGCGCTGGTGACGGAAGCGCAGGCAGCCAAAGCCCCTTCGGAACAGTTCAGCGCATGGTTCGGCCAGCGCTATACGGTCGCGGTCATGGCGGGGGCGGCGCTCGCCTTCGCCGCCTTCTACTGGCTCGGACGCGACTGGGAGGATGCCCTCTATCGATCCGCGACACTGCTGGTCGCCGCCAGCCCCTGCGCCATCGTCATATCGGTTCCCGCAGCGATCCTATCGGCCCTGTCGGCGGCGGCCCGTGGAGGCGTGCTCTTCAAGGGTGGCGCCGCGCTTGAAACGCTGGCGGCGGTCGACACATTCGCCTTCGACAAGACCGGAACCCTGACCACCGGCAAGGCGGTGGTGACCCGCGTGGTGGCGCTCGACGGCGACGAAGAGGCGTTCCTTTCCCTGCTGGCAGGAATCGAGGCGCAATCCGAACATCACAGCGCGGCCGCCATCAGGCAGGAGGCGGCGCGCCGGTCCGTCGTCGCGGCGGACGTGTTGAACGTGAACACCAGGCCGAGCGCCGGCATCGTTGGTGAACACGCAGAAGGGCTGCTCTGGGCCGGCAATCAGCGTCTGGTGTCGGAGATGGGAGCCTCGATCGTCCATCCGGAGCTCGAGGTCCTCGCAGCAGACAGCCAAACCGTCATCTACCTTGGAAAGGATTCGACGGTGCTTGGTGCCGTCACTGTTGCGGACGGGGTGCGTCCGACCTCCGCGGCAGCGCTTGCTGCGCTCCGACAGAGCGGCGTGACGCGGATCGTGATGATGACGGGAGACCGTCGGCCGGTTGCCGTCAGGATCGGCTTGGAGCTAGGTCTCCGTCCGGAGGAGATACATGCTGACATGCTGCCCGAGGACAAGGTCCGCATGGTCGGAGAATTGGCGGCTTCGGGCAAGGTCGCGTTCGTTGGAGATGGGGTCAACGATGCGGCTGCGCTTGCACGAGCGGATGTCGGAATCGCCATGGGCGCCGCGGGCTCGGATGTCGCGCTGCAGGCAGCAGATGTTGCGCTGCTTTCGGAGGAAATGGGCCAGCTTGCGGCAGCCCATGACCTGGCACGCCGCACCGCAACAATCATCCGGCAGAATCTGGCTTTCGCGCTGATTGCCATGGCAGTCCTGGTCACCGGCGGCCTTTTCTTCGACCTCCCCCTGCCGCTTGCGGTGATCGGCCACGAAGGCGGCACCGTGCTTGTCGTCCTGAACGGCCTGCGGCTGCTGGCGGCGCCGATGCGGCAGAATCGCAAGGAGAAGTCCGCGTCGGCAAGCAATTCAGGACATGCCCTTTCCGCGCCCGCTCTTCGACGACAGCCTTATCGGCGGAAGATTCCGCGGCAAACAGGTTAGGCTTCCGGGCGGCCGCGACTCCGTTGCCGCAGCCTCTCCAACCGAACTCGCCACCGCCAGACGCCGCGTTCAGTGCGAAAGCAAGACGGGCATCCGAAGATCGCGCAGCACCCCTGCCGTGGCGCCGCCGAGCACGAAGTCCCGCAACCTCGAATGGCCGTACCCGCCCATGATGAGGAGCTGAGCATCGAGTTCCAGGGCGTGCCTCTGCAAGGTTTCCGCTATGGGGCAGTCCTCGGCCCGGATAGGCAAGAAGCTGGCCTTCACGCCTGCCTGCCGGAGGCCTTCCGCAAGACGAGCGCCCGCATCTTCATCCTGCAACGGTTTCTCATCCGTCACCGTGACGACATGCACCTCCCTGGCGCGTTCCAGCAGACGGGTCGCATCCGCAAGAGCCCGCGCAGCCACCCGGCTGCCGTCCCAGGCGATCGCGATGCGGTTGATCCCGTTGGACTCTGCACCTTCGGGCACGAGAATCGTCGGACGTCCCGAGCCGAAAACCATCGCCTCGGCCAGCATCTGAATTCCCGGGATTCCGGAGCTCCAGCCAACCAGTGCGAGGTCGAAGTAGCGCGCTTCGGATGCGGCGGCTTCGCCAAGAAGCGCAGGCGCGGCCTTGAGCGTTCTGGCGGTCACCGGCAGTCCGCTTGCCTCGGCTTTCCCGCGGGCGAGGTCCATGAGCTTTGCTCCTGCCTGTGCGCTCAGCGTCTCCGCGTTGCGGATGAGCTCCGGCAGATTCATCAATACGCGCGAAAGCGCGCTGGTGACCGGAGGGACATCCGCCTCTAGCGCGACCACGTGCAGTTCCGCGCTGACCAGACCCGCTAGCGCGGCAGCATTGCGGATGGAAGCCTCGCTGTGGGCGTCGGGGTAGGTGAGGAGAGGCAGGAAAGAGCGGATCTTCATGTTGTCGGTCTTTCTGCAATTTTCAGTTGGCTTCAGCGGACGACGAGGACGGGCACCGGGCTGTGGGCAAGCACTTCCGCAGTCTGGCTTCCCAGCAACATCCGGCCGATTCCACGCCGGCCGTGCGAGGACATGACGATCAGACTGCAGCCCTGCGTCCGGGCTGTTTCCACAATCGCCTCGGCAGGCGGTGAGTCAGGCACGTGCACGACCGAAGCTTCGACACCGAGCTTGGCGGCAGCTACCTTTACGTTGGCCAGCAGCTTCTCCGCGGCGTCCTTCCGTCCCTCTTCATAGCCGGAGATATCAACGGGCAGCGGCGCCCATCCTGCTGACGAGGCGGCCGCGTAATAGGGGAACGGCTCCGTGACAGTGATCACGGTAACGCGCGCGCCAAGGATCTTGGCAAGCGAAAGACCATGGTCCACGCCCTTTTGGGCGACTTCGGATCCATCGGTCGAGATCAGGATGTGCTTGTACATGTTACGTCTCCGTGGTGTCTCAGCGACAGACTCGGCAATGTTGCTTTCTGGCAGTCCACCAGCCCCTGATAAGCACCTGCGCTGCGATCGTCGTTGTCGAGGCGCAACCAGAAGCTTGAAATGACAGCGAGACACCCATACGCCTGCCTACATCTTACAGCGCAACGCCACGGAAAGCAGCAGGGAACGAGATGCGATTGCTTATTCTAAACGCTGGAAGCTCAAGCCTGAAATTCGGCGTCTTCAGTGCAGGTGACAACACCCGCGAGGTGTTCAAGGGTTCCTACGAGCGCTTCCGGAACGGAGGTTGCGAATACCGCTTCCGGCACGGCGAAACGCACGAGCGCGGCGCGGCCGCGTTCGCCAGTCCCAGCGACGCGTTGAAGGGCGTACCGGATGCGCTGAAGCGGTTTGACCTGGACTCGATCGATGCGATCGGCCACCGGATCGTGCACGGCGGGGCCAGCTTCTCCGCGCCGACACTGCTGGATGACGAAACGATCGAGGCCATCGCCGTGCTCACGCCGCTGGCGCCGCTTCACAATCCGGCGAACCTGGAAGCGGTCCGGCTCTGCCGCGGCTTATGGCCTGACGTTCCGCAGATCGCCGTTTTCGACACGGCCTTCCATCTCACCAATCCGGCCTTCGCGACCACTTACGCGGTGCCGGAGAGATGGCGCGCTGCCGGCCTTCGCCGCTACGGGTTCCACGGCACCTCGCACAAATATGTGGCTCACAGGGCGGCCGAGGAAGTCGGCCGACCGCTTTCGGACCTCCAGTTGGTGAGCATCCATCTCGGGAACGGCGCCAGCGTCTGCGCCGTCAACCGCGGACAGAGCATGGACAGTTCGATGGGCATGACGCCGCTGGAAGGGCTGGTCATGGGAACCCGCTCGGGAGATGTCGATCCTGGCGCCTTCGGCTTCCTCGCGCGGGAACTCGGGCTGTCCGTCCAGGAGATCGAGGACGCCCTCTACGACGAAAGCGGGCTGAAGGGGCTGGCGGGCTCGTCCGACATGCGCGACATCGAGGACAGCGCCGCAAAGGGGGATCTTCTTGCCCAGCTGGCGATCGAGATCTACGCCTACCGCGCCCGCAAGTATGTCGGTGCATACGCGGCAGCCATGGGCGGGCTCGACGCGGTCGTCTTCACCGGAGGCATCGGCGAGAACTCCCCCTCGATGCGCCGGCGCATCTGCGACGGGCTGGATTTCATGGGCCTGCAGCTCGACCATGACCGCAACATGGCCGTGAAACTCTCGGGGCCGGCAGCACCGCAAATCCAGGCATACGGGTCCCGTGTCCGCGTCTTCGTCACGGAGACAGCCGAGCAACTCATGATCGCCCGCGAGACGGCGGCAACGCTGACCGCAGCCAGGCCGACCCGGCTATTGCGGCTTCCGATCGCCGTCTCCGGCCGGCACGTTCACCTGTCCCGCGCGGCAGTGGATGCCCTCTTCGGCAAGGACTACGTGCTGGACCAGGCGACACCGTTGCGACAGCCGGGACACTGGTGTGCGGAGGAGCGGGTCACGCTCGTCGGGCCCAAGGGAAAACTTGCGAGCGTCGCGATCCTCGGGCCGCTGCGGGAGCGCACGCAGATCGAGATATCCCGCACCGACAGCTTTGCCCTCGGCATCGACGTGCCCGTGCGCGACAGCGGCAAACTCGAGGGAACACCGCAGGTGACGATCACAGGGCCGGCGGGAAGTTTTACCACGGAGGGCCTGATCATCGCCGCCCGGCACATCCATGTGAACCCAGCCGATGCGGCCAGGCTCGGAGTGGAGGACGGCGACTATGTCGGCATCCGCGTGGGCGACGAGGATCGCGGCCTCACCTTCGGCCGCACCCTGGTGCGGGTGGGAGCCGACGCGTTCACCGAAGTGCACATCGACACCGACGAGGCCAACGCGGCGGGTATAGAGGTCGCCGGGACCGGCGAACTGGTTCACATCTGAACCGATGACCGCGTTTCTTGCCGACATCTGCGGTCCGACAACGCACAAGTAGTACAACAAGGCTCGGTGTGGTTGCGCGCGCCAGCACTGCCGACAGCACCGTTGGTATTTGAGACCGGAGGCTCACTCCTGGTCTGCCTCCAAGGCTCGTCGTAGGCGACGGATGATGACCGCGCGGCTTTTTTCGTCGGCGGCAGCAGTCACGGTTTCGCTGACCTCGATCAGGAATTTCGACAGGTCATTGTGCCAGTCCAGCCGGGCGACGCTCTCGGGCTTCAGACGAAGTGGCTTGTTCAAGTCAACCTGTCGCGCGCCCTTCTGTCCGATCTGGAATGCGTCGTCGATCAACGGGAGGATTACAGAGATTTCCGGCAGGACGGCCCCTAACCGGCCCTTCAGCCCATTCAGGCCATCTTCCTCGCCATGGGTCAGGAAGATTGCATGCCTTACCGGAACGCGGTCCTTAACCCAGGACACCAGTTCGCTGGCATCCGCGTGGCCCGAATAGAGGTCAAACTGGCTGATGCGGGCCCGCACCTTGATCTCCTCCCCCTGGATGCGCACGCGCGAAGCGCCATCCAAAAGCAGCCGCCCGAGCGTTCCCTGCGCCTGGAAGCCTGCCATCAGGATCGAGGCGTTTCTCTTCCAGAGATTCGCCTTGAGGTGATGACGAATTCGCCCCGCATCGCACATGCCGCTGGCGGCGATGACCACGTAGTGTCCGTTGAGCTTGTTGATCGCCTTGCTCTGATCGACGGTTTCCGTGAAGCGCACATTCTTCGAGGCCAGAGCTCGTTTCAGGATATCCCCGTCGTGTATCTCTTCGGCGTGTTTCCCGAAAACAGCGCTTGCTCGGGTTGCGAGCGGTGAATCCACGAAAATGGAGAGATTCGCGGGAACGTCGCCGTTCTGCGCGAGCAGGAACAGATCGACGAGCAGTTCCTGAGTCCGCTCGACCGCGAAGGACGGGATGATCAGGGGGCCGTTCACCTTGGCGGCGTGCGTGACTTCCTGGCCGAGGAGGCGCCTGCGCTCATCACGGGTAACGTCGGGTCGATCGCGGTCCCCGTAGGTGGCCTCGCAGATGAGATAGTCGATGTCGCGCGGACCTTCCGGATCAGCCTGCAGGAGCTTGTGGCCGGGGCCGATGTCGCCCGAAAAGAGAATGCGAAGCGGGGGCTCACCTTGCTTGGAGGCCACTTCAATCTCGACCGAACTCGATCCCAGCATATGGCCGGCGTTCCAGAAGCGGGCGCGCACCCCATTCATGATTGTCGTCCAGGCAGCGTATTCGACCGAACGAAACTGCAGCAGGCATGCAGTCACGTCCTCCAGTGTGTAGATCGGGGAGACCGTCGGACGCCCCCGCTGGGCGTTGCGTCGATTGAGGTTCTCGACCTCCATCTCCTGGATGTGAGCCGAATCCGGAAGCATGACGGAACAAAGGTCAATCGTGGCAGGCGTTGCGTGGATCGGCCCTGTGAAGCCCTTCTTCGAGAGTTTTGGAAGCAAGCCGCTGTGGTCGATATGGGCGTGCGTGAGAATGACTGCGTCCACCGTGGCGGGGTCGAACGGGAACTCGCCATAGTTCAGCGCCTTCTCCGACTTGGAGCCCTGAAACATTCCGCAGTCGATGAGAAGCCGTCGGTCGCCGACCTCAAGCTCGTAACAGGAGCCGGTCACGCCATGCGCGGCACCGTGGAAGCTCAGCGTTGGTTGCATGTCAGTTTCCCGCCTTTGCTTCAGTCGCGGGAGGCCAGTTCCAGTCCCGGATCTGTGGCATGTCCTCGCCGTGCTCGCGGATATAGCGAGAATGCTCCTCAAGCGAATGCTCGCAGGTATCGATCACCCGGTTGCCGTCGGCGCCAAGGTCCTTCAGACGCCTCACCGCGGCCATTGCCAGATGGAAGCGGTCGATCTCGTTCATGACCGCCATGTCGAAGGGCGTGGTCGTGGTGCCTTCCTCCTGAAAGCCGTGAACGTGGAAGTTGTCGTGATTGGTCCGCTTATAGGTCAGACGATGAATGAGATATGGGTACCCGTGGTAGGCGAAGATCACGGGCTTAGCCTTAGTAAAGAGCGCGTTGAATTCCTCGTCCGTGAGTCCGTGCGGGTGGGTCTTGTGGGATTGCAGGGTCATCAGGTCGACGACATTGACCACTCTGATGCGAAGACCGGGCAGTTCGCGACGGAGCAGATCGACTGCCGCAAGTGTCTCCAGTGTCGGCACGTCGCCACAGCAGGCCATCACCACGTCAGGCTCCTGGTCCGCCGGACAGGTGCAGGCCCACTCCCAGATCCCGGCGCCCGCCTTGCAATGGCGTTCCGCCTCGTCCGCAGTCAGCCATTGCGGCTGCGGCTGCTTGCCGGCCGTGATCACGTTGATGCGGTTCCACGTCCTCAGGCAATGATCGGTGACCCAGAGCAGTGTGTTGGCGTCGGGCGGGAAATAGAGCCGCACGATGTGCGCTTTCTTGTTGGCGACGAAGTCGGCGAACCCCGGATCCTGGTGGCTGAAGCCGTTGTGGTCCTGCCGCCAGACGTGGGACGTCAGGAGATAGTTCAGTGATGCGATGGGCTTGCGCCAGGGCAGTTCCGCCGTGACCTTCAGCCACTTGGCGTGCTGATTGACCATGGAATCGACGATGTGAATGAAAGCTTCGTAGCAGGAGAACAGGCCGTGCCGCCCGGTCAGCAGATAGCCCTCCAGCCAGCCCTGGCAGAGATGTTCCGATAGAATCTCCATGACCCGGCCCTCGCGCGCCAGGTGCACATCATAGGGTTCGATCGTCTCCATCCAGACCCGATCCGTGACCTCGAAGACGGCATCGAGCCTGTTCGAGGCGGTTTCGTCCGGACCCATGAGACGGAAATTCCGGGCCTCGGCATTGAGGCTTATCACCTCGCGCAGATAGGCGCCCATGAAGCGGGTCGTCTCGGCGATGGTTTCGCCTGGTCGATGGACATCGACGGCGAGGCTCTTCCAGTCCGGCAGGACGAGGTCCTTCTTCAACACTCCGCCATTGGCATGCGGCAGCGCTCCCATGCGCTTGTCACCGTCGGGAGCAAGCGAAGCGAGTTCCGGCAGGAGGCGACCGTCGCCATCGAACAACTCCTGCGGTCGATAACTGCGCAGCCAGTCTTCGAGGATCTGGCGGTGGGCGGCATCACCCCGCGCGTTGGATACCGGGACCTGGTGCGATCGCCAGAAGTCCTCGACCTTCTTCCCGTCGACTTCCTTCGGTCCGGTCCAGCCTTTCGGGCTGCGCAGGACAATCATGGGCCAGCGCGGCCGCTCGCCGGACCAGTCTTCAGCGCGGGCCTGCAGCTGTATCTCGCGGATACTGTCCATCGCCCTGTCCAGGGTATCAGCCATGGCCCGGTGCATCGGAACAGGGTCCTGACCCTCGACGAACAGCGGTTCGTAGCCGTAGCCCCGGAAGAGGTCCCGGAGTTCCGCGTCCGCCATCCGCGCCAGCAAGGTCGGGTTCGCGATCTTGTAACCGTTGAGGTGGAGGATCGGCAGAACCGCGCCGTCCACCTTTGGGTTGAGGAACTTGTTGGAGTGCCAGGCTGCCGCCAGCGGTCCCGTCTCCGCCTCCCCGTCGCCGACGACACAGGCCACGATGAGGTCGGGGTTGTCGAAAGCGGCGC
>JBARXU010000025.1:0-37173 GCA_049647505.1 Mesorhizobium sp.
CACGAAGATCAAAGGAAAGCGGCTTCGGCATCAGATGCTGGCCTCCATCCCAGCCAGCATCTTGAATCACAATTCACGACCTGCAGGAATCCCTTTTCGATTCAACGCAAGCTCATCCTGCTCTAGGAAGAGATCGAATATCCTCCGTCAACGAAAACGACTGACCCGGTCATGTACGTATTCGTCAGGCAGGCGATGATCTGCACAGCCACGTCGTCAGCTTCACCGACCCGCCTGACTGGAAGCGCCTGGGCTGTTCGCTCCATCATTGCCTTGCGTTGAGGGGAGGGCAGCCCGTCCCACCACGCAGTGTCGATACGGCCGGGCGACACACAATTGACGCGTATCGGAGCGAGTTCCAGCGCCAGGCCCTGCGCCAGACCTTCAAGAGCAACGTTGATCGCCCCGAGTAAGGTCGCGCCTGCTGCTGGCCGCCGGCTCAGGGCCCCGGAAACAAATGTGAGAGAACCACCTTCGTTCAGCCGCGCCTCGCGCGCGATGTGGACGGCCGACCAGAACTTGCTGTCCATGGCGGCGCGTTGGCTTTCGAGTGTAGAGCCTCGCAATGGCGCGGCGGCCATTTCCGCAGCGCTGACGACGACATGGTCAAATGGGTCATGTCTTGAAAAGAGATTGGCGACTGCCTGGGGGTCGGTTGCGTCGAGCGGCTCGACGCCTATGCGAGCTACCAACTGACGTGCGGCCTCCAGCTTGTCAGGTGAACGAGAAGCGATGAACACGTCGCCGCCGAGCTCGGTTGCAAGTTTTGCGACGGCAAGTCCAATGCCAGACGAGCCGCCGACCACGAGAATACGCTTGTTTGCTAAGCTGAACGGATGTCTCTGATTCATCATGACCGCATCATCTGAGGGAGGAAGAGGGACAGAGACGGGAATGCAATCAGGATTGCCAGGACAACAATTTCCGCCCAGACGAATGGCCAGATGCCTCGAAACATGTCGCTGACCGAGATGCGCCCTTCGGACGCGCTGACAACTGCGAACAGGTTCATGCCGACTGGTGGAGAAAGTACCGCGATCTCAACGAGCTTGACGACCAGCACCCCGAACCACACGCCATCAAAGCCGAAGTGCTTCACCAACGGGTAGAAGAACGGAAGTGTCACTACCAGCATCGACGTCGCGTCCATGAAGATGCCAAGGATCAGGTAGATAATCACGACTGCGACGACGAATACCCAGCGGTTGATATTCCAGTCGTTAATGATCGTCGACATTTCGCCGATTGCACCAGACAGCAGCAGCAGCCGCGAGAAAAAGAGCCCGCCGATTACAATCATGAACAGTGCGCTGGTAAGCGTCACTGTGCTCTCCAGCGACGAGCGGAATCCTGTCGTCGTCAGTCGTTGCTGGACTAGAGCAATGCAGAGCGCTCCAGCCGCGCCAACAGCGCCGGCCGACGACGGCGTCATGAAGCCGGAGTAAATGCCACCGACAACGAGGAGCGCGAGCGTCAGGATCGGCCAAAGTGTGCCAAGACCTTCGAAGCGTTCGCGGAAGGGAAGTGCGGCGGTAGCAGGTGGAGCTATTCCGGGCCTGATCTTCAACATGACACCAATGACAACGATGTATGCCACGGCGGTAAGCATTCCGGGGACGATGCCCGCGATAAGCAATTCGCCGATCGGCTCGTCGGTCAGGATGCCATAGAGCACGAAGGAGATGGACGGGGGGATCAGCGCAGCCAGAGTTCCCGCGGCCGCGATGCAGCCAGCGGCAAACGCCTTGTCATAACCCAGCCGGATCATCTGAGGCAGAGCGACCTTGGTGAAGAGTGCCGCGTTGACCACTGTCGAGCCGGAGATCGCAGCGAAGCCAGCCGATGCAATGGTAGTCGCATGAAGCAGTGATCCACGCACTCCGCGTAGCGATCGCTCGATGAGCGTGTAGAGGCTGGCTGTCGACCCCGATACAGATGTGATCGAACCCATAAGCACGAACATCGGCACGACCACGAACAGATATTGAGCCGCAGTATTGTAGGGCAGCGTCTGGAGGTTGACCCAGGCAAGCGTTGGCCCGGTGACAATCCAGAGGCCTACGACACCGACTACACCCATCGAGACGCCAATCGGCAGCCCAATTCCTGCGAGAACAAGAGCCGCAGCAAACGCGATCCCAGTTACGGAAAGCCCGCTCATTGTGCGTCCTCAACTTTGGGTTCCACCGCGCGCTGGTCTTCGCGACCTGCGATCAAGCCAATTGTCTGCCGCGCCAGTTCAAGGGTCGCGAGCAGGATTCCCAGGAAAACGAGCGCCTTGGCCGGATAGATGGGGAATGCGAGGTAACCGACAGCGGTCTCGTTCATGCGAAAGCTCCTCAGCATCAACGCCCAGGAAGCGGCGGCCATCGCCACCATGAATGCGAGTTCGATGAGGGATGAGAGAATGGTCGTTCGGCGTTGCCAAACGGCCGAAAATCCCTGGGTGAAGAGATCCATCGTTATGTGCCCGCGATCCCGCTGGACCTGACCCAGGCCCAGAAAGATCAGTACTGCAACGGCTGCCTCGGACAGTTCCACAGCGCCCGGGATTGGTCGTCCCAGGAGTTGCGTGAGGATTACGTCGCCGGCACCGATCACCATCAGGACGATGAGCAGCAGCACAGCAACATAGAAGGCAAGCCGGCTTGCGGAGGCCGCTGCCCGATCAATGGTCGACCACATCGTCTTACTTCGGCGCGCGGATGGTTTCGACGATCTGTTTTGCCTGATCGCCCTTACCCTGGCCTTCCATATTCTTCACCCAGACATCGAGCATATCTGGAATGACCGTCGCCAGTTTCTCCTGATCGTCAAATTTGACCAGTTCCGCGCCTTCGGACAGCATCGTCTGGAGCGCGGTCTCATCTGCTGTCTTGGAAATCTCGAGGGACATCCTCTCGGCATTTGCCGCCGCATCCAGAATAATCGTCTGGAGGCTTTGCGGCCACGCGTTCCATTCTGATTGGGAGGTGAACGTGGTGTAGGCGTTGATCGTGCCAAAATTCACGTCACTCAGATATTTGGCCGATTTGTGAAGCTTGAACGCGTGGAAAGTCGCGTAGGTCAGGTAGATGCAATCGACCGTGCCGCGCTCCAACGCTTCGTTCATTTCCAGAGGCTGAACAGTTACGGGCGTTGCGTTCAGGGCCGTGAACATCTGAGGCACGAAGGCGCCGTAGGTGCGAACCTTCTTGCCTGCCAGATCTTCGATTTTCTTGATTGGGGTGCGGCAAAGGAGGCGATATTCAGGCAGGTGGCGAATGATCAGGGGCTTGAGATTGGTCGCTTCGAACTCCGCCTTGATCGCCTCGTTCTCGTGGAAAAGCTTGCGCGTCGCATCGACTGCCGAAATGTCATCCGAAAAGACGAATGGAACCGCGTTTGTGACGCCGGACAGGGGCAGCAGCGACGGATTGTTGCCGGTCACGATCGTGGCCATGTCGACGGCCTCGGCGGCGACCATCTGGGCCATTTCACCTTCGTTGCCCAGAGCGTTTGACCAATAGTGCTGGAACGTTACCTTGCCGCCGGTCTTCTCGGTAATCTCCTTGGTGAAGGCGACATCGACCTTAGAAAGATAGACGGCTTCGGGAACATGCGCCGAATAGCGCAGGCTCAGCTGAGGTATGTCCTGCGCGAAAGCGGATGCGCCAGACACGGACGACGCGGCAAGCGCCAAAAGAAATCTTCTCATAATTTTACTCCCTCCCAAATTACCGGAAACACCTGTCCTCAAGTGGACAGCCATTGGTGAATTGCTGTGTGATCCGCGTTTGAGCCGAGCGCCGTTAGTGCCTGGCTCCAGCTTTCGAGGCACACTTCGCTCTCAGCAGCCGCAACGCCCTCGGTTCTGGCGATGTTGAGCGCCGATGCCATGTCTTTGACCATGAGGCGCATGGCGAAACCCGATGCATAGGTCCCGGACAACATGAATTGTCGGGCCTTGTTCTCAGTGGTGTTATTGCGGCCGGTCGAGGCATTGAGCACGTCTACCATCCGGGCAGGATCAAGGCCGAATTTCTCGCCAATGCGCAGCGCCTCGACCACCGCAAGCAGCCCTGCAGCCGAGACAAGATTGTTCAGCGCCTTCATTGCCTGACCGGCGCCGAGATCGCCGACATGGAATACCTTTGATCCCATCGCCTGGAGTATTGGCGTCGCGGATTCTACATCGTGGGAAGCCCCGCCCGCCATGATCGCGAGCTGGCCGGTTTTTGCCTTGGACACGCCCCCTGAAACCGGTGCGTCGATCATCCGCAGACCAAGACGCCCGAGAGCTTCACCGACGTCACGTGTCACATAGGGGTCGGACGAACCCATATCGATGAGCAGTGCGTCTGGCGCCAGTACGGAGGCGACGCCACCGCCGCCGAGAACAACCTCGCGCATGATTGAGGCATCAGGCAACATGGTAATGACCACCGTTGCGCCTCTAGCCGCAGATATCGCCGTGTCAGCAAATCGGACGCTGGGAAATTCCTCGACGGCAGGAGGTATGGCATCAAACGCAATAACCCGATGGCCAGCGCTGACCAAATGGCGGAGCATTGGCCCGCCCATCTGCCCGACACCAATGAAGGCGAGCCTGTCTTGAAGATGCGCGCTGGTCACGCCTGCGGATCCTTCTTGAGAACTTCGCGCGCGATCCGGAACCCGTCGACGCCGGCAGGCACCCCTGCATAGATCGTCACTTGCAGAAGCGCCTCGCGGATCTCCTCATGGGTGCAGCCGTTTCGCAATGCGCCTGCGATATGAATCCGCAACTCGTGAGGCCGGTTGAGAACGGATATCATCGCTATGTTCAGCAGGCTGCGAACCTTGCGAGGCAGGCCCGGCCTATTCCAGATTCTGTCCCAGCAAAATTCGGTGACGATCTCTTGCAGCGGCTGCGAGAAGTCATCTGCATTGGCGATTGCACGGTCGACGTAGTCGTCTCCCAGCACTTCTCGACGCGTGCGCATACCATTGTCGAAACTCTCACTCACAGCCTGTTCCTATCTGCTTATTGAAGTGTCGCGTCGCCGCTAGCCACGCTCGGCAAAGCCGAAAGGGCAGCCGCGCTCGCGGCGTTGATGTGGTCGATGGTTCGCTGCCAGGCAGCGGCGCCGTCACCAGCCTCAATCGCCTCGACGATGAGTTGAACCTCGGCGATGCTCGCATCAAGGCGCGCAGGTCGCGAGAGCGACGTCGCCCTCAGAAGCGTGACGCGGGCATGGATCTGGCGGAGGAGGGAGTGCGCCGTCGTGCTGCCCGAGCCTCGCAGCAGAGTGTCGTAGAACACGGTCTTTTTCTCGAGGATCAGTCCTGTGTCCCGGCTCGAATAGGCAATCGCGAGATCCTCAAACGACCGGCGCAGCTCAACCTTCGAGGCCTGATCCGCGCGCTCGGCGAAAAGTTGGCTGGCGAGCGCCTCCAGAACGCCGCGGACCCGATAGGCGTCTTCCGCCATTTCGCGCGTCAGCTGTGTGACCGTCGGTCCGCGATAGGGAGCAACGGTGACCAAGCCTTCAGATTCAAGCTGGCGGATGGCCTCCCGAACAAGGGGGCGGCTGACGTCCAGCATCTCGCACAGTTCGCGTTCCACCAGGCGCTGGCCTGGCCGGAGCAGACCCGTCGTAATGGCCTGATGAAGTCGCTTGAATACCTGCGCACGAAGCGTGGCGTCACTGCGGTCAACGGAGAGCTGTCCCATATCCATAATGATAGCATTATTGTATGACAATCTTACTTGCAAGCAAAATGATTAGCAGATAATTGATCGGCATGAATTTGGGAGGATCGGTATGAATGCACCGCTACGAACGGCCGGCACGGCCGGCAACATCGACGCCAAGCGTGTGATTGAGCGCGCTGGTGTCAGTTATCCGGTCTACGGAAGCCACGCGCCCGACTTTGCACCGGTCCTCGACGCCTTCGCCGAGAATTTCGCCACAGAGGAGGAGCACGGCGCGGCTGCGGCCGTTTATGTGGATGGACAGCTCGTTGCCGACTGTTGGGGCGGTTGGAAGGATACGGTCCGGACGATCGAGTGGGAGCGAGACACGATCGTCAACACCATGTCGGTGACCAAGACGCTAGCCGCCGCTTGTGTGCATATTCTGGTTGATCGGGAGCACATTTCGCTTGATGCGCCGGTCGCAAATTACTGGCCGGAATTCGGGGCCGCCGGAAAGCAGGACATGCCTGTCCGTTACCTGCTTGATCACCGGGCAGGGTTGCCGTACATCGAAAACGCGCCAGCTGGTCTGACTGTGTTCGACTGGGATGGCATGGTTGCTGCACTGGCCGCTGCGCGGCCAGTGTGGGAACCTGGCAAGCAGGCCGGCTACCATGTGCTGAGCCAGGGGCACCTGCTGGGCGAACTCGTCAGGCGTGTGGATGGACGCTCCATCGGTAGATTTTTTGCCGACGAGATCGCAGCGCCGCTTGGTCTCGACTTCTTCATCGGTGTTCCGGAAGGCGACCTCGTCCGTTGCGCAGACTATCTGGTCGAGCGCAAGGGCACCATTCTTGACCGCGACGCCCTTGATCCCACCTCGATACTCGCACGGTCTTGGGAGCAGGTCCCAAAGGATACGGACTTCAATGGCCGTGACTGGCGGATGTGCGCCTTCCCATCCGGCAATGGCCATGGCAGCGCGCGCGCCGTGGCGCGTTTCTTTGCCTGTCTCGCCAACGGGGGCGAACTGGATGGCGTCCGCATCCTGTCTCAGGCGGCTGTTGATACGATGCTTACCGAACAGCATAACATGGTCGAGGTTGTGATGCAGCGGAGCTATCATCAGGCGCTCGGCGTACTGCTGAATTCCCCACCCATTGTGTGGATGGGGCCGCATGCCGACGCATTCGGTCATCACGGAGTGGGTGGCTCAATCGGCATGGGCGAACGCCTTAACAACGTCGCCATTTCCTACCTTCCCAGCCGTATGCACAACCGCCTGGACAATGGCCCAAGGGCCCGGCGGATCATTGAGGCGACCTACGCATGTCTGTAACTTCATTGGAAAATCGCCAGATTGCGATCATCACTGGCGGCGGTGGCGGCATAGGCCGTGCCTGCGCAATGCGGTTCGCGGCAGATGGCTGGGCAGTGATTGTTGCTGACATCGATCTCGCCGCGGCCGAGGAGACCGCGCAGCTGACCGGTGGTGAAGCGTCCCGGCTGGATCTGGCATCGCTGGAAGACATCACGGCTTTTGCCGCTGAAATCACGTCGCGACATGGCGTGGTGGATGCACTCGTAAACTCCGCAGCCTGGTTTCACAGCGCCAAACCGGCAGAAGACCTGACGTCGGACGATTGGAATCGCACATTCGATGTGTGCGTTCGCGGGCCCTACTTCCTGTCGGTTGCTCTCGCCACGCCGATGGCGAAACGGGGCAAGGGGTCAGTCGTCAATCTCGCCTCGACCGCAGGCGTCCGATCGGCTCCGCTTCATGCTTATGCGCCAGCCAAAGCGGCGCTCATCAACATGACCGAATGTCTCGCGGCCGAATATGGACGGTCTGGTGTGCGGTTCAATGCGGTGACACCAAGTTTAACGGCTACGCCAGCGCTGCTCGACTCGATCGCCCGGC
Organism: Mesorhizobium sp.; assembly: GCA_049647505.1. Taxonomy (GTDB): domain Bacteria; phylum Pseudomonadota; class Alphaproteobacteria; order Rhizobiales; family Rhizobiaceae; genus Mesorhizobium_A. Next base: position 7,581 of record JBARXU010000025.1, read on the forward strand.
GCGAACGGTTCGTGCCGGATGTGGAGCGCCACACTTCGCTCGGCCGCTTCGTCGAGCCAGGAGAAGTCGCTGAGGCCGTCTATTTCCTAGCAAGCGACGAGTCTTCAGCGATTACCGGCAGCAATGTTTCCGTGGATGCAGGGAGCCTGCAAACGGCGTCATGGCAGATGTTCGGCGGCCTGCGCCCAACGACGATTGCAGCGGGAGATCAATGATGACGAACCTTGCAACGGAAGGGCGCGGACGTGTCGCGCTGGTCGTCGGCGGAGCTGGTGGCATCGGAGAGGCGTGCAGCAGATTGCTGGCTACGCGCGGCTGGCGCATTGCAGTCGCCGACGTGAATGGCAACCGGTCTCGTTCTGTTGCGGCGGAGCTTGACGCCAAGGGTTACCAGGTCGACATAAGCGACGCAGCGTCCGTTGATAGCTTGGTGTCATCAGTTGAGGTCGAGGTTGGTCCGATCGAGGCTGGAGTGATCACGGCAGCCATCGTCCAGCCGACACCCTATCGCCCCGAAGCATTTCCCCAAGAGGAGTGGGACCGGATCATCGCTATCGATCTGCGGGGCGCTTATCTGACATGCGCGGCGCTCGGCCGCGTGATGCTGCCGCGCAGGCGGGGTGCAATTGTCAATTTCGGGTCGATGGCCGCGCACCGATCAATGCCCTTGCACTCTTATGGTCCGGCGAAGGCCGGCGTCGCACTCATGACCCAGAACCTTGCAGCGGAGTGGGGTCCGTCGGGTATCCGCGTCAACTGCATCTCGCCGGGCCTCACCATGACGCCGGCGTTGCGTGATGCGGTTGCAGAGGGAACGCGAAACGTCGACGCCATTGCGGCCAGTACAGCGTTGGGGCGCCTTGTTGAGCCGGAGGAAACAGCCAAGGCTGTCGCCTTCCTAGTGTCTGATCGTTCGTCCGCAACGACAGGCACGATTTTGCCAGTCGATGCCGGATTTCTCGTGGCGAGCAGTTGGGCAATGTTTGGCGGTGCACGTGGATCGCGCGTGGCGGGAGAGGCATCATGAGCCGGCTGTCCGGGAAGGTCGCTGTCATTACGGGTGGTGGCCGCGGTCTTGGTCAAGCCATGGGCCTGTCATTCGCGGCTGAAGGGGCGCACGTCGCGATCTTCGACATTGACCCGGTCACAGCCGAGGACACAGCTGCCAGAGTGCGCGAATATGGCGTAGAGGCGCATGTCGAAATTGGCGACCTGGCCGATCGCGCAGTGGCGCAGGCGGCCATCGACCGCGTCCATGCGAGGTTCGGCCGTATCGATGTACTCGTCAACAATGCCATGTGGATCCGCTATGAGCCGTTGCCACAGATCGCGGAAGAGACTGTTGAGCGGATGCTGGGCGTCGGCTTCAAGGCGGCTGTCTGGTGCATGCAGGGAGCGGTCCGCCATCTTGGGAGTGGCGGGGTCGTCATCAATATTGCCTCGCCGGCTGCCGAGGTCGGCATTGGCAATGCGCTGATCTATTGTGGCATCAAGGGCGCGGTGGCAGCGATGACGCGCTCAGCCGCCGTCGAACTCGGGCCGCGTGGAATCCGCGCGGTTGCGATCGCACCCGGTCCGATTCATACAGAAGGTGCCGGATCGGTCGTGGACCAGAAAGGGTATGAAATGCGGCTTCGCAAGACACCGCTGGGACGGCTCGGCATCCCCGACGATGTCGCCAAAGCAGCCGTATTCCTTGCCAGCGATGACGCCGCCTTCATCAACGGTGATGTCATTCACGTTGACGGTGGCGCGACTTTCGCCTTCCTTTGATCCATGGCTCACCATCAGATCTATGCACTTCGCTATGCGACACATGACAGGCCCGGTTCAGCAAATTTTGTCGGCGGGTCTGATGATCTACATCAACTGTCGATGCCGCTTCACTATTATGTATGGCTGATCCGCGGGCCATTCGGTGACATCTTGGTCGACGTCGGTTTCGGTGAAGAGCAGGCGGCACGGCGAGGTCGCCATCTGATCGAGCGGCCTGCAAGGCTGTTAGCTCGGATAGGTGTCGACCCTGCGGCCATCCGGGATGTGATCATCACGCACATGCACTACGACCATGCCGGTTGCATCGAGGATTTTCCCAATGCGCGATTCCACTTGCAAGATGCCGAAATGGCCTATGCAACTGGCCGGCACATGCGTCACAAATTCCTCCGCCAATCATATTCGGTAGAGGATGTCGTGGCGTTAGTCCGGCGGCTTTATGATGATCGGGTTGTCTTCCACAGCGGTGCATCGTCAGTTTTCGAGGGAGTACGGCTGCACATGGTTGGTGGCCACACACTCGGACTTCAATCAGTAATCGTCGACACGATTCGGGGGCCTGTCGTTCTCGCCAGCGATGCGTTTCACCTCTATCGTAACCTGACGGATGGCTTGCCATTTCCGATCGTCCATGACGTCGGTGAAATGATGGAGGGCTGGCGGGAGCTTATGGCGATTGCGGGGGATCTCGAGCACCTGATACCAGGCCACGATCCACTAGTTGGCGAACTATATCCGCTTCATGATCCTGCCGCTTCGTCGGATGTTTTCGCACTCCACTTTCCACCTCGGCCACATGAAAATCCATGAGGAAGCCGCATCCTGTTACCTCAGAGCCTCGATCTTCTGAGAAGTCTATTTGACATGGGGCTAAGGGTGTCAGTTGCCCAGGCTGTCAAATCAAGCCAGTGAATTCAGCCGATATCGAAACGCTGAATGGTGCTCAAGCATTCAGTGTCAGGTTTTGCCTGGAGGATTCTGAGGTCACGGCGTCGACGCCGCATTCACGTCTGCGACTACTGTCATTGCTTCCAACTAGGGGCTGATTCAGGGGGCCGCTTTGGGCTGTGCCGGCCGCGATGCGGGCGCAAAGTTGACGTCGGCGGAAGTGCCCAGATTGTCGATCGGTTCGGGTAAAGCGTCGTCGATTATAAACGTGCGCCGTCATCGGGCTGACCATATCGACACAGTTGCACAATAGTGCTGCACAATCCACCTACACTCAGGCGATCGAGCCATTGATTTTGCTGGGTTTTTGACGCTTTGCGCCCATTCCGAGATTGGGCACCACTTCCCTGCCTGACAGCATGAGTGGTTCTATGGTCTTCCGTGCGGGAGGATGCCGTCGCGCATCGGCTTCGGCAGGCAGGCGGCAATGCCGCCCGCCCGTGCGCAATGTCTTGTCACATAGAGAGTTCCTTGCGCACGATTTCCGCGCCTGCGCTCAACGCACGCAGCTTTCCGTTTGCGACCCGGCGCGACAGGGGCGCCATGCCGCAATTCGTGCATGGGCATAGCTTGTCCGCATCGACGAATTTAAGCGCCTTTCGCAAGGTGGCAGCGACTTCTTCCGGCGTCTCGATTTTATCGCTTGCCACGTCGATTGCGCCCACCATCACCTTCTTGCCTCGAACGAGTTCGATCAGGTCCATCGGGACGTGAGAGTTGTGGCATTCGAGCGAGATCATGCCGAGGCTGGATTTTTGCAGCTTTGGAAGCGTCCGTTCGTATTGTCTCCACTCGGACCCGAGCGTCTTCTTCCAGTCGGTATTGGCCTTGATGCCATAGCCGTAGCAGATATGGACGGCGGTTTCACACTTGAGGCCTTCCGCCGCTTTCTCAAGCGTGGCGACGCCCCAGTCGTTCACCTCGTCGAAGAAGACATTGAACGCCGGCTCGTCGAACTGGATGATATCGACGCCCGCCGCCTCCAACTCCTTCGCTTCCTCATTGAGCGCTTTTGCGAATTCCCAGGCCAGTTTCTCGCGGCTCCTGTAATGGCTGTCGAAGAGCGTATCGATCATCGTCATCGGGCCCGGCAGCGCCCATTTGATCGGCTTGTCAGTCTGCTTGCGCAGATATTTTGCGTCCTCGACAAACACGGGCTTCTGGCGCGAGACGGTGCCGACGACTGTCGGCACGCTTGCGTCGTAGCGATCGCGAATCCTCACGGTCTCGCGTTTCTGGAAGTCGACGCCGTTGAGATTTTCGATGAACGTCGTCACGAAATGCTGGCGCGTCTGCTCGCCGTCGCTGACGATGTCGATACCAGCCTGCCGCTGATCGTCCAGCGACAGCCGCAGCGCGTCCTGCTTGCCCTCGATCAATTGCTCGTCCTCCAGGTTCCAGGGCGACCAGAGGGTCTCGGGCTTTGCCAGCCAGGAGGGCTTGGGCAGGCTGCCGGCGGTTGAGGTGGGCAGGAGTTTTTTCATGAGACGAGACCTTATCGCTATTTGTTCAAGGAGCGTAGCTGGCTGACCACCGTTCAAGGAAGGCTTTGTTCGGCTTGATGAAGTGTTCCTCGGCAAATCGTCCCTGCTCGACACCCAGCCGGCTGCGCTCCTCGCGGTCGTAAACGATGCGCGTCAGCGAATAGTCCTGATGGGCCAGGTCCGGTTGATAGCAGACACCAGCCGGCGAATTGGCGTTGTAGATTTCGGGGCGGTAGATCTTCTGGAAGGTTTCCATCGTGCTGATGATGCTGACGAGTTCGAGAGGCGTGTAGTCGCCGGCTAGGTCTCCGAAGAAGTAGAAGGCGAGGGGTGCCACACTGTCGGGCGGCATGAAGAAGCGCACCTGCAACCCCATCTTCTGGAAATATGCATCGGTGGCAGAGTGCTCGCTCTGCTCGTATTCGACCCCGAGAACCGGGTGCCGGTTGCCGGTCCTGCGATATGTCTTGCTGCTTGAGGCGCTGATGCAGATGATCGGGGGCTTGCCGAACCGCTCCTTGTATGTGCTCGAATTGACGAACGCCCTGAACAGCTTGCCGTGCAATTCGCCGAACCTCTCTGGAGTGCTGAATGTGGCCTGCGCCTTGTTGTGACCCGGTAGCAGCACATTGAAATCATAGTCGCGCACATAGGATGAGAAGTTGTTGCCGGTGACGCCCGGGACACGCTTGCCGCTCTTGCGGTCGATGATCACCGTGCTCAGCATTTCGATGATCGGAAAGGCGGTGCCGCTGCCCGTTCCCTCAATGCTCATTTCGACCGAAACGATCTCCAGTTCGACAGAATAGCGATCACCTCCGGGGTTGTCCCAATGCGCCAGAGCGTTGAACCGGTTGTCGATCATCGTCAGGGCATTGCGCAGGTTCTCCTGCCTGTTTGCACCTCTGGCCAGATTGGCGAAATTTGTCGTCAGGCGGGTGTTGTCCGATGGGCGATAGTTCTCATCGAAACGCACGCTGTTCAGCGCGAAGGTCAAACCCGTCGAAGCCGCCGGCTGGCGCGGAGCGGATGTTTGAACGCCATAAGCGGCGGTTGACGCTGTAGTCTGTGACATGACCTCACCCCGATGAGTTGGGGGCTTGGGTCGCAGCGAACATATAGCGCAGGCCGCCAAATGGCCTCTGCTACTGCGCACCGGGACACCCCGCCCGTGGACGTTATCTCGCCACGGCAGGTCTCCTGGCTCACGGGTCGTCGCTTCTGTCCGTCTTCCCAGGGATCGCCCCAGTGACACGTTGGACACAAGCTCGCCGCTTACAGTTGCGGGGGCAGCGCCGGCTTTCCCTCATGCGGGGCACCGGCTTCCCTCTTAGCCCCGGACATTGCGCGCAACGACCGGGGAACCATGACGTCCGCAATCTCTGACAAGTGCGACCACTTGTCAATATCATATAAGGAAATGCTTATATCTTTAAGTCGAGATGGGCGGCGCGTCTTTGTGCGTAATTTTATTGCGCGCGCCGTCCGAAATAGGACACGGCACCCGGCTTGTTGCGAGGGGACAACGGCTCCACAATAGCGCGCAACTCTAGGCTGCCGGGAGGATGGCTTGCCCGATTTCGCTCCGCTTTCACTGCATGTGCCAGAACCGGAAGTGCGCCCCGGCGACACGCCTGACTTCTCCAAGGTCGTCATTCCCAAGGCTGGCTCCGTGCCGCGCCCGGCGGTCGATGTCGACCCGAAGGAGATCCGTGACCTCGCCTTCTCGATCATCCGGGTGCTCAACCGCGACGGCGATGCGGTCGGTCCATGGGCCGGCACGCTAACGGATGACGAACTGAAGGACGGCCTGCGCTACATGATGACGTTGCGCGCTTTCGATGCGCGCATGCAGATGGCGCAGCGGCAGGGCAAGACCTCCTTCTACATGCAGCATATGGGCGAGGAGGCGGTGTCCTGCGCCTTTCGCCAGGCCATGGAAGATGGCGACATGAACTTCCCGACCTACCGGCAAGCCGGTCTGCTGATCGCGGGCGGCTATCCGATGGTCGAGATGATGAACCAGATCTATTCCAACGAGGCCGACCCGCTGAAGGGTCGCCAGCTGCCGATCATGTACTCGGCAAAGGACCACGGCTTCTTCTCGATCTCGGGCAATCTCGGCACGCAATTCGTGCAGGCGGTCGGCTGGGCGATGGCGTCTGCGATCAGCAAGGACACGAAGATTGCCGCCGGCTGGATCGGCGACGGCTCGACGGCGGAAAGCGATTTCCACGCAGCACTCGTCTTCGCCTCGACCTATCGCGCGCCCGTCGTACTCAATATCGTCAACAACCAGTGGGCCATTTCGACCTTCCAGGGCATTGCGCGCGGCGGGGCCGGCACCTTTGCTGCACGCGGGCTCGGCTTCGGCATTCCGGCCCTGCGTGTCGACGGCAATGACTATCTCGCCGTCCATGCGGTTGCCAAATGGGCGGTCGAGCGCGCCCGACGCGGGCTTGGGCCGACGCTGGTCGAATATGTGACCTACCGCGTCGGCGCGCATTCGACCTCCGACGATCCGTCCGCCTATCGCCCCAAGACCGAGTCCGACGCCTGGCCGCTGGGCGATCCTGTCATCCGCCTCAAGAACCACCTTATCAAGCGCGGCCTGTGGTCTGACGACCGCCAGAAGCAGATGGAGGCGGAAATCATGGACACGGTGATTACCGCCCAGAAGGAGGCCGAAAAGAACGGCACCTTGCATTCGGGCGGCAAGCCGTCGGTGCGCGACATGTTCGAGGGCGTCTATGAGGAGATGCCGCCGCATCTTCGCAGGCAGCGTCAGAAGGCGGGAGTATGAGCCTTTCATGACCAGATGGGATCATTCTGCCGGAGGAAATTCGAGACAAGGCCGAGGGGTCTCGCGAAGGGCGGGCTGGTGGCCCGGACTAGTCCAGAGCCCGATGGATCTGGCCCGAATTCACCCGGCCCGCAGGGTTTCCCGCTGGCGGGCGACCGCGTCGTCAGTCGGACTTGGCCGGGCCACCAGCCCGTCCGTCGCCGTCTTCCTGGCGGATCACCTCGCCATCGGAGAAACAGAATTGTTCCCATCGGGTCACGAAAGGCTCACATCATGGCCCGCATGACGATGATCGAGGCGATCCGCTCGGCCATGGACGTATCCATGGGCCGCGACGAGCGCGTGGTCGTGTTCGGCGAAGATGTCGGCTATTTCGGCGGCGTCTTCCGCGCCACGGCCGGCCTCCAGCAGAAATACGGCAAGTCGCGCTGCTTCGACGCGCCGATCTCCGAGCTTGGCATTGTCGGCGCGGCCATCGGCATGGCGTCCTACGGCCTGCGTCCCTGCGTCGAGGTGCAGTTCGCCGATTATGTCTATCCCGCCTATGACCAGATCGTCTCGGAAGCCGCGCGCCTGCGTTATCGTTCGGCGGGTCAGTTCACCTGCCCGATCGTCATCCGCATGCCGACCGGCGGTGGCATCTTCGGCGGCCAGACGCACAGCCAGTCGCCCGAGGCCGTGTTCACTCATGTCTCCGGCCTGAAAGTCGTCGTGCCGTCCAATCCGCGCGACGCCAAGGGCCTGCTGATCTCGGCGATCGAAGACCCCGATCCGGTTATCTTCCTGGAGCCGAAGCGGCTCTATAACGGCCCCTTCGACGGACATCACGACCGCCCCGTCACGGCATGGTCCAAGCATGAATTCGGTGAGGTCGAGGAGGGCCACTACACCGTCCCGCTCGGCAAGGCTGTAATCCGGCGCCCCGGCTCCGATGTCACCGTGCTCGCCTATGGCACGATGGTCTATGTCGCGCAGGCAGCAGCCGAGGAAACCGGTGTGGACGCCGAGGTGATCGACCTGCGCACGCTGCTGCCGCTCGACCTCGATACGATCGTCGCGTCAGTAAAAAAGACGGGCCGCTGCGTCGTCGTCCATGAGGCGACGCTGACTTCCGGCTTCGGCGCGGAGCTTGCCGCACTCATGCAGGAGCATTGCTTCTACCATCTCGAAGCGCCGGTGGCGCGCGTCACCGGCTGGGATACGCCTTACCCGCACGCGCAGGAGTGGGACTATTTCCCCGGGCCGAAGCGTGTCGGCGAGGCGCTGCTCGCAGCGATGGAGGGTTGAGCCGTGGCTGAGCACACAATCAAGCTTCCCGATGTCGGCGAAGGCGTGGCCGAGGCCGAACTGGTCGAATGGCACGTGAAGGTCGGCGATCTGGTGCGCGAAGACGCGGTTCTGGCCGCCGTCATGACCGACAAGGCGACAGTCGAAATCCCATCGCCCGTCGAGGGCAAGGTGATCTGGCTCGGCGGCGAGATCGGCGAAACGCTGCCGGTCGGCTCGATCATCGTGAAGATCGAGGTGGCAGGCGAGGGGGCTGATAAGCCTGCTGCGGAACCGAAGCCCCAACCGGCCCCAGCCGAGGTGAAGCAGGCGAAGGCGGAGACTGAAACCCACAAGGCGCCTGAACCGCCGAAGTCCGTTGTGAGCGCGCCTGTCGCCGCTCCTTCGCAACCAGGAGACAGTCGTCCCACGTCCTCCGGCGCGCCGCGCCCGGCTGGCGAAAAGCCGCTGGCAGCACCCTCGGTGCGCCTCAAGGCAAAGGAAGCGGGCATCGATCTGCGCCAGGTGCCGGGCACCGGCCCGGCCGGACGCATCACCCATGAGGACATCGACGCCTTTGCCGCGCGCGGGCCGCAACCTGCCGCCCGGCAGGGCTTGCAGCGCAAGGATGGTGTCGAGGAGGTGAAGGTCGTCGGCCTGCGCCGCCGCATCGCCGATAAGATGTCGCTGGCGAAATCGCGCATTCCCCACATCACCTATGTCGAGGAAGTCGACGTGACTGCGCTTGAGGAACTGCGCGCCAGGCTCAACGGCGAAAAGCGGGCAGATCGCCCCAAGCTGACCCTGATGCCGTTTCTCATGCGCGCAATCGTCAAGGCGGTTGGCGAGCAGCCGCAGATCAACGCGACATTCGACGATGAGGCCGGCATCATTCATCGCCATCAGGCCGTCAACATAGGCATGGCGGCTCAGACGGCGGCCGGCCTTCTGGTTGCGGTCGTCCATCACGCCGAGGCACGTGACCTGTTCGACTGCGCGGCAGAAGCAGCAAGGCTGGCGGACGCGGCACGCGACGGCACGGCGTCGCGCGAGGAGCTCACAGGCTCGACCATCACCATCACCTCGCTCGGCGCGATGGGCGGCATCGTCACCACGCCGGTCATCAATCACCCGGAAGTGGCGATTGTCGGCGTCAACAAGATGGCGATCCGCCCGATGTGGGACGGCACGCAATTCATCCCCCGCAAGATGATGAACCTGTCATCCTCCTTCGACCACCGCGTGGTCGATGGTTGGGACGCGGCGGTCTTCGTCCAGCGGCTGAAGGCGCTGCTCGAAACGCCCGCGCTTATTTTCGTGGAGAGCTGATCTGATGAAAGACATCTCCTGCAAGCTGCTGGTCATCGGCGCTGGTCCGGGCGGCTATGTCTGCGCCATCCGCGCCGGACAGCTCGGCATCGACACGGTGATCGTCGAAAAGGGCAAGCCGGGCGGCACCTGCCTCAATGTCGGCTGCATTCCGTCAAAGGCCGTCATCCATGCGGCGGACGAGTTCCTGAAGGCGAAGCACTTTGCCGAAGGCTCGGACCCGCTCGGCATCTCGGTCTCCTCGCCCGCCATCGACTTCAAGAAGACGATCGCCTGGAAGGACCGCATCGTCGGCCGCCTCAACACCGGCGTTGCAGGCTTGATGAAAAAGGCCGGCGTCAAGTCGATCCAGGGCAATGCACGCTTTCGCGACGGCAAGACGGTGGTGGTCGAGACCGAAACCGGCGAGCAGGTGATCCGCGCCGAGGCGATCGTCGTCGCAACGGGCTCCGCGCCCGTCGAACTGCCGTCACTGCCGTTTGGCGGCACGGTCATTTCCTCGACCGAGGCGCTGGCGCTGAAATCCGTTCCGTCTGAACTCGCAGTCGTCGGCGGCGGCTATATCGGCCTCGAACTCGGCACCGCCTTCGCCAAGTTGGGTTCCAAGGTGACTGTGGTCGAAGCCGCCGACAGAATCCTGCCGCTCTATGACAACGATCTCGTCAAGCCGGTGGTCAAGCGACTGTCCCAGCTCGGCGTCGAGGTGATGACCGGTGCAAAGGTGACCGGCCTCGACAAGAAGTCGGGCGAGCTTTTGATCGACCACGGCGACGGCAAGAAGAAGCTGCGCGCCGACCAGATATTGGTCACGGTTGGCCGCAAGCCTGTCACCGAAGGCTGGGGCCTTGAGGAAATCGACCTCGACCGCGACGGTCGCTTCATCAAGATCGACGACCAGTGTCGCACCTCGATGCGCGGCGTCTACGCCATCGGCGACGTGACCGGCGAACCAATGCTGGCTCATCGCGCCATGGCGCAGGGCGAGATGGTGGCCGAGATCGTTTCAGGCGAAAAGCGCAGCTGGGACAAAAGGTGCGTTCCCGCCGTCTGCTTCACCGATCCTGAGATCGTCTCCGCCGGCCTGTTGCCTGACGAGGCGAAGAAGGCCGGGCGTGAGGTCAAGATCGGGCAGTTCCCCTTCGCCGCCAATGGCCGCGCCATGACGCTGCAGGCAGAAGACGGTTTCGTGCGCGTCGTGGCGCGGGCCGACAATCATGTCGTGCTTGGAATTCAGGCAGTGGGCGCGGGTGTCTCGGAACTCTCGGCGGCGTTTTCGCTGGCGATTGAAATGGGCGCGCGACTTGAGGACATTGCCGGCACGATCCACGCCCATCCTACGCAGAGCGAAGGTTTCGCCGAGGCGGCGCTGAAAGCCCTCGGCCACGCGCTTCACATCTGAGCGGGACTATTTACCGAGTTCGATGCCGCGGTCGCGCGCGGCCTCGACGGCTTCCGTCACCAGCTCTTTCAGCCGGTCGCCACCCATCAGCACACCGAGTGCGGCTGCCGTCGTGCCGTTCGGGCTCGTCACCTGCTCGCGCAGGCGCGTCGGCGTCTCGTCGCTTTCCGCCGCAAGGCTGGCAGCGCCATAAACCGTCTGCATGGCAAGCAGTTTTGCCGTGTCGTGCGGCAGCCCGACATGTTCGCCCGCAGCCGTCAGGCATTCGATGAAATGGAAGATATAGGCCGGGCCTGAACCCGAGACGGCAGTCACCGCGTCCATCAGGCCCTCGCTGTCGATGGAGGCGACTTCACCTGACGCCGACAACAGATCGGCGACGAATTCCGCAGCGCCTTTCGAGACATTTTTATTGGCAAACGTCACCATCATGCCCTTGCCGATGGCCGACGGCGTGTTGGGCATGCAACGAATGACGGCGGCGTTCGCGCCCAGAATGTCCTCGAACAGCTTGATGCCGGTGCCCGCCGCAATCGACAGGAATGTCGTTTGCCCTTTCGCAAAGCGCGCATATTGCGGCACGACATCGCGCATCACCTGCGGCTTCACGGCAAAGATGACGAGCGTCGGCTGGACATCGGCTGCAAGCTCTGAGGCTGTCGCCGAGACATGAGCACCAAGTGTCGCCGCGCGTTCGCGCAAGACATCGTTCGGCTCGACGATGTGAACCTCGTGCGGCTCGAGCTTGCCGCTCGAAATCCAGCCCGACAGCATGGCGAACCCCATATTGCCGCAGCCAACAAGAACGACCAGTGCAGCCATCGTCTTTTCCTCAAACACCTGAGACGACTGATGCCGCGTCACGCGCGCCGATGCAATGTCTGATTAGCGGCGCGGGTCAGGATGAGACTTAACGGGAAAGCGCGCGACGAAGCGCAGGCCGAAGACGCCGATCAGGAAGAACACCCAGACCGGGTCTATGCGGCGGAAGAAGAAGGCTTCCAGAAACGAGTTCAAAGATGTGAACAGCAGGAACATCATGAACAGGTCCGCCATGAAGATGTTTTCGCGGCGTTTCGAGGCACGCAGGAAATCGGCCATGGGTACGACGACGAAAGCCATCAGCGCGGCGATCAAACCGGGTATACCCATAATGAGCGCGACTTCGAGGAAGCCGTTATGGCTATGGACGATGCCGCGCACGTCCCATTCGAGGTCGAACGGTCGCTCCATGGTCGGCACGATGACGCCCCACAAGCTCTCATAGCCCCAGCCCGCCCAGGGGTGTTTGGCAAGCAGGTCTCCGGCAAAGGCCCACAGAGTCGTGCGGCCGGTATAGGAGAGGCCGGGAAAATATTCGGCGGCCAGATGTTTCAGCGGGTCGATGAAGACGATGCCGAGCGTTCCCAACGCAAAGCCGATGAAGGTCAGGACGAACAGCACCGGCACCATCGGCCTCATGCCGATCATGCTCGGTCCCATCACCATGCAGATCGTCAGCGGAACGAGGCCGAGCGTCGTCTTGGAGCCTGTATTGGCCATGAAGATGATGGCCGCGCAAAACAGCAGTATGCCCGCTTTGCTCCAGCCGCGCCGCCACAGATAGAGCCCGGCAAAGGACAAGCACGCCATGACCGGACCGGCGATGTTCTTGTGCGAGAACAGGCCGCGCCAGAAACCTGCATGCTGCGCCTCGATGGCGTCGGCCGAATGGATGGCCAGGTGCGGCAGGAACACGACACCGAAATAGGACAGGCCGACGGTAGCGAAGCCGACGACCGCGAGCGCCATGGAGAAGGAATCGGCATCGCGCGGCAGCGTCAGGAAGGCAACGACGGAAATGATGCCGATGAAGGTGAAGATCGCGGTGCGCGCTGCACCCATCGGGTCGATCGCATGGATGATGGAGAAGACGAAGAAGCCCAAAAGTATGAGCCACCACGGGCTGAACGCGGTGGCGACCACGCGGCGGTCGACGAATGTCAGCAGCGAGGCGACGGCCAGAGCGCCGAGGCTGCTGAAGCCGAGCTGATTGACGATGTCGCCACCGCCCTCCGTTGCGCCGACGCCTGCGGCGGCAAACGGGCGCAGCGAAATGACCATGACGGCCAGCACGATCGTTGCGAGGATCGTCGCAACGCGCCGCTCGGTGAACCAGTCCGCGAGGGACCGGTCAGTTCTTCTCAGGCTGGCGGTATTGTTCATTGGCGTAGCCGAATTCAGCGCCCACGCGCCCGAGCGCGACCCAGATCGGATAGGCGGCGGCCGATGGCCAGCCGGTCTGCGCAAGCCGGATCGTGGCGCGAAGCGGCGAGGCGGCGAGCAGCGCGACGGAGCGTGCGATGACCTTCAGGCGGCCAAGCGGATCGCCTGCACGCTTCCTGTTTTCGACAAGCGTCGAGATGACGCCGTTGCGCAGCGAGCGCGAGCGTATCCAGTCAGCCTCGATGCGCCGTGCAGGCACGTCTTCGCGGATGATGCCTTCCGCGCACCAGCCGAGGCGGAAACCGCGTGCGGCTGACCGGCTCAAAAAATCGCTGTCGCCGCCGCCCATGAAATTGAAGCGCAGGTCCAGAAACGGTTGCGGCATGGCTTCGAGCACCTTGCGGGTGATGAGAAGATTGCCCGACGAATAGAGCGCCGGAACGATGCCGGTTGTCCTGTAGGGTGGGGAGAACACCGGATGGGAGGCGAAACGCTCCGCGCCCTTCGCCTCGAAGACGGGAACCTGCGGTCCGCCGACAATATCTGCCGGCAGGCGTTCGGCCGTCGCGCACATGGTCTCCAGCCAGTCCGGATCGGCAATCTCGTCATCGTCGATGACAAGCAGATGGCTGAACGATGGGAACGTCATCAGCGCCGTCGACCAGCCGGCATTATAGGCGCAGCAATTGCCACGCTCGTGCGCGATGATGACGAGACCCGTCATCTCGCCTGCGTCGAAAAGCGGCGAGGCGGCGGCCGCGCCCTCGCGCTTCTCGGCCTCGTTTTCCATGACGATGACGGCGAAGCGGCGGCTCGTCCGCTGGGCCTTGAGGGACGCCAGCGTCGCCAGAACCTGCTGCGGCCGCTTGAAGGTCGGCAGCGTCACGACGGCCTCGATCCCCTCGGCGTCTAGGCCGGGCGATCTGGCGACGACCGATACGGTCGGATCACTGGGACGAGGGTTCATCGATGGTTCGGCGCGCTTCGGTTGCATGCTTATCGCCGACCCGCCGTTAAGCTTGCGTTAATTACCTTTGCGCTTACCGCGGGAATTTGCCTCTGCCGCCTGTCTGAAGCGGGCGGCGGCGGCCGCATTTAACGGCTGCTTCATGGCGCGCTGCTAAGACGCGGCCAGGACGACATGATGCATCTGGTCTTCGCAACATCTCTGGTGCCGGCGGGCAAACCCGCGACGGGCTATGAAATCGCCAACGCGGCCATCATTGCCGCATTGCGGCGCGCCGGCGCACGCGTCACCGTCATCGGCTATATCTGGCCGGGGGCGACGCCGTCCGATCCCGACAACACCATAGTGTTGGGCGAGGTTGACGTGCGCACCGAGACGGCGTCCGGCCGCCAGCGCGCCGCCTGGCTTCTCAAGGCCATGCAGGCCGGCATGACCTTCGCCTCGATCAAGCTGCGCGCCACCTCTCCGGCAAAAGTGAAGGCTGCGCTGGCGCGCATCGAGCCGTTCGACGCCTATATCCTGAACGCGGTGCAGTTTGCCGCGGCTTTCGAGGAGGCTCTGGCCGACAAGCCGTCGATCTTCGTCGCCCATAATGTCGAATACCGCTCGGCACAGGAAAATGCGGCCGCTGCATCGGGCATCGTGGCGCGAACGCTATACTGGCGCGAGGCAAAGCTCCTCAAGCTGGTCGAGGCGCGGCTGTGCGCGCGCGCCGATTATGTCTGGACGCTTGCCGAGGAAGATCGCGAACTGCTCGGCATCGACGATCCGTCGCGATCCGCCTGCCTGCCGATGACGGTTGCGGTAGAGACGCCGCAGGCGCTCGGCCCCCGTAAGCCCGCGTTTGACGCCGGGCTGATCGGCAGCTGGACCTGGCAGCCGAACCGGATCGGCCTCGACTGGTTCCTCGACGAAGTGACGCCGCATCTGCCGGACGATTTCACCATCCAGATTGCAGGAAAGATGCCTTCCGGCGTCACCGCCAGCCATCCCGGCGTCGAGTTTTGCGGCTTCGTTGAAAGCGCTGAGGAATTCGTGCGTCAGGCGCGCGTCATTCCGCTTATCAGCCGGGCCGGGACGGGCGTTCAGCTGAAGACCATCGAAACCTTCGAGCTTGGCCTGCCGTCCGTCGCCACATCGAGTTCGCTGCGTGGCATTGCGAACCAGCCTGACAACTGCATCATCGTGGACGATCCGCGCGCTTTTGCAACCGCGCTGGTCGAGGCCGTGCGCAACCCGATGGCAGATGTCGACGGCCGCATATTCCACGACGCGCAGCGCGCGCTACTCGACCGCCGCATCGCCGCCGGTCTGGCGCAGCTCAGCCAGTCGCGTCAGGAGGTTGCGGCATGAATGCGCGTCCCCCTATGCCATTCGAAACGATGCGTCCGACCATGGACATCCTGGGCGTCACGGTCCTGTCCGTCGGCTGGGCGCAGGCGACTGAAATCCTGTCACTCAGCATTTTGGAGAGGCGCTACACCCCGGTCAGCTTTCTCAATGCGCACAACGCAAACGTGGCCTGCTCGGACGAGGGCTTCAGGAAAGCGCTTGAGCATTTCCTGATCCTGCCCGATGGCATCGGGGTCGATATCGCCGCGAAATGGACCTACGGCACGCCGTTTCCCGCAAACCTCAACGGTACCGATTTTGTCCCGGCGCTCATCGCCTCGATCAAGACGCCGCTCAAGGTCGGTCTGCTGGGTGCGACGAGGGAAAATGCAGGCGGCGCGGCCGAGCAATTGTCGGCTCTCGCCCCGCAGCACAGTTATGAAGTCATCCATGACGGCTTTTTCAAGCCGCATGAGGAGGCGGGCATCCTCGAACGGATGAAGGCGGTGCGTCCCGATATCCTTCTGGTGGCGATGGGCGTGCCGCGGCAGGAATTCTGGATCGACCGAAACCTCACCGGCGAGCACTGCACCATGCCGATCGCTGTCGGCGCGCTGCTCGACTTCCTGTCGGGCAAGGTGCCGCGCGCTCCGGCCTGGGTTCGCAGGCTGCGGCTCGAATGGGTCTACCGGCTGTGGATCGAGCCTGGCCGTCTGTGGCGGCGCTACATCATCGGAAATCCGCTGTTCATCGCCCGCGTTCTGGCGTCGCGATTTGCCGGCGGGCGGACGAAGAGCCGGCCCTGAGTGCGCCGATGACCGCCCCCGTGGCCCCACCCGCGACAGCCCTGATGACGGCGAGCTATGCCGGCGATCTCGAACGCTGCCGCCTGTTGTGCGAGACGGTCGATCGTTTCGTGGATGGGTTCTCGCATCACTACCTGCTGGTAGCGGGCGAGGATGTCGCGCTCTTCCGGCAACTCGAAGGGCCGCGCCGCTCGGTCATCGACGAGCGCGATCTATTGCCGTCATGGCTGCGCTCCTTTCCCGATCCGCTGTCGGGTTTCAGGCGGCGCATCTGGCTGTCGCCCCGCACCGCGCCATTGCGCGGCTGGCATGTCCAGCAATTGCGCCGCATCGCGATTGCCGCCCATGTCGATGACGATGCACTGGTCGCCTGCGATTCCGATGTCGCGTTCCTGCGCCCGTTTGACGTTGGCACCATGTGGCGCGGCGGGGATCTGCGCCTGTTCCGCCGCGACAATGAACTGATCGAAAACGTAACGCTCGAAAACCAGCGGGTCTGGGCGGCCAATGCGGGGCAGGTTCTGGGCATCACGTCGCCCGCACGTCACGATTATATCGCCACCGTCATCGGCTGGCGGCGCGACGCCATGCTTGCCATGTGCCGGCGCATCGAGGACGAAACCGGTCGCCATTGGGTCGCTGCCATAGGCCAGCGCCGTCAGTTCTCCGAATGCATGATCTATGGGCGTTATGCCGACGAGGTGGCCGGCGGCGAGGGGCATTTCCACGCTGCCGACGAACTCTGCAAGGTCTATTGGATGGGACCGAAACCGACCGAAGACGAGATGCACCGGTTCGTTCGCGAGATGGATGACGGGCAGGTTGCGATCGGCATGCAGTCCTTCGTCGGTGCCGATCTCGGCGCGATGCGCCGTCTGCTCGCGGCCTGACGCGGCCTACAGCATTTTCGCCGGCCGCCTCATGGCGAGATAGGTCATCACCGCAGACACCAGGTAAAGCGCGACAAACAGCAGGTTGAGCTGCTGGATAAGCTGCGCCTCCGACGTCATCCACACGATCGCCCCCGCCAGAAGTGCCATCTTCAACAGGCCGAGCGAGGCCAGGATGATGGCCCGCACGCCGGTCTGGCCACGCGCGAACAGCAATTCCGCCTGATATTCAATCAGATTGCGCAGGCCCGGCACCAGCAGGGCAAGGCCGAGCATCGGCGTCACCTCGGCGACATTGGCACCCAGAAGTCGCGGGTAGAAATGCAGCAGCAGCGCCATGGCGCCAAGACCCGCGGTCGAGACCGTCATGATCGCGGCCTCGATGCCGATGCGCCGCACCGCGCTTGCAAGGAGATCGGGCGTCCGCATGATCTGCTGCACCAGCATCATGGTGAAGGTGCGCACCGGAATGGCCGTCAGGTCGACGATGCGCATGATGATGGCGTAGACGCCGGCCAGATGCGGATTACCGAGCCACAATACCAGAAGCTTGTCGAGTTCCGTCTGCGTGTAGAAGACGATCTCCGCGCCTGCGACATAGAGCGAATCCGGCAGCCGCCGCCAATAGATGCGCGGCGTAAACCGAAGCCTTGCGCGCGGCGCAAAGAAGAGGATCGCGATGACGAGCGACAGCCCGTTTGCGGCAAGATAGAGCCATGCCCAGCTTGCAAGATCGTGCCACGGCCCGAGGAAAAGCACGAGCGCGGCGGCGGCCCTCAGCAACACGCCGATGATGACGAGAAGCGAGGCTCGGGCGAATTTGCCCATGCCGTTATTGACGATGATGATCGTCTCGACGATGCGCCACAGCGCGCATTCGGAAACGATGACGAGCGCAAAGGCGAGCGCGGACATGGCTCCGCCGAAGACGGCGAGATAGACGGCCATTGCCGCGACCGCGACGATGGGTGCCGACAGGGCGGTCATCATCATGAAGCCGCCGGCATAGGCGCCGATCAGCGCCGGGCGCACGGTCGCGATGCGATAGAGCGTGGTGATGAAGCCGAAGCCGACGATGCGCGACAGAACCACGCCAACCGCCGACGCGGTCGCAAACAGGCCGAAATCGGCGATCGAAAGCGTGTTGGCGAGCGCGACGAAGTAGGCGAGCGAAAAGATAAGACGCCCGGCCGAACCGCTGATAGCGGCAAGGTAATTGCGCAGAATCCCGGCGTTCCCGGCGAAGAGCGAACCGGGCGAAAATGGCAGTTTGCTGCCGATCATCTTGCCCGCAGGCGTTGGAATTGTCACGAAACAGGTCTAGCTGACAAAGATTAAGGCGTTGTGTCGCGCGAACTGAAAATGGGTTGAAACCTGTGAGTGCGCCCCGCTTCGGCCACATCGAAACGATGTATCGGCACCGCAAAAATTAACAGTTTGTTTTCCATGGGCGTTTAATCTGCCTTAACGATTGGGCCGCTCGCCGGGCAGCCCACATCCGAGGCATTTTTCGTTTCAATGTTTGATCCTGACGGCAAAGACAAGGACGGAACAGCGGGATCCCTGCTGTCTTATGCGAGCCGGCGGCAGCCGGAGGCGCAGCGTCCCGTCGCGCCATCGCTCATGTCTATTGCGTCGAAGGGCGAGGACGCACTTCACCGCCATCGCGCCGCCCGCGCCCGGCGTGAAGCGGTCCACCATTCGATCCTGTCGCATCTCGATGCCCGCCCAGAGCCGGATGATGAAGCGCCCCGCGCACAAGCGCCTCACCATGAGGCGGCCGCTGACGTGGCGCCATCGGCCCATGCTCAAATCCGCGACGCGCGCGATTACTACCGTGCCGACCCCGCGCCCGATGACGATCAGTGGCGGCCGCTGATCGACCCGATGAAGGTCTTCGGCGGCATTGTCCGCTCCCGCTATATCATCGCGGCGACGACGGTTGCAGGCGCGGCGCTTGGCGTGATGATCGCGCTGCAGACGCCGAAGCTCTACTATTCCGCCTCCGAAATGCTGGTCGACCCGCGTGAGATCAAGATGATCGACCGCGATATCACGCAAGGGGGGCTGCCGTCCGACGCGACGCTGGCCATCGTCCAGAACCAGGTGCGCGTGCTGACCTCCGGCACGGTTCTGCAAAAGGCCGTCGACAAGCTGAAGCTCGATGCCGACCCGGAATTCAACGGCAGCGAGGGCGGTTTCGGCATCGGCTCGATTGTCTCCGAGCTTCGCTCGCTCCTGTCGCGCGGCGACGGCGAGGCCGGTAACAATCGTCGGGCGCTGGCGGTCCAGAACCTCGCCAAGGCAATGACGGTCGAACGCGGCGACAAGACATTTGTCGTGTCTGTCGGCGTCGAGACGCAGGACCCTGCCAAGTCCGCGCTGATCGCCAATACGCTGACCGGGATTTTCCTCGAGACCTCTGGCGACATCCAGTCGACGACGGCCGGTCGCGCCAATGACGAACTGAACGCGCGGCTGGGCGAACTGCGCGCCGGCGTCGAGGAGGCCGAGCGCAAGGTCGAAATCTACAAGGCCGAGCATGACCTGATTGACGCCAAGGGCGGGCTGATCTCCGACGAGGAGATATTGAAGCTGAACGATCAGCTCGGCACGGCGCGAGCGCGGACCATCGAGCTGAACGCGCGCGCTGCCTCCGCCCGGAACGTCGATGTCAATTCGGTTCTTGCAGGCGACCTGCCCGAGCAGATGGCCTCACCGGTGCTGACCGAACTGCGCTCACAGTTTACCAGCGCCAAGCGCGAGGTCGACGCACTTTCGGTTCGACTAGGGCCGCGCCATCCGCAGTTCCTGTCGGCCGAGGCGCAGCTCACCGGCCTGCGCGGGTCGATCAATCTCGAACTTCGCCGCATCGTCTCCTCCATGCAGGTCGAGCTGAAGCGCGCCGTCGAGGCCGAGCAGGCGCTTGCCAGTCGGTTGGCGCAGCTCAAGTCGCGCCAGGGCGTGGTCAGCGAGGATCTCGTCGCGCTGCGCGAACTGGAGCGAGATTCTGCGTCGAAGAGGGCGGTCTATGAATCCTTCCTGCTGCGCGCCCGCGAGACCGGCGAGCAGCGCGGCCTGAACACGGCCAACATCACCGTCATCTCCGAGGCGCAGCCGGCGCTTCTGCCGCAGGGGCCTTCGCGATCGACGCGAGTGATCATCGCCGCCATTCTCGGCCTCATGTTCGGTATCGGCATCGGCGCCCTGCGCGGCGTCTGGGACAGCCTGCGCGGCCCTGACGCCCCCGGCGGAATGCGTCGCCGTTCGCGTCGCGCGCAACCGGCTGACGACATCGACCGGATCATGAGCGGTGCGGCAGGCCGCTGGGCCTCCGGCGAGGCGGCGCGCGCCGAGGCGCAAGCGCAGCAGACCGCCTCTCAAGAAGCGCCTGTTCATCCGGCTGCCGCTCCGCCACCGCCGCCTCAGCCGGCCTATTCTCCGTCATTCGGACAGATGCCGCCCGATCAGGCATGGCGCCAGCAACAGGCCGCTCAGTCGGCCTGGCAGGAGGCGCAGCGCCAGGCTGCCCATCAGGCGTGGCTGGCATCGCAGCCGCCGGCCTACCCGCCGCATTATCCCGCAGCGCAGCCCCAATGGCCCAGCCCTGCGATGCATTATTATCCGCCGCAGTCGGTCTATGTGCATCCGACGGCCTATGCGCAACCTCCTTACGCCCCTCAACCCGCGCCGGCCTATCCCGTGCAGGTCTGGCCCCAGCCTGCCCAGCCGCCTCAGCCCCCGGCGCAGCCTGCTAGCGCCATGGAGGAGATTCGCGAAAGCCTTCGCGAGTTCCGTTCCGCAGTGCGTGACTTGACGCAGTCGCGAGCGCGCGGCGCACGCTGATCGGTTCGATTGCTTTGGATTGCGGCACCGGACGCCGCAATGCCGCATGGGCCGGCCTGCCGTTTCGTGCCATTAGACCGCATCGAAGCGGAGGATCGCCATGGCCGAGATCATTGACGGACGTAAAGTTGCCGATGAGGTCATAGCGACGGTCAAGCGAGAGGCGGCCGAGCTCAAGAGCCGCGGCATCACACCGGGCATCGCTGTTGTGATCGTCGGTGAAGATCCCGCAAGCCAGGTCTACGTCGCCAGCAAGTCCCGCATGGCCAAGGAATGTGGACTGCATTCCGTCCAGCATACGTTGCCGCAGGACACGACCCAGGACGCGCTGCTCAAGCTTATTGGTGAACTCAACGCCGACCCCGCCATTCACGGCATTCTCGTGCAATTGCCGCTGCCGGCCCACATGGATTCCGGTCCTGTCATTCAGGCGATTTCGCCGGACAAGGACGTCGACGGCTTCCACCTGATCAACGTCGGCCGCCTGGGCGCGGGCTTGCTGGACGGCGCATTCGTGCCCTGCACGCCCGCGGGCTCCATGCTTCTGATCGAGCGCGTGCGTGGGAAGGACCTGTCCGGGTTGAACGCCGTCGTAATCGGTCGTTCCAACATCGTCGGCAAGCCGGTTGCAAATCTCCTGCTCGCCGCCAACTGCACGGTCACCATCGCTCATTCACGCACGACCGGCCTGCCGGCCATAGCGCGCACCGCAGACATTCTGGTCGCCGCAGTCGGCCGTCCCAAGATGGTCAAGGGCGACTGGATCAAGGAAGGCGCAACCGTCATCGATGTTGGCGTCAATCGTATTGGTACGACCGAAAGTGGCAAGGCAAGGCTTGTCGGCGACGTCGATTTCGCCGAGGCGCAGACCCGGGCGGGCGCGATCACGCCGGTCCCCGGCGGCGTCGGCCCGATGACGATTGCCATGCTGATGGCCAACACCCTTGTGGCCGCCTGCCGCTCGGCTGGTCTGCCAGCACCCGCATTCTGACCCATTCGCGTCGGGGCCATGTTCCTGTAGATATCGACAATGTCTGAACCCGCAGCCGCAGGACGCCAGTTCGCCTTCCTGTTAGCCGACAAGTTCTCGATGTTTTCGCTCGCCGCCGCGATCGATACGGTGCGTACCGCCAACCGCATGTGCGGCCATGATTTCTATTCATGGTTGACCGTGTCCGTCGACGGCGAATCGGTCAACGCATCGAACGGCATTCCGATCAAGATCGACTATGCGCTGGCCGACCTGCCGCCGGTCGATATCCTGTTCGTCTGCGTTGGCCTGACCATCGATTTTTCCGGCAAGTCGAAGGTGCTCTCCACGCTGCGCTCGCTCGGGCGGCGCGGCGCGGCCCTTGGCGCGCTCTCGGTCGGCTCCTATGTGCTGGCGGAGGCCGGCCAGCTCGAAGGCTATCGCTGCACCATCCATTGGGAGAACCGCGCGGGTTTTCGTGAACGCTTCCCCGACATCGAGGTCACCGGCGCGGTCTATGAGATAGACCGCAAGCGCTACACTTGCGCGGGCGGTACGACCTCGATCGACCTGTTTCTCGAAATCGTCCGGGGCGATTTCGGCCAGGGCCTGGCAAATGAGGTTGCAAACCAGTTTCAGCATGAGCGCATCCGCTCCGCGACCGACCGCCAGCGCGTTGGCCCTGAGCGCGACCTGACCGGCAAATCGGAAAAGCTGAAGCGTGTCGTCGAACTGATGGCGGACCGGCTTGACGATCCGCTCTCCGCGATCCAGCTTGCCAATGCGGCTGGCCTGTCGGTGCGGCAGGTCGAGCGGCTTTTCCTGCGCCACCTCAATATGACGCCGGGGCGCTACTATATGCGCCTGCGGCTGGAACGCGCGCGGGAATTGCTGCGCCAGACCAACATGCCGATCCTCGACGTGGCGATCGCGACCGGCTTCACTTCGCATTCCTACTTCGCGCAGTCCTACCGCCTGCAATTCGGCCGCCCGCCCTCGGAGGAGCGCCGCACGACCTACTGAGCCGAAACCGGTTGTAGCGCGCCCGACAAATCCTTAACCTGCCCCTAGGTCATTCCGACATGGGGGCGTGCATGAAATTCCTGACGCGACTTTGCGCTGCAGCCGCTTTCGGCCTTGCGGGCGTGTGCACAAGCCATGCGGCGGACCGCGCCATCATCGTGCTCGATGCATCCGGGTCGATGTGGGGCCAGATCGGCGGCAAGCCGAAGCTGGAGATCGCGCGGGAGACCTTGAAGAGCGTGCTGCAATCGGTGCCAGCCGACATGGAACTCGGCCTCATGGCCTATGGCCACCGCCAGAAGGGAAGCTGCCAGGACATAGAGCTTGTCGTCCCGCCTGCAACGGGCACCTCCGCCGCCATCAGCGAGGCGGCCGGCAAGATGAAATTCCTCGGCAAGACGCCCCTGTCCGAAGCGGTGAAGAAGGCTGCGGAAGACCTCAAATATACCGAGGACAAGGCGACCGTGATCCTGATCACCGACGGGCTGGAAACCTGCAATGCGGACCCATGCGCCGTCGGACGCGAACTCGAACAGTCGGGTGTCGATTTCACCGCTCACGTGGTTGGCTTCGGCCTGACCGAGGAAGAGGGCAGGCAGGTCGCCTGCCTCGCGGAAAACACCGGCGGCAAATATATCCAGGCGTCCGATGCAGGCACGCTTGAGGAGGCGCTGCGCACCACAGTCGTCGCCGCGCCTGAGCCTGCACCTGAACCGGCACCTGCGCCGCCGCCCGCCGTCGTCGAGCATAATTACATGCCGAAAGCGGTGCTGTCCGCAGGCGGCGAGCCGTCGCCGAGCGACGTCTATTTCGAAATCTTCCGCGCCAACGCGGCAGGCGAGGCGGGCGATCGCGTCGAGGGCGGATATAATGACTACAAGGCAAAGATCGACGCGGGCGACTATGTCATGACCGCGGTCAGCGGTGCGGCATCTGCCGAACAGAAGCTCACGGTTTCGGCCGACAAGGCGAGCGAACCGGTGTTCGACCTGAACGCCGGCGTGCTGATACTGCGCGCAAGACCCGCTCCAGGTGCCGATATCGACGGCAATGCCCAGATCATCATCGACCATCCCGGCGATGGCGCATCGTCCGCGAATTATGGCGAGGTCAAGTTCGTGGTCCCTGCGGGTGAGACCAAGGTGACGGTCAAGCTTGGAGCGGGCGAGATCGAGGAGACGATCCAGCTTGCTGCCGGCCAGACGGTCGACAAGGACATCATCGTCGGGGTCGGCAAACTCGTCGCCAATGCCGCCTATTCGGCAGGCGGGGAGACCGTCGTTTCAGGCGATCTGTCCTGGAAGGTCTTCAAGGCGAAGAAGAAGCTGGACGGCAGCCGCGAGCAGGTGAGCTATGGCTTCGGTCCGGCGGCGAAGTTCGATCTTCCGGCGGGCGACTATGTGGCCACCGTCGACATGCAGGCCGTCTCTCGCGAGGCCCCGCTGTCGGTTGCGGTCGGCGAACTGACGGAGATCAATGTCGATCTCAATGCAGGTGTGGTCGCCATCACCGCTCCCGGCGCGGACGGCTACCGCATCTACGAGGCGAAGAAGAACCTTCAGGGCGAGCGCAGGCAGGTCACCTATGGCTTTGGCGAGGAGTTCACGCAGGCGATCGGGGCTGGCGACTATGTCGTGGTGACGGATTTCAAGGCCGACAAGGCCGACAGCGAAACGCCATTCACCATCAAGGCGGGCGAACGCACGGAAATTGCCATTCCGTGACCGTTGGAGACCGAAAGTTGCTTGTGGTTCAACGCTTTCGGCAAGGCAGCACAACAGGTGTCGATGTGTTATGGATATGAAGGGACTTCAACGCTAATTACAGGGAGAACTGCCGTGAAACTCAAGACTGTCCTGGCTCTCACAGCCGGCGTCGCCATGGCTCTCGTATCGGCCGCACGTGCCGACATCACCATCGGCCTCATTGCTCCGCTCACCGGTCCGGTCGCCGCCTATGGCGATCAGGTCAAGAACGGCGCGGAAACTGCCGTCGCCGAAATCAACAAGGCCGGCGGCATCCTCGGCGAGCAGGTCGTGCTCAAGCTGGCCGACGATGCGGGCGACCCCAAGCAGGGCGTTTCTGCCGCCAACCAACTCGTCGGTGACGGCATCAAGTTTGTCGTCGGTCCGGTCACGTCCGGCGTCACCATGCCTGCCTCGGAAATCTTCGCCGAGAACGGCATCATGATGGTCACGCCGACCGCGACCGCGCCCGACATCACTGCGCGCGGCCTCGCTACCGTTCTGCGCACCTGCGGCCGTGACGACCAGCAGGCCGACGTGGCCGCCGCCTATGTGGTCGCCAATCTGAAGGATAAGAAGGTCGCCATCGTCGACGACAAGGGCACCTACGGCAAGGGTCTGGCGGACTCGTTCCGCAAGGCGATCAATGCCGGTGGCGTCACCGAAGTCACCAACATGTCGATCAATCCGGGCGAGAAGGACTATTCGGCCGTCGTCACCCGCCTCAAGGCCGACGGCGCCGAAGTGATCTATTTCGGCGGCTACCATCCCGAAGGCGGTTTGCTCGCTCGTCAGCTGAAGGATGCCGGCGTCTCGGCTCTGATCGTCGGCGGCGAAGGCCTGTCGAACACCGAGTTCTGGGCGATCGGCAACGAAGCCGCTGCCGGCACGCTGTTCACCAACGCGTCGGATGCCACCAAGAACCCGAATTCGGCTGCGGCCATCGAGGCACTCAAGGCCAAGAACATCCCGGCCGAAGCCTTCACCCTCAACGCCTATGCGGCGGTCGAGGTCATCAAGGCCGCCATCGAAAAGGCAGGCAATGCAGATGATGGTTCGGCAGCCGCCGCAGCCGTCAAGGACGGCCAGCCGATCAAGACCGCAATCGGCGACCTGACCTATGGCGAGACGGGCGACCTCTCTTCGCCGAGCTTCTCCATGTTCAAGTGGGAAGACGGCAAGATCGTCGCTGCCCAGTAAGGCTCACAATCCCAAATAAGAAGCCGGTCGGTGCCATCGCGCCGACCGGCTTTTTGCTGGAGTGTTGGTTGTTTTGCCGCATTTTCCGAACGCAAAAGTGCTTCACACTTTTGCTGGAAATGCTTTAGCCGAACACGCTGGCACCCTGATCGGCGCGGCCTGCAATGGCGCGGAATGCGCCGAACAGTTCCCGCCCCATGCCGAAATCGTTTGCCGACAGATCGGCTGTCGCATTCGGGCGGCTGGCAAGCTCGGCCTGCGACACGACAAGCTCCAGCGTGCCGGCCTCGCCGTCGAGGCGGATCATGTCGCCATCGACGATCCGGCCGATCGGCCCGCCGTCCAGCGCCTCCGGCGTCACATGAATGGCGCTCGGCACCTTTCCAGACGCGCCCGACATGCGTCCGTCCGTGACCAGCGCCACCTTGAAGCCGCGATCCTGGAGGATGCCCAGCACCGTCGTCAGCCGGTGCAATTCCGGCATTCCGTTGGCCTTCGGCCCCTGAAAGCGCACGACGGCGATGAAGTCGCGCTCAAGCAGTCCCGCCTTGAAGGCGTCGTTCAGCGCCTCCTGGCTGTCGAAGATCAGCGCAGGGGCCTCGATGATGCGCCGCTCCGGCTTGACGGCGGACGTCTTGGCAATTGCGTGGCCGAGATTGCCGGTCAACACCTTCAGGCCGCCGGTCGGCTGGAACGGCTTGTCGATCGTGGCGAGAACCTTTGCGTCTCCGGCGAGTTTCGGCGCAGGCTCGCGCACCACCGATCCATCCGCGCTGAGCTTCGCCTCGACCGTATAGGCGTCCAGACCTTCGCCCCACACGGTCTGCACGTCGTCATGCAGATAGCCGCCCGCCAACAGCTCGCGGATGAGGAAGCCCATGCCGCCGGCAGCGGCGAAATGGTTCACATCCGCCAATCCGTTCGGATAGACGCGCGCCAGAAGCGGCACGATGTCGGACAGGTCGGAAATGTCCTGCCAGGTCAGGCGGATGCCGGCCGCATGCGCCATCGCGACGAGGTGCATCGTATGGTTGGTCGAGCCGCCGGTGGCGTGCAGGCCCACCACGCCATTGATGACGGAGCGTTCGTCAATCATGCGCCCGACCGGCGTATAGGCATTGCCGAGATGGGTGATGGCGAGCGCGCGCTTGGCGGCCTCGCGGGTCAGCGCGTCTCGCAGCGGCGTGTTCGGATTGACGAAGGAGGAACCGGGCGTGTGCAGGCCCATGATCTCCATCAGCATCTGGTTGGAATTGGCGGTACCGTAGAAGGTGCAGGTGCCGGGGCCGTGATAGGATTTCGACTCTGACTCCAGCAGTTCCTTGCGGCCCACCTTGCCCTCCGCATAGAGCTGGCGGATGCGCGCCTTCTCTTCGTTCGGCAGGCCCGTTGTCATCGGCCCGGCGGGAATGAAGACGGCCGGCAGATGGCCGAAGGTCAGCGCGCCGATGGTCAGTCCCGGCACGATCTTGTCGCAGACACCGAGAAAGACGGCGGCGTCGAACATGTTGTGCGACAGGCCGACGGCAGTCGCCATGGCGATCACGTCGCGCGAAAAGAGCGACAGTTCCATGCCCGGCTGGCCTTGGGTGACGCCGTCGCACATCGCCGGAACGCCGCCCGCGACCTGCGCGATGCCGCCGACCTCGCGCGCCGCCTGCTTGATGAGCTGCGGCACGTTTTCATAGGGCTGATGGGCCGACAGCATGTCGTTGTAGGAGGTAATGATGCCGAGATTGGGCACGACATCCTCGCCCAACGCCGCCTTTTCGGCGGGCGAGCAGACGGCAAAGCCGTGGGCGAGGTTGCCGCAGGACAGCACGCCCCGGTTGGCGCGTTTTCCCGCCGCCGCGTTGACGCGGTCGAGATATGGCTCGCGCGCGGGTTTTGAGCGTTCACGCAATCTTTCGGTGATTGCCGCGATATCGGAACGGATGGTCATCTTGCCTGTCCCAGTCTGTAAAAGCAGCACCTCACGGTGCCCAGAAAATCTCGACCGGTGTCTCGCTTGCGTCGATGACGCGGCGGATCGGCAGGGTCGATCCCTTCGCCAGCGCCTGCGCCAGCACGTCGGCCTTCTCTGCGCCTTCAATGTGAAGCGCGATGAAGCGGGCGGACACTATCGGCGGCAAGGTCAACGTCAGACGCGGCTCGCCTGCGCTTGTCGCGTTGACGGCAACAACGCGCCGCTGCGTCCTGGCGTCGAGCGCCTTGTCGAGTTCGGCCCCGTCGGGGAAGAAGGATGCCGTGTGGCCGTCGCCACCCATGCCGAGCACGACGACATCGAAGGGCAGGTCGAGCCGGTTGAGCGCGGCATCCGCCGCGCTTGCGGCCTCCTCGACGGAGGGTGCCGGCGAATAGAGTGGGATGAAGCGAGCTGACGCGGCGGCGCCCTGCAACAGACGCTCGCGGACCAGCTTCGCGTTGGAGCGGTCGGAACTCGGCGGCACGAAGCGCTCGTCGACCAGCGTCACCGTTACATGGTCCCAGTCGATTTCGGCCCGCGCCAGTGCCTCGAACATGACAACCGGCGTCGTGCCGCCCGAAACGGCGAGCAGCGCCTGGCCGCTCGCCGCGATTGCCTCGTCAAGCGCGCTGGCAATCGTCGCCGCCAGCGCATTGGCGAGGTCTGCCCTGCCGCTGAAATCGTGGCGTTGGAAATTGTCTGCCATCAGTCGCTCTCGTGCCAGGTGCGTCCGTCGCGCTCGATCAGCGCGATGGAGGAGGACGGCCCCGACGTTCCAGAGGTGTAGCCCTGCACGTCCTGCCGGTTTTCGGACCATGCATTGAGGATCGGGTCGACCCAGTTCCACGCGGCCTCGACCTCGTCGCGGCGCATGAACAGGGTCTGGTTGCCGCGCACCACGTCGAGCACCAGCCGCTCATAGGCGTCCGGGTTTCGCTCGTGGAAGGATTCGGCAAAGCTCATGTCGAGCGCGATTTCGCGCAGGCGCATCCCACCCGGACCGGGATCCTTGATCATGATCCATTGCTTCACGCCCTCGTCGGGTTGCAGCCGTATGACGAGCTGGTTGGCCTCGATGCGCCCGGCGCTGTCGCCGAAGATCGAATGGGGGATGTGCTTGAACTCGATGACGATTTCCGACACGCGATTGGCCAGCCGCTTGCCGGTGCGCAGATAGAAGGGTACGCCCGCCCAGCGCCAGTTGCCGATCTCGGCCTTCAGCGCGACGAATGTCTCCGTGTTGCTGTCCTTGCCAAGTTCATCGACATAACCTTTCACCGCGCCGCCGGCAGACGCGCCTGCCCTGTATTGGCCGCGCACGGTCTGCTTCGGCGCTTCCTGACCGTTGATGCGCACCAGAGAGCGCAGCACCTTCAGCTTCTCGTCGCGCACCGCATTTGCGTCCATCGACGAGGGCGGCTCCATCGCCACGAGGCAGAGCAGTTGCAGGATATGGTTCTGCACCATGTCGCGCAGCGCGCCAGCGGTGTCGTAATAGGTGATGCGATCTTCCAGCCCGACCGTTTCGGCGACGGTGATCTGCACATGGTCGATATGGGCCGAGTTCCACAAAGGCTCGTAGAGCGCATTGGCAAAGCGCAGCGCCATCAGGTTCTGCACCGTCTCCTTGCCGAGATA
>JBARXU010000026.1:0-8353 GCA_049647505.1 Mesorhizobium sp.
TGCACGAACCATCGAGGCAACATGGAAAGCCGCAGGCAATCTGCTCAAACGCTTCCCGCCTCACGAATGCAGAAACTACCTCGTCAACGCCGGATACGCTTCAACATGAGGTCATCAGACTCTAAAATTGTGGCTGAACCGCGCCTTGGGGCTGTCCCCTCCTTGACCTTGCCGCAATCGGCCCTTCATTGCGCATGATGCGCGCAAATTATCGAATGCAGCGGCTGTTCCTGCCGCAACCCATGCAGGATGGCGGAACGGTCGAGCCGGACGCCCAGCAGACCCACTATCTGACCAATGTGCTGCGGATGCAGGAAGGCGCGCAGGTTCTCGTCTTCAACGGCATGGACGGCGAATGGCTGGCGCAGCTTCGCGTCGCCGGCAAGAAACGCATCACGCTGGCGCTAGCCATGCAGGTGCGCCCGCAGCCGAAGCCGTCCGATCTCGTCTATTGTTTTGCGCCATTGAAAGTCGGCCGGCTCGACTATCTGATCCAGAAGGCGGTCGAGATGGGCGCCGGCGTGTTGCAGCCGGTGCTGACCCAGCACACGCAAATGTCGAATGTCGGTGTCGACCGCATTCGCGCCAATGCGATCGAGGCGGCCGAGCAGTGCGGCATTCTGGCCATTCCGCAGGTGCGCGAGGTGGTGAAACTCGAACGGCTGATCTGGGAATGGGACGCGACGCGGCGGCTGATCTTCTGCGACGAAGGGGCAGACACCACCAATCCGGTGCCTGCGCTGAAAGCCATTACCGAACATCATCTGGGGCTTCTGATCGGGCCGGAAGGCGGATTTTCCGACGAGGAACGCCAGCAATTGCGCGGCCTACCCTATGTCACCGCGATCCCGCTGGGCCCGCGAATCCTGCGCGCAGACACCGCCGCAGTTGCCGCAATGGCAGTGATACAGGCGACTATCGGCGACTGGGGCTGACACACAATCGTCACCGCGGCTGACTGCTGCATCAACATATTTCGCTTGATCGGGAGCGCTTCGCCGCGCAATCACTGCGCCCAGACTGAAGACCGGGCGAGAACATCATGGCGCGCGACACCACCGACAACCAGCCGATCGAGGGAATGGACGAACTCGTCGGCTATCTCGCCAAGGGCAACAAACCGCGCGACAAGTGGCGGATCGGCACCGAACACGAGAAATTCCCCTTCTATGTGGACGGCAATGCGCCGGTTCCCTATGCCGGCCCGCGCGGCATCAAGGCGCTGCTCGACGGTATGAAGGACAAGCTCGGCTGGGAGCCGATCATCGACGCGGGCAATATTATCGGGCTTGTCGAGCCGACAGGTCAGGGCGCGATTTCGCTGGAACCGGGCGGACAGTTCGAGCTTTCCGGCGCGCCGCTGGAAACGATCCACCAGACCTGCCGCGAGGGCAATGCCCATCTGGCGCAGGTGCGCGAAATCGCCGAGCCACTCGGCATCCGCTTCCTCGGCCTTGGCGGCAGCCCGAAATGGACGCTGGCCGAGACGCCGCAAATGCCGAAGTCGCGTTACGAGATCATGACGCGTTACATGCCCAAGGTCGGCTCGCAGGGGCTCGACATGATGTATCGGACCTGCACGATTCAGGTGAACCTCGACTTCGAGAGCGAGGCCGACATGCGCCGCAAGATGCAGGTGTCGCTGAAGCTGCAACCGCTGTCGACGGCGCTGTTTGCCAATTCGCCCTTCACCGACGGCAAGGCGAACGGCCTCCAGAGCTGGCGCGGCGAGATCTGGCGCGACACCGACAACCAGCGCGCGGGACTGAAGGAATTCTGCTTCTCGCCCGAATTCGGCTTTGCCGACTACGCTGAATGGGCGCTCGACCTGCCGATGTATTTCGTCATCCGCGAAGGCGTCTATCGCGACATGACGCACATGACCTTCCGCCAGTTCATGGCCGGCAAGGCCAAGGGCGAAATCCCCGAACCGGAAGCCACCATGGGCGACTGGACGAACCATCTGTCGACGCTGTTCCCCGATGTCAGGCTGAAGCGCTTCCTTGAAATGCGCGGCGCCGATGGCGGCCCGTGGCGGCGCATCTGCGCCCTGCCCGCTTTCTGGGTCGGACTGCTTTATGACGCCGAGGCGCTCGATGCGGCCGAGGAGATGACGCACGACTGGACCTTCGAGGAGGTGCGCCAGATGCGCGACGACGTGCCGGTTCAAGCGCTCGACACGATGTTCCGCAACCGCTCGCTGCGCGAGGTGGCGCGCGAAACGCTGGCAATCTCAAGGCTCGGCCTGAAGAATCGCGACCGCAAGAACCGCGACGGCTATGACGAGACGAGCTTCCTTGGCACGCTGGACGAAGTGGTGGCGCGCGGCACGACCAGCTCGCAGGAGATGCTGACGGCATTCGGCACGCGCTGGGGCGGTTCGATCGAGCCGGTCTTCATGGAATATGCGTATTAGCCGGGCTTGGTTGCCGTCACGATAAATTCCCCTTTGGTCTCTACTCTCGTCATAATTGCTGCACTAGGTTTGCAGCCACAGTTCGAGAGGAGACCACGATGAACCTGTATGAGATGCTGGCGCAGGCTCAGGGCGGCAACGGCCTGCAAAACCTTGGCAGGCAATTCGGCCTTGGACCGGAGCAGACACAGGCCGCGGTCGAAGCGCTGATGCCGGCGTTTTCGCAAGGCCTCAAGCGCAGCACGTCCGACGTGAACGGCTTCGGCTCGTTGTTGCAGGCGCTGGCGAGCGGCAACCATGCGCGCTATGCCGACGATCCGGCGGCGGCTTTCACACAGGGCGGCATGGCGGACGGCAATGGCATTCTCGGCCATCTGTTCGGATCGAAGGATCTGTCGCGGGCGGTCGCGGATCAGGCGGCGCAGGCGACCGGGATTTCCGCCGACACGCTGAAGCAGATGCTGCCTGCATTGGCGGCCATGGTGATGGGCGGGCTGTTCCAGCAGACGGCAGGGCAGACACGCGCCGCCGCCCCGCAGGCCGCCGGTGGTTTCGGTGGCGGCAGCGGCAATATATTGGGCGACATCATCACCGAGATGATGAAGCAGGCACCGCAGCAGCAGCAGCCGCAGCGCCGGCGAGCGCCGCAGGGCCAGACCGAATCGGGCGACAACCCGCTCGGGCAAATCCTGAAGGATGTGCTGGGCGGCGCACTGGGTGGCGGAGCAGGCCAGCAGCAGCCGCAAACGCGCACCCCGAGCGGGACCGCCGGGGCAAACCCGCTGGAGGACTTGCTGAAAGGCATGTTCGGCGGCGGTGGCGCAGCGGGTCAGCCGCGCGGTCAGACGCCGTCAGGCGGCGACAATCCGCTCGGGCGCATCTTCGAGGAGATGCTGGGCCAAGGCGGACGGTCGGGCGGCAATGCACCGGCCCAACCCAAGCCGCGAGGAAAGACGCAGGGTCAGGCGAACAATCCGCTCGACGACATTTTCGGCCAGTTGCGCGAAAGCGGCACACGCCAGACCGAGGAATATCAGCGCGGCATCGAATCGATCTTTGATCAGTACAAGCGCGGCATGGACCGGTTCCGCTGAGGCGTCACAAAGAAAAAGCCCGGTCCTTGGGAGGACCGGGCAGCGAGCAGGCGAACCGGCGGGGAGCCGGATTTAAACGGGAGCGCCTGCTAAACTCGAAGGCTTTAGAACCCGGTCAGTTGACCATGCGCGCGGCGCGTTCGCCCAGTTCGCGGGCTTCCTGCATCGCGCGGGCCTCAGCGAAAATGCCGAGCTGGCGGGTCGGATCGACGCCTGCGGGCATGCGCCAGGCGACATGCAGGTCGCCGCGCGTCAGGCCGATATCGGCGAGCGCGGCGTCCGAATATTCACCCAGGCGATAAATCTCGCGGCGATTTTTCCAGGCGCTGTAGATGTCGGCGACATTGGCGACCAGACGCGCAGCCCAGGACAAGCGGGCAGCGCCGGTCGTCAAAAAGGCGGAGTGATCGTAGGTCGTCATCGTCTCGGCTCCTGTCATAGGCGCGACGGACCTCGCCGGGCGCATATGATGCGTCCGTTCTGCGCTGGTTCCGGTCTGCGCCTGTCTCTTGAACGTCGCCAATTTGACTTATCGGCATCAATTCGTCTAACGAATGTTTCTGATCATAAGCATCAAAAGGAATGATGCGTCATGAATGCGCCTCTCGATCTCGACCAGCTTCAGACTTTCATCGCCATTTCGGACACGGGCAGCTTCACCAAGGCCGCCGACGAGGTGTTCCGCACGCAATCGGCCGTGTCGATGCAGATGCGCCGGCTTGAGGAGCGCATCGGCAAGCCGCTGTTCGAGAAGGACGGGCGCACGAACCGCCTGACCGCCGAGGGCGAGCGGCTGCTCGCCTATGCGCGGCGCATGATCCGCCTCAATCGCGAGACGCTGGCGGCCTTCGACGACAGCAGCCTCGAAGGACAGGTGAGGATCGGCCTGCCGGACGACTATGCCGATCGCTTCCTGCCCGAGATCATGGGGCGATTCGCCCGCTCCAATCCGCGCATTGAGATGTCGGTGATCTGCGAGCCGACGATCAACCTCGCCGAACTTGTGCGGCGCGGGCAGCTCGACATCGCGTTGGTGACGCATTGCGAAGATGTGAAGGCGACTGAGATCGTGCGGCGCGAGCCGTTGCTGTGGGTGACGTCGGCAAGCCATGCGGTGCATGAGGAGCCGATCCTGCCGCTGGCGCTCGGCCGACCGACCTGCGCCTGGCGGCGCGCCGCAACCGAGGGGCTGACGCGCATCGGGCGTCCGCACCGCGTGCTGTTCACCTCATGGTCGGCGCAGGTAGTCATCGCCGCCGTCATGTCGGGCCTTGCGGTATCGGTTCTGGCGGAATGTGCGCTCAGGCCCGGAATGCGGGTTCTGGGCGAAGCCGACGGCCTGCCCGGCCTGCCCGATTGCGAGATAGGCATCCTGCGCGGGCATGGCGGCCAGCACGACATCGTCGACGCGGTGGCGCGCCACATCAGCGACAGCCTCGACAACATCTCGACGCCTCAGGGCGAAGGAGGCGCGCTGGACCTTGCAGCACTCGCGGCGCGAGCAAGCCGCCAGCGGGCGAGCCCGGTATTGCCGGGATGGTGAGACGGCGCGCTTGACGGACGGGCGCAGGCGCACAAAGTGGCCGATATGAGCGAGAGCGACGATTCCCCCACCAATGCGCATGAGTTCACGGTCTCGGACCTGTCCTTTGCGCTGAAGCGCACGGTCGAGGACCAGTTCGGCAATGTGCGGGTGCGCGGCGAGATTTCCGGCTATCGCGGGCCGCATTCGTCGGGTCATGCCTATTTCGCGCTGAAGGACGACCGCGCGCGGCTCGACGCCGTGATCTGGAAAGGCGTTTTCGGCAGGCTCAAATTCCGGCCCGAAGAGGGCATGGAGGTCATCGCCACCGGCAAGCTGACGACCTATCCGGGCAAGTCGAACTATCAGATCGTCATCGACAATCTGGAACCGGCCGGCGCCGGCGCGCTGATGGCGCTGCTCGAAGAACGGCGGCGCAAGCTTGCCGCCGAAGGTCTGTTCGACGACGACCGCAAGCAGCTCCTGCCCTTCATGCCGACGGTGATCGGCGTCGTCACCTCGCCGACCGGCTCGGTCATCCGCGACATCATCCACCGGATCTCGGACCGCTTCCCGCTGCATGTCGTCGTGTGGCCGGTGCGCGTGCAGGGCGAGACGACGGGCGCGGAGGTTTCGGCCGCAATCGACGGCTTCAACGCACTTCAACCCGGCGGCGACATTCCCCGGCCCGACGTCATCATCGTGGCGCGCGGCGGCGGCAGCCTCGAAGACCTTTGGGGCTTCAATGACGAGGTGGTGGTGCGTGCGGTCGCCGCTTCGCACATTCCCGTCATTTCGGCAGTCGGCCACGAGACCGACTGGACGCTGATCGACCATGCCGCAGACGTGCGCGCGCCGACGCCAACGGGGGCGGCGGAAATCGCCGTGCCGGTGAAGGCCGAGCTTGAAGCAACTCTCGCCTCGCTCGGCGCGCGGCTGAAGGGCAGCATGGCGCGCGCACTCGACCGGCAGCGACAGGCTGTGCGGGCCGCAGCACGCGCCCTGCCCTCGCCCGACCAGCTCTTTGCGCTGCCGCGCCGCAAGTTCGACGAGGCTGCGGGCCGGCTTGAGCGTGCGGCAGGCGTTTCGCTGGAGCGCCGCCGCAACCGGCTGAACTCGGTGCGGCTGTCGCCAGCCACGCTGACGCGCGGCATCAGCGAGGCGCGCAAACATCTCGACCGGTCGGCAGGCCGCCTGCCACTAGCGGCGAGCACCGCCCACAGGGCCATGCGGGTACGGCTCGACAATGCTGCACGGCGGCTGACGGTCGAACCTTTCGTGCGGCGCAATGCGGAGAACAGGCGCAATTTCGAGCGCAACGCGCTCCGGCTGCCGCGCGTCATCGACGCACTCCTGACAGAGCGCCGCCGCAGGTTCGATCAGGCCGCGCGCCTTGCCGGATCACTGTCGGTGCAGGGCGTGCTCGACCGGGGCTTTGCGCTGGTCACAAGGGATGACGGCGCGCTGGCAAAGCGTGCCGCCGAGATTTCAAGCGGTGACAGCCTCTCCATCCGGTTTGCCGATGGAAGCGTCGCCGCCCGCGCCGAGTGGTCAGAAGCGCCGGCGCCCCCGCCGAAACCGAAGACGCCAAAGGCGGCAGCCAAGACCGCCTCGGGGCAGGGTTCGCTCTTCTGAGGCAGACTATCGGCGAACGAGTTCGACGAGCGACGAGCCGTTGCGGCCACTTAAGGTAAGTTGGCTGCCGCGACGGTTGATCTCCCAGGTTCGCGCCTGCGAAATCGCGTCGTTGAAGGCGGCTTCCTGGCGCATCACAACCGGACCGCAGGCCATCATGGTGGCCCTCATCCGATCAAAAGCGATCCTCTGGCCATTGATCCGCGCCCGCCCGCCCATGCGGTTGCAGCCAACAAAGGCCGATACGCTGCCGTCGGCATCAAACGTCATCGTCGCTTCGCGCGACGCGACGCGGCGACCGTCGATGGCGACGATGCGCCATTCGCCGCGCGGTCCAGAAGGCGCTTCGGGCGCAGACACACGCTCAACACGGATATCGGTATTGTCCCGTCCGCCGGTGAAGACGGGGTTTGAGGTGGTCGAGATGAACAGCAGCCGGTCGCCATCGGTAATGCGCGCCTGAAGCGCATAGCGGCGGCGGCGCGAAATGTCGTCGGAGTCGTAACGCAGTTCATAGTTGAAGGGCGCACTGCCACGAGCACGGAACGAGGTGCGCGCGATGACGCGCGACGGCGCATCGGCAAGGGACACGTCAACCAGCGACACTTCGATTCGCGCCGA
The DNA here is from genome assembly GCA_049647505.1 of Mesorhizobium sp. Lineage (GTDB taxonomy): Bacteria > Pseudomonadota > Alphaproteobacteria > Rhizobiales > Rhizobiaceae > Mesorhizobium_A. The sequence goes on from JBARXU010000026.1 coordinate 7,289, forward strand.
TGGCGGCAGCGCCATGCGCTCACGGTAGAAGACATTGCCCGACAGGCGGCGCGGCGCGGCGTAAACAGCGCCGGGGGTCACGGCGACCGCAAGGGCTGCTGCGAGAGAACCCAGCACCGCGCGGCGGCTGGAGGAAACGGGTGTGGTCATGAACGGGCCTCGTTGCGAAAGATCACCCGCTGGTGACCCAGCATGGCGGCGAAAGTGCGATGCCACCCGCCGACCTGATCTGATTTGAAGGCGCATGTGACAGCGCAGAATTGCCCAAATGCGAGAGACCGGCAAGCGGGGGCGGGCCTTGAGACAGGCGTTCGGGAAAAATGAAGCGGCTTGAGAAATGGTACCGTTGGCTGTTCTGCCAAAAACAAACAGAAATAACTGCTTAGCAGATGGTGCGGGGAGTTCTTGACGCTCGCAGCGGGATTGAGACTATTACGAAATTTTGTCTGCCCCCGCACCTTTCGGCAACCACGGAGGCAAGCAATGAGGGCAATGATTGAGGGGGTCGCGCGTGGGATTCGGGCCACCGACATGGCGCACGCTGGCGTCGACAATTGTGCGCGTGCAATGGCTTGACCAGCCCCTACGCTGCGCAATCAGCTTGGAGAATTACCTCAATTTCCATTGCGGATACGACAAACGGGAAAATATGACACTAGTAGATTGTTTACCCAGAACGATGTCTATCCACTGACATTTGCCGCCGTCTGACTTAAGATCACAGGTCTGAAACGTAATCTTGAACGATTTTTTACATTTGTTTACCAGCCTTATCTTGAAGTCCTTGAACCGTTCTTTCGCAATATTCTGAGGGACAATACACTGATTTGGGTCTTGCGGATCGCCCTTGTCCGGCTGCCCCTTCTGGCGCTCTTCACTCGCAAGCTGAGCACATAACGCCTTCAGTTTGGCGAGCTTGCCCCTCGACTGATCGATATATGCCTGCAATTGCGCTACGGTGCTGCCGGTTACCGCGCTCGGGCAAGACTCTAGCCGCCGTGCAAGCGGTATTCGTTTTCGGGCATTTTCCACAAGCTGCGCGTGATCTTGGTCGAAACTCGCAGA
>JBARXU010000027.1:0-82647 GCA_049647505.1 Mesorhizobium sp.
CGGCATCCCATAAGGCCCGGATGTGAGGGCTCATCGCCCAATCGACGCCAACCATAGCGCCAACCACCCGGAACCGGCCGCTGACGGAATACCCGGTTACGTACCCGGCTCCCCTACAGCGACGGGAGAAGCATAGGCGGGTTGAAAGGCAGGGGGATAGAATGGGGGGATTTTTTTTGGGTGAGCAGAGTTTTGGAGCAGGTTGAGACAACCCCACCCGGCGAGTTTCACTCGCCGTCCTTCGGACCCCCCAGTGGGGGAGGGAACCGCCGGCATCGGCCGTACAGCTACCCGCCCTTTCGCGCCTGATCCGCGTAGGCCTTCACGGCTTCCATGCGGCCGGCGGTGTCGGGATGGGTGGACAGGATCGAGGTGCCTTCGGCCTTGCCGACCTTGTCTTCCAGCAGCCTGAAGAAGCGGATGATGGCTTCCGGGTCCCTGCCCGTCTTGAGCATCAGATCGACGCTCGACCGGTCTGCCTCGCTCTCCTGCGTGCGCGAATAGGACAGGCTGACAAGCGCCGATCCCTGGACGAGGATGTCCTCCGCCGCACTGCCGATATCGCCGCCGATGAGCATGATGAGGCCGGCAATGCCGGCGGCGCGGTAGAGCTGGCGCAGCGTGTGCTCGCGGTCGACATGGCCGATCTCATGCGCCAGCACGCCGAGCACGGCGTCCCTGTCGTCGCCGACCATGGCGACCAGTTCGTCGGTCAGAACGATGTTTCCGTCAGGCAGGGCAAAGGCGTTCGGGCCGACCGTGCCGCCCTTCCGGAAATTGAGCGTGTAGCCGCCCTCCCCGCGCTTCGCCGCGCGCGCCAGTTCGGCAAAGCCGGCACTGATCTTCGCGCGGCTCTCCTCGTCCAGTTCCGTCGGCGCCGTGACCAACTGATCGAGCGAAGCGAGCGCGCCCTGGCTCATCATCTGCGGGACAACCGGCGGCGTGACGGCGACGGCTACCTCGACAAGCACCGGGACGGCAAAACGATAGATCGCCCAGCAGAGCGCGATTGCGACAGCGGCGAAGATGAACAGGCGCGGCCGAAAACGTTCCAGCCCGTCGACGCCCCGGCCGCCCGGATCGATCCCGCGAAGGCGGTCGACGCCGTCATTATCGAGCGTCTCGAACAGGCTGCCATCGGCAAACGACATGCGGCGCGGAATGGAGCCGATGCGCTGCGAGATCTCCACCTCGTCGGGGAAACCGCGCGCCATGACGGCGCCGTCGGCCTCGACCAGCCATTCCCCATCTGCCGCGAGAGCCAATCGCGCTTCGTGCCGCCGGCTCGCGCCCGCCGGGAACCAGACGCCTGAGACCGGATCAGAAGCCAACGTCGAACCCCTCGACATCGAGGAATTCCGCGCCGACGGCAGCACCCGAATCCTGAACATCGCCCAGGAAATCGTCGAGCGTTCCCGCCAGTTCGAGCGCGGTCGCGGCGGTGACGAATTTCGCCAGCCGGACCGCGGCCCAGGGCCGCGCCAGTCCGAGCGTCAGGACTGTTGCGACGAGATTGGTGATGTTGATCCAGGCAAACCGGCCGCGATGAATGGTCGAGCGCAGGCGGTGGCGACCGTCGAGAAGAGTGGCGTTGAAGGCGACGTTGCGCGTGCCGGCGCGGTAGACCAGCGCGACGATGGCGAGAAGGACGATGGCCGGGAAGATGGAGGTGGCGATGATCTGCAGGATCACGCCGAGCAACTGATCCACGCTGCCCGTTGCCAGCCCGCCGATTGCCTCGTTGAACACCGTTGCCATCGTGAAGACCGACACGCCGATGACGAGCGAGCCGACGATCATGACAAGCGCCGGCAGCCACCACTGGCCATAGAGCGCCCTGAGCGCCGGTTCGCTGGTGACGGGACGGCCGCCATAGCTGACATTGTTGAGCAGATACCGCCACATCCAGCGCGACGCGACTGGCGCAAGCAGGCCAAGCGACAGCCATGTGACGATGCCGCCCAGCACATAAGCGAGGAACGCGCCGCCATAGCCGCCATGAAAATCGAAGCGGACATTGCGAAAGCTGGTCACGCGGGCGGCAAAGCGCAGGCCGCGCATGACGAAATACGGGATGGCCAGCGCAAACAGCGGCCCGAGCACAATGATGCTCATCGGGTAGACATTGGTCACGAGGCTGTAGACGAGGAGAACGGCGAGCACGATGATGCGGCCGACGAGAATCTGCAAAGGCCGGGCGTGGTAGTCGAAACTCGCTCCGGAAAGATGCGTGTTGCCGTAGAAATAGCGCTGGCGGCGCACCTTTGCCCAGGCCGAATAGATGCCGAGTGTCAGGATGGTCAGCAGAATGTTGACGATCCAGATGCCGAAATATTCGCGCGCGGTTCCGGTGAATGTGAACCGTTCGACCGTGCGCTGACTGTCGTCGCGGTCAAACGGGTGCCAGTCTTTGCCGTCGGCTGCGGGAATTGCGGTCATCTGGCACCTTTTCAACTGGCGGCAATGTGCCGTCGTGCCGCAATGAAGACAAGTGGGGGCGCCCGCTTTCCAAGCCGCCGCAAGCGTGTTACCAGCCACCGCCAATCCTGAAAGGGAAATGTCGAGTCGGCGCGGCCCACCCAAGGGCGACAGCGCCATTCATGCATCAAGGATCGGCCATGGCGAAAATCATCGAGACCCCGACCGGCGCAACCGCGCTGACCTTCGACGACGTCCTGCTGCAGCCAGGCCATTCCGAAGTGATGCCCGCACAGACCGATGTGCGCACGAAGATCGCGGGCGACATCGAGCTGAACATCCCGATCCTGTCGGCGGCGATGGACACGGTGACCGAGGCGCGGCTGGCGATCGCCATGGCGCAGGCCGGCGGCATCGGCGTGATCCACCGCAACCTGACGCCCGAGGAACAGGCGGAGCATGTGCGCCAGGTCAAGAAATTCGAGAGCGGCATGGTGGTGAACCCGGTGACGATCGGGCCGGACGCCACGCTGGCAGACGCACATAACCTCATGCGCGCCCACGGCATTTCGGGCATTCCCGTCGTCGAAAATGGCGGGCTTGGCGGACAGAAGACCGGCCGCCTCGTCGGCATATTGACCAATCGCGACGTGCGCTTCGCCTCTGACCCGTCGCAGAAGGTCTACGAGCTGATGACGCGCGAAAACCTCATCACCGTGCGCGAGAACAAGGTCGATCAGGACGAGGCCAAGCGGCTGCTGCACAAGCACCGCATCGAGAAGCTGCTGGTGGTCGACGCACATGGCAATTGCGTCGGGCTGATCACCGTCAAGGACATGGAGAAGACGCAGCTCAATCCGAACGCCGCCAAGGATGCGCAGGGCCGCCTGCGGGTGGCGGCGGCGACGAGCGTCGGCGAAGACGGCTTCGAGCGCGCCGAGCGGCTGATCGCGGCGGGCGTCGACCTGCTGGTCATCGACACGGCGCATGGCCATTCGCAGCGCGTGCTCGATGCCGTGACGCGGGCAAAGAAGCTGTCGAATTCGGTGCGCATTCTCGCCGGAAACGTGGCGACGCCGGAAGGCACGCGCGCGCTGATCGACGCGGGTGCTGACGCGGTCAAGGTCGGCATCGGCCCCGGCTCGATCTGCACGACGCGCATCGTGGCGGGCGTCGGTGTGCCTCAGCTTTCGGCCGTCATCGGGGCTGCGGAAGAAGCGCATAAATCCGGCGTCTCGATCATCGCCGACGGCGGCATCAAGTTCTCGGGCGATCTGGCAAAGGCGCTGGCGGCAGGCGCAAACGCGGCCATGATTGGCTCGCTGCTGGCCGGGACGGAGGAAAGCCCCGGCGAGGTCTATCTGCATCAGGGCCGGTCGTTCAAAGCCTATCGTGGCATGGGCTCGGTCGGCGCGATGGCGCGCGGCTCGGCCGACCGCTATTTCCAGGCGGAAGTGCGCGACACGCTGAAGCTGGTGCCCGAAGGCATCGAAGGACAGGTGCCCTACAAGGGACCGGTGGCGGGCGTTCTTCACCAGTTGACCGGCGGCCTGCGCGCCTCGATGGGTTATGTCGGCGCGCGCGACCTTGGCGAATTGCGCGACAAGGCGCGCTTCGTGCGCATCTCGTCGGCGGGCCTGCGCGAGAGCCACACGCATGATGTCGCCATCACGCGTGAAAGCCCCAACTATCCCGGCGTCGGCTAGGCGGCTTTTGCAGTCGCCTGCGGCGCGAAGATGAGCGAGCGGTGGGCGGCGGAGCCTGCCATCGCGCCGTCGCCGATCGAGAATGCGACCGAGGCGGCGAAGCGCGCGGCGTCGCCGCACGCAAATACGCCCGGCACGCTCGTCTGGCGCATTTCGTCGGCGGCGATGATCTGGCCGAACGGACCGTCCTGAAGCGCGCAGCCAAGCTGGGTTGCGAGATCGCCCGGAAGCCTGATGCGGGTGGCGACAAACAGGCCCCGCAATCGAACGGCGCGCCCGCCGGCCAGATTGACGACCGGAGAACCCGGCTCGCCTGAAATGGACGTGACCGGCGTGTCGTCGATCTTTGCGCCGCGCCGCGACAGGTCGAGACGCTGTGCGTCGTCAAGTTCGATAGCGCCATTGGTGAAGAACGTGGTCGCGCCCCATTGCGGCAGCATCATCGCGTGATGGATCGAAGCCGGGCCGGTTGCCAGAACGCCGATTGCGCCGCGCTCAAGCTCATAGCCATGGCAATAGGGGCAAGCGGCAGCGCCCGTCCCCCATTGCTCAGCAAGGCCGGGAACATCGGGCAGGATGTCGACGACGCCGGTTGCGAGAATGATGCGTCGGCCGGTCCGGGTCGAGCCATCCGACAGCTTGACGGCGAAGGCATCGATTTCGCCGCCGACCGTTTCAACGCGGGCGTCGATCCAGGTGACTTCCGGATAGGCGACAAGCTGGGCGCGAGCCTGCGCGGCGATGTCGCCGGGCGCAAGGCCGTCACGACCGATCAAGCCGTGCGAGGCGTGGGCAAAGCGGTTCCGGCGCTCTCCGGCGTCGATCACGAGAACCGATGATCGGCCCCGCGCCAGCATCATGGCGGCCTGCATTCCGGCGTAGCTGCCGCCGATCACGATTACATCAAACATGTCCGTGCTCCTTCATGGCTTGATTGAACTCCGCCATCCGGTCACGGAACTGGTCGGCGATATCGGCGAGCGTCACCGCGTCCATGCGCGCCACGATGAGGCGCTCGGCCTCACTGAGCGCATCGCCGAGCGTCCGGTTGACCGCCTTCTCGATGAGGCAGGAGGGGTTGTCGTTTCGATTGCCGATGGCAACGAGGCCGGGTGAACCGAGCGCGCGATAGATTTCGCCAATACTGATCGACGCGAGCGGGCGCGTCAGCGTCCAGCCGCCGCCGTGACCCTTCTGAGACTGGACGATGCCCGCCTCGCGCAGGCCCGACATGGTGCGCCGGACGACGACCGGATTGGTGTCCATGTAGCGCGCCATCTGCTCGGAGGTGATCGCCTCGCCGCCGTCGCTCCCCGGTTGGCCCATATGCAGAAGCACATGGAGCATGGCCGAAAGTCTCGTATCCATTTTCATGCAACTAAATATGTTACATGACTTGAGATTGTCAAGTCGGCCACAATCCGGCGCGCCGCGCGCAGATCGGCGAATAGGGCCTTCGCACCGGTGCGGAATGCCTCTATACAGGTGTGATCCGACCTGTCGCATGAGAAAGCCTGGCGACTTGCCGTCAAGAAGCTCGACCTTCGCGCCGTTCCAGAACCAGAACTTCCGCGCCCTATGGAGCGCAACGCTCGTGTCCAATCTGGGCGGGCTGGTGCAGGGCGTCGGCGCCGGCTGGATGATGACGACGATCACGGATTCGCATTCCATGGTCGCGCTGGTCCAGGGCGCGACGACCCTGCCGATCATGATCTTCTCGCTGGTCTCTGGCGCGCTCGCCGACAATTTCGATCGCCGCCGCATCATGCTGTTCGCACAGATCGGCATGATGCTCGTCTCGGTCGCGCTTGCCGCCTGCGCCTATGCCGGCATCATCACACCCTGGATGCTGCTCGGCTTCACCTTCCTGCTCGGCTGCGGGGTCGCGCTCCACAATCCGCCATGGCAGGCCTCGATGGGCGACATCGTCCCCCGCGCGGACCTGCCGGCCGCAGTCACGCTGAATTCGATGGGCTTCAACCTGATGCGCAGCGTCGGCCCGGCGATCGGCGGCATCATCGTCGCCGCGGCGGGCATCGCCGCCGCCTTCCTCGTCAACGCGCTCAGCTATGTCGCGCTGATCTGGACACTGTGGCGCTGGAAGCCGGCCTATCCGAAAAGCCATCTGCCGCGCGAGAAGGTGTTCAGCGCCATGGCCGCCGGGCTGCGCTATGTCTCGATGTCGCCCAACCTCCTGACCGTGATGCTGCGCGGTTTCGTCTTCGGCGTCACGGCGGTCTCGGCGCTGGCCCTGCTTCCTCTCGTGGCGAGCGACCTGCTGTCCGGCGGCGCGCTGACCTATGGCGGCCTGCTCGGCGCCTTCGGCGTCGGCGCGCTGATCGGCGGCGCACTCAATGGCCGCGTCCGCGAAAAGCTCAGCAATGAATGGATCGTGCGCCTCACCTGCCTGATCTTCGGCATCAGCAACATCCTGCTTTCGTTCAGCAGCAACACCTGGGTCAGCCTTGCACTCCTTCTGCCGGCAGGCGCCTCATGGGTGCTCGCGCTGTCGCTGTTCAACGTGACGATACAGCTGTCGACGCCACGCTGGGTCGTCGGCCGGGCGCTCGCGCTATACCAGACGGCGACATTCGGCGGTCTTGCGATCGGCAGCTGGCTCTGGGGAGCCGTCGCCGACGGCTCCGGGTCTCGGGCAGCCCTACTCATCTCCGGCATTGCACTGGTCGCAAGCATCGCGATCGGCCTGCGCCTGCGCCTGCCCGCCTTCAGCTCTCTCAACCTCGACCCCGCCGACCGCTTCACGGAGCCGGAGTTGCGGCTCGATCTTCGAGCACGCAGCGGCCCGATCATGATCATGATCGATTACACAATCGAGCAGGACAACGTGCCCGCCTTCCTCGCCGCCATGACCGAGCGGCGGCGTATCCGCATCCGTGACGGCGCGCGCCAATGGGCTTTGCTGCGGGACCTGGAAAATCCGGAGACCTGGACGGAAAGCTATCACGTGCCGACCTGGGTCGAATATCTTCGCCACAACCACCATTTGACGCAGGCCGATATCGAGGTGATGGAAACGCTGCGCGGGCTGCACAAGGGGCCGGCGCGGCCGCGGGTCCATCGCATGATCGAACGCCAGACCGTACCGCAAGGTGACGATATGCCATTGAAGGAAAATCCACCGGTCCCGTAGAGCGGTTCCGGTTTTCGCAGAATCGGCAGAACCGCTCTATCTCTTTGTTTTTTGCCGCATTTCCGGACGCAAAACCGCTTCACACTTTTGTTGAAAATGCTCCAGGAGAGCCCGATGAACCAGACCGCCATCTTCTGGCCAATGATCGCGCAGGTGGCGCTGGTCTATGGCGTCTATGGATTGATCTCGATCCGGCGGCGCGCGGCGGTGAGGTCCGGCGAGGCAAAGGCGTCGCAATTTCGCGAGAACACCGTCGAACCGGCGTCGAGCCTTTACGTGAAGAACAACCTGACCAACCAGTTCGAACTGCCGGTGCTGTTCTTCGCCGCCTGCCTTGCCGTTCATGGGCTGGGCGCGACGACCGGATTCACATTGGCGCTGGCATGGCTGTTTGTGGCTTCGCGCTATGTCCATGCATTCGTGCATGTCACGACGAACCGCATCCGCTTTCGCCAGCCGGCCTTCACGCTCGGCTATCTGCTCCTAGGCGTGCTGTGGGCTACGATCGCCTGGCGGCTGATCGCCGGCTGAGCCTGATCGCACGGCAAACAGGCTCGCCAGCACGTCGCCTATGGCCCGGCATTCGGCGGCCATCGAACTGTAGCCCGGATAGGCAAGCGCGATGGTGCGGAAGGGCTGCGGCTCGACAAAGGGCACGATGCGCACGCCGGGCATGGATTGAAGCGCCGCCGCCGCTATTTCGGGCACCAGCGTCACGCCGAAGCCATGAGCCACCATCTGCATCAGCGTCGTCAGGCTGGTCGCGCCGAGGTTTGCCCTGACCGCCGGCCGCATCTGCCCGCACAGAGCGAGTGCCTGCTCCCGCAGGCAATGCCCCTCCTCCAGCAGCATCAGGCGCTCAAGGTGCGGCGTGAGGTGCGGCACCGCGCCGGGCATTTCGCCGCCCGTTTCCGGCATGGCGAGCAGGAAGCGGTCCATGAACAGCGGCATCGACACGATGCCCGGCCCATCGACGGGCGCTGCGACCAGCACCGCGTCGAGCCGCCCGCTCCCCACCTCCTCCATCAGCGTGTCGGTGACGGCTTCGCGCAGTTCCAGCCCGAGATCGGGAAAATCCTTGCGCAAGCGCGGCAAAGCCACAGGCAGGAGATAGGGCGCAAGTGTCGGCATGATGCCGAGCCGGAAGCGACCGCTCATCGCGGGCCTGACGCTGTTCGTCACTGCCTCGATCTCGCGGAGTTCCTGGAGCATCTTCTCGATGCGCGGCACCAGAAGGAGCGCCTCTTCGGTCAAACCTATGTCACGACCGCCGCGTATGAACAGCGTTGTCCCGAGCCGTTGCTCCAGTTCCGCGATCTGGGCCGACAGTGCCGGCTGGGTGACGCCGACCAATTGCGCCGCGCGGCCGAAATGGCGCAGACGGGCGAGCGCCTCGAAATATTCCAGCTGGCGGATGGTAATTCTGATCATCACCGGAAATTATCAGCATCATCAGCAATTGCAATTTGCGATTATGAAGAACGGGCGCTAGTTTGGAACGATTCCAGATTGCGCAACCGAGCCAACAGGCTTGGGCATGCCCGCGATCTGCACAATCGATTTCAGCCGAATTACGTAAAGAGGAGCCACCCGAATGGACGCCAAGACTGAAGACAATATGGGCAAATGCCCGGTTCAACACGGGGCAAAGGGGCCGTCGAACAAAAGCTGGTGGCCGGAGATGCTGGACGTCAATGTTCTCCACACCGGCGGCTCCAAGTCCGACCCGATGGGCGCCGACTTCGACTATGTGAAGGAATTCGAGAGCCTCGACATCGACGCCGTGATCGCCGACCTGCACGCGCTGATGACCGATTCGCAGGAATGGTGGCCGGCCGATTTCGGGCATTATGGCGGCCTGTTCATCCGCATGGCCTGGCACTCGGCAGGCACCTACCGCATCACTGACGGGCGCGGCGGCGCAGGCATGGGCCAGCAGCGCTTCGCTCCGCTCTCTTCCTGGCCGGATAACGTCAATCTCGACAAGGCGCGCCGCCTTCTGTGGCCGATCAAGCAGAAATACGGCCGCAAGATTTCATGGGCGGACCTGCTGATCCTCACCGGCAACGTGGCGCTCGAATCCATGGGCTTCAAGACGTTCGGCTTTGCGGGCGGCCGCGCCGACGTGTGGGAGCCGGAAGAGCTTTACTGGGGACCGGAAGGCACCTGGCTCGGAGACGAGCGCTATTCGGGCGAGCGCGAGCTGGCCGAACCGCTGGGCGCGGTCCAGATGGGCCTGATCTATGTGAACCCGGAAGGACCGAACGGGACGCCAGACGCACTCGCATCGGCGCGCGACATCCGCGAGACATTCAGCCGAATGGCGATGGATGACGAGGAGACCGTGGCGCTGATCGCAGGCGGACACACCTTCGGCAAGACGCATGGCGCGGGCGACGCGTCCTTCGTCGGTGTCGATCCGGAAGGCGGAGAGATCGAGCAGCAGGGCCTGGGCTGGTCGAGCAAGTTCAACACCGGCATGGGCGCCGATGCGATCGGCTCGGGCCTCGAAGTCACCTGGACGCAGACGCCGACCAAGTGGAGCAACCACTTCTTCGACAATCTGTTCAATTTCGACTATGAGCTGACCACCAGCCCGGCAGGGGCAAAGCAGTGGGTTGCCAAGAACGCGCCGGCCAACATTCCCGACGCATTCGGCGGCCCGGCCAAGCTGCCCACGATGCTGACGTCTGATCTGGCGCTGCGTTTCGACCCGATCTACGAAAAGATCTCGCGCCGCTTCCACCAGAACCCGGACCAGTTCGCGGACGCGTTCGCCCGCGCATGGTTCAAGCTCACCCATCGCGACATGGGTCCGCGCGCCCTCTACAAGGGCAAGCTCGTTCCGTCCGAAGTGCTGATCTGGCAGGATCCGGTTCCTGAGGTCGACCATCCGCTGGTCGGTGCAGCCGACGTTGCCGCTCTCAAGCAGAAGGTGCTGGCTTCGGGCCTGACGGTTGCCGAACTCGTCTCGACGGCTTGGGCTTCGGCCTCGACGTTCCGCGGTTCCGACAAGCGCGGCGGCGCCAATGGCGCGCGCATCCGCCTTGCGCCGCAGAAGGACTGGGAAGCCAACGAACCGGCCAAGCTCGCCAAGGTTCTGGCAAAGCTTGAGGCGATCAAGGCCGACTTCGACGCGTCTGCGACCGGCGGCAAGAAGGTGTCCGTCGCCGACCTTATCGTGCTCGCTGGCGCTGCCGGCGTCGAGAAGGCCGCCAAGGATGCCGGCGCCAATGTTACGGTGCCGTTCACGCCGGGCCGCACCGACGCGACCGCCGAACAGACCGACGCCGCCTCCTTTGCGCCGCTGGAGCCGCGCCGCGATGCGTTCCGCAATTATGTGAACGCCAACAAGACGCAGTTCATGAAGCCGGAAGAAGCGATGATCGACCGCGCGCAACTCCTGAAGCTGACCGGACCGGAAATGACCGTCCTGATCGGCGGCCTGCGGGTGCTCGGCGCAAATGTCGGCGGCTCGACGCACGGCGTCTTCACCGACAGGCCGGGCGTTCTGTCGAACGACTTCTTCGTCAACCTGCTCGACATGGCGACTGTCTGGCAGCCGTCGAGCGAGAAGGGCATCTATGAAGGCCGCGACCGCAAGTCAGGCGCGGCCAAATGGACCGGCACGCGCGTCGACCTGATCTTCGGCTCGCACTCGCAGTTGCGCGCCTTTGCCGAAGTCTACGGCACGGCGGATTCCGGCGAGAAGTTCGCCCGCGACTTCGTTGCCGCCTGGACGAAGGTGATGGACGCAGACCGCTTCGATATCGCCTGAGCGGACCGGCGCTGAAAAACAGAACGGCGGGGAGCCTGATGGTTCCCCGCCGTTTTGCCGTGTGTGATCAGGCGAACCCGTTTCAGGTCAGTTCAAAGACGCGCGTCTTGGCGACGATGCCTGCCAGCGCGCCGCCGATGAGCGGAGCGACGATGAACAGCCAGAGCTGCGAAATCGCCGCGCCGCCGGTGAACAGAGCCGGGCCGATGGAGCGCGCCGGGTTGACCGAAGTGCCGGTGATCGGGATCACCATGAAGTGGATCGCGGCAAGCGTCAGGCCGATGGCCAGACCTGCGAGCGCGGTCGAGTGCTTGCCCGCGGTTGCGCCGAGGATGACGGTGACGAAGACGAAGGTCGCGATCATCTCGACGAGGAACGCCGAGCTGGTTCCCCAGACGGATGCATCCCAGCCGTTCGCGCCGAAGCCGCCGTCATAGCCGCCGACCTTGCCCGACACCATAATCCACAGGGCCAGCGTCGCGAGGATGGCGCCGATGATCTGCGCCACGATGTAGCCGACGACGTCTGCCGCCGGCATGCGGCCGGCCAGATATACGCCGATCGTGACCGCAGGATTGAGATGTGCGCCCGAGATCGGGCCGATTGCATAGGCAGCGGCAATGAGGCCGATGCCGAATGCGAGACCGATGACGCCCTGTGCCAGCGGCATGGCGCCGGCCGCGCCAAGTCCACCCAGAACGACAGACCCGGTACCGATAAACACTAGCAAGAAGGTGCCGAGAACTTCGGCCTGATACTTCTTCATCGTTTGCGTCTCCCCAAAGAAAATCACCCCACGGTGATTCGCCCCGCACGTTAGAAGCTTTCCGGGCAATGCGGAATCGGCGCGGGCACCATTTGCCGGTCTTTCATATGGTTGCCCCGGTCAGGCATGCCCCGTGACGACAAATCGGGGCGACACATCCGTGAATGCTGCACTTGCACACAAAGACATATGGACGACCTGCGACATACTCAGTAGTATGTCCCGAGGAGGAGCTTCCATAGATGCAATTCATCCGGGCCAATGGTGTTGTCCTGCATGTCGAGGACAGCGGCGGCGACAAGCCTGTCGTGGTTTTTTCCAATTCGCTCGGCACCGATTTTCGCATCTGGGACGACGTGGTGGCGGCGCTGCGGCCTCACTGCCGGGTGATCCGCTATGACAAGCGCGGCCACGGACTGTCGGAGGCGACGCCCGCGCCCTATTCGATCAATGACCATGTGGGCGATCTCGCCGCGCTGCTCGACCATCTGGGCGTGACGCAGGCGGCTATCGTCGGCCTGTCGGTCGGCGGCATCATCGCGCAGGGTCTGGCGGCAGCACGGCCCGACCTCGTCAAGGCGGTCGTCCTGTCGAACACGGCTCATAGGGTCGGCACCACAGAGAGCTGGAATGCGCGCATCGAGGCGGTGACGGCGAACGGGCTCGGCTCGATCGCGGACAATGTGATGAAGCTGTGGTTCACGCCGGAGTTCCACGAGAACCAGCCGGAAAAGCTGGCCGGGTGCAGGAGCATGATGTCGCGCACGCCGCTGGAAGGTTATGCGGGAACCTGCGCGGCATTGCGCGACGCCGACATGACCGCCTCGACGCGGGCCTTGACCATTCCCGCTCTTTGCATCGGCGGCGATCAGGACGGCTCGACGCCGCCTGCGCTGGTGCGGTCGCTTGCCGAGCTGATTCCGGGAGCGCAATTCGAGATCATCCCCCAATCGGGACACATTCCATGCGTGGAACAGCCTGACGCGCATGCCGCGCTGATCCTGCAATTTCTCAAGTCCATCCGCCACGTCGCGGGCTAATTTACCAGTCGGAGTATTTGATGAGCCAGTATGTCAATGTCACACGCGATGGAAACGTTGCTGTCGTCACGATCGACAACCCACCGGTCAATTCGCTCAGCCTGCATCTGAGGCAGCCGCTGGGAGAGGCGCTGGTCGCGCTGCGCGACGATGCCAGCGCCGAGGCGGTGGTTGTGGCGTGTGCCGGGCGCACCTTCGTTGCCGGAGCCGACATCACCGAATTCGGCACCGACAAGACGATGACCTATCCGAGCCTGCACGACATCATCGACATGCTCGGAACCTTCACGAAGCCGACGGTCGCCGCCATTCATGGCACGGCGCTGGGCGGCGGGCTGGAGCTGGCTCTGGGCTGCATCTACCGCGTCGGCGATGCGGGCGCGAAATTCGGCCTGCCGGAAGTCAAGCTCGGCATTCTGCCGGGCGCGGGCGGCACGGTGCGCCTGCCGCGTCTGGTCGGCCCGTCCAAGGCCATGCAGATGATCGTCACAGGCACGCCGATCGGCGCGAAGGACGCGCTCGCATCGGGCCTGATCGACGCGGTCTATGAAAGCGATCTCGTCGGCAATGCCGTGAAATTTGCACGCGAGCAGGTGGCGAAGGGGGCAGTCGCCCCGCAGGTGCGCGACCGCGACGAAAAGCTCAAGGGCGTCGACCTCGACGCGCTCGACGCGCAGGCCAAGGACCTGCTCAAGAAGTCCAAAGGCCTCGACGCTCCCAAGCGCTGCGCCCAGTCCGTGCGCAATGCAGCCACCCTGCCCTTCGCAGAAGCCTTGAAGAAGGAGCGCGAGTTCTTCCTCGAACTGGTCATGGGCGACCAGTCGCGCGCCCAGCGCCACCTGTTCTTCGCAGAGCGCGAGGCGGCAAAGGTTCCCGGCGTGACCAAGGACGACAAGCCGCGCAAGATTGCCAAGGTCGGCGTCATCGGCGCGGGCACGATGGGCGGCGGCATTTCGATGTCCTTCGTCAATGGCGGCATTCCGGTCACCATCCTCGAAATGAGCGATGAGGCGCTGAAGCGCGGCATGGGCGTGATCGACAAGAATTACGGCATCTCGGTCTCGCGCGGCTCGCTGTCGGAAGAGAACAAGGCCAAGCGCCTGTCGATGTTCACGACCACGACCGACTACAACGATCTGGCCGATTGCGACCTGATCATCGAGGCGGTGTTTGAGGAAATGTCGGTGAAGGAGCAGGTGTTCACCACGCTCGACCGCATCGCCAAAAAAGGCGCGATCCTCGCGTCGAACACGTCCTATCTCGACGTCAACCAGATCGCAGCCTTCACCAAGCGCCCGCAGGACGTGGTGGGCATGCATTTCTTCTCGCCCGCCAATGTGATGAAGCTGCTCGAAATCGTGCGCGGCGAAAAGACCGCGCCCGATGTCATCGCCACCGCGCTCGCAGTCGGCAAGCAGATCGGCAAGGTGCCTGTCGTCGTCGGCGTGTGCCACGGCTTTGTCGGCAACCGCATGCTCGGCTCGCGCGGCGTCGATGCCGAGGAACTGCTGCTTGAAGGCGCGACGCCGGCGCAGGTCGACAAGGTGTTCACCGATTTCGGCTGGCCGATGGGAACCTATCAGATGTGGGATCTGGCGGGTCTCGATATTGGATGGCGCACCCGCAAGTCGCTCGGCAAGACCGCCGCGATCGGTGACGCGCTGTGCGAACAGGGCCGCTACGGCCAGAAGACCGGCAAGGGCTATTACACCTATGCCGATGGCCGCACGCCGGTCTCCGACCCGGAAGTCCATGCGCTGATCGAAGAGAAGGCAAAGGAAGCGGGCGTGACGCGGCGCGAGATCTCCAATGACGAGATCAAGGAGCGCTCCATGTATCCGATGGTCAATGAAGGCGCGCGCATTCTGGAAGAAGGCATCGCCACCCGCTCGTCCGACATCGACACGGTCTGGGCCAATGGCTACGGCTTCCCGGTCGGCTGGGGCGGTCCGATGTTCTGGGCGGAGCTTGAGGGCCTGCCCAAGATCGTCGAGCGCCTCGAATACTGGCACGGCAAGACCGGCAAGGACGTCTACAAGCCGTCGCCGCTGCTGGTCAGGCTGGCCAAGGAAGGCAAGGGATTTGCCGACGCGACGAAATAACCGAGACGAGCAAACAGACAGGCGCGAACGCGCTTTGCGAAACAGCAGGAAGGAAGCATTCCATGGCCGATGACGTCGTAATCGTCTCCACCGCCCGCACCCCGATCGGCAAGGCCTATCGCGGCGCGTTCAACGATACCGGGGGTGCCACGCTCGGCGGGCATGCCATCGCGCATGCGCTGCAACGCTCGGGCGTCGAGGGCGCCGAGATCGAGGACGTCATCATGGGCTGCGCCATGCCGGAAGGCACCGACGGCATGAATGTGGCGCGGCGCGCGCTGCTGACGGCCGGCCTGCCGGTGACGACGGCGGGCACGACGATCGACCGCCAGTGCTCGTCGGGACTTCAGTCGATGTCGCTGCTTGCCAACGCGATCCGCAATGACGGCGTGAAGATCGGCGTTGCGGGCGGGTTGGAATCGATCAGCCTCGTGCAGAACGAGCACATGAACCGCTTCAAGCTGATCGACGACAATCTCCTGAAGCTGCACAAGGACGCCTACATGCCGATGATCGACACGGCGGAAGTCGTGGCGAAGCGGTATTCGATCTCGCGCGAGCGCCAGGACGAATATGCGCTGGAATCGCAGCGCCGCACGGCGGCGGCGCGGGAGGCGGGCCGCTTTGCAGCCGAGATCGCCCCGATGAAGACGCGCATGGCGGTGGTCAACAAGGAGACGAAGGAAATCTCCTACAAGGAGATCGAGATCGCCCATGACGAAGGCCCGCGCGCCGATACGACTGCGGAAGGCCTGGCCGGGCTGAAGCCGGTGCGCGAAGGCGGCGTCATCACAGCCGGCAATGCGAGCCAGCTTTCCGACGGCGCGGCAGCGTCCGTCATGATGAGCGGCAAGGAAGCGGCGCGCCGTGGCCTGACCCCGCTCGGCATTTTCCGCGGCTTCAATGTTGCCGGCTGCGAGCCTGACGAAATGGGCATCGGCCCGGTGTTTGCCGTGCCGCGCCTGCTCGAACGCCACGGTCTCAAGGTTGACGATATCGGCATATGGGAATTGAACGAAGCCTTTGCCGTGCAGGTCATCTATTGTCGCGACAAGCTCGGCATTGATCCTGCCAAGATCAATGTCGATGGCGGCGCGATTGCGGTGGGCCACCCCTACGGCATGAGCGGCGCGCGTCTTGCCGGCCATGCGCTGATCGAAGGCAAGCGGCGCGGCGTGAAATATGCGGTCGTGACCATGTGTGTCGGCGGCGGCATGGGTGCGGCGGGTCTGATCGAGATCAACTGATGGAATGAGCCACCCCCACTCCGCCTCGCTCCGCTCGGCACCTCTCCCCCTGCCCGGGGGAGAGGAACTCAGGCCGGAGAAGCGACTTGGCAGATGTCGAAGGCAGACGGGGTTGGGTATATGAATCGAGGGAGGAGAATTCATGGACCTGCGCTTCACAGACGAGGAAATCGCATTCCGCGACGAGGTGCGGGCCTTTCTCGCCGACAATCTCGACCCGAAGGTGCGCGAGCGGCTGGCGTCCGGAGACTATCCGTCCAAGGATGATCTGGTGGCCTGGAGCCGGACGCTGAACCGCAAGGGTTGGGGCGTGCCGCACTGGCCGGTTGAATATGGCGGCACGGGCTGGGACCCGATGCGCCAGTATATCTTCCTCGAAGAGACGCAGAAATGGCCTGCGCCGCAGGCACTGGCCTTCGGCGTGACCATGGTCGGGCCGGTGATCTATACATTCGGCAACAAGGCGCAGAAGGAGCATTTCCTGCCGCGCATCGCAAACCTTGACGACTGGTGGTGCCAGGGCTTTTCGGAGCCGGGCGCGGGTTCGGATCTGGCGTCGCTCAAGACAAAAGCCGTGCGGGACGGCGACCATTACATCGTCAACGGGCAGAAGACCTGGACGACGCTGGCGCAGCACGCGGACTGGATTTTCTGCCTCGTGCGCACCAATCCCGACGCCAAGAAGCAGGAGGGCATTTCCTTCCTGCTGATCGACATGAACACGCCGGGCATCGAGGTTCGCCCCATCGTGACGATGGATGGCGGGCGCGAGGTCAACGAGGTGTTCCTGACGGATGTTCGCGTGCCTGTGGAAAACCTCGTCGGCGAGGAGAACAAGGGCTGGGACTACGCCAAGTTCCTGCTCGGCAATGAGCGGACGAACATTGCGCGCATCGGCTTCTCCAAGCAGCGCATCGCCCGCATCCGCCAGCTTGCGGCACAGGAAATGTCGTCGGGGCGGCCGCTGATCGAGGATGAGCGCTTCCGCGAGAAACTGGTCTCCATCGAAATCGACCTCAAGGCGCTGGAGCTGACCCAGCTTCGCGTGGTGGCGGCCGACGCCAAGCGCGGAAATACCGGCAAGCCGGACCCGGCCTCGTCGATCCTCAAGATCAAGGGATCGGAAATCCAGCAGGCAACGACGCATCTGCTGATGGAGGTGATGGGGCCATATGCGATGCCGTATCTGGACCACGACCTCGAAGGGCGAAACGAGCCGTTCGACGGGCCGGACTATGCGGCAAACGCCGCGCCGCATTACTTCAACTATCGCAAGGTCTCGATCTATGGCGGGTCGAACGAGATCCAGAAGAACATCATCGCCAAAGCCGTGCTTGGACTGTGAGGGGACATCATGGATTTTGACCTGAGCGAAGAACAATCCCTCATCCGCGACCAGCTCGACCGCCTGCTGGCCGACCGCTACGGTTTCGAGGACCGGCGCAAATACATGGCTTCGCCGGAAGGCTGGTCCACCGCGATGTGGCAGGCCTATGCCGAGATGGGGCTGATGGCCCTGCCCTTCGGCGAAGACCATGGCGGGATCGGCGGCGGGCCTGTCGAGACCATGATCGTCATGGAATCGCTGGGCCGAGTGCTGGCGCTGGAGCCTTATTTCTCGACGGTGGTTCTGGGCGGCGGCTTCCTGCGCAATGGCGGCTCGGCGGCGCAGAAGGATGAGCACATTGGCGGCATCGCCGACGGCTCGGCCAAATGGGCGTTTGCCCATCAGGAACGCGGCGCGCGCTACGACCTCGCTCATGTCGAGGCGAAGGCAACGCAGGCAGGCGGCGCATGGCGCATTTCCGGCCACAAGAGCATCGTTCTGAACGGCGACAGCGCCGACCAGCTGGTGGTGAGCGCGCGCAGTGCGGGCGCGGCCAACGAGGAGAATGGCGTCGGCGCGTTCATCGTGCCGGCCTCGGCCAAGGGTGTCTCCGTGCGCGGCTATCGCACGCAGGACGGTCTGCGCGCCGCCGAGATCACCTTCGACAATGCGGAAGCGTCAGGCGTACTGGGCGATGCGGACAACGGCATGACGCTGGTGCGCCGCGTCGTCGACGAAGCGATTGCCGCGCTGTCGGCGGAAGCAGTCGGCGCAATGTCGGCCATGCATGCGCTGACGGTCGACTATCTCAAGGTGCGCAAGCAGTTCGGCGTTGCCATCGGCCAGTTCCAGGTGTTGCAGCACAAATCAGTCGACATGTTCATCGCGACCGAGCAGATGCGGTCCATCGCCATGTTTGCCACCATGATGGCCGACAGCGACGATGCGACGGAGCGCACCCGCGCGATGAGTGCGGCGAAGGTGGAACTGGGGCGCGGCGGCAGGCTGGCAGGCGAGAACGCCATCCAGCTTCACGGCGGCGTCGGCATGACGATGGAATATGCGGTCGGCCACTATTTCAAGCGGCTGACCATGATGAACACGCTGTTCGGCGACGGCGACTTCCACCTGCGCAAACTGGCGCGCATGGGCGGGCTGTTCGAAAAGGCGGCGTAGGTAGCGCGATGAGGCGACCCCACCCGGCCCTGCGGGCCACCCTCCCCTGAAAGGGGAGGAAAGGGGGGAAGAGTTGGCGTCAGGTGCTGAACCGCCCCGGCGACAGCGTCTCGGCCACAGCCTCAAGCCCGGCGGGGGGCCGCTCGCCCTTGACGAGCGCGGCACTGAGCGCCGACAGGGCGGGCGATGTCTGGATGCCGTAGCCGCCCTGCCCCGCAAGCCAGAAGAAGCCTTCTGCCTTCGGATCGAAGCCGGCGACCGGTGTGCGGTCTGGCGCGAATGTGCGCAGCCCCGCCCAACTGCGCTCGACGCGCGTGACGGGGAAATCGATCGCCTGCTCGAAACGCCACAGCCCTTCGGCGAGGATCATGTCGTCGACGAAAGCATCGTGCGGCTCGACCGGGATTTCCTCGGCCGGCGAGACGTAAAGCTTGCCGGCGTCGGGCTTCAGATACCAGCCTTCGGCGGAGTCGGCGACGAGCGGCCAGCGCGTCGGGTCGTAATGTTCCGGCGCGGGCAGGACGGCGATGGAACGGCGCATGGGCGTGAGGCCGAGGGTTGCGACGCCGCAGCGGCGCGCAAGATCGTCGGCCCAGGCACCCGCCGCATTGACGACGATGGGCGCATGGAACGGCCCGCCGGCGGCCTCGACCCGCCAGCGATCGCCGACGCGCTCCGCAGAGACAACCTGTGCATCGGTCTTGAGGACCGCGCCCAGCGCGCGCGTGCGGCGCAGCCAGCCTTCATGAAGTGCAGCAACATCGACATCCTGCGCGTCGGCCTCGAAGGCGGCGGCGGCGAGCTTTTCGCGGCGAAGCGCGGGCACTTTGGCGATTGCCTCATCGGGCGTGATCGACACCATGCCCTGCGCCGCGTCGAGGTGGTGCCGGTGGTGCTCAAGCCCGTCCTCGTCTGCGACATACATCATGCCGCGCTGGGACAGGAGCGGATAGGGAAAGAGCGTCGGGTCGGGATCGTGGAACATCGCGGCACTTGCCGAGGACAGGGCGCGGATGGCGGCGTTGCCGTAATTCTGGATGAAGATCGCGGCCGATCGCCCGGTCGAATGAAAGGCGGGGCGGCTCTCCTGTTCGAGGATGAGAACCTTGCGTCCCTCCCCAAGCGCCGCGGCCAGGCCGACGCCCGCGATGCCCGAACCGATGATGATGATGTCATATTCGTTGTTCATGTCATGTTGACTAGCGTCTGGCGCGAAACTGGGCAATTGAGCCAGCAGTTGCGAGCGGCGCGCCAGAATGGCATGAGGGGCGCGCTCGAACCGAACGGAGCCAGTCATGGACTATCGTCAAATCGCCGAAAACTACGCCGTCTCGCCGCAGATCAAGCTGGAAGACATCCCCACCATCAAGGCCGCGGGCTTCAAGAGCGTGATCTGCAACCGCCCGGACAATGAAGATCCGGGTCAGCTCGACCACGAAACGATCCGCAAGGCGGTCGAAGAGGCAGGGCTGGCGTTCAAATGGGTTCCGGTGATTTCCGGCCAGATGACGGCCGACAATGTCGCCGACCAGGCAGCGGCGCTGGAAGAACTGCCGGGGCCGGTCTTTGCCTATTGCCGCTCGGGAACGCGCTGCACCAACCTTTATGCGGGCGTTCAGCAACTGAAAGCCTGAGATTTCCAAGGACAAGAATAATGACTGCGACCGTTTCCGAAGCCGTCGAGGCGATCTACGCCTCGCTGCAGAACAACAATGAAGAGCTCGACGTCCATATCGCCTCGCTGAAGACGGCGATGGCGAAGGAAGGACTGAAGGAAGCGACCTTCGAGACGGCCAAGCTGGTGCAGCCCAACCGGCAGGGCCGCAAGCTGATGCAGTCCTATTTCAAGAAGAAGGGCGTGGCCGTCGGCTTCGTGTGAGGGAAGGAACGAGCGAAAGCCGCCCGTTCCAATCCGGCGGCTACGGCCGCATGACGTCCAGTACCCTCTCGTTCATGCGCGCTTGCATCGCCTGCATCTCGGAGCCTATGCGCCCGAGATAGGCGCTGTTGAACGGCTGCAGCTTTGACATGATCGAGACGGCAACTGGACTGCTGTTGAACAAGATCAGTGCATCCAGTTCCTCTGCGGTATAGGTTTCTGCGGCGGAATCGATCAACGCCGCTTCCATCTTCGACCGGATTGACGCGAGTTCCTCCGTCGTGATCTTCACCAGTTCCGCGCGCTTTTCGGCGGAGATCGGGTTGCTGCCGATCATTTGCGTCATAAGGGGGTCGATGAAGCCTGGACCAAGGAGCGTGTCGAGCATGATCTGCATCGCCGGCAGCCGGATGTATTTTTCGGCCATGGCGCGGTTGTCATCCTGTGACAGTGCCGGTGAAAAAAGCCCGCCTACGATTGCGGTCGCGTAGATGAGCTGTCGGAACACGGCACCCTCCAGAACGAGGAACTTAATAGAAAGCGGCCGCACATTACTGTCAATGTGCCGTCCAGCGCGCCAGCTCGACGTGCTCTAAATCGGCAGGCTGCTCGTTTCCTTCAACGTATCGAGCACTATGGCCGTCTTGACGTGCTGCACGCTGTCATGCGGCAGCAGCACGCCGTTGACGAATTGCGACAGGGCTTTCAGGTCGCGCGTGACGACCTTCAGGATGTAGTCCATCTCGCCGGTGAGCGCATGCGCCTCCTGCACTTCGGGCAGGTTGGCAATCAGCTCGGCAAAGCGGCGGGAATTGTCGCGATTGTGCGTGGCGAGCGTTACCGTCACCACATTGACGAGGCCGAAACCCAGCCTGTCGCGGTTGAGCACGGCGCGATAGCCCGAGATGTAACCGTCCTCCTCCAGCCGCTGACGACGGCGCGAACACTGCGACGGGGAGAGGTTCACCCTGGCCGAAAGATCATTGTTGGTGAGCCGCGCATCCTCCTGCAGAAGCGCCAGTATCTTGCGGTCGAATTGGTCAATCGTGTCAATCTCACTCATAGATTCACGATATCATGCACGAAACCAGCATGCGAGAGGGAAAACAGGCTTCCGAATGCATGCACCTTGCGGGCCGTTGGAGCTATGATGGGGCAACCGATGGAGGATTGAATGGGCCCCTTCCCGCACGACGCGCCGGTCGCCAGCATCACCGAGCAGAACCCCGCCGGAACCGACGGGTTCGAGTTTGTCGAGTTCGCGCATAGCGAGCCGGAAAAGCTCGAAGAACTGTTTGCCCGCATGGGTTACGTCAAGGTCGCCACCCACAAGACGAAGGCGATCTCGGTCTGGCGTCAGGGCGACATCAACTACATCGTCAATGCGCAGCCGGGCTCGCATGCAATGAGATTCGTCGACCTTCACGGCCCCTGCGCCGCGTCGATGGGCTGGCGCGTGGTCGATGCGAAACATGCGTTCGACCATGCCGTGTCGAAGGGCGCGACGCCCTATGAAGGGAGCGACAAGGCGCTCGACGTGCCGGCCATTGTCGGGATCGGCGGTTCGCTCATTTACTTCATCGACAAATATGGCGCGAAGGGTTCGGCCTATGACACCGAGTTCGAATGGACCGGCGAGCGCGACCCGAAGCCGGAAGGCGTCGGCTTCTATTTCCTCGACCACCTGACCCACAATGTCTATCGCGGCAACATGGACAAGTGGTGGGACTTCTACCGCGAACTGTTCGGCTTCACGCAAATCCACTTCTTCGACATTGACGGGCGCATTACCGGGCTGGTGTCGCGCGCCATCACGTCCGCCTGCGGGAAAATCCGCATTCCGCTGAACGAGTCGAAGGACGAGACGAGCCAGATCGTCGAATATCTGAAGAAATACAATGGCGAAGGCATTCAGCACATCGCTGTCGGCACGGACGCGATTTACGACGCGACCGACAGGCTTGCGGCAAACGGGCTGAAGTTCATGCCGGGACCGCCGGACAATTATTACGACCGCTCCTATGTGCGGGTCGTCGGCCACGAGGAGCCGGTGGAGCGCATGAAGAAGCACGGTATCCTGATCGACGGCGAAGGCGTGGTCGATGGCGGCATGACGAAAATCCTGCTCCAGATCTTCTCCAAGACCGTGATCGGGCCGATCTTCTTCGAGTTCATCCAGCGCAAGGGCGACGAAGGCTTTGGCGAGGGCAATTTCCGCGCCCTGTTCGAATCGATCGAGGAAGACCAGATCAGGCGCGGCGTCATCAAGGCCGCATAACGGTCAGCCCGCCTTCACCCAGTTAATGCCGATGGCCATCAGGGCGACGCCTGAAATGCAGGTCATCAACAAAAGGTTCATCCGGCGGCGCAGCTCCTGCGTCTCCGGATCGCGGGCGACCTTCCAGTTTGCTGCGGTGTGCAGGATTTTTGCCCGCATCGGCAGGCCGGTTCGGTTTGAAAGCTCGGGCGAGCGCGCCTCGATGCGGTAGCTGAGGCGGATCGCCTTCACGAGCAGGGCCAGAATGGCGAGCGCCCACAGGCCGCACAGGACGTAGAACAGCGTTCCCGGCTCATTCCCACCGATGACCTCCCCCATGACGTTTCCCGCTCCCTCTTGCCCGGACGGACAATGAAGCGGCGGCGGTCAATGTGCAACAGGCGGGGGGCGCAACGGGCGGGGGGCGCAACAGGCGGAAGCGGCGAGCGTCCTACCAGTCCATGACCACCTTGCCGGAACTGCCCAACCGCATGGCTTCGAAGCCCGCCTGGAAATCGTCGATACCGATGCGGTGGGTGATGAGACCCGAGACGTCGAGCGGCCCCTGCACCAGCGCGATCATCTTGTACCAGGTCTCGAACATTTCGCGCCCGTAGATGCCCTTCAGATGCAGCATCTTGAAGATGACCTTGTTCCAGTCGATCTCGAAGCCCGTCGGCGCGATGCCCAGAATGGCGATCTTGCCGCCATTGTTCATCGTGTCGATCATGTCGCGGAAGGCGGGCGCGGCACCCGACATTTCAAGTCCGACGTCGAACCCTTCCGTCATGCCGATCTGGTCCATCACGTCGCGCAGGCGATGCTGCGAGGCGTCGACGACATGCCGGACACCTAATTTGCGGGCGAGGTCCAGTCGAACCGGGTTGATGTCGGTAATGACGACCTTTCGCGCGCCGACGCATTGCGCCACCAGCGCGCCCATGATGCCGATGGGGCCGGCGCCGGTGACGAGCACGTCCTCGCCGACGAGATCGAACGAGAGAGCGGTGTGGACCGCATTGCCGAGCGGGTCGAAGATGGCGGCGATCTCATCGGGCACGTCGTCGGGGATCGGCACGACATTGTGCTGAGGGATGGCGACATATTCGGCAAACGAGCCGGGGCGGTTGACGCCGACGCCGAGCGTATTGCGGCACAGATGCCCGCGCCCCGCGCGGCAATTGCGGCAATGGCCGCAGACGATATGTCCCTCGCCCGAAACACGCTGGCCGGGGCGATATTCGGTGACGGCGGCACCCACGTCGGCAACGGTGCCGACAAATTCGTGTCCCGTCACCATCGGCACGGGAACGGTCTTTTGCGCCCACTGGTCCCAATTGTAGATGTGGACGTCGGTGCCGCAGATCGCGGATTTGCGCACCTTGATGAGCACGTCGTTCGGCCCGATGTCCGGCACCGGCACACGCTCCATCCAGATGCCCGGCTCGGACCTGGACTTAACCAATGCGCGCATCATGTTGGACATGAGAACCTCCGATCCGGTTATCGCATCAATCTGAACTTATTCTCCACCAATTGGGTGTTAGGCAAGCGACAGGCAATCGGTGGAACTGATGCAAAATCATAAAGCCAGCGGGCCGGTCGAGACGCAGATGAAGGCACCTCCCGCATTGCGGATCGGCCTCGTCGTCATGGGCGCGTTCGTCGTCTCAATCAGCATCTACGAATTGTGGGGCGGGGTCTGGCCGATCAATTTCGCCAGCGCCTTTTTCCTGTTCATCATCCTTGGCGCGCTCGGCGTCGGCGGGCCCATGATCCTCTCGGGGTTGTTCGGATGGGAAGAAGACTGGATCGTCGAGGCGGGCAGGATCACGATCGCGCGTCGAAATCCGTTCCGGGCAGAAACGATAGCCGTCGCAGCCGAACACATCGACAGCCTGACGGTGATAGAGCGCGAACAGAGCGAAGGCCCCAACACGTTCGCCGTCTTTCTCAGTGCGGGCGCGCGACGGTTCCAGAGCCGCGATTTCGGCTCGCGGGAAGCCGCCGAACGGCATCGGGACGAGATCCTGGCAGTGATACGGCGCTAAAGCCAATCAGATCATACCGCGCACTTCGTTCACTGCGCCGCCGCAATTTTCAGCGTCCTACGAACAGGATACACCGCGCTCAGCCACGCGCACGGCCGCAGATAGAACTGTCCGAACAAGCTCTCCCTTCAGATATTCAGCAGGTGCAAATTTGGGGTGCCGGGCGCGCGGGGCTTTCCCGTCAGTGACCACGGCCCCCATGTAAATGCTCACTGCTTCGGCACTGAATGGAATATTCTCCAGCTGCGACTGGTAGACTTCTTTCAATCCATTTCCGAGAACGGACCACCATCCGAAATTAAACGTTCCCGATAGACCGTACGGGCCGTATCCACCGTTCTTTCCGACTGTACCGTATGAATATCTGTATACTCCGTTCTCGCCTGTCATATAATTGTTAAGTCTGACGCCCTTGAATTCCTGAGATGGCATGATGATTACATCATCCATCAATGCCTCACTTAGGCCATTTGATATATCGGATAGATTCTTTGCCGCCTGCTCGTCATTCGAGACAGAACAAATAAAACTATTGATTATGAGAGGCATTCGAGCCGCATGCGAGCTGTCTCCGCCGATATTATCGACTGGAACCTTCTTCAGATCCGGCCCAATCGATAAATTCCCGGCGTAGGCGTAGTCAGGATGATCCCTCCAAACGCCCGGCTGAAAGACCCACCCCTTCTCGTCGAAGCGGCCCTGGGTCAGGAAGATTTTTCTACCGATCTCGGCAGCCTTCAAAATTACGCCCGACGGCTCCAGATCGCATCGGCGGGAGGCTGTCACGACATCGGCGGCGGCAGCAAAGGCAAAGAACTCTTCGTCGAAGAATGCACGAAGATAGCTTGGATTGGTATCTGCTTGAGACAGCTTCCACTCTGCCCGCTCGAACATCGAGGGGAAATCCGGCATCTTCCACAACCAGGCGGGACTGGTGAGGACGCTCTCGGCGGTCGTGGCCACATGGCTGAGCGCGGCCCGGCCCAGAACCGAACAGCCTGATCGGCTGGTCTCCAAAAGCGTGAAGCGAGATACGAGGTAGTTGAACTGAAGCTTGGTGAGCTTGCCCAGTTCTTCTTTTTCGCGATCCTCGATGAACCGGGACATGAAACCGCGATATCTTTCGATCAACTCCTCGTTTCCGGATTGATACGCATCGATCATCGGAATCATCAGCACATGCGCAGCGTCATAGGCGTCGCGCGAAGTCCAAAGTTTCTCGTCGAGGAGTTCCTCGAGATCTCCTGCACTTGCCGAATGCAAACTTGTGGCATGGACCGCAATCGCCGCAGCGACAAGGAGAGCGGCAAGCGTTCTGATTGAAGCCTTTATCAAAGGATCAAGCCCAGTTCCTTCCCCACCTCGCCGAACGCATCGACCGCGCGGTCGATGTCCTCGTGCGAATGCGCGGCGGACATTTGCGTGCGGATGCGGGCCTGGCCCTTCGGCACGACGGGGAAGGAGAAGCCGATCACGTATATGCCGCGCGCCAGCATCTTTTCAGCCATGGCCTGCGCCAGCGCCGCGTCGCCGATCATCACCGGGATGATGGGGTGGTCGGCCCCGGCGAGCGTAAAGCCGAGTTTTGTCATCTGCGAACGGAAGCGGGAGGCGTTGCCGGAAAGTCTGGCGCGCAATTCGCCGCCATGCTCGACAATATCGAAGACCTTCAACGATGCGGCTGCGATCGCGGGCATCAGCGTGTTGGAGAACAGATAGGGCCGGGAGCGCTGGCGCAACCAGTCGACCACTTCGCGCCTGCCCGACGTATAGCCGCCCGATGCGCCGCCAAGCGCCTTGCCGAGCGTGCCGGTGATGATGTCCACCCTTCCCTCGACGCCGCAATGTTCGGCCGAGCCACGACCGTTCCCGCCGACGAAGCCGACGGCATGGCTGTCGTCGACCATGACCATGGCGCCGTATTTCTCGGCGAGGTCGCAGACGCCGCCCAGATTGGCGATGATGCCGTCCATGGAGAAGACGCCGTCGGTGGCGATCAGCTTGAACCGCGCGCCTTCGGCCTTTTTCAGCTCTTCTTCGAGACCAGCCATGTCGTTGTTGGCATAGCGGAAGCGCCGGGCCTTGGAGAGACGCACGCCGTCGATGATCGAGGCATGGTTGAGCGCGTCCGAGATGATGGCATCCTCTTCGCCGAGCAGCGTCTCGAACAGCCCGCCATTGGCGTCGAAGCATGAGCCGTAGAGGATCGTGTCCTCCAGCCGGAGGAATGACGAAATCTTCGCCTCAAGCTGCTTGTGTTCTTCCTGCGTGCCGCAGATGAAGCGCACGGACGCCATGCCGTAGCCGTAGCGGTCGAGTGCTTTTTGCGCCGCAGCGCGGATCTCGGCATTGTCGGCAAGGCCGAGATAATTATTGGCGCAGAAATTCAACACCTTGCCGCCGCCCGCCACCTCGATATTGGCAGACTGCATCGAGGTGATGACGCGCTCGGACTTGTAGAGACCGGCCGATTTCAGGCCGGCAAGCTCGGACGAGATGTGTTCGATGAAAGCCTGGGTCATGCCTGAGTGTTGCGCAGGCAACCGACCTCGGCAAGGTCGATCGAGGACGCGGGAGGTCGTATTTGCGTCAATCGACGGCCGAATGCGGGGCGTGCAGCTGTCCACGGCTTCAAGTGGAAAATTCAGCGACAGCCCAAAAATCGAGGGCCAGGGGCCGGCTGACGAAAACAATTGTTAGGGGTGGTCGCCTAATAATCGGGCTGCAGGAGGCAGCGACAAGTTGTTGGACCGACTAGAAACGGAAGCTCAGGACCATCGCATTCTGCAGTTGCAGATCGATGCGATCCACAAGGCGTCCCCCGCCTCATTCATGAGCGTGGTCGGCGCGGTGCTGGCCGCCAATGTCTATTGGTCGCCGGAGACTGCTACCGTCCTCATCTGGTGGGTGTGCTGCATCGTCGCCGTGGCGGCGGTCAATGTCGGCTCGGCCATCGCGCTCGGCAGAGGGCGGCCGGCAAGCTGGGACGTCCACGACTGGCGTCGATTCATCTGCACTATGCATCTGCTTTCAGGCCTGACATGGGGCATAGGCGGGGGCTGGATGCTGTCGATCGCCAATGAGCAGCAGGCCCTCATCACCCTGACGATCGGCCTGACCGCGATCACCATGTCGATCACCTCGGTCGTCGATCAGCGCGCCTACAACATGTTCCAGGTGCCGATCTTCTGGAGCTACGCCATCGGGGCGGCATTCAGCTCGCTTCAGCACGGCCCGGCGATCACCATCGGCTTCTTTCTTCTCGCTCCCATCGCAGCCCTGATCGGCAAGAGCCTTGGCGGCCAGTTGACCGAGGCCATGCGCCTCGCGCTCGAAAACAAGGCCCTGATCGACCAGCTCAAGGAGCGCAGCGAGGAACTGGAAGCGGCGAACCGCGAATTGCAGATCGTCAGCACGACCGACCCGCTGACCGGCGTCGCCAATCGCCGGCGCATGATGTCGTTTGCGCGCGCGGCCCAGGGAAGCTGCGCGGTCATCGTTGTCGATGTCGATCATTTCAAGTCCTACAACGACACCTACGGCCATGTCGAAGGCGACACCTGCCTCGTCGAAATCGCGGAAACCATGCAGCGTTGCGTGCGACGCGATCTTGACCTTGTGGCGAGGCTCGGCGGCGAGGAATTTGCGGTCGTCATGACCGACATTACCGAGAATGCGGCCTGCGAGATCGCCGAGGCGATACGCGCGGGCGTCGAGGCGATATACGGTCAGCACCGTTCACGGGTCAGGCGCGTCGTAACCGTCAGCGTCGGGGTTGCAGTTCGCGGCGACAATGAGCGCAGGCCAGTCGCGGAACTGATGGAAGCGGCGGACGCCGCGGTCTATGGCGCCAAGAAGGGCGGACGCAATCAGGTCTGGGGCAATGAAGGACCGGTGATCCGCGCCGTGGCCTGAGGTCGTTCAGCCGGGCAGCTGATCGCGTTCCAGCCAGAAAACTTCGCCTTCGCTGTTGGCCGTATCGAGCCACAGGAACGGCGTGTCGGGATACTCCTCCTCCAGCACCTCGCGGTCAGTCCCCATCTCGCACAGAATCCCGCCGCCGGGGTTCAGATGGGTTTTCGCCTGCGCGAGAATGCGGCGCACGATGTCGAAACCGTCCTCGCCCGAACCGAGCGCCATTTCCGGCTCATGCCTGAATTCGTCCGGCAGCGCCTCCATCACGTCACGCGCGACATAGGGCGGGTTGGTGATGATGAGATCGAACGTCTGGCCCGTCAGCGGCGCGAAGAGATCGCCCTGAACGAGTGTCACCTGTTCGTCGAGGCCATGATCGGCGACGTTTTCTGACGCCAGCGACAACGCGTCGGCAGACAGATCGAGGCCGGTGATCTCCGCATTCGGGAAGGCGCGCGCCGCAAGAATGGCGAGCGAGCCGCCACCCGTGCACAGATCGAGCACCGAAGCCACAGAGTATGGGTCATCGACCAGCGACATGCCCTCGCCCGAGCCGTCGAAGAACGGGGACGCCAGCAATTCGGCGATGAAGGAGCGTGGCACCAGCGCGCGGGCATCTGACCGGAACGGCACGCCGCCGAGCCAGGTGCGGCCGACGATGTATGCCATGGGCTGGCGGGTCTCGATGCGCCGCGCGATCCTGTCGCCGAGCAGCGCCTTTTCGCGCGCGGTCAGGCGGGCGTCGGCAAAGGAGTTGAAATCGTCAATCGGCAGGTGGAGCGTTTCGAGAATGAGGAAAACGGCTTCATCGAGCGCTGTGGTAGAGCCGTGGCCGAAATGCAGGCCGGCCTGCGTGAAGCACGACACGGCATAGCGCAGCACGTCACGGAGCGTGACGAGTTCGGAAAGTTCGGTTCGGGGGGCAGCGTCAATCATGGAAGCACCCCCACTCCGTCTTGCTTCGCAAGCCACCTCTCCCCCTGTCCGGGGGAGAGGAAGAGGAACGGCGAAGCCGGGCAGGTCAGGAGATGGTCGTTCAAAACCGGGTATCGCCCTAGAAAAATGCCTGGATGCCGGTCTGGGCGCGGCCGAGGATCAGCGCGTGAACGTCATGCGCGCCCTCATAGGTGTTGACGGTCTCAAGGTTCGCAGCATGGCGCATGACGTGGTAGCCGATCTGGATGCCGTTGCCGCCATGCATGTCGCGGGCCATGCGCGCAATGTCGAGCGCCTTGCCGCAATTGTTGCGCTTGACGATGGAGATCATTTCCGGGGCCATCTTGCCCTCGTCCAGCAGGCGACCGACGCGCAAGCTTCCCTGAAGGCCGAGCGAAATGTCGGTCAGCATGTCGGCCAGCTTCTTCTGGTAGAGCTGCGTTGCGGCGAGCGGCTTGCCGAACTGCTTGCGGTCAAGGCCATACTGGCGGGCGCGGTGCCAGCAATCCTCGGCAGCGCCGAGCGCGCCCCAGGAAATGCCGTAGCGGGCGCGGTTGAGGCAGCCGAACGGACCGCCGAGACCCTTGACGTTCGGCAGGATCGCGTCTTCGCCGACCTCGACATTCTCAAGCACAATCTCGCCGGTGATCGACGCGCGCAGCGACAGCTTGCCCTCGATCTTGGGAGCCGAAAGACCTTTCATGCCCTTTTCCAGCACGAAGCCGCGAATGACATCCTTGCCGTCTTCGCCCTTGAGCTTGGCCCAGACGACGAAGACGTCAGCGATCGGCGCGTTGGAGATCCACATCTTCGCGCCGTTGAGGCGATAGCCACCTGCGGTCTTTTCGGCGCGGGTCTTCATGCCGCCGGGGTCGGAACCGGCTTCCGACTCGGTCAGGCCGAAGCAGCCGATCCATTCGCCGGATGCGAGCTTGGGCAGATATTTCTTGCGCTGCTCCTCCGAGCCATAGGCATAGATCGGGAACATGACGAGCGAGGACTGGACGCTCATCATCGAGCGGTAGCCGGAATCGACGCGCTCGACCTCGCGGGCAACCAGGCCGTAGGTGACGTAGTTCGCGCCAAGCCCACCATATTCTTCCGGGATCGTGACGCCGAGCAGTCCGGCCTCGCCCATCTCGCGGAAGATCGCCGGGTCGGTCGATTCTTCCATATAGGCCTTCTCGATGCGCGGCATGAGCCTGTCGGCAGCGAATGCGGCGGCGCCGTCGCGGATCGCGCGCTCATCCTCCGACAACTGGTCGGAGAGCAGGAACGGGTCGTCCCAGACAAAGGATGCAGGCTTGGTGTCCGTGGCGGCCATGGATCTCTCCTAGAAACTTTAAGCTTGAAATATCTAGTCTTCACTCACGAAGAACGCAATAGCGGCTGCGGGCCGGCGATCCAATCGGCGCAGAGCAATAAATGTTTGGGACAGGACCAAGCTGTTGGCAACCGTCTGCCACCTGCCCCGCCGCAACGAATCCGGCTATGATTGATTATGCCGATCCGCCAGCTATCCGAAACGATGATCAACCAGATCGCCGCAGGCGAGGTCATCGAGCGCCCCGCCAGCGTAGTCAAGGAGCTGGTGGAGAACGCGCTCGACGCGGGCGCGGCCAAGGTCGAGGTGGCGACGGCCGGCGGCGGACTGGCGCTGATCCGCGTCACCGACGATGGCGGCGGCATTCCGCCGGACGAGCTGGAACTCGCAGTTTCGCGCCATTGCACCTCGAAACTGTCAACCGACATCAACGCAATCGACACGCTCGGCTTTCGCGGCGAGGCGCTGCCGTCGATCGGCTCCGTGGCAAGGCTGACCATCCGATCGCGCGGGAGCCAATCCGGCGAAGGCTACGAGATTACGGTCGATGGCGGGCGGGTTTCGGGGGTCAGGCCAGCAGCCGCCAATCGCGGAACGCTGGTCGAGGTGCGCGACCTGTTCCACGCTACGCCGGCGCGGCTCAAATTCATGAAGGGCGAGCGCGCCGAGGCGACCGCCATCTCCGACGTGGTCAAGCGCATGGCGATCGCCTTTCCCGATGTGCGCTTCGTGCTGTCGGGTCCAGACCGGACGACGCTCGACCTGCCGGTGGCAACCGCCCCCGACCGGCAGGCGGAGCGCATCGCGCAGGTGCTGGGCAAGGACTTCGTCGATAATGCGCTGGCCATCGACGCAGATCGCCATGGCGTGCGCCTCGAAGGGCTGGTGTCGATCCCGTCGCATTCGCGCGCCAACGCGCTTCACCAGTTTGCCTATGTGAACGGACGGCCGGTGCGCGACAAGCTTTTCGCGGGCGCGATCCGCGCCGCCTATGCCGATGTGATGGCGCGCGACCGCCACGCAATCGTGGCGCTGTTCCTGACGCTCGACCCGGCCCATGTGGATGCGAACGTCCACCCGGCCAAGGCCGACGTGCGTTTCCGCGATCCGGGCATGGTGCGCGGGCTGATCGTCGGGGCAATCCGCGAGGCGCTGGCCGCCGCAGGCATCCGCTCCTCGACCGCAGGCGCCACCAGCATGTTCGGTGCGTTCCGCCCCGGCGGTGCGGCCAATGGGTTTGCCTATCACGCGCCATTGCACCAGAACGCAGCAGCGGCGGAGCCGCCGCGCGGGTTCGGGCAGGCGGGGTATGGTCCCGCCAGCGGTTTTGGCGAAGCGATGCAGGCCGTTTTCGACACGCCGCCGGCAGCCGATGTGCGCAGTGACTTGCCCGTCGACATGGCGGCGATGTCGCTGCAACTTGGTGCCGCGCGCGCGCAGGTTCACGAGAACTACATCGTCGCCCAGACCGGGGATTCGCTTGTCATCGTCGATCAGCACGCAGCGCATGAGCGGCTTGTCTATGAAGCGATGAAGAATGCGCTCGCCTCGCGGCCGATGCCCTCGCAAATGCTGCTCCTGCCCGAAATCATCGATGTCGGCGAAGACGATGCGGCGCGCCTTGCGGCCCATGCCGACACGCTGCGGCGTTTCGGGCTGGGTCTGGAACGCTTCGGCCCCGGCGCGGTGGCGGTGAGGGAAACGCCGTCCATGCTCGGCGAGATCGACGCGGCGCAGCTTGTGCGCGATCTCGCAGACGAGATCGGCGAGCATGACACGACCGAGACGCTGAAGGCACGGCTGGACGCGATAGCCTCGCGCATGGCCTGTCACGGCTCGGTCAGGTCGGGACGTCGCCTGCGGCCGGAGGAGATGAATGCGCTCCTGCGGCAGATGGAGGCGACGCCGGGGTCGGGCACCTGCAATCACGGTAGGCCGACCTATATAGAGCTGAAACTGACCGATATCGAAAGGCTGTTCGGGCGCAGGTGAAGGGCAGTCGTCTTGACCTGAAACCGGATTTATGGCCGATGAGGCACCCATGCTGAACCGTTTCGAAGGCTCCGGCGCAAAGGAAGCGCGCATCCGTTATCTCGACGGCGATTTTCAGGTCGCCAGTCCGGGATCGTTCGTGCGTTGCGCGGTGACGGGCGAGGCCATTCCGCTCGACGAACTGCGCTATTGGAGCGTGGCGCGACAGGAAGCGTATTCGACCGCCGACATTTCGCTCAATCGCGAGATCGAGGCGAACCCCGGCCTGCGCAAGCGCTGATTACCGGTTAAAGGCATCCAGCGTCGCCTGAACGATGCGGCCGGCATTTTCCGGCAATTCGAACTGAACGTCGATCCTGACGATGCTGAGCCGGGCAAGAAGGCGCTGGCCGATTTCCGACGTCTGGCGGATGCGCACCGCGTCCTTTTCGGTCGTGACGAGATCGGCCTGCGCCGCATCGGCCAAGTCCAGAAGTGCCGACAGATCCTCGTCGGTATAGGTGTGGTGATCGGCAAACGAGCGCGTGCCGGCGAGGTCCGCGCCTGCGCCGGCAACCGTCGCATAGAACTTCGACGGGTCGCCTATTCCTGCAAAGGCGACGAGACGCCGCCCTTCGACACCGCTGCCCGGACGCGTAACCGTGAACGCGTCGAAGATGGGGCGCGCGGCGCGCGCGGCGGCGCGAATGAATTCGTCGGCGCCGTCACCCTTGCCCATGCGCACGACGGCGTCGGCAAAGCGCAACTGGTCGACGACGGGCGCACGCAAGGGGCCGCCGGGCAGGACATGGCCATTGCCGAGACCGCGGCGCGCATCGATCACCAGCAGGCCATAGTCGAAGTGGATGCGCGCGCTCTGGAAGCCGTCATCCATGATGAGGAAGTCGCAGCCCTCGCCTGCGAGTAGCCGCGCGCCTGCGGCGCGGTCCGGCGTCACCACGGTTGGCGCGTGGACAGCGAGCAGCAGCGGTTCGTCGCCCGTCGAGCGGGCGCTGTCATGGGCGAGATCGACCAGATGAGGCCGCGAAAGCGTTCCGCCATGGCCGCGCGACAGAAAGCCGGGCGTCAGCCCCAGTTCTTTCGCAGCGCGGGCAAGCGCAATGGCAAGCGGCGTCTTGCCGGAGCCGCCGACGGTGGGGTTTCCGATGCAGAGCACTGGCAGGCCGGTGCGCTCACGCCGGGCCGACGACATCCTGCGGGATGCGACGAGGCCGTAGACGGCCGACAGCGGCCACAGCGCGCGGGCCCGCCAGTCGGGCCTTTCCCACCAGAAGGGAGGCGCTTCGCTTGCCATGCCCGGCCCTATGCCCTGCGACGATTGCCGGACTGCTCAAGCCTGGCCTTGACGATGAGGGGCTGCACATAGGGTTCGAGCGCGACCAGCGTCGCGTTGAGCGCGCCGCGCATGCCTTCGACCGCCGCGCGGCCGGACGTCATCATTTCGTTGCGACGATCCGGGTTAGACAGGAGGAAGGATACCGCGCCCGCCAGCATCTCGCGATCGCGCACGAAACGCGCCCCGCCCGCCTCGACAAGCCTTTGATAGGATTCCCGGAAATTCTGCACATTGCGGCCCGACAGGACGGCCGTGTCGAGCAGCGCCGGTTCAAGCGGGTTCTGCCCGCCCTCGCCGGTCAGCGAGCGCCCGACAAAGGCTATGTCCGTCAGGCGCAGGTAAAGACCCATTTCGCCGATGGTGTCGCCGAGCAGGATGTCGGTGTCGGCGACGATCTTTTCGCCCTTGCTGCGCCGCGCAACCTTGAAGCCCTGCTCCGTGAATTCCTGCACCAGTGCGTCGGCCCGTTCGGGATGGCGCGGCACGATGATCGACAGGGTGCTGGGGTGACGCCCGCGCAGCAATTTATGGACGTCCGCCGCAATCGCCTCCTCGCCGTCATGGGTCGAGATCGCCGCCCATGTCGCCCTGTTGCCAACCTGCCGAAGCAATTTGTCGAGCGTCGCCTGATCCACGGGCAAAGGCTCGGTATCGCCCTTCAGATTGCCGGAGACCGAGACCCGCCGCGCGCCAAGCGCGCTGAAGCGTGCGCCGTCCTCGTCCGACTGGGCGATGACGTGGGCAAAATTCTCAAACAGCGCCTCGGCCAGATAGGTCCGCTTCTGCCAGGAGGCGAAGGACCGGTCCGACATGCGGCCATTGACCAGCACCTGCGGAACGCGCCGGGTGCCGAGTTCGAGGATCGTGGTCGGCCAGATCTCGGACTCGGCCATGATCGCAAGATCGGGCTGCCAATGGTTGAGGAAACGGTCGATCGCGGGCTTGAGATCGAGCGGCACATATTGATGAATGACCCGGTCACCGAAGCGCGAGCGCACCACCTCGGCCGAGGTGACCGTGCCGGTGGTGAGCACGATATGGATGCCGAGGCTGACGATTCGCTCGATCAGCGGCGCAACCGCCAGCGTTTCGCCCACACTTGCCGCATGGACCCAGATCAGTGGCCCGGCGGGGCGCGGCACGCTCGCCATGCCGTAGCGCTCGCGACCGCGGCCGCGCTCTTCCTTGCCCTTGGACGTGCGCCACGCCACATAGCCGCCAACCAGCGGATAGGCGGCGGCACCCGCCCAGCGATAGCCCGTGAGTATGGCGCGCGCCCAGCGTTCGCTCATGCGCCACCATCCACGAGTTCATAGGCGCGGTCGGTGACGCGGTTCATGGTCTGCGTCACCTCACGGCGATAGGCTTCCAATTCCTCGTCGGTGGCGTTCGCCGGCACCCGGATCGGATCGGCAAAATCGATGCCGGTGCGGCCGAATGGCAGGCTGAAGGTGGATTTGTCCCAGGTTCGCTCAAGCACCTTGCGGCCACTGGTCGCGAGCGCGAAGCACACGATGGGGCTGCCGCTGATCTTTGCCAGGGTGACAATGCCCAATCCCGCTTCGCGCGGCGTTCCGTGAGGAATATCGGCAATCATGCAGACATGATTGCCCTGCGCTAGCGCCCTTTTCAGGGCAATGAGCGCGCGCGCACCACCCTTTTGAATGGACTGCTCGCGGTCGCGCCCGCCCGAGCCGCGCACGGTCCTGACGCCGAGCCTTTCAAGCACCGCCGCATTGAGTTCGGCATCGGCGCTTTTCGACACAAGGGCCACCACCTTCGTATCCTTGGGCAGATAGACCGGCCCGGTGAAATGCTGGCCATGCCACAGCGCGATGATGACGCTGGAATTGTCGGCGAACATCTCGCCTATCGCCCGCGAGCCGGGCGCGATGCGGTTGGTCGCCAGGATCAGCCGCTGGAACGTCGTGAACGCCCCGGCGATGATCCATTTCGTCACCCATGAATCGGCGAGAGGCTTGCGGACCCTGCGCCAGAATCGCTTCGACGCCGACGCGGGACGTCTGGCCCGGATGCGCGTGCGGCCGATGTCGTCGTCTGCCGCCACCATTCAGGCCCCGGCCGAACTCGGGTCGAGCAGCCGGTGCAGATGCACGATGAAATAGCGCATATGGGCATTGTCGACGCTCGATTGAGCCTTGGCGCGCCATGCGCGCTCGGCCGACTTGAAGTCGGGGAAAATGCCGACGATGTCGAGACCGTCGAGGTCGCGGAAGCTGATGCCGGCAAGGGACTCAAGCTCGCCGCCAAACACCAGATGAAGCAATTGCTTTTCGCCGTCGGCGCTCAAGACGCACTCCTGTAGAATTGGGTGGGGGATTGCCCGGCTCAGTCTTCGAGGCCGGCAATCAACTCCAGCAGACTGTCTAATAGAAAAGGGCTGCCCGCGACAAGCGACCCGTGGCGCGGATCGACGCCGCCGTAAAGGGGTATTTCGCCCGAACGTTCGAGAATTCCACCGCCCGCCTCGGTCAGGATGAGGTCGGCGGCGGCCAGATCCCAGTCATGCGACAGCGGCCTGATGAAGGTCGCGTCGATGCGCCCCGAGGCCACCATGGCGACGCGATAGGCGAGCGAGGGGATGTAGGGAACCGTCTGCATATGCGCGAACTGCTTGCGTGCGGCATCAACCAGCGGCTTCGGCCCTGCGATATAGGGATCGACCGTGCGCGGGCTGATCTTCAGCGGGCGGCCGTCCAGCGTCGCCCCGCCTCCGGTGGTCGCGGTGAAGAATTCACCCATCGCCGGGCAGGCGAGCACGCCGACGAGCGGGCGGCCGCGCTCCACGACCGCAACCGACACGCACCACATGTCGCGATTGTCGATGAAGGCGCGGGTGCCGTCGATCGGGTCGACGATGAAGACCCGCTCCGTCTCCAGCCGCTCCGGCGTGTCGGCAGTCTCTTCCGACAGCCAGCCATATGACGGTCGTGCCGAACGAAGCACGTCTTTCAGGTAGAGATCGACTGCGATGTCGGCTTCAGAAACCGGCGACTGGCCGGGCTTCATCCAGACTTCCGGCTGATGGCCGTAGTAACGCAGCGCGATCTCGCCAGCTTCACGGGCGGCGTTTGCGATGAGCGCCAGGTCCTCGGCGAGTTCTGCGTCACGATCCGGCAAGCGTCATGCCTTCGATCATCAAGGTGGGCGAGGCCACGGAGAAGTTGCGGTCCAGATCGTCCGCCGCGGTCATGCGCAGGAACATATCTTTCAGGTTCGACGCAATCGTGACCTCCGCGACCGGGAACGTCAACTCGCCATTCTCGATGCGGAAGCCGGATGCACCGCGACTGTAGTCTCCCGTGACCATGTCGACGCCCTGCCCGAAAACTTCGGTGACGTAAAAGCCGTCCTTGACCTGAGCGATCAGCGCGTCGCGCGAGATCGAGCCGGGTTCAAGCGCAAAATTGGTGGAGCCGGGCGAAACCGCGCTGCCTCCGCGCGCGCCGCGCCCGTTGGTGACGAGGCCGAGTTCGAGGGCGGCGGAGTTCGACAGGAGCCAATGGTTGAGGATGCCGCCGTCGATGACGCGCAGCGGTTCGCCCCTCACACCTTCCCCGTCGAAAGGACGCGAAGCCTGTCCGCGCCGGCGCAGCGGGTCGTCGGTGACGATGATGCCGTCGGCGGCGACCTTCCTGCCCATCATGTCGCGCAGGAAGCTCGATTTGCGCGCAACGCCAGCGCCGTTGATGGCGCCGGAGATGTGACCGACGATGCCACGCGCAACACGCGGATCGAGGATGACGGTGACCGAGCCTGTCGGCAATTTGCGCGAGCCGACACGTCGCACGGCCCTTTCGCCTGCGCTGCGACCGATCACGCCGGGTGCGTCGAGGTCGATATAATGGAGGCGCGACGACGCATCATAATCGCGCTCCATGCCTGTGCCCTCGCCCGCAATGGCGCTGACGCCGCGCGAAAAGCGCGATGCCATGTAGGAACCTACAAAGCCGCGCGACGTGGCGAGCACGAGGCCGCCCATGCCGTAGCCGACGCTGCTGCCGCCTGAATTGCTGACGCCCTTGACCGAAAGCGCCGCCTCTTCGGCCTCAAGCGCCTGTTCGGTCATCTTGGCTGCCGTCAGTTCGGTCAGGTCGAGCAGATCGAGATCGACATCGCCGCTCGCGAGAAGCGAGGTCTCGACCAACCGCTGCCAAGGATCACGCGGCGATGCCTTTGCCATAGTGACGGCGCGCGCGGCGAGTTCGTCCGGGTTCGAGGACGCGGTGGCGCTGACGCTCGCCACGCGGCCATCGACAAACACCCTGAGCGATATGCCGTCGCTTTCCGACGAATCCGTTCCCTCGACCTTACCGAGACGCACCGAGACGCCTGTCGAGCGCGAGCGAACGGCGACCGCGTCGGCATCCTCGGCACCGGCCCTGCGGGCCGCCTCGACGAGAGCGGAGACCTGATCGGTCAGCTTTTCGGTGTCAGGCGATGAGGTCATCTGTCGGCTTTCGGCGCGTGGCGCATGGCCTCATCTATTGTCGGGTGCGCGCTTGTGCAATGGCCGTGGGTCGGGAGCAACGGTCAGTGCGGCTTCTGCCGGGCGTCGATCGCGGCTGACAGTTCGCGCTTCACCTCGTCCTTGAGCGACTGGGTGTCGGCCATCACGGCGTCGATCTTGAGGAAGTCGAGGACGCGGAACTTCGACACCGGCGGCTGCAGGAATACGTCGGGGCGGCGCTGCGCCAGTTTCAGCGTGTTGATCGATTGCATCATCAACTGGCTTGCACCGAACATGAGTTCGATGGCGGTCGGCGCGCGGTCGCCCTGCTCAGGCGATCCGACGACATCAATGGCGACGACGATATCGGCCATGCCGTCCACGAGATCGAAGGGAACCGGGTTGAAGAGACCACCGTCGATCAGCAGGCGGCCATTGCGCATGACCGGGCGGAACACCGCAGGAATTGCCGCAGAAGCCGCGATGGCTGACAGGAGGTCGCCGGTCTCCATGACCTCGACGCTATGGCCGTAATAGTCCGTCCCGGTCAGCTTCAGCGGGATCGAAAGTTCCTCGAAGGTCGCCGGAACGGTCTCGGGCAAAAACGATTTCAGGATG
The DNA here is from genome assembly GCA_049647505.1 of Mesorhizobium sp. Classification (GTDB taxonomy): domain Bacteria; phylum Pseudomonadota; class Alphaproteobacteria; order Rhizobiales; family Rhizobiaceae; genus Mesorhizobium_A. The sequence goes on from JBARXU010000027.1 coordinate 39,491, forward strand.
CGCGGCAGGTCGAACTGGCCGACGCGAAAACCGCCCGCGACCGCCTCTCGCAACGAGCCGGGGCGCGACGACCAGATGCGGCGCGCGACTTCCCCGCGCCTGCCGAGCGAGGCGCGGGCATAGTCGGCGATTTCAGCGCCTCTCATGCCCGAGGCAACGCCCGCTCCCATGATCGCGCCGATGGACGAGCCGGCGATCGCGACCGGGCGGATGCCCAGTTCGTCAAGCGCCGAAATGGCGTGGATGTGTGCAAGGCCGCGCGCGCCGCCGCCGCCAAGCGCCAGCGCCACGGTCGGCGAGGCCTTGGCGTCTTTTGCGGCTGCGTCACGCGCTGCCGTCATTGGATCGCGCCCCTGGCCTCTGGCGGGCCGACCAGCATGACCACCGGCTCGGCACTCAGGAGCCGCTTTGCCGCGTCCTTCACCTGATCGAGTGTGACCGAGTTGATCAACTCGACCCGGCGCTGGATGTAGTCCATGCCGAGATCGTCCATCTGGAGCTGTACCAGCGTGCGCGCAATGGCAGACGAACTGTCGAGGTTTGCGATGGCATAGGCGCCGATCACGTATTTCTTGGCGAATTCGAGTTCAGCTTCGGTCGGTCCCTCATCCGCCATGCGCTTCACTTCGGCCCTGATGATCGACAGGGTCTCCGCGGCACGGTCGGCGCGGGTTGCTGTGCTGACCATCAGCCCGGCGTCATAGTCGCGATTGTAGAGGAACGAATCGACGCCATAGGCGAGGCCGCGCTTCTCGCGAACTTCGGAGAACAGGCGCGACGAGAACGTGCCGCCGCCAAGGATGTGGTTCATCAGATAGGCCGCGAAATAGTCCTTGTCGTCCCGCTCGATGCCCGGCCATGCAAGCTGGATCGAGGTCTGCGGAAGGGCGTAGTCGACACGGATTTCCTGCCCGAATTTCACGTCGGTGCGGGCAATCGTCGTCAGTTCCGCCTTTTGCGGCAGCGCGCCGAAAACCTGATCGAGCCTGCGCTTCAAGGTCTCGGCATCGATGGCGCCAACGACGCCGACCGTGAGATTGTCGCGCGCGAACTGGCGCTTGTGGAAGCCTGCCAGATCGTCACGCGTGATCGAGGCGAGCGTCTCGGCGGTGCCTTCCTCCGGCAGCGAATAGGGATGGCCGGGATAGAGCGCCTGACGCCAGGCAACGCGGCTCTTTTCGGCGGGATCGTTCGCGCCCGCCCGAATGCCGGCCAGTATCTGGCTTCGGATGCGATCTATCGGAGCCTGATCGAAGCGCGGCGAGGTGACGGCGAGACGCAGCAGATCAAAAGCCGCGTCCTGACTGTCGGCCAGCATTCGCATCGCGCCGAATATCGCGTCCGGCGACGACGAGAAGCTCATCTCCGCACCTGCATCATCCAGCTTGATCTGGAAGGCGTCGCTGTCGAGATCGCCTGCCCCTTCGTCAAACAGACCGGTCATCAGATTGGCGAGACCCTGCCTGTCGGCCGGGTTCTGCGTCGAGCCGCCCTTGAAGGCAAAACGGATCGAGACGATGGGCACGGAATAGTCCTCGACCAGCCAGGCGCGCACGCCCGACGAGGAGACGACATCCTGTATCTTGACCTCGGCGCGCGCCGGAAGTGCAGCGAGCACGAGAAGCATCGAGAACACTGCGAAAACGGCACGAATGGCGGAACGGTTGGTCATGTTCATGGTCAGCCCGCCTTGTCCTGCGATGCCTGCGGGGATTGCGGCGGCAGAAGATAGCCGGTCACCGACCGGTTCGGCGCGAGATATTTGCGCGCCACGTCCTGCACGTCCTTTGCCGTGATCTTGCCGATGCGTTCTTCCCAGCCCTGCACATCGTCGATCGTGCCGCCGGTGGTCAGCGTCGAGCCATAGATGCGCGCCATGCCCGACTGGTTGTCGCGGGCAAAGATCATGGAGCGCAGGAAACGGTTTCGCGCGCGGTCGACCTCAAGCTGCGTCACGCCGTTTTCGATGACATTGGCGATCTCGGCCCTGACTGCCTGCTCGACGTCTTCAAGCTTGGCGTCGCCGCGCGGCGAGCCGTAGAAGACGACATCGGTCGGGTCGAGCGAGGTGCCGGTATAATAGGCTCCGACACCGGCCGCGATGCCGCGCTTGACGACAAGCTCCTGATTGAGGCGGCTGCGAACGCCGCCGCCAAGGATTTCGGTCAACAGGTCGAGCGCCTCCGGCTCGCCCTCGATGCCGTCGCGCCGGGCGCTGGTGTATGATGGAACCAGCCATGAAAGCTGGAAGCTGGGCACGGCCACGCGCGCGTCCGACATGGTGACGGTGCGCGAGGTGTCCTGTTCCGGCTCCTGGGGCCTGATGCGCGGCGGCAGGTCCGGCCCGCGCGGAACCTTGCCATAGGTTTCCTGCGCCAGCGTGCGGACGGTGGCCTCATCGACATCGCCTGCAACGACAAGCACCGCATTGTTGGGCGCATAATTCCGGTCATAGAAGGCGACCGCATCGGCACGGTTGAGCTTTTCGATCTCCTGCCGCCAGCCGATGACCGGAATGCGGTAAGGATGGTTCTGGTAGCGCGTGGCGTCGAGTTCCTCGGCAAGGATGGAGCCGGGATCGGAATCGACGCGCGAATTGCGCTCTTCGAGGATGACATCCCGCTCCGGCCCGATCACATCGTCGGTCAGGATCAGATTGCGCATCCGGTCCGCTTCCAGCGTCATCATGGTCTTCAGCGCATCGGGCGAGACCTGCTGGAAATAGGCGGTGTAGTCGTTGGAGGTAAATGCGTTTTCCTGCCCGCCGATTTCGGCGACGCGGGTCGAGAATTCACCCGGTTTGTGGTTCTTCGTCCCCTTGAACATCAGATGCTCGAAGAAGTGGGCGATGCCCGACTTGCCCGGTGCCTCATCGGCGCCGCCGACCTTGTACCAAAGCATGTGGGTGACGACCGGAGCGCGACGGTCCGGGATGACGACGACCTGAAGCCCGTTGTCGAGCGTGAAATCGGACACCTTGTTGTGCTGCGCCGCGTCCACGGGCTTGGCCGCGTCCTGTGCCAGAGCAGGCGTTGCGAGGATGATCGAGGCCAGGGCCGTCGAGGCGAGATGACGCTTGAGCTTCATACGATGTCCTGAATCAGATGCGGCGGGTCGCAGACTTCTCTCCAGCACAATGACGGGAGTGTGGCCGCGATCAATATCAGTCTCATCTTACGCGAACGTGATGTAGCGGATAACCGTCTCGCCATAGGCGCGTTCTTCGATCAGCTCAAACCGCGGGTCGAGCGTAAAGGGCGCGCCGGACGCCTCTTCCACCACGCATAGCGCGCCATTTGAGAGCCAACCGCCATTGGCAGCCGAGACGAGCGCCTGCGTGGCAAGATCCTTGCCATAGGGCGGGTCGGCAAAGAGAAGGCCGAACTTTCCGAGCGTCCCGGCATCGCCGAGCGCGGTTGCATCACGGCGGAAAAGCTTGGTGCGTCCCTGAAGGCCGAGCGCCTCGATATTGTCGCGCACCAGCCCGCGCCCTTCGGCCGATTCCTCGATGAAGAGACAATAGGCGGCACCACGCGACAGCGCCTCGATGCCGAGAGCGCCCGTTCCGGCAAACAGATCGAGCACGCGCGCATCTTCGGGCAGGCCGCCGAAACGATGGGCCAGCACGTTGAAGACGGCCTCGCGCGTGCGGTCGCTAGTTGGCCGGATGGAAGCGGTGCGCGGCGTCGCCAGCGGACGCCCGCGAAACGCACCGCCGACAACACGCATCAGCGCTTGGGCCCGCGCGGCGGACGCGGCGAATACGGCTTTGGCGCGCCGTCACCGCGAGGTCGATCGCCACTGGGTCGGTCGCGATTGGGCCGATCACCACTGGGTCGATCACGATTCGGACGCTCAGCGCGCGGCCGATCACCGCTGGGCCGATCACGATTTGGGCGCTCGCGCCTTGGCTCATCCCCTTCGGATCTCTCCGGCTTGTTGGTTTGTGGCCGGGCACCGGGCGCCATCCAGACATTGGCCGTGCGTTGGCGCGGCGGCTCGAAGGGTTTTTCCTCCTTCTTGCGGCCGGGACCGCCCTTGCCGCGCATCGGAGGCCGGCTGGTCTGGAGACGGCCGAGCGCGTCATCGCGGCGGTCGTCGCGCATGCGCTTGCGGTTCTTGATCAAACCGCCCTCGCCGACTTCGAGCTTGCGCTCGCGGCGCGGCGGCGCGTCGTCGCGGTCGCCACGTTCAGACCTGTCGCCCCGCTCGCCGCGCGGGCGCGCAACCGGCTCGTTGGAGAATTCGGTCAGGACGGGAGCCTCGAAATTGGCGCCCGCCTCCTCGATCAGCCGCTCGCCAAGCTGGTCGCGCAGAAGGCGGCCGCGCAGTTCCTGCACTTCGCCCTCGCCTAGTTCGCCGAGCTGGAACGGGCCGAACGAAACGCGGATGAGGCGCGACACGTCGAGACCGAGCGCGCCGAGCACGTTCTTGACCTCACGGTTCTTGCCTTCGCGCAAGCCGATCGTCAGCCAGGCATTCGAACCCTGCTCGCGGTCAAGCGTCGCCTCGATCGCACCATAAAAGACGCCATCGACGGCGATGCCGTCCTTCAATTCGCGCAGACGGTTTTCGTCGACGCGGCCATGGACGCGCGCACGATAGCGGCGCAGCCAGCCCGTCGCGGGCAGTTCCAGCACGCGCGCCAGCCCGCCGTCATTGGTCAGGAGCATCAACCCTTCGGTATTGATGTCGAGGCGCCCGACCGTCAGCAGGCGCGGCAGGCCCTGCGGCAGCACGTCGAAAACGGTCTTGCGGCCTTCCGGGTCGCGATTGGTGGTGACGACGCCGCCGGGCTTGTGGAACAGGAAGACGCGGGTGCGCTCGATGGCCGGAATGGTCTCGTTGTCGACCTGGATCATGTCGTCGGGACCGACATTGACGGCGGGCGAAGCGAGAACCTTGCCGTTCACCTTGACGCGGCCGGCTGCGATCATCTCCTCAGCGTCGCGGCGCGATGAGATGCCGGCGCGAGCCAGACGCTTGGCGATGCGCTCGCCCTCCTCCGGGGCGGCCTCGTCACGCACCGGACGGTCAGAACTGCGCGGCGGCCGTGCTCCGGCCGAACGGTCGCCAAAGCGGCCTTCCGAGCGCTCACGCGGCCGGTCGCCGTCGCGCGGCGGCTTGCCGTCAAATGATTTGCGTTCGCGGAAAGGCTTCTTCTCGCCAAAGGACCGGTCGCCTTCAGGGCGCTTCCACCCCTGACCTTCACCTGAGGCTGCACCGGCAAACGGCTTGCGTGGAGGTCTGCCTTCACCGAATGGCTTTCGGTCGCCGAAGGAACGTTTTTCGCGGAAACCGCCGGATGCGCCCTCGCCGTCACGCGGCTTGCCGCGATAGGGTTTGCGCTCGCCTTCGGGCGCATCGCTTTCACGGCGTGGCGGACGGGAGAACTTGCGCTCGCCGCCGGCCTCGTCGACCGGGCGGGGACGGCGCGGACGATCCTCGAACCGGTCGCCAGCCGCGCGGGGCTTGCCCTGATAAGGCTTGCGCTCGCCGGATGCTGAACCGCCTTCGGCGCGAAGCGGGCGCGAGAACTTGCGTTCGCCGGCGGGTTTGCCGCCTGCGCCTTCCCTGCGGGGGCCGTCCTTGCGGGGACCGTCTTTCCGGGGGCCGTCCTTGCGGGGACCGCCCTTTGCTGGTCCGCGTCCACGCGGCTTGTCTTTTCGATCGTCGTCCATGTGGCCTTTGCCTTTCGGGCCGGGTAGTTACCAGCAACGCAGAATGCTTGCGAGGGAAATGTCAGTGCCATCCGCCCCGGATTTCATGGCTGTCGCGCTTCAGGAGGCGAAAGCCGCTGCCGCCCGAAACGAAGTGCCTGTCGGCGCGGTCATCGTGCGCGACGGCAAGGTGATCGCGCAAGCAGGCAACCGCACCCGCGAACTGAACGACCCGACCGCCCACGCCGAAATGCTCGTCATCCGCCATGCGGCGGCAGAATCAGCCTCCGAACGGCTTGGCGCCTGCGATCTTTACGTAACGCTGGAACCTTGCGCCATGTGTGCGGCTGCGATTTCGTTCGCCCGCATCAGGCGGCTCTATTTCGGCGCGGCGGATATCAAGGGCGGCGCGGTGAGGAACGGGCCGCGCTTTTTCGCGCAACCAACATGCCACCATGCGCCGGATGTCTATGACGGGCTGAACGAAACCGCAGCGTCTGAACTGCTGACGGGCTTTTTCAGGTCGAAACGCGGATCAGACGTGTCCGAGAGCTAGAGCGGTTCCAGTTTGAGAGAATCGAAAGAACCGCTCTATCTCTTTGTTTTAGCCGCATTTTCCGGACGCAAAAGCGCTGCACACTTTTGCTGGAAATGCTCTAGAACGGCCACCAGCTGGAGCCCTTCTTGGTGGAGCCGGCCTTGCGGCGGCGGTCCTTCTTCCACTCGTCTTCGCCGACATCGTCGGTCGCGGCGGTGGCGGCAGGAACGCGGTATTCAAGCGGCGGCTCGGAGAGATAGCGACGCTCACTGGCGCTGCCCTGCCGCGACTGCGCCAGACGCTTGTTGAAATCGTCGCGCTGCGTCTTGGTCGAGATCGACGAGCCATTGATATCGACGTCGCTGCCGCGCGTCGCCCTGAAGCCGGAGCGCGACGAGGCGGACGCGACTGCGGGCGCAACCTCAGGTTCGAAATTGGCGTTGTCCTGATTGGCGGTCGCCGTGGCGCGAATGCGCGCGCGCCGCTGCTCGGGCGATTCGGGCCACTGGCTGCCGGCCGCGGCCGTCACGATATTGTCCTGCGGGGCGGGCAGAGCGGCCTGAGTGGTGCCGGGAGCCGGCTTTACCAGTTCGGGACGCGGCTTGTAGTCGATCTGCGGGCCGGTCTTGGCGGCGCCGGCGAGCGAGAACATGCCCGACACGTCTTCCATCAGCTGGGTATCGGCGGCCTTGCCGGTGCCATAGGTCGGGGCCATGCCGACGCAGCCGGAGACGGCAAAGGCCGCAACCAGCACAGTGGAACCTGCGGTAAGACGGAGCGCCGGACGGGCGCTGGACGCAAATGTCTTCACTTCATGCCTCTCGAAACGGTCCGTGACGGACTGGCTTCCCCGGATGATCTGCGATGCAGCACGTCTATCCGGCCAAAACATGGCGCGCCCGGTCGAACGCTTCATCTAACCGATGAAGCGGTTGAGAGCAACGACCGGACGTTGCCGTCCGGTCACATTGCCCTGCAAATACAAACAATCGCTAAAGCCGGCCCATCGCCTGCAGTTCGTGCAGGGCGGCTGCGTCTCGGGCCGAAACATCGGGGAATTGCGGGTCCGAGCCGACATCTGCGGTGTAGCGCCAGGAGCGCGAGCACTTGGTCAGGCCCGCATCCTGCGACAGGCCGACCGTTACGCCGACGCCGCTTGCGTCCTCCGCCTTGAAGGCGTCATCGGGGGCGGCAGCCGTCGAATAGACGAGACCGCTGGTGATGCAGATCTCGGCGAATTCATCGGCGCCGATCAGCGTCTCGAAGGACGAATCAGGCAGATAGACGGTCGGAACAGCCTCCAGCGACGAGCCGATACGCTTCTTGGCGCGTTCGAGTTCAAGCGCTGCGGTGACCACGCCACGCACCTTGCGGATCTTGTCCCATTTCTGCGCCAGCGCCTCGTCGCGCCAGTTGGCGGGCAAATCCGGGAACTGTTCGAGATGGATCGAGCGCGCCTGCGGGTGACGGTCGAGCCATGCCTCCTCGGTCGTGAAGGGCAGCAGCGGCGACAGCCATTTGACCAGACAGTCGAAGATATGGCGCACGACGACGATGGCCGACTTGCGGCGCAGGCTCGACGGCGCGTCGCAATAGAGCGAATCCTTGCGAACGTCGAAATAGAAGGCCGACAGGTCGACGACCATGAAGTCGAGCAGGGTCTTGGCGATGCGCTTGAAATCGAACATGTCGTAGCCCTTGCGCACGATCTCGTCGAGTTCGGTCAGGCGATGCAGCATCAGCCGCTCAAGCTCGGGCATGTCCTTGACCGCGACCTGTTCGCCATCGTCATGGGCGAGCGTGCCGAGCATCCAGCGGATCGTGTTGCGCAGCTTGCGATATGCATCGATATTGGTCTGGATGACCGATTTGCCGAGACGCTGGTCTTCCCAATAGTCGGTCGTCGCCACCCACAGACGCAGGATATCAGCGCCCGACTGTTTCATCACATCCTGCGGGAAGACCTGATTGTTCAAAGACTTCGACATCTTGCGGCCGTCCTCGGCCATGGTGAAGCCATGGGTGATGACGGCGTTGTAGGGTGCGCGGCCGCGCGTGCCGCAGGCCTCCAGCAGCGAGGAATGGAACCAGCCGCGATGCTGGTCCGAGCCTTCGAGATAGACGTCGGCCGGCCATTTCAGATCGGGGCGGTCCTCAAGCGTGAAGGTGTGGGTCGAGCCTGAATCGAACCAGACGTCGAGAATGTCCTTGACCATGGTCCAGGGCTCATTTGAGCGGCTGCCGAGGAAACGCTCGCGCGCACCTTCAGCGAACCATGCGTCGGCGCCCTCGATCTCGAAGGCGTCGAGGATGCGCTTGTTCACGTCCTCGTCGATCAGCACATTGCCGTCTTCATCGGCAAAGACGCAGATCGGCACGCCCCAGGCGCGCTGGCGCGACAGCACCCAGTCCGGGCGCTCCTCGATCATTGCACGCAGGCGGGTCTGGCCGGCGGCAGGCACGAAGCGGGTCGCGTCGATGGCGGCGAGTGCGCGCGTGCGCAGGGTGTCGGGTTTTTTTTCACTATTCTTCTCGCTCACGGCAGTCTGCTTTGCAGACGCCTCCGCGGGGGCGGGCGAAACGTCGCCCGACGTCCGGTCGGACGCTCCGCCTGCGGCGGGAAGACCGTAGCCGTTGAGGTCCTTGTCCATATGGACGAACCATTGCGGCGTGTTGCGGAAGATGATTGGCTTCTTGGAGCGCCAGGAATGCGGATACTGGTGCTTGAGGCGGCCGCGCGCGAACAGCATGTTGCGGGCGATCAGTTCGTCGATGACCGCCTTGTTGGCGTCGCCCTTCTTGCCGTTGTCGTCGATGACGCGCGCAGGCCCGCCCTCGCGATCCGGCCCGAAACCCGGCGCATCCTTGGTGTAGTAGCCTGCATCATCGACGGTGAAGGGGATCGCCGTGTCGATGCCGCGCGCGCGCAGATCCTTGGCGGCGTCCATCCACGCGTCAAAGTCCTCGCGGCCATGGCCGGGTGCCGTGTGGACAAAGCCCGTGCCGGCGTCGTCGGTGACATGATCGCCGGGCAGCATGGGGACGCGATATTCGTAGCCGTCGCCGAAGCCCTTGAAAGGATGGGAAAGTTCCGTCGCCGCCAGTTCCTCGGACGAAACACCCCGAAGACGCCGGAACTTCACTTTCGCCTTTTCGGCGGACGCCTCAGCCAGAGCGTCGGCAAAGATCAGCTTTTCACCGGGTTGCGGGCCAAAATCATTCTCCGCCGATTCGACCTCATAGATGCCGTACGCGACGCGGGGCGAGAAATTGACGCCACGGTTACCGGGCATGGTCCAGGGGGTCGTCGTCCAGATGACGACGTGCACGTCTGACAAGTCCGCTGTGCCGGCAACCACAGGGAACTTCACCCAGACCGTGTCGGACTCATAGTCGTGATATTCGATCTCGGCTTCGGCCAGTGCCGTGCGCTCGACCACCGACCACATCACCGGCTTGGAGCCGCGATAGAGCTGGCCGGATGCAGCGAACTTCAGCAGTTCGCCGGCGATGCGGCTCTCGGCGTGGAAGTTCATCGTCGTATAGGGATTGTCGAAATCGCCGATGACGCCGAGGCGCTTGAACTCGGTGCCCTGGGCGGTGATCCAGTGCTGCGCATAGGCGCGGCATTCCTGACGGAACTCCACCATGGCGGCAGGGTTCGACAGGTCGGGCTTGGCCTTGCCCTTGGAGCGATAATTCTCTTCCTCGATCTTCCACTCGATCGGCAGGCCGTGGCAGTCCCAGCCCGGAACATAGTTGGAATCGAAGCCGCGCATCTGGAACGAGCGGGTGATGATGTCCTTGAGGATCTTGTTCAGCGCATGGCCGATGTGGATGTTGCCGTTGGCGTAGGGCGGGCCGTCATGCAGCACGTATTTCGGGCGGCCGGCGGCGTCTTCGCGCAGCAGCTTGTAAAGCCCCATCTCCTGCCAGCGGGCCACGATCTGCGGCTCCTTTTCCGGCAGGCCGGCGCGCATCGGAAAGTCCGTCTGCGGCAGATAGAGCGTCTTTGAATAGTCGATCGTGTTGTCGGTCATCGGTCCGTCACTGAGATGGGCGCGAGCGGAGAACCGCTCGGCGGCAGGCCTGTATCATGGATGGGAGGCTGCGCAAATGCGCGAAAACCCGGCCCGCCGGCAGCCGATCAGGCCGCCCGGACGGCCGGGCCAGTAATTCGTATGGCGAACCGTATCGTCATTGTCAGCCTTCTATCGGAAGCCAATGCCCGATGAAAGGTGAATTTCGTCGCGTCAGAACGAGAAGTCGAACCGGTAGGTCGCGGAAACGCCGAGGGTCAGCTGATCGCGCGAGCCGCGTTCGCGCACGATGCTCGACCTGGCCGCAGGGCCTTGCAGCCTGGCATATTCGCCAAACAGGCTGGTGGTGAACTGGTCGGTCGTCTTCCATGTGATGGCGCCGCCAGCGCCGACTGATTTCAAGCCGCCGCTGCTCGGCGTGAACCGCGTCAGGCCGCTGGCGAGCGACTCGGCATTGTTGACGCCGTAATAGGCGTCGAAATAGCCCTCGCTGGCCGCCGACAGGCGCGGGCCTGCCGAAATCCGGACCGTGTCCGTGACATCGTGGAACGCGTCGGCCGCGACGTCGACCACCACGCCGCTGTGCGAACGGATGCCGTAGCGCGCCTCGCCGCGAACGCGCAGCCAGTCGGTCGGGTAGACTTCCGCGAAGACGCCGGCCTCGCCGCCAAAGGGGATGGAATGGACGCCGTTGAGCACGGCGTGGTCATTGCTGTCGCGGCCCCAGATCAGCTTGCCTGCGATGCCGGCCCTGAGCGCGCCGTTGTCATAGAGCGACAGCGAGATGTTGTCGTTGCGCGAGACGAAGCGGGCCTGCGGGCCCGCCTTGCCGAGCGATATCATCGGCGACAGCCGCAGCCTGTTGCTTCGCGCACCCTCGAAGGCAGGGGCGGAAATCGCGGCCGCGCCGACCGTCAGATACCAGTCGCCGCGCAAGCCGTCGAACATGCCTTCAGCGGCCGCAGGCTGCGAAACCCCGATCAGGATTGTAGCGGCAATGGCCGCACCGGATGGATGACGCATGCTGAGCAACTCGACACTTCGACACAAACAGAGCCCAACCGATCCACGATACCGGTAAAGTTTGTGTAAAATTGCGCGCCAGAGACGCCGCACGCCAGAGCGATTCAGGTGCTAACAGAATAGGCAGAACCGCCTTATTCCTTCGTATTAGTCGCATTTTCCGAACGCAAAAGTGCTGCACACTTTTGCTGGAAATGCTTTAGAAGTTCAGGTTACGGTCCAGTTCGCTCAAGGGTCGAACTCCGGACAGAAGCGCCCTCGCCTCTGTTTCGTCGCGCTTCATCTGGACGAGCAGATCGTCGAGCGAAGCGAATTTTTCTTCGCCACGCAGAAAGCCGAAGAAGGAAACGCGGCAGGTCTCGCCGTAGAGATCGCCCGAATAGTCGAAGACGTAGGTCTCCAGCAGCGGCACCCCATCGACATCGACGGTCGGACGGCGTCCGAAGCTGGCGACCCCGTCGAACAAGGTTCCATCGGCGCGGCGCAACCGCACCGCGTAGATGCCGTGCTTCAGCCCGACCGCAGCCGGCAACTGCATGTTGGCGGTCGGGAAGCCAAGCGTGCGTCCAAGCTGCTTGCCACGGATCACCTCGCCTTCGACGGCGAAACGATAGCCGAGCAATGCGGCCGCCTCGGCGACATCGCCCTCGCCCAGCAAATCCCGGATGCGGCTCGACGAAACGATTTCCGCGCCCTCGTCGCGAAAGGAATCGACCAGCGAGACGCCAAATCCACGATCCTGCCCGGCGGCGAGCAGAAAGGCCGGGCCGCCCTGGCGGTTCTTGCCGAAATGAAAATCCACGCCCGTCACCACATGGCGGATGCCCAGGCCTGCGACGAGCACCCGGTCGACGAATTCCTGGGCGGTCAAGGAGGCAAAGTCGCGGTCGAATTTCTGCTCGACAACGGCGTCGAAACCAAGAACCCCGAGCAGACGCGCCCTGAGACGGGGCGGCGTCATGCGAAAGACGGGCTGGTCCGGGCGAAACAGCTCGCGAGGGTGAGGCTCGAAGGTCAGCGCAAGCGCCTTGCACGACTGTTCGGCAGCCAGCGCAAGCGCCCGGTCGAGGACGGCACGGTGGCCGCGATGGACGCCATCGAAATTGCCGATCGCAACGACGCCGCCCCTGAAGTCATCCGGCAGGTCGGCAAGGTTCGTGATGCGAAGGCAGGGCAGCGGCATGGATCAGACCAGGCGCGGAATGACCGCCATCTGCCGGTGGCCGTGGCGGGCGACAAAGGCAGCCAGCTTTTCCATGTCCGGCTCGGCGGTCTCGCCATATTCGCGCGCATGGATGCCGGCGGTCACATAGAGCAGGTCGACGCCGTTATCGACCGCGCCCTTGACGTCGGTCAGCATGCCGTCGCCGATGGCAAGCGCTTCGCCGGGCGCGACGTCTTCGCCGCGCACGTCGCTCGCCGCCTTCAATGCCGCCTGGTAGATCGGGTGGTGCGGCTTGCCGGCAATGAAGGTGCGCCCGCCCAGAAGGCCGTAGTCACGTGCCAGCGCGCCGGCGCACCAGATAAGCCTGTCACCCTTTTCGACCACGATGTCGGGATTTGCGCAGATGAAGGGAAGATTGCGCGCGCGCAGGCGGCGCAACATCTCGGCATAGTCCTCGGGCGTTTCGGTGTCGTCATCGAACAGGCCGGTGCAGACGACCGAGTTTGCGTCGAATTCGTCGACGAGTTCGACGTCCAGTCCGTCATAGATGGGCAGGTCGCGATCGGGGCCGACATGAAAGACCTTGCGCGGGCCATCGGCGATCAAGTCGCGCGTAACGTCGCCGGACGTGACGATGCGGTCATAGGCGTCGGCGGGCACGCCGAGCGCACGCAGTTGCGCCTCTACGCCGGCAGCGGGACGCGGCGCGTTGGTGATGAGAACGACGGTGACGCCCCGGCGGCGGGCGGCGGCAAGCGCTTCGGCGGCGGGCGCAAAGGCGGCTACGCCGTTGTGAAGCACGCCCCATACGTCGCTGAGGATCGCGCGATAATTGCCGGACACCGCCTCAAGCGACCCGATCCTGTTCAGACGAGATGTCACGCATGCTCCTGCTTGCCGGTCCCTGCCACATGCCGAACGGCGCGACGGAATTAGCCCAACCGGGGCTGGCTGTCACCAGATATCGCCTGCGCGCCATCTGCAACCGCTGATGGAGGAAGAGCTGCAGAAGCTCGGAATATCGCTTCTGTCCCGGGCAATCCGGCCGGGATCACCAAATCCCGAACCATACGCGCAACCCGACAGATCGCCGGAAGACCAACCGATTCAAGATCAGTTACGGCGCGAACGTGGTTAAATGTCCATGTTTCTGCAATTAAACCTCTTATACAACCAGAAACCAGTTCTTAGCTTCCGTCTGCTAGATACCTGCCAATAAAGTCATTCAATCGATGGCGGGCTGGCATGAAATTCAATTTCCTGCGCGACAGACGTGGCAACTTCGCAATGATGACGTCGATTGCACTCGTTCCCCTGCTGGGGGGCCTTGCACTCGCGGTCGACTACACCGAAGTCACCCGGCAGCGCTCCGAGACGCTCAACGCGCTCGACGCAGCAGGGCTGGCGACTGCGCAATATCTGGTGACGGGTGCGACCGATACGCAATTGAAAGCCTATGCGAAGGACTTCTTCGAGGCCAATCTCTCTGCGGTCGACAAGAAGGATGTCGTTCTTCACGTCCAGTTGCCGACCATGGACGGCAGCCTTCCCCGGCTCAAGCTGTCTGCCGACCTGACCTACAAGCCCTATTTCTTCTCCGGCTTTTCCAAGCTCCTGAGCAAGTCAGACAGCAAGACCAATGTCGATTTCACGGCACAATCCGAGATCCAGCTGAAGAACACGCTTGAGATCGCGCTGGCGCTCGACAATTCCGGCTCGATGAACGACACGGGCACCGGGTCCGGCAAGAGGCGCATCGACCTGCTCAAGGAGGCATCGAAGAAGCTGATCGACACGCTGGCGCTTCAGGCCGCGCTGATCAAGCAGATCGACAAGCCGGTGCAGTTCTCGCTCGTTCCGTTCGCGGCCTCCGTCAATGTCGGTCCCGACAACGCGTCGGCGGCATGGATGGACACGCAGGGACTATCTCCCGTTCACCACGAAAACTTCGACTGGTCGACCATGGCGAGCGCAGATTCGACCAAAAAGGTCGAAAAGGTCGGCGGCATGTTCGTCAAGACCGGCAATGGCTGGGGCACGGAGAAGGGCCAGGTCGTCACGCGGTTCTCGCTGTTCAACGAGGTGAAAAAGAAGTCCGGCAGCGTTTTCGTTCCGGCCTTCAGTTGGAAAGGCTGCGTCGAGACCCGGCCATACCCCTATAATACCGATGACACGACGCCCTCGTCCGGCACGCCCTCGACGCTTTTCGTGCCCCTGTTTGCGCCCGACGAGACGGATTTGAAGGACACCTATGCGAGGCCCCGGCCCGCAAACAACAACTGGTGGGCCGACACGTCGACCAATGCGAGTTCGGCGGTGCGCCAGCGCTACATGCCGAAATACTTCAAGACGGTGAACAGCTACTCGCTGAGCGACAGCTACGACATCGGGCCAAATTCGTCATGCACGACCGTGCCGATCACGCCCCTGACGGACGTGACGGTCACCGCGGGCGCCAACAAGATGAAGGACGCGATCGACGAGATGCAGCCGCTGGGCGGCACCAACGTCCCGGAAGGCATCGCCTGGGGTTGGCGCACGCTGTCGAGCGGCGAACCCTTTGCGGAAGGGCGGCCGGAAGCGCACAAGGGCAATGACAAGGTTCTCATCCTGCTGACCGACGGCGCCAACACCTATTACCATCCAGAATCGGTCGTCGCAGCAGAGTATTCAGGCACGAACTGGGACTATGGCGGCAACAACCTGGCAGCCTCCAACTCGATCTATTCGGCCTATGGCTACCTGAAGCCCTACAATAACGGCACGACCTATGGACGCCTGTTCCAGGGGACCAGCAACGCCATCTCGAAGACGACCTTCACCAACGCCAACTATACAAAAGCCCTGAACGAACAGATGGCGGCGACATGCAGCAAGGCCAAGGAGGGCAAGATCATGGTCATGACGATCGCGCTCGACCTCGACGCCACAAAAGGCACGGCAGAACAGAAGGCCCAGATCCAGTCGCAGATCGACGGACTTCAGGATTGCGCATCGACGTCACGCGTCCGCAGCGGCAAGCTGTTCTTCAACACGAGCGGCAAGGACCTGGACGAGACGTTCAGGAAGATCGGCGAAGAACTGCTGAACCTGCGCATCGTTGGCTGACGGACGGGCAATCGTCAAAGGGGCAGGCTGTCGGCAGCCTGCCCCTTTTCGTATTTACCGTCCCCCAGATTTCGGCTGCGGCGATGCTTGACTCAAAAAGCCCCCGCTCTTATTTGAACGTCACGTTAGCACTCCATGTAGGCGAGTGCTAACAAGCGGCCTTCCAGCCGCTACCCCTCACGAAACGTTCAAGGGACAATTCAAATGGCAAAGACGAAGTTCCGCCCGCTGCACGACCGCGTGGTGGTTCGCCGGGTCGACTCTGAAGAGAAGACCAAGGGCGGCATTATCATCCCCGACACCGCCAAGGAAAAGCCGCAGGAAGGCGAAGTCATCGCCGTTGGCTCGGGCGCGCGCGACGAAGCCGGCAAGCTGGTTCCGCTCGACGTCAAGGCTGGCGACCGCGTCCTGTTCGGCAAGTGGTCGGGCACCGAAGTCAAGCTCAATGGCGAAGACCTTCTGATCATGAAGGAATCCGACATCATGGGCATCATCGGCTGAAAAAGCCGAGGCAATAGGGAGTAGGCAATAGGCAGTACGACTGCCATGCCCTTGCCCCTGCTGCCTGCTGCCCATTCCCTACTGCCTCAATTCCGAAGGAATTTATCCAATGGCTGCCAAAGACGTAAAATTCTCACGTGACGCCCGCGATCGCATGCTGCGCGGCGTCAACATCCTCGCCGACGCGGTGAAGGTCACGCTCGGTCCCAAGGGCCGCAACGTCGTCATCGACAAGTCGTTCGGCGCACCGCGCATCACCAAGGACGGCGTCACCGTCGCCAAGGAAATCGAGCTGGAAGACAAGTTCGAGAACATGGGCGCGCAGATGGTCCGCGAAGTCGCTTCGAAGACCAACGACATTGCCGGCGACGGCACCACGACCGCAACGGTTCTCGCCCAGGCGATCGTTCAGGAAGGCGTCAAGGCAGTTGCCGCCGGCATGAACCCGATGGATCTGAAGCGCGGCATCGACATGGCTGTTTCCGAAGTCGTCGCGGCTCTGGCCAAGGCCACCAAGAAGATCAAGTCGTCCGAAGAAGTCGCTCAGGTCGGCACCATCTCCGCCAATGGCGAGAAGGAAATCGGCGACATGATCGCTTCGGCGATGCAGCGCGTCGGCAACGAGGGCGTCATCACCGTCGAGGAAGCCAAGACCGCCGAGACCGAGCTGGAAGTCGTCGAAGGCATGCAGTTCGACCGCGGCTACCTGTCGCCGTATTTCGTCACCAATCCGGACAAGATGGTCGCCGAGCTGGAAGACGCCTACATTCTCCTCCACGAGAAGAAGCTGTCGAACCTCCAGGCCATGCTGCCGGTTCTGGAAGCCGTCGTGCAGACCTCCAAGCCGCTCGTCATCATCTCGGAAGACGTCGAAGGCGAAGCTCTCGCTACGCTCGTCGTCAACAAGCTGCGCGGCGGCCTGAAGATCGCTGCCGTCAAGGCTCCGGGCTTCGGCGATCGCCGCAAGGCCATGCTGGAAGACATCGCGATCCTGACCGGTGGCCAGGTCATCTCCGAAGACCTCGGCATCAAGCTTGAAAACGTCGGCCTGAACATGCTTGGCCGCGCCAAGAAGGTCTCGATCTCGAAGGAAAACACGACGATCGTCGACGGCGCAGGCAAGAAGGCCGAGATCAACGGCCGCGTTGCCCAGATCAAGCAGCAGATCGACGAAACCTCGTCCGACTACGACCGCGAGAAGCTCCAGGAGCGCCTGGCCAAGCTCGCTGGCGGCGTCGCCGTCATCCGCGTCGGCGGTGCGACCGAGATCGAAGTGAAGGAAAAGAAGGACCGCGTTGATGACGCGCTGAACGCCACCCGCGCTGCGGTGGAAGAAGGCATCGTCCCCGGCGGCGGCACGGCTCTGCTGCGCGCTTCGGCCGCCGTCAAGGCCAAGGGCATCAACGCCGACCAGGACGCAGGCATCAACATTATTCGCCGCGCACTGCAGGCTCCCGCCCGCCAGATCGCTGCCAATGCCGGTGCGGAAGCATCGATCGTTGCAGGCAAGATCCTGGAGAACAAGTCGGGCACCTTCGGCTACAACGCCGCGACCGGTGAATATGGCGACATGATCCAGCTCGGCATCGTCGACCCGACCAAGGTCGTTCGCACCGCGCTTCAGGACGCAGCTTCGGTTGCCGGCCTGCTCGTCACCACCGAGGCCATGATCGCCGAAGCTCCGAAGAAGGATGCGCCGGCTCCGATGGGCATGCCCGGCGGCGGCATGGGCGGAATGGGCGGCATGGACTTCTAAGAAGTCCATCCCCTGGCAAAATTGGAAAGGGCGGTCCGCAAGGACCGCCCTTTTTCCTTTCCCCGATCAGGCCACGACCCTGATGCGCCCCTTCATGTTGGGGTGGAAGCGGCAATAATATTCGACCGTATCACCCGCCTCGACCTTGCGGCTTGCAACCGCTCCCGCCGGGATCATCACCTCCCAGCCGCCCTTGACGGTGGCGGTGTGGGCGAACTTGTCCTTGTTGGTCCATTCGATCGTCTCGCCAGCCTTGATCTCGATGTCGACCGGCGTGAAGACCAGCTTCTCGATCGTGACATGGACGACGCCGTTGTGAGCCCTTGCAATGCCGGTGGAAACGAGGACCGCGGCGCTCGCCAGCATCATATCGCGCCGGTTCAATGAAAACGTGCTCATTTCAGCGTTGCCTCGATATGTTCGGCATGGGCCTGATGCCCCTGAAACAGCTTGAGACCGGTCTCAAGCAGCGCCTTCAACTCGGCATTCTGCGCCGAGGGGATGAGCAGCGTTTCAAGCGCCCCGTTGACCTGCTTGTGATAGGCAACCTCGTTGACGACATAGGCCTTCTCGAACGCCGCGCCGTCGAGCTTCGACAGTTCCTCGCGCTTGTCGGCAGCAGCCTTGGCGAGCGCCTGCGAGGTCGCGTTGTCCTCCGGCGTGACGTTAAGCTTCTTGACCAACGCCAGAGCCTGATCGTTGACGGCCTGATGGTCGTTCAGCATCGATGTCGCGAAGTCGACGACCTCCTTCGTCTTCGCCTTGCTCAGCGCAAGCTTGGCCGCCTCGACGTCGATGACGCCGGCGCTGTAGGCGATGTGCGCGATCTGCGGATCGGTGGGCTTGTCCTGCGCCAGCGATGCGGCTGCGCTGGACATGAGGAAGGTTGCTGCAATGGCAAGTATGCGGGCGGTCATGACGTCTCCTTCGCGCCGGAATGTCCGGCGCGTTCTTGTTGATGACGTTCATTCGATGCCGCCCGGCGGCGAAGGTTCCCTGAGATCCTCCTGTCAGGCGCGCGTCACGCCAAGTTTTTCGAGAACCGCCTCCGTCAGCCGGTCGCAGCGCTTCCCGGCAAAGGGGAATGCGTCCAACAGCACCGGCCCGACGCGCGCCTCAAGCTTTTCGCGCACCAGCTTGCGCGCGCGGTGGAGGCGCGTCTTCACCGTCGCCTGCGGCAGGGAGAGAGTGTCGGCAGTCTCCTCCACGCTCAGACCCTCGACCACTCGCGCGATGAAAACGAGGCGGAACGGCTCCGGAAGATCGTCCGTTGCCTGCTCGACCAGATCGAGAAGTTGCCGTTGTGCCATGATGCGCTCCGGGTCTTCGGCTGGGGTGGCTAGCGGAAAGGGAATGATACGGGCCTGCGTCTGGGTCTGCGCATCCTCTGCAACGCGGCGCTGGCGTCGCCTGCCACGAAGTCGCATCAGCGCCTGGTTGATCGTGATGCGCGACAGCCAGGTGGTCAGCGAAGAGTCGCCCCTGAAATCCTCAAGCTTGCCGAATGCGCGAATATACGCCTCCTGCAAGACGTCCTCGGCGTCGGCGTCATTGCCGACGATTGCGCGCGCCAGCCGGTAGAGCCGCTGATTGTTGGCCTTGATGATCGACCTTATCGCAGCGGAATCACGGCGAGCTGCGCGCTGGACAAGCTCGCCTTCATCGGCGGCGGCATCGGGCTTCCGTTGCTTCAACTCAATCATCACGACACCCCAAACCGGCATTGGATGCCGCGCGCGCCAAAAGGTTCCGCGATAGTCCCGGATTCGTCGGACGTTACCCGGTGGTCAGAGATGCGAGTGTAGCATGGACAGGTAAAATGCATCGTCCCGGGTCGGCAAACGACCATCGTCGTCCGCCTGCCTGACATCCCTCTGTCCGCCTCGCGGCTCGTCCTGCGCCGCCGCAGCCTCCTTGCCGCGCTCCGCGTCGACGGTTTTCCGCGGGCCGAAGATCCGGTCAAGAAATGTCGCCAGTCGCATGCTGGGTTCCTCCAATGTTTGAGGCCCCACGTTCCCAGTTTCGCGCAGCCGTTGGCAGGCGTTCCATTGCCGAATTTCGGGCCGAGGCGAGAAAATCCTTTCGGCATTTGCCGCATGCGGGCAATTGTGCGCCGAAAGAGCCTTGCGCGGCCCCGTCATCAAATCGTTAAGTGTCGGCAATAGGAAGCCAGCTAGCAACGCTGACCCGGAGAGGAAACAATCATGCGCGTCGCCCTCACTCTCGCCCTTTCGCTGCTCGCCACGACCGCGATGGCAGCCGACGGCAAACTGGTGCTCTATACCAGCCAGCCCAACACCGACGCCCAGCAGACGGCCGACGCCTTCATGGCCAAGAACCCCGGCGTCACGGTCGAGTGGGTGCGCGACGGCACGCCGAAGATCATGGCAAAGCTGCGCGCCGAGATCGAGGCCGGCCAGCCGCAGCCAGACGTTCTGCTCATCGCCGACGTGGTGACGATGGAGGGCCTGAAGGCCGAGAACCGGCTGATGCCCTATGTGGAGGCCGATGTGAGCGCCTATGATCCGGCGCTGGTCGACAAGGACAAGACCTATTTCTCGACCAAGCTGATCACCACCGGCATCGTCTACAACACCAAGGCGCCTTTCGTGCCGGCGAGCTGGCACGATCTGAACAAGCCGGAGGCCAAGGGCCTCGTGACGCTGCCATCGCCGCTGACCTCGGGCGCGGCGATGATCCACACAGTGTCGCTGACCGGCAACCTGACCGAGGGCTGGGACTTCTACAAGGCACTGGCCGAAAACGGCGCGCAGGCAGCCGGCGGCAATGGCGATGTGCTGAAGGCTGTCGCAGGCGGCGACAAGCTGTTCGGCATGATCGTCGACTACATGCCGATCCGCGAAAAGGCCAAGGGCGCGCCCGTCGAATTCGTCTTCCCGACCGAAGGCGTGTCGGCGGTGACCGAGCCGGTCGCGATCCTTTCGACGGCGAAGAACCCGGACGCGGCCAAGGCCTTCATCGATTTCATCCTGTCCGAAGAGGGCCAGAAACTCGCTTCGACGCAGGGCTATATTCCCGCCCGCAACGATGTTGCCCTGCCGGCGGGATATCCGGAGCGTTCGGCGATCAAGGTCCTGCCCTACGATGCGGCGGCGGCGCTGGCCAACGATACGGAAAACAAGAAGAAGTTCTCCGAGGTGATGGGGCAGTAATTGCCCGCCGACACCGCGCCGGCCGCAGCGCCCCGTCTCCTTTCGGGCAAGGGCGCGCGCAAACCCTTTCCCGTCTGGGCGATGCTCGGTGTCGCTCTTGCGGTGACCTTTGTCACGCTGCTGCCGGGCGTGCGCCTGCTTGTTACCGCGCTTGCGCCGGGCGGCGAATTCGACCTCGCCGCCTTCATCGAGCGGCTGACGACGACTTCGGCGATGCGGGCGACATGGCGCACGCTCGACACGGCGTTTTTCGGCGCGATCCTGTCGATGATGATCGGCGCGCCGTTTGCCATTGCGGTCGCCATGACCAACATGCCGGCGGCGCGCATGATGGGTTTCGTTCTGCTGCTGCCGCTGATGATCGCGCCGCAGGTAACGGCACTCGCCTGGCTCAACCTTGCCGGCCCGTCC
Organism: Mesorhizobium sp.; assembly: GCA_049647505.1. GTDB lineage: Bacteria > Pseudomonadota > Alphaproteobacteria > Rhizobiales > Rhizobiaceae > Mesorhizobium_A. Next base: position 60,866 of record JBARXU010000027.1, read on the forward strand.
AGCGCGCTGCTCGGGTTGCTCGGCATCGCGCCCCCGCCCGGCACGCCAAACCCGGTTCTGGGGCGCGGCGGCATCATCCTGCTATATGGCGTGCAACATGCGCCGCTCGTCTTCGTCACCATGCGGGCGGGCCTCGCCTCGATCCCGCGCGATCTGGTCGAGGCGGCGCGCGCCTCGGGCGCCAGCCAGAAGCGCGTCATATTCGATGTCGTGCTGCCGCTGATCCGCCCCTATGTCGTGGCCGCCGCAGCGCTTGCCTTTGTATCGGGCGTCGGCAATTTCGGCATTCCGGCGCTGCTTGGAATGCCGGTCAATTATCTGACGCTGCCGACGCTGATCTACCAGCAGATGACGAGTTTCGGGCCGAGCGTGCTGCCCGACATGGCGAGCCTTTCGGTGCTGATCGCCGTGCTTGCCATGGTCGGCGTGGTCGGCCAGTCGGCTGCGCTGCGCCATCGCCGCGCGCGCTATGCCGGCGGCCTGCCGGCGCGCTTCGACCTTGGCGCATGGCGCTGGCCGCTGGCGGCGCTGGCCTTCGTCGTTGTCGGGCTTCTCGTCGTCATGCCCATTGCGGCGCTCGTCTCAACCGCACTCGTGCCATCCTACGGCGTGCCGCTGACGGCGGAAACCGCGACGCTTGCCAATTTCACCGAAGTGCTGACCCGGCAGGCATCGACCTTGCGCGCCTTCCGCAATTCTACGCTACTTGCGGCAGGCGCGGCGCTCATCCTCGCGGCCTGCGCCATCCCGCTGGCGGTCGCGCTTGCCAATGTGAAGCCGCGCACAGCCCGCATCGCGCAGGGCCTGCTCGAACTGCCCTATGCACTGCCGGGCATCGTGCTGGCGATTGCCTGCATCCTGCTGTTCCTGCGGCCGCTGCCGCTGATCGGCAGCCTCTATGCGACCTTCTGGATCATGCTGATCGCCTATCTGATGCGATTTGCGGTGCTGGCGCTGCGCCCGGTGACGGCGGCCGTCGAGCGCATTCCCAATGACCTGTCGGAGGCTGCGGCGGCCAGCGGCGCGTCACCCCTGCGGCGGCTCCTGACCATCACCGCCCCACTCACGGCACCTGCCGCAGTCGCGGGCGCACTTCTCGTTTTCATGAGCGCGTTCAACGAACTGACCGTCTCGGCTCTGCTCTGGTCAGGCGGCAAGGAGACGCTCGGCGTCGTGCTGTTCAGCCTTGAGGAGGCGGGGCTTGGCACACATGCGGCGGCAATCGCGGTTGCGACGATCGTCGTTGTGATCGTGATACTCGGCCTTCTCGACAGGGTCGGTCGACGGCTTCCGGCCGGCGTTCTGCCCTGGCGCTAATCAGTCCGGGATGATCCAGGCGTCGTCGGCAGCGATGCGGACCGTCTCGCCCGGCGTCAGCGCCTGGCGCACATCGAGCGTGACCAGTTCGTCGCTATGGCTGACACGCAATTGCACCTCATGGACAGGCCCGCGATAGGTCGTTGCCACGACCGTTGCGGCGATACCTTCATCGGCCAGATGCAGCGCCTCGGGCCGCAAGAGCACGCTGCCACTTGCCCCTCGCGTTTGACCACGCGCACGGATGCGCGTCCCGCCGATGATCGCCCCTGCCCCGTCCGGTTCGAGGACAGCGGACAGGATCGAGCCCCGGCCGACGAACCCGGCAACAATCGAATTGGCAGGGCTGGCATAGACATGAGACGGCGCGCCGAACTGCTGGACACGGCCGCGATCCATCACCGCAATATTGTCGGCGAGCGCCAGCGCCTCGGCCTGATCGTGGGTGACATAGACGATGGTCGCGCCGGTTCGCCTGCCGACATCTCGAAACGTCTCGATCATCGAGGCGCGCAGATGCATGTCGAGATTGGCCAACGGCTCGTCGAACAGGATGACGGGCGTGTCGGCGATGAGGCAGCGGGCGAGCGCCACGCGCTGGCGCTGGCCGCCGGACAGTTCGTCGACAGGGCGCGAGGCAAAGCCTGAAAGGCCGACCGTCGTCAGCGCACTCTCGATGCGGGCAGGCATCTCGGCGCGCGGCACGCCCCGCGTTCTCAACGGATATCCGACATTGCCGCCGACATCCATGTGCGGCCACAAGGCGTAGGACTGGAACACGACACCGACATTGCGTTTCTCAGGCGGCGTCTGGCTTTGCGGATCGGCAATCGCGCGCCCGTCGAACAGGATGCGCCCCGCGTCGGGCCTCTCGAAGCCCGCAATCAGCCGCAAAAGCGTGGACTTTCCGCAACCCGACGGCCCGAGCAATGCCGTGAAGCTGCCGGGCGCGAGATCGAGGGAGACGGCGTCAATCGCCGTCGTCTCGCCGAAGCGGCGCGTAACCTGATCGATTGAGACGCCAATCATGCGAACTTCCCTTCGGCCACTTCCTACGCCGGCTGACATCACGGCCATATGACAGGCAGATAGCAGTATTGGCGGCTCGCTTCCAAACCCCGGACGTGGTCAATACGGGAGCTACACGGCGGCGGCGAACGGCCCCAACCGAAAATCGGTCGCATTTCGGTCGAGACCTCGCCTCGCTTCCAAGCCCGAGTTAACGCACCGTTAGGTCGGCTGCATTAGACATTGCAGTGCGACATGCGTGGGACCGCAGTCAACAATGTTGACGTCGCGAGGTTGGCAGGGGCCTGTTTATGCAAAGCGCGGCAGTTTCGGCGAGTCCGCCGGTGTCCGATACCGCATCGAGAATCGTCGCGACCATGCGGCAGATGGGCGTCGTCGGCCTGCCCCGAAACTATGAGATATTCTACGAGATCTGCACCGGCTCCAACGAGGCGCTGTGCAACGACGTTCTCGCGCTGGGGAACAGGCCCAAGCAGGAAGACCTCGACCGCATCTCCCGTCGCTATTTCGCATCGAACAATGGCGCGAGCGTGGTTGATGCAGCGCGCGACGAGATCGCCACCAAGATCGAGGACGTAATGGCGCTTCTGCGGCGCGAACGATCCTCCCTCGAGAAATACGGCAACATACTGGGAACGACATCCGAAGGGCTCGGGCGCTCCGCGATGACGCGCGACCTTCTGGTCAAGATCGTCGGGATCATGTCCGCCGCGACCGACTCGACCATCGAGCAGGGCAAGCAGATTGCAGCGTCGATCTCCGACAAGTCCGCCGAGCTTGAGAAGGTCAAGGTGTCGCTTGAGGAATACAAGCGGCTGGCCGAGACCGACCCGCTGACGCTGATCGCCAACCGCCGCTCTTTCGACAGCCGCCTTTCGCAGCTCTTCAGTTCGGAGAAGTCGCGCATGTTCGGCGCGCTGATCCTTGCCGACATCGACCGCTTCAAGGACGTCAACGACCGGTTCGGCCATCCCGTCGGCGACCGCATCCTGCAGGCGGTGGCGCGCGTCATCTCGGCCAATGTCGGCGAAGGCAATTTCGTCGCCCGCGCCGGCGGCGAGGAATTTGCGATCATCGCCGAAGGCTTGTCGGAGGACGGCATTTCGCGGCTTGCGGAATCCGTCCGCATCGCGGTCGAACAGGCCGCATTCAAGAACCCCGAGACGGGTGCGCAATACGGGCCGGTGACGCTGTCCTTCGGCATCTGCATGGTGGCCGAATCCGGCAGCGCCGACGACCTCTACGCCAAGGCCGACCGGGCGCTTTATGCCTCCAAGGTCAGCGGCCGCAATCAGGTCACGCGCCATTCCTCGCTCGTCAACCAGACCGAGCGGCGCAACTGGTTCATCTACAAGTCCGACTGACCCCAGACCGACCGACACGAGACCGGATTACCGGGTCGGTCAGACGGCCTCGGCCGAAATTGCCGGCAGGCATGGCCTTTCAAACGATTTGGCGCGGCAAGCCCGCTTGAACCTCCCTGCGCGAGCGTCTAACCCCACGGCAACATATTCCCAAGGAGTTGCCCGTGGCCAAGACCCGCACCGAGACAGACACATTCGGCCCCATCGAAGTCGATGACAGCCGCTACTGGGGCGCGCAGGCGCAACGCTCGCTCGGCAATTTCAAGATCGGCTGGGAAAAGCAGCCGCTGGCGGTCGTGCGCGCGCTCGGCATCGTCAAGCGTGCAGCCGCCGAAGCCAATATGGACCTGAAGCGTCTCGACGCAGGCATTGGCGCGGCGGTCATCGAAGCCGCACAGGAGGTCATCGACGGCAAGCTCAACGACCACTTCCCGCTGGTCGTCTGGCAGACGGGGTCCGGCACCCAGTCCAACATGAATGCGAATGAAGTGATCTCCAACCGCGCCATCGAGATCCTCGGCGGCGTGAAGGGCTCGAAGAAGCCGGTTCACCCCAACGACCATGTGAATATGAGCCAGTCGTCAAACGACACCTATCCGACGGCCATGCACATTGCCTGCGCCGAGGAGATCGTTCGCAAGCTGCTGCCCGCGCTCAAGCACCTCCACAAGGCGCTGGCGAAGAAGTCGAAGCAGTTCGACAAGATCGTCAAGATCGGTCGCACCCATACGCAGGACGCGACGCCGCTGACGCTCGGCCAGGAATTCGGCGGCTATGCCGCGCAGGTCGAAAGCTCGATCAAGCGCATCGAGATGACCCTGCCCGGCCTCTATGAACTGGCGCAGGGCGGCACCGCCGTCGGCACCGGCCTCAACGCGCCGATCGGCTTCGACACGAAGGTCGCGCAGAAGATCGCCAGGATCACCAAGCTGCCTTTCGTCACCGCACCCAACAAGTTCGAGGCGTTGGCCGCGCATGACGCGATGGTGTTCTCGCACGGCGCGCTGAACGCGACGGCTGCCGCTCTCTACAAGATAGCCAACGACATTCGCTTCCTGGGATCGGGTCCGCGCGCCGGCCTTGGCGAACTCGCTCTGCCGGAAAACGAGCCCGGCTCGTCGATCATGCCGGGCAAGGTCAACCCGACCCAGGCCGAGGCGCTGACGCAGGTCTGCGCGCAGGTCTTCGGCAACAATGCAGCGCTGTCCTTTGCCGGAAGCCAGGGCCATTTCGAATTGAACGTCTACAACCCCGTCATGGCCTACAACTTCCTCCAGTCGGTGCAGCTGCTGGCGGATGCGTCCATCTCGTTCACCGACAACATGGTCGTCGGCATCGAGGCGCGGAAGGACAACATCAAGGAAGCGCTCAACCGCTCGCTGATGCTGGTGACGGCGCTTGCCCCGCAATATGGCTATGACCTGGCAGCAAAGATTGCCAAGACGGCCCACAAGAACGGCACGACGCTGCGTGAAGAAGCGTTGAAAGCGGGCGTTTCGGCTGCCGACTACGACCGCATCGTGCGGCCGGAGGAGATGACCAAGCCGGGTTGATGAACGACAATTTGAACATTGATCACAATAGTTGAACGATGTGTCGCCTTCGCGTGGCTGGAAACAGCCAGCGAAGCGGGCTACTGAACGTCACCTCGTTCAACTACGGATACATACAATGTCGAATTCTGCAGTGCTCCTCGTCGCCCGCATTCTTCTCTCGGTCATGTTCATCCTCGCCGGCTTCCAGAAATTCGGCGGCATTGACGGGACGGCAGGCTACATCTCCTCGGTCGGCCTTCCCGCCGGGACCGCGCTCGCATGGCTGTCGGCGATCTTCGAGGTCGTTGCCGGCATCGCGATCCTGATCGGTTTCCAGACCCGCATCGCGGCCCTGCTGCTGGCCGCCTTCTGCGCGTTCACGGCATTCGTCTTCCACGCCAATTTCGGCGACCAGATGCAGATGCTGCTGTTCATGAAGAACCTGACCATCGCCGGCGGTTTCCTCGCACTCTACGCTTCGGGCCCCGGCTCGATTTCGGTCGACGCTCGCCGCGGCCTCTGATCGACAAGCGATCATTGAAAAGGCGACGGGCCGGAGCGATGCTCCGGCCCGTCTGCATTTGAGGATAGCCGCTCAGGCGGTGCTGGCGATGACCAGCCCCAACTCGTCGACCATCTCGTCTCGCATGATAAATTTCTGCGGCTTGCCCGTGACCGTCATCGGCAGTTCGGCCTTGAAACGGACATAGCGCGGCACCTTGTAGTGCGCGATCTGACCACGGCAGAATTCCTTGACCTCGTCTTCCGTCATTGTCTGGCCCGGCGCGACGACGATCCAGGTGGCGATCTCCTCGCCATATTTCTGGTCGGGCACGCCAAACACCTGAACCTGCGCAATCTTGGGGTGCCGGTAGAGATATTCCTCGACTTCGCGCGGATAGACGTTTTCGCCGCCGCGAATGACTAGGTCCTTCACGCGGCCGACAATGTTGCAATAGCCCTCGTCGTCGATGGTGGCGAGGTCGCCGGTATGCATCCAGCCCTCGGCATCGATCGCCTCGGCTGTACGCGCCTCGTCGTCCCAGTAGCCCTGCATGACGGAATAGCCCTTGGTGCAGAGTTCGCCGCTGACGCCGACGGGCACCGTCCGGCCTGTCTCGTCGATGACCTTGCATTCGAGATGCGGACGGATGCGCCCCACCGTCGACACGCGCTTTTCGACCGGATCGTCAACCGCGCTCTGGAACGAAACGGGGCTGGTTTCCGTCATGCCATATGCGATCGTCACCTCGTTCATATTCATCAGCGCACCGACCTTCTTCATCACCTCGATAGGGCATGGCGCGCCTGCCATGATGCCTGTGCGCAGGTGCGAGAAATCGGAGGACTGGAAGTCGGGATGGTCGAGTTCGGCAACGAACATCGTCGGCACGCCATAGAGCGCGGTGCACTTTTCCTGCGAGACAGCGCGCAAGGTGGCGCCAGGCTCGAACCCCTCGCTCGGCACGACCATTGTCGCGCCCTTGGTGACGCAGCCGAGCGTGCCCATCGACATGCCGAAACAGTGATAGAACGGGACGGGAATGCAGAGCCGGTCATCACGCGTAAATTTCATGCCGGTCGTCACCTGATCGGCATTGTTGACGATGTTGCGATGGGTGAGCGTCGCGCCCTTCGGCGTGCCTGTGGTGCCGGAGGTGAACTGGATGTTGACCGCGTCGTTGGGGTCAAGCGTATCGGAGATGCGATCGAGCGCATTGCAGTCGGCTCCCTCGCCCATCTTCAGCACGTCGCCGAAATTGAACATGCCCTCGGTCCTGCCGTCGCCGACACGAATGACGATTTCAAGGTGAGGCAAAACTTTCGACTTCAATTTTCCGGGCGCGGCCGAATCGATTTCAGGCGCAAGCGCGCGGATCATGCCGAGATAGTCGGACGTCTTGAACGCGGTCGCCGTGACCAGCGCCCGGCAACCGACCTTGTTCAGCGCATATTCAAGCTCGGTCAGCCGATAGGCGGGGTTGATGTTGACCAGAACCATGCCGACACGCGCGGTGCCGAACTGCGTGACCAGCCACTCCCACCTGTTGGGCGACCACATGGCGACGCGATCGCCTGTTTTCAGGCCAAGCGCCAGCAGACCGGCGGCGAATTCATCGACCACTTTGGCGAATTCGTCCCAGGTGAACCGCTTGTTCTGCTCGACGAAGACCGCCGCTTCGCGAGGACCGTTCGCCGACACGGTACGCGCCAGCAATTGCGGGATCGTCAGCTCAAGCAGGGGTTTCGACGTGTCGCCGGCCACATGCGACAGGCCGTTGACCGGCACGACCGAATGCATCTTCATTCAAACTCCTCCCGGCCTTAATTGTAGGTCGACGGAGGAGATACGTGAACTGCCGAAAAGTCTAGGCGGCGAATGCGGCGGCGATCCCGGCGATCTGCACCGTATCTTCCGCGCTGCGCTCTCGCCGCGAGGACACGAGGCAGGCCTGCGAGCGCAGGATGACGCCGTCGTCCAGTATCTTCAGCCGATTGGCCGTGAGCGTCGAGCCTGTCGAGGTGATGTCGACCACGACATCCGCCGAACCGGCAGCGGGCGCGCCTTCGGTCGCGCCGAGGCTTTCGACGATGCGATAGACCTGAATGCCGTGCTGCGAGGAAAAGAACTGCTGCGTCAGCCGCCAGTATTTGGTGGCGATCCGCAGGCGGCGGCCGTAGCGCTGGCGGAAATCGGCCGCAACGTCGTCGAGATCGGCCATCGACGAGACGTCGAACCAGCATTGCGGCACGGCAACGACGACATCGGCCTGGCCGAAACCCAGCCGAGCCTCGATGGCCATGAAGCGCTCCCAGTCGCCGATTTCCTCGCGCACGAGGTCTTCGCCGGTAACGCCGAGATCGACATTGCCGAGCGCCAGTTCACGGGCGATTTCCGACGCCGACAGGAATGCGATCTCGATGCCCGAAACACCCTCGACGCGGGCGCTGTAGGAGCGCGCATCGGCGGGCGGCGCGACCTTGAGGCCCGCCCGCGCCAGGCTTGCAATGGCGTCTTCCTTCATCCGCCCCTTGGAGGGGATGGCGATTGTCAGGCTCATCGGGATGCCCTCCGCGCCTCTTCGATCCGGTCGACCCAGATCGAGAAGCCGACGCCGGGGATCGGCGCTTCGGCACCCAGCAACGTCAATAGACGGTCGTAGCGGCCGCCGCCGACCAGAGGCTGTGCCGCGCCGTCGAGCGCGATCTCGAAGACCAGCCCGGTGTAATAGTCGAGCGGACGTCCGAACGCGGCGTCATAGCTGATCGCGGCAATGTCGATGCCTTGCGCCTTCATCGCCTCGACGCGAGCGGCAAATGCCTCCAGCCCTGCGCCAAGCCCGTTGCCGGCCCCGGCAGCAAAATCGCGCAACACGCCGACCGCCTGATCGAGCGGCACATGGATGCCGAGGAACGAGCGCAGCGCGTTCATCGCGTCCGCCGGCAGGTGCAGGTTCTGCAACTCGTATTTCTCGAGCAGGCGGCGCGCGATCTCGTCAGGCGTGCGGCCGGATGTCGGCGAGATGCCGGCTTCCGACATTTCGCTCTCGATGAAGCCGGCAAGTGCCGCGCGGTCGCCCGATGCGGCGATGAGATTGAGGTCGCCCGACAGGCTGCGATTGACCGGCGGCGACGCAAGGTCGGCCAGCGCCGCATCGATCAGCGCCTGCGAGCCGAAAGCACGCGCCAGCCGCTTCTGCCAGCCGCGCGGCAGGCCAAGCGAGGCCAGCACGGCTTCAAAGACTGACTTGTCTCCGATGGAAGTCCTGAACCTTGCGCCGGGAAGCGCCATAGCCAGGAGCGCCTGCGCATCGGAAATCGAGCGCGCGTCGGCACGCGCTGCATCGGTGTCACCGAGGTCTTCAAGCCCGGCCTGAATGAATTCGTTCGAGCCTTCGCGGCGCTGGCGGAAGACCTCGCCCAGATAGGCGTAGCGGCGCGGCGTGGCTGCGCGGTTGGCGATGTGGTCGCGGCAGACGGGAATGGTGAATTCGGGCCGCAGGCACAGGCTTTCGCCCCGGTCGCTCTCGGTCAGGAAAATGCGGCGACGCAGATCCTCGCCGGCAATGTCGAGGAACGGGTCGGCCGGCTGGAGCAGCGGCACGTCGACCCGATCCGCACCACGCGCGGCAAACAGCGAGATGATGTCGGCCTGGAGGGTCATGGCGAAGCAGGCTGCATCTGGAGCGCGGGCGCTTGACGTCGCCCCCCTCTGTCCTGTCGGACATCTCCCCCAGAGGGGGGGAGATCGGCCGTAATTGAGGCTTTCGCCAATCGCCGGCGTTGGAAAGTGGGTAGACGCGACGAAGCGCGTGATCTCCCCCCCTGTGGGGGAGATGTCCGGCAGGACAGAGCGCGGTGCGAAGAGACGCCTGACATATCAGGATGCCCGCTCGGCCTTCTGGGCGGCGAGGATGCCGCGCACGGTCTCGACAATCGCGTCCTCGGGCACCTCGACCTGAGCCGGGCGGCCTTCGCGCCATGCGGTATTGTCGGTGATCTTTTTCGACAGTTCTTCGCCGAGCGCCATGTCCTTGATCTGGACCACGCCCTTGGCGCGTTCGTCGCCGCCTTGAATGATGACGCAAGGCGCGCCGCGCTTGTCGGCATATTTCATCTGTGGCTTCATTCCCGAACCGCCGAGATAGAGTTCGGCGCGAATGCCTGCCTGACGAAGCTGCGAGACCATGCGCTGGTAGCGGCCCATCGAGTCGACATCCTTGTCCATGGCGAGCACGACGACGGGACCGATGACATCGGAGGCGGAACCAAGCTTGCCGAGTGCCTTCAAGGCCGACATGAGGCGCGAGACGCCGATGGAGAAACCGGTCGCAGGAACCGGTTCGCCGCGGAAGCGCGAGACGAGGCCGTCATAACGTCCGCCGCCGCCGACCGAGCCGAAACGCACGATCTGGCCGTCCTCGTTCGGGATTTCGGTCAGCAGTTCGGCCTCGAAGACCGGGCCGGTGTAATACTCAAGACCGCGCACGACAGATGGGTCGATCTTGATGCGGTCCTCGCCATAACCTGCGGCCATCAAGAGCGCCTTGATATCACGGAGTTCTGTGATGCCCTCCTCAAGACGAGCATTGACGATCTCAAACCCATCCGGGAACGGGAAATGGACGTTAGGCATCAAAGTGGCGTTTTCGCCCACTGCGATGCCGCCATTGCGCTCGCCCTGGATCGAAATTGAGCTGTTCAATGTCGCTAAAGTGGCTGCGATCCCAGTCTCATCCAGTCCCGCACCCTTGGTGAAGTCGCCCTCGCCTTCCTTGCCGCCGTCCCAGCGTCCCGCGCCGAGCAGAAGGCGCACGCCCTCGGGGCCGAACTTGTCGAGCTTGTCGATGGCGCGAAGCACTGTGAGGCGGCGGCCGGCATTCTCGTCGCCGCCAAGGCCGATGGCTTCAAGCACGCCGTCGAGCACCTTGCGATTGTTGACGCGGATCACATAGTCCCCGCGCGCAATGCCGAGCGCCTCCATGACGTCGGCCATCATCATCGCCATTTCGGCGTCTGCGGCGACACCCGGCGTGCCGACCGTATCGGCGTCGAACTGCATGAACTGGCGGAAGCGGCCCGGACCCGGCTTCTCGTTGCGGAACACCCAGCCCGACCGATAGGAGCGGAAAGGCTTTGGCAGCTTCTCGAAATTTTCGGCGACATAGCGCGCCATCGGCGCGGTCAGGTCATAGCGCAGCGACAGCCATTGCTCGTCATCGTCCTGAAAGGAGAACACGCCTTCGTTGGGCCGATCCTGATCGGGCAGGAATTTTCCAAGCGCGTCGGTATATTCGACCAGCGGCTGGTCGGCCGGCTCGAAACCGTAAAGCTCATAGACCGCCCTGATCTTCGCCATCATCGTCTCGACCGCGCGGATATCCTCCGGCGTCCGGTCGGCGAAGCCTCGCGGCGAGCGCGCGAGCATTTTCTGGGATTTTTCGGACATGGGATTAACTTCTACAGCGGCGATCGGGCATGAAATTGCACGGTTTTGCCGCGCGAGGTTCGTCTAGCCGATAACCATTTGGGCGGCAACCGGGCCAGACCCCACAACAATGTCATGGCGAAGCCGCAATCCCTCCAAAGATCGGAAACAATCGGCGGGCAAAACGGCGTCAATCAACTCCTTCAAGACGAACCGCCATGACCGCCGCCACCAAGACCGACAAGACCGTTACCGAAGCTGGCTTTGGCCCCGCAGAAGGCATTGCTGCCCCTGCAGGCGCGCGCGGCGCGATGCTGACGCTCGTGCTGGCGCTCTATCCAGTCGTCGCCGCAATCATGGTGATGATGGCGGGTCTGGCGGTCGCAGCGCCCCACTGATCATCGCTTCAGTCTGGGACGCTCGAAACCGGCGCGCTCGGCCTCGACCTGTTCTCGGCAGACACAGCCCTCGATATGGTCGTTGACCAGCCCCATCGCCTGCATGAAAGCATAGACAGTGGTCGGGCCGACAAAGGTCCAGCCGCGCTTCTTCAACTCCTTTGAAATGCGTGTCGAAACAAGCGTCGTCGGATTGGCGGCAACGGCCGCGTAGCTGACCGGGTTGGGCCGCTCGGCCTCGCCTGGCTCGAACTGCCAGAACCACGCGGCGAGCGAGCCTGCCTCGGCGATCAGTTCACGCGCGCGGGCGGCATTGTTTATGGTCGACCTGATCTTGCCCTGATGGCGCACGATGCCGGGATCGGCCAGGAGGCGCGCCACATCTGCCTCGCCATAGGCTGCGACCTTGTCGAAATCGAAATCGTCGAAGGCTTTGCGGAAGTTCTCGCGCTTGCGCAAAATGGTGAGCCAGGACAGGCCCGACTGGAAGCCTTCGAGGCAGATCTTTTCAAACAGCCTGCGGTCGGAGCCGACGGGGCGGCCCCATTCGCGGTCGTGATAATCGCGGTAGTCGGCCAGTCCGCCATGCCAGAAGCAGCGGCGCGCGCCGTCATCGCCTTCGATCAGGCCGGTTCCGCCATGATCCGCCATGTTCACTCCGCATTAATCATTCCGCTCAATCGCGCGGTAACCACGCCTGAGAACCGGCCGGTAACCACACTGAATGGTTTCCGCGATCCACCCGATTTTATCAATCGCGATTCACCATTTGCTTGGCCTCGCACCCGATGCTGCTGACATGGCCGGCGCGTTTTGCCGGCAGTGTGTATGAGTTCAGGACGAGTATCGCATCATGCTGCGCAATTTCCTTCTTGCGGGCGTCGCTTCGATTGCGGCGCTTTCAACCCAACCCGCCAACGCTCAAGGGCGCTATGTCGAAAGCCCCCCGCTTATAGTCAGCCCCGACCTCACCGCGCCATGGGTGATGCAGTTGCAGCGCGCGCCAGATGGCCGCCGCGTCGCCGTTCCGTCCACCCGACGTCAGGCGGCTCCGCCCGAGCCGCGCCGTCAGGCGCGCCAGCGCATCGAGCCGGGCCAGCGGCAGGTCGTCGACCGGGTGGCGCGCACAGCGGCAGTCGCTGCGCCGCGCAAGCAGATGACGATGAATCCGATCTACCTGCCGAAAGAGGTCGACTATGCGTCGACGGAAAAGGCCGGCACGATCATCATCGATCAGGCCAGCAAGTTCCTCTATTTCGTACGCGGCGACGGCACGGCACGCCGCTATGGCGTGGGCGTCGGCAAGGAAGGCATGGACTGGCGCGGCACGGAACCCGTCACGCGCAAGGCGGAATGGCCAGACTGGCGGCCGCCTGCGGAAATGATCGCCCGCGAACGCGCCAAGGGCCGCATCCTGCCGGTGCATATGCCGGGCGGCGAGGCAAATCCGCTGGGAGCGCGCGCGCTCTATCTCGGCTCGACCCTCTACCGCATCCACGGCACCAACGCGCCCTGGACCATCGGCACCAATAATTCGTCGGGCTGTATCCGGATGCGCAATCAGGACGTGATCGAGCTTTACGAGATGGTCAAGGTCGGGGCCAAGGTCATCGTCATGTAGCCCCTTCAGGGGGCGATGCGGGCAACCGCATCGAGAGAGGGCGGCGTGGCCTGACGGGCAGCGCCGCCTTTTCTGTTGGCGGTTGTCGCAACTTGTAGGCGATAGCTTGGCAAATGTCCGACGATCTGTCCTAATCGCCACGGGAGAGAGTTATTTCCGGGGGAGTTTTCATGGGCAGCCTGCTCACCGTATTCTTGCCGCTGTCGCTGGCGATCATCATGTTCTCGCTCGGTCTCGGACTGACCGTGGCCGACTTCAGGCGCGTGGCTTCCCAGCCGAAAGCGTTCGGCATCGGCGCCTTCTCCCAGCTTGTGATGATCCCGGTCGTCGCCTATGCGCTGTGCATCCTGTTCCGCCTTCCCCCCGAACTGGCGGTCGGCCTGATGATCCTCTCGTTCTGCCCCGGCGGCGTCACCTCCAACATCCTGACCAAGATCGCGCGCGGCGACCTGGCGCTTTCGATCTCGCTGACCGGCATCATAAGCCTCGTCGCGGTCTTCACCATGCCGCCGCTGGTCAGCTATTTCGCGCGCCACTTCATGGGTCAGGACGCGCCGCCGATCAACATCACCCAGCTCGGCATCACGATGGCGCTGATTACGGCAGCACCTGTCATACTTGGAATTCTGATCCGGCACTTCGCGCCCCGCGCGGCAATCGCGGCTGAGCCGATACTGGACAAGCTCGCGCTGCTGCTGTTCGTCATCGTGGTCGTCGGCGCGATTGCCACGAACTGGGCGCTGCTGATCGAAAACCTGATCTCGATCGGGCCGGCGCTCGTGCTTCTCAATGTCCTGCTGCTCGCCATCGGGCTGTTGTTCGGCCGCATCTTCTCGCTGACGAAGGGTGAGGCAACGGCAATCGCTATCGAAACAGGCGTGCAGAACGCCACGATGGGCATCACGGTCGGGACGCTGATCGTCGAACAGGCATCCGCCTTGCCGGCGTTCTCGCTGCCGTCCGGCGTCTATGGCGTGACGATGTATCTGGTGACGATCCCGTTCGTGCTGTGGCGCAGAAGCCGCGTGGCGGGCTAATCCCCGCCGCCGCCGCCACCATCTCCGCCGCCACTATCTCCACCACTGTGGCCGACGGAATCTCGGGCATCGTCTGACCAGTCGCGCCTATCGTGTCTGGTCGAGGGTTCTCCCATTGCGACGTAACCGCCGCCGCTATCATAAGTCGTGCTGTCGCCAGCGGCCTTACGTCGCCGCTTGACCCTTCGCCGCAGGACAAGGAAGAGCACGAGAGTGGCAATGGCGATGCCGCCGAGGATCAGTTCAGGCAGCATTCAGCCTCGCAGGTTTTGGCCCGCCCCATGCCCAATCCAACAACTCGATTGTGTGGACAACAGGCAGTTTCGTGCCGCCGCCGATCTGCGTCATGCAGCCGATATTACCGGTCGCGACCAGCGCAGCACCCGTCGCCTCGATATTGCCGACCTTGCGCGAACGCAGGCGTGACGCGATCGCGGGCTGGAGGATGTTGTAGGTTCCGGCCGAACCGCAGCACAAATGGCCTTCCTTCGGCTCGCGCACGTCGAAGCCGGCAAGCTTGAGAAGCTCTTTCGGCTGGCGGGTGATCTTCTGGCCGTGCTGCATCGAGCAGGCGGAATGATAGGCGACGGTCAATCCCGGTTCGACGACGGGTGTCGGCAGCTCAAGCGCGGCGAGATATTCGGTCACGTCCTTCGCCAACGCCGAGACGCGCTCGGCCCTGGCGGCATAGGCGGGATCGAGGCGCAGCATGAAGCCGTAATCCTTGATCGTCGTTCCGCAGCCGGACGCCGTGATGATGATGGCGTCGAGGCCGCCCTTGTCGATCTGCCGGGTCCACGCATCGACATTTTGTCTGGCAGCTGCAAGTGCGGCTTCCTCGCGGCCCATGTGATGGACAAGCGCACCGCAGCAGCCCTCGCCTTCCGGCACGACCACCTCGACACCAAGACGCGTCAGCAGCCGAACCGTCGCCTCATTGATGGCGGGATCGAGGACCGATTGCGCGCAGCCTGTCAGCAGAGCCACGCGGCCACGGCGGGGAGCGGTCGCGGCATGGGTTGCGGGCAAGGACACAGGCGACTTTACCGGAACGGATTTCGGTGCCATGGCCAGCATTGCTGCGAGCGGTTTGAGCGGGCCGAAACCCGTCAGAAGCGAGGCGAATGGCCGGCCGAGCGCTGCGAGCTTGAGCGATGCGCGAAACAGGCCGGGGCGCGGCAGAACCGTCACCAGCAGGGAGCGGATGGCGCGGTCGATCAGCGGGCGCCTGTAGGTCTGTTCGATATGGGCGCGCGCGTGATCGACCAGATGCATGTAGTTCACGCCGGACGGGCATGTCGTCATGCAGGAGAGGCAGGACAGGCAGCGGTCGATATGGGTGACAGTCTGCTCGTCGGCAGGCCGGCCGTTTTCCAGCATGTCCTTGATGAGGTAGATGCGCCCGCGCGGGCTGTCGAGTTCGTTGCCGAGCGTCACATAGGTCGGGCAGGTAGCGGTGCAGAAACCGCAATGCACACATTTGCGAAGGATCGCCTCGGATTCCGCGATATGCGGGTCGGCAAGCTGGGCGAGTGTGAAACTGGTTTGCATTGGCTAGCCCATCCGCCTCGGATTGAGAATGCCGCGCGGGTCGAACTCGGACTTGAGGCGCTGCGCCAGGGCCGCAAGACCGGGCTGTGCTGGTTCGAAGACTTGCACGGAGGCACGAACCGACGGGGTGGCGCGCACAAGCGTTGCGTGACCGCCGCCGAAATGACGGATCATGGCGCGCAGCGCAGCCGCCTCCGGCTCGTGCTCCATGCGCAGCCAGACAAGCCCTCCCTGCCAGTCGTAGAAGGCGGAAACCGCGACATGCATGCGCAATTCGGCAACGAGCCGCCAGCCTTGCGAGGGCGCCATCGAGACGCGCCAGACCGGGCGCATCGTGCCGTCGGCAAAGGGCGCAACGTCGCGAATGTCGGCCCAGAGCGCTCGCGAGGCCACATCTTCGATGGTGTCGACATGGCCGCCGAAGAGGTCGCTCAGCATGGCGACACGGTAGGCGACGGACGGGCCAAAACCTTCGACGCGCAGCACGGTTGCGGCATCCGGCCCGACCGCGCCGGAAACGCCGTCCGAGATGAGCATGGGCAGGTGCGCGGCGGCGGACACCTCGGCGCTCGACCCCAGCGCCAGCGCCATCGCCGCGACAGCGCGTTCATCGTCCAGCCCGCGCAGCAGCACCGTCGTTTCCATCTCGGCGCGCGGCAGAACCTTGAAGGTCAGATCGGTGACGACGGCGAGCGTGCCCCATGAGCCAGCCATCGCCTTGGAGAGATCGTAGCCGGTGACGTTCTTGACGACGCGCCCGCCCGACTTGAACGCCTCGCCCCTGCCCGACACCGCATTGATGCCGAGGATGTGGTCGCGCGCCGCACCCGCCTTCAGGCGGCGCGGGCCGGAAAGATTTGCGGCAAGTACGCCGCCGATCGTGCCTGATTTGCCGATGCCAGCGGCGAGGCCGAGCAGGCGCGAATAATCCATCGGCTCAAACGCAAGTTCCTGCCCGCGCTCGCCCAGCATGGTCTCGATCTCGGCCAGCGGCGTGCCGGCGCGTGCCGAAAGCACCAGCTCCTCGGGTTCGTAGAGTGTGACGCCGGTCAGCTTGGACAGGTCGATCGTGTGCTCGGTCTGCATCGGCCGGCCGATGCCCTTTTTCGACCCGGAACCGACGACCTCGACAGGCTGTTCCTCGGCCACGGCCCAGCGAATGGCGTCGAGCGTTTCGGGAGCTGTCGAGGGAGTAAAATGCACTAGAACCTCGGAATGTCGGGGAAGGCCACCTGACCGCGATGGACATGCATGCGCCCAAGTTCGGCGCAGCGGCGCAGTTGCGGGAACACCTTTCCGGGGTTCAACAGGTGCTTGGGGTCGAAGGCGCATTTGACGCGCATCTGCTGGTCGAGGTCCGTCTCATTGAACATTTCGGGCATCAGGTCGCGCTTCTCGACGCCGACACCATGTTCGCCGGTGAGCACGCCGCCAACCTCGACGCAAAGGCGCAGAATGTCGGAGCCGAACGCTTCGGCCTTTTCGAGATCGCCGGGAATATTGGCGTCATAAAGGATGAGCGGATGCAGGTTGCCGTCGCCGGCATGGAAGACATTGGCGACACCGAGACCGTAACGCTCCGACATGTCGCGCATGCCGGCCAGCACGCGCGGCAGTTCCTTGCGCGGGATCGTGCCGTCCATGCAGTAATAATCCGGCGAGATGCGCCCGACTGCCGGAAACGCCGCCTTGCGCCCGGCCCAGAAGGACAGGCGCTCGGCCTCCGATTGCGAGATGCGGCAGGTGGTCGAGCCGTTGCGCGCTGCGATCGCCTCGACCTCGCCGATCAGATGATCGATCTCGGCGGGCGGACCGTCGAGTTCGACAATCAGCAGCGCCTCGACATCGAGCGGATAGCCGGCATGGACAAAATCCTCGGCCGCATGGATGGCGGGCCGGTCCATCATCTCCATACCACCGGGAATGATGCCCGCGCCGATGATGTCGGCAACGCATTGGCCGCCCTGCTCGCTCGTCGGAAAACCGATGAGCAGCGCGCGCGCGGCTTCCGGTTTCTTGAGAATGCGAACCGTGACTTCGGTGACGACGCCGAGCAGCCCTTCCGAGCCGTTCATCAGGCCGAGCAGATCGTAACCCCCGTCGCCGTCGAGATGACGGCCGCCAAGGCGCACGACCTCGCCGTTCATCAGCACCATCTCGACGCCGAGCACATTGTTGGCGGTGAGGCCGTATTTCAGGCAGTGAACGCCGCCGGAATTTTCCGCGACATTGCCGCCGATGGAACAGGCGATCTGCGAGGACGGGTCGGGCGCGTAATAGAAACCATCGTCCTGAACGGCGACCGAAATGCCGAGATTGGTGACGCCGGGCTGAGCGACGATGCAGCGGTTGGGGAAATCGATGTCGAGAATGCGGTTGAAACGGCTCATGACGAGCAGGACCGCGTCTTCCAGCGGAAGCGCGCCGCCCGACAGCGACGTGCCGGAGCCGCGCGGCACAACGCGGATATTGCGCTCGTTGCAATATTTCAGGATACGCGACACCTGCGCGGTGGTCTGCGGCAGGACGACGACCAGCGGCATCTGGCGATAGGCGGTCAGCCCGTCCGATTCAAAGACGCGCATGGCGTTGGGCTGGTCGATGACGCCCTCGCCCGGCACGATGACGCGCATGTCGGCAACGATTTCCGCGCGCTTTTGCAGCGTCGCCGCATCGGGCTTCGGCATAACCAGACCGGACACGGCACTCCTCCCCAGTTTGCTTCGGGCCCAATATGCTCCGCGATGTAACAGCGCGGCGAAGGCCGCGCAAATGATAGAAAGATGCAGGTCCGCCAGCATTGCCGATGCAATGGCCAGTCGCTAGAGTTCTGGTCCGACCACAAGATACAGACCAGCGTGAACCCATGACAAGCCTGACGATTGCCGACCTGAAGGAGCGCGCAAGGCGGCGCGTGCCGCGCATGTTCTTCGACTATGCGGATTCGGGCGCCTGGACCGAAAGCACCTACCGCGCCAATGAGGAAGATTTCGGCAAGATCAAGCTGCGCCAGCGCGTGCTGGTCGACATGACGGACCGGACGCTGGAATCGACGATGATCGGCGAAAAAGTGTCGATGCCGGTCGCGCTTGCGCCGACGGGTCTCACCGGAATGCAGCACCCGGACGGGGAGATATTGGCGGCCCAGGCGGCGGAAGCCTTCGGCGTCCCCTTCACGCTGTCGACCATGAGCATCTGCTCCATCGAGGACGTGGCCGAGAACACCGGCAAACCGTTCTGGTTCCAGCTCTATGTCATGCGCGACCGCGACTTTGTCTATAATCTCATCGACCGTGCGAAGGCGGCAAACTGCTCGGCGCTCGTGCTGACGCTCGATCTCCAGATTCTCGGCCAGCGCCACAAGGACATTCGCAACGGCCTGTCGACACCTCCGAAATTCACGCTCGACCACATTTTTCAGGTGGCGACCCGGCCTCAATGGGCGTTCGGAATGCTGGGTACAAAGCGGCGCACCTTCCGCAACATCGTCGGCCACGCAAAGACCGTCACCGACTTGTCGTCGCTGTCGGCATGGACGGCGGAACAGTTCGACCCGCGCCTGTCTTGGGACGACGTGGAATGGATCAAGAAGCGCTGGGGCGGCAAGCTGATCCTGAAGGGCGTTCTCGACGCGGAAGACGCGCGGATGGCGGCAAAGACCGGAGCAGACGCGATCATCGTGTCGAACCATGGCGGGCGGCAGCTCGACGGCGCGCCGTCCTCGATTTCGGTGCTGCCGGAGATCGTCGAAGCTGTCGACGGCAAGGTCGAGGTGCATATGGACGGCGGCATCCGCTCGGGCCAGGACGTGCTGAAGGCGCTGTGCCTCGGCGCGCAAGGCACCTTCATAGGCAGACCGTTCCTCTATGGGCTGGGCGCGGGCGGGCGCGAAGGCGTGACCGAGGCGCTGTCGATCATCCGCAGGGAACTCGACACGACGCTGGCGCTATGCGGCAAGCGCGACATCAGGGATGCCGGCCCGGACATGCTCTATCGGCCAGCCGGCCAGAACAGGTTCTGACCGGGACTGCTGCCGAAAAAATGGGAAACAGGTTTAGCGGGCGGCGGTGCTGACGACGCCGTAGCCGTCGACCGGATGCCCGCCTGCGGTCGCATCGCCGGCATAAATGGCCGCGCCCCAGATCAGGATGCCCGAGAGCATCAGAAGCGACAGGAAAGCTGCTTTCACGGGGGTCATCTCGAAATGGCTACTCTGCAGAACTACTGGAACAACGTTAGGATTTGGTTTCTACGCAAGTAGATGTGCGTTCCACGGCCAATATCGCGAGGCCGTGGAACGCAGTGCCCGTCCCGGCAACGCGCAGTGGCAATAGGCGGACAAACGGACGATTGGAAGCCCGGTTTCCTCTATCCCCAGGCTTTGATTTATGACGTGACTTTTCGGCAACGTCGGCGTTCAGGGCGCTGGGCGGATGGTCGAAACCCAGGCGCGGGCGATTGCCAGACCCGCTGCATCTGCGCCCTTGCCGAATGCCTCTGCGTCCGCCATCCGCCGTTCGCCCCAGCCCGGCTGGCGCGCGGCGAGCGTGTCGGCAAAGGTGACACTCCACTCATCTAACAGCGCGCGGTCGGCCTCGAAATGGAACTGCATCGCATAGCCGGCGCGGCCGATGCGAAAAGCCTGATTGTGGGCGGCGGCGTTCCCGGCGAGGCGCACCGCGCCGCGTGGCAAGGTGAAGGTGTCGTCATGCCACTGGAAGATGGGGAAGGTTCCGCCCGCGACAGACAGGACCGGATCGGCCGCTCCTTCCGGCGTCACTGAGACATGCTGCCAGCCGAATTCGGGGGCCGCGCCGATGAGATTGTCAGCGCCATAGGCGCGAGCCATGAGTTGGCTGCCGAGGCAAATGCCAAGCACAGCGCGGTCCGAATCTGCAAATTCACGCATCAGTGCGGCGAGAGGCAAAAGCCAGGGCGAACCTTCGTCGTCGAGCGCGGTCTGCGCGCCGCCAAGCACGACGATGGCGTCGAAACCTTCAGGCGTCGGGGGCAGCGCATCGCCGTCATAGGCCATGACGGATGTGACATCGGCATTTGCCTCAGCCAATGCGGTGGCGACCTGCCCGAGGCCGGTATCGGCATAGTTCTGGACGACGAGAACTTTCATCATGACAAACCGGGATGGGACTTCACCGGCGCAATCGCTATCATGGCCCGGTCCGTAGGTCCAAGCCGCAGGTTGATGCCTCAATGCCATTCCAGAACAGAGTTGATCCGTTCGGCGAAATCCATGCGGTGGCCGCGCGCGGCATGTTCACCGGCAATCGCGGCACGATCCATGATGCAGACACGCAGACGCTTCTGAAAAAGCGCTGGGCGACGAAGATGTGGATCATATGCGACTGCGGCTACAAGGGCAGAAAGCGCGTCGTCATGGGCCGCAACCGGTCAACTGGCGGACCGGGATGGACCAATCTTTTCTTCCTCGACGAGGTGACGGCGCTGTCGGCGGGGCATCGGCCCTGTTTTGAATGCAGGCGGGCGGACGCGAAGGAATTTGCCCGCTGTTTCGCGGCCGGGCGGGCGCAGGCACATATGAGCGCGCCGCAGATCGACGCCATTCTGCATCCGCAGCGCCGTGCGGCCGGGGCGGCCACCATCGCTCTGTCGAAGGCCGAGATCGATGCGCTGCCGGACGGCGCGATGATCGCAGTCGGCAATACCGCCTATGCGATACGGGGCGGCAAAGCGCTGGCGTGGTCGTTCGGCGGATATGGCCCGGCACAAGGACTGCCCGACCGCGCCGACCTTTTGACGCCTGCTGCGACGGTCGGGGCACTGAAGGCGGGGTTCGAACCGGTCTGGCACGGCGAGGCCGGCTGAAATTCGTTCTGCCAAGCGGCGCAAACGCAGCCTAGAGCAGGATGAGCTTGCGTTGAATCGAAAAGGGATTCCTGCAGGTCGTGAATTGTGATTCAAGATGCTGGCTGGGATGGAGGCCAGCATCTGATGCCGAAGCCGCTTTCCTTTGATCTTCGTG
>JBARXU010000028.1:0-62523 GCA_049647505.1 Mesorhizobium sp.
CCCATTGGGATCGGCAATCAGCGCGACGTGAGGCTGGTTTATGTCGCCACCGTCCGCGACCGTCACCAGCGCCACACTTGCCTGGGATGTCCGGTCGTACGTCCCGTTCCCTCAAGCAAGCTGCAAGAGGAAGGATAAGGGCGGCGAAAGGGAGGGGGATAAACTGGCTGGAGATTTTTTGGGGTGAGCGGAGTTTTGGAGCAGGTTGAGACAACCCCACCCGGCCCGTCGCTGCGCGCCGGGTGGGGTAGCTATTCGAATGCCTTGTTCGGATAGAGGCTTCCCGTGTGACTTGATCCTTGCAACCGGGAGTTCCATAAGGCTCTGCACAGTCGACAGGGATCAGCGGTGCCGACACTTTTCCGGTTTCTGACCATCATGACCATATTGGCGGCGGTCGCCTTTGCCGGCATCTTTGCGCTCGCGACATTCGTGAAGCCGAATGTGGCCGAGATTTCGGAGCGCGTTCCCTTGAAGAAGCTGGACGAGCGGTGAGCAGCTGGCGATGAACCCGGCGGCGCTGGTCGAAACATTCCTCGAAATGATGAGCGCCGAACGCGGCGCCAGCGAAAACACGCTTGCCGCCTACAGGCGCGATCTCGAAGACGCCCAGGCAAATGTCGACGGCGGGCTCTATTCGGCGTCGTCCGCCGATATCCGCGCCTATATCGACCAGATCGCCGCGCGGGGCTTTGCCGGCTCAAGCCAGGCGCGCAAGCTCTCCGCCCTGAGGCAGTTCTACAAGTTCCTCTATACGGAAGGCCATCGCCCAGACGATCCGTCAGGCCCGGTCGACAGCCCACGCAAGCAGCGCGGCCTGCCGAAGATACTCTCGGTGGCGGAGACGGGGCGGCTGCTCGATCAGGCGGCGTCAGCGGCAGCCAAGGGCGAGCGCGACGCGATCAGGATGCAGGCGCTGATCGAGGTTCTCTATGCAACGGGCTTGCGCGTCTCGGAACTGGTGTCGTTGCCGGTCGACGTGGCGAAACGCGACGAACGGTTCTTCATCATCCGCGGCAAGGGCAACAAGGAGCGCATGGTGCCCTTGTCGCCCAAGGCGCGGGCCGCGATGCGCCAATGGCTGAAAACGCGCGCCACGGAGCCGCAATGGAAGGACAGCCCGTGGCTTTTTCCGTCGAGTTCGGAAGCCGGATATCTGCCCAGGCAGGTGTTTGGGCGCGACCTCAAGGGGCTGGCCGCTGCGGCGCAGATCTCATCGGCAAAGGTCTCGCCGCATGTCATCCGTCATGCTTTTGCGAGCCACCTGTTGCAAAATGGCGCGGACCTGCGCGCCGTGCAGGAATTGCTCGGCCATTCGGACATCTCGACGACGCAAATCTATACCCATGTGCTGGAAGAAAGGCTGGTATCGCTGGTGCGAGACCATCATCCGCTTGCCGATTAGCCCAGCCGACGATATGTGAAGGCACAATTCCAGCGCAGTATGGCCCGCATGCGGGGCAGGTCCAGCGCAGGATGGCCCACACGCAGGGCAGGCGCCGCAACCTGGTACAGCATGTTCAATTATCTAGATTTCGAAAAACAGATCGCCGACATCGACGCCAAGGTGGCCGAATTGCGCCGCCTGATGGCCGATGGCAGCGGGGTCGACTTCAATGACGAGATCGGCAAGCTCGAAAAGCGGCGCGGCGATGTATTGCGCGACCTCTACAAGTCGCTGACGCCCTGGCAGAAGGCTCAGGTGGCGCGCCATCCCGACCGTCCGCACTGCCTCGACTATGTCCATGCGCTGTTCACCGATTTCACGCCGCTGGCAGGCGATCGCAACTATGGCGAGGACTATGCCGTGATCGGCGGCTTTGCCCGCTTCAACGGCCAGCCGATCGCGATCCTCGGGCAGGAAAAGGGCGACGACACGGCCAGCCGCCTGAAGCACAATTTCGGCATGGCGCGGCCTGAAGGCTATCGCAAGGCCGTGCGCATCATGGAACTGGCCGACCGGTTCAAGGTGCCGCTGATCACGCTGGTCGACACGGCGGGCGCATATCCGGGCATCGGCGCGGAAGAGCGCGGGCAGGCCGAAGCCATCGCGCGTTCGACGGCGGCCTGCCTTGGCCTGAGAACCCCGAGCGTGTCGGTCGTCATCGGCGAGGGCGGATCGGGCGGCGCGATCGCAATTGCGACTGCAAATCGCGTGTACATGCTCGAACACTCGATCTATTCGGTGATTTCGCCGGAGGGCGCCGCATCGATCCTGTGGCATGATTCGACGCGCGCCAAGGACGCGGCGACGAACATGAAGATCACAGCGCAGGATCTTCTCGAGATGAAGGTCATCGACGGCATCATCGCCGAGCCTCTGGGCGGCGCGCATCGCGGGCAGGAAGCCGTCATTGCCGCGACCGGCGAGCGCATCCAGTCCGCCTTGAGCGAGATGCTGCAATCGGGCATGGACTACCGCGAGCATCGGCGTGAGAAGTTCCTCGCCATCGGGCGCACGCTGTAGAACGGCAGCGCCATAAATTTGCCGCCTCTCCTGACAATGAACTGTGCGTGACGATGCGCCGGATGACTTGCCGTTGCGCAGAATCAAGGTTAACCCGGGCACAAGGTTAATCCGGGTGCATCGGGCAGGGTGGGGCGGAGCGCAAGGCTGCCCCCGGGACAAGGCCACGGACAGGGCAACGAGAGACGCAGCGTGCCGCCAATTGCGAGATTTTTCAGCGCCGCCGCAGTTTTGAGCGCGCTTGTCGTAGCGGGCTGCACGTCCGACACGCTTGAAAGCGCTGCTGTCCAGAAATCACCACGCGCCGACTATGCCGTCCAGAACAAGCTTGCCAGCCTTGCTTCGTCGCGCGGCATGGCCAAGACCGCGCCGATCATGATGCGCATCTTCAAGGAAGAGAACACGCTTGAAGTGTGGAAGCAGCGTACCGACGGGCGGTATGCGCTGATATCGAGCTATCCGATGTGCCGGTGGTCGGGAAAGCTCGGGCCGAAGTTCACCGAAGGCGACCGCCAGGCGCCGGAAGGGTTCTACAATATCACGCCGGGACAGATGAACCCGGATTCCAAGTTCTACCTCGCCTTCAACATGGGCTATCCAAACGCCTATGACCGCGCCAATGGCCGCTCGGGCGCGCATCTCATGGTGCATGGTTCGTGCTCTTCGGCAGGGTGCTATTCGCTGACTGACGGGCAGATGCAGGAAGTCTATGCTCTGGCGAAGGACGCATTTTCCGGCGGCCAGAAGTCGTTCCAGGTGCAGGCTTTCCCCTTCCGGATGACGCCAGCCAACATGGCGCGTTATCGCAGCGACCCGAACATCGAGTTCTGGAAGATGCTGAAGGAGGGCTACGACCGCTTCGAGATCGCTAGGACGCCGCCGAAGGTGGATGTGTGCGACAAGCGCTATGTCTTCAACAAGGGCATCAATGCCGACGGCACGGCCGGAAACGCCTGCGCGGCGCAGAGCACGCCCGTCGCCGACAGCGCCTACCAGTCCTATCAGGCGGCATTCGCCAGCGAATATTCCAAGATCGAGACGAAATCGGACCTGCCGGCCCCGCGTTCGTCGATCCAGGGCACCAAGGAAGCGGCGGTCGTTGCCGACTGGTCGAAGAAGCGCGGGCGCGGCGAGCGCGTTTCGCTTGAGCCGCCGTCGATGCGGGCGGACGGAACGGTCGTTGCGACGGCAAAGATGGGGCGTATCGATTCCGAAGTTGGCCGACAGCAGGCCGCAAGGGAAGCGAAAGAGGCCGAGGAAAAGCGCATCGCCGAGGCAAAGCGCCTTGAGGCCGAGCGCGTGAAGGCCGAGGCCGAACAGCGCAAGATCGACATCGCCGCCAAGCAGAAGGCGATCAAGGACGCTCAGGCCTTCGTCAAGGAGAAGATGGCCGAGGAGCAGAAGCAGGCCAAGGCGTCCGGCAAGAATGGCGCTGCGGGCAAGGCTCCGGCCGTAGACGCCAAGACAAAACCGGCAGAGCCGCAGGCGCAGGAGGTTGTCGAAGCGCCTGTTGCTGCCGAAAAACCCGAAAATGCGCTCGATGCCGTAAAGAACGGAATGAAGAACGGGGCGAAGAAATTCGTCAAGCTGTTCGGCGGCTGAGGGCAGGGACGTTTTGCGCGCGCCGCCCGTCTACGACCTCAAAGGGTTGAACTGTCCGCTGCCGGTGCTGAAGACGCGCAAGAGGCTGGCGAAGATGCGCCCCGGCGCGCGAATCTGGGTCGAGACGACCGACCCTCTCGCATCGCTCGATATCCCCGCCTTCTGCAACGAGACCGGCCATGAACTGGTCGAGACCGTGAAGCGCGAGAGCGGCCACGCATTCCTCATCAAGCGCCGCCCGGCCCGCGTGAGGACAGAGGCCGCCTGAGCCGTTCAGTTGGGGGGGCGCCGGCGAGCGCGCTGTTTGGGCTGGCTGCCCCGACCGGTCGAACTGGAGGTGTCGCCTGTCAAAACTCCGCGCTGTCTTGCTGCTTGTCTTCATGCTCGCTTTTTGCCGGGCCGTCGCTGCCCAAGGGTGGGAGACGGTCGACCCGGCAGCGGCGGGCTGGTCTGTCGAGGGGCTGAACGCGGCAAAGACGGTGTCGAAGGCGCTGAAGCCGACCGCGCTGGTTATCGTGCAGGACGGAAAGATCGTTGCCGCCTGGGGTGAACCGGCGCGCAAGGTCAATGCGGCGTCCGTGCGCAAGAGCCTCATGAGCGCGCTTTACGGCATTGCTGTCGCGGAAGGGAAGATCGACCTTTCAAGCACGCTGGAGGAGCTTGGCATCGACGACAGGCTGCCAAGCCTGACGCCGCAGGAGAAGCGGGCGAGCGTGCGCGATCTGATAACCGCGCGGTCCGGCATCTATCATCGCGCCGCGAACGAGACGGCTGACATGAAGCGCAAACGACCCGAGCGCGGCAGCCATGCGCCGGGCACGTTCTGGTTCTACAACAATTGGGATTTCAACGCACTCGGCACCATCTACCGGCAGGCGACCGGCGAAGACATTTTCGAGAGTTTCGCGCGCAGGATCGCGCGACTGACCGGCATGGAGGATTTTTCCGTGGGCGACGGGCGCTATGCCTTCCATCCGGCGTCAGATCATCCCGCCTATACGTTCAGGTTGAGCGCGCGCGATGCGGCGCGGTTCGGGCAATTGTTCCTCGATGGCGGGCGATGGGGCGGCAGGCAGATCGTGCCGGAGGCATGGATCAAAGAATCGACCACCGCCTATTCACATGCGAAGCGGCTGCGGCAGGGATATGGCTACATGTGGTGGGTGCTGCCTGCCGATATCTGGGGGAATGGCGCTTTCTATGCTTCAGGCTATGGCGGGCAGGTCATCGCCGTCTTGCCCGCTAAGCGGCTGGTCGTAGTTCAGACGGTCGACCTGAAGCAGAACGCGAAGGGTGTCAGAACCAGCGCCTTCATCGAGCTTCTGAAACAGATCGAGGCCGCCGCGCCGTAGCGCGTTCTATTGGTCCGCGTCTTCCGTCAGGGCGGCACGCAGGCGGCGGATATTGTCGTTCAACGCGATCATGTCGGCGACGCTCATGCCTGCCTTGGCAAACAGGGCTTCGCCGAGACAGCGGCTCTGTTCGCGCATGGCATCGCCCTGAGCGGTCAGGTGGACGCGCACGCTGCGCTCGTCCTCAGCGCTGCGCACGCGGCTGACGAGCGTAGCGGCTTCCAGCCGCTTGACCAAAGGCGTGATCGTGCTCGGCTCAAGGGCGAGGCGGGTGGCGATGGTGCCGATGGTCAGGCCGTCCTTTTCCCATAGAGCGTTCAGCACGAGATATTGCGGATAGGTGATGCCGAGTTCGTCGAGCAGGGGCTTGTAGAGCCTGCCGACCGCCATCGAGGTCGAATAGAGCGAATAACAGAGCTGGCTTTCGAGCGGCAGGACGCGCGCGCCTGCCCGGCTATCCTTGCGGTCGGTCACGGTGATTTTTGTCATGGCGTGCTGTGTATCACGAAATTGTTTATCGCGACAAATAAAACGTCTGGACATGCGGTTCACGCTGCGCTACTGAAAATTGTCACGATAATGATTATCGAGATATCTAATTTAGGAGATAGATGATGTCCGTCAATGTTCTGTATCGTACCAAGGCTACCTCGACCGGCGGCCGCGACGGCAAGTCGGTGATCGAGGGTGGCCGCGAGATCGCCCTGTCGACGCCGAAGGAACTGGGAGGTGCCGGCGGTGATGGCGCAAACCCCGAACAGCTTTTCGCAGCCGGTTATTCGGCCTGCTTCCTTGGCGCCCTCAAGGTCGTCGGCTCGCAGATGAAGGTCGCCATTCCGCAGGACGCCTCGATTACCGCGACGGTTGGCATCGGCCCGCGCAGCGAAGGCGGCTTCGGCATTACGGCTGCGCTCGACATCAGCTTGCCGGGCATCGCCCGCGAAGAAGCAGAAAAGCTGGTGGCCGCCGCGCATCAGGTCTGCCCCTATTCCAACGCGACCCGCAACAACCTCGATGTCGTCCTGACGGTCGTCTGAATTCCCACGTCAATCAGCTTGCGCCGGGGGCGATGCTCCCCGGCCCGGATCTCTCTTTGGGGAAAAGGACATCGTCATGTTTGGAATCACGCCGCTTGGCTGGCTGCACACGCTTGGCAGCCTGCCAGCCATTCCGCTCGCCGCCTATATGGTCTTCCGATACGGGCGCATCGCGCCGCGCTCGACCGTGGGGCTGCTTTATCTGGCCTTCATGGTGATTGGCGCCGCGACGGTCTTTCTCGTCGCCAAGGCTCCGGAGAGCGTCTTCGTCGGAGCGGTGACGCTGTTAGTGCTTCTTGCAGGCTACACGGTCGGGCGGATCGGATTTCTCGGCCGTGCGCGCGCCTATCTGGAGACGTTCTTTCTGAGCCTGTCGGTCTTCCTGCTGATGGTGCCGACCACGTCGGAGATCCTGCGCCGGGTTCCGGACGGCAACCCGATTGCGGCCGATCCGGGGTCGCCCATCATCAAGGCAGCGCTCGGTCTGCTGGCGCTGATGCTGGTTCTCGGGCTTGCCGCGCAGTTCATCTATATGGCGCGCAACAAGCAGGCATTTCGGGAGGCGCGCTGACGCGCTGCGCCGCTTAAAATTTCACACCTGCGACCGCCAGCGGGTTGTCCATCACCGCTGCGCGGTCGGGCCGGTCGGGCGCGACCTGGCCGGTGATCGCGCCGAACAGGCGCTGCACATAGTCTTCCGCCAGCCCGTCGCCGATGACGACGAGACGCACGCCGCGCGGGCCGGCAGGCCATGCGGGAAGCCGCGCCGGCGGGTGCAGCATCGACTGGACGCCGTGGATGACCAGCGGGCGCGACGGGTCTTCCGCCAGCTCGATCACGCCCTTCATGCGCAACAGCCGGTCGCCCTGCGTCGAGCGCAGCAGGTCGAGGAAGGTCTCGATGGCGGCGTAAGGCACGGGGGCCGGATGGGTCAGCGCAAATGAGCGGATCGCATCATGGCGATGCTCATGGTGATGATGGTCGTGATCATGATCATGGCTGTGATGATCGTGGTCATGGTGATCATGATCGTGATAATCATGATCGTGATGATCGTGCAGCGCCTCGTCGCGCAGCCAGCGGCCGACATCGGCAGTCTTCGTCGCGGGATCGTAGACGCCGCAATTGAACAGTTCGGCAACGCCGGCATTTGCGCCTTCGATCACGGGCGCGCCGGGGTTCAGCCGCGATACAGTTGCCCGCAGGTCTGCCGGGGCAGGCTCGATATCGGTCTTTGTCATGACGATGCGGTCGGCGACTGCGATCTGCCGTGCCGCCTCGTTATGGCGCTCGATGGTCGAAAGCCCGTTGACCGTGTCGACGGTGGCGATGACGCCGTCGAGGCGAAACGCCTGCATCAGCGCCGGGTGCCCCATGATCGACAGCAGGACAGGGACGGGGTCTGCAAGGCCGGTGGTCTCGACGACGACGCGGCTGAGATTTGCCAGTCTGCCCGTCTGCATGTTCTCGACAAGACCGGCCAGCGTGTCGACGAGATCACCGCGCACGGTGCAGCAGATGCAGCCGCCGGAGAGTTCAATGACGCCGTCGGACGACTGCTCGACCAAAAGATGGTCGATGCCGACCTCTCCCAGTTCGTTGACGATGACGGCGGTGTCGGTCAGCCGTTCATCCTTGAGGAGCCGGTTGAGCAGAGTGGTTTTGCCGGAACCCAGGAAACCGGTCAGCACCGAAACGGGGATGGGGAAATTCATCGCTATTGCGTCACGCCTGATTTGGCGCTGGCGCTCTCGGAGCTTGCACCGGCATAGACAGGGCGCGGGATCGGAACGGGGATGCCGTCGATCATGTCGGGGCGCGCGACCTTCGGGTAATATGGGGATGCCGGGCCGGTCGCGCCGCCAAGGCTGATCTGGGTCGGGCGCGGCGTCGGGATCTTGCCGCCGGTGATGTGGGCCGACTTGAAGATGATGTTGCCCTTGGCGTCGAGCTTTTCGAGCCGCTGCTTGCGTGCCTCGGGCGAGCAGATGGCCTGGCGCATATTGGTGGCCTGATCGATGCCGGAGCCGCTAGGGGCAAGCCTGTCGACGGTGGTGCCGGTGCGCGGCGGGATGCCGAAGCCTGCCGCGAGAAGTTCGGCGGCGTCGTCGGTGCGGCCGCCGACCGATGTCGCGCCAAGCACGACGGCGACCATGGTGCGGCCGTTGCGATTTGCCGAAACGACGAGGTTGTAGCCGGCGTCGCAGGTGTAGCCGGTCTTCATGCCGTCTGCGCCTTCGAAGCGGAAGATCATGTCATTGTGGTTGGCGATCATGACCTTGCCGTCGCTCAGCGCCTCGATGTCGAAGAAGGATGCATATTGCGGGTAGTCGCGCTTGAGGGCGAGTGCGAGCACAGCCATGTCGTGAGCGGTCGTGTATTGTCGTTCGTCGTGCCAGCCATGCGGATTGACGAAATTCGAGCCGGTCATGCCGATGCGCTTTGCCTCGGAATTCATGCGCGCCGCAAACGCCTCCGTCGAGCCGCCGAGGCTCTCGCCGATTGCGGTGGCGATGTCGTTGGCCGATTTGACCATGATCATGCGCAGCGCGTTTTCGAGCGTGACGACGGTGCCGGCGGGATAGCCCATCTTGGAGGGCTTTTCCTTTGTCGCATTGATCGAGACGCGCACCGGGGAGGCGAGCGTCACTTCGCCCGCGTCGATGGCGCGAAAGGCGACATAGGTGGTCATCAGCTTGGTGAGCGAGGCCGGATACCAGCGGGCGAATGCGTCGTTCTGTTCGAGCACGACGCCGGTATTGCCGTCGACGAGGATCGACGGGCCTGCATTGGCCGAAAAGGTCGCGGCAGCGGTGAGGACAGCGGCGAATGCGGCAAATCGGGTGCTGCGCAGCGATATCATGTCAAACCTGTCCCACGCGCGCATGGCGTGGCCCTGTCGTGAACGTTTCGCATCTTCCCTCTGGCCGGAAGCGTGCTTGGCGGTTATCGTCTCGCTAGATAGCCTATGTGACGTCAGCAAGGCAAAGGGCAGGCTTCGAGCCAGTCGCTCAGGTAAACTGGAATTGAAGGGATAAACTATGCCGATACTGAACCGCGCAGCCGAATTGCAGGAAGAGGTCGCAGGCTGGAGGCGCGAGCTTCATACGATGCCGGAACTGCTCTACGACGTTCACCAGACGGCTGCCTTCGTAAAGGCGAAGCTGGAGGAATTCGGCTGCGACGAGGTTGTGCCGGGCATCGGCAGGACGGGCGTCGTCGGCATCATTCGCGGCCGCAAGGGCGATGGCGCAACCGTCGGCCTGCGCGCCGACATGGACGCGCTGCCGCTGACCGAGATCACAGGCAAGCCGTGGGCATCGAAGACGCCGGGCAAGATGCATGCCTGCGGCCATGACGGCCACACGGCGATGCTGCTCGGTGCTGCCAAATATCTCGCCGAGACGCGCAATTTCGCAGGCTCGGTCGCGGTCATCTTTCAACCCGCCGAAGAAGGCGGTGCCGGCGGCCAGGCCATGGTCAAGGACGGCATGATGGACCGCTGGGGCATTCGCGAAGTCTATGGCATGCACAATATGCCGGGGCTTCCCGTCGGCCAGTTTGCCACCCGGCCCGGCGCGCTGATGGCCGGCACGGCGGAGTTCACCATCACCATCGAAGGCAAGGGCGGCCATGCCGCCATGCCGCACGGCACGATCGACCCGGTGGTGACGGGCGCGGCGCTGGTGCAGTCGTTGCAGACGATCGTCTCGCGCTCGGCCAATCCGACCGAATCGCTGGTGGTGTCGATCACCAAGTTCCATGCCGGCGACGCCTACAACGTCATCCCGCAGACGGCCGAGCTTTGCGGCACGGTGCGCATGCTCGACACCGAACTCGGCAAGCTCGCAGAAAAGCGGATGAAGGAAATCTGCGAAGGCATAGCTGCGGCTTACGGCGCCAAGATCAATGTCAAGTTCGACTGGAACTATCCAGTCACCTTCAACCACGAGACCGAGACCGGCTATGCGGTCGGGGTCGCGGGCGAGATTGCCGGCGAAGCCAATGTCAATCCGGCGACGCCTGCCGTCATGGGCGGCGAGGATTTCTCCTACATGCTCGAAGCGCGGCCCGGCGCGTTCATCTTCATCGGCAATGGCGACACGGCAGGGCTTCACCATCCCGCCTACGACTTCAACGACGAGGTCATTCCCCACGGCATCTCCTACTGGGTGAAGATGGCTGAGTCGTCGCTGGCGCGGTGACGAAATCCGTCAGCGCGGGCTGCAAACGACATCATTTTGCGCTTCGGTGCTCACGTGCCGGCGCACGCTCCGCTCCGATGCTCGAATGATGCCATTTTTGCCTCGCGCTGGCGAATTTCGGGCCGCCCTGCAACCATGGCGGCTCTTGGCGCGCGGCTGCGAAGCGGGTATGTGTCGCGCGGATGGTCCCGTAGCTCAGTAGGATAGAGCGACAGATTCCTAATCTGTAGGCCACTGGTTCGAATCCAGTCGGGATCACCACTTCGCATGAGAGTGGATCAGCTTGCCTTGGACTTTCCGACCCGTCCCGCGCCTTGTGGCGAGAGGACCGGCACGAAGACGCGGCGCGAGGCGCGCTGCTTGACCGGAATGCCCTGATAGAGCCGCTTCTGTGCCTCGACGACGATGACCCCGGAAAAGATTGGCCAGCATCTGCGGCCGATGCGTTCGGCGACCCGGTGGAATTTCAGCATCCAGCGGCGCTTTGACGGGGGGAAGAGCAGCGCCTCCGAGGTCGGTCCGGGCGTGAAATTCGTCTCGCGCAGAAGCGCGGTCAGCTGGCCTCGGGAGAAGGGGCGGCCGGTGCCGAAGGGCGTGTGCTCGAAGCGGGACCAGACGCCGCGACGGTTTGGCGCGACGATGACCAGCCGGCCGTTGGGGGCGAGCACCCGCCAAACTTCCTTCAGCGTCTCGGCCGGGTTTTCTGCATGTTCGAGGCTGTGGACCATCAGCACGCGGTCGACGGAAGAATCGGCCAGCGGCAGTTCCTCGTCGAAGACCAGCGCGGAACATGACGGGCCTTCGGCCGGCCATCTCACCGCGCCTTGAGTTGCCGGCATGAATGCAAAGACGCGCTCCGTGTCGGTGCCGAAACGCTCCAGCCAGGGGAGGGCGTAGCCAAGCCCGAGCAGCCGCTCATTGGGAATGGGCGCCCAGACCGCAGACAAGGCCATTGCGATCGACCGCTCGGCGAGGCGCCCGAGCATCGTTGAGTAGAAAGAGCGCAGGTCGACGATGTCAGCGTGCATGGAGGCAAGCGTAATGGCGCAGGCGCGCCAATTCAAGGAAGTCAAGGCGTGACACTGGCGACGCCGCAGCCTATTTGAAGGGCCAGACAGGAGACAAGACATGCCATTGATGGTCGAACAGTTCATGTGCCGCAGCGACAATTTCGGCGTGCTCCTGCACGATCCGGCGACGGGTGCTACCGCGATCATCGACGCACCCGAAGAAGCGCCCATCCTGGCTGCGATCGAGCGCACCGGCTGGCGGCCGACGCATATCTTCACCACCCACCACCATGACGACCATGTGGCGGCCAATCTGGCTCTGAAAGAACGTTTCAAGCTGACGATCATCGGGCCGGTGAACGAGGCCGACAGGATTCCGGGGATCGACCGCAAGGTGGGCGACGGCGACGTCTTCGAGTTTTCGGGCCACAAGGTCGAGGTGATCGAGACCCCCGGCCACACGGCAGGTCATGTCTGCTACCACATCCCCGACGCCAAGCTTCTGTTTGCCGCCGATACGCTGTTTGCCATGGGCTGCGGGCGGCTGTTCGAGCGCGGGCCGGCTGACATGTATGCCTCGTTCGAGAAGCTGAAGCGGTTGCCGCTCGAAACGGTGGTCTATTGCGGCCATGAATATACGCAGTCGAATGCGCGGTTTGCGCTGACAGTCGATCCGGAGAACGCGGCGCTCAAGGAACGCGCGCGCAAGGTCGACGAACTGCGCGAGCGCGACCTGCCGACGCTTCCGACGACGATCCTGGAGGAGATGGCGACGAACCCGTACATGCGCACGCATGACGCGTCGATCCGCCGGCATCTGGGCATGGAGAGCGCAAGCGACGCGGAAGTCTTTGCCGAGATCCGCAAGCGCAAGGACAATTTCTAGAGCGGTTCTGGTTTT
Source organism: Mesorhizobium sp. (assembly GCA_049647505.1). Classification (GTDB taxonomy): domain Bacteria; phylum Pseudomonadota; class Alphaproteobacteria; order Rhizobiales; family Rhizobiaceae; genus Mesorhizobium_A. The sequence continues at coordinate 12,575 of JBARXU010000028.1, forward strand.
CACAGAATCGGCAGAACCGCTCTATCTCTTTGTTTTGGCCGCATTTCCGGACGCAAGACAGCCTCACACTTTTGCTGGAAATGAGGGTTCTTCTGGTCGCATTTCCGGACGCAAAAGTGCTGCACACTTTTGCTGGAAATGCTCTAGGCTGTCTTTTCCGAGACGGTCCGATCCTCGGTCGCCCAGGTGTTCAAACGGGCGGTCGTGCGGGCGATGAAGAGCGCCGCGAAGAAGCCCGAGGCGAGGGCGGTGAGGATCTGCCAGGACGTCCCGTTGGCAATTTCGGGCGAGGTGGCTGACAGGACGCCTGCCGTATATCGAAACGAGAAGATGGCGAGGACAAGCACAAGCGAAGTCCACTCGCCTCGCACCCAAATCCTGCCGTCGGGCATGCGTCTCGTCGCCCCCTCCCGCTCCATGAGCCAGCCACCGACGCCACCAATGGCGACGCCACCAATGGTCGCGGGGAGGACGCCGAGCGATGCGTGCACCATCCCGCTGAGAGAATAGAGAGCCATGATGGCGGGCAGCACCAGAAGCCCGGCGATGCTGGTGGTGCGGTCACGCGTCTTCGATAGGCCGAGGCCGACGATCAGGGCAAATACTGCCCAGACCCAGATGGGCGTGTGGGCGATGATTTCATAGATGGTGCGCATGGGGAGGTCTCCGATGAGTGGCGGCTTGCCGTGCGGCCCGCCTTGTTTGCCTCCTGTCGCTCCACTATACCCGACCCGCAATGCCGACTTCGCAGGGCGCCGGGATTCATTCGTGAACGACACTTCGCTGCAACTCGCGCTTCGCGAAATACGGGCGGTCTTCACCAGCCCCTTCTCGCTTGGTGCCATGGCGGGGCTTGTCATTCTGCTGACGCTGGGCGGCCCCTTCCGTACCGCGACCAGCCTCAATGACTGGCAGCGGCTTCTCTATTGGGGAGTGTCGGTTCCGTTGAGCTATGGGACCGCTCGCGCGCTGGTGCCGATCATCGGCGCAATGCTCGGCACGCGAATTGCCAACAGGTGGGTCAGGATGACCGTTCTGGCGCTGGCTCTCTCCGTGCCGGTGGGCTTCGTGGTGCTGGCGATCGAGACGATAGCCTTCGGCTGGCCCGACGCTGCGCTGGCGATACGCGTCTTCGTCAATTCCACGGCCATCACTCTGGTGGCGACCTTGCTGCTGGCCTGGTTCAGTCAGCATTTCCGCGCCGTGTCCGAAATCGAGGCGTCATCCGCGCAGACGTCGGTGCTTGCCGTAGGCCACGGCGCATCGATCATGGAAAAGGTGCCTCTGGCCAAGCGGGGAAGGTTGATCGCGCTGACCGTCAACGACCACTATGTAGATGTCGTCACCGACAAGGGCACGTCCCTCGTGCTGATCCGGCTCGGAGACGCCATGCGCCTGACAGGCGGGGTCGAGGGCGTGCAGATCCATCGCTCGCACTGGGTAGCACGCGATGCGGTGACGCGCAGCTTCCGGGAAGGCGACCGGCTGATGGTCGAGCTTTCTGACGGTCGCGTCTTGCCGGTGAGCCGGAGCTTCGCGCCTGCCGCGCGTGAGGCCGGATTGATCTAGAGCGATTCTGATTTTCACAGAATCGGCGGAACTGCTCTATCTCTTTGTTTTGGCCGCATCCCGGCGCGCAAAAGTGCTTCACACTTTTGCTGGAAATGAGGGTTCTTCTGGTCGCATTTTCCAGACGCAAAAGTGCTTCACACTTTTGCTGGAAATGCTTTAGCGCGTCGGGACCGGGTGCTCGCCGCGATAGTCGTAGAAGCCGCGCCCGGTCTTGCGGCCGAGCCAGCCGGCCTCGACATATTTCACCAGAAGCGGGCAGGGGCGGTATTTGGAATCCGACAGGCCCTCATGCAGCACCTGCATGATCGACAGGCAGGTGTCGAGGCCGATGAAGTCGGCAAGCTGGAGCGGTCCCATCGGATGGTTGGCGCCGAGCTTCATAGCCGTGTCGATGCCCTCGACCGTACCGACGCCCTCGTAGAGGACGTAGATAGCCTCGTTGATCATCGGCAGCAGGATGCGGTTGACGATGAAGGCGGGGAAGTCTTCCGCGACCGTCACGGTCTTGTCGAGGCTGGAGACGAATGCCTTTGCCGCCTCGAAGGTCTGGTCGGCGGTGGCGATGCCGCGCACCAGTTCGACCAGCTTCATGACCGGGACCGGGTTCATGAAATGAATGCCGATGAAGCGTTCCGGGCGGTCGGTGCCAGATGCAAGGCGGGTGATCGAGATCGACGAGGTATTGGTAGCGAGCAGGGCTTCCGGGTTCAGCACCGGGCAGAGCTGCTGGAATATCTTGCGCTTGGTCGCCTCGTCCTCGGTCGCCGCCTCGATGGCGAGATCGACGCCGGCAAGCGACTGCATGGTTTCGGCCGGGTGGATGCGCGACAGGGCGGCCGAGCGGGTCTGTTCGTCAATCTTTCCCGATGCGACCTGGCGGGCCATGTTGCCGCTGATGGTGGCGATGCCTGTCTCGATGCGCTCGGGCGAAATGTCAAAGAGATGAACGTCATAGCCGGCGCTTGCCGCGACATGGGCGATGCCGCCGCCCATCTGTCCTGCGCCGATGATCCCGATCGAACCGATCCTGCCAACCATCGTTGAGCCTGCCTCCCGGGTGAGCCTATGCCTGATGTTGCGGCGCAAAATAAGAGAGCGGGGCGACTTAGTCCACCCCGCTCCTCAATTCGTTCAGATGTTGTGCGTTCAGAGCGCCTTTTCGAGTTCGGGCAGGATTGTGAAGAGGTCGCCGACGAGGCCGTAGTCGGCGACCTGGAAGATCGGTGCTTCCTCGTCCTTGTTGATCGCGACGATGACCTTCGAGTCCTTCATGCCGGCGAGATGCTGGATCGCACCGGAGATGCCGACCGCTATGTAGAGCTGCGGAGCGACGACCTTGCCGGTCTGGCCGACCTGCCAGTCGTTCGGCGCATAGCCGGCATCGACCGCGGCACGCGATGCGCCGACGGCGGCGCCGAGCTTGTCGGCGACCGGCAGAATGACCTCCTGGAACTTCTCGGCCGAACCGAGCGCGCGACCGCCCGAGATGATGATCTTGGCCGAGGTCAGCTCGGGACGATCGCTCTCCGACAGCGCATTGCCGACGAAGGAGGAGAGACCCGGATCGGCCGCCGCCTTGACAGCCTCGACCGGAGCCGAACCGCCGGCGGGAGCCGCCTGGAACGACGCCGTGCGAACGGTGACGACGCGCTTTGCATCGGTCGACTGGACCGTCTGGATGGCGTTGCCGGCATAGATCGGACGCTTGAACGTGTCGGCCGAGACGACTTCGATGATCTCGGAGACCTGCATCACGTCGAGCAGGGCGGCAACGCGGGGCAGCACGTTCTTGCCCATGGTCGTGGCGGGCGCGATGATCGTGTCGTACTTGTCGGCCAGCGAAACGATGAGCGCTGCGGTCGGCTCCGCGAGGCGCTCGGCGAGTTCTGCCGATTCAGCCAGCAGGACCTTGGTCGCGCCCTTGAGCTTCGCGGCTTCGTCGGCAGCGGCCTTGGCGCCATTGCCGGCGACGAGGATGTGCACGTCCGAGCCGATCTTGAGCGCCGCCGAAAGGGTCTTTGCGGTCTGGTCGGACAGGGTTGCGTTGTCGTGTTCAGCGACGAGGAGAATTGCCATGTTCGTTGTCCTTCCCTGAGCCTTAGAGCACGCCGGCTTCGTTCTTGAGCTTGTCGACAAGCTCGGCGACCGTCTTGACCTTGACGCCTGCCTTGCGGCCGCCCGGCTCCTCGGTCTTCAAGACCTTGAGGCGCGCCTTGATCTCGACGCCGTAGTCGGAAGCCTGCTTCTCGTCGAGCGGCTTCTTCTTGGCCTTCATGATGTTGGGCAGCGAGGCGTAGCGCGGCTGGTTGAGGCGAAGGTCGGTGGTGACGATCGCCGGCAGCTTGACCTCGACGGTCTGCAGGCCGCCGTCGACCTCGCGCGTGACCTTGGCCGACTTGTCGCCAAGCTCGACCTTCGAAGCGAACGTCGCCTGACCCCAGCCGAGGAGTGCCGCCAGCATCTGGCCGGTCTGGTTGGCGTCGTCGTCGATCGCCTGCTTGCCGAGAATCACGAGACCCGGCTGTTCGGCATCGACGATGCCCTTGAGGATCTTGGCAACCGACAAAGGCTCGACCGTCTCGTCGGACTTGACCAGAATGCCGCGGTCGGCGCCCATGGCGAGCGCGGTGCGGATGGTTTCCTGCGCCTGCGCCGGGCCAACGGCCACAACGATGATTTCCTCGACCTTGCCGGCTTCCTTGAGGCGGATCGCCTCCTCAACCGAGATTTCGTCAAAAGGGTTCATCGCCATCTTCACATTGGCAAGCTCGACACCCGACCCGTCGCCCTTGACCCGGATCTTAACGTTCGCGTCGACAACCCGCTTAACGGGAACCAGTACTTTCATGTGGCGGTTTCCTCTCTCGCTGCTCCGGCGTGGCTGGCTTGGGGCGCGCTTGCCGGTTCGATCAACGCCGGCGAACCGGCGCACGAATTTCATGCCCAGACACGGGGTCGGGGCGCGCAAAATGCTGTATGCGGCGGGAAAAGTGGCGTCAACTCGCAAAACGACATTGCCTGTCGTGCGTTTGCCGAACACCGACACTTAACCGATTGAATCGCCGCGGCGGCGGCGAGAAGGCTCAGCGGCCGATGAGGTGGAGCAGGCCGACCGACAGTGCAGGGACAAAGGTGATGAGCACGAGCAATATCGCGTGCATCACGAGGAATGGCCCGAGTTCCTTGATCAGCGACGGCAGCGGCACCTTGGATGTCATCGACACGACCGACAACAGGCTGCCGACCGGCGGCGAAATCATGCCGAGCGTCAGATTGTAGCAGACGATGATGGCGAAATGGACCGGATCGATGCCCAGCCCCGTGGCGATGGGGGCAAGGATCGGCACGAGGATCATCACGCCCGGCATCGGTTCCAGAAAGATGCCGAACAGGATCAGCAGGATGTTGACGATGATGAGGAAGGCGATCGGACCGAGATCCCAGGCGATGATGGTCGCGGCGATGTCCTGCGGAATGCCCTTGATCGTCAGCACCCAGGCGAAAGCCTGTGATGTGCCGAGCATGACGAGCACGGCTGCGGTGAGAAGCGCGGAACTCGACAGGATGCGCGGCAGGTCGGCGACGTGCAGCGTGCGGTAGAAGAACATGCCGCAGATGAGCGCGTAGAAGACGGCGACGACGGACGCCTCGGTCGGCGTAAAGGCGCCCGAGCGGATGCCGACAATGATGATGACGAGCAGCATCAAGGCAGGGATTGCATTCAGCGTGTTGCGCAGGATGGTGGCGAGGTCGGGCCGGGGATCCGTCGAGCGGTAGTTGTTCTTGCGCGAGACGTGCCAGTTGACCAGAGCCATGCCGAGAGCGATCACCAGCCCCGGCACGATACCCGCGATGAACAGGTTGATGACCGACACGTTCTCATATTGCAGGGCGTAGATGATCATGATGATCGAGGGTGGGATGATCGGCCCGATGATCGCGGTGGAGGCGGTGAGTGCTGCCGCATAGGACCGCTTGTATCCGGCCTCGTCCATCATCTTGACCATCATCGCGCCGGGGCCGGCGGCGTCGGCCAGCGCCGAGCCTGAAATGCCGGAAAACATGGTCAGCGACATGATGTTGGCATAGCCCATGCCGCCGCGCAGATGGCCGACGAACTGCATGGCGAAACGCAGCAGGATGTTGGTCAGCGCGCCACCGGTCATCAGTTCGGCGGCCAGGACGAAGAACGGCACTGCCAGCAGCGGGAACGAATCCAGGCCGGTGAACATCTCCTTCAGGATGACGATCTGCGGGAACTGGCCGCCGACGATCAGCGCCAGCCATGCCGCTATGCCAAGCGCGAACGCGACCGGCATTCCCAGTGTCAGAAGAACGACGATTGCGATGACGAGCGTTGCGATCATGGCCTTGCCCTCACAGTGCCGCCGCCGCTTCGGCGCTCACCTCGTCGCTTTCGGCGAAGCGATTGTCCCGCACATAGGTGCGGATGACGAGCAGGAGGTGGACGATCATGAGCGAGAAGCCGATGGGGAAGACCGCATAGACGTAGGAGAATGAAATGCGCAGCGCAGGCGTCGCCTGATATTGCGCGGCCTGCATGTAGCGGATGCCCTGCCAGACCATCGCGATGAAGAAGGCGAAGAGCAGAAGCGCAAGGGCCGCGCGCAGGATCTGGCCAGCGCGGCGCGGCAGGAATTCATTGATCGTGTCGATGCCGACATGGCCGCCAAAGCGCAGCACGAGGCCCGCTCCGATGAACGTCATCCAGATCATCAGGTAGCGCGCGACTTCCTCGGCCCAGACGATCGAGAAATTGGTGAGATAGCGCAGCGACACATTGGCGAAGACGATGCAGCACATGGCCGCCAGAATGAGAATGAGAGCCCAGCGGTTTGCGGCGACGAAGATGCGCTCTGCTGTGTCCAACATGGTTCCCCCAAGATGCTGAAAGTTCGCCCGGCGCAAAGGCCGGGCGAACAGGTCAGGTGCCGGCCGCTTACTGCGTGGCGATGATCTGGTCGATCAGTTCCTTGCCGAACTTGGTGTAATACTGCTCGTAGGCAGCCTTCAGAGCGGCCTGGAAGCCGGCCTTCTGCTCGGCCGAGAGTTCGTTGACCGCCATTCCGCGCTCTTTCATCGTGGCGGCACCACTGGTTTCGGCATTGTCGACAAAGGCGCGCATGGCGATCTTGCCCTCGATTGCCGCGTCCTTCATCGCCTTCTTCTCGTCGTCGGTCAGGCCGTCATAGAAGCTCTTGGAAACGAGCAGCATGGCCGGCGAGTAAACGTGGCCGGTGAGCGTCAGATATTTCTGAACCTCGTTGAGCTTGGCCGAGACGATGACCGAGAGCGGGTTCTCCTGACCGTCGATGGTGCCCTGCTGGAGCGCGCCGATCACTTCGGGCCATGCCATAGGGGTGGGTGCGGCACCCAGCGTCTCGAAGGCGGTGATGTGGACCGGGTTTTCCATCGTGCGCAGCTTGAGCCCCGCAAGGTCGGCCGGCGTGTTGATGGCGTGTTTGTTGTTGGTGATGTGGCGGAAGCCCTGCTCGCCCCATGCGAGCGCAACCATGCCGCGCTCGTCGAACTGCGGCAGGACCGCTTCGCCGATCGGCCCGTCGAGCACGTCGCGGGCATGCTTCAGGTCGCGGAACAGGAAGGGGATATCGGTTGCGCCGACCGCCGGGACGAAGTTGGAGAGCGTGCCGGTGGAGACGATGGTCGCCTCGATGGTGCCGAGCTGCAGGCCCTCCACGACTTCACGCTCGCCGCCAAGTGCGGAAGACGGGAACTGGCGGATCTTGAACTTGCCGTTGGTGGCCTTTTCGAAGGCTTCGGCCCATGCGGTCGCGGCGACGCCGTAGTGTGAGTTCTCCGCAAGCGCGTAGCCGAGCTTGACCTCGGTCTGCGCCTGGGCTGCTGCCAGGCCCGATGCGAGGGCAAAGGCGGCGACGAATGTCGTCTTGAGCATATTCATGACTTTCCTCCTGAACGGACCCGCGCCTTGATGGAGACGGGCGGCGCGAACTGCCTGTGTTGCCCTCACGTCGCGGCCTGAGCCGGCGTCGGGCGCATTGGGCGCCTGTGTTGCCTTGTGCGGGCGCTCACCCCAAAAGGTTGCACCCATGCAATTTCGTAGCAGCTTTTGGCCGATTGGAAACCCATAACATGTGCATGATCGGCCAAATCGCGCCTGATCATATGGGCCAGGCGTCAGTGGCTATTGGCGACCCCAAGGCACGATGCGTTTGGGCGGGGCTGCGGGAGCTGCTTCTTCGACAGTGCGAACGCTTGGCACAGAACCAGCGCCCGTCGTGTCGACCCTGACCGCGCGGGGTGTCACGATCTGGCGATCGAAGAGCGGCACGCCCTTGCGCCGCATGATCAGGATGAGGAGTGCGCCGGCGATGATGCCGCCGACATGTGCGCCCCAGGAAACCTGATCCTCCCCGGCGATGAGGAACATCAGGAACTGGAAGGCGATCCAGAGCGCAATCGGTATCCAGGCCGGGATGCGCAGGGGCAAGCGCATCAACACAAGCACCCACACCTTCACGCGCGGGTGAAGCAGCAGATATGCGGCAACGACGCCAGCGATGGCGCCCGACGCGCCGATGAGCGGAACCTGCGAGGAGGTGTCGACGATGCCGTGCAGCCAGGCGCCGGCGGCGGCGCAGAGAAAATAGAACACCAGGAAGCGGAAATGGCCGAGCGCGTCCTCGACATTGTCGCCGAAGACCCAGAGGAACAGCATGTTGCCGGCAAGATGCATGAAGTCGCCATGCAGGAAGGCATAGGTGATGTAGGTCAGGCCGTCGGGCACGATGACCTGCGAGGGGCCGCGCTCGGCGATGTCGTAAAGCGTGGAGGGAATATAGCCGAAACCGATTGCAGCTCGCTGGGCGGTGTCGTCGCTGACGCCGGTCATCAGCAGCCAGACCAGCACATTGATGACGATCAGCGAGATCGTCACATACTGGACCTTGATGTATTTCAGCTCGTTGGCGTCATGCAACGGTATGAACATGCGCCAGCGCCCCCGACCGTCTCACCTATTCTGTCCGGGCACCCATAACACGTCATCTGCGCCGTTGCCATTGAGTACGCGGGCGGCGACGAACAGGAAATCGGATGCGCGGTTGAGATATTTGACGACCTCGGGATTGACCGCTTCGCCCTCGATTGCCGCCAACTGCACAGTCAGCCGCTCGGCGCGGCGCAGCACGGTGCGGGCGAGGTGGAGATAGGCGGACGCGGGCGAGCCGCCCGGCAGAATGAAGGAGCGCAGCGGCTGGAGATTGGCGTTGAGCGCGTCGATGTCGGCTTCTATCCGTGTCACCTGAGCGCCCAGAATGCGCATCGGCTCCCATTTCATCGGTTTGCCGGTTTCAGGCGTAGCAAGATCGGCACCGAGATCGAAGAGATCGTTCTGCATGCGCATCAGCATCGCGTCGATGACCGTTTCGCCTGCGGTGTGCAGGCGGGCGAGGCCGATCGCCGAATTCGCCTCGTCCACGGTGCCGTAGGCTTCGACGCGCAGGTCGAATTTCTTGCGGCGCGGGCCTGTGGCGAGGCCGGTCGTGCCGTCATCGCCGGTGCGGGTGTAGATCTTGTTGAGCTTGACCATGATTTTTTCAGCCGCATTTTCCGAGCGCAAAAGTGCTGCACACTTTTGCTGGAAATGCTGGTTCTCCTCTTCGCATTTTCCGAACGCAAAAGTGCTTCACACTTTTGCTGGAAATGCTTTAGCGCCGCATGAACCACGCGACGGCGAGAATGAGCACCAGCGCAATGAATTGCAGGAAGACGCGCGCCTGCATCAGCTTGTTGGATGTGTTGGCGTCTCCGCCTTTCATCATGTTCCACAGGCCCCTCAACAGAACGATGACGACCGCCCCCATCGCGACGACGGCGAGAATGTTGACGAGCTGTTCCATGGACGCTCCTTGCGGTTGCGGCGATGTCGGGGGTGGTCCTGGCGGCGCCGAAGATTAAATGACGGACGTGATGCGGCTTGTCATTTGCGACGAACACTTCACATATTCTCACTCAAGGCACAATCGGAGGAGATGTGCGGAACATCGTCGCGGCCAAACTCATCGCTTCTGACGCACTCGGGCATTTCGATGCCGATGACGGGTGGTCGATGTCGTCGCATCTGGCGATATCGGCGCTGATGGCGTTGTTTCCATTCCTGATATTCGCAACGACGCTGGCCTCGTTCCTCGGCGCGAACGCCTTTGCCGACACGGCGGTCCATCTGGTCTTCGACACATGGCCGGCAACCATTGCCGAGCCGATCGCGCGCGAGGTTCGCAATGTGCTGACCGTGCAGCGCGGCGATTTCCTCACCGTGTCGGTGCTGGCGGCGGCGTTTTTCGCATCGAACGGAATCGAGGCGCTGCGCACCTCGCTGAACCGCGCCTACCGGGTGGCGGAGACGCGCAGCTTCATCTGGCGGCGGCTGCAGAGCCTCGCATTCGTCATCATCGCCACGGTCGGCTTTCTGGTGATTTCGGTGCTGCTGGTGCTGGCGCCGCTTCTGGGCGAGATCGCAAAGCGCAATCTCGACTGGATCGGTCCCTATATGGGAACGATCACCCTGTGGCGCTACGTCATCGCATCAGGCGTCATCGTGCTCGGCCTGTTTGCCGTCCATGTCTGGCTGCCTGCCGGCAAAAGGCCCGTGTCCGATGTGCTGCCCGGCCTGTGCTTCACGTTGATCGGCTGGGTGACCGGGTCGTCGGTCTTCGCCGAATACCTCAAGCAGTTCTCGACCTATGTGACCACCTATGCGGGCCTCGCTTCGGTGATGATCGCGGTGATCTATCTCTACATCATCTCGGCGATATTCATCCTTGGCGGCGAACTGAACGCCGCCATCCGGCGCTATCGCGACGCGCGGTCGCGCATCACCGGCTGAATGGTGGCGAGCGCCACGCCGAGCGTCGCGATGGCCATGCCGACAAGCTGGATGGGCGACAGATGCTCGCCAAACAGCAGCCACGCCATGACGGCTGTGACGGCGGGCACCAGATAGAAGAGCGAGGCGACGCGCGACATCTCGCCCTGGCGGATCATGACCATCAGCAGGAAGATCGCGCCGATGGACAGCACAAGGGTCAGCCAGACAAGCGCGAAGACCAGTTCGCCATTGACGGTAAACTCGCCGGTTTCGGTGGCAAATGAAGCAAGCGCCATGACGATGGAAGCGCCCACATATTGCCAGAAGGCGCCGGCGATCAGGCTGTCGCCGGCTGGATGTTTCTTCTGCCAGACCGTGCCCGCGCAGATGGCCAGAAGGGCGATGAGGCTGGCCGTGAGCGTGGCGGCGTTGATGCCGGCACCAGTGACGCCGAGCTTGGGCCAGAGAACGAGCACGACGCCGCCAAGCCCGACGACGAGGCCTGCGATCTGGCGGCGGTTGATGCGTTCTCCAAGAAGCCATCCTGCTAGCACGACGGTGACCAGCGGTTGCAAGCCCGCGATCAGCGCCGAAATGCCTGCCGGCAGGCCGCGATGGATCGACCAGAACACGCCGCCGAGATAAAGGCCGTGAGTGAGGATGCCGGCAAAGACCGCGTGCGCCGCCTGCCTGCTGGTCGGCCATTTATGGCCGAGTGCTGCGACGATAACGGCGAGAATGACGGCCGCCAGCGCAAAGCGGACCGCAAGGAAACCGAACGGCTCCGACCACGGCATGGCATAGCGCGCGCCGATGAACCCGGTGGCCCACAGGAGCACGAACATGATCGGCATGAAACGCGTGGCGGCAGTCATGATTTCGCCCTAACCTCTGGCCGCGAGGCGATAGTCGCTCGGGCTTGGCGATGCAAAGTCAATCGCATGGGCCAGCATAGGCCCTAAAGACCTGCCATCGCCATTCGCCTCACTTCTGCGGGAGACAACCCGTCCTCGCGCAGTTCGCGCAGGCCCGAATGCTGCTCGCTCTTGGACAGTTTGCGCCCGTCGTCGTCCAGCACGAGCGGATGATGCCGGTAGGCGGGTTCGGGCAGGCCGAGCAGATGCTGGAGAAGGCGGTGGATGGCGGTGGCGTGGAACAGATCGTGGCCGCGCACGATGTCGGTGACGCCCTGAAGCGCGTCGTCGACGACGACCGCCAGATGATAGCTCGCTGGCGCGTCCGACCGTGAAAGCACGACATCGCCCCAGATTTCGGGTCGCGCGTCGATCCGTCCGGTTTCGCCGTGCGGGCCGGTGCCATGCTCGGTCCAGGTGAGCGCCGTGCCAGCCTTGTCGAGCGCGGCCTCGACATCGAGCCGCCAGGAATGCCGGTCGCCGGCTGCAATGCGTTTCTGACGTTCGCGTCGCGACATGGTGCGCTCCAGCCCCGGATAAAGCGGCGCGCCGTCGGGGTCGCGCGGCCAGTGGCGCTTGGGCGTCTCGGCTTCCGCAATATAGTCGCGCACCTGGCTGCGGCTCATGAAGGAGGGATAGACGACGCCGAGTTTCTTCAGATGCTCAAGGGCGGCCGCATAATCGGCGAAGTGCTCCGACTGGCGGCGCACCGGCTCTTCCCAGCCAATGCCCAGCCATTCGAGGTCGCGATAGATGGCGGCCTCGAATTCGGGCGTGCAGCGCGTCAGGTCGATATCCTCGATGCGCAGCAGGAAACGCCCGCCCGTCTCGTCGGCAAGGCTGCGGTTGAGCAGCGCCGAGCGGGCATGGCCGAGATGCAACTCGCCATTGGGACTGGGCGCAAAGCGGAAAACGGGTGGCATCTGGCGCGTGTTGTCAGGAGGGTGCCTGGATGGCGATGGACGGATCTTCGTCCATTGCTACGGTGTTTTGAGGGCAGGCGAAAGAGAATCGAATGCGACGTATCGCAAACATGGCGGATGTGGAGGCGGCGCTGGACGAGCTTTGCCGCATCGATCCGCGCCTGACGCGCGTGCGGGAGGCTTCGGGCGAGATCGAATTGCGGCTGACGCAGCCGGGATTTGCCAGCCTTGTCTCCATCGTCATTTCGCAAATGGTGTCGCGGGCAAGTGCGGCGGCCATCCTGTCGCGCTTCTCGACGCATGTCGTGCCGATGACGGCGGAGGCGGTTCTTGTCGCGGACGAAGACGTGTTCCGGCTCTCGGGCTTTTCGCGGCCGAAGCAGCGTACCGTCCTGGCGCTGGCGCGTGCGGTAGCCGATGACGGGCTCGATCTGGAGCATCTGTGCACGCTCGAAGCAGACGAGGCGATCGCGCGGCTGACGGCGGTGTCGGGCATCGGACCGTGGACGGCGCAGGTCTATCTTCTGTTTGCTGCCGGACATCCGGACGTATTCCCCGACAAGGACGTGGCGCTGCAAAGTGCCGTCGGCCACGCTTTCGGCATCGCGCCGCGACCGGGCGACCGGGCGCTTGCATCAATCGCAGAGGAATGGGCGCCGTGGCGAGGTGTGGCCGCGCGGCTGTTCTGGGCCTACTACCGAGACATGAAGGGGCGCGACTCAGCGCCGGTGTTGGAAGCCTTGGCGCGGGTTCAGGCCACCTGAAACCTGCAATTTTCCCTCAGAATCGGCCTTTTCACCCGCTTCACAATCCTGTCACCTGTCGCTTACAGTATCCGCGCGGAATGAATCGGGGAGTTGTTGGCGCGTGACGGCTCATGTTTCACCTGACGGCCTGCCGGCGCTGGTGCTCAATGCTGACTACCGGCCGCTCAGCTATTATCCGCTCTCGCTGTGGTCGTGGCAGGACGCGATCAAGGCGGTTTTCCTCGACCGCGTGAACATCGTTGCGGAATACGATCACGCCGTCTCCTCGCCGACGTTCTCGATGCGCATTCCAAGCGTCGTCTGCCTGAAGACCTATGTGAAGCCGTCACGCCACCCGGCGTTCACGCGCTTCAACGTGTTCCTGCGCGACCGCTTCCAGTGCCAGTATTGCGGCACGCCCGAGGATCTGACCTTCGACCACGTCATACCGCGCCGCTGTGGCGGGGCAACCACATGGGAAAATGTCGTGGCTGCATGCTCGCCCTGCAATCTTCGCAAGGGCGGCATGATGCCTGCGGTTGCCAAGATGTGGCCGCGGCAGAAGCCGTTCCAGCCGACCGTGCACGACCTCCACAACAATGGCCGGCTGTTCCCGCCCAACCATCTGCATGAGAGCTGGATGGATTATCTGTATTGGGACGTCGAACTGGAACCATAAAATCCGTGAGGACGGGCTGCGACCGACGCGCTTCTGCGCTTCCGTTGCTCACGGACGCAAAGTCCGCTCCGCTACGGTTCTCGCATCGCGCCGTTCTCGCCTCGTCCTGACGGATTTTCGGCTCGGAGCTGACAGTCGCGTTGTAGGGATTTTTTGCTCAGCTTTTGGCGAGCGCGCGGCCGGCGACGAGCGCCCAGAAGGCGCTGGCGATGACGTTCCAGTTGGCGAAGGACATATTGAGTACCGGATCGCGCCAGGCGGCCGAGTCGCAGGATGGCGGGATGAAGGTGTTCAACTGGTCGAGCACGCCATTGCCGTTGCCTTGAGGGGCGGCAACAACGCCGCAGCTTGCCGGTCCCGGCCACCAGCCGAACTCGACGCCGGAATGATAGACGGCAAGGCCGAGGCCAGCCAGCATCAACAGGCCGATCATGCCGATCAGGAGCCTCGGCAGCGCGCGCGGCCAGTGCAGCCAGATTGCGACCACCGCAAGCGCTTCAATCGGCAGGCCGACATAATAGGGTATGCGCTGTTGCAGGCAGAGCATGCAGGGGATGTAGCCGCCGATATGCTCGAAGCCGAGCGCGGTTCCGACCGTTGCCGCCATGCCGAGCAGCAGCGCGAGCGCGGACCATTGCATGGTGGAGAAGGAGGCGGTGGTCGACGAAGGGGCCATGAGGCAGTCCATTGCGTGGTTGCGCCGGATACAGGCGCTGCGAATGGGGTATCGTCAAGGCAGCGCCAAAGGCAAGTGCCGCGTCATGCGCTCACGATGTCTTGTTGACGCGGACCAAATGCCAAGGTAGCACCCTGCCTGCCTGTTCAGGCTGCCCCTATGGCGGAACTGGTAGACGCGTCCGACTCAAAATCGGATTCCGCAAGGAGTGCTGGTTCGATTCCGGCTAGGGGCACCAACTTACCCTGAACCCCCAAGATTTCCAACAGGTGCGGGGATTTCGGGATTGGGTGCGGGCGTCGGGATGGCCCCGATCTGTTCCGCCACGATCGCGGAGTTCTTCTTTCCGAGCCTCACGCGAGTTCGCTTCGCTCACCGCTCCGGCGGCGCTTCCTGCTAGACCCATCGCCAGTCGGCCTTGCGAACGCTGCACGTTTGGGCGCGCAATTGACCGAGCGAGGCGGCAATTCCCACAACTTCGTGGTGCGGTGCACTCTTTCATGTTGCATTGCAAAAAATGCATGGCTGGTATGAGAAAATTAGGCTGGTGCCAAAAGAGGCGCTTACCTAGATTGGGGGTGTTGGTGATCTACCTCCTCCCAGAGAGCCAACATCGTAGCGATGCACCTCCTCCCGCATCGCTATTGAATCAGGCCCGCCGAACCTCCTCCCTCGGCGGGCCTTTTCTTTTTCTCCCCAAAGATTCTGCTTCGACGTTTCCTGGTGCTCGCGCGCATTAGCGCCGATTTTCGTGAAAGTTGCCCCGCCGCCAGCGTTTCGCTATGACGCGCAGCGAGGAACAGGGAGGCGGAGACCATTCGATGCTTCCTGCGCGCGACGATTTCGACCAGTTGGCCGCCGATTTCCGATGGGACATTCCCGAACGCTTCAACATCGGCGCCGCAGTCTGCGACGCGTGGGCCGCGCGTGATCCAGACCGCGTCGCCCTGATCGACTACAGCGCGCCGGGAGGCCCGGCGAATTTCACCTATGGTCAATTGCGGGAGCGGTCGAACAGGCTTGCCAACGGCCTTCGCGCGCTCGGGGTCGTGGCCGGCGACAGGGTGGCCCTGCTTGTGCCGCAGGGAATCGATGCGCTGACCGGTCATATCGCCATCTACAAGCTGGGCGCGATCGCGGTGCCGCTGGCGCTGCTGTTCGGCCGCGAGGCGCTGGGCTTCCGGCTGCGCTTTGCCGGGGTCAAGGCCGTCATCGCCAATGGCAAGGGCGCGGCCAATGTGGCGTTGATCGACGGCGGCCTGCCTGATCTGCGCTGGCTGATCGAGACCGAGCCGACTGAAAATGTCGTGGTGGGCGCGGCGCTGGAGGGCGCGGCCCATGTCGAGCGGATCGCGCTGGACGACGTTCTAGCTGGACAATCGTCAGAGTTCGCGCCGGTCGATACCGGCCCGGACGATCCGGCGCTGATGATCTTCACGTCAGGCACGACCGGTCCGCCAAAGGGCGCGCTGCATGGTCATCGCGTGCTGCTCGGCCATATGCCCGGCTTCGAGATGGCTTATCAGTTTCCGCCCAAGGCAGACGACGTGATGTGGACGCCGGCCGACTGGGCGTGGGCTGGCGGGTTGCTCAACGCCATGCTGCCGGCGCTGCTGCTCGGCATACCCGTCGCCTTCGGCCGGTTTGAACGCTTCAGTCCGCAGGGCGCGCTGGCACTGATGGCCGACCTCAAGGTGACGATCGCGTTCCTGCCGCCGACCGCGCTCAGGATGCTGAAGAACTCGGGCGAAGATCCGGGCAAATACGATCTGTCGCTCAGAGCCGTCATGTCGGCTGGCGAACAGCTCGGCCGCGAGACCTATGACTGGGCACGGCAGGCGTTCGGGTTGGCGGTCAACGAGTTCTATGGCCAGACGGAGTGCAATCTGGTGCTCGGCTCCTGTGCGGCGCTGGGCGTCAGCCGCGCCGGTCCGATCGGCCGCGTGGTGCCGGGCCACCGGGTTGCCGTGCTTGCCGACGATGGCAGGCAATGTGCGCCCGGCCAGTCTGGCCAGATCGCCGTCCAGCGGCCCGATCCGGTGATGTTCCTTGGCTATTGGCAGGACGAGGAGGCGACGACGCGCAAGTTTGCCGGCGACTGGATGATGACGGGCGACCAGGGCGTGATGGACGCGGACGGCTATGTCACTTTCGTCGGCCGCGACGACGATGTCATCACGTCCGCCGGATACAGAATCGGGCCGGGTGAGATCGAGGATTGTCTCGCCTCACATCCGGCGGTCCAGATCGCGGCAGCGGTCGGCAAGCCCGATCCGGTGCGCACCGAGATCGTCAAGGCCTATGTGGTGCTGCGCGACGGGGTGGCAGCAAGCGTGGAACTCGCCGACGAGATCAAGCTGTGGGTGCGCGAGCGCCTGTCTGCGCACGAATATCCGCGCGAAGTCGAATTTGTGGACGAGGTGCCGCTGACGACCACCGGCAAGGTCATTCGCCGCTTCTTCCGCGACAAAGCCAAGGCCGAGGCGCTGGCTACCGTTTGAGCAGGCTGCGCAGGCGGTCGCGCACGTTGCGGGCGACATTGCGCGTCTCGTTGTAGAGATTGATCTGGGTCGCCGCCTGCCGCGCGGCGCGGTCCGCGCCGGGCGTCAGGCCGATGACTATCGTGCCCATGCGGCGGCGCTCGCTCCACAGACGGTCCATGACAGGATGGTCTGGAATGGCGCAGGAATCGGTCGCCACGATGTTGGGATCGTCGAGGAGGTTCTTCGTCACCTCGATCATCAGAAGCGTGCCGGGTGAAAAGGCCGAGTAGGCCTCGTCATAGGCCGTCTTCCAGGTGTAGGCGATGCCGTTTTCGACGAAGACGATGAGGCAGGCGATGATTTGGCCGTCGAGCGACAGCATGTGGACGCGCGCCATGTCGCGCTCGGCCAGGCCGTAGGCCGCCTCGCGGGCAAAGGCGGCGCGGAACCGGTCGACGACCATGGCCGTGCGCTCGCGGCCCTTCCAGCCGTCCGCTTCGAGCGCAAGGAACGCCTCGACGCCGAGGCGCACCTCGTCGGGCTGGCGGGCGACTGAATAGACAAGCTCGCCCTTGTCGGCGAGGCGGCGCCACAACCGCCTGAATTCGCGGTAATGGTGGGCTTTCAGCGAATTGCGAAGATAATCCTCGCCGTCGAGATGGCTTTCGAGGAACGCTCTTTGTGCCTGACCCACTTCGGAAATGAAAAGGTCGCGCCCCAGCGCAACCGTGCGCATGACGCGGGCAACCGTCCCGTCGAGACGCATGTCAGGCAGCACGAGTACTTTCGGCAGCTTGAGGCGGTCGCGGGACAGCATGTCGAAGAAGTCTTCGACGACCGAGACCGGATCGTCTCCGTCGATCAGCGGTGTGCCGACCGGCCCGAAGGGGCTGGACCAGGCGCGCAGGATCGAGACTCCGAGCGGGATCGGCGGTCTTTCCACCGAGAACGGCATCAGCATGCGCAGGCGGTTGCTGTCGGCGTCGCGGTCGCGGATCACGGCGAGGCGGATCTCGCGATCCTCAAGGCGCGGCATTGCGGGCGCAAGCACGCGCGGATTGAAGAAGACATTGGGTTCAATCGCCCGCGCGCTCAGGTGGTCGAGTTCGTGGATGAGGTCGAAACCCGCCGTTGCGGCATAAAGGGCGAGATTGCGGGGTCGCCGGCCAGCAGCGAGAAGCTCCAGTTGCGCAAGCGCCGCAGGCTCGGCCGAAAGTCCGGCAAGGCTGGCGATCATCGCACCGGCGGCGCTGCCGCTCATTTCCTCGACAAGTGGGACAGCGACCATCGCGTCAGGCTCCCGCCTGCGGGCGAGATGCCGTGATCAGCATGACGATGCCAAGCTTGCGCCAGACGGTGAAGGAGAGCGCCGAGGCCTCGAAAAGCATCGAGGCGGCTGTGGCGATCGCCGCGCCCCAAAGGCCGAACATCGGGATGAGAACGACCGACAGCGTGATGTTGAAGGCAAGCGTTGCGCCGTAGACGACAGCGCAGATTTTCTGGTGGCCGCTCATCGTCAACAGGCTTTCGCAAGGGCCGACGGCCGAGCGGGCGACGACGCCGAGAACGAGCGCAAACAGGAATGGGAAGCCGTCGGAAAAGCCGGGACCGAACAGCGACAGCATCGGCTTGCCAAGGATGAGAACCACGCCTGCCATCAGCAGCGAAGGCCAGAACGTCCAGGACACGGTTTCGCGCGCGAAACGCACAAGCTCGCCGCGCGCCTCGCCATGGGTCAGTTGCGCATAACGCTGGGCGACGCCCGCCTTGACCGCGAAATAGACGAAATGGACCAAAGCCAGCGTCTTTACGGTGGCGAAATAGACGGCGACGTCGTGCGGTTCGAGGAAGAAGCCGACCATCAGCACGTCGGCGTTGGTCAGCAGGAAAAAGAAGCTCTCGACCAGGAAGATCGGCATCGAGACCCAGAACCATTCGCGCAGGAGAATGCGCCTGCGTCCGGCCGGCACGCGCGCATCGGCGCGGGCGGTGACGGTGACAAGCTGCCAGATGGTGGTGGCATAGGTGGCGAGCACGGCGGCCATGAGAGCGGTCAGCGCTGTCGGCGGATAGTCGAGCGCATGCGCCCCGCCCATGAACACCAGAATGAGGATCGGCCGGACGATATAGGTCGGCGACAGGGCCGAGACCGCCCACGCATTGGCGCGCGATATGCCCTGAACCACGTCGGACAGCGCGATCATCGGCATGCAGATCAGGCCGACGAGGAAGGGGATGACGTAATAGTCTTCGATGTAGGGCGCGAGCAACCAGACCGCGAGTGCGCCTGCGGCGGCGATAAGGGTCGAGGCGACGAGAACGAACAGGCGGCTGGCGAACATGATGCCACGCAACTCTTCGAAGGCGGATTTCTCGCGATATTCGGGAATGTAGCGGATGATCGAGGTGTGGAAGCCGAGGCAGGAGATGTTGCCGACGATGATCATCGTCGTCCAGACGAGCACGAAAATCCCGTAGTCGAACTGGCCCATCCAGCGCGCAAGCACGACCTGGCTGATGAAGGCGATGACTGCGCTGACGATGCGGATGGCAAACGCGATGAGCGACATGCGCCCGGCTTCCGCCCGCTCGTCCCGCGACCAGATGATCGTGTCGAGCCGGTCCAGCAGCGGACGCGCCCGCGCAGCCCAAACCTGCGGCAACAGACGGTCAGCGGTGGTTGCCGCGGAAAAACGCACGTACACACTCCCCAGAAGGCTGTCTGGGTCTGTATCAGGGAGTGTTTAAGATTCAGTGGCGGCTGACAATTCGGCCGCCACGCGCGCGTCGTGTCGCCGACGCACGCAAAGCCCGGTCAGGCATATGCGCCGTGACAGTGCTTGTACTTCTTGCCCGAACCGCAGGGGCAGGCCTCGTTGCGGCCGACCTTGCCCCACGATGCGGGATTGTTCGGGTCGCGGTTTTCCGGGTCGACGATCTCCTCGGAGACGAACTGCATGCCTGAGCCTTCGCCGAAATCGTCCTCGCCGGTGGTGCCGTCGATGTGGTGGCCGAACATGGGCGGCAGTTCGGGCGGCGGCGCATCGGCCTGTTCGCGCACCAGTTCGATGCGCATCAGCTGCTGCGTCACCATCTGGCGCAGATTTCCGAGCATGGCCTGGAACAGCTCGAATGCCTCGCCCTTGTATTCGTTGAGCGGATCGCGTTGGGCATAGCCGCGGAAGCCGACGACCGAGCGCAGATGGTCGAGATTGACGATGTGCTCGCGCCAGAGCGTGTCGAGCGTCTGGAGAAGGAACGACTTCTCGACGCGCGGCATGATTTCCGGGCCGATGCGCTCGGCGCGCTCGGCGGCGGCCTTGTTGGCGGCTTCGGTCAGGCGGGCGTGGATCTGCTCCTCGTCGATGCCCTCTTCCATCGCCCACTCGTCGAGGGGGAGGTCGAGATTGAGGTCGCGCAGCACGGCTTCCTTGAAGCCGGCCGTGTCCCACTGCTCGGCATAGGCCGTCTCGGGGATGTAGCGGGCGACGAGATCGTCGATGACCTCCTGCCGCATTTCGGCGACCGTCTCGCCGACGTCTTCGGCATCCATCAATTCGATGCGCTGCTCGAAGACGACCTTGCGCTGGTCATTGGCGACGTCGTCATATTTCAGAAGGTTCTTGCGGATGTCGAAGTTGCGCGCCTCGACCTTCTTCTGCGCCTTTTCGAGCGCCTTGTTGATCCACGGATGGATGATCGCCTCGTCTTCCTTGAGACCGAGGCGAACCAGCATGGTGTCCATGCGGTCCGACCCGAAGATGCGCATCAGGTCGTCCTGGAGCGACAGGAAGAACTTCGACCGGCCCGGATCGCCCTGACGGCCGGAGCGGCCGCGAAGCTGGTTGTCGATGCGGCGCGATTCGTGGCGTTCGGTGGCCAGAACGTAGAGGCCGCCGGCGTTAAGCGCCTTTTCCTTCAGCTGCTGGACTTCGGCGCGGATGGCGGCTTCGGCAGCGGTGCGCTCGGGGCCCGGCTCCATGCCCGCCAGTTCCTGGGTGACGCGCAGATCGGCATTGCCGCCGAGCTGGATGTCGGTGCCGCGGCCGGCCATGTTGGTGGCGATGGTGATCGTGCCGGGCTTGCCGGCCTGAGCGACGATGTCGGCCTCGCTCTCATGGTGGCGGGCGTTGAGCACCTGGAAGTCGGTAAAGCCTTCCTTGCGCAAGCGCTCTGCAAGCTGCTCAGACTTTTCGATGGACACCGTGCCGACGAGCACCGGCTGCCCACGGTCGTGAGATTCCCTGATCTCGCGGACGATGGCGCGGTATTTCTCCTCGACCGTGCGATAGACCTCGTCATCGTCGTCCTGACGGCGGACCGGCAGGTTGGTCGGGATTTCGACCACTTCGAGACCGTAGATGTTGCCGAATTCCTCGGCCTCGGTGGAGGCCGTTCCGGTCATGCCGGCCAGCTTCTTGTAGAGGCGGAAGTAGTTCTGGAAGGTGACGGAGGCCAGCGTCTGGTTCTCCGGCTGGATCTGCACATGCTCCTTGGCTTCAAGCGCCTGATGCAGGCCTTCAGAATATCGGCGGCCCGGCATCATGCGGCCGGTGAATTCGTCGATGATGACGATCTCGCCATTGCGCACGATATAGTCGCGGTCGCGCTGGAACAGCTGATGTGCCTTCAGCGCGTTGTTGACGTGGTGGACCATGGCGACGTTTTCGACGTCATAGAGCGACTCGCCCTTGAGCAGGTCTGCATCGCGCAGCAGGTTTTCGATCTTTTCGGTGCCGCCTTCGGTGAAGATCGTCGTCTTCTGCTTCTCGTCGAGCTCGTAGTCTTCGGGCGTCAGCTGGATCATGAAGCGGTCGACCGTATTATACATCTCGGACCGGTCTTCGAGCGGGCCGGAGATGATGAGCGGCGTGCGCGCCTCGTCGACCAGAATGGAGTCGACCTCGTCGACGATCGCGAAATTGTGACCGCGCTGAACCATCTCTGCGCGATCATATTTCATGTTGTCGCGCAGATAGTCGAAGCCCAGCTCGTTATTGGTGGCGTAGGTGATGTCGCAGGCATAGGCCGCGCGGCGTTCATCGTCGGTCAGCCCGTGAACGATGATGCCGGTGGTGAGGCCGAGGAAACTGTAGACGCGGCTCATCCATTCGGCGTCGCGGCGTGCCAGATAGTCGTTGACGGTGACGACATGGACGCCCTTGCCGGCGAGCGCATTCAGATAGACGGGCAGGGTTGCAACCAGCGTCTTGCCTTCGCCGGTGCGCATTTCGGAGATCGAACCCTGGTGAAGGACGATGCCGCCGATGAGCTGGACGTCGAAGGGACGCATGCCAAGCGCACGTTTCGCGCCTTCGCGCGCGGTCGCAAAGGCCGGGACCAGAATGTCGTCCAGCGTGGCGCCATCGGCCAGCTGCTGGCGGAACATTGCGGTGCGTTCACGCAATTGTTCATCGGAAAGCGCCTGCATTTCAGGCTCAAGCGCGTTGATCTGGTCGACGCGGGTGCGCGTCCCCTTGACGCGACGGTCGTTGGAGGATCCAAAAATCTTGCGGGCGAGGCCGCCGAAGCTGACCATCGACTGGTCCTTTCAATTTGGGACCTGCCGGCTTTTGACCGGACCAGGACGCCGGCCGCACGGGACGCAGCAGGCAGACGAAGAAGGCATCCCGAAAACCCGTCTGGACGCCAAGTCGCTGGACAGATAAGGAGGGGCCACCTTCATGTCAACGCCGCTTAAAGTGGCCGAATCGTCGTAAAATCCGCCACATTGCAGTCGTCATAGACTGCCTCCCCAGCTTGGTCAGGAGTTCGAATACATGTTCATACTGAAACTGAATCGGCGCATCGCTCGCGCTGGTGTCGTGCTCGGCGTGCTTGCCGGCGCCACGGCGGCGTTCGCCCAGGAAGGGACTGCTCCTGCCGCGGGCACCACCCCGCCGGCAGTGGAGGTGCCCGCGGCGGCCCCCGCGCTCGATCCGGCGACGGTCGTCGCCACCGTCGAAGGCGTTCCTGTCACCGAAGCCGATGTGCAGCTGGCGGAAGCCGAACTCGATCAGCAGTTCGCCCAGTTGCCGGCCGAGCAGAAGCGCGCCGCAGCACTGTCGGCAATCATCGAGATCCGCGTGCTGGCCAACAAGGCCAAGGCCGAAGGGCTGGACGGTGACGCAGAGTTCAAGCGCCGCATGGAGTTTCTCAACCAGCGCGCACTGCATGCGCAGCTGATCGAGAAGAGCATTTCGCCGGCGATCACCGACGAGGCGATCAAGGCCCGCTACGACAAGGAAATGGCCGATGTGAAGCCGACCGAAGAGGTCAAGGCAGCTCACATCCTGGTCAAGACCAAGGAAGAGGCGGAAGCGATCATCAAGGATCTGGAAGCGGGCAAGGATTTTGCCGAAATCGCCAAGGAAAAGTCGCAGGACCCCGGTTCGGGAGCAGCGGGCGGCGATCTCGGCTATTTCGGTGCCGGGCAGATGGTGCCGGAATTCGAGAAGGCGGCCTTCGAGCTTAAGCCGGGCGAATTCACCAAGGAGCCGGTGCAGAGCCAGTTCGGCTTCCACATCATCAAGCTTGAAGACAAGCGCGCCAAGGCGCCGCCTGCCTATGACAGTGTCAAGGATCAGGTTCGCCAGCTGGTCTTCCGCGACAAATATTTCGAGACGGTCAAGTCGCTGCGCGAAGCGGCCAAGGTCGAGATCACCGATCCTGCGCTGAAGACCGGCGTCGAGGCTCTCGAAAAGACCGAAGAAACCGCCCAGTAGGCGGTAGCGAACTCGTCAGTCTGAAGCCGGCGGCGACAATACGCGCCGCCGGTATTATTTTATGCCGCGGACCATGACCGAGACCGCCTGACGTATTTCGGCATCGGAGACGTCGAGGCGGTTGGTGAGCAGGTGTATCCAGGCGAAGGCGGCAACCATGTCGCCTATGACCTCCGGCTCGATATCTGCGCGCACCTGACCGCGCTCGACGGCGCGGCTGATCATTGCTCCGGTGTTCTGGCGGCGCTCGCGCGCATAATCGGCCAGCGCCTTGGCTGCGCTTTCATCGCCTTGCGCCTCGGCCACGATCGACCGGAAGACGCCGCCGGTCGGCGCATTGGCCCACTGTCTGATGATCGACGAGAGCAGCAGGAACAGGTCTTCCTCGATGTCGCCCGTGTCGGCATAGACGACGTCGCGCTTCTGGCGCTTGTAGACGTCGAGGAGAAGGGCCGCCTTGCTCGGCCACCACCGATAGATGGTTGGTTTTCCGGCACGGGCGAGCCGCGCGACGCCTTCGATCGAGAAACCGGAATAGCCGCGCTCGGCCAGAAGCTCCTCTGCCGCGTTGAGAATTGCCGCGGCGCTTTCGGGATTGCGCTGTGCTCCGATCGAGCGGCGGGCGCCGATGTCCTGTTCCTCTTTCATCTCGCTTCTTCGCAAATTCGACGCTGCCATGATAGGCGAGCAATTGACAAAACGAAACGGTCCGTTCTATATGCAACGAAACGTACCGTATCGAAAGAGGATTTCATGTCAACGACGACATCCAACCACAACGCATCACCGCGCAGAGCGACTGGTGTCGCACCGACCGCGACAGGTGCGAGCGCGCCGAGGCTATCGCGCCCGCGCTTCGCACTGTTGATCCTGCTCGGCGTCTATCCGCTGATTACGTGCCTGCTCTACGTCATCATGCCGCTGACCAATGGCTGGTCCTTGTGGGAACGGACGCTTGTGATTGCGCCGCTGATGGTTGGCCTGATGGTCTGGGGCGTGATCCCGGCCGTGCAGCACTATGGACGTCGCTTCATCCTGCGGTGAGGCGGCTATCGGCATGAGTCGCCGACTGCGCGGGCAATATCGCGCAGTCCGGGGCGTTTGGGACGCCTTGCGTCCGACGGCCAGTTGCGGCAAACGAAACCGCGACGAATTCCGCCCTTTGCGAGGCCCCATGTCCGAGACCGTTTCTCCGCTAGCCCCCAGGAAAAACCCGAAGATGCCCGCCATCGCAGGCGTGCGCATCGCCACGGCCGAAGCGGGCATCAAATACAAGGGCCGCACCGACCTGCTTTTGATGGCGTTTGACGAAGGCACGGAGGTTGCCGGCGTCTTCACGCGCTCGAAATGCCCGTCGGCCCCGGTCGATCTGTGTCGGGCCAACCTGCCCGGCGGCAAGGCCGGCGTTCTCGTCGTCAATTCGGGCAATGCGAACGCGTTCACTGGCCAGAAGGGCCGTGCGACGACGGAAGCCACCGCAAAAGCCGCCGCGCAGGCGACCGGCTGCAAGCCGGCTGAGGTGTTTCTCGCCTCGACCGGCGTCATCGGCGAGCCGCTCGATCCGGCAAAGTTCACGCATCTTCTGGCCGATCTCGCCAAGAAGGCCGAACCCAATGGTTGGACTGAGGCCGGCCGCGCGATCATGACGACCGATACCTATCCGAAATATGCCACGCAGAAGGTTCTGATCGGTGACGCGGAAGTCACGATCAACGGCATCGCCAAGGGTGCGGGCATGATCGCGCCCGACATGGCGACGATGCTGTCCTTCATAGCCACCGATGCGGCCATCTCTGCGCCGGTCCTGCAGGACATGCTGTCGAAAGGGACAGCCAAGTCGTTCAATGCGGTGACGGTCGACAGCGACACCTCGACGAGCGACACGCTGATGCTGTTTGCGACCGGCAAGGCAAAGGGCGCGTCGCGCATCACCGACCCGAAAGACCCGAGACTGGCGGCGTTTCGCAGGGCGCTGAACAAGATCCTGAAGAATCTCGCGCTGCAGGTGGTGCGCGACGGCGAGGGCGCGCGCAAGCAGATCGAGATCAATGTGGTGGGCGCAAAGTCTGCCAAATCGGCGCGCCGCATCGCGCTTTCGATCGCCAATTCGCCGCTGGTCAAGACCGCGGTGGCGGGCGAGGACGCAAACTGGGGCCGCGTCGTCATGGCTGTCGGCAAGGCCGGCGAGCCGGCCGACCGCGACCTGTTGTCGATCTGGTTCGGCGACAATCGTCTGGCTCATCAGGGCGAGCGCGACCCCGGCTATTCGGAGGAGCGCACGTCGAGCTACATGAAGCGCGACGAGATCACGATCCGCGTCGACATCGGGCTCGGGCGCGGCAAGGCAACGGTCTGGACCTGCGATCTGACAAAGGAATATGTTGCCATCAATGGCGATTATCGTTCCTGACGCGCCGGTGACCGACGCTGTCGCACCACTTCTGCCGGTCGTCCGCCGCTTCGAGGCGGCGGCCTTCCGGGCGTGGCCGGCGGCGTCGCTGCACTATGACGGTGCCTGGCTCGTCCGGCTGACGGCGGGGCATCCTGCGAAACGGCTCAACTCGATCAACCCGCTCGATCCGGGCGATTGCGACAATATCGGGCCGCGGATCGAGGCTGCCGCAAGCCGCTTTGCCGCCTATGCGCGTCCGGTGACTGTGCGCATGTCGCCGCTCGGCGGGGCCGCGCTGCACGCTTACCTCGACGCCGCCGGGTGGACGACACTGGGCGAGTCGCTCGTCATGACGCTGCCGCTCGACACGATCGATTTCGACGCGGTGATGAGCCAGATCCCGCTGCGCGATCTCGCGCGCTTTATCGGCGCGGCGATGACCGTCAATGATTTCGAGCCGTCGATCAGACCTGGCCTGACACAGCTTGTCTCTTCGATCGAGCCGGAAAGCGGGCTGTTCCTGCTGGAGGACGAAGGCAGGCCGGTGGCGAGCGCGATCTGCGTTCATGATGGCGAGCTTGCCGGGCTGTTTCAGGTTGCGTCGAGCTTCGGCCAGCGCGGCAAGGGGCATGGCCGGCGCGTCGTTCTGTCGGCGATCAAATGGGCGCGGATGCGCGGCGCGAAGATCGCATGGCTTCAGGTCGAGGCTGACAACGAGCCTGCGATCGGGCTTTATCGGTCAATCGGCTTCCACGAAATCTACCGCTACCACTACCGCCAGCCGGCGGCTGCGCGATGAGCGGCGAGGGCAGGAAGATCCTGCTGGTGGCGGCTTGCGCGCTGGTCGACGCCGACGGGCGCGTGCTGTTGAGCGAGCGGCCGGAAGGCAAGCAGCTTGCGGGCCTGTGGGAGTTTCCCGGCGGCAAGGTGGAGGCCGGCGAGACGCCTGAAGAGACGCTGGTGCGCGAGTTGCAGGAAGAACTCGGGATCGAGACGAAGACTGCGTGCCTTGCACCCCTGACCTTTGCCAGCCACAGCTATGAGACGTTCCACCTTCTGATGCCGCTCTATGTCTGCCGCCGCTTCTGGGGAACGGCTAAGGGCCTTGAAGGCCAGAGGCTGAAATGGGTTCGGCCGCGCGACATGCGCAATTGCCCCATGCCGCCCGCCGACGAGCCGTTGATCCCCTTCCTGATCGACCTGCTCTGACCTCGCGTCAGAGGTCCGGCGGCACAACTTTTCATTGAACCTGCCGGTTTTCTGTTCCGAACAGCACTCAGCGTTAATTGTCCGTTCAGCCAAACGTGAAAATCTGAACGGAACTGGAGCCGCATTCCCGGCTCTGCAAGAGGTGTTCGAGACATGGACGACAGCCGCTGGGAAACGGACGAACAGGTTAGCCAGTCGGTATTCGGTATTGCCGGCATGGGCGCGCTGCGGTTCGCGCTTCTGTTTGGCTCCGCCGCCGTTGCGCTGACGCTCATTCTTGCGCCGATCGCCGAAAACCAGACGCGCAAGCTGGCGATTTCAGGCGGAGGCGTCGACCGTATGAGCACTGGTTCGGTGCCGTCTGGGTCGAGCTATACGCTGCGCCGCAGCGTGCTTCAGGAGACACCGTCCGCCATCTGCGTCATTCATGACGACGGCCGCCGCACGGGCAATTGCCGGTAGTAGCTTTCACCAAAGATTAATGCTGGCCCGTTAAACAATCTTAACGGGTCTCGCCTAGGTTTTTCCTGGAGCGGGATATGAAAATGTCGATCTTCAAGAGATTTTGCGAAGACAGGTCCGGCGCAACGGCAATCGAATACGGCCTGATTGCAGCCTGCCTGTCATTGGTCATCGTCGCCGGTGTCGGCACGGTCGCAAATGGCGTCGAAAAGCTCTTTTCTGACCCTGCGGGCAAGATCCAGAATTCGATCAAATAGATCGGCCGAAAGCCGCGAGCCTATTTCGCGTCGTCGTCCTTAAGCGCGTCAGACAGTGACATCGTCGCCGAACCGCGCCGCGCGGGCTGCTGCTGCGATGCATCGGGCCGCCAGCCAGACATCCAGATCGTCGAGAACGTGGCGCGGATGCGGCCGTCTGCGTCGGAGAAGCGTTCGGCATAGATTTCGGCGGCGCGCATGAACAGGAGCCGCGTTGCCGGCCGCCGGGAGCGCGCCACAAGCGCGCTTGTCGCGCCCATCGCGCGCAAATCCCTCATAAGCACGAACATCGAGCCATAGCGCACCGTGACGGTTTCGAGATCGGCCACAGGCAGGGCGAAGCCCGCCCGCTGGAGAAGGGCGCCGGCATCGCGCACATCGGCGAAAGGCAGGACACGGGGGCTGGCCCCGCCGGTCAGTTCCGTTTCCGCGGCCAGCAGGCTCTCGCGCAGTTCGGCAAGCGTGCCGGCCCCCGGAAAACCGGCGATGAACAGCCCGTCCGGTCGTAGTGCCTGGCGGATCTGGACCAGCACGCCCGGCAAATCCGCGACCTCGTGCAGTCCCATCAGCGAGACGGCGAGATCGAGCGATTGGGGTGCGAGCGGCAGCGCCTCTCCCGAGGGGATGAGCGGGGACGAGGTCGAGGCGAGGGCCGGGTCGCTGACCAATTCGACGAGCCTGTCGACCTTGCCCGACATCAGAAGCACCGAGGCGATGTCGCCGGGCGGCGTCAGGATGAGCGCGGTATCCGGAAAGCGGCGCGAGACGGCATCGAGCCGGTCGGCCATGTCCTCGATTGTGCGCTTCAGCAGGAAATCGGCCCCCGGAGTGGGGCGAGCCAGCGCCCGCAGCTTGCGTCGCAGCGACAGATCGGCATCGACGATAGGCTCCAAATCAATCTCCTCATTGGGCGCATCGTGTGCCGCTGCCGGACAGGCAGCTCATGCGCCGCCGTCGGCCCGATCGAGCGGGATTGCGCCGCTGCCGTCAGGTGTTAGCCTAATAGACCTCTCAGGTGGCGGATCAAATGCTGGAGATCAAGGGTTTCGCTCGTTCGATGCTGGCAATGCCGGCGCGGCTGCTCTTCCCGCCCGTCTGCGCCGGTTGCCGCCGGATCGTCAGCCAGGCCGGAACCCTGTGTGCCGGTTGCTGGCCGAAGCTGAAGTTTCTCGAACAGCCCTGGTGCGAGGTTCTCGGCACGCCGTTCTCGCACGATATGGGGCCGGGCATCCTGTCGGCCGACGCGATTGCAAATCCGCCGCCCTTCGACCGGGCGCGCGCCGCGGTGGCGCATGGCGGCGTGGCGCGGCGTATGGTGCACGGGCTGAAATATGGCGACCGCACCGACCTTGCGCCCTGGATGGCGCGCTGGATGCTGAGGGCAGGCCGTGAGTTCTTGAGCGATGCAGACGTCATCGTGCCGGTGCCTTTGCATCGCGGCCGGTTCCTGATGCGGCGATACAACCAGTCTGCCGAACTCGCCAGAACGGTTGCGCGCCTGTCGGGCAAGCCATTCGAGCCTGATATGGTGGCGCGCGTGAAGGCCACGCAGCAGCAGGTCGGGCTTGGGCTGCGCCAGCGCGAGGATAATGTGCGCGGCGCGTTCAAGGTCTTGCCGGAACGGGCGGTCCAGGTCGCGGGGCGCAGGATCGTCGTCGTCGACGATGTCTACACGACCGGCGCGACTGTCTCGGCGGTGGCGCGGGCACTGCGGCGGGCAAAGGCAGGCCGGGTCGACATACTGACTTTTGCGCGCGTCCTGCCGGGGGACTTCCGGGAGGATGAACTGGCATCTATATAGATTGGCATCATGGCTGACGTAATAATCTACACACGCGATTTCTGCGGCTACTGCGCCTCGGCGAAGCGGCTCCTGACTGAAAAGGGCGTCGACTTTGTCGAGCACGACGCGACCTATTCGCCGGAACTGCGGCAGGAGATGATCCAGCGGGCCAATGGCCGCTCGACCTTCCCGCAGATTTTCATCGGCGCAACGCATGTCGGCGGCTGCGACGATCTTTATGCGCTTGAAAGCGCCGGCAGGCTCGACGCCTTGCTGGCAGGGTAGAGCGAGATGAGGCTGGATTGAAACATTCTGCTGGCGATGGTTTGGGACAAGGTCGAGGGGTTCGGCGCGGACGGGCTGGTGGCCCGGCCAAGTCCGAAGCCCGACGGATTTGGCCCGAACCGGCCCAGCCCTTCGGGTTTCCGTTTGGAGGACGCCCACTTCGTCAGACCGCTCGGCCGATGCACCACATCGCCCTGCGCGTCCTTCCTCGTGGATCGTCTCCCCAAACGAGAAACAGAATGATTCAATCCAGCCTCATCTCGCTCTAGGGGGACAAACATGCCGAAGTTCACAGCCGCCGCGATCCAGATGCGATCCGGCACCTCGGTAGAGGACAATGCCGAGGTCTTCGAGATGATGGTTCGCCAGGCTCATGCCAATGGCGCGCAATACATCCAGTCGCCCGAAATGACGGGCGCGCTGATGCGCAACAAGGACGAACTGAAGGCGTCGCTGCGCGACGATGCGTCGGACCTGATCGCCACAACCGCGCGCGAACTCGCCAAGGAACTGGTTGTCTGGGTCCATGTCGGCTCGACTGCCATTGCGCTGCCGGGTGGCAAGGTTGCAAACCGCGGGTTTCTTGTCGGTCCGGACGGCGCGGTCGCGGCCACCTATGACAAGATTCACATGTTCGACGTCGACCTCGACAATGGCGAAAGCTGGCGCGAAAGCGCAACTTATGAGCCGGGTACGACGAGCGTTGTGGCCGACACGCCGCTTGCGAAGATTGGCATGGCGGTCTGCTACGATCTGCGCTTTCCGCAGCTTTTCCGCGCGCAGGCACTTGCAGGCGCTGAGGTTCTGACGACGCCTGCGGCATTCACG
The DNA here is from genome assembly GCA_049647505.1 of Mesorhizobium sp. Lineage (GTDB taxonomy): Bacteria > Pseudomonadota > Alphaproteobacteria > Rhizobiales > Rhizobiaceae > Mesorhizobium_A. The sequence continues at coordinate 43,378 of JBARXU010000028.1, forward strand.
CGCCAGACCGGCGAGGCGCACTGGCATGCGCTGTTACGTGCGCGCGCCATCGAGAATGGTGCATGGGTGATTTCGGCGGCGCAGGGCGGGCTGCACGAAGACGGGCGCGAGACATACGGCCACTCGATCGTTATCGATCCGTGGGGGCGCGTCGTCGCCGAGGCCGAAGGTGCCGATCCGATGGTGATCTATGCGGAGATCGACACGGCTGCATCTGCCGAGGCGCGCAAGAAGATCCCGAACCTGAAGAATGCGCGCGAATTTACCGTGGATGTGGTCAAGCCCGGCGCGCGCGCGAAGGCCAGATCTTGATCCGTTTTTCGCTTCATTGCGACAAGGCCCACGAATTCGAGGGCTGGTTCCGCGACAATGCCGACTTCGACGCCCAGTCGAAGCGCGGGCTTGTCGAATGTCCTGTCTGTGCCTCGAAAAAGGTCGGCAAGTCGCTGATGGCGCCTGCCGTTTCGACCGGACGCAAGAAGGAAAAGATGGCGCTGGCCGCCAACGCCGAGCAGAAGCGCATGATGGCCGAAATCAGGGCTATGACGGAAAAGATGAAGGAAAATGCCGATTATGTCGGCGACAAATTCGCCGAGGAAGCGCGCAAGATCCATTTCGGCGAGTCCGAAGCGCGCGGCATTTACGGCGAGGCGACGTTCGATGAGGCCAAGGGCCTGGCTGAGGACGGCGTCGAATTCCTGCCGATCCCCAACCTGCCGGATGACGCGAACTGAGCATTTCCAGCAAAAGTGTGCAGCACTTTTGCGCCCGGAAAATGCGGCTAAGACAGCAGTTCTAGGCGCGCTCGGCCAGCACCATGTAGTTGACGTCCATGTCGGACGATTTCTGCCAGCGATCGGCCAGCGGATTGTAGATGACGCCTGTGCGATCCGCGATCTTCATGCCTGCGTCCGTCAGGAATTTCTGCAATTCGTCGGGACGCACAAGCTTGCCGAATTCATGCGTGCCGCGCGGCAGCCAGCGCAGCACATATTCCGCGCCGATGATGGCAAGGCCCAAGGCTTTGAGGGTGCGGTTGATGGTGGCGACGAACATCACGCCGTCCGGCTTCACCATCTCGGCGCATTTCGACATGAACAGAGGGGGGTCGGAGACATGCTCGATGACTTCCATGTTCAAGACAATGTCGAACTTTTCGCCTGCGTCGGCGAGGTCTTCGGCGGTCGTGGCTCGGTAGTCGACGGTGACGCCTGCCTCGGCGGCATGGAGCTTCGCCACCTCGATATTGGTCTCGGAGGCATCCGCGCCGACGACTTCGGCACCGAGGCGCGCCATTGGTTCGCATAGAAGGCCGCCGCCGCAGCCGATATCGAGGATGCGCAGACCCTCGAAAGGGCGCGGCGCGCGCGGGTCGCGGCCAAAACGGGCCGAGACCTGATCGCGAATCCAGGCGAGCCGGACGGGATTGAATTTGTGCAACGGCTTGAATTTGCCGTTGGGGTTCCACCATTCGGCGGCGAGCGCGGAAAATCGCTCGATCTCGCCGGCGTCGATGGTCGTGCGCCGCGCTTCGGCCATGAGACGGTCTCCCTTTCGACGCAATGAAGTCGGGCGGCAGAGGCCCAATGTCAAGACAGACAATTTGTAGCCGCAGGGGAAGGGCGCGTCGCGGACCGTCGATTTGTCAGGAGATTTCAGGGGTGGGGGTGGGCATCGGCCAAACTTCGCCTATATCGGGGCAAATTTCAGAAAAGAATTCCCATGCAACCGGTTATCTCGGTCGAAAATCTCTCCAAGACCTATTCCAACGGCTTCTCGGCGCTGAAAAACGTCAATCTCGACGTGGCGAAGGGCGAGATATTCGCGCTTCTCGGGCCGAATGGCGCGGGCAAGACGACGCTCATCTCGATCATCTGCGGGCTGGTCAATCCGGGGACTGGCTCCGTCAAGGTCGGCGGCCACGATATCGTGCGCGACTACCGCAAGACCCGCAGCCTGATCGGCCTCGTGCCGCAGGAACTGTCGATGGACGCCTTCGAGACGGTGATGGCGACCGTTTCCTTCAGCCGCGGCCTGTTCGGCAAGTCGCCCGACCCCGCCCATATCGAGAAGGTTCTGCGTTCGCTGGCACTTTGGGACAAGCGCAACGAAAAGGTCATGGCGCTGTCTGGCGGCATGAAGCGGCGCGTGCTGATCGCCAAGGCGCTGTCGCACGAACCTGAGGTGCTTTTCCTCGACGAGCCGACGGCAGGTGTCGATGTCGAGCTGCGGCGCGAAATGTGGAAAATGGTGCGTGAACTGCGCGAGACGGGCGTCACGATCATCCTGACCACGCATTACATCGAGGAGGCCGAGGAAATGGCCGACCGCGTCGGCATCATCTCCAGAGGCGAGATCATGCTGGTCGAGGAGAAGGCCGAACTGATGCGCAAGCTCGGCAAGAAACAACTGCTCATAGAGTTGCGCGCGCCCCTGACGGAGGTGCCGGCATCGCTTTCGGCCCATCAACTCGAACTGTCGCCCGATGGGAGCACGCTGATCTCGACCTATGACGCCAAGGCGGACCGGACCGGCATCAACGCTCTTCTGTCCGATCTTACAGCCGCCGGCATCGCATTCCGCGACCTCGAAACTAGGCAGAGCACGCTCGAACAGATCTTCGTCGATCTGGTGGAGGGGAAGCGATGAACTTCAACGCAATCTGGGCGATCTATCGCTTCGAGATGGCGCGCACCTTGCGCACCGTCCTCCAGTCCATCGTGTCGCCGGTCATTTCGACCGCGCTCTATTTCGTCGTGTTCGGCGCGGCCATCGGCGGGTCGATCCAGCAGATCGGCGGGGTCAGCTATGGCGCCTATATCGTGCCGGGGCTGATCATGATGTCGCTGCTGACGCTGTCGATCTCCAACGCGTCCTTCGGCATCTATTTCCCGAAATTCACCGGCACGATCTATGAAATCCTGTCGGCGCCGGTGTCCCATATGGAAATCGTCACCGCCTATGTAGGTGCGGCCGCGACGAAATCGGTGATTATCGGCCTCATCATCCTGGCCACGGCGGCGTTCTTCGTGCCCGACATGCGGATCGATCATCCGCTGGTGATGCTGCTCTTTCTGGTGCTGACAGCCTTCTCGTTCAGCCTTTTCGGCTTCATCATCGGCATCTGGGCAGACGGTTTCGAGAAGTTGCAGCTCATTCCGATGCTGATCGTCATGCCGCTCGCGTTCCTCGGCGGCACCTTCTACTCGATCGACGTTCTGCCGCCGCTCTGGCGCACGATTTCGCTGATCAATCCGGTGGTCTACCTCGTGTCGGGTTTCCGCTGGAGCTTCATCAGCCAGTCCGATGTCAGCGTGACGGTGAGCCTTGCCATGACCTTCGGTTTCCTCGCCGTCTGCCTCGCCATTGCGGGCTGGATGTTCAAGACCGGATACAAGCTCAAGAACTGATCCGGCGGAGGTAAAGCCGTGCCTTGCACCACGGCTATCTTTTGTCTAAGAGGCCAGCCGACCGCCCAGCCTCAAGCAAGGCGGCTCGTTTCCGAACCTTCAAGGCATTCCGCTCCATGGCGCGCATCGTGATGAAGTTCGGCGGAACTTCCGTCGCCGATCTAGACCGTATCCATAACGTCGCCCGACACGTCAAACGTGAGGTCGATGCCGGCCATGAGGTGGCCGTGGTCGTGTCTGCGATGTCCGGCAAGACCAACGAACTGGTCGGCTGGGTGCAGAACATGCCCAAGGTCGCAGGGTCGGACGCGCCATCCTATGATGCACGCGAATATGACTCCGTGGTCGCGTCCGGCGAGCAGGTGACGGCCGGGCTTCTGGCAATCGCGCTGCAGTCGATCGGCGTCAATGCAAGGTCGTGGCTGGGCTGGCAGATACCGATCAAGACCGACAATGCCCACGGGGCGGCGCGCATCGAAGACATTGACGGCTCCTTCCTGATCAAGCGTTTCGGCGAGGGGCAGGTTGCCGTCGTCGCCGGTTTCCAGGGCGTCGGTCCCGACAACCGCATCGCGACGCTCGGGCGCGGCGGGTCGGACACGTCCGCGGTGGCAATTGCGGCAGCGGTGAAGGCCGATCGCTGCGACATCTATACCGACGTCGACGGCGTCTACACGACCGATCCGCGCATGGAGCCGAAGGCGCGGCGCCTCGCCAAGATTTCCTTCGAGGAAATGCTGGAAATGGCGTCTCTGGGCGCCAAGGTCCTGCAGGTGCGCTCGGTCGAGCTCGCCATGGTGCACAAGGTGCGCACATTCGTGCGCTCTTCATTCGACGATCCCAATGCTCCGGGCATGGGCGATCTTCTCAACCCGCCCGGAACGCTCATTTGCGACGAGGATGAAATCGTGGAACAGCAAGTCGTCACCGGTATCGCCTACGCCAAGGACGAAGCCCAGATCTCGCTCAGGCGCGTGGCCGACCGTCCGGGCGTGGCCGGCGGTATCTTCGGCCCGCTCGCCGAAGGCGGCATCAATGTCGACATGATCGTCCAGAACATTTCCGAGGACGGATCGCGCACCGACATGACCTTCACCGTGCCGCAGGGCGACCTGTCGAAGGCGCTCGGCATCCTGAACAAGGTCAAGGAAACGGTCGGCTTCGACGTCGTTCAGAGCGACGAAGGCATGTCGAAAGTGTCGGTGATCGGCATCGGAATGCGCAGCCATACGGGCGTCGCGGCGACCGCATTCAAGGCGCTGGCCGAGAAGGGCATCAACATCCGCGCCATCACCACGTCGGAGATCAAGATCTCCATTCTGATCGACGGTCCCTATACCGAGCTGGCAGTCAGGACTTTGCACTCGGTCTACGGTTTGGATAAACAGTAGAATCTAAGTCAAGTTCCCGTTACGTGACAACAGCGGCGCGGGGATATCCACGCCGTCCCGCAACGCTTTCCGAGGGGCTCCATGCCCGAAAAGAAGGTAGGACCACGCCATCTGCTGAAGCGCCTCCGGGAACTGATGCAGATGCAACTGGAGCCGCAGGAGCGGCTGGACAAGATCGTGCGCGAGATCGCCGCGATCATGGTCGCGGAAGTGTGCTCGCTTTACGTGCTGCGCGCCGATGGCGTGCTCGAACTCTATGCCACCGAAGGCCTTAACCCGAATTCCGTCCATCTGGCCTCGCTGAAGCTGGGGCAGGGCCTTGTCGGCACGATTGCGTCCAGCGCGCGCCCGCTCAACCTGTCGGACGCGCAGAAGCACCCGGCCTTCGCCTATCTGCCGGAAGTGGGCGAAGATGCGTTCCACTCGTTCCTCGGCGTGCCGGTGCTGCGCGCGGGGCGCACGCTCGGCGTTCTGGTCATCCAGAACAAGACGATGCGCAATTATGCCGATGACGAGATCGAGGCGCTGGAAACGACCGCGATGGTCATCGCGGAGATGATCGCGTCGGGCGGTCTGGTGCGTCTGACGCGGCCGGGACTGGAACTCGATCTCACCCGGCCGGTGCGCATCGACGGCCTGTCGTTCAATGACGGCATCGGGCTTGGCCATGTGATCCTGCATGAGCCGCGCATCGTCGTCACCAACCTGTTCAACGAGGACAGCGAGGCGGAAGAAGCGCGCCTCGAAAAGGCGCTGAGTTCGCTGAGGCTGTCGATCGACGACATGCTGTCGCGGCGCGAGGTCGCCTTCGAGGGGGAGCATCGGGCGGTTCTCGAAACCTATCGCATGTTCGCCAATGACCAGGGCTGGGTCAGGCGTCTGAACGAGGCGATCGGCAACGGCCTGACCGCGGAAGCGGCGGTCGAAAAAGTGCAGAGCGACATGCGCGCGCGCATGCAGAACATGACCGATCCCTATCTGCGCGAGCGGATGAGCGATTTCGACGATCTGGCCAACCGCCTGCTGCGCCAGCTTCTCGGCCGCAGTGCCGACGATGTGGCCGAAACCCTGCCCAAGGACGCGATCGTGGTGGCGCGCACGATGGGCGCCGCCGAACTGCTGGACTATCCGCGCGACAAGCTGCGCGGGCTGATCCTCGAAGACGGCGCGCAGACCAGCCATGTGGTCATCGTCGCGCGCGCCATGGGCATTCCGGTCGTCGGCCAGCTCAAGGGCGCGGTCTCGATGTCCGACAATGGCGATGCGGTGATCGTCGACGGCGATGTCGGGCGCGTTCACTTGCGGCCGCAAAACGATCTCGAAAAGGCCTATGCCGAGAAGGTGCGGTTCAGGGCGCGCCGGCAGCTTCTGTTTCGCGAATTGCGCGACAAGCCTTCCGCGAGCCGGGACGGCGTGTCGGTCGATCTCCTGATGAATGCGGGCCTGCTGGTCGACCTGCCGCAACTGGCGGAATCGGGTGCGGCGGGCATCGGCCTGTTCCGCACCGAATTGCAGTTCATGGTGGCGTCTGCCTTCCCGCGCGCCGAAGCGCAGGAAAATTTCTACCGCGCAGTGCTGGATGCGGCCGGCAACAGGCCGGTTACGTTCCGGTCCATCGACATCGGCGGCGACAAGGTGCTGCCCTACTTCAAGAATTCCAGAACCGAAGAAAACCCGGCGCTTGGCTGGCGCGCGATCCGCCTGACGCTCGACCGTCCGGGCCTGCTTAAGACGCAGGTGCGCGCACTGCTCAAGGCGTCCGGCGGCCGTGAACTGAAGCTGATGCTGCCCATGGTGTCGGAGCTTGGCGAGATCGCCAAGGCGCGCGAGATCATCGACACGGAAGTCAGGCATCTGTCGCGCCATGCGCATCTTTTGCCGACGACCCTGAAATTAGGCGCGATGATCGAGGTTCCGGCGCTTCTTTGGCAGCTCGACGAGCTGATGCAGTCGGTCGATTTCGTTTCGGTCGGGTCAAACGACCTGTTCCAGTTCTTCATGGCGACCGACCGGGGCAACACGCTCCTGTCGAACCGTTTCGATACGCTGTCGGTGCCGTTCCTGCGGATGCTTCGCGACATCGTGGCGGCAGGGCGGCGCAACAATTGCCCGGTGACCTTGTGCGGGGAACTGGCGAGCCGCCCGATCTCGGCCATGGCGCTGATCGGCGTCGGGTTCCGCTCGGTCTCGATGTCGCCGGCGGCGATCGGCCCGGTCAAGGCGATGCTCACTGAATTGCCGGTGATCGAACTGGAAGCGACGATGAACGCGCTGCTCGATGGACGGGCGGTGGGCGCATCGGCGCGCGACATTCTGCAGAAATTCGCAGACGACCGCGCGATTCCATTATAGCGAGCGACAGATCGCTTCGTTGAGCTTGTCCGCTCGATCCTGTATTGCGCCCGTCTTCGACTGGATTTGCCCGACATGATTTCCCTTCCCCGCGACCGCATGGACCAGGTGGTCAAACGCTACGAGATGCTCGAAGCGCAGATGGCCGCAGGTGTCGATCCTGATGTCTATGTGAAGCTGTCGTCGGAATATGCCGAGCTACAGGACATGGCGCTGAAGGTGCGCGAACTGCGCAAGGCAGAGGCCGAGCAGGCCGACCTCGAAGCGATGCTGGCAGATGCCGGCACCGATACGGAGATGCGCGAACTGGCCGAGGCCGACCTGCCCGCCGTGGGTGAACGGGTCGAGGCATTGCAGCACGATATCCAGATACTGCTGCTGCCGAAGGATGCCGCCGACGAACGCAGCGCCATCCTCGAAATCCGCGCAGGCACGGGCGGCGACGAGGCGGCGCTCTTCGCAGGCGACCTCTTCCGCATGTACGAGCGCTATGCGGCGGGCCGAAACTGGAAGGTCGAGGTCGATTCGGTCTCGGACGGCGAAAAGGGCGGCTACAAGGAAATCATCGCCACGGTGACGGGCAAGGGCGTGTTTGCCGCGCTGAAGTTCGAATCGGGCGTGCATCGCGTCCAGCGCGTGCCCGACACCGAAACGCAGGGCCGCATCCATACATCGGCGGCGACGGTTGCGGTTCTGCCCGAGGCCGAAGAAGTCGACATCGAAATCAGGAACGAAGACGTGCGCCTTGAAACGCTGCGCGCGTCGAGCGCCGGCGGCCAGCACGCCAACACGACCGATTCCTCGGTGCGCATTACGCACATTCCGACCGGGATCGTACTGCTGCAATCCGGGCGCTCGCAGCACCAGAACCGCGCCAAGGCGTTCCAGATATTGCGGGCCAAGCTCTACGACCTGCAGCGCAGCCGCGCCGATTCCGAGCGGTCGGAATCGCGCAAGTTGCAGGTCGGCTCGGGCGACCGGTCGGAGCGCATCCGCACCTATAATTTCCCTCAGGGGCGGCTGACAGACCATCGCATCAACCTGACGCTCTACAAGCTCGATCGCGTGATGCTCGGCGACCTGCAGGACGTGATCGACGCACTGACGGCCGACCATCAGTCGAAACTTCTCGCCGACGCCGTGGCGGGATGAGGCCGGGGCGCTTCAGATGACGACGCTTACGGCGATCTATCGACTGGCGCGAAAGCGGCTGACCGATGCGGGCGTCGAAACTGCCGCGCTCGATGCGCGCCTGCTGGTGGCGCATGTGACCGGCCACACGCTCGAAGACATTATCTGCCGTCCGATGGAGCCTGTTTCGGCTGAGATTTCAGCACGTCTCGACGATCTTCTCTCGCGGCGGACAGGCGGCGAAACGGTTCATCGCATCATCGGCGCTCGCGAGTTCTTCGGGCTTCGCCTTGGGATGTCGGCCGAGACGCTGGAGCCCAGATCCGATACCGAGGCGCTGGTCGAGCTGGTGCTTGAACCGGCGCGCCGGTTCATGGCCGAGCGCGGGAGATGCCGCATTCTCGACCTTGGCACCGGAACGGGCGCTATCGGACTTGCGCTGGTGCATGAGGTGCCGGGTGCGACCGCCGTGCTGACCGATGTATCTGAAGACGCTCTGGCAACCGCACGGGCCAATGCGGAAGCCCTGGGCCTGGGCGACAGGGTCGAGCTTGTCACCTCGGACTGGCTGGCCGGTGTGACGGGCACGTTCGAGCTGATCGTGTCCAACCCGCCCTATATCAAGTCTGGCGATATCGGCGGGCTGACGACCGAAGTGCGGCTGTTCGATCCGATGCGTGCGCTGGATGGCGGAGCCGACGGGCTTGGCGCCTACAGAGTCATCGCGAAGAACGCCGGCTCACACCTCGCGGACGGGGGACTGGTCGGGCTGGAGATCGGCATGGGGCAGGGCGATGATCTTCGGGCGATCTTTAATGCCGTTTCCTTCGACTTTGTCGCCTCGGCGCGCGATCTGGCCGGCATAGAACGGGCACTGTTGTTTTCCGTTAGGTAAACACAGAAAAAGCTTGGCAGCGGCCAATAACATCGCTACCTATCCCGCACCGGACCAGACGAAGCAGGCATCGCCGTCGACAATTCGGTCTTCGTGAGATGATTTGCCTGCTTAGATGCGACGCGAAAGCGCGCGGGGGAACGTCCGGGGCGTTTGAAACTCAATACAGGACAATTGGCGGCGGCTTCCCTTGTGAAGTCCGGACGCTACAGCAAAGCGGCAGATCGACTGCATCCCCTGAGCGGAATGCCGCTGCAGCCATCTCAAGCAAGAGAGTCTGATGAGGCCACAACAGCAAAATCGGCGCATGCGCGGCCGCAACAACAATAACGGCGGCGGCGGCGGTAACAACAATAATCAGAACCGCAAGGGGCCGAACCCGCTTACGCGCAGCTATGAGAGCAACGGACCTGATGTGAAGATCAGGGGTTCGGCTCATCAGATCGCCGAAAAATACATGCAGCTCGCCCGCGACGCCCAAGGGTCCGGCGACCGCGTCATGGCCGAGAACTATCTCCAGCATGCAGAGCACTACAATCGCATCATCGCGGCTGCACAGGCGCAGATGCCGGTTCAGGTTCCGCGCGACAATCGCGACGACATGGACGAGGACGAAGAAGGCGAAGGGCAGCCGAATTTCGATCAGCGTCAGGTCAATGACGGTCTGGGCGCTCAGCCCGTGATCGAAGGAATTCCTGCGGAGGTCGCGCTCAGCGAAGAGGCCAATGGCGACGAACAGCCACGCGAAGAGCGTCCGTTGAACGGCAATCAGGCCAACGGCCAGAATGGCGAAGATGGCGCACCACGCCGCCCGCGCCGTCGCCGTGGCCGCCGTGCCGACGGCGAAGGCGCAAATGGCGAGGGCGAAGCTCCGTCGGCGGATGCCGATGGCGCAGAAGACAGCCTGCCGGCTTTTGTCACGTCATCGCGTTCCAAGCAGGCCGCACCGGTGGCCGCTGAAAGCGGCGACGAACCGCAGCCGGTCGACGCCGAATAGGCGATCGGACGACCAATCTGACTATCTGACCGGCGGAGCATTGCTTCGCCGGTTTTGCTTTATGGGGCGTGTCACGCAAAATATGCTGGCCCGCGACCGCTCAGCTATCTTGAGCGCCAGCGAAGAGCACCCATATTGCGTGACAGGGCCCGGCCGCACATGGCGGGCTACTTTCAGCACCAAGCCGTTGCCGCTTCAGGGACGGGGAGGGAAGGGAGACAGATATGAATATTGAGAAATACTCCGAGCGTGTGCGGGGCTTCATCCAGTCCGCGCAGACCCTTGCGCTGTCGCGCAACAATCAGCAGTTCACGCCAGAACATCTGCTCAAGGTCCTGATCGACGATCCGGAAGGCCTTGCGGCATCGCTTATCCAGCGTGCGGGCGGCGACGCCAAGGCCGCACTTCTCGGCGTCGAATCGGCGCTGAACCAGCTTCCCAAGGTGGAAGGCGGCAATGGCCAGCTCTATCTGGCGCAGCCGCTGGCCAAGGTCTTTTCGACCGCCGAGGAACTGGCGACGAAATCGGGAGACAGCTTCGTCACCGTCGAGCGCCTTTTGCAGGCCCTCGTCATGGAGAAGAGCGCCAAGACCGCCGACATCCTGACCAAGGCCGGTCTCAGCGCGCAGGCTCTCAATGCGGCAATCAACGACATCCGCAAGGGACGTACGGCAGATTCGGCTTCCGCCGAACAGGGCTATGATGCGCTCAAGAAATATTCGCGCGACCTGACGGCTGACGCGCGCGCCGGCAAGCTCGACCCTGTGATCGGCCGCGATGACGAAATTCGCCGCACGATCCAGGTGCTGTCGCGCCGCACCAAGAACAACCCTGTGCTGATCGGCGAACCCGGCGTCGGCAAGACGGCGATTGCCGAAGGTCTTGCGCTGCGCATCGTCAATGGCGACGTGCCGGAATCGCTGAAGGACAAGCAGTTGATGGCGCTCGACATGGGCGCGCTGATTGCGGGCGCGAAGTATCGCGGCGAGTTCGAGGAGCGGCTGAAGGCCGTGCTCAACGAGGTCACCTCGTCGAATGGCGGCATCATCATGTTCATCGACGAGATGCACACGCTGGTCGGCGCCGGCAAGGCGGATGGCGCGATGGATGCGTCCAACCTGCTCAAGCCTGCGCTTGCGCGCGGCGAACTGCATTGCGTCGGCGCGACCACGCTCGACGAATACCGGAAATATATCGAGAAGGACGCCGCACTTGCCCGCCGCTTCCAGGCGGTGTTCGTCGATGAGCCGACGGTCGAGGACACGATCTCGATCCTGCGCGGCATCAAGGAAAAATACGAGCAGCACCACAAGGTGCGCATCACCGATTCGGCGCTCGTTTCGGCTGCAACGCTGTCCAATCGCTACATCACCGATCGCTTCCTGCCCGACAAGGCGATCGACCTTGTCGACGAGGCGGCTTCGCGGCTTCGCATGCAGGTCGATTCCAAGCCCGAGGCGCTCGACGAGATCGACCGTCGCATCATGCAGTTGAAGATCGAGCGCGAAGCGCTGAAGGTTGAGAAGGACGAGGCTTCGAAAGACCGGCTCGTTCGGCTTGAGAAGGAACTGAGCGGGCTTGAGGAAGAGTCGACCGAACTGACCGCCAAATGGCAGTCGGAAAAGCAGAAGCTTGGTCTGGCCGCTGAGCTGAAGAAGCAGTTGGACGAGGCGCGTAACGAACTCGCCATCGCGCAGCGCAAGGGCGAGTTCCAGCGGGCGGGCGAGCTTGCCTATGGCAGGATCCCCGAACTCGAAAAGAAGCTGGTCGAGGCTGAATCGAGCGAGACCCGCGGCAACATGGTCGAGGAGGAAGTAACGCCTGACCACGTGGCGCATATCGTGTCGCGCTGGACCGGCATTCCCGTCGACAAGATGCTCGAAGGCGAGCGCGACAAGCTTCTGAAGATGGAAGACGAGATCGGCAAGCGCGTGGTCGGCCAGGGCGAGGCGGTTCAGGCCGTGTCGAAGGCGGTTCGCCGTGCGCGCGCCGGCCTGCAGGACCCGAACCGGCCGCTCGGCTCGTTCATGTTCCTCGGGCCAACGGGCGTCGGCAAGACCGAACTGACCAAAGCGCTGGCCGGTTTCCTGTTCGACGATGACAGCGCGATCGTGCGCATCGACATGAGCGAATTCATGGAGAAGCACTCTGTCGCCCGGCTGATCGGCGCACCTCCCGGCTATGTCGGCTATGAGGAAGGCGGCGCGCTGACCGAAGCTGTCAGGCGCAGACCCTATCAGGTCGTGCTTTTCGACGAGATCGAGAAGGCGCATCCGGACGTGTTCAACGTTCTGTTGCAGGTGCTGGACGACGGCCGCCTGACCGACGGGCAGGGGCGCACGGTCGACTTCCGCAATACGCTGATCATCATGACGTCGAACCTGGGGTCCGAGTATCTCGTCAACCTGCAGGAGGGCGAGGATGTCGATGCGGTGCGCGACGATGTGATGGGTGTGGTGCGCGGGCACTTCCGGCCTGAATTCCTCAACCGTATCGACGAGATCATCCTGTTCCACCGCCTGCGCAGGCAGGACATGGGCAAGATCGTCGAAATCCAGCTCGGGCGGCTTGAGAAGCTTCTGGCAGATCGCAAGATCGTGCTCGATCTGGACGAGGCCGCGGTGAACTGGCTGGCCGAGAAGGGTTACGACCCTGCCTACGGCGCGCGGCCGCTGAAGCGGGTGATGCAGAAGGAGTTGCAGGACCCGCTGGCGGAGAAGATCCTGCTCGGCGACATTCTCGACGGCTCGTCTGTGATCATCACCGCAGGGTCGGACCGGCTGAACTTTACGCCTCGGCCCGGTGGCGGGACTGTTGCCTCAGACGCCGGGTCGAATGGCGGCGCGGCCAGGAAAGACAAGGCGGCCTGAGCCGGCCGATATCAGTGACGAGAGGGGCGGGGAAACCTGCCCCTTTTTGTTGCCGACGGGTTGCTCGCGATGACGCGGCCGAAAATTTGCCGGGTCACGCGGCTGCTGGACCCGGATCGTCGTCGAAATCCACCAGACTGATCTGTTCCCGAACAGGCTCCCTGCCGCCGACGACGAGGCGCAGGAAAGGCGGTGGACGGGTGTGCGTTTCACCCATGGGTGGCTTTTTCCGGCGGGCAGCCTCGGGCTGGTGCAGCACGGCCGTCAACTCGATCGCGTGATCCCTGCCGCTGTCCGTCGTCATCAAAAATGTCTGGCCGACGCTCAAGCCCAGCAAAGCCAGGCCGCGCAGCGTCGTGATCGCCAGGAAACTCCCGATCGGCGAATTCATCTGGTCCTGCGAAATGACGCGGCTGTCGGTCGCGGTGTGATCGATGCAGAACGACACGCGGCTGTTGAGCGTCGCGACATTTGCCGGAACGTCTTCACGCAGAACGACGCGCGCCGTGTCGAGCTTGCGCTTGAGCAGGCGGCCATAATCGCTGTCGGCGCCGGGAAGGCGCTCGAACATGACTTCGAGGATCGTGACATCCTTGGTGGTGAGAATGCAGGTGGGCATCGCTGGCCTCCTTCGACACATGGCGAGCGGGTCGCCGGTGCGGTTCAACTGAACAAACGATGGAGTTCCCCTGGCCGCGATTGCGGTCAGGGGCCTAGCGGCCTGCGATGATGCATCCTCCGGGGAAATAGAGGCGGCGAAGCAGCGGTTCGCTCACGCCGCTACGTCCGGTTCGACGGTCTGCAACACCTGATCGATGGTCAGGCGATGAGTGCGGTTGTCGCGCGCGGTCCAGTCGATCGACTGGCCCTCCGACAGGCCGATGAGCGCGACGCCGATAGGCGTGAGAACGGAAATCTTGCCCTGCGCGATGTCTGCTTCGCCCGGATAGACGAGCGTCACGACACGGTTTTCGCCCAGATCGGTCGAATAGCGCACGGTCGATCCCATGCGAACGACGGTGTCCAGCACCTTCGAGGGCGCGATGATGCGGGCGCGGTCGAGTTCGGCATAGAGTTCGTCGGCGAGCGGGCCGTCCGCCATCTGTCCGGCGAATACGGAGAGACGGGCGTGATCGTCGCGGCTCAGGGCGATTGCGGGCTTGGTCTTCTTGTTGGCGGCCATGTGAGCCTCCTCGATCGTCCGCGCGCGATGGCTGCGGCTGTGGCTTGTAATCCGGGGTTGTTGTGTCGCTTGGCCGGAAAATCCCGAAGCGGGATCATGGCCGTCACCCCTCGGCCGGGGCGACAACCGGGCCGGGGGTCAGTGTCCCGCTTTGGGGTAGACCTTGGTCAAAAATGACATGTGCGCGACGAATTTCATGACTTAGAGGTTGGCATGATGGCTGTGGAAGTCAAGTGCGCGAGGACAATCCTTGCTTTTTTGAAGCAGTTGAACTGAAGGGTGGAGGCATGACACTCGACGAATACAACTCATTCTGCTCGACGCTGCCGCACACATCCCATGTCGTGCAATGGGGCGGCAGCCATGTGTGGAAAGTCGCGGGCAAGGTCTTTGCGATCGCCGGCTGGGACAAGGGGGTGACGGTCGGCATCACCTTCAAGACATCCGACATGTCGTTCGACCTGCTGAAGGACAGGCCGGGCTGCCGGCCCGCACCCTATCTCGCCTCGCGCGGCATGAAGTGGATCCAGCGGACAGGCCCCGAGACGCTCGATGACGACGCCTTGCGCGATTATTTGCGCGAGAGCCACCGGCTGATGGCGGCAGGCCTGTCTCGCAAGCAGCGGAAGGCGCTGGGATTGTAGAGCCGTTCACGATCAGATGGAAACAGTTCTGTTTCTCCGATGGCGAGGTGAGCCGCCAGAAAGGTGGTGAAGGACGGGCTGGTGGCCCGGCCAAGTCCGCCTGACGCAGTGGGCACCCGCCAGCGGGAAACCCTGCGGGCCGGGTGAATTCGGCCCAAATCCATCGGGTTTCGGACTTGGCCGGGCCACCAGCCCGTCCTTCGCCGAACCCCTCGACCTTGTCCCGAATTCCCTCCGGCAGAACGATTCCATCTGATCGTGAAAGGCTCTGGGTCAAGCATTACCGGGCGCTGTCCCCGTCTTTGCTCCGTCATGGTTTCCGAACCGGAAATAATTCCCGCCACAGCCGCGCCATCTTCATGTCCCGTTCATCATGCAGCCTGCAAAATGACCAAGATGCCCTAACAGGGCTGTGTCTCGACGTTAATATTCACAGCAGGACCGCATGTTCGCCCAACTGACTTCGACCACAAGGCTCTTTGGCTCCGTCGCCTTCCTTGCGCTGGCCGCGTTCATGGCGCCGATTTCTTCGGCCCAGGCGCAAAACCGCGACATCGAGGTCTTCTATGACGATTACGGCCGCCGGGTGATTTCGGACGCGCGCACGGGAGAGATCCTGTCGGTGGAGCGTCCGCGCCAGCTCGATCGCCGCGCGACGGGCGCGGTGCGCCGTTACGAGCGTGTCGAGCGGGACTTCTACGATGACGATGCGCGCTATGACCGCCGCGCGGCCTATGAGGATTATCGCGATCAGCGTTATCCGAGCGACGACGAGACCTATTACGAGGATCGAGACGCTTTCCCGGAAGCGCCGGTCGAACCCGAGCGCCAGGTGCGACGCGAAACGTTGCCGTCAACGCCGGCGCAGCCAGCGCCCGCGCGCCAGCCGTCGGAACCGAGGTTATCGCCCGCCAATCCGGGCGATGTTCCTGCCATTGGCCGCAAGGCCGACAGGCAGGTTGCCGAATTGCAGATCATGCTCGACCGTGCCGGTATCGGGCCAGGTGTTATCGACGGCCATATGGGATCGAACGTCGAAAAGGCGCTTGCGGCCTACAATGAACTGACCGGCGACAATCTTCGCACGACCGATGTCGCGGCAATCACCGCTGCGCTCGACGAACGAGGCGGCCAGCCTTTTGTCGATTACACGATCACGCAGGAGGATTCGGCCGGCCCATATGTCGCGTCGATCCCGGCCGACTACGGCGAGAAGGCGCAGCTTGAAGCGATGAGCTACACCTCGACGCTCGAAATGCTGGCCGAACGCTTCCACATGAGCGAGGGTTACCTGAAGGAACTGAACCCCGGTGCGAATTTCAGCCGTGGCGGGACGGTGATCAAGGTTGCCAATCCGGGGGCGAACGTGACCCGGCAGGTTGCCAGGATCGTAGCCGACAAGGGCCGCACGCAGGTTCGCGCCTATGACGCATCGGGTCGTCTGGTCGTCGCCTATCCGGCCACCATCGGTTCGTCCGACACGCCTTCGCCGACCGGCACGCACACGGTCGAGCGCGTCGCGATCAATCCGGAATACACCTACAATCCGAAGATCAATTTCAAGCAGGGCGAGAACCACGGCGTATTGCGCATTCCGCCCGGTCCCAACGGGCCGGTGGGGTCGGTGTGGATAGCCCTGTCCAAGCCCACCTACGGCATACATGGCACGCCCGATCCGTCCAAGATCGGCAAGACCAACAGCCATGGCTGCATTCGCCTGACCAACTGGGACGCCAAGGAGCTGGCAAAGCTGGTCAAGAAGGGCGTGACTGTCGAGTTCATGGAATAGCGCCAAGCGCCCGGCGCTGGCTGACCGCCGGGCTATCGTCTTCAGGTTCGGGCCGTATTTCAGGAAATCGGGTGCTTCGCGCACACCGCAAAGATCAATTGGATGGCGACTGCTGTGCCTGCGCGACCTTTTGCGGATCGGCATTCTCGTCCTTGATCAGCGTATCGATGCCTTCCTTGATCCGCTTGAACGCGACGAGATCGTCGCCGGTCAGGACCCTGCCGCCGGGCAGGCGCACGCGCATCGGGTCGACCTTGGTGCCGTTGACCATCAATTCGTAGTGCAGGTGGTTGCCGGTCGCCAGGCCGGTTGCGCCGACATAACCGATGATCTGGCCCTGACGAACTCGCGAGCCGGGGGCCACGCCTCGTGCGAGTGCGCTCTGGTGGTTGTAGGAGCTTTCATAGCCGTTGGCGTGGCGGATGATCGTCTGGCGGCCGTAACCGCCGGCCCATCCGGCCTTTTCGACCACGCCATTGCCGGCGGCGATGATCGGCGTGCCGCGCGGTGCCGCCCAGTCCACACCGGTATGCATCTTGACGTAACCCAGGACCGGGTGGCGGCGGCCGCCGAAGCCAGAGGTGAAGCGGCCATTGGGAACCGGGTTGCGCAGCAGGAACTGGCGGGAACTACGGCCATTGGCGTCGAAATAGTCCACCGTGCCGTCAGGGAACTGGAAGCGGTAGAAGGTGCGTGAGGTGCCGCCGAAATTGGCGTTCACGTAAAGAAGCTCGGATTCGGCCGATGCGCGATCCTGTTCGTCGGGCTGCGAGAACAGGGCCTCGATGCGATCGGCCGGGTTGAGGCGGGACTGGAAGTCGACATCGGCGGCGAGCAGGCGAATGAGCAGCGCCGTCATGTTGCGCGACATTCCGTAGGAATAGGCCGCGCGATAGATGCCGTCATAAACGGTGGGCAGGTCGCCGCGTGCGCGCACCAGGGCAGGGGTGTCGTCGAGTGCGGCTGCGATCTCGGGAGATTCTTCCGGCTCATGGGCGGGGACGAACTGGTCGCGGTCCCCCAGGACGACGGAAACGACGTGACGCTGTCCGTCATAGACGCTCGAGCGGACGATGCGGTTGATCGTGGGGGTCGATTCGATGCCGACACGAAGCACGCTGCCGGCGCGAAGGTTGGGCGATCGCAGCAGCGCTTCGAGCGAATCCGCCATGCCGCGTGACATGGCGCGGTCATAACCGGCCTCTTCAAAAATCGTGGTGATCTTCTTTTCGTTGCGGACCGGAATGAAGTCCTCCGAAAAACCGAGCGATATGTCGAAGGACGCTCGCGTGGCCGTCGAGACATTCTCCGGAATGACGCGGGCGAAGGAGGGAGACAGCGGCGCATCGCCCGGCGACTGGCCGAAACGTTGCGGGTCGACATAGTGGAGGGCGGCGACCTGGACCGCACCTTCACCCAGATCCACGCCCGCAGCGCGGACGACTTCCTCGATCTCGGTGGCGGTGAGCGTGCCGGATTCGTCGAAAGTGGCGGTCTCGACAGGAAAATCGATCGTCTGGAGGCTGATCTCGCTCTCGACCTTGGTGCCGTAGATGACGCCGGCATCCGCTGCAGGCGCAGCCGACGCGGTCGCGCCGTCTTCGGCAAAGACATCGAGCGGATCGAAAGGCGGGTAGGGGCGGTTGGTGGTGTGGCCGTCGGCCAGGGCCATCTTCACTTCGACGAAAGGTTGCGTGCGCACCACGTCCCGGTCGCCGACGCGGCTCATCATGGATACGTCCATGCGCCGGCGATCGCGAGCCTTGGGCGTCGCGCGCGGCTGGGCCAGCCGCGTCGTCTTTGCGGCTTCGCCGGAATCCCCGCCATTGGGAGCGACCTCGATCGAAGCGATCTCGGGCGGAGTGGCGAGCTGCTCGCGCCCATCGAGCGCCGCAAACAGGGCAACCCCCATGAGGACGGACGAGGTGAGGCCGGTAAGGAATGTGCCGGTGAGCCAGCGCGCGGAAACCTCGCGGCGGTCTGGCGCGCCGCCACGACCGTCCGCGATCAGAGGCGGCTCGTTGCCGAGCGCCGTCATTCTCTCCGCTAAATCATGCATGGCTTAGGAAGGTTTGTCCCCACATGCGAAGCCGTTCGCTTTTCTGATCCCGGAAATTGCCTGCCACCGACCATCAAGTCAACGAAGCAGGGCCACTTACATAGTGAAGGCGCAAACACGTCTTATAGTGAGGGCGTATCAGCCGACCTTCGGGCGAAAGCATTGTTTGGCGAATGCGGCCTCAATGCGACTGTCCGGGCGACTGCCTGTGCAATGTCAGGTGATGTGCCGGATAAGCAATTTCTGCCTTACGCCGGGCATTCCCTTACGTGTCGCAAAAAATTCAAAAAACTTCCCGAACCATGTTGACTCGTTTGGAGTGTGGGCCTAGATACGCCCCACCAACGACGGCGGCGACGCTGCCAGCGACGAAGAAGTTCGCTTCTACGAGACGCGAGTTGGGACAAATTCAAGAGAGCCGCGTG
>JBARXU010000029.1:0-26007 GCA_049647505.1 Mesorhizobium sp.
GCAGAACCCAGCGCCGACCACGATGACCTGTACCATGCGCCTCCTTGCCTGTTACCTCTTACTTAGCCGGCTCAGTAGCCGGCCTTGATCTTCTCGAATTCCTCGATCATCTTCTGCTTCAGCTCGGCCGGCACCGGCGACTGAAACAGCGTCTTGTCGACGAACTTGTCCACGTCGGCATAGCCCTGCGCCTCGATCACATCCGGATCGATCGTCGCCATGCTCTTGGCATCGGCATGGCCGTAGCCCCAGTCGCCCAGCAGGAAGGCCGCCACGTCCGGCGTGTTCAGCGCGTTGAGGTAGTCATAGGCCTTGTCGGCATTGCCCGGCGCATCCTTCAGCCGCACATAGCCGCACACCCAGGTCGACTGGCCTTCCTCGGTCTCGCGCGTGTTGGTGATCGGCGCGCCGGCCAGCGCCGACTGCGCGGCCGCGTCGTTCCACGCCCAGGCGAGGTCCACCTCGCCGCCCGACAGTGCCTGCACGATCTCGGTCGTGTCGGTCCAGTAGAGCCGCACGTTCTTGTGCACCTCGCGCAGGAAGTCGGATGCCTGCGCGAACTGCTCGTCGTTCATCTGCGTCCAGTCCTTCAGCCCGATCACGAGCGAGGCCAGCGCATAGGCGTCGTCGACATTGTCGCCGATCGACACGCGGTCCTTGAACTTCGGGTCGGCCAGCGCCTTCAGCGACGTGACGTCCTCCGCCGCCACCTTCTCGCTGTTGTAGGTCAGGAGCGTGTTGCCCCAGTCCCAGGGCATGAACCACGCCGTGCCGCTGTCGTCGGTGGCGAGGTTCTTCATCGCCATGATCGAGGGGTTGAGGTCGTTCCACGCCGTGATCTTCGACGTGTCGAGCGGCTCCAGCAGGCCGGCCTCGCGCCACTTCACCACGCTCTGCGAGCAGGGATGCGCGAGGTCCGCCCGGAACCCGGCCCGCAGCTTCTCGAACGCCTCGTCCTCGTCGCCGAAGAAGGTGAAGGTCGGCGACTGTCCGTGCTTGGCGACATAGTCCGGATGGAAGGCGGGCTCCTCGTATCCCGCCCAGTCGAAGACCACGAGGTCGCCGTCCTCGGCCACGGCGAGCGAGGCGGCCGAGCCGAGCAGCGCCGCCGCGAGCGCGAACCTTATCCCGATGGAGCTTTTCCTTGCATTCATGTCCGTTCCCCTTGTTTTCGTTTCATGGTGCCTTCTGGACGCGCAGGCCCTCGCGCGGAAAATGTTTCGGGAAGACGCGGGCCAGCATGTCGGCCGCCGCCCTGTGGGCGCTTTCGCGCGTCAGGTCCTCCGTGCCCATCATCAGGCGCAGCCACAGCCCCTCCAGCATGGCCGAAAGGCCGAGCGCCGTCGTCGTCGCGTCGAGATCGTAGCCGCCCTGCGCCTTCAGTTGGCCGCAGAGGTCGACGAAGACATCCTGATAGGCACGGTCGCGCGCGCCGCAGAGCGCCTGGTAGGTCGGGCGCGACTTGGCCTCGCCCCAGAAGGCGCACCATGCCGCAAGCTTGCGCCGCGTGCATACAGCCCTGTCGAAATCCGCAGCAACCACCGCCCACAGCCGCCACGCGGCATCCTCGCCCGCCTTGTCGAGCGCGCCGCGCCAATGCGCGGAATATTCGTCCGACATGTGCTTGAGCGTCGCGACGAGCAGCTTTTCCTTGGATTCGAAATGGAAATTGACGATGCCGCGCGACAGCCCTGCCCCATCGGCGACATCGGCCATCGTCGTCTCCGAATAGCCGCGCTTTGCAAGGGAATCGATCGTCGCCTCGATCAGTTGCAGGCGGCGTGTTTCCTTAGACGCCTTGCGGCCTTTCTTCTCCGGTTCTCCGTCCTTGGAATCGGCAGGCATCTTGTTTTGGGCGGGCTTCAGCATGTATCGACATTCCGGAAATCTGGTCCGGTGATGGGTGGACGTGCGCCCGTCCAAGTCAAGGGACTTCTGCGGCCTCTCCCCTCATCTGGCGCCTCTCCTATCGCGACAGCCGCACGCGCCCGCACAGTACCCGGCGCAAACCGGATGTCGGTCGTGCGAAAACTTGAAACTGCGTCTCCTTTTGCCCTCATCCGACACTCGCCTTCAGTTGACGGGAGCCTACTCCATTCATCGGCCATTGCAACAATCCTTGTTGAACGTTCATTCAAAATAACTGGACAGAATGGCACACCAGGTGGCACCTTCCACAGCGACGAGCCGAGGGGCACGATTGAAGACGTGGGATGTCATTGTCGTCGGCGCAGGCCATAACGGCCTCGTCAATGCCTGTTACCTGCAGCGTGCGGGCCTCGACGTGCTGGTCGTGGAAAAGAATGACTGGATCGGCGGCGCTGCCACCAGCCGTGAATTGACGCCGGGCTGGCTCTATTCCAACTGTTCATATGTCTGCTCGCTGTTCCGGCCCGAGATCATGCGCGATCTTGAACTGCCGAAGCATGGCCTTCAGGTCATTCCGTATGAAGGCGGCGCGGTGTTCACGCAGGACGGCGACTACCTCGCCTCCTATCGCGACCACGACGCCCATCGACGCGAATACGCCCGCTGGTCGCCGCGCGATGCGGAAGCCTATGAGCGTTATGCGCGCGACGTGACGCGCCAGTGCCGCTTCATCCAGCCTCTGCTGATGCGCACCGCGCCCGATCCGACATCGCTCAGGCCCCGCGACATCGGCGAGCTTCTGTTTCTTGGCAAGAAATTTGGCGGCCTGTCGCCGGCCGAAATGGCGCTGACGCTGCGCTTCTGGACCATGTCGATCTCGGATTTCCTCGACGAGTATTTCGAGACGGACGTCATCAAGGCAAACCTTGCACTGTCCGGCATCATCGGCACGGCGCTCGGCCCCATGTCGCCCGGCACCGCCTATGTGCTGCTGCATCACTACATGGGCGAGGTCGACGGCTCGGTCGGCGCCTGGGGTTATGCGCGCGGCGGCATGGGCGCGGTGACGAAGGCGCTGGCGGATTCCTTCCGCGCGTCGGGCGGCACGATCCGCACTGGTGCTGCCGTCGAGCATGTCATGGTCAAGCGCGGCAAGGCGACCGGCGTGGTGCTTTCGGATGGCGAGGAAATCAGGGGCAAATCCATCGTCTCGAATGCCGATGTGAAGCGCACCTTCCTGAAGCTTGTCGAGGAAAAGGAACTGCCCGAACCGTTCCTGCGCCGCGTCAGGAATTTCAAGATTCGCGGCTCGTCGGGCAAGGTCAACATCGCGCTCGATTCCATGCCGGAGTTCCCTGCCCTTCCAAAGGCGTCTCCCTGCCTCAAGGGCGACATGCATTTCACCGACACGGTCGAGCGCATGGAGCGCGGCTATGACGACTGGAAGGCTGGCCGCTTCTCGCGCGATCCCTTCCTCGACATGGTCATCTCGACCACGCTCGACCCGACAATGGCGCCACCCGGCAAGCATTTCATGTCCTGCTTCGTGCAATATGCCCCGCCGAAGATCGAGGGCCGCGACTGGACCGACGCCGACCGCGATGCTTTCGCCGAAACGGTCATCTCGCAGATCGCTGGCTATTCGCCAGGCTTCCGCGACCGCATCGTCCATATGGAAGTGCGAACACCACGCGAGATCGAGGCCGAGGTCGGCCTGACCGAAGGCAACATCTTCCAGGGTGAACTGACCTTCGACCAGTTGCTGTTCAACCGGCCGGTGCCCGGTTACGCGCAATACCGCTCGCCGATCGGCGGGCTCTATATGTGCGGCTCGTCCACCCATCCCGGCGGCGGCGTGATGGGCGCGCCGGGACGCAACGCTGCTGCCGAAATGCTGCGCGACCTCGCCAATCCGAACCTCGCCATGAGTGACGCCCATGACGTCATCTAGCAAGTCGTCATATGATCGTTTCGACGTTGTCGTCATTGGCGGCGGCCATAACGGCATCGTCGCGGCGGCGACTCTTGCCCGTGCGGGCCGAAAGGTCGCGCTGGTTGAGGCGTCGAACGCCTTGGGCGGGCCCGCTCGGACGGAAGAATTCCATCCTGGCTTCCGCGCCTCGACGGCGCATATTCTGAACCGGCTGCACCCCGAGGTGATCGGATCACTCGATCTGGCGCGCTATGGCCTGAAACTTGCCGCCGACAACATCGCCCCGACCTCTCTTCTGTCAACGGAACAGCCACCGCTGATCCTGCGTGGCGGGTGGGGCGAACAGATCGACGGCGACCTGCCCGACAGCGAGAAGCGCGCATGGGCCGCGATGCGCGCGCAGCTCATGCGTTATGCGAATGTTCTGAAACCCTTTCTTACCCGCATGCCGCCCGGCCTTGACGGCATGGGGCTGGCCGAAAAACTCTCCTTTGGCAGCGCCGCGCTGGCCGTCAGGCGGCTGGGCAAGGAAGACATGCGCGACTTCCTGCGCATGATGTTGATGAATGTCCACGACGTTGCCGACGAGCACCTGTCCGACGACAGGCTGAAGGGCCTGCTCGCCTTTGACGCCACGCTTGGCAGCCATTTCGGCCCGCGCTCGCCAACCTCGCTGCTTGGCCTCTATTACCGCCTGACAGGCGAGGTGGCAGGCCAGCCAGGCGCGCAGGTCGTGCCGGCCGGCGGCATGGGCGCGGTCATCGCCGCGCTTGAGGCCAGCGCGCGCGCATCAGGCGTCGATATCCGCACCGGCGCGATCGTGCAGCGCGTGGTGATCGAAGGCGGGCGGGCGACCGGCGTGGGATTAACCGACGGCTGCACCATCACCGCCGGCACCGTCGTCTCGGCAATGAACCCCGCCACGACGATGATCGAGCTTGTTGGCCCGCGCTCTATCGACACCGGCATCGTTCGCAAGGCCGGCAACATCCGCATGAAGGGTGATGTCGCCAAGCTTCATCTGGCGCTGGACGGATTGCCGGAATTTACCGGCCTGCCCGCCGACGCGATTGCGGGCAGGCTCGTCATCGCCCCCTCGTCCGACTATGTCGAACTGGCCTTCAACCCGTCCAAATATGGCGAGTTCTCAACCGCGCCGGCGATGGAAATCATCCTGTCGAGCGTCTCCGATCCATCGCTTGCACCTGCCGGAAAATGCGTCCTGTCCGCCAATATCCAGTTCGCGCCCTATGCGCTGAAAGAAGGCTGGACGAAGGGCAAGCCCAAGTTCCTCAAGGCGGTCATGGCGGTGCTGGAAGCGCATGCGCCGGGCATTGGCGGCAAGGTGATCCATGCCGAATTGCTGACGCCCGCAGATATCGAGGCGCGCTACCTGATGCCCGGCGGCCATTGGCATCACGGCGAGCTTCAGGTCGACCAGATGCTGGTCAATCGACCGTTCTTCGGCGCGGAGCGGTATCAGACGCCGGTTGATGGCCTGTGGCTCGCTTCCGCCGGTTCGCATCCCGGCGGCGGCATTTCGGGCGTGCCGGGGCTGAACGCTGCGCGCGCCATTCTGAAAGTGAGGCGCTGATGGCAAAGTCGATCGCATTGGCCCGCCGCGCGGCGCAGTCGCATATCGAGCAACTGCGGCTGGAAACCCCGTTCCATCCTCGTCTTGCCGCTCTCTCTCAGCAGAACGACTGGTATTCCTGGGCCGGCTACAAGGCCCCCCATTCGCTCTGGGACGAGGAGATCGAATATTTCGCGATCCGTTCGCAGGCCGCCGTCTTCGACATTTCGCCGATGGTCAAATATCGGATTGAGGGCCCTGATGCCGAGGCCTTCTGCAATCGTCTCACCGTGCGCAATGTCGCCAAGCTGAAACCCGGACGCGTCCACTACACGGCATGGTGCGACGACGAAGGCCATGTGCTCGATGACGGCACTTTGTTCCGCCTGTCCGCTAACCGCTTCCGG
The DNA here is from genome assembly GCA_049647505.1 of Mesorhizobium sp. Taxonomy (GTDB): domain Bacteria; phylum Pseudomonadota; class Alphaproteobacteria; order Rhizobiales; family Rhizobiaceae; genus Mesorhizobium_A. The sequence continues at coordinate 5,783 of JBARXU010000029.1, forward strand.
CTGTGCTGTCAGGAGCGGCACCTGCCATGGCTGCTCGACAGCACCATCGGCTTTGACGTCAGCGTGACGGAAGAGACGCAGGATATCGCGGGACTTGCCCTGCAAGGTCCGACATCCTGCGCCGTCTTGAAGGCTGCTGGCTTTGCCGGTGTCGAGACGATGAAGCCGTTCGACATACGCGACTTTGCCATCGGCAGGACGCCCGTCACGGTATCGCGCACCGGCTTCACCGGCGATCTCGGCTACGAACTGTTCGTCGCATCCGGCGACGCGCTGAAGCTCTGGGATTTGCTGTTCAAGGCAGGCGAAATTTTCGGCATCCGCGCCATCGGCTACGCCGCGCTCAACCGTTCGCGCATCGAAAGCGGGTTCATCGTCGCCAACGCGGATTTCATCGCCGCCGAACATGCGGTGCGTGCCGACCGTGTGCAGATGCCTGACGAAATCGGCCTCGACTGGCTGGTCGACCTCGATAAGCCGCATTTCAACGGTCGCCGCGCCATCGAACGCGCGCGAGCGAACAATACGCTCGGCCACGTTCTTGTCGGCTTGGAAGTCGAAGGCAATGTGCCGGCCGAATACGCGATTGTCTATCACGACAGGCGCTTCGAGGTCGGGCTGGTGACGGCTGCGATCTGGTCACCCACCGCCAAGCGCAACATCGCAATCGCCAGCCTGAAACGGCCTTACGGCATCGATATCAAGGACGACCTCTGGGTCGAGATTTATGCGATGCGCGAGCTTCAATATGTGAAGCTGATGAAGCGCGCAAAAATCGTCGAGCGACCCTTTGTCAAACTGACGCGGCGCACCGCAACGCCGCCCGCAGACTTCTGATGGCCGACGACGACGAACTCGCCGAGAACTGGGCGCTGATCAATACGCCGCTTGGCGAGGAGTGGTCAGGCCGCGCCCGCTATGCAGCCGCAATGTTCTTCTACAAGCGCGGCGACATGGGGCCGGAAGCGCTCGAAGTCTATCGGCTCAGTTCTCGCCTCGACCATCAGGATCCGCTCTCGATCATGCGCGACCGTGGCGTGGGCAAAAGCTGGCTGGAGAAGATGAAGACGGGGCGCTAGCCCTCGGCTCACTTCTCCGGATGAGCGACAACCTGACGGCCGAAGTCCGGCACATCCACTTCCTGGCCCGCATCGATGATCGAGCGGCGCACGGCGCGGGTGCGGGTGAACAGATCAAACAATTCGTCACCCTTGCCCCAGCGAACCGCCTTCTGGAGATAGGCGAGATCCTCGGAGAAACGCGCCAGCATTTCGAGGATCGCGTCCTTGTTGTGCAGGCACACGTCGCGCCACATGGTCGGGTCTGACGCAGCCAGTCGCGTGAAATCGCGGAAGCCCGAAGCGGCGTATTTGATCACCTCGCCCTCGGAAACTTCCTCCAGATCGCTCGCCGTGCCGACGATGTTGTAGGCGATGATGTGCGGCAGATGCGAAACGATGGCCAGCACGCGATCATGATGATCGGCGTCCATCGTATCGACATTGGAGCCACATGCGCGCCAGAAGTCCGACAGTTTCTGCAACGCGTCCGCATCCGTATCCGGCAGCGGCGTGAAGATGCACCAGCGGTTCTCGAACAGCGATGCAAAGCCTGAGTCGGGACCGGATTTCTCGGTTCCCGCCAGCGGATGGCCGGGAATGAAATGAACGCCCGCCGGCACATGCGGCGCCATCTGCGCGATGACGGAGCGCTTGGTCGAACCGACATCGGTCAGGATCGCGCCCCGCTTCAAGGCAGGCGCGATCTCTGCCGCAACTGCTCCTGACGAGCCGACCGGTACGGAGACGATGACGAGATCGGCGTCGGCCACCGCCAGCGCCGCATCCGCCGAATAGCTGTCGCCAAGGCCCAGTTCTTCGGCGCGGCGCAGGGTCGACTGGCTGCGTGTCGAGATGGAGATATGTCCTGCCAGATTTTTCTGGCGGATAACGCGCGCCAGCGACGAACCGATAAGGCCGATGCCGACCAGCGCGATCTTGTCGAACATGGGCGAAGTCATTTCATGAATTCTTTCAGGGCGGCGATCACGCCGCGATTTGCCTCTTCGGTGCCGATCGTCATGCGCAACGCATTGGGAAAGCCATAGGCCGACACGCGGCGCAGCACATAGCCGCGCGCGGTCAGATAGTCGTCCGCCTTTGCCGCGCTGTGCGCCTCATCTTCGGGGAAGTGGAACAGAACGAAGTTGCCGACCGAAGGCGTCACCTTCAGGCCGAGCTTGGTCAGTTCCTCGCTCACCCAGGACAGCCATTTGGCGTTGTGCGACACCGATGCCTCGATATGGTCGCGGTCGAGGATTGCGGCGGTGCCTGCCTCAATCGCCACCGCATTGACGTTGAACGGCCCACGCATGCGATTTAGCGCATCCGCCATATGGGCAGGCGCATAGCACCAGCCGAGCCGCATGCCGCCCATGCCGTGAACCTTCGAGAAGGTGCGCGTCATGACGACGTTCTCGTTGCTGGAGACGAGTTCGATGCCCGCTTCGTAGTCGTTGCGCTTCACATATTCGGCATAGGCCGCATCGAGCAGCAGGATGACATCCGCCGGCAGCGCGGCATGCAGCCGGCGCACTTCGTCGAAGGGAATATAGGTGCCGGTCGGGTTCGCCGGATTTGCCAGGAACACGATGCGCGTCTTCGGCGTCACCTTTTCGAGGATGGCGTCGACATCGACCCGCGCGTCCTTTTCCTTCGCCATGACCGGCACGCCGCCGGCCGCCTGCGTATAGATCTTGTAGACGAGGAAACCGTGCTCGGTGAAGATCGCCTCGTCGCCGGGCGACAGATAGGTCTGCGCGATCAGGCCGATGATCTCGTCCGACCCGTTGGAACAGACGATGTTGTCCGGGTTGAGCCCGTAGGTCTTGCCGATCGCCTGACGCAGGGGCAGCGCCGATCCGTCCGGGTAGAACTCCATCTTGCCCGCCGCCGCGCGCGCAGCTTCCTGCGCCTCTGGCGAAGCCCCGAGCGGGTTCTCGTTCGACGACAGCTTGTGCAGCTTGACGCCGGCAGGCGTCGCGCTCTTGCCCGGCACATAAGCCGCGATATCGAGAACGCCGGATTTTGGCTGGGGGCGGCTGGACGCTGTCATCTGAGGGTTTTCCTGCGAAGAAATGCGGTTTAGCAAAGCCCAAATACGGACGCAAAGGGAGAGTTGGCGCCACCCCTCCCACAGGCTCCCTTGCACGATGAGCCGTCGAGGCATATATCGGGCCTGTCCCGTGGTGATTTGGCCGGTCGGCTTGCAGCCACGTTAAACAAGTCGCTAAAGGGCCGCGGGAGATCGATCCACCGGCATTTTGCGGCTTCGCAATGCCGGTTTTTTATTTGGTGACGTCATGCCTATCAAGATTCCCGATCAGCTCCCCGCCCGTGAAGTCCTCGTCCGCGAAGGCGTCTCCGTCATGGATGAACGCACCGCGCTGCGCCAGGACATCCGCCCCCTGCAGATCGGCCTGCTCAACCTCATGCCCAACAAGGTCCGCACCGAGACGCAGTTCGCGCGCCTCATCGGCGCGTCGCCCCTGCAGGTCGAACTGTCTTTGGTTCGCATCGGCGGCCACAAGGCCAAGAACACGTCGGAAGAACATCTCATCTCCTTCTACGAGACGTGGGACGAGGTGAAGGACCGCAAGTTCGACGGCTTCATCATCACCGGCGCGCCGGTCGAGCTTCTGCCGTTCGAGGATGTCAACTATTGGGACGAACTGACCCGCATCCTCGACTGGACGAAGACCAATGTGCATTCGTCCTTCTTCATCTGCTGGGGCGCGATGGCGGCTGCATGGCATTTCCACAAGGTGCCGAAATACGAGCTTTCGACGAAGGCGTTCGGCGTGTTCCGCCATTCCAACAACGCGCCCGCCTCGCCCTATCTTGCCGGCTTCTCCGATGACTTCGCGGTCCCCGTCTCGCGCTGGACCGAGGTGAAGACGGCAGACATCCAGCGCGCGCCCGACCTCGAGCTTCTGATGGAATCCGAGGCCACCGGCCCCTGCCTTCTGGCGGAGCGCACGGGCAACCGCCTCTATATGTTCAACCACATCGAATACGACTCGACCTCTCTCAAGGACGAGTATGACCGCGACGTCGCCGCCGGCACGCAGATCGCGGTCCCACACAATTATTACCCGAGCGACGACCCGGCCAATCCGCCGCAGAACAGGTGGCGGTCGCACGCCCATCTCCTGTTCGGCAACTGGATCAACCGGGTCTATCAGACCACCTGCTTCGATCTCGACGAGATAGGCGTCAGGGATCGCTTCTAGGTCGTGGAGAAACGAAGCGACCGGCCGCGCGCAATAACCGTGCGCTCGGGCGTCCTGGTCTTGCTCATCGCGCCTCTTGTCTTCTGACGCTTGTCGTCACAGCAATGACGGGTCGCATACAGCTGTCTCAAGACACGCCGTCGCGCTGGTCTACCTGCCGGACTCTTAAGGGCTTTCCCCCTCATCTTCGATGTGCAACAGTTTCGGTTCTAACAACAAGAAACTGGGAGCAATAAATGAAAATGGGAGCATCGGGAGCGTTCCGCCGGCTGGTCGGCGCGGCAATCCTCACTGCATCGGTCGCCGCCGGCGCGTTCAGCGCGCATGCACAGGACGGCAAGACCTTGCGCTTTGCCTTTCAGGGCAGCCTGAATGCGCTTGACCCTTACACACTCAACGAAACCTTCTCGCTCGGCATGCTCGCCAACGTCTATGAAGGGCTGACCACGCGCGACAAGGAACTCAACATCGTCCCCGCGCTTGCCGAACGTTGGGAAACGATCGACCCGCTGACTTGGCGCTTCTACCTGCGCAAGGGCGTCAAGTTCGCCAACGGCAATGATTTCAACGCCGATGACGTGCTCTTCTCCGCTGAACGCGTACGCGCCGACGGCTCCGATCTGAAGACCCGCATCCCGGCCGATTCCGAATGGGTCAAGATCGACGACTACACCGTTGAGGTCAGGCTGAAGTCGCCGAACCCGATCCTCCACTACGAGTGGGACAGCTGGTACATGTTCGACAAGGAGTGGTCGGAGGCCGAAGGCGCGACCAAGCCGATCTCGGCAAAAGACACCAATCCCGGCCCTGTCGCCTTCAAGGCAAACGGCACCGGCGCCTTCATCATCGAAAGCCATGAGCCGGGCGTCCGCACCGTGTTCAAGCCCAATCCGAACTGGTGGGGCACGCCTGAGCACAACCTCGCCCAGATCATCTATACGCCGATCGCGTCCGACGGCACACGCGTTGCAGCCCTGCTGTCCGGTGACGTCGACCTGATCGACCCGGTGCCGGTGCAGGACATCAACCGCGTCAACAGCAATGAAAATACGGTGGCGATGGTCGGGCCTGAAACCCGCGTCATCCATCTCGGCTTCAACCAGATCCGCGATGAACTGCCGACATCCGACGTCAAGGGCAAGAACCCGTTCCGCGACGCCAATGTCCGCAAGGCCGTCTATCAGGCGATCGACATCGAGGCGATCAAGACCCGCGTCATGCGCGATCTTGCCAGGCCGGTGCCGCTGCTGATCGCACCGGAACAATATGCCGGATCGGACCAGTTCAAGCGTTGGCCCTATGACGTTGAAGCCGCCAAGAAGCTGCTCGCAGATGCAGGCTATCCGGATGGCTTCACGGTCGGCATGGATTGCCCCAATGACCGCTACGTCAATGACGAAGCGATCTGCCAGGCGGTTGTCTCCATGCTCGCTCGGATCAACGTCAAGGTGAACCTCAACGCCCAGCCACGCGCGCAGTATTTCGGCAAGGTGCTCGCGCCCGGCGGTTATGACACGGACTTCTATCTGCTCGGCTGGACGCCAAGCTCGATGGATTCGTGGAACGTGTTCACCAGCCTCGCAACCTGCCGCGACGCAACCGGCAAGGGCGGACCGTTCAACCTGGGCGGCTATTGCAACAAGGACGTCGATGCGCTCGCCGCAAAAATCTTGGTCGAGTCCGACATCGCCAAGCGCGACGAGTTGATCAAGGAAGCCTACACGATCCTGACCAATGAAACCTCGCATATCCCGCTGCATCAGCAGAGCCTGGTCTGGGGCAAGCGCAAGAACATCGACATCGTTCAGCGCCCGGACAACCAGATGCTCTTCTACTGGGCCAAGGTGAACTGACCCTTCAATAACGACCCACGGCCCGCGCCTGGCGCGCGGGCCGCAGGCATGAGGGGTATCTCATGATCGCATTCGCCATTCGCCGGTTTCTACAGGCGATAGTCGTCATGCTTGTCGTGGCGATGATCTCATTCGTGATGTTTCGCTATGTCGGCGATCCCGTGAACCAGCTGGTCGGGGTCGATACGCCGCCGGAAGAGCGCGAGGCGCTTCGTCAGGCGCTCGGCCTCAACGATCCGACATGGATGCAGCTTGGCCGCTTCGTCATGCGCGCCGCGCAGTTCGATTTCGGCATTTCCTACCAGTTCAAGCAGCCGGTCGGCGCACTCATCCTGTCGCGACTTCCCGCAACGCTTGAACTCGCCTTCATCTCCGCCGTATTTGCGCTGGCCGTCGGCGTGCCGATGGGCATCTATACCGGCCTCAATCGCAACTCCTGGCTGGCGCGCGGCTTCCTCGCTGTGAGCCTCATCGGCGTCTCCTTGCCGACCTTCCTCATCGGCATCCTTCTGATCTTCGTCGTCTCGGTCAATCTCGGCTGGCTGCCCTCCTTCGGGCGCGGTGAAACGGTCAATCTGGGTGGCTGGACCACCGGCTTCCTGACCAAATCCGGCTGGCTTTCGCTCATCCTGCCATCGATCACGCTTGGCCTGTTCCAGATGACGCTGATCATGCGGCTGGTGCGCGGCGAGATGCTGGAAGTGCTGCGCACCGATTACATCAAGTTCGCCCGGGCGCGGGGCCTCACACGCCGCGCCATCAATTTCGGCCACGCGCTGAAGAACACGCTCGTGCCGGTCATCACCATCACAGGCCTTCAGCTAGGCTCGATCATCGCCTTCTCGATCATCACCGAAACCGTGTTCCAGTGGCCCGGCATGGGGCTTCTGTTCCTGCAGGCGGTGCAGAACGTCGATATCCCGATCATGGCGGCCTATCTGATGCTCATCGCCTTCCTGTTCGTGATGATCAACTTCATCGTCGACCTGCTCTATGTCGCGGTCGATCCGCGCATTCGCATCGGCGAAGGGAGGGCCTGAACCATGCCCTTCGTCACCAATGAGGAAACCAAGGCCGCCGTCCCGCCGTCAGCGGCGACGAGCGTGCCGCAAAGCCTGACTGCCCGCATATTCGGCTCCGACATCTGGTATTCGTTCACGCGGTCTCCGATCACGATCATCTCGGCCGTGGTGACGCTGGCGCTCATTCTGGCCGCGCTCTTTGCGCCGTGGATCGCCCCGCACGATCCGTTCGATCCGGCCAACATCACCATCCTCGATTCATTCCTGCCGCCTGCATGGGAAGCGCAGGGCGACCCGCGCTTTCTGCTCGGCACCGACGATCAGGGCCGCGACCTTCTGTCGACCATTCTCCATGGCATGCGCATCTCGCTTGCCGTCGGTTTTTCGAGCGTCATCCTGGCGATGGTGCTCGGCATCACGCTCGGCCTTGTCGCCGGCTATTTCGGCGGCCGCACGGATTCGATCATCATGCGCATCGCCGACGTGCAGCTCACATTTCCGGCGATCCTCATTGCGCTCCTGATCGACGGCGTTGCGCGGGCGCTGGCCGGTCCGCGCTCTTATGAGAGCATCGTCTTCTACGTGCTCGTCCTCTCCATCGGCCTGTCGTTCTGGGTGCAATATGCGCGCACGGTGCGCGGCTCGGTTCTCGTCGAAAAGAACAAGGAATATGTGCTGGCCGCGCGGCTCATCGGCCTCAAACCCATCGTCATCATGTTCAAGCATGTTCTGCCGAATGTGCTCGGACCCGTCCTCGTCATCGCGACCATCAATCTGGCGCTCGCCATCATCACCGAGGCGACGCTCTCGTTCCTCGGCGTCGGCGTGCCTCCCACCCAGCCCTCGCTCGGCACGCTGATCCGCATCGGCAACGATTTCCTGTTCTCGGGCGAATGGTGGATCACGATCTTCCCGGGCATCACGCTCGCCATCCTCGCGCTAGCGGTCAACCTTCTGGGCGACTGGCTGCGCGACGCATTGAATCCGAAATTGCGATGACGACAGGCCTTTCAGTCAAGAACCTCCGGGTCGAAATCCCGACACGCAACGCGGTCCTCACCGCGATCGACGACCTGTCATTCGACATCGCTCCCGGCGAAGTGCTCGGCATGGTGGGCGAGTCGGGCGCCGGCAAGTCGATCACCGGCTCGGCCATCATCGGCCTGCTCGAACCGCCTGGCCGCATCGCCGGCGGCGAGATCACGCTCGACGGCGAGCGCATCGACAATCTTCCGCCCGAGCGCATGCGCCATGTGCGCGGCAAGCGCATCGGCATGATCTTTCAGGACCCACTGACCAGCCTTAATCCGCTCTACCGGATCGGCGAGCAATTGACCGAAACGATCCTGACCCATGAGCCTATGTCGCATCGCGCGGCGACCGACAAGGCCGTGCAATTGCTCGAAGAGGTCGGCATTCCCGCCGCATCGGCCCGCCTCTCCTCCTATCCGCACCAGTTCTCGGGCGGCATGCGCCAGCGTGTCGTCATCGCGCTGGCTCTCGCGGCCGATCCCGCGCTCGTCATTGCCGACGAGCCGACAACCGCGCTCGATGTTTCCGTGCAGGCGCAGATCATCGCACTGTTGAAACGCATCTGTGCCGATCGCGGCGCGTCGGTACTGCTCATTACCCACGACATGGGCGTGATTGCCGAAACCGCCGACCGCGTCTGCGTGCTCTATGCCGGCCGCATGGCCGAGATCGGGCCGGTGCGCGATGTCGTCCAGCATCCTCAGCATCCCTATACGAGCGGCCTGATGGCGGCGATCCCGTCGCTTGTCGGCGATCCGGACGAGAAGCTTGCCCAGATCAGGGGATCGATGCCGCGCCTTGGCGCCATCCCGCCCGGTTGCGCCTTCAACCCGCGCTGCGGCTTCGCTTACGACCGCTGCACCGCCGAGCGCCCACCGGTCTACCCGGCTGGCGCAAGCAATGCGGCCTGCTTCCTCCACGACGCAGGTGCCGCCAGCCCACCGCCGCAAGTCGTCGTCGAACACGCTCGCGCCGCGGGCCTGACGCTTCCCAAAATGAGGGAGGCAGCGCGATGAGCGATACCAGCGATCTCGTCGAGGTGCGTGGTCTGCGCCGTGTCTTCGACCTCTCCAAACCCTGGCTCAACCGCGTGCTCGAACGTTCCGGCAAGGTGACGCTGACAGCCGTCGACGGCGTCGACTTCACCATCCGCAAGGGCGAGACCTATGCGCTTGTCGGCGAATCCGGCTCCGGCAAATCCACCATCGCCAAGATGGCGGTCGGCCTCTTGCCGCCGTCCGCAGGCTCCGTGCGCATCGACGGCATCGATGTCTGGGGAGAGAAATCCGCAGACGCCGAACGGCGCATGAGACGCCGCATCCAGATGATCTTTCAGGATCCCTATGCCAGCCTCAATCCGAGGCTCAGGGTCAATTCGATCATTGGCGAACCCATAAAGGCGTTCGATCTCGCCCCCGACAAGGCCGCGCGCCTGAACCGCGTCGCCGAACTTCTGGCGCTTGTCGGTCTTGACCCGCGCGACGGCCAGAAGTTTCCGCATGAGTTTTCCGGCGGCCAGCGACAGCGCATCGCCATTGCGCGGGCTCTGGCTTCGGAGCCGGAATTCATCGTCTGCGACGAACCGACCTCGGCGCTCGATGTCTCCGTGCAGGCGCAGGTGCTCAACCTGCTGCGCGACCTGCAACAGAGGCTTGGCCTCACCTATCTGTTCATCAGCCACAATCTCGCCGTCGTGCGACATGTCGCAAACCGCGTCGGCGTGCTCTATCTCGGCCGTCTGGTCGAGGAGGCGCCTTCGCGTGATCTGTTCGCCAACCCGCAACATCCCTATACGCGCATGCTTCTCGACGCGGTCCCCGACATCGACATGACGGGCAAGCAGAGGATCGGCGTCGCTGGCGAAATCCCGAATCCGATCAATCCGCCGTCGGGCTGCCATTTCCATCCGCGCTGCCCGGTCGCGATTGCCGAATGCAAGGCCATCACGCCGCCGGTTGTCGAATCGGGAACAGCGCGCGTCAGGTGCATTCTGGCAGAGGGCGCGCCAGCCCTGGTCGAACAGGTTTAGCGCCGCGTCTTTTCGCCCGGCGCGCTCGGCTCGATGGCGAGCGCGTGCAGCCCGCGCTTCAACTCGTCCGCCAGAAGCGCATTTACGGCGCGATGACGCTCTATCCGGCTCATCGCCGCAAATTTGTCGGACACGATGCGTATGCGCATATGCGTCTCGCCCGAACCGTCGAATTCGGTGTGATGGCCGGATTCAGCGTGGTGGTGTCCGGCGTGAAGATGGCTTTCATTGATGACTTCCAGGCGCTCGGGTGAAAACACCTCGCGCAGCTTGTCTTCGATGCTTTTCTGGATGGACATTTGGCCACTCCTTCCCCATATCGGGCACGTATCAGCCGCAAGCTTCACACCCGATTTACGCGATAGGTTCATCCTGTAGCGCCCGACTTCTGTTCTGTGAAAGCGGCAAGAACAGCCCCAGACGGGTTAGATGCGCTTCGGCGCAATTGTCAATTCTTGTATCGAACCGATAACGGCCCATACTCATACCGATGTCCAGTTATTCGAAAATATTCGAGCGCATAAAGGTTCGGCCAGATCCCGTGGCCGAAGCCAAGGCGCATGCTCCGAAGTGCCAGTGGGACGGCTGCGATGAGGCCGGCACCCATCGCGCGCCTGTCGGACGTATGAAGGAAGGTGAATATTTCCGCTTCTGCGTCGATCACGTGCGCGAATACAACAAGGGCTACAATTATTTCTCAGGCCTCGGCGACACCGATATCGCGCGTTTCCAGAAGGAGGCGCTGACCGGCCACAGGCCGACCTGGCAGATGGGCGTCAATTCAGGCGCGCGCACCCAGCCGGAATTTTCGGCGAAGAGGTCGGGCCGCGCCGGCTACTACAATCGCATTCGCGACCCGTTCAACCTGTTCGGCCAGTCGGGCACGGCCGAAAACCTGCAACCGCGCCAGCGCAAGGCCCGCCCGCTTGAGGCCAAGGCGCTCGAAACGCTTGGCCTTGCTGCGAATGCGACTAGCGAAGACATCAAGGCGCGCTATAAACAGCTTGTGAAACAGCACCATCCGGATGCCAATGGCGGCAACCGTGGCTCTGAGGATCGCTTTCGGGACGTGCTCCAGGCATACCGCCTGCTGAAGCAGTCCGGCTTCTGCTGAAGCTGCCGGAACCGGAAGCCGGGCAACTTTCCCGAGACGGGTGTTTTCACCCGCTCACGTTAGGTCTAAGAAGCAGCCCGAAAAAGAAGACATTTGTGGCTGCGCCGCCAATCGGCTGCGCGCTGGAGGCATGATGAACAAGGTCGACCGCGATATCGCCAATCTTCCCGACACGACGGTGAAGGTAAAAGAGACATTCGGCTTCGAATCGAAGATGTCCGTGCCGGCCTATTCCGTCCCGACCGAGCACGTGCCCGATGTCGACCCGGACTACCTCTTCGACGAGGCGACGACGCTCGCCATTCTGGCTGGCTTTGCCTTCAACCGCCGCGTCATCGTCTCGGGCTATCACGGCACCGGCAAGTCGACGCATATCGAGCAGGTCGCCGCCCGCCTCAACTGGCCGTGCGTGCGCGTCAATCTCGACAGCCATGTCAGCCGTATCGACCTCGTCGGCAAGGACGCGATCGTCGTGCGCGACGGCATGCAGGTCACCGAATTCAAGGACGGCATCCTGCCCTGGGCATACCAGCACAATGTCGCGCTCGTCTTCGACGAATATGACGCTGGCCGCCCGGACGTGATGTTCGTCATCCAGCGCGTTCTGGAATCGGCCGGCCGCCTGACCCTGCTCGACCAGAGCCGCGTCATCCGCCCTCACCCGGCCTTCCGCCTGTTCGCCACCGCAAACACGGTTGGCCTCGGCGACACGACCGGCCTCTATCACGGCACGCAGCAGATCAATCAGGCGCAGATGGACCGCTGGTCGATCATCACGACGCTGAACTATCTGCCGCACGACAACGAGGTCGCCATCGTTCTGGCCAAGGCCAAGCACTTCCAGAACGAGAAGGGCCGCGAGATCGTCAACAAGATGGTGCGCGTTGCCGACATGACCCGCCAGGCGTTCATCAACGGCGATCTGTCGACCGTCATGAGCCCGCGAACGGTCATTACATGGGCCGAAAACGCCCAGATCTTCGGCAATGTCGGCATGGCCTTCCGGCTGACCTTCCTGAACAAGTGCGACGAGCTTGAGCGTTCGGTCGTCGCCGAGTTCTACCAGCGCGCCTTTGGCGAGGAGCTGAAGGAAAGCGCCGTCAACGTGGCTCTGGGGTAGTAGCCGAAACAAATGGCAGGCCCCGGCGATAACTCACGCAATAAGTCGAAGCCCGGCGCTGACGGCGAGTTCGTCAAGCGCGCGATTTCGGTATGCATGCGCGCCATCTCCGGCGATGCACAGCTCGAAGTGGCCTTCGCAAAGGACAAGCCTGCCCTTGCCGGTTCGCGTGCGCGCCTGCCGGAACTGCCGCGCAAGCCGACGAAGAACGACATCTCGATCACCCGCGGCTTGGGTGATTCCATGGCCCTGCGCCGCGCGCGCCACGACGCCGCCGTCCACACCCGCCTTGCGCCTGACGGCAAGCAGGCCCGCGCCATCTTCGACGCGGTTGAACAGGCGCGTGTCGAGGCAATCGGCGCGCGCGCCATGACGGGCGTGGCCGACAATCTCTCCGTCATGCTCGAAGACCGCTACCACAAGGCAAACCTTGCCGGCGTGACCGAGCGCGCCGACGCCCCCATCGAGGAAGCGATTGCGCTGATCGTGCGCGAGAAACTGACCGGCCGCCCGGTGCCAAAGAGCGCCGAGAAGGTCGTGTCGCTGTGGCGCGACTGGATCGACGACAAGGTCAAGGGCGACTATTCGGGCCTTGAGCAGTCACTGAACGACCAGAACGCCTTTGGCCGCGTCGTGCGCGACATGCTGGTCCGCATGGACATGGCCGAGCAGCTTGGCGAGGACGAAGCGCAGCAGGACGTCGAAGACGAAGAGCCGCCGCAGGGCGAGGAACAGTCGCAGGAAGGCGGCGAGGACGATTCGGCTGGCGAACAGTCCGAATCCGAGGAAGCTGAATCCTCGGGCGAGGATCAGGAAGCCGGCGAGATGGAAGCCGCCGACGCGACCGCCGACGAACAGTCCGACGAGGATACCGAGACCGAGACGCCGGGCGAATCGCGGCGGCCCGAACCGTCGCCGAACAGCCTGCATCCCGATTTCGACTACAAGGTCTTCACCACCACCTTCGACGAGACGCTCGGCGCTGACGAACTATGCGACGAGGAGGAACTCGACCGCCTGCGCGCCTTCCTTGACAAGCAGCTTGCCAATCTTCAGGGCGTCGTCGGCCGTCTGGCAAACCGCCTCCAGCGCCGCCTCATGGCGCAGCAGAACCGCTCCTGGGACTTTGACCTCGAGGAAGGCTTCCTCGACCCCGCGCGCCTCGTTCGCGTCGTCATCGACCCCATGCAGCCGCTCTCCTTCAAACAGGAGCGCGACACCAAGTTCCGCGATACCGTCGTCACGCTGGTGCTCGACAATTCCGGCTCGATGCGCGGCCGCCCGATTACGGTCGCCGCGACCTGCGCCGACATTCTGGCCCGCACGCTCGAACGCTGCGGCGTTTCGGTCGAGATCCTCGGCTTCACCACCAAGGCGTGGAAGGGCGGGCAGGCGCGCGAGAAGTGGCTGAAGGACGGCAAGCCGGCCATGCCGGGCCGCCTCAACGACCTGCGCCACATCATCTACAAGTCCGCCGACGCGCCCTGGCGACGCGCGCGCCGCAACCTCGGCCTGATGATGCGCGAGGGGCTGCTGAAGGAAAACATCGACGGCGAGGCGCTGCTCTGGGCGCATAACCGCCTGATCGCGCGGCCCGAGCAGCGCAAGATTCTGATGATGATCTCCGACGGCGCACCCGTCGATGATTCGACGCTTTCGGTGAACCCCGGCAACTATCTCGAACGCCACCTGCGCGCGGTCATCGACCTGATCGAGAATCGCTCGCCCGTCGAATTGCTGGCCATCGGCATCGGCCATGACGTAACGCGCTACTACCGCCGCGCCGTCACCATCGTCGATGCGGAGGAACTGGCGGGCGCAATGACCGAGCAGCTCGCCTCGCTCTTTTCCGAGGAAAGCGTGCGCGACGTCAGGCGCGGCAGCCGCAGGCGCGTCGCGTGAAGCTGCGCCCGGCCGCAGTAGCACTCGCGCTGCTGTCGATCGCGATCGCCTCATCCGCCGTGCCGCAAGCGACCGTCCAGACGATGGAGGTCCGCGCGCGCGCCATCTCCAGCTTCCGCTTCGCGTCGGCCGAAACGACATTCGGCCCGCTCGAATTCGTCGGCGGTCTGGAGATGACATCGAGCGGCCGCCATTTCGGCTCGTTCTCGGCAATGCGATTCCGCAAACCGGGCAGCGACTTCATCGGCGTCTCAGATACGGGCTTCTGGTTCTTCGGCCGCCTCGTGCGCGACAGCGAAGGCAAACCGTCCGGCATCGCGGATTTCACCATGCAGGAAATGGTCGATCGCTCTGGCAAGGCGACGGGCGACAAGTGGAACTCCGACGCCGAGGGGCTTGCCATCAGGGAAGACACGGCAACCGCCAGCTTCGAGCGAAACCACCGCATCTCGCAATATCGCATCGAGCCCGGTGCAATGGGCGCACCGCTGCGCGATCTCGACTTCCTCGTGCCAAGCCGGGAACTGCGCCAGAACCGCGGGTTCGAGACGGTCGCCTATACCGACCCGGCCGGGCCTCATCAGGGCGCGCTTGTCGCAGTGACGGAAAAGAGCCTCGACGCCAACGGCAATATCTTCGCCGCCATAATGGGCGGCCCGCACAAGGGCGTGTTCAAGGTCAGGCGCAGGGGCGAGTTCGACGTCACAGACGGCGCGTTCCTGCCCAATGGCGACCTGCTGCTGCTGGAGCGCGCCTATTCGATGTCGCGCGGCGTCGCGATGCGCCTGCGCCGCATCGAGGCAGCGGCAATCCGCAAGGGCGCGCTGGCCGATGGACCGATCCTGCTGGAAGCCAACATGCTCTACCAGGTCGACAATATGGAAGCGATGGACGTCTGGCGGCGTGACGACGGCGCGCTGATCGTCTCGGTCATGTCAGACGACAATCACTCGATCCTGCAGCGCAATCTCTATCTGGAATTCCGCCTGCTTGAGGAATAGTGCTCAGGCCGTCTTCGGCTGGCTCCAGCGCATCGCGATCAGCCGGTAGGGAATCAGCGCAAACACCGCAATCGCCAGCTTCACCGTCAGGTCGCCAAGCGCCCAGGAAACCCATCGCGCGGCCTCCATCGGCAACATGCCGAGCAGAGGTGCGGCTTCCAGCGCAAATCCGTCCTCCGGTCCGATGAAGGCGAAGGTCGCGGCAAAGGCGATCGAGAAGAATATCATCGTATCGACGACCGATCCTGCCAGCGTCCCGAAGATCGGCGCACGCCACCAGGCCTGACGGCGCAGCCAGTTGAACACGGTGACGTCGAGCAATTGCGCGGTCAGGAAGGCCGCGCCAGATGCAATCGCAATGCGTACCAGCCGCCCGGCGGTCGCTTCAAATTCGAGCAGGCCCAGACGGAAAAGAAGCGGCGGCGCAACGATCGAGCAGATCACCGCCAGCGCAAAGCCTACAAACACGACCCGCCGCGCAAAGGCAGCGCCATGGCGGCGATTGGCAAGGTCGGTGACGAGGAAAGCAATCGGATAGGTGAACGCGCCCCAGGTCAGCACATCGGCCAGAGACAGGCCGCCTAGCGTCGCCTGCACCGGGAACTGGACCAGCACGTTCGAGGCCACGACGACAAGCGCCATTGCCGCCACAAAGGGCAGGTAATTCTTGCGAACCATTTTTTTATCCTGGGTTATGGCACCAGAGAAGCGGGTTTCCCCGCTTCAGCATGTCGGATCAGGCAGCCTGCTCGGCGAGCTTCTTGGCAACCTGCTTCTTGAGAAGGCGCGCGCGCTGCGACAGCTCGGCCGTATCGGCCTTTGCCAGAAACGCGTCCAGGCCACCGCGATGCTCGACCGAACGCAGGGCGTTGGCGGAGATGCGCAGACGAACCGTCTGGTTCAGGGCTTCGGAGATCAGCGACACATTGACCAGGTTCGGCAGGAACCGACGCTTGGTCTTGTTGTTGGCGTGCGAGACATTGTTGCCGTACTGCACGCCCTTGCCGGTGAGTTCACATTCGCGGGACATGGTCTTGCCTTTGTTGTTCTTGCCGGGCCACGGCGATTGAGACGCACCAGATGGTGTGGCGCGCAGTCTCGATCAGGCGGCCTCTTGAAAAGTTGGCGTTCCATAATTGGAATTCGCAGAGGCGTCAAGCGTTGGGCCGGCTTGCGGGCAGTTATGCCCGTCACTTCGGCTCGATCAGGTCCCACGGATTGCCGTAAAGGTCTTCAAAGACGGCAACCGTTCCATAGGCTTCGTGGCGCGGGTCTTCGCGAAACACGACGCCCGCCCCGATCATTCGCTTGTGGCCTGCCGTAAAGTCGTCCGTGTGCAGGAAGAACGCGACCCGCCCGCCTGCCTGACGGCCAACTGCCGCTTCCTCTTCGGCGCCGTCGGCCTTTGCCAGCAACAGAGGCGATCCGCCGTCCGTCCCAATCAGCACCCAGCGCTTGCCGCCGCCAAGCGGCGTATCCTCGATCAGCGCAAGGTCGAGCGCCTGCTGGAACCAGCCAATCGCCTCATCATAGTCGCGGACGAGGAAGGTGACGGCACCCAGCCTTTGCGTCACGGCAGCGACCGCCTCACCTCATAGCGGCCGATCTGCCTGCCGCTGCCAAGGTCGAAGATCAGGATCGCATCTGCACCTTCGCGGCGGATATGCAGCGACAGCCGATCGCCCGACAGGCTCTGCGACAGGATGTCTGCACCTGCCGGAACGGCGATCTCGCCATTTGCCGCAATCTCGGCCACGGGTGCCTCCGGTGTCGATTTGCCAAAGAAGCCCGCGCGGTAGATAACCGCGCCGATGACGACCAGAACCGCGAAGAACAGGATGCCGAGATTGATGGCAAGGAACCGCACAAGCCGCTGGCGCAGCCGCTCCGCCGCCGGATCGAGCGGCTTTTCGTCCTGTTCCATATCCTGCGCGCGTCCCGCCATGACCTGTTCCGTGTTCACCCGATGAGCGGTCCTGATAGCGGAGCGGCCCCGACATTGAAAGCGTATCGCGCAGACGAGAATGCGGCGGGTCAGCGTCTCGACCAGTTTCTGGCCGCCGCAGCCGGCCCGGACCTGTCGCGCAGCCGGGTTCAGGCGCTGATCAAGGCCGGTGCCGTGACGGTGAACGGCAAGGTCGCCACCGAGGCCAAGACGAAGCTTGCAGGCGGCGAGGAGGTCGTCATCGATGCGCCGCCCCCCGCCCCGCCTGAGCCGCAGGGCGAGGATATAGCGCTCGACGTGCTTTACGAGGACGCCGACGTCATCGTCGTCAACAAGCCTGCCGGCCTCGTCGTGCATCCGGGTGCCGGAAACCCCACCGGAACGCTGGTCAACGCGCTTATCAGCCACTGCGGCGCATCCCTGTCGGGCATCGGCGGCGTCGCGCGTCCGGGCATCGTCCACCGGCTCGACAAGGATACGTCTGGCGTCATGGTCGTCGCCAAGAACGATAACGCCCACCGCCTGCTGTCGGAAGCCTTTGCCGACCACGGCCGCACGGGCGATCTGGAACGCGCCTATCTGGCGCTGGTCTGGGGGACGCCGCGCCAATCTGGCACCATCGAGACCTATCTCGGCCGCTCTTCGCGCGACCGCCTCAAGCAGGCAGTCGTGCGCGAGGAACAACCCGACGCCCGCCATGCCGTGACGCATTATGAGGTGCAGGAGACATACGGCCCCGAACCGCAGGCCAGCCTCGTCGAGTGCAGGCTTGAGACCGGCCGCACCCACCAGATCCGCGTTCACATGGCCCATATCGGCAATCCGCTGATCGGCGACCGGGACTATGGCGCGGCCTTCAAGACCAAGGCGAACAAGCTACCCGACGACATCCGCGCCACCGTCGACGGTTTCGGTCGCCAGGCGCTCCATGCCTATCTGCTGGCCTTCCCGCATCCCACTACCGGTGAAGTGATGCAGTTCGAGGCACCCCTTCCCGACGACATGGCACAGCTTGTCGAAGCCATGAGCAGGCTGGTTTAGCGCCCTCGCCGGCCTGACCTCCACACTGGAAACGTTGTGTTTGACCGACTGCGAGCCGACTCGCAGCCGCCGTACATGCATGTTCAGCGCCGTTCAATTGCCTGTGAAAAAAAGTGAGTAGGTTTCCATCGGAAACCATGCAATTGTCACAATCGTACCTATATTAGCCAGTTGTCAGCGGTGCGTACCGGCCGCAACACCTGCCAGCCGATCATCGGGGGCGGGAATTTCAAGAGAGGGAGGGCGCAGTTCATGGCCCAGTCATTGCCAAGCATCGTTTCCGGAGAAGGTGGCCTTTCGCGGTATCTCGAAGAGATCCGCCGCTTTCCGATGCTTCAGCCGGAAGAAGAATACATGCTCGCCAAGCGTTATGCGGAGCACGCCGACACCAAGGCGGCCCATAAGCTTGTAACGAGCCATTTGCGTCTCGTCGCCAAGATCGCGATGGGCTATCGCGGCTACGGCCTGCCCATCGGCGAAGTCATCTCAGAGGGCAATGTCGGCCTCATGCAGGCCGTCAAGAAATTCGAGCCGGAGCGCGGTTTCCGCCTGGCGACCTACGCCATGTGGTGGATCAAGGCCTCGATCCAGGAATATATCCTGCGCTCCTGGAGCCTGGTGAAGATGGGAACGACCGCCAACCAGAAGCGGCTGTTCTTCAACCTTCGCAAGGTCAAGAGCAAGATCCAGGCACTCGACGACGGCGACCTGAAGCCCGACCAGATCAAGGAGATCGCGACCCGCCTCAACGTCTCCGAACAGGAAGTCGTGTCGATGAACCGCCGCCTTTCGGGCGACGCTTCGCTCAATGCGCCGATCCGCGCCTCGGAAGGCGAATCGGGTGAGTGGCAGGATTGGCTGGTCGACGATTCGGCAAGCCAGGAAGACATACTGGTCGAGCAGGACGAGTTGGAGAACCGCCGCAACATGCTGTCGGAAGCTCTCGACGTCCTGAACGATCGCGAGCGCCGCATCTTCGAGGCTCGCCGCCTGTCCGACGACCCGATGACGCTTGAGGAACTGTCGGAGGAATTCGGCATCAGCCGCGAACGCGTTCGCCAGATCGAGGTGCGCGCATTCGAAAAGGTGCAGGATGCGGTCAAGGCCGCCGCCAAGCGCCAGTTGCAGGCGCTTCGGCCCATCGACAACCACGCTGCGATGTAGTCGCGAGACATTATGAAAATAGAAAAAGGCGCGGGCGACCGCGCCTTTTTTATCTGGATAGATCGAAAATCTAATCCGCCAACCGGCCGGGGCAGGCCCACCGCTCAGCAGATCTCACCCGCTCTTGGCGGCCCAGGCGGCCAGCGCCTCTTCAAATGCCCGGTCACCCGGAATGCCGCGCTCCAGCGTCATCAGCGCACGACGGCCCGAGCGGTAGACGATGGGAATATCGATCCACTTCATGCGGCGGAGAAGCTGCGTATTGGCCTCGATCTCCTGCTTGCCGTCAGACAGAGCGATCAGGAAGAAGCCGTCGCCGATCTTGGCGGGCGAACCGATCAGCGGATTGCCTGTCGCCTCCTCGGTCTCCTTGAACGTCATGCGCAGCAGGTTGTCGATCACGCCGCCCTCGAAATTCTCAGGCGTCAGGAAGATCAGCTCGACGATATGGCTGGCGGGAAGCGTCGGATCGGCATTGCGCCGGATCGTCATGCGAAGCTGGATATCCTTGCCGGGAATGGTCGCCTCGGCGCGGATCGCAGGTTCGGGCGGCAGGTCGCCACCGGGAGATTCCTGCACGATCGACCAGACAGTGTTGCCCTGCTGGGCCGAACCGTCTGTCGAGCTTGTGCGCTCTTCATAGAATATGGCGCGCTGGCCGACGGCGACCTGCTGTGCAGGCGGCGGCTGCTGCGCGGGTGCGGCCGGCGC